>NZ_JBWKNE010000008.1:3513-211885 GCF_059415405.1 Variovorax sp. GW821-FHT10C12
CAGCCTGTCTACCGGACTGAGCACGACGAACAGCAATGTGAGCAGCCTGTCGACCTCGACGTCGTCGGGTCTGAGCACGGCGACCAGTGGTATCTCCAGCCTGTCTACCGGACTGAGCACGACGAACAGCAATGTGAGCAGCCTGTCGACCTCGACGTCGTCGGGTCTGAGCACAGCGACCAGTGGCATCTCCAGCCTGTCCACGGGCCTGAGCACGACGAACAGCAACCTGGACAGCCTCTCGACCTCCACGTCGAGCGGTTTGAGCACAGCGACCAGCGGCATCTCCAGCCTGTCCACGGGACTGAGCACCACGAATAGCAACGTCAGCAGTCTTTCGACCTCGACGTCCTCGGGTCTGAGCACCACGAACAGCAGCGTGAGCAGTCTGTCGACTTCCACGTCGAGCGGCCTCAGCACGGCTACCAGTGGTATCTCTAGCCTGTCCACCGGCCTGAGCACGACGAACAGCAACCTGGACAGCCTGTCGACTTCCACGTCGAGCGGCCTGAGCACTGCAACCAGTGGCATCTCCAGCCTATCTACCGGACTGAGCACCACGAACAGCAACGTCAGCAGCTTGTCGACGTCTACCTCGAGCGGTCTGAGCACAGCGACCAGTGGTATCTCCAGCCTGTCCACGGGCCTGAGCACGACGAACAGCAATGTGAGCAGCCTGTCGACGTCCACGTCGTCCGGCCTGAGCACCGCCACGAGCGGCATCTCCAGCCTGTCCACGGGCTTGAGCACCACGAACAGCAACGTGAGTAGCCTGTCGACTTCAACGTCGAGCGGTCTGAGCACGGCGACGAGCAGCATCGACAGTCTGTCGACGTCCACGTCGAGCGGTTTGAGCACGGCGACCAGCGGTATCTCCAGCCTGTCCACGGGCTTGAGCACCACGAACAGCAACGTGAGCAGCCTGTCGACTTCGACGTCGAGCGGTCTGAGCACGGCGACGAGCAGCATCGACAGTCTGTCGACGGGTCTCAGCACCGCGACCAGCGGCATCTCCAGCCTGTCCACAGGCCTGAGTACCACGAACAGCAACGTGAGCAGCCTGTCGACTTCGACGTCGAGCGGTCTGAGCACCGCCACGAGCGGCATCGACAGTCTGTCGACGGGTCTCAGCACCGCGACCAGTGGCATCTCCAGTCTGTCCACGGGCTTGAGCACCACGAACAGCAACGTGAGCAGCTTGTCGACTTCGACGTCGTCGGGTCTGAGCACGGCCACGAGCAGCATCGACAGCCTGTCGACGGGTCTCAGCACCGCGACCAGTGGCATCTCCAGCTTGTCCACGGGCTTGAGCACCACGAACAGCAACGTCAGCAGCCTGTCGACCTCGACGTCGTCGGGTCTGAGCACGGCCACGAGCGGCATCGACAGTCTGTCGACGGGTCTCAGCACCGCGACCAGTGGCATCTCCAGCCTGTCTACGGGCTTGAGCACCACGAACAGCAATGTCAGCAGCCTGTCGACCTCGACGTCGTCGGGTCTGAGCACGGCGACCAGCGGCATCTCCAGCCTGTCCACGGGACTGAGCACGACGAACAGCAATGTGAGCAGCCTGTCGACGTCCACGTCGTCGGGTCTGAGCACAGCGACCAGTGGTATCTCCAGCCTGTCCACCGGCTTGAGCACCACGAACAGCAACGTGAGCAGCCTGTCGACGTCGGCGTCGAGCGGCCTGAGCACCGCGACCAGCGGCATCTCGAGCCTCTCGACCGGCCTGAGCACGACCAACAGCACCGTCGGCAGCCTCTCGACCTCCACGTCGTCGGGCCTGAGCACCGCCACGAGCAACATCGACAGCCTGTCCACAGGCCTGAGCACCACGAACAGCAACGTGGGCAGCCTGTCGACCGGTCTGAGCTCTGCAACCAGTGGCATCTCCAGCCTGTCGACGGGCCTCAGCACGGCGACCAGCGGCATCTCGAGCCTCTCGACCGGCCTGAGCACGACCAACAGCACCGTCGGCAGCCTCTCGACCTCCACGTCGTCGGGCCTGAGCACCGCCACGAGCAACATCGACAGCCTCTCGACCGGCCTGAGCACCACGAACAGCAACGTCGACAGCCTCTCGACCTCGACCTCGTCGGGCCTGAGCACCGCCACGAGCAGCATCGACAGCCTGTCCACCGGCCTGAGCACGACGAACAGCAACGTGAGCAGCCTGTCCACCTCGTTCTCGTCCGGCCTGAGCACCGCCACCAGCGGCATCTTCAGCCTGTCGACGGGTCTGAGCACGACGAACAGCAACCTGGGCAGCCTGTCGTCCTCGACCTCGACCGGCCTGAGCACGGCCAACAGCGGCATCGGCAGCCTGTCGAGCGGCCTGAGCACCGCCACCAGCGGTATCTCCAGCCTCTCGACCGGCCTGAGCACGACCAACAGCAATGTCGGCAGCCTGTCGTCGGGCCTGAGCACGGTGGCCAGCAGCGTGGGCAGCCTGTCCACCGGCCTGAGCACGACCAACAGCAACGTCGGCAGCCTGTCGACCGGTCTGAGCACGACGAACAGCAACGTGAGCAGCCTGTCCACGGGCCTGAGCACGACGAACAGCAACGTCGACAGCCTGTCGACTGGCCTGAGCTCGACGAACAGCAACGTGAGCAGCCTGTCCTCGGGCCTGAGCACGACCAACAGCAACGTCGGCAGCCTGTCGACCGGCCTGAGCACGACGAACAGCAACGTGAGCAGCCTGTCTACCGGCCTGAGCACGACCAACAGCAACGTCAGCAGCCTGTCGACCGGCCTGAGCACCACCAACAGCAACCTGGACAGCCTGTCCACCAGCGTGGGTGGCGCGGCCAGCGGCATCACCAGCCTGTCGACCTCGACGTCGACCGGCCTGAGCACGGCGATGAGCGGCATCGGCAGCCTGAGCACGACGGTCAGCTCGATCTACAACGGGGGCACGAAGTACTTCCACGCCAACTCGACCGGCGCCGACTCCGTGGCCAGCGGCAAGGACGCCGTGGCGATCGGGCCGCGTTCCGAAGCCAGCGGCGCCAACTCCTTCGCGGCCGGCAACGGCGCGAAGGCCACGGCCGACGGCGCGGTGGCGGTGGGCTTCGGGGCGCAGGCCACGGGCACCAACGCCATCGCCATCGGCACCGGGGCGCTGGCCACGGGCTCGCAGGCGATCGGCGCGAACTCCCGTGCCGGCGGCGGCGGCGTGGCCCTGGGTGACGGTGCGGACGCCGGCGGCACGCCGCTGAGCAAGGCGCAGAACATCGCGCAGGGCACGGCCATCGGCTTCGGCGCGGTGGTCCAGCAGACCGGCGGCGTGGCACTGGGTGCGAACTCGGTGGCCTCGCGGGCGGCGGGCGTGGCGGGCTACGTGCCGGGCAGCGCGAATGCGCAGCAGGAAGCGGCCATCAAGGCCACGACCAGCACGCAGGCGGCGGTGTCGGTGGGCGATGCGGCCAACAACCAGTTCCGCCAGATCACGGGCGTGGCAGCCGGCTCGGCCGACAGCGACGCGACCAACGTGGCGCAGCTGAAGGCGGTCTCGGCGGCTGCGAAGGCCAGCAGCGTGCAGTACGCCACCAACCCCGACGGATCGGTGAACTACAACCAGATCACGCTGGGCACCGAGACTTCGGGTCCCACGCGCATCAGCAACGTGGCGCCGGGCATCCTGCCGACCGACGCGGTCAACCTGGGTCAGCTGCAGCAGGTGCAAAAGCAGGTGGGCGACGTGGCGCGCATCGCCTACTCGGGCACGGCGATGGCCTTCGCGATGTCGGGCACCTACCTGCCCACGCTGTACCCGGGCGAGAAGACGGTCGGCGTCGGCCTGGGTTCGTACCAGGGCTACAGCGCCGTGGCGCTGACCTTCAAGGCCTTGTCGGACGACGGCAAGATGTCCTGGGGCGCGGGCCTGACGACCACCGGCAAGGAGTGGGGCGTGAACGCCGGCATCGGCTGGAAGTGGAAGTAAACCGCTGAGCGAGCAAGCGCCCGGCTGACGCCCGGCCCCGGTGGCTCCCGCGCCCTGCGCGCGGGAGCCATTGTTTTTTGGTACACACTTCGCCCATGCGCATCGGTATTTCAGTCCTCTCCCACGCGGGGCAGAACATCTGGGAAAACGGAATGGGACAGAACGTCCTGTTCCTGGCCCGGCTGCTGCAACGCATCGAATTCGTCGAGTCCGTCACGCTCATCGACGCGGGCGACCAGCAGGCCATGCCGCCGCAGGTCGACCTGTCGGCGATGGGCCTCACGCTGGGCCGCGCCCGCGAGCTGACCGACGCGCTCGACGTGGTCATCGAAATGGCGGGCGCCCTCGACCTGCAGTGGCTCTCGTACTTCCGCGCCTGCGGCGGTCGCGTGGCCTTCCATGGCGTGGGGCAGCCCTTCGTGGCGCTGGCCGAGCCGATCATCTTTGCCGACCAGGGGCACTTCGGCGCCACCGACCGTTGCGACGAGATCTGGCTGCTGCCCAAGGACGCGGGCTTTGCGCCCATGATGCGCACGCTGCACCGCTGCCCGGTGCACGAGGTGCCGTACCTCTGGTCGCCGCAGTTCCTGGCGCAGCGCGTCGACGAGGTGCAGGCGCAGGGCTTCCGTTTCGGCTACCAGCCGCGCACGGCGCAGCAGCCGGGTTTCCGGGTGGCGATCTTCGAGCCCAACATCTCGGTGGTGAAGTCGTGCAGCATCCCGATGCTGATCACCGACGAGGCCTACCGCGCCAACCCGGAGCACGTCGCGGCGATGCACGTGCTCAACACGCTGCACCTGAAAGACCACCCGACGATGCTCTACCTGGCGAACTCGCTGGACATCGTGCGCCAGCACAAGGCCACCTTCCACGGGCGGCACGACTTCGCAGGCTTCATGGTGCAGCACGCCGACGCGGTGGTGTCGCACCAGTGGCAGAACGACCAGAACTACAGCTACCTCGACGCGCTGTACGGCAACTACCCGCTGGTGCACAACTCGCCCTGGCTGCGCGATGCCGGCTACTACTACCCCGACTTCGACATCGCCGTCGGCGCCGAGCAGTTGGCCGCGGCCGTGCGCGGCCATGATGCACAGCTCGACGACTACCGCGCGCGCAGCCAGCGCGTGTTCGACGCGATCGATCCGATGAACACGGCCAACATCGACGGCTACGCACAGCGGCTGCTGCACCTGGTCGGTGGCGACCCGGCGTTCCGTGCCGGCAACGCGAAGGTGGCCGCATGAGCGACGTGCAGAACCCCACCGCAGGCCCGCGCGCGGCCGCCACGCCGACCCGCCTGAAGGTCGGTGTCTCCATCTTCATCCGCAAGGGCGAGCAGAGCCTGTGGGAGAACGGCGTCTACCAGAACTGCCTGTTCCTCGTGATGCTGCTGCTGCGCTCGCCCTGCGTCGAGCGCACGGTGCTGGTGGCCGGCGGCGGCGACGGCGGCCCGGCCGACGCTACCAACTTCCTGGCCGATTCGCCGGTGCCGATCATCGACATGGCCACCGCCGCGCAGGAGCTCGACCTCATGATCGAGATGAGCGCGCAGCTCGGCCGCGAGTGGTCGGTGGCGTTCCGCGAACGCGGCGGAAAAATCGTCTCGATGCGCGTGGGCAACGACTACGTGATCGACATCGAACGCATGACCTTCAACAAGCCGCACGGCATGCTGGTCAGCGGCGCGCCCTACGACGAGGTGTGGACGTTGCCCGAGTACGAAATCTCCTGCAAGCCGTACTTCGCGAGCACCTTCCGCGCACCCACCAAGCTCATGCCGCACCTGTGGAGCCCGATGGTGGTCGAGAAGGCGATGGCGCGCGGCGCCGAGGGCAAGCGCTTCGCCTACGAGCCGGGGCGCAAGCAGTGGCGCGTGGCCATCTTCGAGCCCAACATCTGCATGGTGAAGACCAGCTTCATCCCGATGCTGGGTTGCGAGTCGGCGCACCGTGCGCAGCCGCGCCTCATCGAGAAGATGTGGGTCTACAACAGCTTCCACCTGAAGGACAAGCCGAACTTCGTCGCCTTCGCCCAGAGCCTCGATCTGGTGCGGCACGGCCTGGCGACCTTCGAAGGGCGCTTTCCGCTGTACCAGGTGCTGCCGGGCGCGATCGACGCGGTCTTTGCGCACCACTGGGAGAACGCGCAGAACTACCTCTACTACGAGGCGCTGTACGGCGGCTGGCCGCTCATCCACAACTCGCACCTGATCGGCGACTGCGGCTACCGCTACCACGGCTTCGACTGCGAAGAGGGCGGGCAGGCGCTGCGGCGCGCGTTCGCCGAGCACGACGCCAACCTGCCGGCCTACCGCGAGCGCGCCCGCGCCCTCATCGCCAAGCTCGACCCGGAAGGCGAGGAGAACGTGCGCCTCTACTCGGCGGCCATCGAGAGCCTCTACGCGTGAAGGCGACACCGATGACCGCCTTGGCCCGATTCACCGCTGCCGCTTGTGTGCTTGCGATGGCCGGCAGCGCGCTTGCGCAAGGCGTTCTGGCCCCGCCCGCGCCGCCGCAGGACACGCTCACGCGCGCCGCCGCCAGCGTGGGCGTGCAGCGCTGCCTGCCCGCCATCACGCGGCTGGCGACGCTCACCGTGCAGGGCAGCCGCGCGCACGACGTGCTGCTCGACTGGGACCGCAAGCGCCCCGACGCCGGCCCGGTGTTCTCGCTGATCGGCATCCAGTTCCCGAACGCGGGCGTGGCCGCGTCGATCACCGCCATTCCCGACGACAGCGGTGCCTGCACCGTGTCGGCCGAGCGCATCTCGGTCGCGCCCTACACCTGCGCCAGCGTGGCCGAGCAGGAACTGAAGAACTACAAGCGCACGGCGCTGCTGCCGATCTACACGGTCTACACCGACGACAAAGAGCCGACCTCGTCGGTCTCGCTGATCGATTCGCCGCCGGGCTGCCTCGTGATCCGCCGCTATGTCGAGTACGGCTGGCGCGACCCGACTGCGCCCATGCCTGCCGCCGCGCCAGCGGGGCAGGCGCCCAAGCGCCGCTGATCCAGGCCGATTCAAGGGTGCGCGAGCCCGTCTCCGACACGCGCGAACGCCCTTGACCGGCCCCGGCGCGGGCCGGTGCCGTCCAAGAATGGACGCTTGCCGCGCGCTCCGGTGCGGCGCAAGGAGACCCCATGCCACTGGCGACCCTGATCGGCCGATGGGCGATGCAGCCTTTCTCCAAGGCCCTGCCGCCGCTGGGCGACACCGAACGTGCCGCGCTCGAGGCTGGCACGGTCGGGTTCGAGGGCCAGCTCTTTGCCGGGCGCCCCGATTTCGACGCGCTGACGGCCGCCGGCCCCAACCAGCTCAGCGCACGCGAAGAAGCCTTTCTGTCGAACGAGGTGCCCGCGCTGTGCCGCATGCTCGACGACCACGCCATCGACCAGGCGCACGACCTGCCGCCCGAGGTGTGGCGCTTCCTGCGCGAGAAGCGCTTCTTCGGAATGATCATTCCCGAGGCCTTCGGCGGCCTGGGCTTCGGCCATTACGCGCATGCCTCGGTGGTGGCGCGCATCGCGAGCGTCAACGTCGCCACGGCCGTCACGGTGATGGTGCCCAACTCGCTGGGGCCGGCCGAGCTGCTGCTGCGCTACGGCACCGACGCGCAGAAAGACCACTACCTGCCGCGCCTGGCCGACGGCCGCGAGCTGCCGTGCTTCGGCCTGACCTCGCCCTATGCGGGCTCCGACGCCGCCGCCATTCCTGACCGCGGCGTGCTGGTCGAGCGCGAGTTCCAGGGCCGGCGCACGCGCGGCTTCCTGGTCGATTTCGACAAGCGCTACATCACGCTCGCGCCGGTCGCCACCGTGGTCGGGCTGGCGTTTCATGCCATTGACGAGAGCCAGCGTGAGCTGGGCATCACCTGCGCGCTGATTCCCGTGCCGCACGAGGGCATGGAGATCGGCCGGCGCCACCGCCCGATGGACAGCGCCTTCATGAACGGCCCGATCCACGGCCGGCAGGTGTTCGTGCCGATGGACTGGGTCATCGGCGGCGAGCCGCAGGTGGGGCAGGGCTGGCGCATGCTGATGGAATGCCTGGCCGCGGGCCGCGCCATCTCGCTGCCCGCGCTGGGCTCGGCCATGCAGCAGACCGCGCTGTACGTGAGCAATGCCTACGGCCAGATCCGCGAGCAGTTCGGCCTGCCGGTGGGCAAGTTCCATGCGGTGGCGGGGCTGGTCGCGCAGATGTCGGCGCAGCTGTACGCGACCGATGCCGCGCGGCGCTTCACGGCGGCCGCGCTCGACAAGGGCGAGCGGCCCAGCGTGGCCAGCGCGATCCTCAAGGTGCAGCTCACCGAGGCCGGGCGCCGCGCGGTGAACCACGGCATGGACATCCTCGGCGGCAAGGGGATCATCTCGGGCCCGTCGAACCTGCTCGGCGTGGCCTACCGGCAGGCGCCGATCGCGATCACGGTGGAGGGCGCGAACATCCTCACGCGCGCGCTCATCGTGTTCGGGCAGGGCGCGGTGCGCTGCCACCCGCATGTGCTCGACGAGATGGCGGCGGTGCAGGCGAAAGATGAAGCCGCGCTCGGCCGGGCGCTCATCGCGCACGGCCGGCATGTGGCGCGCAACCTGTGGCACAGCCTGTTCGGCGCGCCGGTGCGCGGCGATCCGCCCGCGGCGCTGGCGGGCGAAGCGCGCCTCATCGCGCGCATGAGCGCCAAGTACGCGCTCACCGCCGACCTGGCCATGGGGCTGCTCGGCGGCAAGCTCAAGCGCATGGAGCTGCTGTCGGCGCGGCTGGGCGACGTGCTGGCCCACCTGTACCTGGCGAGCGCCTGCGTGTGGCGCTACCGCGTCGATGCGGCGCCCGAACTGCTGCCCTTTGCGCAGGCGGCGATCCGGCTGCAGTTGGACGAGGCCGGCAAGATCCTGCGCGACCTGTACGCCAACCTGCCGACACCGGGGCGGCGCCTGCTCGGTGCGCTGGTGCTGCGCCGCACCGCGCACCTGGCGCCGCTGCGCGACGTGCAGCTGATGGCGCTGGCCGAGCTGCTGCGCACGCGGCCGGACGTGGTCGCGCGCCTCGTGCCCGATCTGTCCGAGCCCGGCCCGGGCGGCCTGCGCGACCTGATGCAGGCGATGGCGCTCGGCGCGCGCCTGGGCGACGAGACGGCCGCACTCAACAAGGTGCTGCGCCGCACGCGCTCCCTCGACGAGGCGGCGCAATCGGCCAGCGACCCCGCGCTGGCGCTGGCCTACCTGCAGGCGGCCGACAAGGTGATCCAGGTCGACGACTTCGAGGGGCTGGCGCGCAACGCGGACGGCAGCGCCGGCCTCAGCGCGCCTGCTGCGCCGCCAGTGCCGTCAGCGCCGCTGCCGTCTGCTCGTCCGCCGGAAAGAACGACTCCACCGCGAGTTCCTGCAACGTGACGTCCACCGGCGTGCCGAAGATCGTGATGGTGCTGATGAAGCTCAGCACGCCGCTGGGCATGACCACCTGGAACGGCACGGCCACCGCCGACAGCGCGGTGTCGAGCAGCGGCGCGTCGTGGCTCACTGCGGGCGGCGGGTAGCCCTCCAGCTCGTCGTGCAGCGCCTGCAGCACGGTGTCGCCGGTGGCGGCGATCTGCTGCTGCAGCCGCTCCAGCAGGTGGGTGCGCCACTGTGCGAGGTTCGCGATGCGCGGCGCCACGCCTTCGGGGTGCAGGCTCAGGCGCAGCACGTTGATGGGCGGCTTCAGCAATTCGGCCGAGCAGCCTTCCATGAGCAGTGGCACCAGCGCGTTGTGCGCGACCAGGTTCCAGTGGCGGTCCACGGCCAGCGCGGGGAAGGGCTCGTGGCCCTTCAGCACCAGGTCGATGGCGCGGCGCGCCGAGGCCATGGCCGGGTCGTCGAGCGAGCGCTGGCGGTACATGGGCGCGAAGCCGGCGGCCACCAGCAGCGCGTTGCGCTCGCGCAGCGGCACGTCCAGGCGCTCGGCCAGGCGCAGCACCATCTCGCGGCTGGGCGCGGCGCGGCCGGTTTCCACGTAGCTCAGGTGGCGGGTCGAGACCTCGGCCTCCTGTGCCAGGTCGAGTTGGCTCAGGCGGCGGTGGGTGCGCCAGTGCCGCAGATGGGCGCCGAACGGATCGCGCGCGCCGGGCAGGCCGGCGGCGGCGGCCTTGGACGAATGGGTGCGGGGGGTGTTCATGGAGCCGCATTCTGGCGCGGCGGCGGCGCGGCGCCATGACCTCCCAGGTCATCGACGCGATCCACGCCCGGCGGAATCATCGACCCCAACGCAGCAGGACTGGCCTGCAGCGTACCCACCCAGGAGATTCACATGTCTGTTTTCGCTTCCCCCCGCTTCCTGTCGAACGTGATGTGGGCCGATGCCGCTTCGTGCGCCGCGACCGGCGCGCTGCAGGTGGCGTTCACCGACGTCCTTGCCTCCCTGACCGGCCTGCCGGCCTGGCTGCTCATGGGCACCGGCGTGTTCCTGCTGGCCTACGCAGCAGCCGCCGCCTTCATGGCCAGCCGCGCCACGCCGCCGCGCACGCTGATCGGCCTCGTGATCGTCGGCAACTTCGCCTGGGCGGTGGCCTGCGTGGCGCTGCTGGTGAGCGGCGTGTTCGCGGTCACCGCGCTCGGCATGGCCTGGGTGCTGGCGCAGGCGTTGTGCGTGGTCGTGCTGGCCGAGCTGCAATGGACCGGCCTGCGCCGCACCCGGGCCAGTGCCCACATGGCGATGGCCTGAACGCCTGACGACCGTCCGCTCCACGCCCGCCGCACCCCGTGCGGCGGGCGTTTTCGCTATGAGAACGATAGTTCCGGGAGAGCCCGACAAGGAAGACCGACTACAGCCACTGACATTGAACCTCGCTATCCTTGAGAGGCTTCCACGAACACACAGGAGTCTTCTCATGGCCAAAGCCCCGGCGCACGCGTTTGCGTCCACCCTCAAGACCTTCAAGACCGCGTCGGGCAAGTCCGGCAAGTACTGGTCGCTGAAGGAACTGGCCAAGCAGTACCCGACCGTGGAACGCCTGCCGGTGTCGATCCGCATCGTGCTGGAGTCGGTGCTGCGCAACTGCGACGGCCAGAAGGTGTCGGCCAAGCACGTCGAGGAGCTGGCCCACTGGGCGCCCAACGCCGAGCGCACCGACGAAATTCCCTTTGTCGTCACCCGCGTGGTGCTGCAGGACTTCACCGGCGTGCCGCTGCTGGCCGACCTGGCCGCCATGCGCAGCGTGGCCGCCAAGCTGAACAAGTCGCCCAAGACCATCGAGCCGCTGGTGCCCGTCGACCTGGTGGTCGACCACTCGGTGATGGTCGACTACTACGGCACGCCCAAGGCGCTCGACCTGAACATGAAGCTGGAGTTCCAGCGCAACAACGAGCGCTACCAGTTCATGAAGTGGGGCATGCAGGCCTTCGACACCTTCGGCGTCGTGCCGCCGGGCTTCGGCATCGTGCACCAGGTCAACCTCGAGTACTTTGCGCGCGGCGTCTACAAGAGCCCGGCCGACAAGAGCGACACGCCGGTGTACTACCCCGACTCGCTGGTGGGCACCGACAGCCACACCACCATGATCAACGGCATCGGCGTGGTCGGCTGGGGCGTGGGCGGCATCGAGGCCGAGGCCGCCATGCTGGGCCAGCCGGTCTACATGCTCACGCCCGACGTGGTGGGCTTCGAGCTCACCGGCAAGCTGCGCGAAGGCGTCACGGCCACCGACCTGGTGCTGTACGTCACCGCCATCCTGCGCGGTGAAAAGGTGGTGGGCAAGTTCGTCGAGTTCTTCGGCCCCGGTGCCGCATCGATCGCGGTGCCCGACCGCGCCACCATCGGCAACATGGCGCCCGAGTACGGCGCCACCATGGGCTTCTTCCCGGTCGACGAAATGACCGTGGCGTACTTCGAAGGCACGGGCCGCACCAAGGAAGAAGTGGAGCGCTTCGCCGCCTACTACAAGGCGCAGGGCCTGTTCGGCATGCCCGCCCCGGGCGACATCGACTACACCAAGATCGTCAAACTCGACCTGGGCACCGTCTCGCCCAGCCTGGCCGGCCCCAAGCGCCCGCAGGACCGCATCGACCTGGGCCACCTGTCGACCAAGTTCGCCGAGCTGTACAGCAAGCCCAACGACGCCAACGGCTTCAACCAGCCGGCCGAGAAGCTCAAGCAGCGCTACGCGCTGACGCGCGAAGGCCAGAGCGGCGACACCGAAGTGCCCCCGCCGCCGCCCGGCTCGCCGCGCCCGGTCATCGAGATGGTGGCCAACCGCTCGACCAAGGCCGCGGCCCACACCAGCGCCACGGCACCATCGGCGCCCAAGGGCGACGTCACCATCGGCAACGGCGACGTGCTCATTGCGGCCATCACCTCGTGCACCAACACCTCCAACCCGAGCGTGATGCTGGCGGCCGGCATCCTGGCCAAGAAGGCGGTGGAAGCGGGCCTGAAGGTGCAGCCGCACATCAAGACCTCGCTGGCCCCGGGCTCGCGCATCGTCACCGAATACCTGGAGAAGGCGGGCCTCTTGCCGTACCTGGAGAAGCTGGGCTTCTACCTCGCGGGCTACGGCTGCACCACCTGCATCGGCAATGCCGGCGACCTCACGCCCGAGATCAACGAAGCCATCACCAAGAACGACCTCATCGGCGCGGCCGTGCTCTCGGGCAACCGCAACTTCGAGGCGCGCATCCACCCGAACCTGAAGGCCAACTTCCTGGCCTCGCCGCCGCTGGTGGTGGCTTTTGCCATCGCGGGCAACGTGATGACCGACCTCATGACCCAGCCTGTGGGCAAGGGCAAGGGCGGCAAGGACGTGTACCTGGGCGACATCTGGCCCACGCCGAAGGAGATCGATGACAACCTGCGCTTCGCGATGAACGCCAAGTCGTTCCGCGCGAACTACGAGAAGGTCAAGAGCGATCCGGGCAAGTTCTGGACGAGCATCAAGGGCACGACCGGCCAGGTCTACGACTGGCCCACCTCGACCTACATCGCCGAGCCGCCGTTCTTCGAAGGCTTCCAGATGCAGCCGCACGCGTCGGACGCGGGCATCCAGGGCGCGCGCGTCATGGCGCTGTTCGGCGACTCGATCACCACCGACCACATCTCGCCGGCCGGCTCCATCAAGGAAAGCTCGCCCGCGGGCATCTGGCTCAAGGCGCACGGCGTGCCCAAGGCCGACTTCAACAGCTACGGCTCGCGCCGCGGCAACCACGACGTGATGGTGCGCGGCACCTTCGCCAACGTGCGCATCAAGAACCTGATGATTCCGCCGGACGCCAATGGCACGCAGGAAGAGGGCGGCGTCACGCTGTTCCAGCCGGGCGGCGAAAAGATGTTCATCTACGACGCCGCCATGAAGTACATGGCAGCGGGCACGCCGACCATCGTGTTCGGCGGCGAGGAGTACGGCACGGGCTCGTCGCGCGACTGGGCCGCCAAGGGCACGCAGCTGCTGGGCATCAAGGCCGTGGTGGCGCGCAGCTTCGAGCGCATCCACCGCGCCAACCTGGTCGGCATGGGCGTGCTGCCGCTGCAGTTCCGCGGCGCCGATTCGTGGCAGACGCTGGGCCTCACGGGCGAGGAAAAGATCGACGTCGTGATCGGCGGCGAACTCAAGCCGCAGATGGACGTGAAGCTGGTGGTGCACCGCGCCGACGGCACGCACCAGGAGGTGACGGTGCGCCTGCGCATCGACACGCCGATCGAGGTCGACTACTACAAGCACGGCGGCATCCTGCCGTTCGTGCTGCGGCAGCTGCTCGCGGCCTGATCGCTTGATCCGCGTCGGGCTCATCTCCGACACCCACGGCCTGCTGCGCCCGCAGGCCGTGGCGGCCTTGCAGGGCAGCGACTTCATCGTGCACGGCGGGGACATCGGCGACGCCGGCATCCTCGACGCCCTCGCCGCGATCGCGCCGCTGACGGTGGTGCGCGGCAACAACGACCGCGAAGCGTGGGCCGGGGCCATTCCAGAGACAGCATTCCTGAAGGTCGGCGACGTGCATGTCTACGCGATCCACGACCTTTCTCAGATCGACATCGACCCCGCCGGTGCCGGCGTGCGTGTCGTGATCTCCGGCCACTCGCACCAACCCAAGGTCGAAGAACGCGGCGGCGTGCTCTACGTCAACCCGGGCAGCGCCGGTCCGCGCCGATTCAAGCTGCCTATCGCCGTGGCCGAACTGATCGTCGACGGCGACACCGTCAGCGCGCGCATCGTCGAACTGCCCCTGTGAGCGGGGCGGGGTCGAATACCCATAATTGAGAATAAATCTTATTTGATGGGGTATCCTCGGGCCGTTCTATGAAAAATGCACCACATCGGGGCATTTTCAAAGAACGTTCTTCTGTTCCGAGATGCTCATTCCCTTTCTCATCATGCTGCGCGAAGGCATCGAAGCCGCGCTGATCGTCGGCATCGTTGCCAGTTACCTGAAACAAAGCGGTCGCAGCGTGCTGATGCCCGCGGTGTGGGTCGGCGTGCTGCTGGCCACCGCGCTGTCGCTGTTCGCCGGCGCCGGCCTGCAACTGCTGGCGGCCGAGTTTCCGCAGAAGCAGCAGGAGCTGTTCGAAGGCGTGGTGGGGCTCATCGCCGTGGTCATGCTGACCTCGATGGTGTTCTGGATGCGCAAGGCAGCCCGCTCCATCAAGGGCGAGCTGCATGCGTCGATCGACAAGGCGCTGGCGCAGCATGCCGACGGGCAGGGCTGGGCGCTGATCGGCATGGTGTTCCTGGCGGTCGCGCGCGAGGGGCTGGAGTCGGTCTTCTTCCTGCTGGCCGTGTTTCAGCAGAGCACCGGTTGGGAAGCGCCCGTGGGCGCGCTCGCGGGCATCGCCGTGTCGGTGGTGGTCGGCTGGGGCATCTACTCGGGCGGCGTGCGGCTCGACCTGCGCCGCTTCTTCCGCTTCACGGGCCTGTTCATCCTGCTGGTCGCGGCCGGGCTGCTGGCGGGTGTGCTGCGCAAGCTGCACGAGGCCGGCGTGTGGAACCAGCTGCAGACCGTGGTGTTCGACATGAGCGAAACCCTGCCGATGGACAGCCCCGTGGGCGCCGTGCTGTCGGGCCTGCTGGGCTACCAGGCCGCGCCCGTGGTGGGCGAGGTGATCGTCTACCTGGCCTTCCTGGCCGTGGCCCTGTTCTTCTTCCTGCGCCCGGCAGCTGCTGCGGCGCCGCGCACGGCCACCGCCGGCTGATCTTTCTTCCCCGATGTCTTCTTCCTCTTCTTCGTCATCGACGCTCATGCGCGTCGCCGTGGGCGCCTCGGCGCTGCTGGTGGTCGCCGGGCTCGCGGCCTTCTGGTACGCCTCGAACGAGGCGCGCAAGGCGCCGCCCAAGGCGGTCGACCATGCCGTCACCGTCACGATCCGCGGCAACGCTTGCGAGCCGAACGAGATCACCGTGCCCGCGGGGCGCACGACCTTCACCATCGTCAACCAGTCGAACCGCGCGCTGGAGTGGGAAATTCTCGACGGCGTGATGGTGGTCGAAGAGCGCGAGAACATCGCGCCCGGCTTCTCGCAGACCATGACGGTCAAGCTCTCGCCGGGCGACTTCGCCATCACCTGCGGCCTGCTGAGCAACCCGCGCGGCAAGCTGCACGTCACGCCGTCGGCGGCCTCGCTGGCCGAAGAGGCGCGGCCCTCGCTCGTCAACTACGTGGGCGCGCTGGCCGAGTACCAGGTGTTCCTGCGGCTGGAGGCCGCCACGCTTGACGACGCGGTGCGCGCGCTGGCCGATGCCGTCAAGGCCGGCGACCTGGCGCAGGCGCGCGCGCTCTACGCACCGGCCCACCAGGCCTACAAGCGCATCGAGCCGATGGCAGAGCTGTTCGCCGACCTCGACGCGCGCATCAACGCCCGCGCCGACTACTTCGAGAAGCGCGAGGCCGACCCGGGCTTCAGCGGCTTCCACCGCATCGAGTACACGCTGTACGGCCAGGGCGACCCGAAGGCGCTGGCCCCGGTCCTCGAGAAGCTGCTGGCCGACGTCGAGACGCTGCAGGCGCGCCTGCGCGAACTGAGCGTGCCGCCCGAGCGGCTTGCCAGCGCCGCCTCGAAGCTGATGCGCCGCGTGGCCGACAACCTGCCGGCCGGCGGTGAAGACCACTACGGCCATGCCGAGCTGGTGAACCTGCAGGGCAGCTACGAAGGCACGAAGAAGATCGTCGACCTGCTGCAGCCGCTGCTCGTGAAGGCCGCGCCCGCGCAGCAGAAGGCCGTCGACGAGCGCTTTGCCGCCTTCGACGCCGCACTGGCGCCGTACCGCGCCGGCGAAGGCTTCCAGCCCGCGCCGCTGGACGACGCGCAGCGCCAGGCGCTGGCCGTGCCGGTGCGTGCGCTGGCCGAGGAACTGGGCAAGGTGAACGCCGCGCTCGGTCTGGAATGAGTTGAGAGAGAACGACGACCCCATGGAACCGACGAAGAAGAACGACCCCGTCGCGGGACATCCTGCCTCGCCGCACCGCCGCCGCATGCTCGGCGCCGCGGGCGTGGCCTTTGCCGGGCTCGCCGCCAGCGCGCGCGCCGGCGCGGCCATTCCGGGCACGCCCGACACCGGCGCACAGGTCACCGACGCGCCGCAGAGCACCCACACGCAAGACCGCGTGCCCTTCCGCGGCAAGCACCAGGCGGGCGTGGTCACGCCGCGCCCGACGGCCGGCATGGTCGCCTCGTTCTACGTGCTGGCAGAGAACCGCGCCGACCTGGAGCGGCTGATGCGCACGCTCACCGAGCGCATCGCCTTCCTCACGCAGGGCGGCCCGCAGACCGACCCCGACCCCAAGCTGCCGCCCGCGGGCTCCGGCATCCTCGGCCCGGTGGTGCAGCCCGACGGGCTGACCGTGACGGTGTCGGTCGGCGCCTCGCTGTTCGACGAGCGCTTCGGCCTCGACAAGAAGAAGCCGCTGCGCCTGAAGCCGATGCAGCGCCACCCGAACGACGCGCTCGACGCCGCGCTGTGCCACGGCGACCTGTCGATCCAGTTCTGCGCCAACACGCCCGACACCAACATCCACGCGCTGCGCGACATCATCAAGAACACGCCCGACCTGCTGGTGTTGCACTGGAAGCAGGAAGGCTCCGTGCCGCCGATCCCGGCCGTGGCGGGCCAGCCCGCGGAGAGCGCGCGCAACTTCCTCGGTTTTCGCGACGGTTCGGCCAACCCCGACTCGGCCGACGACACGCTCATGAACAAGCATGTCTGGGTGCAGCCGAACGGCGACGAGCCCGCCTGGGCCGTGGGCGGCAGCTACCAGGCGGTGCGCATCATCCGCAACTTCGTCGAGCGCTGGGACCGCACGCCGCTGCAGGAGCAGGAGGCCATCATGGGTCGCCTCAAGCCCAGCGGCGCGCCGCTGGACGGCGGCAAGACCGAGCACGACGTGCCCGACTACACCAAGGACCCCGAAGGCAAGGCGACGCCGATGGACGCGCACATCCGCCTGGCGAACCCGCGCACCAAGGCCTCGGACGCCAACCTGATGCTGCGCCGGCCCTTCAACTACTCGAACGGCGTCACCAAGTCGGGCCAGCTCGAGATGGGCCTGCTGTTCATCTGCTACCAGGCCGACCTCGAGAAGGGCTTTGTCGCCGTGCAGACGCGCCTGGACGGCGAGCCGCTCGAGGAATACATCAAGCCCATCGGCGGCGGCTTCTTCTTCACGCTGCCCGGCGTGCAGGGCGCCGACGACTGGCTCGGGCGCAGCCTGCTGGCCGCCTGAGCCTTGCTTTCCCTTTTCATCACCACCGCATCGCACCCAAGGAGATCCATGACCGTGCAGTTCCGCCGCCGCTTTCTCGCCGCTTTCGTCGCAGGCTTTGCCGGGCTCTACGCCGTTGGCGCGCAGGCCGCCGTGTCGCCGCTCGAGCTGGTCGGTCCGATCTCGGACTACAAGATCTACGTGACGCAGAACGTGCGCAAGCTGGCGGCCGACGTGCGCGTGTTCACCGCCGCTGTGAAGGCCGGCGACATCGAGAAGGCCAAGAAGCTCTACGCGCCCACGCGCACCAGCTACGAACGTGTGGAGCCCGTGGCCGAGCTGTTCACCGACCTCGACCAGTCGATCGACTCGCGCGCGGACGACCACGAGAAGGCCGAGAAAGACCCGGCCTTCATCGGTTTCCACCGCATCGAGTACAGCCTGTGGACGCTCAAGAGCACCAAGGACCTGAACCCCGTGGCCGACAAGCTGCTGGCCGACGTGCTGGAGCTGCAAAAGCGCCTGGGCGCGCTGACCTTCCCGCCCGAGAAAGTCGTGGGCGGCGCCGCCGTGCTGATGGAAGAGGTGGCCGCCACCAAGATCTCCGGCGAGGAAAACCGCTACAGCCACACCGACCTGTGGGACTTCCAGTCGAACTTCGAGGGCGCCTACAAGATCGTCGAACTGCTGCGCCCGCTGGTCGTGAAGCAGGACAAGCCGTTCGCCGAGAAGGCCGACGCCAACTTCAAGGTGGTGTTCGACACGCTGGCCAAGTACCGCACGGCCGACGGCGGCTTCGAAACCTATTCGAAGCTCACCGAGCGCGACCGCAAGATGCTGGCCGGCCGGGTGAATACGCTGGCCGAAGACCTCTCGAAGCTGCGCGGGATGCTCGGATTGAACTGAATCCGGCCCTGGGGGCGCCGTTTCCTGGCCGACACCCGGTACTTTTTGGGGTTGGTCAGGTTTTCGCGAGTGAGAATTGCTAGCATCTGGCTTTTGCTTACTGGCGTGCCCCGGGGTTTCCGGGGGGCGCACCTCCACCGTGCGAAACAACGACCTCGGCGCAGCGCCGACCACCACCGCGCTGAGCCTCGACCAGCTTCCGTCCCATCAGTGGGCCACCGTGCTCGACGTGGCCCGCCCCGACAGCGCGGACGACCGCGAGCTGGTGCTGCGCCTGACCGAAATCGGCTTCGTGCCGGGCGAGGCCGTGCGCATCGTCGCCACCGGCACCCCGGGGCGTGAGCCGCTGGCCGTGCGCCTGGGCCACACCACCTTCGCGCTGCGCCGCCACGAGGCCGCGCTGATCCACGTCACGCCGGGGGCCGCGAACCATGGTTGAAGCCGTCATCCAGGGGCCGGGCCGCCTCGGCGCCACCGCACAGCCCGGGCGCATCGCGCTGCTGGGCAACCCGAACTGCGGCAAGACCGCGCTCTTCAACCTGCTGACCGGCAGCCGCCAGAAGGTCGCCAACTACGCCGGCGTGACCGTCGAGCGCAAGGAAGGCACGCTTCGCACGCCGACCGGCCGCCGCGTCTTCGTGCTCGACCTGCCGGGCGCCTACAGCCTGAACGCGCTGAGTGCCGACGAAGCCGTCACGCGCGACATCGTCACCGGCCAGAGCAACGAGGCACTGCCCGATCTGCTCGTGTGCGTGACCGACGCCACCAACCTGCGCCTGAACCTGCGGCTGGTGCTCGAAGCGCGCCAGCTGGGCCTGCCGATGGTGGTGGCGCTCAACATGACCGACATGGCCAAGAAGCAGGGCATCACGGTCGACACCGCCGTGCTCTCGCGCGAACTCGGCGTGCCGGTGATCGAGACCGTGGGTGTCCACACCGGTGGCGCGAAGAACCTGCTCCAGGCGCTCGACGCACCGGTCGCCGCCGCCGCGCCGCAGCCTTGGAAGGCACCCGGCCTGGACGACGTGCTCGCCACGCAGCGCGAGGTGCGCCGCATCCTCGGCCTGGCGGTGAAGGAGCCCGTGGGCAGCCTGGACACCAGCGACCGCATTGACCGCGTCGTGATGCACCCGGTGTGGGGCATGCTGGTGCTGGCCGTGACCATGTTCCTGATGTTCCAGGCCGTGTTCAGCTGGGCCAACGTGCCGATGGACGCCATCAAGGCCGGCACCGAAGGGCTGGGCAACCTGATCAAGGCGCACATGCCCGAAGGCATGCTGCAGAGCCTGCTGGTCGACGGCGTCATTGCGGGCGTGGGCGGCGTGATCGTGTTCCTGCCGCAGATCCTGATCCTGTTCCTGTTCATCCTCGCGCTCGAAGACTCCGGCTACCTGCCGCGCGCGGCCTTCCTGCTCGACCGCCTGATGGGCACCGTGGGCCTGTCGGGCCGCTCGTTCATTCCGCTGCTGTCGAGCTTTGCCTGCGCCATTCCGGGCGTGATGGCCACGCGCACCATCAGCAACTGGCGCGACCGCATCACGACCATCATGATCGCGCCGCTCATGACCTGCTCGGCGCGGCTGCCGGTGTATGCGCTGCTGATCGCAGCCTTCATTCCGGCGCGCACCGTCGGCGGCGTGTTCAACCTGCAGGGCGTGGTGCTGTTCGCGCTGTATGTGTTCGGCATCGTCTCGGCGATGGCCGTGGCCTGGGTCATGAAGCGCTTCCGCGACAGCACGAGGCATTCGCCGCTCTTGATGGAGCTGCCGGCCTACCGCTGGCCGAATCCGCGCAACCTGCTGCTCGGTTTGTACGAGCGGGCGTGGATCTTCATCCAGCGCGTGGGCACGATCATCCTCACGCTCACGATCCTGCTGTGGTTCCTGTCGACCTTCCCGTCGCCACCCGAGGGCGCGACCGGCCCCGCCATCCAGTACAGCCTGGCCGGCATGATCGGCCGCGGGCTGGAGCACATCTTCGCGCCCATCGGCTTCAACTGGCAGATCTCGATCGCGCTGGTGCCGGGCATGGCCGCACGCGAAGTCGCGGTGGGCGCGCTGGGCACGGTGTACGCGCTCTCGGCCACCGGCGACGACGTGGCCAGCGCGCTGGAGCCGCTCATCGCCGGCAGCTGGTCGCTGGCGACGGCGCTGTCGCTGCTGGTCTGGTACGTGTTCGCGCCGCAGTGCATCTCGACGCTGGCGGCCGTCAAGCGCGAAACCGGCTCCTGGAAATACGTGTGGATCATGGCGGGCTACTTGTTCGCCCTGGCATACGTGGCATGCTTCTTGACCTATCGCATTGCACTCGCTTTCGGCGCGGGGTAAAACCACAGGGAAAGGGTTGAAGAAGACATGACACAGCAACTGATCGTCGGATTGATCGTCGCGGCCGCCGCGCTCTACGCGGTCTGGCGCTGGATGCCTGCCGGCTGGCGCCGTGGTGCCGCGCGCAAGTTCGCGGCCGGCACGCAGCGCGCGGGCCTCATCGATCAGGCCCGCGCCGATCAACTCGCCGCCTCGCTGGCCAAGACCTCGGGCTGCGGCTCGTGCGACAGCTGCGGCAGCTGTGCCCCCAAGAAACCCGCTGGCGCCGACCCGGCCGACAGCCACAGCAGCCCCGCGCTGACCTCCACCACGCCCAGCACCGGACGCTGAGTCCGATGCCCGCGCACATCCTCGTCGCCGGGGGCGGGATCGGGGGGCTGGCCACGGCGCTGGCGCTGTCCCGCGCCCACCACCGCGCCGACGTCTTCGAACAGGCCGCCGAGTTCGGCGAAATCGGCGCCGGCGTGCAGCTCGGCCCCAACGCCACCCGCTGCCTTCACCAACTCGACCTCGGCCGCGGCCTCGCGGCCATCGCGGCGCGCCCCGAGGCGCTGGTGGTCCACAGCGCCGGCAGCGGCGCCGAACTGGCCCGCATGCCGCTGGGCGATGCCATGCAGCAGCGCTACGGCGCGCCGTACTGCTGCGTGCACCGCGCCGACCTGCACACGCTGCTGCTCGATGCCGTGCGCGCGCAGGGCACGGGCTCGCTGGTCACGGCCGCGCGCATCTGCCAGGTCGAGACCAGCGATGACCTCGTCTGCGTCTCGAGCACCGACGCGCGTGCGTGGGAGGGTGAGGCGCTGGTGGGGGCTGACGGCCTGTGGAGCCTGGTGCGCGCGCAGCTTGAATCCGAATCTGCTGAAGTGCCGCCGCGCGTGACCGGGCACACGGCCTGGCGTGCGCTGGTGCGTCAGGCCGATCTGCCTGCGGCGCTGCGTCGTTCGCGCGTCGATGTGTGGCTCGGGCCGCGTTTGCATGCGGTCGCGTACCCGGTGCGCGCGGGGGATGCGCTCAACGTCGTCGTGATTGCCGAATCTGCACCGGCTGGCGATGCGCGCGATTGGGATCAGGCCAGCAGCCTGGCTGCACTGAAACAGGCGATGGGGCGCAGCTGTGCGAGCCTTCAGTCATTGCTCGATGCGATGCCGAGTTGGCGCGCGTGGACGCTGAGCGATCGGGCGCCCGTGGCCGGTCCTGGCGACATGGCGCATGAGCGTGTCGCGCTGGTGGGTGATGCTGCGCATCCGATGGTGCCGTACCTTGCGCAAGGGGCGGGCATGGCGATCGAGGATGCGGTCGCGTTGGCGCAGGCCTTGGGCGATACCTCGGCGTTGGGTGTGCCGGCCGCGTTCGCGCGCTATGCCGAGGCGCGCTGGGAACGCAACGCGCAAGTGCAGGCGCGGGCGCGTCGCAACGGCGAGATCTTTCATGCCACGGGTGCGGTGCGCTTCGGGCGCGACATGGCGATGCGCTTGCTGGGCTCCCGGTTGCTCGATCAGCCCTGGCTGTACGGCGGTTGATCCAGGGCGCGTGCCCAGGCCACCGGGTACTTCCCTCCGCGAATGTCCCCCGGCCTGCGGCCTCCTCCTTAATTTCGCTGCGGGAAGCACCCAGTGTCCTGGGCACGAGGGGCGCGGTCGCTGTGCTGGCCGATCAACAGCTGCACTGCCCAACGCTCAGGCCGATGGGGTGCCTTGCGCAGCGAAATTAAGGAGGAGGGGCGAAGCCCCGGGGGACATTCGCGGAGCAAGGCTCCCCGTCGGCATGAGCGTCGCCCTGAAAAAATCAGAGCCGGAACGTCTGCAGATGCTCGATGCGCTCTGCCAGCCCTTCCTGCCCCAGGTAATGCCCCTGCGTCCCATCGCGCATCTGCGCCAGCGTGGTTTCCAACTCGACCAGCATCGCGTCGCGATCGGCCACGAAGGCCGGCGGCACGTCGATGCCGATCTGCGTGCAGGCGTCGGCGATCAGATGCGCGCTGGCGGGCGCACCGCAGGCCGCGCACTTCACGATGGCCGCCACGGTCGGCTCGGCGCCGTTGTCCAGCAGGGCGCGCGTGAGTTCGGGTGAGATCTGGCCGTCGATGTTGCGCAGCACGTCGGGCGCGACCGGTGCGCCCGCGCGCACCAGCGCGGCCGCGGCGGCGAAGGCGCTGTGTCCCACCGCGACGTCGGTGGCGAGTGCGCTGCCTTGCTGCGGACCTTCGAAGTTCAGGCCCGCGGCGGCGAGTTCGGCGACCAGCGCGGCGTCGTCGGTGGCGATCGCGTGGCGCAGCGCTGCGCGTGCGAGCGCCGGGTGATGGCGCAGCGTGCCGTCGGCGAGCGGGGTACGCCAGTCGACGATGGCGCGGCAATAGAAGGTGACCAGCTTGTCCATCAGGTCGAGGTCCAGCCCGTAGCCTTCATGGCGATCGTCGAGGTAGGCGAGCAGTGCCTGCCCCGAGAAGTAGTCGCCCGTCGGCGCCAGCGGGTCTTCGTCGAGGTGCAGCGCCGCGAAGGCGCCATACAGGTCAGCGGCGACGGGGCTCAGGCCGTCTTCGTGCAGCGCGTGGGTCCAGGCCGGTGGCAGGCCCTGTTTCCACGCGATGACCTGGCCGTGCGTGGCGCCGGGCTCGACCACCGCGTAGACGCGGTCGCAGTATTCGAAGCCGCCGAAGGGCAGGTGCGTGAGCTTGCCGCTCCAGGGCGTGCCGCCGTCTTCGGCCGCTTCCTCGGCGAGCTCCTGCTCGTGCTCGATCCAGCCTTGCAGGTCGCGGTAGCCATCGCTGCCATCCCAGAACAGCTCCGACCAGCTGACGCTCTCGACGTTGCCGTTCATCGGCAACGCCAGGTCGTAGTCGAGGCGCCCGCCCGCCGTATGCTGCCACAGCGCGACCAGCGCCTCGGGCAGCGGGCCGGCGCACAGCGCCTGCACCGCATCGATCTGCTGCTGCGGCATCGGCGGCTGTGCGTCGAAGATCACGCGATCGGCGAACAGCACGACGCCATGTTCGCGCAGGGTGGAGAGCTCTTCAACAGAGAACGAGGTGTTGTTGTTCATGGCAGCAGCCTCCGTGTTCTCCAAAATGTAGCGCTTTGCGCCGAGGGAGCAACCCTCGTTCGCCCGGGGCTGCTGCAAGCCCCTGCATGACGCACTACAGATCGGTGCGCAGCTTCCAGATCTCGGGGAACAGCACCACGTCGAGCATCTTGCGCAGGTAGCTCACGCCGCCCGTGCCGCCGGTGCCGCGCTTGAATCCGATCACGCGCTCCACGGTGGTCACGTGGCGGAAGCGCCAGAGGCGGAAGGCGTCTTCGAGGTCGGTGAGTTTTTCGCCGAGCTGGTACAGGTCCCAGTGGTCGTGCGGGTTGCGATACACCGTGAGCCAGGCGGCCTCGACGCCGTCGCTCGATTCGTAGGGCTGGGTCCAGTCGCGCTCCAGGCGGTCGGCGGGCACGGGCAGGCCGTGGCGTGCGAGCAGGCGCAGCGACTCGTCGTACAGCGAGGGCGTGCGGTAGGCGGCGTCCACCTGCGCGAGCAGGTCGGCGCGGTGCGCGTGGGGCTTGAGCATGGCGGCGTTCTTGTTGCCGAGCAGGAACTCGATGCAGCGGTACTGCGCGCTCTGGAAGCCGCTGGAGTTGGCGAGGTAGGGGCGCATCGCCGTGTACTCGGGCGGCGTCATGGTCGAGAGCACGGTCCATGCGCTCACCAGCTGTTCCATGATGCGGCTCACGCGCGCGAGCATCTTGAAGGCGTCGGGCAGGCGCTCTTGCGCGATGCACTGCACGGCGGCGTGCAGCTCGTGCAGCATGAGCTTCATCCAGAGCTCGCTGGTCTGGTGCTGCACGATGAACAGCATCTCGTCGTGCGCGGGCGACAGCGGGTGCTGCGCGTTGAGGATCTCGTCGAGGTGCAGGTAGTCGCCGTAGCTCATGGACTTGCTGAAGTCCAGCTGCGCCTTCTCTTCGTGGACGATGGACTCGGGGGTCTTGTTGTTGTCGTTGTCGGTGCTCATGTCACTGCGTTCTTGCGGTTGAATTCGGCGCGTCGCCACTCGCCGGTCTCGAGCACCTGCACGAGGTGTTCGACCGAGTGCCACACGTCCTCGAAGCCGAGGTACAGCGGCGTGAAGCCGAAGCGAAGGATGTCGGGCATCTGCGAATCGCCGGCGCGGTAGTCGCCGATCACGCCGCGTGCGATCAGCGCCTGCACGATGGCGTAGGCGCCTTCTTCGCGGCTGAGGCACACCTGCGAGCCGCGCAGTGCGTGGTCGCGAGGCGTGACGAGCGACAGGCCCTGGCCGGCGCAGCGTTCTTCGACGAGGCGGATGAACAGGTCGGTGAGCGCGAGCGACTTGGTGCGCAGCGCGGCCATTGCACCGCCGGTGCCGTTGAAGGCTTCGGCTGCCAGCACGGTGTCGAGCCCGCATTCGAGGCCGGCCAGCGCGATGACCGGTTGCGTGCCGCACAGGTAGCGGCCGACGCCCGGCGCGGGGCGGTAGTGCGGCGTGAACTCGAAGGGCGCCGCATGGCCCCACCAGCCGGACAGCGGCTGCTCGAACTGGCCTGCGTGCTTGGTGTTCACCCAGGCGAAGGCCGGCGCGCCGGGGCCGCCGTTGAGGTACTTGTAGCCGCAGCCGATGGCGTAGTCGGCGTTGCTGTCGTTCAGTGCCACGGGCACGGCGCCCGCGCTGTGCGCCAGGTCCCACACGGTGAGCGCGCCCGCGGCGTGCGCGGCGGCGGTGACGGCCTTCATGTCGTGCATGGCGCCGGTGCGGTAGTTGACGTGCGTGAGCATGAGCACGGCGACTTCGTCGGTCAATGCGGTGGCCAGTTCGCTCGCATCGATGAGCTTCAGCGTGAAGCCGCGCTCACGGCACAGCGATTCGGCGATGTACAGGTCGGTGGGGAAGTTGCTGCGCTCGCTCACCACCAGCTTGCGGCCGCTGGCCTTCTGCTGCGAGAGCGCCGCGAACAGCACCTTGTAGAGATTGACGGAGGTGCTGTCGGTGCACACCACTTCGCCGGGCGCGGCGCCGATCAGGCGGGCCACCTTGCCGCCCAGGCGCTGCGGCAGGTCGAACCAGCTCGCGGTGTTCCACGAGCGGATCAGGCCTTCGCCCCATTCCCTGGCCACCACGTCGGCGATGCGCGCGGGCGCGGCCTTGGGCAGCACGCCGAGCGAGTTGCCGTCGAGGTAGAGCACGCCTTCGGGCAGAGTGAATTGGTCGCGCAGGGCGCGCAGCGGGTCTTGCGCGTCGAGGGCGCGGCAGTCGGCGAGGGTCGTCGTCATGGAAAGGGTGGTTTCAGCGGGGAAGTTCGCGCAGCACGGCGCGCACGGGGGAGGCATCGGCGCTCGTCAGCTTCAGTGGCAGCGCGATGAGTTCGTAGTCGCCCTCGGGCACGTCGTCGAGCACGAGGTTCTCGAGCACGCGCAGGTCGAGGTGGCGGATGCGCTGGTGGCTGTCGAGCGTCTTGCTGTCGGCCGGGTCGATGCTGGCGGTGTCGATGCCGATGAGCTTCACGCCCATGGCCGCCAGGCGTTCGACGGTGGCGGGCGCGTAGGCCGCGAGCTGCGGGTCCCACCGGTCGACGGGCATGGCCGGGTAGGTGCGCACCAGCACGCGCGGGGGCAGCGTGTCGTTCACGGCATGGGCGATGTGCTCCCAGGTGACCAGCGGGCCGCGGCCGATCGCGTGGATCACGCGGCAGGGGCCGAGGAAGGGCGTGAGGTCGACCTGGCCGATGGTCTGGCCCTCGGGGGCGTAGTGCAGCGGCGCGTCGGCATGGGTGCCCACGTGCGGCGACAGCGTGATCGCGCTCACATTGACCGGGCAGCCGGGGCCGATGGTGGCGCACCACTGCTGCGAATACGGCGTGTCGCCCGGGAACACCGGGCTGCCGGCGTGCACGGGGGCGGAGATGTCCCAGAGTCGGAGCGGGGCGGTCATTGCGGGCGGCAGGGCGAAGGAAGAAAAGGGCAGTGTGGGCCGGTTGGTGTCGGTCCACAAGGGGCCGGCGGGTGCCGAATGCTATGCGCAGTGGCCGTCTGGAGTCGAGAAGTTATCCATCAATCATCGAAAGATTGAATAATCTATTCAATCGAAAGGAAATGGAGAACAGATCATGCAAGCCGACCTCGACCGAACCGACCTCCAGCTGCTGCGCGCGCTGCAGGACAACGCCCGCCTGACCTCGGGCGAGCTGGCGCAGATGGCGCACCTGTCGCAGTCGCCGTGCTGGCGGCGGGTGAAGAAGCTGGAGGACGATGGCGTGATCGGCGGCTACCACGCGGGCCTGAACCGGCGCGCGCTGGGCTTCGGCGTGCTGGCCTTCGTGATGGTCGGCATCGACCACCAGACCGAAATCTCGTCGCGCGCCTTCGAGGACGCGGTGTGCGCCATTCCCGAGGTGGTGATGTTCCACGGCATCTCGGGGCCGGCGGATTTCATCCTCGTGGTGGTCGCGAAGGACCTCGATGCGTACTCCGACCTGCTGCAGCGCAAGCTGCACCGCCTGCCGGGCGTGCGCCATGTGCAGACGCATTTCTCGCTGCAGGAGTTCAAGGGGCAGCTCGGCGGATTGCCAGTGCCCGTGGCCTGAGCGGTCAGTGCAGCTCGTCGGACAGCATCGGCAGCCCATGCCGCAGGCGCGCGCGCTGGCAGGCGTCGCTGCCGGCCTGCAGCTCGTGGCAGGGGTTGGGTCGCCATTCGTAGATGCCGCAGGCCACCGCCTGGCCGATCTTGCCGGTAAGCGCGGCGCAGCGCGGCGGCGTGTGGTCGGTGCCGCGCATGCGGCACAGGGCGTCGTTCACGTCGACCGCCAGGCCCGAGGGCACGCGGCCCCCGTGGTCGTCGAGCTCGTGCACGCTGAAGTCGACGCGGTAGCTGGCGCAGCAGGCGCCGCAGGTCTGGCAGGGATTCATGGGGCGAGCAGCGCGGCATCACGCACGCGCTGCAGCATGCGGCGACGGATCAGCCCGCTCGCGGGGCGGATCAGCAGCCAGTAGGCGGTGAAGCGGCGCTGCGCGGCGGCGTCGCCGCACCAGACCCGGGTGCGGGTGGTGAGGCGCGTGCCCGTGCCTTCGGGCTCGGCCGTGAAGTGGAGCACCAGCTTGGCCAGGCCCGTGGCATCGAGCGCGGCGAAGGCCGGGCCGTCGGCCAGCGGGACCAGGCCGTAGTCGAAGCGCCAGAAGCGGCCGGCCAGGCCGAAGGCCAGTTCGCGTTCGCCGTCGCGCCCCAGCGGCGTGAAGTCGGAAAAACCGAAGGCCTCGCGCTGGCGCAGCGTGGGCGCGGCCAGCCCGAGCCGGCTGGCCAGCCGGTTCGGCAGTTCGCGCAGCGCGATCAGGCTGCGCGCCACGGGGTCGTCGGTGATCTCGGGGCGGGCCGCCACGTCGAGCACGCGCGCGGGCGACGCGGGCACGTGGAGGCTGTGCGTCTCCGCGAACTGGTAGCGCGGCAGGTAGCGGTTCATCAGCTCCATGCGGCGCCCGGGTGGTTCATTGGATCGATGTCAGAGCCTGCCGAGCAGCAGGAACTCCATCAGCGCCTTCTGTGCGTGCAGGCGGTTCTCGGCCTCGTCCCACACCACCGACTGCGGGCCGTCGATGACCTCGGCCTGCACTTCCTCGCCGCGGTGCGCGGGCAGGCAGTGCATGAAGAGGGCGTCGGTCTGGGCGATGCGCATCATGTCCTCGTCGACGCACCAGTCGGCGAAGGCCTTGCGGCGTGCCTCGTTCTCGGCCTCGTAGCCCATGCTGGTCCAGACGTCGGTGGTGACCAGGTCGGCGCCGCGGCAGGCTTCCATCGGGTCCTTGAAGACCTTGTAGCTGTCGCCCGAGCGAATGCCGGCGATCGACTGGTCCACCTCGTAGCCGCTGGGCGTGCTCACGTGCACCGTGAAGCCCAGGATCTCGGCGGCCTGCAGCCAGGTGTTGGCCATGTTGTTGCCGTCGCCGACCCACGCCACCGTCTTGCCCTGGATCGAGCCGCGGTGCTCGATGTAGGTGAAGATGTCCGCCAGGATCTGGCAGGGGTGGAACTCGTTGGTCAGGCCGTTGATGACGGGCACGCGCGAGTGCGCGGCGAAGGCGTCGATCTTGGTCTGCTCGTAGGTGCGGATCATCACCAGGTCGACCATGCGGCTGATGACCTTGGCGCTGTCCTCGATGGGCTCGGCGCGGCCCAGCTGGCTGTCGCCCGTGGTCAGGTGCACCACGCTGCCGCCGAGCTGGTACATGCCGGCCTCGAAGCTCACGCGGGTGCGCGTGCTGGCCTTCTCGAAGATCATGGCCAGCGTGCGGTCGACCAGCGGCTGGTGCTTTTCATACGTCTTGAACTTCTTCTTGATGATCGCCATGCGATCGAAGAGGTAGACGTACTCGTCGGCCGTGAGGTCCGAGAACTGCAGGTAGTGGCGCAGGGCGTTCGGTGCGGCGGCGGTCGTCATTGCGCAACGGGCTCCGAGAGGAAGGTTTTGACGATCGGCGCGAGGATCGCAACGATCTCGTCGGCTTCGGCAATGCTCAGGATGAGCGGCGGCACGAGGCGGATCACCTTGTCGGCCGTCACGCTCAGCAGCAGGCCGGCGTCGCAGGCGCGGTTCAGGATCACGCCGCAGGGGCGGTCGAGCTCGATGCCCAGCATCAGGCCCTGGCCGCGGATTTCCTTCACGCCGGGCAGGCTGCCGATCTCGCGCTCCAGCGCGGCCTTCAGGTGCGCGCCCACGGTGGCTGCGTTGTCGAGCAGCTTGTGCTCTTCCATGATGCGGATGGTCTCGACACCGGCACGCATGGCGAGCGGGTTGCCGCCGAAGGTGGTGCCGTGGTTGCCCGGGCCGAAGATGTTGGCGGCCTTGGGGCCGGCCACCACGGCGCCGATCGGCACGCCCGAGCCCAGTCCCTTGGCCAGCGGCATCACGTCGGGCAAGATGTCCGCCCACTGATGGGCGAACCATTTGCCGGTGCGGCCCATGCCGCACTGCACTTCGTCGATCATCATGAGCCAGTCGCGCTCGTCGCACAGCTGGCGCACCTGCTTGAGGTAGTCGACGCGCATCGGGTTGATGCCGCCTTCGCCCTGGATGGTTTCGAAGAACACGGCGACCACGTTCGGGTTGCCTTCGGTGGCCTTCTTCAGCGCCTCGATGTCGTTCAGCGGCACGCGGATGAAGCCTTCGACCAGCGGGCCGAAGCCGGCCTGCACCTTGGGGTTGCCGGTGGCCGACAGCGTGGCGATGCTACGGCCGTGGAAGGCGGCTTCGTAGACGACGATTTCGGGGCGCTCGATGCCCTTGTCGTGGCCGAACTTGCGGGCCAGCTTCAGGGCCGCTTCGTTGGCTTCCAGGCCGGTGCAGCAGAAGAAGGCGTTGGTCAGGCCCGACAGCTCGGTGAGCTTGGTGGCGAGCTGTTCCTGGCCGGTCACGTGGTAATAGTTGGAGCTGTGGATCAGCTTGGTCAGCTGGTCCTGCAGCGCGGGCACCAGCTCGGGATGGTTGTGGCCCAGCGTGTTGACGGCGATGCCGCCCAAGCCGTCGAGGTAGGCCTTGCCCGTGGTGTCCCAGACTCGGCAGCCCTGGCCGTGCGACAGCGCGATCGGCAGGCGACCGTAGGTGTTCATGACGTGGGGCGAGGTGGGTTGCTGGGCGGTGGCGCTCATTCGGTACTCCAGATAGGGAACACGAATTCTAGGCGTGCGATTTGACGGCTTCGTTGAGGATTCCGCATCACAGCAATGCCCTCTATTCAGGATGCAAAAAGGGCCCCGGATACAATCGCTTGCTGCACCGCAGCACCTGTTCCGGTCGCCTCACTTCACGATGATTTCCCCCAACGCCAAAGAAATCTTCATCCAGGGCATCACCCACGATGGCCGCACTTTTCGCCCCAGCGACTGGGCCGAACGCCTCGCCGGCGTCATGTGCTCCTTCCGCCCCGGCGGCGCCTACCCGGGCAGCCACCTGAGCTACTCGCCCTGGTGCATTCCCACGACCATCAACGGCGTGAAATGCGTGGTGGTGAACCGTGCCCTGCGCGACGCCGAGCCCATGGCCTGGGACTTCTGCGTGAACTTCGCGAAAGACAACAACCTCCAGGTGGCCGAGGCCTGCCTGGTGCCCGACCCGGCGGACACGCCGCCCCCTCCCAAAAAGGCCTGACTTCCAGGCCTTTTTCTTTTCTGCACGGGCCGTTCTGGCCTGGGCACTTTTCGAGCGCCCATGAAAAAACCGCCCGAAGGCGGTTTTTCACTTTTGCTTGCTGCAGCGCACCCCGATCAAACGGCGGACCGGAGGATTCCGATCCGGGCTTGCCTGACAGGTGTCAGGCGGCGGCCTTTTCAGGCGCCAGGGCGAGGGCCTTGACCTTGGCCGACAGGCGGCTCTTGTCGCGGGCGGCCTTGTTCTTGTGGAAGATGCCCTTGTCGGCGACGGTGTCGACGATGCTCTGGGCCTTCGCGAACAGTTCGCTTGCCTTGGTCTTGTCGCCAGCCAGAACAGCCTTTTCGACGTTCTTGACAGCGGTACGGTATTTGGAGCGCAGCGAGGTGTTCGCAGCGTTGAGCTTGACGTCCTGGCGGACGCGCTTGCGGCCCGACGCGAGGCGCGGGTTCTTCTTCTTGGGCTTGGCGGATGCCATATTTAGTGTTCCTTAGGTGTCTGAGGATGATGCAGCAAAGCCCTCCATTATAGGCCGGGTTCCGGTTTTTGCCGAATTGCCTGCTTTTGCTACCTTTCGCAGCCCTACACTCGCCCCCGTGTCCCTGTTCAAATCCGCCTCCACCGTCTCCCTGCTGACCCTCGCTTCGCGGATCACGGGCCTCGTGCGCGACGTGCTGTTTGCCTCGGTGTTCGGCGTCAGCGCGCTCACCGACGCCTTCAACGTCGCCTTTCGCATCCCCAACCTGTTCCGCCGCGTGTTCGGCGAGGGCGCCTTCAGCCAGGCCTTCGTGCCGGTGCTGGCCGCGCGCAAGACCGAGGCGGGGCAGGAGGGCGCCCGGGAGCTGGTCGACCACGTCGCCACGCTGCTGACCTGGGCCCTGGTGGTGCTGTGCGTGGCCGGCGTGGCCGGTGCGCCACTGCTGGTCTGGGCCATGGCCAGCGGCCTGCAGGGCTTCGACGCCGCCGTGGTCATGACGCGCTGGATGTTCCCCTACATCGGCTTCATGTCGCTGGTGGCGCTGGCGGGCGGCATTCTCAACACCTGGCGCAAGTTCGCGGTGCCGGCGGCGTCGCCGGTGCTGCTCAACATCGCGCTGATCCTGTCGATCTCCATCGGCGCGCCGCTGTTCCGCCGCTACGGCATCGAACCGATCTATGCCCAGTGCGTGGGCGTGATGGTTGGCGGTGTGCTGCAGCTGGCCCTGCAGATCCCGGCGCTGCGCGCGCTGGGGCTCATGCCGCGCATCGGCGCCAGCTTCAAGGCGCTGCGCGCCGCGTGGACCGATCCGACCACCCGCAAGGTCATGAAACTCATGCTGCCGGCGCTGCTGGGCGTGAGCGTGGCGCAGATCTCGCTGCTCATCAACACGCAGATCGCCTCGCACCTGGCCACCGGCAGCGTGACCTGGGTCACCAACGCCGACCGGCTGATGGAATTCCCCACCGCCATGCTCGGCGTGGCGCTGGGGGTGGTGCTGATGCCGCAGCTCGCGGGCGCCCGCGCCGCCAAGGACGACGCGCGCTATTCGTCGCTGCTCGACTGGGGCCTGCGCCTCGTGGTGCTGCTGGCGGCGCCGTGCGCCGTGGCGCTGCTGCTGTTCGCCAAGCCGCTGGTGGCCGTGCTGTTCCATAACGGCGCCTACACCGGCGAAGACGTGGGCCGCACCACCGTGGCGCTCATGGGCTACGGCGTCGGGCTGGTCGGCCTCGTGGCCGTGAAGGTGCTCGCGCCCGGCTACTACGCCAAGCACGACACGCGCACCCCCATGCTGATCGCCGTCACCGTGCTGGTGCTCACGCAGGTGCTCAACTTCTTCCTGGTGCCGCTGCTGCAGCACGCGGCGCTGACGCTGACGATCGGCATCGGCGCGCTGGTCAACGCACTGTGGCTGCTGATCGGCCTGATCCGCCGCGGCAGCTACACCCCCGAGCCCGGCTGGGGCAAGTTCGCGCTGCAGGTGCTGCTGGGCACCGTGGTGCTGGCGGTCTTGCTGGCCTGGGGCGCGCACTACTTCGACTGGGTCGGCCTGCGCGCGCAGCGCCTGCACCGCATCGGCCTTCTGGCCGCGCTCATCGCCGGCGCCGCGCTGCTCTATTTCGCCGTGCTCACCGCCGCAGGCGTGCGCCTGCGCAGTTTCATGCGCCGCTGAAGCGCCGTTGGCGAGCCGGAAAACACTGCCTTGACGCTCCCCGCGGGCTCCTCTACAAAGCCATATGACGTTCAGCTACCAGGTTCCCACGGCACTGGAATATTTCGAGTCGCTGGTCGGCAGCGATGACCACTTTCCGCTGCTCGAAGCGGCCGCCAGCATCGCGCAGGACGAATACCCCGAACTCGACGTGCAGCAGGTGCTGGGCGACGTCGACCAGCTGCTCGCGCGCCTCAAGCGCCGCCTGCCGGCCGATGCCGCGCCGCTGGCGCGGCTGCGCGCGCTGAACCAGTTCTTCTTCAGCGACCTGAATTTCGGCGGCAACGTCAACGACTACTACGACCCCGACAACAGCTACCTGAACGCCGTGCTGCGCACCCGCCGCGGCATTCCGATCTCGCTGGCCGTGCTGTGGATGGAGCTGGCGCAGGGCCTGGGCCTGCAGACGCGCGGCATCGGCTTTCCGGGGCATTTCATGATCAAGGTGACGCTGCCCAAGGGGCAGGTCGTGATCGACCCGTTCACCGGCAAGTCGCTCTCGCGCGAGGATCTGAGCGAGCGGCTCGAACCCTACAAGCGCGGCAACGGGCTGGTCGGCGACTTCGACGTGCCGCTGGGCCTGTACCTGGAACCCGCGAGCCCGCGCGAGATCATTGCGCGCATGCTGCGCAACCTGAAGGAAGTGCACCACGCGCAGGAAGACTGGCCGCGCTACATCGCGGTGCAGAACCGCCTCATTGCGCTGCTGCCCAGCGCCTGGGGCGAGCACCGCGACCGCGGCGTGGCGCATGCCGAGCAGGGCCATGCGGCGCTGGCGGTGCTCGACCTCGAAACCTACCTCGCCAACGCCGAAGACGCGCTCGACATCGACGCGATCGCCGAGCGCGTGGCGCTGCTGCGGCGCCTGGCCAACTGACCAGCCACGACAGCCACAACGCCCATGACCGACGCCCGCACCGGTGTGAGCGCGGCGCCCGACCTGGGCACGCTGCATGAATTCCACGGCGTGCAGCCGGTGCTGCCGGTGTCCGACGTCTCGCGCGCCGCGCGCTGGTTTTCCGAGGTGCTGGGTTTCGAGATCGACTTCATCGCCGGCGAGCCGCCCAGCTATGCGCGCGTGAAGAAGGGCGACCGCAGCTACGGCGACCCGGTGTACCTGCGCCTGTGGCAATGCGGCAGCCGCGAGGCCCGGCCCTGGCGCGGCGAAATCGTGATCCACGTCGGCAAGGACATCGACGGCCTGCATGCCGCCTACGTGAAGCGCGGCGTGACCATTATCGAACCGCCTGTCTCCCAGCCCTGGGGCCTGCGCGAATTCGCGATCCGCGAACCCGACGGCCACGTGCTGCGGTTCTGCGGCTATCTCTGAAACACAAAATTACAAACAGATCGATGCGGTCGTGTCGATCCGTTGTCCGCTCGTGCGACGTGTGAACAGGAGCGCGCAGATTCCGGCGCCTCCCGACCCTCATCAACCCACAGGAGAAACGACATGCGATTCATGGTTCTGGTCAAGGCGAGCCCCGATTCCGAAGCCGGCGTGATGCCGAGCACCGAGATACTGACCGAGATGGGCCGGTTCAACGAAGAACTGGTCAAGGCCGGCGTGCTGCTGGCGGGCGAAGGACTGCACCCGTCGGCCAAGGGCGCCCGCGTGCGCTGCGAAGGCAAGAAGCGCACCGTCATCGACGGCCCCTTCACCGAGACGAAGGAACTGCTCGCGGGCTTCTGGCTGCTGCAGGTCAAGTCGAAGGAAGAGGCCATCGAGTGGATCAAGCGCAGCCCGTTCCAGGAAGGCGAGATCGAGATCCGCCAGGTCTTCGAGGCCACCGATTTCGGCGAGGCCATGACGCCCGAGCTGCTGGCCCAGGAAGACCGCCTGCGCACCGAGTCCGCTGCCAAGGCCGGCCGCTGAAACCCGTCCATTCTTCGAAGGAGAAACGACCATGCGATTCATGCTGCTGATGATTCCCCACGGCTACGAAAGCGCGGCGCCCGGCACCGTGCCCGACGACGTCGAACGCGTGGGTTCGATGATGGCCTTCAACGAGTCTCTGCAGAAGGCCGGCGTGCTGATCGGCTGCGAGGGCCTGCACCCGCCGTCGATGGGCGCGCGCGTGAGCTTTCCGGGCGGCAAGCCGAAGGTGGTCGACGGCCCCTTCGCCGAGGCCAAGGAAGTGCTGGGCGGTTACTGGCTGATCGATGTCGCCTCGCGCGCCGAGGCCATCGAATGGGCGAGCCGCTGCCCGGGCAGCGAGAACGAGGTCATCGAGATCCGCCAGGTGCAGGAACTCGAGGATTTCTCGCCCGAGGTGCAGGACGTGGCGAGCGAGTTCACGTCGATGCAGCAGACGCTCAAGAAGTGAAGTGAGCGGGGCCTAGTCGTCCCGCACCAGCCGGATGCCCACCAGTGTGTAGCGGGTGCCCGGCGCATTCCAGTTGCGGTAGGACGAGCGGGCATAGAAAGCCCAGGTGTGCCAGGAGCCGCCGCGGCGCACCCGCACGGTGCCCGTGGCGGGGCCCTGGGGGTCGTCGGCCGGTGAGCGCGCGTAGTATTCGTCGCCATGCCAGTCGGCCACCCACTCCCACGCATTGCCGTGCATGTCATAGAGGCCCCAGGCGTTCGGCGCGAAGCTGCCGACCGGGGCGGTGAAGGCAAAACCGTCGTCGCCCGCGAGCGCCATCGCGCGCCAGCGCGGCCAATGCGCGGCGCTGCGCGTGTCGAACACATTGGCCCCGCGCAGCAGCGTGGCCGGATCGTCTCCCGTGCTGTAGCGGGTGCGCGTGCCGGCGCGGCAGGCGTACTCCCACTCGGCCTCGGTCGGCAGGCGGTAGCGCCGGCCCTCCGTCTTGCTCAGCCATGCGGCCAGCGCCTGCGCGTCGTTCCAGCTCACGTTGACGACCGGGTGGTCGTCACCCTGCGCGAAGCCCGGGTTGCGCCACGAGTAGCGCGGGTCGCGGCCTTCAAAAGCGTCGCCGCGCCGCGTGGTGGCGGGGTCGTAGTCGGCGCGCCAGCCGTAGCCGCCGGTGCCGTCGGCCACCGATTCGGGCACATGGCCCGAAGCTTCCAGAAAGCGCCGGAACTGGCCCACCGTCACCTCGTGCTGTCCCATCCAGAACGCCCGCGTGATGCGCACCTTGTGCACCGGCCCTTCGTCGGCCAGCTGGGTGAAGCGCTCCTTCGGCAACTCGGGGTAGTCGCGTGCCAGCGCCTCGGGCGCCTCGTCGCTGCCCATGAGGAATTCGCCGGCCGGCAATCGCACGAAGGCCATGCCGAGGCTGTTGCGTTCCACGGCGAGGTTGTCCGCCCGGACGCCGCCGGACGCGAGGCCAAATGCAATGCCCAGGCTCAACAAGACGAGGCGTGGTGTCATGGCTGCATGCTATCCGGCGCATCGACCGGAGGGGTCGCATGAGCGACGGCCAGAACGCCGCCGCCATTCACCGCGCCATCGAGGCGGTCTGGCGCATCGAGTCCGCGAAGATCATCGCCGCGCTCGCGCGCAAGGTGCGCGACGTGGGCCTGGCCGAAGAGCTGGCGCAGGACGCGCTGGTGGCCGCGCTCGAGCAGTGGCCCGTCGACGGCGTGCCCGACAACCCGGCCGCCTGGCTCACGCAGGTGGCCAAGCACCGCGCCCTCGATCGCCTGCGCCACGTGCAGCTGGCCGAGCGCAAGGCACCCGAGATCGGCCGCGAACTCGACGCGCTGCACGCCATGGCGCAGGCCGACTTCGCGCAGGCGGTGGATGCGGCGCTCGACGACGACATCGGCGACGACCTGCTGCGCCTGGTGTTCACCGCCTGCCACCCCGTGCTCTCGACCGAGGCGCGCGTGGCGCTCACGCTGCGGCTGATGGGCGGCCTCACGACCGACGAGATCGCGCGCGCCTTTCTCGTGCCCGAGGCCACCGTGGCGCAGCGCATCGTGCGTGCCAAGCGCACGCTGGCCGAGGCGCGCGTGCCCTTCGAGGTGCCGCGCCGCCACGAGCTCGAAGCCCGGCTGGCCTCGGTGCTCGAGGTGCTCTACCTGATCTTCAACGAAGGCTATTCGGCCACCGCCGGCGACGACTGGATGCGCCCCGCGCTGTGCGACGAGGCGCTGCGCCTGGGCCGCATCGTGGCCGAGTTGGTGCCCGGCGAAGCCGAGGTGCACGGGCTGGTCGCGCTGATGGAAATCCAGGCCTCGCGCACCGCCGCGCGCGTGGGCGCCTCGGGCGAGCCGGTGCTGCTGCTCGACCAGAACCGCGCGCGCTGGGACCCGATGCTGATCCGCCGCGGCCTGGCGGCGCTGGCGCGTGCCGAAGCGCTGGGTGGCGCGCTCGGCCCCTACGCGCTGCAGGCCGCCATCGCCGCCTGCCACGCCCGTGCGCGCACCGCGGGCGAGACCGACTGGGCCCGCATTGCGGCGCTGTACGACGCGCTGGCCGCGCTGTCGCCGTCGCCCATCGTCGAGCTGAACCGCGCGGTCGCGCTGTCGATGGCCTTCGGGCCGGCGGCCGGGCTGGAGGTGGTCGATGCGCTGCAGGACGAGCCCGCGCTGAAGGGCTACCACCTGCTGCCCACCGTGCGCGGCGACCTGCTCTTCAAGCTGGGCCGCCACGACGAGGCGCGCCGGGAGTTCCAGCGTGCCGCCTCGCTCACGCGCAACACGCGCGAACAGGCGCTGCTGCGGGCGCGCGCCGAGGCCTGCCGGGTCGAAGGCTGAACCGGCACTGAAGGCAACGGCGCTGCACGCAAGGAGAATGCGCGCCATGCGTCGTCTTCCTTTGTTCCGTTCCTCGTGCGCCCTCGGCCTGGCCCTGCTGGCCGCATGGCCGGCCCAGGCCCAGTTCGATCCCGCCAAGGTGTGGGTCGAGCCGCCCGCCATCGCGGCGCGCTTTCCCGACCCTGGCGTGAGCTACGCCACGCCGGGCCTGCGTGCCGGCCGCACCGACTTTCCCTCGCACGCCGAAGTGCTCGCCTTCCTGGACGACCTCGCGCGCCAGTCGCCGCATGTGCGCGTCGAGCGGCTGGGCGTGTCGCAGCAGGGGCGCGAGATGCCGCTGGTGTTGCTCGCCGACCAGGGCCGCTTCGATCCGTCGCGGCCCACGGTGATGGTGATCGGCCAGCAGCACGGCAACGAGCCCGCGGGCGGCGAGGCCGTGCTGGCGCTCGCGCAGAAATTTGCCAGCGGACCCGACGCCGCGCTGCTGCAGAAAGTGAACCTCGTGCTGCTGCCGCGCGGCAACCCCGACGGCGCCGAGCACTTCACACGCGTCACGGCCAACGGCATCGACGTGAACCGCGACCACCTGCTGCTGCGCACGCCCGAGGCGCGCCTGCTCGCGGGCGCCATGCTGCGCTACGCACCGCAGGTGGTGCTCGACCTGCACGAGTTCACGGTCGGTGGCCGGTGGATCGACAAGTTCGGTGCCGTCATGCGCTATGACGGCCTGCTGCAGCCCGCGACCGTGGGCAACCTCGACGCCGCCATCGCCGGGAGCGCGCAGCGCGACTACGTGGAGGCGATCCAGGCCGCCTTCGCACGAGAGGGCCTGCAGGGCTTCAAGTACCACACCACCGCCGCGGGCAAGGCCAGCGATCTCTCGGTGTCGATGGGCGGCGTGCAGCCCGACACCGGCCGCAATGTGAGCGGGCTGCGCCAGGCCGTGAGCCTGCTGCTCGAGGTGCGCGGCGTGGGGCTCGGCCGCGCGCATTTCGCGCGCCGCGTTCACACCCAGGTGCTGGCGGCCGCCACGGTCATCGAAACGGCGGCGCGCCAGGGGCCGGCGCTGAAGCAGCTCACCGCGCAGGCTGGCCAGCGTGCCAGGGCCGAGGCTTGCCGCGGCGATGTGGTGGTCGAGGCGTGGCAGACGACGACGCGGCAGCGCCTCGACTTTCTCGATGCGAAGAGCGCCGAAGACAAGGCCATCGAGGTCGAATGGCGCGCGGCCGATCCGCTGAAGGTCGTCAATGCCCGCCCGCGTCCATGCGGCTACCTGCTGGCGTCCAGCGAGGCGACGACGGTGCAGCGCCTGCAGATGCTGGGCGTGCATGTGGCGCGCATCGACAACGCGGCGCCCTGGCAGGTGGAGCGCTATGAAATCCTGTCGCAGACCGACGGCCAGCGCCAGGACGCGCGCGGCGCCATCGAAGACGGCGAGGCGATCCGCACCTTCCGCGTGCGTCTGCGCACCGGCCGCGCGGTGGTGCCGCCGGGCAGCTTCTACGTGTCGCTGGCGCAGCCGCTGTCGCCGCTGGTCAGTGCGGCGCTGGAGCCCGATTCGCAGAACAGCTACGCGGCGAACCGGCTGCTCGAGATCGGGAACGACAGGCTGCTGCGCGTGCCGGGGCCGGCGCCCGCGGGCGTGCTTCACTGAGCGCGCTGCAGCGACGTTCCTTCGGAAGGCGAGCCCGGCAACCCGAACTGGTGCCACGCCCGGCGCAGCTGCGTGTCCGAGCCGAAGCCCGACAGCTCGGCCGCCCGCGTCACGCTGGCGCCCGAGGCCAGCGCCAGTTGCGCGGCGGCCAGCCGCAGCCGGCGCAGGTAGGCCAGCGGCGCCACGCCCGCATGCTCGACGAACAGCCGCGTCAGGTGCCGCGCCGAGGTGTGGGCGACCTCGGCCATGCGTGGCACGCTCCAGTCGGCCTGCGGTTGTTCGCTGACCGCGTCCTGCACCCGGTGCAGCGCCGCGTGCAGGTGGTTGCGGTAGGCGAGAAAGGGCGACAGCTCCGGGTCGTGCGGGCCGCGCCGCAGCGCCACCACCATCGCCTGCGCCACCTGGGCCGCCAGCGCCTCGCCGCAGGTGTCGGCGATGCGGTGCAGCATCAGGTCGATGCCCGTCGTGACGCCTGCGCTGCTGTAGACCGGCGGGTCGATCACGAACACGCGGTTGCTCACCACCTCGCAGCGCGGCTCCACGGCGCGCAGCTCGTCCAGGTGATGGTGGTGCGTGGTGACGCGCCGGCCCGCGAGCGCGCCCGCGTGCGCCGCGAGCAGGGCGCCCGCGCAGACCGTGACCAGTTCGACGCCGCCACGCGTGAAGCGCTGGCCGCGCAGCCAGTGCAGCAGGTCCTGCGCCTCCGGGGTGTCGGTCGCGATGGTGTCGCCCGGCAGGCCGACCAACACCACCCAGCCCGGGCCGTCCCACTGGGTCGGCAGCGGCGACAGCCCTGAAAGCGCAACGCCGACTGAGCCCATGACGGTCGGGCGCGGTCCCGCGAATTCGATGACGAAGCGCTCGGGCTGGCCCGCCGCGCGCAGCCGCTGGTTGGCGATGCGCAGCGCCTCGGCCGGCCCGGCCCAGTCGAGCACCAGGCTGTCGGGCAGGAGCACGAAGACTACGCGGAGGGGTGCTCGTTGCGGGTCCATGTGTAGTCCATCTGGCGCGCGGTTCGCTCGGCCAGGTCGCGTCCGGCCAGGCGTTCGACCAGGTGCAGGCTCATGTCGATGCCCGCGCTGATGCCCGCCGAGCTGACGATGCGGCCGGTGTCGACCCAGCGCACGCCCTCGCGCACGTCGAGCTGCGGGAATTGGGCGCGCAGGTCGGCGAGGTCTTCCCAGTGCGTGGTGACCGCCTCGCGCGTCACGACGCCGCTTTGCGCCAGCAGGAAGACGCCGGTGCAGACCGAGGCGACGAGTTGTGCACCAGCCGCGCACTGCGCGATCCATCGCAGGGTGTCGGGGCTGGCCATCGGCGCATCGACCACGCCGCCGGGGACGACCAGCACGTCGGCGATGGCTGCGGCATCGGCCAGCGTGTGGTCGGCGAGCAGCCGCAGGCCGGCGCGCGCCTGCACGGCTTCCCCTGCGCGGGTGTGGGCGACCGAGGCCACCTCGAACGGTGCGGGCGCACCCGGGTGCAGGCGCTGGTGGACGCGGGCGGCGGTGGTGAAGACCTCGAAGGGGCCGGCGAAATCGAGCGCCTCGACGCCGTCGTAGGCCAGGATGCGCACGCGCAGCGGGGTCATGTCGTCGCGCCTTCCGTGGCGCGCTCAAGCGCCTGTGCCACGCTGCAGACCGTAGCGAAGCGCCCGTCCAGCACGGTCGCGGTGCGCGCCTTGATGTCGGCGGCCGACAGCGGCCGACCATCGGGCTGCACCATGTCGAAGGTGAGGGTGGCGTCGGTCACGTAGTCGACTTCCCAGCCCAGGTCCGAGGCGTGGCGCGTGGTGGTTTCGCAGCATTGCTCGGTGCGGATGCCGCTCACGATCAGGCGGCGGATGCCGTGCTGCGTGAGCCACACATCGAGCCCGCTGTTGACCAGCGCGCTGTGGCGGTGCTTGGTGAAGGTGGCGGCCGCCTCGAAAGGCGCGAGGCCCTCGATCGGGCGCACATGGCCCGATTCGACCGCGAAGGGGTTGGACGGGGATGGCGGCGCGTCGACGTGGAAGACGCGCACCACCGGCAGGCCGGCCGCCACGGCGCCGGCGATCAGCGCGTTCTGGGCCTCGAGGTAGGGCGCGAGCAGGGCGGCGTTCCAGTACGGGCGGTGGCGGAACGACTCCTGGGCGTCGATCACAATCAGACAGGTGGTCATGGCGGCAGCGGGCAAGGCAAAGTAGATGATGCCGCCTATTCTTGGTCGCCGCCAGCGCTTCGTCCGCGCCGATGCGGACTGGAACCGATCAGATCAGGACATCACCCGTCCGTTAGACCAGGCCGCCTGCGTGCAGTTCTTTTTTCAGGTACGCGTAGTACAGCGGCGCCGCCACCAGCCCGGCCGGGCCGAACACCGCCTCGGCCACGAACATCACCGACAGCAGCTCCCACACGCGCATCTGCGTGCGCGCGCCGACCACCTTGGCGTTGATCACGTACTCGGCCTTGTGGATCAGGATCAGGAAGCCCAGGCAGGCCGCGGCCGTGACCGGCGACACCGACAGCGCCACCAGCGTGATCACCGAGTTGCAGACCAGGTTGCCCACGATCGGCACCAGCCCGGCCACGAAGGTCAGGGTGATGAGGGCGGGCGTGTAGGGCAGCTCGAGGCCCCACAGTGGCATCAGGAACAGCAGGAAGATCGCGGTCAGCAGCGTGTTGAAGGCGGCGATCCAGAACTGCGCCGCCACGATCTGGCCGAAGGCCTCGCCGAAGGTGGTGATGCGCTGGAACATCTGCTGCGCGAGCGGCCGGCGCTGGGCCGGCGCCGGCGCCACGGCGGCCAGCGCGCCGATGATCAGGCCCACGTAAGCGAACAGCAGCCCGCCCAGCCAGGCGCGCCCGGCCATCGCGAGCGAGCCGGCCTGCGTGCGCAGGTAGTTGGCGACGATGCGCTGCACCTCGGCCGCGCCCTCGGGCAGGTAGACGGCGATGTCGGCCGGCAGCTTGGAGCGCAGTTCGAGCACCGTGCGGGCCGTGTAGTCGAGCAGTTCGCGGTACTGGTCGGGCGCATCGAGCACGTATTCACGCGCCTGCGAGAACCCCAGCGTGACCAGGCCGATGGGGCCCAGCAGCACCAGCGTGACCGCCACCACCCGCGCCAGCCCATCGGCGCCGGAACGCAGGGGCTTCAGGCGCGACAGCCAGCCGCCCAGCAGCCGGGCGAACCAGCGCGCGACGAGGAAGCCGATGCACACGCACAGCAGCCCCGGCAGCAGGTGCTGCCACATCACGAGCATCAGCCCCGCGAGCATCAGCAGGTAGCTGGCCAGCGTCACGTGGCGGGAAGTTGCGGCCTGGGGCGGGGCGGCGAGGGTGGCGTCGGGCAGCGGCGTGGCCATCCGGGGAGCGGGGCGTGCGGTGAGGAAAGAAAAAAGAAAGGGCGCGCGATCAGGCGACGACCACGGCCGCGCCGTCGCCGCGCTCGGCGATCACGCCGATCTCGTGCACCGATTCACCGGCAGCGCGCAGCGTGGCGGCGCAGGCGGCGGCTTCGGCCGCGTCGATCACCACGACCATGCCGATGCCGTTGTTGAAGGTGCGGTTCATCTCGATGTCGTCGATGCCGGCCACCTTCTGCAGCCAGGCGAACAGCTCGGTCTGGGGCCAGCTGCCCTTCTTCAGGTGGGCGGCGGTGCCTTCGGGCAGCACGCGCGGGATGTTCTCGAGCAGGCCGCCGCCGGTGATGTGGGCCAGCGCCTTGATCGGGTGCTTGCCCAGCGCTTCGAGCACGGGCTTCACGTACAGGTGGGTGGGTTCCATCACGGCTTCGCGGAAGGGCTTGCCGTCGAGGGTGGCGGGCAGGTCGGCGCCGGCGCGCTCGATCACCTTGCGCACGAGGCTGAAACCGTTGGAATGCACGCCGGCCGAGGCCAGGCCCAGCACCACGTCACCGGGCTTGACGTTCTGGCCGGTGAGGATCTTCGACTTTTCGACCGCGCCGACCGCAAAACCGGCCAGGTCGTACTCGCCGGCCGGGTACATGCCGGGCATTTCGGCGGTTTCGCCGCCGATGAGGGCGCAGCCGGAGATTTCGCAGCCGCGGGCGATGCCGCCGACCACGGCCGCGGCCGTGTCCACGTCGAGCTTGCCGCAGGCGAAGTAGTCTAGGAAGAACAGGGGCTCGGCGCCTTGCACCAACACGTCGTTGACGCTCATGGCCACGAGGTCGATGCCGACCGTGTCGTGCATGTTCCATTCGAAGGCCAGCTTGAGCTTGGTGCCCACGCCGTCGGTGCCGCTCACCAGCACGGGTTCCTTGTAGCGCTTGGGCACTTCGAACAGGGCGCCGAAGCCGCCGATGCCGGCCAGCACGCCTTCGCGCATGGTTTTCTTCGCCAGCGGCTTGATGCGGTCGACCAGGGCGTCGCCTGCGTCGATATCGACACCGGCGTCCTTGTAGCTGAGCGGGGTGGGCGTGGAGGAGGTCATGGGCGGGCGGTGTCGAGAAGAAGGAGCGAAAAGGTTCGCGAAGCGGCGAGGAAGGGCGGGTAGGGGAGGCGCCGGCGACCGAGGCGGCCGGGCCGATAGAATTCCTCACGATTTTAAGGGCCCTCCGGGCCCCCTCCATGAACCTTCCCGGGATGAAACAGCTCGCGCTCGATATCGGCATTGCGACGGGCCCCAGCTTCGACGCCTTTTTTGCCGGCCCCAACGAGGCGGCGCTGCGACACCTGCAAGTGTGGGTGGGCGGCGCCGACGGCAGCCCTGCGCTGCACTCGCCGGTGCCGACCTACCTCTGGGGCGACAGCGGCAGCGGCAAGACCCACCTGCTCGAATCCGTGCGTGTCGCACTGGCCGAGCAGGGCGCCAGCGTGGGCTGGCTGCACGCCGGCCTGCTGGAGCCGCCCGAATTCGACGAGCGCTGGGGCGCCGTCCTGCTCGACGACGTCCACCTCTACACCGCGGTGCAGCAGCACGCGGCCTTCAACTGGTTTGTCAACGCCCAGACCCTGCAGCGCGGCGTGGTCGCCGCCGGCGCCTTGCCGCCGGCCGACCTGCCGCTGCGCGAAGACCTGCGCACCCGCCTCGGCTGGGGCCATGTGTTCCACCTGCAGGTGCTCAGCGAAAGCGAACGCCGCGCGGTGCTGCGTCAGGCGGCCGACGCGCGCGGCGTGATGCTGTCCGACGACGTGCTCGACTTCATGCTGCACCGTTTCAGCCGCGACCTGGGCAGCCTGATGGAGCTGCTCTCGCAGCTCGACGGCTACGCCCTGCAGACCCAACGCGCGATCACCATTCCGCTGATCCGCTCCATGCTCGAAAACGAATAAATAAGAAGAAGCGTCTGCTCCTCCTCGAAAAACAACCAATGATCAAGAAATTCATCGACAAGCTGCTCGGCAAGTCCGCCGGCAGCGCACAGGGCAAGAGCCGCTTCGGCAAGCGCCAGGAGGTGCCGGCAGAGGTTCACAAGATTGATCCTGCCCTGGTCGACGAACGCGCGAAGAACGTGGTCACCACGCTGCAGCAGGCCGGCTACGAGGCCTACGTGGTGGGCGGCGCGGTGCGCGACCTGCTGCTGGGCCTGCGGCCGAAAGATTTCGACGTGGCCACCAATGCCACGCCCGAGCAGGTCAAGTCGCTGTTCCGCCGCGCCTTCATCATCGGCCGGCGCTTTCGCATCGTGCACGTGGTGTACGGCCGGGGCCGCGAGCACGAGGTGATCGAGGTCTCGACCTTCCGTGCCTACATGGACAACGCCGCCGCCGAGCAGGTGGCCGGCAACGAACGCACCAGCAAGGGCGAGCTCGCGAGCATGAAGCACGCCGTGGACGCCAGCGGCCGCGTGCTGCGCGACAACGTCTGGGGCCCGCAGGAAGAAGACGCGGCGCGCCGCGACTTCACCGTCAACGCCATGTACTACGACCCGGCCAACCAGGTCGTGGTCGACTATCACAACGGCATCAAGGACGCCCAGAAGCTCACGCTGCGCATGATCGGCGACCCGGTCACGCGCTACCGCGAAGACCCGGTGCGCATCATTCGCGCGATCCGCTTCTCGGCCAAGCTGGCCGCGCTCGGTTTCAAGATGGAAGCCAAGACCGCCGCGCCGCTGATCGAGTCGAGCAAGCTGCTGGCCGACGTGCCGCAAAGCCGCATGTTCGACGAGATGCTCAAGCTGCTGCAGACCGGCCATGCCATCGCCACGGTCGAGCAGCTGCGCAAGCTGGGGCTCGCCACCGGCATCTATCCGCTGCTTGACGTGGTGGTGGAGCGCGCCGACCAGCCCTTCGTGAAGGCCGCCCTGCAGGACACCGACCGCCGTGTGGGCGAAGGCAAGCCCGTGGCGCCCAGCTTCCTGCTGGCCTGCGTGCTGTGGGCCGACGTGCGCGACGGCTGGGCCCAGCGCCAGGAAGGCCGCCATGGCCAGCGCCCGCAGCCGCCGTTCCCGGCGCTGCAGGACGCCATCGATGATGTGTTCAATTCGCGCATCGGCGACGTGTCGGGCCGCGGCAAGCTGGCCGCCGACATGCGCGAGATCTGGATGATGCAGCCGCGCTTCGACAAGCGCACCGGCTCCACGCCCTACAGCCTGGTCGAGCAGGCGCGCTTCCGCGCCGCCTTCGACTTCATGCGCCTGCGTGCCGACGTGGGCGAGGTCGGCGAGGCCATCGCCGAGTGGTGGCAAGAGTTCAGCACCGCTGACGACCTGCGCCGCCAGGACCTGCTCGAACAGGTCCGCGAAGAACAGAAGGTGCGCCAGCGCGTGCGCCTGCGCGACCCGGCCGCTGCGCCCAAGCCGCGCAGCGAACAACCGGCGCGCCAGAAGCAGACCGCAGCCGAGTCGGACGACGGAGACGGCCCCGACATCGAGGCCGATGCCGTGCCGCCGGATGGCGAAGCAGCGGCTCCGCGCAAGCGCAAGCGCCGGCGCAAGCCGCGCCCGGTGGGCGGCGGTAGCGGTGGTGGCGGCAGCGAGGGCGGCGGGAGCGTCGCAGGCGAATGAGCGCAACCGACCGGCCGAAGGACGGCAAGAAGAGCCCCGCAGCCAAGGCGGTGGGCAAGCCCGCGGGCAAGAAGCCCGCACCGCCGCGTGCGGGCGGTGCCAAGCCGTCGTCGTCCTCATCGGCCGGCGCCAGGAGCGGTCCACCCGCGCGCCGCGTCCCCGCCGGAGCCCCCGTGCGTCGTCCGCGCGGTCCGCGCGAGGACTACCCGACCGTGCAGGCCTTCGTTGCCATCGGCGCCAACCTGGGCGATGCCGAGGCCGCCGTGAAGGCCGCCATGGCCGCGATCGGCGCGCTGCAGCGCACCCAGGTCACGGCCCGTTCGTCGCTGTATCGCAGCGAGCCGGTGGATGCCGAAGGCCCCGATTACATCAACGCCGTGGTCGCCGTGCGCACCGGCCTCGATGCCGAGCAGTTCCTGGTGGCATTGCAACGCCTCGAGACACTGGCCGGCCGTGAGCGGCCCTTTCCCAATGCGCCCCGCACGCTCGACCTCGATCTGCTGATGCACGGCAATTCGGTGATCGACACCCCGGCGCTGACCCTGCCGCACCCCCGCATGCGCGAGCGCGCCTTCGTGTTGAAGCCGCTCGCCGAAATCGCACCCGACAAGGTGCCGCGTGCCGCGCTGGCGCGTGTCACGGGCCAGGTGGTCAAGCGCATCGTCTGACGGTCGTGCCGCTGCTCTACGTCCTCGATCTCGCCGGTGTGGCGGTCTTCGCGGTCAGTGGGGCACTGGCGGCCGGCCATGCGGGCCTCGACTGGCTGGGGGTGCTGGTGATCGCCTCGGTCACCGCGGTTGGTGGCGGCACGCTGCGCGATCTGCTGCTCGGCCGTCACCCGGTGTTCTGGATCCACGACACTCGCTATGTGTACGTGATCCTGGCGTCGGCGGTGTTCACCATCGCATGGGTCCACCTGATGCCGCTGCCCGAGCACGCGCTGGCCGTGGCCGATGCGCTGGGGCTCGGCCTGTTCGCCATCACCGGCGCGCAGGTGGCCGAGGAGCGGCGGCTGCCGGCTCCCATCGTCATGCTCGTCGGCACCATGACCGGCGCGGCCGGCGGCCTGCTGCGCGACGTGTTCACCGCCCGCATTCCGCTGCTGCTGAGCAGCGGCATCTACGGCTCGGCCGCCATCGCAGGCATTGCGGCCTACCTGCTGCTGCAGGTTGCGGGCACGCCGCGCCGCTGGGCGTTCCATGTGGGCGTGCTGCTGATCGTGGCGCTGCGGCTGGGCGGCATCTACGGCGGCTGGCACCTGCCTGTGCTGCGGTTGCCGGCCTGAGTGGGCCTGCAGAGCGGGGGTTCGAAGCTCGGCCCGACCGGTCGTTCCGGTCGCGCCCGTTAAACTCGGGAAGTTTTCACGAAGGCGTCATGAAATTGTGATTGGCGCGTCCCAGGAGTTTTTCCATGTTCGGCAAGCTGCTGCCCCGAGAGGGCAATTTTTTTGAAATGTTCAACCAGCATGCCGAGCGCATCGTGGAGGCGGCGCGTGCGTTCGAGCAGCTCGTCACCCACTATGCGGACGTGCATCTGCGCGAACAGTACAACCGCGACGTCGACAACGCCGAGCGCGCCGCCGACCGCGTGACGCACGACGTCAACCGCCTGATCCACAAGACCTTCATCACGCCCATCGACCGCGAGCAGATCCACAAGCTCATCAACACGATGGACGACGTGGCCGACCTGATCCAGGACTCGGCAGAGACCATGGCGCTGTACGACGTGCGCCACATGACCGACGAGATCGTGCGCCTCACGGCCCTGAGCGTGAAGTGCTGCGACCGCCTCAAGGACGCCGTGAAGTACCTCGGCAAGATCGCCGACCCGGCCGTGGCCGAGGCCACGCTCAAGACCTGCGAGGAAATCGACCGCCTCGAATCCGACGCCGACCGCGTGATGCGCAGCGCCATGAGCAAGTTGTTCCGCGAGGAGCCGGACGTGCGCGAGGTCATCAAGCTCAAGGCGATCTACGAACTGCTCGAGACGATCACCGACAAGTGCGAGGACGTGGCCAACGTGATCGAGGGCATCGTCCTCGAGAATTCCTGAAAACGGGTAGCAACCGATGACAACGGTGCAGGTCGCCCTCTGGGTGGTGGTGGTGCTGGTCGCGCTCGCGATCCTGTTCGACTTCATGAACGGCTTCCACGATGCCGCCAATTCGATCGCGACGGTGGTCTCCACCGGCGTGCTGAAGCCGGGGCAGGCCGTGGTGTTCGCGGCTTTCTTCAACCTGATCGCGATCTTCGTCTTCCACCTGAGCGTGGCGGCCACGGTGGGCAAGGGCATCGCCCAGCCCGGGGTGGTCGACGTGCACGTGGTGTTCGGGGCGCTCATCGGCGCCATCAGCTGGAACCTCGTCACCTGGTACTACGGCATCCCGAGCAGCTCGTCGCACGCACTGATCGGCGGCATCGTGGGCGCGGTGATCGCCAAGACCGGCACCAGCGGCCTCGTGGCTTCCGGCATCTGGAAGACCGTGGCCTTCATCTTCGTGTCGCCGCTGCTGGGCTTCCTGCTGGGCTCGCTGATGATGATCGTGGTGGCCTGGGGCTTCCGGCGCGCCACGCCGTCGCGCGTGGACCGGTGGTTCCGGCGATTGCAACTGGTGTCTGCCGGTGCCTACAGCCTGGGCCACGGCGGCAATGACGCACAGAAGACCATCGGCATCATCTGGATGCTGCTGATCGCCACCGGCTATGCCTCGACCAGCGACGCGGTGCCGCCGACCTGGGTCATCGTGAGTTGTTACGCGGCCATTGCGCTGGGCACCATGTTCGGCGGCTGGCGCATCGTGAAGACCATGGGCCAGAAGATCACCAAGCTCAAGCCCGTGGGCGGCTTCTGCGCCGAGACCGGCGGGGCGCTGACCCTGTTCCTGGCCACCGCGCTGGGCATTCCGGTGTCGACCACCCACACGATCACGGGCGCCATCGTCGGCGTCGGTGCCACGCAGCGCGCCAGCGCGGTGCGCTGGGGCGTGGCGGGGAACATCGTCTGGGCCTGGGTCCTGACCATTCCCGCCTCGGCCTTCGTTGCGGCGATGGCTTACTGGTTCAGCTGGCAGATTTTCTAAGGCGCTGAAGCAGCGCGCGCTGTCTCTTCTTCATTCGTGGGGGCCGCCGCGCACGGCCGCCCGAAGCGGCCGGCCCGCCCCCGGTAGGGGGTTGGCGAAGCGACACGAAGTGCGCGCAGCCTGGGGGTGGGCAACAGTTACTGTGAAATCTTGCGGCCCTCTTCGATCTGGTGCTCGAAGTAGTGCTGGAAGCTGTACACGATGCTCGCCATCAGGATCGAGCTGCCGAAGAACAAAGACGCCACCACGGCACCGATCGTGAGCCAGTTGGTCTGGCCCGGTGCGGCGTCGGGCGCTGCGCCGGCGTTGAAGCGGGCATTCCATTTCTCGGGCGTCATCAGGCCGTAGATGATCGCCATCAAGGCGCAGCCTGCGATCGTGAAGCCGAGCAGCGGAATCAGCGCCCAGCTCACGCCGTCGTCCACGCCGTACATGTGCAGGCGCTCGATGCCGTAGATGCCCAGCGCGGTGGGGATGGGCAACAGCCAGCCGAGCCAGTCGCCCATGCCGCGCAGGTAGAAGCGGTGCAGGCCCAGCGGGCCGCCGAGGAAGGAGAGCCAGGCGGCCACGGTCTTGCTTTTCATTTTCTTCATCACATCATTCGGGTTTGGTGCGGCTGCCTTCGCCGAGTACTTTTTCCATCAGGACCACGTCGCGCCAGGCGTCGAATTTCCAGCCGCAGTCTTTCAGCACGCCCACGTGCGTGAAGCCCTGGCTGCGGTGCACGCCGACCGAACCGACGTTGGCCGAATCGCCGATCACCGCGATCAGCTTGCGCACGCCGACCGCTTCGGCCGCCTGCGAGAGCGCCGCCAGCAGCTGCGAGCCCAGGCCCTTGCCGCGTGCGGCGTCGGACATGTAGATCGAGTCTTCGGCCGAAAACCGGTAGGCCGGACGCGGCTTGAACCAGTTGCAGTAGGCAAAACCCAACACTTCGCCGTTTTCTTCGGCCACGAGGTAGGGCAGGTTCTTGCCTTGCACATCGGCCCGCCGGGAGGCCATGTCGGCCTCCGACGGAGGCTCGGTTTCGAAGGTGCCGGTGCCGTGCAGCACGTGGTGGGCATAGATGGCCGTGATGGCTGCGATGTCTTCGTCGCGGCTGGGGCGGATGGTGAGGGTCATGCGGGTGGGGCAGGCGGCGCGGGGCCGGAATTCGGAGAAAAACCCGGGTCGGGCTATAATCGTGGGCTTTTCAGCGTGCGCTGGCCGGGTGGCCATGTCGCGTGTCTCGACGCTGGAAGAACATCGTGAGCGGGCCTCTTTCTATTTGAACTGGCTCGCTGACCACCCAAGGATAAATCATGGTCGTCATTCGACTCTCCCGCGGCGGCTCCAAAGGCCGTCCGTTCTTCAACATCGTCGTGTCGGACAAGCGCGTTCGCCGCGATGGTCGCTTCATCGAGCGTCTGGGTTTCTACAACCCGACCGCCAAGGAAAACGAAGAAAGCATCCGCATCGCCCAGGACCGCCTCGCGTACTGGAAGAGCGTCGGTGCCCAGGCTTCGCCCACGGTGCTGCGCCTGATCAAGCAAGCCGCTGCTGCGGCTCCCGCGGCGGCCGCCTAAGCCGCCCGCACGGCGATGTTGCCCACACTCGAAGCCGCCGAACTGCCGGCGGATGCGATCGAGGTCGGACGCATCGCCGATGCCTGGGGCATCAAGGGCTGGTTCAAGGTCCTGCCCCACAGCGCCCAACCTGAGGCGCTTTTTTCTTCCAAGCGCTGGTTCCTGCAGGCTCCCGGAGCCTCCACACCTGCCGCTTTCCGGCTCGCGGTTCGCGAAGCCAAAGAACATTCCGACTGCATCGTCGCCTCGTCCGAGGACGTGCCCGACCGCAATGCGGCCGAGGCGCTGCGCGGCGCGCGCGTGTTCGTGCCGCGTTCGAGCTTCCCGACCGCCGGCGACGACGAGTATTACTGGGTCGACCTGATCGGCCTGTCGGTCGTCAACCGCGAAGGTGTCGTGCTTGGTGCGGTGCGCGAACTGCTCGCCACCGGCCCGCAGACCACGCTGGTGCTGACGGCCGAAGAAGACGGCAAGACCATCGAGCGCATGGTGCCGTTCGTCTCGGTCTTCGTCGACAAGGTCGACCTGCCCGGCCGCCTCATCACGGTCGACTGGCAACCCGAGTTCTGACCCGGGCCGCGCGCGCATGCGCTTCGACGTCCTCACGCTTTTTCCCGAACTGTTCGCGCCCTTCATGGCCAGCGGCGTGACGCGTCGCGCCTACGAATCGAAGCAGGTCGAGGTCGTGCTGTGGAACCCGCGCGATTTCGCGCAGGGCAACTACAAGCGCGTGGACGACCGCCCCTTCGGCGGCGGACCCGGCATGGTGATGATGGCGGAGCCGCTGACGGCCTGTCTCGATGCCGCGCTGGCCGCTCGCGGCACGCCGGCGCCGGTGGTGCTGTTCTCGCCCATCGGCGAGGCGCTGCGCCACGAGGCCGTCGAGCGCTGGTCGGCGAGCGAGGGCGCGGTGCTGGTCTGCGGACGCTATGAAGGCATCGACCAGCGTTTCATCGACGCGCGCGTCACGCACCAGATCAGCCTTGGCGACTTCGTGCTGTCGGGTGGCGAGATCGCGGCCATGGCCTTGCTCGACGCCGTGGCCCGCCTGCAGCCCGGCGTGCTGGGCGACGAGGCCAGCCACGTACAGGACAGCTTCAACCCGGCGCTCGACGGCCTGCTCGATTGCCCGCACTACACGCGGCCCGAGCAGTGGAACGGGCAGGGCGTTCCGGCGCCGCTGCTGTCGGGCCACCATGCGCAGATCGAGCGCTGGCGGCGCGACCAGCGCCTGGCCATCACGGCCGCGCGGCGCCCCGAACTGATCGATGCCGCCCGGGCAGCCGGCAAGCTGAACAAGGCCGATGAGGCCGCACTGAAAAAAAAGCTATAATCCGCGGTTCCCCGATCCTCTGTCCGGCCGCGCCCGGTTTTCTGGCGGTTCTCCCGTCAAAGCCACGGCGCCTTTAGTGCAGCCCGAAACGATCGATATCCAGGAAATCATGAACCTCATCCAGACCCTCGAGCAGGAAGAAATTTCCCGTCTCGGCAAGACCATCCCCGATTTCATGCCCGGTGACACGGTCATCGTCAGCGTGAACGTCGTCGAAGGCAGCCGCAAGCGCGTGCAGGCCTACGAAGGCGTCGTGATCGCCAAGCGCAACCGTGGCCTCAACAGCGGCTTCACCGTGCGCAAGATCTCCAGCGGCGAAGGCGTGGAACGTACGTTCCAGACCTACAGCCCGCTGATCGCCGGCATCGAAGTCAAGCGCCGCGGCGACGTGCGCCGTGCCAAGCTGTACTACCTGCGCGAGCGCAGCGGTCGTTCGGCACGCATCAAGGAAAAGCTGCCGGGCAAGTCGCAGAAGGCTGCGTCGGCCGCTTAATCAGCCGCCGTCCTTTCTGCTCAAAAAGCCGCCGCTCTGGCGGCTTTTTGCGTTGGCGCCGCGCATTCAAGACAGCTTTTCATTTTTACGCTCTACTCCCCTCATCCCATCACAGGCCGCACCTTCTCTTGACTTCCACTTCCTCCGCCCCCCCGCCCTCCGCCGTCGTCGAACCCGTCAATGCCGTGGTGCCGCCCACGCTGCTGCAGATCGACCCGCGCCAGGTGCCTTTCGTGGACGGAAGCGATGGTCTGCCGGCCGTGGCGCCGGTGCAGCTGACGGCAAAGGCCCTGCGGGCGCGCTTTGCCTCGCCGCCCGTGTGGACGCCCGAGCTGCGCCGCGAGCCCCGCATGAGCGACCGGGTGCCGGCTCAGGCTGCCGTGCTGGTGCCGATCGTGCAGCGCCTCCAAGGCGCGACCGTGCTGCTCACCGAGCGCACCACGCACCTGTCGACCCATTCGGGTCAGGTCGCGTTTCCAGGCGGGCGTGTCGACCCTGAAGACGCCAACATCCAGGCCGCCGCGCTGCGCGAAGCCTGGGAAGAGGTGGGCCTGTCGGCGCAGTTCATCGAAGTGCTCGGCACCTTGCCGACCTACACGACCGTCACGTCCTTCGTCGTGACCCCGGTGGTCGCGCTGGTGCAGCCCGACTTCGTGCTGGACATCAATCCCTTCGAAGTGGCCGAGGCCTTCGAGGTGCCGCTCGCCTGGCTCATGGACCCGGTCAACCACCGCCGCCATGCCATCAGCGCCACCGATGGTGTCCGTCGCGAGTGGTACTCGATGCCGTATGTCGATGGCCCCCACGAGCGCTTCGTCTGGGGCGCCACGGCGGGCATGCTGCGCAACCTCTACCGCTTCCTCGTCGCCTGAAGCTGATCGGGCGCCACCTGGGGCCAAAACCTTCAGGTGCTCTCGCTATCATCGAAGGATGAGCTTCTTTGCCATCCTGTGCGCGTTGCTGATCGAGCAGGTGCGGCCCTTGGGCCCGCACAACCCCGTGTACGGCGGCGTTCTGGCGTGGACGCGCTGGACCAGCCGCAATTTCGATGCGGGCAAGCCGCACCATGGATGGATCGCCTGGGGGCTCGCGGTGTTCGTGCCCACGCTGCTGTCGCTGGGCGTGCACTGGCTGCTGGTGCTCACGCTGGGCCTGCCGTTCGCCGTGCTGTGGAGCGTCGCGGTGCTCTACATGACGCTCGGCTTTCGCCAGTTCAGCCACCACTTCACCGACATCCGCGACGCGCTCGACGAGGGCGACGAGCCGCTCGCGCGCTCGCTGCTGGCGCACTGGCAGGGCGTTGATGCCGCCGAGCTGCCGCGCAGTGAAATCGTGCGCCACGTGATCGAGCATTCGGTCATTGCGGCGCACCGCCATGTCTTCGGCGTGCTGGCCTGGTTCTCGGTGCTCGCCGCCCTGGGCCTGGGGCCGGCGGGCGCGGTGTTCTATCGCATGAGCGAGTTCGTCGCGCGCTACTGGGCCCACAAGAACGGCGCGCCGGTGCAGCCTTCGAGCGTGGCGGTGCAGGACGCGGCCGAGCGGGCCTGGCATGCCGTCGACTGGCTGCCCGCGCGCATCACGGCGCTCGGCTTCGCCGTGGTCGGCAGCTTCGAAGAGGCCATCGACTGCTGGCGCAACGATGCGCGGCGCTTCCCCAACGAGAACGATGGCGTGATCCTCGCGGCCACGTCCGGCGCGGTGAACGTGCGTCTGGGCGGCGGCTCGCTGAGCCCGATCCCGGTGGCCGATCCGCTGCCGCGCGCGCAGGCCGGCGAATCGCCGAGCGTCGGCCGGCGCCTGGACAGCGGCAGCACGCCGGGTCGCGAGCCTGAGCCCGGCCACCTTCGCAGCGTGGTCGGCTTGGTCTGGCGATCGGTCGTGATGTGGATGGTGCTGCTGGCCTTGCTCACGCTCGCGCGCTTGCTCGGCTGACCCCATGACCACTCTGCCCTTCTGGAGCCCGCGCATCGGCGCGCTCGAGCCCTATGTGCCCGGCGAGCAGCCGCGCATCGCCAACCTCGTCAAGCTCAACACCAACGAGAACCCGTACCCGCCGTCGCCGGAGGCCATCGCGGCGATCCAGCGCGCGGCGGCCGACGGGCTGGAGCGCTACCCCGACCCCACGTCGCTCGCGCTGCGCGAAGCCGTGGCGCGCCGCCACGGCCTGCAGGTGGGCGAAGTATTCGCGGGCAACGGCTCGGACGAAGTGCTCGCGCACGCCTTCTTCGCCTTCTTCCAGCAGGCGCAGCCGCTGTTGATGCCCGACGTGAGCTACAGCTTCTACAAGGTCTATGCCCAGCTCTACGGCATCGCCTGCGAGCAGCTGCCGGTCGACGAGGGCCTGCGCATCGAGATCGATGCGTTCGCGGCGCGCGCCCGCCAGGGCTGCGGCGGCATCGTCATCGCCAACCCGAATGCGCCGACCGGCATTGGCCAGCCGCTGGCGCGCATCGAGCAGCTGCTTGCGGCGTGCCCGGATCGCGTGGTGCTGGTCGACGAGGCGTATGTCGATTTCGGCGGCGAGAGTGCACTGTCGCTGATCAGTCGGTATCCGAACCTGCTCGTGGTGCAGACCCTGTCCAAGTCGCGCTCGCTGGCCGGCCTGCGCGTCGGTTTCGCCTGCGGGCAGGCGCACCTGATCGACGCGCTCGTGCGAGTCAAGGACAGCTTCAATTCCTACCCGATCGATCGCTTGGCCTCCGCCGGCGCCGTGGCCTCGCTCGATGACGAGGCGTGGTTCCGCAAGACACGCGACCAGGTCGTCGACACGCGCGAAGGCCTGACTCTGCAGCTCGAAGACCTGGGCTTCGAGGTGCTGCCGTCGCAGGCCAACTTCGTGTTCGCGCGCCACCCGCAGCGCGATGCGGCCGAGCTGGCCGCGCTGCTGCGCGAGCGCGCGGTGCTGGTGCGGCATTTCAGGCAGCCGCGTATCGCGCAGTACCTGCGCATCAGCATCGGCACGCGGGATCAGTGCAGCACGCTCGTGCAGTGCTTGAGCGAAATCCTCGCCTGAAACCCTGAGAGAAATCCTGTCGATGTCGACCCTTCACGCCGATCCGCGCGCCGTGGCCTGCGCATCGTTCTGGCAAGCCTTGAGCGACAAGCTCGAGAGCCTGCAGTCCTTGTCCGGCCACGCGCTGGTGGGTGAATTGAATGCGCTGCTGCAGCCCTTCTTTCCGAACCTGGCGGCCGAAGTGCTGGGCGACCCGCCGGCTTTCACGCTCGTGCTGACAGCGCACGGCGCCGAAGACGATTTCGAGGACCTCATGGCGCTGGTGCACAGCGCGCCCGCGTTGCCGCAGGTCGAGGTGGAGGCCTTCCGGCAGCGCATGCGCGAAGGTTTCAGCATGCGCATGAACGACTTCGAACTGGCCAGCGCGGACGTTCTCGTGAAGCACGAGCCCTACAAGGGGCGGGTGGCGCTGGAGATCGGCTTTGCCAAGCCCATTCCGATGGACATGCAGGACCACGCGCGCCACATGAGTCTGATCATGCTCGATCACATCCTGGGCGAGTACGACTTCGCCGTGAAGGTCGGGCCGGTCGATCACGTCGAGGCCGATGCGCAAGCGGATTTCGATGGCGTGCCGCTCGACGGCTTCGTGTCTCTGTTCGATGCGTGCTGGCGCGAGGACCTGGGCCACACCGGCGTGTTTCCCTCAGGCGAGCACGGCTGGTCGGGCCTGACCGCCACGCGCACCGCCGAGGACGGCAGCGAGGTCGAGGCGGTCGTGATGCGAAACGACGCCGCGAATGCACTGCTCGGGCGCGCCGACCTGGGGCATCGGCTTTCGGCTGCCGTCCCCGTCGAATCGGGCGAAGAGCTGGACGAGGCCCGTGTCTACGAAGACCGGCTGACCGCGCTGCTGCAGACGCACGGCGAAGGCTGCTGCACGCACATCGTGCTGGAGGAGGGCGTTCGCACCGTGCACTTCCATGTGGCCGATCCGCAGGCGGCCATCGCGCATGCGCAATCGGTTCAGGAAGCGTTGGAGTTGCCGGTGACGCTGGCCCTGGCCTTCGACCCGACCTGGAAGTCGTACCGCACCTGGCTGGCCTGAGCGCGGCCGGGCCCTCGGTGCGGCGTCAGTAGCGCGTCTGGCTCAGCTCGGCGAACAGCTCGCCGTAGATCTTGTAGCGTGAGGCGCTGATCGGTCCGGGTTGCGTCGCCGTTTCGACGTTCGAGATCACGCCGCAGCCGGGTTCGTGCAGGTGGGTGCAGTTGTAGAACTTGCAGTCGCCCGTGTGCTCGGCGATGTCGGGCATGAGGCCGGCGAGCTGCATCGGCTCGATGTGGTTCAGGCCGAATTCCTGGAAGCCCGGCGAGTCGATGAGGCCCGTGGTGCGGGCCTCGTCGATCCAGTACCAAGTGGTGCTGGTGGTCGTGTGCTTGCCCGAGTTGAGCGCCTGCGAAATCTCTTGCGTCAGCACGCTCGCACCGGGCACCAGCAGGTTGGTGAGCGTGCTCTTGCCCGAGCCCGACGGGCCGAGCACCAGGGTCGACTTGCCCGCCAGCAGCTTCATCAACGAGGCGTAGTCCGCCTCGCCCGAGGCCTTGAGCGACAGCGGCAGCACGCCATGGTGCATGCGGCGATAGGGCGCCAGCTTGGCCCAGGCGCGCGCAAAGGGCTCGACGAGGTCGCTCTTGTTGAGCGCGATGATGGGCGTGATGCGTTGGGCCTCGGCCGCGATCAGCGCGCGCGCCAACTGGTGTTCGGAGAACTCCGGCTCGGCCGCGATCAGGATCAGCACATGGTCGAGGTTGGCCGCGAACGACTTGGTGCGGATCTCGTCCTGCCGGTAGAAGAGGTTGCGGCGCGGCAGCACCTCTTCGATGGTGCCTTCGTCTTCGGTGGCCTGCCAGCGCACGCGGTCGCCGACCACGGCCTGGCTCTTCTTGCCGCGCGGGTGGCAGATCAGCCGCTCGCCCGTGGGCGTTTCGACGAGGCAGTGACGCCCGTGGCTGGCGACGACGAGGCCGTCGTGGTGCGCCTTCCCCGTGTTGTGTGCTGCGGGGGTGAAGGCGGCGCGGCCCGGCTTAGCCACAGGCGTGTGTCCTCATGCGGCGGGGCTCGCAACCAGCGCGTCGGCCTGCCGGGCGCAATCGAAATCCGTGATCGAGAGACCGTTCACGTCGTGCGTGTTGAAGCGCACCACGCAGCGGTTGTAGTGCACCGACAGGTCGGGGTGGTGGTCCTGCGTGTGGGCCACCATGGCCAGTGCGTTCACGAAGGCGATGGTCTCGAAGTAGTTCGCGAAGGTGAAGGTCTTCTCGATCGCGACATTGGCGCCGTCGCCGGTGAGCTTCCAGCCGTCGAGTTGGGCCAGGCCCGAGACGATCTCGGTGGCGCTCAGGGCCTTGCGGGCCGGGAGGTTTTTCCAGTCCTTGGGTTTGAACATGCTGCTCATGAGGGGCTTCGCTGAAATAGGGGGTCGAGGATCACGCCGCGGCCATGCGCGCAAGGCGCTCGGAGGCGGGCGGGTGGGAGTAGTAGAACTTGACGAACACCGGGTCGGGCGTGAGCGTCGAGGCGTTGTCCTGGTAGAGCTTGAGCAGGGCGGCCGACAGGTCGGCGCCGCTGGTCTGCGCCACGGCGTAGGCGTCGGCCTCGAACTCGTGCTTGCGCGACAGGCGCGCCGGCAGCGGGGCGACGAAGAAGCTGAACACCGGCACGGCCAGCATGAACAGCAGCAGCGCCAGCGCGTTGTTGGGCGCGGCCGGCGACAGGTTGGGCTGCACGCCCAGGCCGGCGTAGAACCAGACCTGGGTCGACACCCAGCCCAGCAATGCGAAACCGGCGAGGCTCAGCGCGAACATCGCGATGAGTCGCTTCACGATGTGGCGGTGCTTGAAGTGGCCGAGTTCGTGCGCGAGCACGGCTTCGACTTCGCCGGCGTTGAGCTGGCGCAGCAGCGTGTCGTAGAACACCACGCGCTTGCTGGCGCCGAAGCCGGTGAAGTAGGCATTGGCGTGCGCGCTGCGCGTGCTGCCGTCCATCACGAACAGGCCCTTGGCGGCGAAGCCGCAGCGCTTCATGAGCGCCGTGACGCGCGCCTTGAGCGTCGGGTCGTCCAGCGGCTTGAACTTGTTGAACAGCGGCGCGATGAAGGTTGGGTAGATCAGCATCAGCAGCAGGTTGAAGCCCATCCACGCGCCCCAGGCCCAGAGCCACCACAGCGTGCCGGCCGCGCCCATGAGCCACAGGATGAGCGCCGCGATCGGCAGCCCGATCAGCGCGCCGAGCAGCGTCGACTTGACGGCGTCGGTGAGCCAGAGCTTCCAGGTCATCTTGTTGAAGCCGAAGCGCTCCTCGAGCCTGAAGGTCTGCCACAGCGTGAACGGCAGTTCCAGCAGGCCGCCGATGAGTGCAAAGGCCGCCAGCAGCGCCAGTTGCTGCACCATGCCGCCGCCCAGCCACACCAGCAGCAGCTTGTTCAGCATGTCGAGCCCGCCGAGCAGCGTCCAGCCCAACAGCAAGGCGGCGCCCCAGGCCATCTCGATGAGCCCGAAGCGCGCCTTGGCGATGGTGTAGTCGGCGGCCTTCTGGTGCGCGGCCAGCGTGATGGTCTGCGCGAAGGCGGCCGGCACGGCGCCGCGGTGGCGCGCCACATGGCGCACCTGGCGGGTGGCCAGCCAGAACTTCACGAGCAGGCCCGCCACGAGCGCCGCCGCGAAGGCAAGGGTGAAGATGAGCGAGTAAGACATCATGAAGCGGCGAGTTTAGTCCCCGGTATATCGGGGCGCAGGCCTTCGACGACAATCCTGCGATGCCCGAATCCCTTGACCCGACGCCCCCCGCAGCCGCCCCCACCCTGAAGAAAAGCGACCAGAACCTGGTCTGGCTCGACTGCGAAATGAGCGGCCTCGACCCCGAGAAAGAGCGCCTGCTCGAGATCGCCGTGGTCGTCACCGGCCCCGACCTCACGCCCCGCATCGACGGCCCCGTGCTCGTCATTCACCAGAGCGACGCCGTGCTCGACGCCATGGACGCCTGGAACAAGGGCACCCACGGCCGCAGCGGCCTGATCGACAAGGTGAAGGCCTCCACGCTGGACGAAGCCGCGGCCGAGCAGCAGCTGCTCGAATTCATCGCCAAGTACATCCCCAGGAGCGGCTCGCCGATGTGCGGCAACACCATCGGGCAGGACCGGCGTTTCTTGGTCAAGTTCATGCCCAAGCTCGAGGCGTACTTCCACTACCGCAACCTCGACGTCAGCACCCTCAAGGAGCTGGCCAAGCGCTGGAAGCCCGCGGCCTACACCGCCTTCAAGAAGCAGCAGGCGCACACCGCGCTGGCCGACGTGCACGAGTCCATCGAGGAGCTGGCGCACTACCGGGAAACCTTCCTGCGCTTGGTGGATTGACAACAATTAGGTAAAAACCCGAAGCCGTGCCATAATCGCAGGCTTCGCTGATTTGAACGCGTCTTTGGACACAGATCAGCGTCTCTCGCATCTCCCTATCTTGCACACCGCGCCCGATCGCATCCGCTGATCAAAAAGGGCCGCAGCCTCCGACGAAAGCCGGAAGTTGAATGTCGTTGGATGGTTGATGTTTTTAACCACCAACGGGGCGCCGCCTACGGCAGCGCTCGCGTTTGAGATTGATATTCATGACCGACGCTTTTGAAGCGCAGGGCGAACTCGCGCCTGTGCAATCCGCTACCCACAACGAATTCACCGCTGTCGCGGAAACCGTGTCCGAGGCCCCGATCCTCGACGCACTGGACGCCGCAGCCCCCGAGGCCGCCGAAGCCGAAGCGCCTGCCGCGCCCAACGGTTTCATCAAGCTGGGCCTGGCCCCCGAACTGATCGCCGCCGTGGCAGACATGGGTTTCACCCAGCCGACCACCGTGCAGGAAAAGGTCGTGCCGATCGCCATGGGCGAAGCCGGTTCGGCCCGCTTCGTCGACCTGATGGTGTCGAGCCAGACCGGCTCGGGCAAGACCGCCGCCTTCCTGCTGCCCGTGCTGCACACGCTGATCAAGCGCCAGGCCGAAGCCGAAGCCGAAGCCAAGGCCGAGTTCCAGCGCCTGGCCGCTGAAGCCGCTGCCCGCGGCGAAGCGCCGCTCAAGAAGCCCAAGCGCAAGGACCCGACCAACGCCCGTCATTTCAAGGCCGCCACCCCCGGCGCCCTGATCCTGTGCCCGACGCGCGAACTCGCGCAGCAGGTTGCACACGACGCCATCGAACTGGTTCGCCATTGCCGCGGCCTGCGCGTTGCCAACGTGGTGGGCGGCATGCCTTACCAGCTGCAGATCGCCAAGCTGCAGAACGCCGACCTCGTGGTTGCCACGCCGGGCCGTCTGCTCGACCTGCAGCGCTCGCAGCAGCTCAAGCTCGACCAGGTCAAGTTCCTGGTGGTCGACGAAGCCGACCGCATGCTCGACCTCGGCTTTGCCGACGACCTGGCTGAAGTCAACCAGCTCACCATCGAGCGCCAGCAGACCATGATGTTCAGCGCCACCTTCGCGCCGCGCATCCAGCAGCTGGCCCAGCGCGTCATGCGCGAGCCGCAGCGCATCACCATCGACAGCCCGCAAGAGAAGCACGCCAACATCAAGCAGTCGCTGTACTGGGCCGACAACAGCCAGCACAAGCGCAAGCTGCTCGACCACTGGCTGCGCGACACCAGCATCAACCAGGCGATCGTGTTCGCCAGCACGCAAGTCGAGTGCGACGGCCTGGCCAACGACCTGCAGCAAGAAGGCTTCAGCGCTGTCGCGCTGCACGGCGCCCTGAGCCAGGGCCTGCGCAACCGCCGCCTGATGGCACTGCGCCAGGGCCAGGTGCAGATCCTGGTGGCCACCGACGTTGCCGCCCGCGGCATCGACGTGCCGACCATCACCCACGTCTTCAACTTCGGCCTGCCGATGAAGGCCGAGGACTACACCCACCGCATCGGCCGCACCGGCCGTGCCGGCCGCGATGGCCTGGCCATCACGTTCGCCGAGTTCCGCGATCGCCGCAAGATCATGGACATCGAGCAGTACAGCCGCCAGCAGTTCAAGGCGGAAGTGGTTGCCGGTCTCGAGCCGCAACAGCGCATGCCGCAATCGCGTCCCCCGATGGGCGAGTACCGCGGCGGCCGCGGCGACAACTTCTCGCGCGATCGCAAGTTCGGCAATGGCGGTGCAGGCGGCGGCGGTGGCTACCGCGGCAACAACAACGGCGGCGGCTATGCCGGCGCCAGCGGCTTCAACGACCGCAACGCACGCGGCCCGGCCCAGGGCCAAGGCCCGCGCGGCTTCCAGGGCGGCCAGAACGCCGGCTTCGGCGGCGGCCGTGACGAAGGCGGCAATGGCGGCGGCTACGGTCGCAAGCCGGGCTGGGGCGACAGCGCCCCGCGCGGCGGCCACGGCCATGGCGGCGGTCGCGGCGACGGCGGTTTCGCACCCCGTGAAGGCTTTGCGCCCCGCGAAGGTTTCGCACCGCGCGGCAACGGCGCCGGTCACGGCGGCCCGGGCAAGGTGTTCGTGCCCCGCGACGCGCAAAAGCGTGCGTTCAAGCCCAGCCGCTGATCGCCCCCGCAAGCGGCCCTGAAAAGGGCTGCTTCCCCCCAAAAAGCCCGCGCTTCTCACGAACGCGGGCTTTTTCGTTGTCGGGTTTCCGAGCACTCCGGCGCCCATGAAGTTGGTTGACACCTGAATCGATGAAAAGTAATGTAATAGTGCATTGCTTCTCCCCGGTCCGTTCGCGGCTGCCGGTTCATCGACACCTGTTCTCGACTTTCGATCATGAAAATTGCGATTCTTGGGGGGGGCCACGGCGCCTATGCGGCCGCTGCGGACCTGTCTGAAACCGGCCATGAAGTGCGCCTGTGGCGCCGCGACGCCGCCGCGCTCGAACCCGTCGTGCAGGCCGGCGCGATCACGCTGAAAGACGCCGCCGGGGCGCGCGAGGTGCCCATTGCGCTCGCCACCGCCGACATCGGGGCCGCGCTGAAGGGCGCCGAACTCATCGTCATTCCCACGCCCGCCATCGCCCAGCACGACATCGCGCTGGCCATGGCGCCGCACCTGGTCGACGGCCAGGTCGTGTTCCTGCCGCCGGGCACCTTCGGCAGCTACGTGATGGCGCAGGCGGTGAAGGCCGCCGGCAACCGCGCCGACGTGGCCTGGGCCGAGACCGGCACCTTGCCGTACCTTGCGCGCAAGCACGGCGAGCGCGAGGTCAATGTCACCATCCGCGCGATCCGCCTGCCCACCGGCGTCTACCCGGCGCGCAAGGAGGCGCAGGCGATCGAGGTCATCCGCCGCGCCTACCCGGCCGTGCACGGCTGCGGCGACGCGCTGTCGGGCGCGTTGATGAACGCCGGCCCCGTCATCCACCCGCCGCTGATGGTGATGAACGCCGCGCCGCTGCAGCACTTCGAGCGCTGGGACATCCACAACGAAGGCACGCAGCGCGCTGTGCGCGACGTGACCGACCGGCTCGACCGCGAGCGCATGGCCGTGCGCGAGGCCTTCGGGCAGGGCGCGCCGCACTATCCGCTGGCCGACCACTACAACAACGACCAGTGGATGTACGGCGATGCGCACAAGCAGCTCGTCAAGTCGGGCGACTGGCGCGAGAACATCGACCTGCACACGCACCGCTACATCACCGAAGACACCGAACTCGGCCTGGCCTTCCTGGCCTCGGCCGCGCGCCATGCGGGCGTGGATGCGCCCATTGCGCACGGCCTGCTGGCCATCGTCGGCGGCTTCCTCGGGCGCGACCTGCGCCAGGGCCCGCGCACCTTCGAAAGCCTGGGCCTGGCCAGCCTGAGCGCGAGCCAGCTCAAGCAGAGGCTGCACGATGGCGAATGAGCCCGCGCCGCCGCGCTTTGCCGCCGTGGGCGCCGGCCGCATGGGGCGCGGCATCGCCATCGCGTTCGCCTATGCGGGCCACCGCATCGCGCTGATCGACCTGCGCCCGCGCACGCCCGAGGCCTGGCAGCGCTTGCGCGGCGAGGCGCAAGCGGAAATCGCGGCGAGCCTTTCCGGCCTTGCGCAGCTCGGCGTGATCGACGCCTCGCAGGTCGAACGCATCGCCGCGCGCGTGGACTTCGTGAACGCAGCAGAAGCACCGCGCGTACTGGCCGCCGCCGAGCTGGTGTTCGAAGGCGTGCCCGAAACCATGGACGCCAAGCGTGAGGCCTTCGAGCAGCTCAACCGCCATTGCAGCGACGACGCGATCCTCACCTCGACCACCAGCAGCATCCTCGTGACGCAGCTGGCCGCGCTGGTGCGCCGGCCCGAGCGCTTCCTGAACATGCACTGGCTCAACCCGGCCTACGTGATCCCCGTGGTCGAGCTGAGCTGCCACCCCGGCACCGACGCCGGCGTGCTTGCGCGCACCAAGGCACTGATGGAGGCCATCGGCAAGCTGCCCGTGGTCTGCGGCGCCTCGCCGGGCTACATCGTGCCGCGCCTGCAGGCGCTCGTGATGAACGAGGCGGCCCGCATGATCGAAGAAGGCGCTGCCACAGCGGAAGAGATCGACAAGGCCACGCGCTACGGCCTGGGCCTGCGCTTCGCGGCGCTCGGCGTGGTCGAGTTCATCGACTTCGGCGGCTGCGACATCCTGCACCATGCGAGCCGCGAGATGTCGGCCTCGCTCGACGCGGGCCGCTACACCGCGCCGGCCATCGTCGGGCGCATGGTCGAGGAAGGGCGGCTGGGCCTCAAGACCGGCAGCGGCTTCTACGACTACGCGGGCCGCGACACCGCCGCCTACCGCCGCGACGTGCTCTCGCGCACGCTCGGCGAACTGAAGCACGCCGGCCTGTGGCGTGCGCCGGCCGACGAGACGCTGTCATGACGATCCGCCGCGCCTTCGCCGACCTGTCGGTGGGGCAGGTGCACCACGCCATGTGCGGCGACGCGCAGGCGCCGGCCGTGCTGCTGCTGCACCAGTCGCCGCGCAGCTGGGCCGAGTACCGCGAGGTGCTGCCGCTCGTTGCCGGCGCGGGCTACCGCACCATCGCCATGGACACGGCGGGCTTCGGCGATTCGGCCGACGGCGGCGTGCCGGCAAGCATTGCGCAGTGGGCGCGCGTCGCGTGCGAGCTGCTCGATGCGCTCGGCATCGCGCAGGCCGACGTGGTGGGGCACCACACCGGCGGCGTGATCGCGATCGAGCTGGCCGCTGCGTTTCCCGAGCGCGTGCGCAGCCTCGTGCTCTCGTCCACGCCGTACACCGACGAGGTGTTTCGCCGCGCCCGCGCGCAGCGTCCGCCCATCGACGAAGTGGCGCCCAGTGACGACGGCAGCCACCTCGCCGCGCTGTGGCAGAAGCGGCAGGCCTTCTATCCGCCGGGGCGGCCCGACCTGCTCGAGGCCTTCGTGCGCGATGCGATGAAGGTCGGCCACCGTGTCGAAGAAGGGCACCGCGCCGTGGCTTCGTACTGCATAGAAGAGCGCATCGGCCGCGTGACGCAGCCGACGCTCATCGTGCGCGCCACGCTCGACCCGTTCGCCGCGCCGCATGCGGCAGAGCTGCAGCATCAACTGCCGCAGGCGCGCATCGTCGACATCGACGGCGGCATGGTGCCCTTGCCCGACCAGATGCCCGAGGCCTTCGCGCGCACGGTGCTCGACTTTCTGGCGACACGGCCATGAAGGCCGTTCGCATCCATGGCTTCGATGCGGTGCCGGTGCTCGAAGACGTGGCCGAGCCCGTGGCGCGACCCGGTCGCACCCTTGTGCGCATGCAGGCCGCCACCGTCGGCCACATCGACCGCACCGTGTGGCAAGGCCGCTTCCTGCGGCATCCGCCGTTGCCGTACACGCCGGGCGTGGAGGCTGCGGGCGTTGTCGTCGCGAGCGAGCGGTATGCAGAAGGGCAACGCGTGTGGTTGCGCGGCAGTGGCTTGGGCACGCTGTTCGACGGCACCTGGTGCGAGCTGATCGATGCACCCGACGACGCACTCGGTGTATTGCCCGATGCCGTGCCGATGACGCTCGGCGCTGCGTTCTTCTCGCCCACCACATCGGCCTGGGTGGCCTTGCATGAGGTCGCCCGATTGCAGCCTGGAGAGCAAGTGTTGGTGACGGGCGCAAGCGGCGCGGTGGGTTCTCTGGTGATGCAGCTGGCACACGATGCAGGCTGCGCCGCGACGCCTGTCGATCCGAAAGCCGCACCGCCTGAAGTCGCCAGCGCCGACCTGCTCATCGACACCGTCGGCGGCGATGTGCTCGCCGCCGCCTTGCCGGCCGTGCGCCCCGGCGGTCGCGCCGTGCTGGTCGGCTACACCGCCGGCCCCACGCTGCAGCTGGACATCGCGCACTTCCTGCAGCGCGACGTGGCGCTGTTGCCGCTCAACATGTTCCGGCGCGAAGCCGCAGGCCGCGCAGCCGCTCCAGAGTTGCTTGCGCGGCTGGCCGACGGCCGCCTGCACCTCGACGTGCAGCCCTTCCCGCTCGCCGATGCAGCCCTCGCACTCGACTGGATCGCCCAACGTGGCCATCGCGGCCGCGCGGTGCTCGTGCTTTAGTCAGACCTCAGGCCGCACGCTTCAGTCTTCGTCCGGCACCTCGACCGGCACATGCACATGCAGGTCGATCATCTGCCGCAGCGTCTGCTTGAGCTCTTCGGCGCGTCGCAGGCCGAAGGGTTCGAGCACGCGGCGCTCGTGCTCGCGCGCCAGCTCCATCAGGTGCTCGACCGCCTTCAGCCCCGCGGGCGTGATGCGCACCAGCGTGATGCGGCGATCACTTTCATGGGGCAGGCGCTCGACCTGGCCGCGCGCTTCCATGCGGTCGAGCAGCCGCGTCACTGTCGGCTGCTTGGTCACCGTGACCTGCGCGAGTTGGCCGATGCTGACCGCGTCGCTGCCGGCCAGCGACGCCATCACGCGCCACTCCGACACCGAAAAACCCTGCTGCCGCGCCACCTCGTGGAACTCCGAAGAGATCAGCTGGCTGGCCTGCGCAAGCAGCGCGGGCAGGTAGTCATCGACGAAGCGATGCGTTTCCTTGGATGGTTCAGACATGAAGGCGCCTCCTGTTTGCCGCAGGCATGCGGATTGCATGGCTAGGGTAATTCATGATTGTGGATACATTCATTTCTAAACATTATAGGAACCGTGATGTGACCCCGGGGCCGCATCCTCCCACGAGAAAGAAGAAGGACATCCATGGCTGAGCGTTCGTTCGTCGAAGAAGTCAAGAAGCTGAGACTTACTGGTGGAGAAGTGTTCCGCGGCGAAGGCATTCTGGCCGTCACCAAGGCCCTGCTGGAGTCGGGGGTGTCGTACGTGGCGGGCTACCAGGGCGCGCCCATCTCGCACCTGATGGACGTGCTGGCCGACGCACAGGACATCCTGGCCGACCACGGCATCCGCTTCGAGAACAGCGCCAGCGAAGCCACCGCCGCTGCCACGCTGGCCGCTTCCGTCAACTACCCGCTGCGCGGCGCCGTCACCTTCAAGGCGACAGTCGGCACCAACGTGGCGTCCGATGCGCTGGCCAACCTGGCCTCGGGCGGCGTCACCGGCGGCGCGCTCATCATCGTGGGCGAGGACTACGGCGAAGGCTCGTCGATCATGCAGGAGCGCAGCCATGCGTTCGCCATGAAGTCGCAGATCTGGCTGCTCGATCCGCGGCCCAACCTGCCGAGCATCGTCGATGCGGTGAAGACCGGTTTCGACCTCTCGGAGGCCAGCCACACGCCCGTGATGCTGCAGCTGCGCATCCGCGCCTGCCACGTGCACGGCCACTTCATTGCCGGCGACAACAAGCGCGCCAAGTTCACGCTGAAGGAAGCGCTGGAGAACCCGCAGCGCGACGTCAGCCGCATCGTGCTGCCCCCCGCGAGCTTCGTGCACGAACAAGAGAAGGTGAAAGACCGCTGGCCCGCCGCCGTGCGCTTCATCGAAGAGCGCCAGCTCAACGAGTTCTTCTCCGAGGACGCCGACGACATCGGCATCATCGTGCAGGGCGGCAGCTACAACACGCTGCTGCGTGCGCTCGAACGCCTGGGCCTGGCCGACGTGTACGGCGAGACCCGCGTGCCGCTGTACGTGATGAACGTGGCCTACCCCGTCATCGAGAGCGAAGTCATCCGCTTCTGCGAGGGCAAGCGCGCCGTGCTCATCGTGGAGGAAGGCCAACCCAACTTCGTCGAGCAGAACCTCGCGACCATCCTGCGCCAGGCCGGCTCCACCACCGCGCTGCACGGCAAGGACATGCTGCCCGTGGCCGGCGAGTACACGACGCTCGAACTGCTCAAGGGCACGCGCACCTTCTGCGAGCGCTACGAACGCCTCGCGCCGCTGCCCGTGCCCGCACCGGTGCGCAAGGTGATTCCGCTGAAGGAAGTGGCCGCCATCGGCGTCGACGATGCGCCCGAGCCCGCGCAGCCGTCGAGCGCGCTCGGCGACGTGGTGCATTCGCGCCCGCCGGGCTTTTGCACCGGCTGCCCCGAGCGCCCGATCTTCAGCGCGATGAAGCTGGTCGAGCGCGAACTCGGTGCGCACCACGTGAGCGCCGACATCGGCTGCCACCTGTTCTCGATCCTGCCGCCCTTCAACATCGGCAACACGACGATGGGCTACGGCCTCGGCGGTGCGGGCGCTTCGGCACTCAACGCGCCCGCGGGCAAGCGCGCGATCTCGATGATGGGCGACGGCGGCTTCTGGCACAACGGCCTGACGAGCGGCGTGGCCAACGCGGTCTTCAACAAGAGCGACAACCTCACCATCATCGTCGACAACAACTACACCTCGGCCACGGGCGGGCAGGACATCCTCTCGTCCACGGCTGTCAACAAGACGCGCAGCACCGGCCACGAAATCGAGCGCGCCGTGCGCGGCGTCGGCGTCGAATGGGTGAAGACGATGCGCCGCACCTACGACGTCGCCGGCATGCGCGACGCGCTGAAAGACGCACTCACCACCACCAAGAAGGGCCCCAAGGTCCTCATCGCGCAGTCGGAGTGCATGCTCAACAAGCAGCGGCGCGAGAAGCCGCTGGTGCGCAAAGCCATCGCCGACGGCAAGCGCATGGTGCGCGACAAGTTCGGCGTCGACGCCGACACCTGCACCGGCGACCACTCGTGCATCCGCCTGTCGGGCTGCCCGTCGCTCTCGATCAAGCCCAACCCCGACCCGCTGCGCGTCGACCCCGTCGCCACCGTGCTCGACAGCTGCGTGGGCTGCGGCAACTGCGGCGACGTCTCGCACGCCGCCGTGCTGTGCCCCTCGTTCTACAAGGCGCAGGTCGTGAGCAACCCGACCGCCTGGGACCGTTTCCGCCAGCGCGTGCGCACCGCCGTCATCGGCTGGATGCAGCGCGGCGACGCGCGCCGCCGTGACGCCTATGCCTTCTGACGCCATGACGAACAAGGTTCAACCCATCAAGATCGCCATCCTCGCCATGGGCGGGGAGGGCGGCGGCGTGCTCGCCGACTGGATCGTCGACATGGGCGAGGCCAACGGCTACGTCGCCCAGACCACCTCCGTGCCGGGCGTGGCCCAGCGCACCGGCGCGACCATCTACTACGTCGAGCTGTACCCCGATGCACAGGCCCACGCCGACGGCGGGCGCCCCGTGCTCGCGCTGATGCCGCTGCCGGGCGACGTCGACGTGGTGCTCGCCTCCGAGCTCATGGAGGCCGGCCGCGCGGTGCAGCGCGGGCTGGTCACGCGCGACCGCACCACGCTCATCGCATCGACGCACCGCGTCTTCTCCATCGCCGAAAAGAGCGCCATGGGCGACGGCCGCGTCGACAGCGATCAGCTGCTCGCCCACACCGCGCGCGCCGCCAAGCGCTTCATCCGCTTCGACATGGCACAGGCCGCCGAAGCCTCGGGCAGCGTGATCAGCGCCGTGCTGTTCGGCACGCTGGCGGGCTCGGGCGTGCTGCCCTTCGGCCGCGCGCAGTTCGAGGCCACCATCGAGCGCGGCGGCGTGGGCGTGAAGCCCAGCCTCAAGGCCTTCGGTGCGGCATTCGACCGCGCCCAGGACGGCGACGACGGCGAACCCGCCAAGGTGGCACCGGCCGCCACGCCCGCACCGCAGCCGCGCCACCCGGCCGTGCGCGCACTGGTCGAGCGCGTGCAGCGCGACTTTCCGCTGCCCGCACACGACTTCCTGCTCGAAGGCGTACGCCGCCTCATCGACTACCAGGACCTGGCCTACGCCGGCCTCTACCTCGACCGCATGGCCGCTGTGGCCAAACTGCCCGACGACGCCCACCGCCTGCTGCGCGAAACCGCGCGCCACCTCGCGCTGTGGATGTCCTACGAAGACACGGCCCGCGTCGCCGCCCTGAAGACTCGCGCCACCCGCTTCGAGCGCGTGCACGGCGAGGCCGGCGTGCAGCCGGGCCAGCTGCTCGCCATCCACGAGTACATGCACCCGCGCCTGCAGGAAATCTGCGAGACGCTGCCCGGCGGCCTCGGCCGCTGGCTCATGCACTCCACGTTGCCCAGGAAGATCGTCGAGCGCTTCACGCAGCATGGCCGCGTGATCCGCACCAGCTCGCTGCGCGGCTACCTGATGCTGCGCATGGTCGCGGCCTGCAAGCGCTGGCGCCGCTCGACGATGCGCTACGCCGACGAAAACCGCCGCATCGAAGAATGGCTGCAACGCATCGCCGCCACCGCGCCACGCAACCCCGCGCTCGCCGTCGAACTCGCCCAGTGCCAGCGCCTGGTCAAGGGCTACAGCGACACGCACGAGCGCGGCCTGCGCAACTACGACACCGTGATGCGCGCATTCGAACGTGCGGGTGCCGCGCTGGCGCCCGCCACTCTGCGCGAACTGCGCGACGCGGCGCTGGCCGACGAACACGGCCACAAGCTGCAGGCCGCGCTGGTGCAGCACGCCTTGGCCTGAAGGGACCCGAACCATGACCGCCCCCACGCTCCAGCTTCGCGTCGCCGAAGCGCGCGCCCTCAACCCGCTGATCCGCCTGCTGCGCCTGCGCGCTGAAGACGGCCGCGCGCTGCCCGGCTTCGCCGCCGGCGCGCACATCCGCGTGCAGGTGACGCTGGCCGACGGCACCACCGACTGGCGCCACTACTCGCTCATCAACTTCGCCACCGAGCGCAACGCCACCAACGCACCGACCGACTACGTGATCGCCGTGCGCAAGGAGGCCGACGGCCGCGGCGGCTCGCGCTTCATGCACGAAGGGCTGACCGAGGGCAGCGTGCTCACCATCGAGCCGCCGAAGAACGACTTTCCGCTGCACACCGGCCCGGGCGGCACGGTGCTGGTGGCCGGCGGCATCGGCGTGACACCGCTGGCGTCGATGGCCGCGCGCCGCCGCGCCGAAGGCGCCGCCGTGCGCATGCACTACGCCGGCCGCAGCCGCGACCTGATGGCCTTCCTGCCCGAGCTGCAGGCGCTGCTGGGCGACGACCTGCGCGTGCACGCCGACGCCGAGGCCGGTGCACCGCTGGACATCGACGCGCTGCTCGACGCCGTGCCCGCCGGCGACCGCCTCTACGTGTGCGGTCCCAAGGTCATGCTCGACGCCGTGCTCGCGCGCACCCAGGCCCGCGGCTGGGAACACGACCGCGTGCACTTCGAGCTCTTCACCGAACCCGTCGTGGAGGAGGGCGACCGGCCCTTCGAGGTGGAGCTTGCCCAGTCGGGCCAGCGCTTCACCGTGCCGGTCGGCCAGAGCATCCTCGACTGCCTCATCGAACACGGCTGCGACCCGATGTTCGACTGCAAGCGCGGCGAATGCGGCGTGTGCGCCGTGCCCGTGATCGAGGGCGAGATCGACCACCGCGACTACGTGCTCACCGCCCGCGAGAAGGCGGAAGGCACCGTCATGCAGATCTGCATCTCGCGCGCCAAGGGAGCGCGCCTGGTGCTCGACCTCTGAGAAAAGCCAGCCAGGAAGGAGCCAGGAGAACCATGCCTTCGTACCGAGACAACCCCGATGCCGTTCGCGCGCTCGTGCAGAACGACCGCGTACACCGCGACCTGTACACCAGCCAGGAGCTCTTCGAGCTGGAGCAGGAGCACTTCTTCGCCAACACCTGGAACTACGTCGGCCACGAGAGCCAGCTGCCGAAGTCGGGCGACTGGATCACCAACGAGATCGCGGGCCGCCCGCTGATCGTCGTGCGCCACAGCGACGGCAGCGTGCGCGTCATGATGAACCGCTGTGCCCACAAGGGCTCGCGCCTGGTGAACGGGCCCTGCGGCAACACCGGCAAGTTCTTTCGCTGCCCGTACCACGCCTGGACCTTCAAGACCGACGGCGCGCCGCTGGCCATTCCGCTGAAGACCGGCTACGAGCACACGCAGCTGCACGAGTGCGAGTCGGGCAAGGGCCTCACCCCCGTGAAGCACGTGCGCAGCCACCGCGGCTTCATCTTCGTGAAGATCAACGACGCCGGCCCCGACTTCGACGCGTATTTCGGCGATTCGCTGAGCTCCATCGACAACATGGCCGACCGCTCGCCCGAGGGCGAACTCGAAATCGCCGGCGGCTGCCTGCGCTTCATGCACCAGTGCAACTGGAAGATGTTCGTCGAGAACCTCAACGACACCATGCACCCCATGGTGGCGCACGAGTCGTCGGCCGGCACCGCCAAGCGCATGTGGGCCGACAAGCCCGAGGACGAACCCAAGCCCATGGCCGTGGAGCAGTTCGTGCCCTTCATGTCCGACTACAAGTTCTTCGAGGACATGGGCATCCGCACGTACGACCACGGCCACAGCTTCACGGGCGTGCACTTCAGCATCCACAGCAAGTACAAGGCGATCCCCGAGTACGACGACGCCATGAAGGCGCGCTACGGCGAAGAGAAGACGGCGCAGATCCTGGGCATGGCGCGGCACAACACCGTGTACTACCCGAACCTCACGATCAAGGGCGCGATCCAGGCGATCCGCGTGGTCAAGCCCATCTCGGCCGACAAGACCCTCATCGAGAGCTGGACCTTCCGCCTCAAGGGCGCGCCGCCCGAGCTGCTGCAGCGCACCACCATGTACAACCGCCTCATCAACTCGCCGTTCTCGGTGGTGGGCCACGACGACCTGCAGGCCTACCGCGGCATGCAGGCCGGCCTGCACGCCAGCGGCAACGAGTGGGTGAGCCTGCACCGTGACTACGACGCATCGGAGTTGAAGGGCGGCGAGATCACCACGGGCGGCACCAACGAGCTGCCCATGCGCAATCAATATCGCAGCTGGGTGCAGCGCATGACGGAGACGATGTAATGGCCGCCGTCAATATCACCCGCCAGGACCTCGTCGACTTCGTCGTCAACGAAGCGCGCCTGCTCGACACCCGCCGCTACGAGGAATGGAACGCACTCTTCACCGACGACGCGTTCTATTGGATTCCGCTCGTGCCCGACCAGGAAGACGGCCTGAACCACACCTCGCACCTGTACGAGGACAAGCTGCTGCGCGAGCTGCGCATCGAGCGCCTGAAGAGCCCGCGCGCGTTTTCGCAGCAGCCCCAAAGCCGCTGCCACCACCTGCTGCAGGTGCCCGTGGTCGAGACCTTCGACACCGAGGCCCAGCGCTTCGTGGTGCGCACCGAGTTCCACTACACCGAGTCGCAGGGCGACGAGCTGCAGTTCTACGTCGGCACCTTCTTCCATCACCTCACGGTGCAGGACGGCGCGCTGCGCATGACGCTCAAGCGCGTCGACCTGCTCAACTGCGACGCGGCGCTTCCGGCCGTGCAGCTCTTCATCTGACAGGGACGCGATGACCCACGCCACCGTCCACCAGGTGTTCGCCGCCACGGCCGCGCGCACCCCGCAGGCCGAATTTCTCTTCACCGAATCGGTGACCGCCGCCGCCTACGGCATCGCCGCCGGCGCCATCCGCTGGGGCGAAGCCGCCGCAGAAATCGAGCGGCTGCGCAGCGCCTACGCGCAGGCCGGCTACGGCCACGGCCACCGCGTTGGCCTGCTGCTGGAGAACCGGCCCGCCTTCATCTTCCACTGGCTCGCGCTGAACGCGTTGGGCGCGAGCGTGGTGCCGATCAACGCCGAGATGCGCTCGGCCGAGCTGGTCTACCTCATCGGCCACAGCGAGATCGGCCTGGCCGTCACGCTGCCCGAGCGCGCCGCCGACCTGCAGGCCGCCGCCGCGCAAGCCGGCGTGGCCTTCGAGACCATGGGCCCCGACGATGCCGTACCACCCGCGAAGACCGCCGCGCCGCGCGCCGGCGAGCCCGTGGGCACCGACACCGAATGCGGCCTGCTCTACACCTCGGGCACCACCGGCCGGCCCAAGGGCTGCATCCTGAGCAACGCGTACTTCCTGCGCGCGGGCGAGTGGTATGCGGCGCTGGACGGCGTGTGCAGCATCCGTCCCGATGCCGAGCGCGTGATCACGCCGCTGCCGCTCAACCACATGAACGCGATGGCGTTCTCGACCATGGTCGTGCTCATTGCCGGCGGCTGCCTCGTGCAGCTCGACCGCTTCCACCCGAAGAGCTGGCTGGCCAGCGCGAAGGAAAGCGGCGCGACCATCGTCCACTACCTGGGCGTGATGCCCGCGATGCTGCTGTCGGCACCCGCGTCGGCGGCCGACCGCGACCACGCGATCCGCTGGGGCTTCGGCGCCGGTGTCGACCGCAAGAACCACGCGCCCTTCGAGGAGCGCTTCGGCTTCCCGCTGGTCGAGGCCTGGGCCATGACCGAGACCGGCGCGGCCGCCTGCATCATGGCCAACCGCGAGCCGCGCCTCGTGGGCACCAGCTGCTTCGGACGGCAGGAAGACTTCGTCGAGATCCGCCTCATGGGCGAGGACGGCAGCGACGTGGGCACCGACATGCCCGGCGAACTGCTGGTGCGCTCGGCCGGTGCCGACCCGCGCCGCTATTTCTTCTCCGGCTACCTGAAGGACGAAGAAGCCACGCGCGAAGCCTGGGCCGACGGCTGGTTCCACACCGGCGACCTCGTGCGCCGCGACGCCGACGGCAACTTCTTCTTCGTCGATCGCAAGAAGAACGTGATCCGCCGCAGCGGCGAGAACATCTCGGCCGTCGAGGTCGAGAGCGTGCTCAACCAGCACCCGGCCGTGAAGACCTCGGCCGTGGCCGCCACGCCCGATGCGGTGCGCGGCGACGAAGTGCTGGCCTGCATCGTGCTGCGCGAAGACACCGGGGTGGCGCAACGGGAAGCGATCGCGGCCAGCATCGTCCAGCATGCGCTGGCGCAGCTGGCGTACTACAAGGCGCCCGGCTACGTGGCCTTCGTCGACGCGCTGCCGCTCACGCCTTCGCAGAAGATCCAGCGCGGTCAGCTGCGCGAGATGGCGCAGACGCTGCCGGGCCAGGGCCATTGCATCGACACGCGCTCCATGAAAAAGAGGCAGGCATGACCAAGCGACGGCTCTCTTACGAAGGCGTCGCGGTCGCGGTGCCCGTCACCGTGCCCTACGTGCGCTACTCCACGCGCACCGCGCACTGGTTCGTCGGCCAGGCCATCGACGCGCTGGTGCAGGCCAGCGGCGTGGCCAAGGAACAGATCGACGGCCTGTGCCTGAGCAGCTTCTCGCTCGCGCCCGACACGGCCGTGGGCGTCACGCAGCACCTGGGCCTGTCGCCGCGCTGGCTCGACCACATGCCCACCGGCGGTGCCTCGGGCGTGATGTGCCTGCGCCGCGCCGCGCGTGCCGTGCAGGCGGGCGATGCCGACATCGTCGCCTGCGTGGGCGCCGACACCAACCACGTCGACTCCTTCCGCCAGACGCTGGGCAGCTTCAGCAACTTCGCGCGCGACGCCAGCTACCCCTACGGCTCGGGCGGCCCGAACTCGATCTTCGCGTTCATCACCGCCAACTACATGCGCACCTACGGCGCCACGCGCGAAGACTTCGGCTGCATCTGCGTGGACCAGCGCACCAACGCGCTGGGCAACCCGAACGCCATGTTCAAGAAGGGCCTCACGCTCGACGAGTACATGGCCGCGCGGCCCATCTCCGACCCGATCCACCTGTTCGACTGCGTGATGCCCTGCGCGGGCGCCGACGCCTTCCTCGTGATGAGCGAGGAGCGCGCGCGCGACCTGGGCCTGGCGCACGTCGTGATCCGCGGCGCCATCGAGCGCCACAACGCCTACGCCGAAGACCCGGTGATGGTGCAGGGCGGCTGGCGCAAGGACCGCGACGACCTCTATGCCCAGGCCGGCGTGCAGCCCGCCGCGCTCGACTTCGTGCAGACCTACGACGACTACCCCGTCATCGTGATGATGCAGTTCGAGGACCTGGGCTTCTGCGAGAAGGGCGAGGGCTCGGCCTTCGTGCAGGCGAACACCATGACCTTCGACGGCAGCTTTCCGAACAACACCAGCGGCGGCCAGCTCTCGGCCGGGCAGGCCGGTGCGGCGGGTGGTTTCCTCGGCATGGTCGAGGCGATCCGCCAACTGACCGACCAGGCCGGCGCCCGCGCCGTACCCAATGCCCAGCTGGGCCTTGTCGCCGGCTTCGGCATGGTGACCTACGACCGCTGCCTGTGCACAGGCGCCGTCATCCTCGGGAGACCCGCATGACGATGCCCATGATGCGCCCCCCGCGCAAGAACCCGGTGCTGCGCACCCGGCAGATGAACCTGCCGCCCGGCGCACGCGGCCGCGTCGCGCTCGGCCTCACGGCCGCCGCCGCCGAAGGCCGCTTCGAGCTGCAGACCTGCGAGGACTGCGGCACGGTGCAGTACCCGCCGCGCGAGGTCTGCCACAAGTGCCTGTCGTCGGCGCTGCGCTGGCGCCAGCAGAGCGGCGAGGGCGCGCTGCTCGGCAGCACCACGCTGCACCACAGCAACGACCTGTTCTTTCGCGAGCGGCTGCCCTGGCGGCTGGGCCTGGTGCACCTGGATGCCGGCCCGACGCTCATGGTCCACCTGCACGGCGAGGTCGGCGATGCGCCCACGCGCGTGCGTGTCGGCGCCCGGCTCGACCGCGCCGGCCAGGCCGTCCTCATTGCTTTTCCGACTGAAGGGAGTCCCCACATGGCCGACGACAAGATGCTGCGCGAAATGACCAGCGACCCGAAGTTCCGCAAGGTGCTGGTGACCGACGGCAAGACCGAGACGGGCCAGGCCCTCGTGCGTGCGCTGGTGAAGGCCGGTGCCGACATCGTCTGGGTCGGCCATGCCGAGCCGTGGAAGAAGATGGGCGACGGGCTGGACGACATCTCGGCCCTGCCGCAGGTCACGCTGGTGCCGCTGGACCTCACCAACGGCCGCCAGGTGACCGAGCTGGCCGGCTCCATCGGCGGCAAGGTCGACATCGTGATCAACAACGCCGAGGTGCACCGCACCTTCGGCATCGGTGCGCGGCGCGGCACCGACGTGGCCAAGGCCGAGATGGACATCAACTACTTCGGCCTGCTGCGCCTGGCGCAGGAGTTCGGCCCCGCGCTCAAGGGCCGCTCGGCCGACGGGGCCACGGGCGCGACGGCGTGGGTCAACCTGCTGTCGATCTACGCGCTGAGCAACTTCCCGCCGCACGGCACCTTCAGTGCCTCGAAGGCCGCGGCGCATTCGCTGGCGCAGTGCCTGCGCGCCGAGATGCGGCCCGCCGGCATCCGCGTGATCAACGTGTTCCCCGGCCCCATCGACGACGAATGGAACCAGCACACGCCGCCGCCCAAGCTGGCACCCGCCACGCTGGCCAACGCCATCGTGAAGGCGCTGCGCGACGGCGTGGAAGACGTGTACCCCGGCGACGTGGCGCAGGAGTGGCTGGAGCGCTGGCGCGACAACCCCAAGGTGCTCGAACGCGAACTCGCGGCGGGCGGCTGAGCAGAGGAATCACACGATGACCACGACCACCAACGAACTGATGTCCGCCGCCGAAGTCCTCGGCAGCCTCGTGACCGCCATGGCCAGCGGCCGCATCCGCGTGATCGATCTCACGCAGACGCTCACGCCCGAGTTTCCTCAGATCGCGCTGCCGCCTGAGATGGGCCAGTGCTGGCCCTTCCGCATCGAGGAGGTGTCCAAGTACGACGAGCGCGGTCCGGGCTGGTACTGGAACAACTTTTCCTGCGGCGAGCACACCGGCACGCACTTCGACGCGCCGATCCACTGGATATCGGGCCGCGACCTGCCGAACAACTCGGTCGACACCATCCCCGTGCAGCACTTCGTGGCGCCGGCCTGCGTGATCGACTGCTCGCCGCAGGTGAAGGACGACCCCGACTACCTGCTGACGCTCGAAGATATCGAGGCCTACGAGGCCGCGCACGGCCGCATCCCCAAGGGCGCGTGGGTGCTCATGCGCACCGACTGGTCCAAGCGCACCGACCCCGAGGCGTACCAGAACTTCGATGAAACGGGCCAGCACACGCCCGGCCCGAGCACCGAGGCCGTGCGCTTCCTGGTCGAGCAGCGCGACGTGCTGGGCTTCGGCTCCGAAGCCATCGGCACGGACGCGGGGCAGGGCTACCACCTGCGCCCGCCCTACCCCTGCCACTACTACATGCACGGCGCGGGCCGCTACGGCCTGCAGTGCCTGAGCAACCTCGACCTGCTGCCGGCATCGGGCGCGGTACTGATCTGCCCGCCGCTGAAGATCGAGAAGGGCAGCGGCAGCCCGCTGCGCGTGCTGGCCCTGGTGGGAGCCACGGCATGAGCGCCGCCGCACCCCGGGTCGCGGCCGTCACCGGCGGCAGCGCCGGCATCGGCAAGGCCATTTGCGAAGACCTGCTCGCGCAAGGCTACGAGGTGGTTTCGCTCGCACGCCGCAAGGCCGAGATCGACCACCCCAAGATGCACAGCCTCGAGGTCGACCTGGCCGACCGCGCCGCCACCGGCCAGGCCGTGCGCGAACTGGTCGAGCGCTTCGCACCGACCACGATCGTCCACAACGCCGGCGTCATCCGCGCCGCGCTGCTGCCCGACGTGAAGCTCGACGACCTCGATGCGCTGGTCGACCTGCACCTGGGCTGCGCCATCCAGCTCGTGCAAGGCGCACTGCCCGCGATGCGTGCGCAGCGCTTCGGTCGCGTAGTGCTGCTGTCGTCGCGCGCCGCGCTGGGCCTGGCCACGCGCACCAGCTACTCGGCCACCAAGGCCGGCATGCTGGGCATGGCGCGCACCTGGGCGCTGGAACTCGCGGCCGACGGCATCACGGTGAACGTGGTGGCGCCGGGCCCGATCCGCACCGACATGTTCTACGACGTGGTCGAGGCGGGCAGCGAGAAGGAGCGCGCGCTCGCGGCCTCGGTGCCCGTCAAGCGCCTGGGCGAATCGGCTGACGTGGCACGCGCCGTGCGTTTCTTCGCCGCGCCCGAGAACAGCTTCGTCACCGGCCAGGTCTTGTATGTCTGCGGCGGCACCAGCGTCGGCAGCCTCGCCCTCTAGTTTCATTTCAGCGTCCGTTTCGTTCCGTTCAAAAACATCACCTCTGGAGCATCGCCATGAAAGTCCTGAACCGAATTCGCACCCTCGCGGCCGTCGCCGCGGGCCTCGGCGCGCTGAGCGCCGCCAGCGCGTGGGCCGCCGATCTCAAGGTCGGCTTCATCACCTCGCTGTCGGGGCCGGTGTCGTCGCTGGGCATTCCGTACGAAAAGGGCATGAAGGCCGCGCTCGCCTACAAGGCCGACCTGGGCGGCCGCAAGATCCAGCTGGTGCAGCTCGACGATGCGTCCGACCCCACCACGGCCGCGCGCAACGCACGCAAGATGATCGACGAGGACAAGGTCGACGTCATCATCGGCACGGCCGGTTCGCCCGGCGCGCTGGCCATTGCCGGCGTGGCGCGCGAAACCAAGACGCCGCTGATCTCCATCGCCAACGCCAACCTGCCGGGCGAAGAGGGCGCGTGGATGGTCACGCTGCCGCAGCCCGCGCCGCTCATGGTGAGCGCGGTGGTCGAGCGCATGAAGAAGTCGGGCGTGAAGACGGTGGGCTACATCGGCTTTTCCGACGCCTGGGGCGACCTGGTGTACGGCGCGCTGCAAAAGAGCGCCGAGCCGGCCGGCATCAAGATCGTGTCGAACGAGCGCTATGCGCGCGGCGACGCCTCGGTGACCGGGCAGGTGCTCAAGATCGTGGCGCTGCGCCCCGACGCGGTGATCACCGGCACCTCGGGCACGCCGGGCGCGCTGCCCTACCTGGCCCTCTCGGAGCGCGGCTACAAGGGCCAGATCTACGGCATGCATGCGCTCATCAACCCCGACTTCGTGCGCGTGGGCGGTGCGTCGGTCGAAGGCCTGCTGGCCCCCACCGGCCCGGTGATCGTGGCCGAGCAGCTGCCCGCCGACAACCCGATCCGCAAGGTGTCGATGGACTTCCGCGCGGCGTATCAGAAAGCCAACGGCGCGCCGCCGACCGACGCTTTCTCGGCCTACACCTTCGATGCATGGCTGGTGTACCTGGACGCCGCCCAGCGCGCGCTCGCCACCAAGGCCGAGCCGGGCACGCCGCAGTTCCGCCTGGCGCTGCGCGACGCCATCGTGAGCACCAAGGAGCTGGTGGGCACGCACTCGGTCTACAACTTCAAGCCCACCGAGCGCTACGGCTCGGACGACCGCTCGCGCGTCGTCGTGAAGCTCGAGAAGGGCCAGTGGAAGCTGGTGCCCTGAACGCCCTCGCGTCGATCCGATGAACGCCGCCCACCCCATGCACCCGCTTCTTCGTTCCCTGCGCCGCCGGCGCGCGACCGGCACCGTGCTGTTCGCCGCCGCGCTGCTGGCCGGCTGCGCCGCGACCGCGCCCAGTGGCAATGGCGAAGTCACCATCAAGCGCGACCGCTACGGCGTGCCGCACGTCTACGCCAGCGACACGCGCGGCCTGTTCCACGGCTTCGGCTATGCCGTCGCCGAAGACCGGCTCTACCAGCTGGAGATGGCGCGGCGCTCGGGCAACGGCAGCGTGGCCGAGGTGCTGGGGGCCGAGTTCGTCGCGACCGACAAGGCCACGCGCGCCAACATCGATCCGGTGTCGATCCGCCGCCAGATCGATGCGCTGAACGCGGACGACCGCGCCATGTTCGAAGGCTATGCCGCGGGCGTCAACGCGCGCATCCGCGACGTGCTGGCCGACCGCGGCAAGCTGATGCCGCGCGAGTTCATCGACAACGGCTTCGAGCCGGCGCCCTGGACCGCCGACGACGTGGCCATGGTCTGGATCGGCCTGATCCTCAACCGCTTCTTCGCGGGCACCGCCGAGGTGGCCAACCTCTCGCTGCTCAACCAGCTCAAGGCGGCGCGCGGCGACGTGGCCGGCCTGCAGCTGTACGAGCAGCTGCGCTGGCTCGAAGACCCGACCGCGCCGACCATCGTGCCGCGCGGCAACGCGAACCGGCTGGCAAGCGCCGAGCCCGGCGACGCCGCGCTCGCGCCGGTCTCCGCGCAGGCCGCCGCCGACTTCCGCGCCACCCAGGTCGCCCGCATGGGCCTGGCCGCCACCGAAGGCATGCCGACCGCCAGCAACGCCTGGGTGCTGGGCCCCTCGCGCAGCAAGGAAGGCGTGGCCGTCCTGTACAACGGCCCGCAGCAGGGCTTCAACAACCCGTCGTTCGTGCACGGCATCGGCCTGCACGGCGCGGGCTACGACCTCACGGGCCTCACGCCCATCGGCCTGCTGCCCGTGCTGTTCGGTACCAACGGCACCATCGCCTGGGGATCGACGGTGGGCTCGCTCGACACCAACGACATCTACCAGGAAGAACTGAACCCGGCCAACCGCCACGAATACAAGTACGACGGCGCCTACCGCCCGATGACCCGGCGCACCGACGTCATCCGCGTGAAGGGCGCCGCGCCGCAGAGCGTGGACATCTACGCCACGGTGCACGGCTTCGTGCAGAGCTGGGACGTGGACAACGCCCGCGCCTACACCGCGCGCAGCACCTGGCAGGGCCGCGAGGTCGAGACCATGCTCGGCTGGGCGCGTGCCGCGCGGGCGCGCGACTGGTCGGGCTTTCTTGCGCAGGGCGAGCGCGTGGCCGCGTCCATCACCTGGTTCTATGCCGACGTGGCGGGCAACATCGGCGCCGTGGGCCTGGGCCGCATGCCGCGCCGCCCGGCCACGCAGGACATCCGCTTTCCCGCACGCGGCGACGGCAGCATGGAGTGGCAGGGCAGCCTGCCGTTCAGCGCCAACCCGCGCGCCTACAACCCCGCGCAGGGCTACCTCGCGAGCTGGAACAACCAGATCGCCGAAGGCCTGCGCGCGGACGGCGCGAACTTCTCGCACGTCGACCGCGTGGCCGAAATCCACGCGCAGCTGCAGGGCACGGCCAAGCTGGGCGCCGACGAGATCTGGCGCGTGAGCCAGGGCGCGGCATTGGCCGACCTGAACGCGCGCTACTTCGTGCCCCTCATCGTCGACGCGGCGAAGGGCCTGCCGGCGGGCGACCCCGCGCGCCGCGCGGCCGACCTGCTCGCGAACTGGGACCTGAAGAACCGCGTCGCCCCGGGCGGCGAGGTGTACGACAACCGCGCCACCACCGTGCTGCGCGCGTGGCTGGGCGCGATGTCGCGGCGCCTGCTGGCCGACGACCTGCCGCCGGCCGTGTTCGCCACCTACGCCAACCTGGGCTACCCCACGCTCACGCCGCGCGGCTCGCCGGGCAGCGCCCAGCCCGCGGCCGTGGCCAAGCTGCTGTGGAACGCGCTGAGCGGCCCGGCCTCGGGCGTGCCGCAGCGCCACGACTTCTTCAACGGGCAGGACCCGCGCACGATGGTGCGCGCCGCACTGACCGATGCGGTGGGCGAACTGCGCACCCGCCTCGGGCCCGACATGGCCGCGTGGACCACGCCCGTGGTGCGGCACCGCTTCTCGCGCATCAACGCCATCGGCGTGCCATGGGCCGGCGTGGGCGACGAGCCCGAGGTCAGCCCCTACATGAACCGCGGCACGCTGAACTACCGCGTCGTGCTGCGCCCGGGCGCGCTCGACATGTGCTCGGTCGCCGCGCCGGGGCAGAGCGGCTTCGTGAGCCCGGCCGGCGTGCGCGACCGCCACTACGCCGACCAGCTCGCGCTGTTCGAGCGCTTCGAATGCAAGCCGGAGCGGCTCACGCCCGCCCAGGTCGACGCCGACCTCGAATCGCGTCGCACCTTGCGCTACTGACCCGTCCCTCGTCCCCATTCCAACCCCCGAAGAGGAAGCTCCCATGAAGAAAATCTCCCGCCTTGGCCTCGCGCTGCTGGCCGCCTTCACCGCCGTCGGTGCGGCGGCGGCAGACCTCAAGATCGGCTTCATCAGCTCGCTCTCGGGGCCGGTCGCGGCGCTGGGCGTACCCTACGAGAAGGGCATCCGCGCGGCCATTGCCGAGCGGCCCGAGATCGGCGGGCGCAAGGTGCAGCTCATCGTGCTCGACGACGCCTCCGACCCGACCACCGCCGGGCGCAACGCACGCAAACTGGTGACGGAAGACAAGGTCGACGTGCTCATCGGCACCTCGGGCGTGCCGGGCGCGATGGCCATCGCCTCGGTGGCGCGCGAGCTCAACACGCCGCTCATCTCGCCCACGCCCGTGACCATTCCGGGCGCGGACGGCGCATGGACCGTCACCGTGTCGCAGCCGTTCCCGCTCATGGTGGCGGGCGTGGTCGAGCGCATGCAGAAGTCGGGCGTGAAGACGGTGGCCTTCATCGGTTTCTCCGACGCGCTGGGCGACCTGGCCTACGACTCGCTCGTGAAGAGCGCCGCCACCGCCGGCATCAAGGTGGTGGCCAACGAGCGCTATGCGCGCAGCGACTCCTCGGTGGCCGGGCAGATCCTGAAGATCGTCGCGGCGCGGCCCGACGCGGTGTTCGCAGGCAACTCCGGCACGCCGGGCGCGCTGCCCTACCTGGCACTGGCCGAGCGCGGCTACAAGGGCAAGATCTACGGCACGCACGGCCTCATCAACGCCGACTTCGTGCGCGTGGGCGGCACGGCCATCGACGGCCTGCAGGTGCCCAGCGGCCCGGTGCTGGTGGCCGACCAGCTGCCCGACAGCAACCCCATCAAGAAGGTCGCGATGGGCTTTCGCGCTGCGTACCAGAAGGCGAACGGCGCGGTGCCCACCGATGCCTTCTCGTCGTACACCTACGACGCCTACCTGCTGCTGGCCGACGCGGCCTCGCGCACCAAGGGCGAGCCCGGCACGCCGCAGTACCGCACGGCGCTGCGCGATGCCATCGTGGGTACGAAGGAGCTGGTGGGCACGCACGGCATCTACACCTTCAAGCCCGACGACCGTTACGGCTCCGACCAGCGCGGCGTCGTGATCGTGCAGATGAACAAGGGCCAGTGGAAGCTCGTTCCCTGACCTCGGTTTAACCGAAGCCCACCGCCATGACCGCCTACCGCAACCGCCCCGATCTCGTCGCGGCGCTGGTCCGCGACGACCGGGTGCACCGCGACCTGTACCTCAGCGACGAGCTGTTCGCGCTGGAGCAGGAGCGCCTGTTCGCCCGCACCTGGGTCTTCCTGGGCCATGCCAGCCAGGTGCCGGCGGCGGGCGACTTCGTCACGCAGGAGATCGCGGGCCGCCCGCTGCTCATGGTGCGCCAGCCCGACGGTGCGGTGCACGTCATGTACAACCGCTGCGCCCACAAGGGCACGCAGCTGGTGACCGACGAGAGCGGCAACACCGGCCGCTTCTTTCGCTGCCCGTACCACGCGTGGACCTACAAACTCGACGGCGCGCCGCTGGGCCTGCCGCTGAAGAACGGCTACGAGGGCACGCAGCTCAAGGCCTGCGAGTCGGGGCAGGGACTGTCGGTGGTCAGGCACGTGAAGGTGTACCGCGACTTCGTGTTCGTGCGGCTGTCGGACACGGGCCCGACGTTCGAGGACTACTTCGGCGAGGTGCTCGGCGCGCTCGACAACATGGTCGACCGCTCGCCCGAGGGCAAGCTCACCGTGGGCGGCGGCGTGCTGCGCAACATCGTCCATTGCAACTGGAAGATGTACCTGGAGAACATCAACGACACGGTGCACCCGATGTCGACGCACGAGTCGGCCACCCAGGCGGCCGAGGCGCTGTGGGAAGGGCATGCGCCCACCGACCCCAAGCCGATGGCGATGGAGCAGATATTGCCCTTCGGCTCGGGCTACGAGTTCTTCGACCAGATGGGCGGGCGCGTGTTCGCCAACGGCCACAGCGTGCTGGGCGTGAACTTCAGCATCCATTCCAACTACGCGCAGCTGCCCGAGTACGAGGCCGCGATGCAGGCCGCGCACGGCGTGGAGCGCGCCGCCGACATCCTGCAGCGCTCGCCGCAGAACTCGGTGCTGTACCCGAGCCTGTCGGTCAAGGGCTCGCCGCAGGCCATCCGCGTGATCCGCCCGCTGGCGGCCGACCGCACGCTCATCGAGGCCTGGAGCTTCCGTGCGGCCGGTGCGCCCGCGCTCTTGTTCGAGCGCGCCATGAGCTACAACCGGCTCGTGTTCTCGCCCATGTCGGTGGTGGCGCACGACGACGTGCACCTGTTCGAGAGCATCCAGCAGGGCCTGCGCGCGGGCGGCAACGAATGGGTCAGCCTGCACCGCAACCACGACCCGGCCGAGACGCAGCAGGCCACGGTGACCACCAACGGCACCAACGAACTGCTCATGCGCAACCAGTTCCGCGCCTGGGCCCGGGCCATGACGCCGGAGGTGGCGGCATGAACGACCCGCGCGACTTCATCGCCCACGAGGCGGCCCTGCTCGACGCGCGCCGCTTCGACGACTGGCTGGCCCTGTTTGCCAACGACGGCCACTACTGGGTGCCGCTGCTCGGCGCGGCGCAGGCCGATCCGTTTTCGCACAACTCGCTGGCCTACGAAGACCGGCTGCTGCTGCAGCTGCGCGTGGAGCGCCTGAAGAACCCGCGCGCGCATTCGCAGCACCCGGCCAGCCACAGCCAGCATGTGCTGCAGCCCTCGCGCATCGAGGAAGAGGGCGCCGACGACGTGCGCCTGCGCACGCCCTTTCTCTACATCGAGGCGCGCGGCGACGACCAGCTGTTGCTGAGCGGCACCGCTCGCCACCACCTCGTCCGCACCCCCACGGGCTGGTCCATCCGCGAGAAGCGCATCGACCTGCTCAACGCCACGCGCGCGTTGCCCGCGATCCAGTTGTTCATCTGAGTTTCCGTTCCTTCCATCCTTCCTCACTGGAGCTACGACATGAAGAACCTGATGCAGACCTTGACGCGCGGTGCCCTCGCCGCGGCGCTGACCGCCTGTGGTGTGGCGAGCGCACTGGCGGCCGACCTCAAGGTCGGACTCAGCGTGTCGCTGTCGGGGCCCAACTCCTCGCTGGGCGTGCCGTACGCCAAGGGCATGCAGGCCGCGCTGGCCTATAAGGGCGAGGTCAACGGCCGCAAGATCCAGCTCGTGGTGCTGGACGACGGCTCCGACCCGACCACGGCCGGGCGCAACGCGCGCAAGCTCATCGAGGATGAAAAGGTCGACGTGCTCATGGGCACCTCGGGCGTGCCGTCGGCCATCGCGATGGCGCAGGTGGGCAAGGAGGCGAAGACGCCGATGATCGGCCTCACGCCCATCCTGCTCGACCCGAACGAGAACCCGTGGGTCATGACGGTGGCGCAGCCCACGCAGCTCATGATCGACGCGGTGGTCGAGCGCATGAAGCGCAACAACGTCAAGACGGTGGGCTACATCGGTTTCTCCGACGCCTGGGGCGACCTGGTGTACGAGGCCCTCAACAAGGCCGCGCCCGCCGCCGGCATCAAGGTGGTGAGCAACGAGCGCTACGCACGCGCCGACGCCTCGGTGACCGGCCAGGTGCTGAAGATCGTGGCGCTGCGTCCCGACGCGGTGATGACCGGCGGCGCCGGCACACCGGGCGCGCTGCCGTTCCTGGCGCTGCAGGAGCGCGGCTTCAAGGGCGGCGTGTACGGCCAGCACGGCCTGATCAACCCCGACTTCGTGCGCGTGGTCGGCGCGGCCGGCCAGAACGCGCTCATGCCCACGGGCCCGGTGATCGTCGCCGAGCAGCTGCCGGCCGACTACCCGACCAAGAAGATCGCGACCGACTTCCGCGCCGTGTTCCAGAAGGTCAACAACGCGCCCACCAGCGACGCCTTCTCGGCCTACTCGTTCGACGGCTGGCTGGTGTTCGCCGATGCCGCCTCGCGCGCCATGAAGAAGGCCGAGCCGGGCACGCCCGAGTTCCGCGTGGCGCTGCGCGACGCCATCTTCAGCACCAAGGAAGTGGTCGGCACGCACGGCGTCTACACCTTCAAGCCCGGCAGCCTGTACGGCGTGGACGAGCGCGCCCGCGTGATCGTCAAGCTCGACAACGGCCAATGGAAGCTCGCCCCTTGAATCTCCTGTTTTTCTTCACGACAACGACAACGATGACTCCGACAGAGGTTTTTCTATGAACTGGGACGTGGCGCTGATCCTCGTCACCGACGGCCTGGCCAACGGTGCCGTCTATCTGCTCGCCGGCCTCGGGCTGGTGCTGATCTTCTCGGTCACGCGGGTGGTGTTCGTGCCGTTCGGCGACATCGCGGCCTTTGCCGCGCTGTCGCTGGCGGCCTTCGAAACCGGCCGCGTGCCGCCGACCATCGGCATGGTGGCGGTGCTGGCCGCGCTGGCGCTGGCCACCGAGATCGGCAGCCTGCTGCGGCGCGGCGAGGCCGCGCGCATACCGAAGGCAGTGCTGATGTGGGGCGTGCTGCCCGCCATTCCGTGTGTGCTCGCCTGGCTGGCGGCGCGGCCCGGCGTGCCGGTGGCGGTGCACATCGCGGTGGCCGTGCTGCTGGTGGTGCCCATCGCGCCGCTGCTGGCGCGCGTGGTGTTCCAGCCGATCGCCGATGCCTCGGTGCTGGTGCTGCTGATCGTGTCGCTCGCGCTGCACTTTCTGCTCTCGGGCCTGGGCCTGCTGTTCTTCGGGCCGGAGGGTTCGCGCACCACGCCGCTCACGAGCGCGGTGTTCACGCTGGGCGACGGCTTCACGGTCAGCGGCCAGGTGGTGCTGATGGTGGGGGCGGCCGTGGTGCTGAGCGGGCTGTTCTTCCTGGTGTTCGAGCGCACGGTGGCCGGCAAGGCGCTGCGCGCCACGGCCGTGAACCGCGTGGGCGCACGGCTGGTCGGCATCCGGCCGGTGCGCACGGCGCTGCTGGCCTACGGCTGCGCCTCGCTGCTGGCGGGGCTCATCGGCGTGCTGATCGCGCCGGTGACCACCATGTACTACGACTCGGGTTTCATCATCGGCCTGAAGGCCTTCGTGGCCGCGATCATCGGCGGGCTCGTCAGCTACCCGATGACGGCCATCGGCGCGCTGGCGGTCGGCGTGGTCGAAAGCTTCGCGTCGTTCTGGAGCGGCGCGCTGAAAGACGTGATCGTGTTCAGCCTGCTGATCCCGGTGCTCATGCTGCGCTCCTTCATGGCGGCCCATTCGGAAGAGGAAGAAGACGAGGTGGACCAATGAACGGCAACACCAAACGCATGGCGTGGATCGCGGCGGTGATCGTCGTGCTGGCCCTGGTGCCGGCCGTGGCGGGCAGCTTCACGGTTTCGCTGCTCAACGACATCGGCATCGGCGCGCTGGTGGCGCTGGGCCTCGTGCTGCTCACCGGCGTAGGCGGCGCCACCTCGTTCGGCCAGGCGGCCTTCGTGGGCATCGCGGCCTACGCCACGGCCTGGCTCACGACCGCGCAGGGCCTGTCGCCGTGGCTGGGGCTGCTGTTCGCGCTGCTGCTCACGGGCGTCTCGGCGCTGGCCATCGGCATGCTGACCTTGCGGCTGGGCGGGCACTTCCTGCCGCTGAGCACCATCGCCTGGGGGTTGTCGATCGCGATGCTGTTCGGCAACGTCGATGCGCTCGGGCGCCACACGGGCCTGTCGAACATCCCGGCGCTGCAGATCGGCGGCTGGTCGCTGGCCGATCCGCGCGCCATGTACTACCTGATCTGGGTGGTGGTCGGGCTGGCCTGCCTGTTCAGCCACAACCTGCTGCAGTCGCGGCCCGGCCGTGCCATTCGCGGGCTGCGCGGCGGCGCCACGCTGCTGGCCAGCGTGGGGGCGGATGCGTACCGCGTGCGGCTGTCGCTCTTCGTCACGGCGGCGCTGTTCGCGGGGCTGGCGGGCTGGCTCTATGCGCACATGAACCGCTTCGTGAGCCCGTCGCCCTTCGACGTGCGCGCCAGCATCGAGTACCTGCTGATGGCCGTGGCCGGCGGGCTCGGGCAGCTGGCGGGCGCGCTGGTGGGCGCGGCGCTGGTGCTGGTGCTGAAGAACGGCCTGCAGGACGTGCTGCCGATGCTCACGCAGCGCGCAGGCCAGCTGGAGGCCGTGGCCTTCGCGGCGCTGTTCATCCTGCTGCTGCACTTTGCGCGCGGCGGCGTGATGGGCCTTCTGCGGCGCTGGACGCGCCGGCGCGCCGCGCCGCAGGGCGCCTCGCGCTACACCGGTGCGCCGGTCGAACCGCTGCCGCACCGGCAGCTGCCGGCGCGCGGCACGCAGGTGCTGTCGGTCAACGGCGCCGTGAAGCGCTTCGGCGGGCTGGTGGCGGTGAACGACGTGAGCTTCGACGTCAAGGCGGGCGAGATCATCGGCCTCATCGGGCCCAACGGCGCGGGCAAGTCGACCATGTTCAACCTGCTGACCTGCACGTTGCCGATGAGCGCGGGCCAGGTGCGCTTTCTCGAGCACGACATCGCCGGCATGCCGCAGCGCGCGGTGGCGCGGCTCGGGCTGGCGCGCACCTTCCAGCACGTGAAGCTGCGCCCGCACATGAGCCTGCTGGACAACGTGGCGCTGGGCGCGCACTCGCGCACGCGCTCGGGCATCCTGAAGGCGGGCCTGCGGCTGGACCGCACGGAAGAAAGCCAGATCCTGCAGGAGGCGCAGCGCCAGCTCGACCGCATCGGCCTGGGCGACCGTGCGCACGAACTCGCGGGCAGCCTGCCGCTGGGCACGCAGCGCATCCTGGAGATCGCGCGCGCGCTGGCCGCCGACCCCGTGCTGCTGGTGCTCGACGAGCCCGCGGCCGGCCTGCGTCGCAAGGAAAAGATGGCCTTGGGCGACCTGCTGCGCAAGCTGCGCGAGGAGGGCGTGACCATCCTGATCGTCGAACACGACATGGACTTCGTGATGAAACTGGTGGACCGTTTGGTGGTGATGAACTTCGGCTCCAAGCTCGTGGAGGGCGTGCCATCGGCGGTGCGCGCCGACGAGCGTGTGCAGGCCGCATACCTCGGGAGCGTCGTATGACCGCGATGCTGGAGATTGGCGATCTGCATGTGTCGTACGGGCAGGTCGAGGCCGTGCGCGGCGTGTCGCTCGACGTGCAGCGGGGCCAGATCATCTCGGTGATCGGCCCCAACGGCGCGGGCAAGACCACGCTGCTGGCCGCGGCCATGGGCCTGCTGCCGTGCAAGGGCACGCTGCGATTCGAGGGTGAAGACCTGCAGGGGCTCGATGTGGAGTCGCGCGTGGAGCGCGGGCTGTGCCTCGTGCCCGAGCGGCGCGAACTGTTCGGTGAACTCACTGTGCTCGACAACCTGCAACTGGGCGCCTACGCCAAGCGGCTGCGCGGCGACGCGATGAAGCGGCAGCTGCAATCGGTGTACGACCGCTTCCCACGACTGGCCGAGCGCCGCGCGCAACGCGCCGACACGCTCTCGGGCGGCGAGCGCCAGATGCTGGCCGTGGGCCGCGCGCTCATGTCGGCGCCGCGCCTCTTGATGCTCGACGAGCCCAGCCTGGGCCTGGCGCCGCTGATCGTGCGCGACATCCTCACCATCGTGCGCAAGCTGCGCGACGACGGCGTGTCGATCCTGCTGGTGGAGCAGAACGCACGCGCCGCGCTCGAAAGCTCGGACGAAGGCTATGTGCTGGAGACCGGCGAGATCGCGCTGTCCGGTGCTTCCGGTGACCTCGCGAGCGACCCGCGCGTGCAGGCCACCTACCTCGGCGGAGGCACGCACGATGACGAGTGACCTGCGCGCGGTGCCGCCGGCGCAGCGCACGCTGCCCGCCATGCTGCAGCGGCAGGCGGCGCTGTTCGGCGGCCGCCCGCTGCTGCGCATCGCGGGCCGGCAATGGACGCACGCAGACGCGGCCGATGCGGCGGCCACGCGCGCCGGTGCGCTCGCACAGCACGGCGTGGCGCGCGGCGACCGCATCGCCGTGATGTGCGGCAACCGCATCGAGTTCCTCGACACCTTCCTCGGTGCGGGCTGGCTCGGCGCCTCGGTCGTGCCGGTCAACACCGCGTCGATGGGGCCGCAGATCGAATACTTCCTCGCGAACAGCGAGGCGAAGCTGCTGGTGATCGAGGCGGGCTTTCTCGATCGGCTGGCGACGGCCGACCTGGCCCGCACGGCGCTGCGCGAGGTGTGGGTGGTCGGCGAGGCCGAAACGCCGTGGGCGCCGCCCGCCGGTGTGCGCGTGTCGGCCTACCCACCGGGCGCGCAGGCCCTGCCGCCCGCTGCGGTGCAGCCGGGCGACCCGCTCGCCATCCTCTACACCTCGGGCACCACAGGCCCGGCCAAGGGCGTCATCTGCCCGCAGGCGCAGTACTTCTGGTGGGGCGTGAACAGCGCCGAGGTGCTCGGCGTGGGCCGCGACGACGTGCTGTGCACCACGCTGCCGCTGTTTCACATCAACGCGCTCAACACCTTCGCGCAGGCCGCGCTCACCGGGGCCGAGGTGGTGTTCGAGTCGCGCTTCTCCGCCTCGGGCTTCTGGCCGGCGATGCGCGCCAACGGCGCGACCGTGGTCTACCTGCTCGGCGCGATGGTGCCCATCCTGCTGGCCCAGCCCGAAGGCGAGGGCGAGCGCAACCATCGCGTGCGCACCGGCCTCGGGCCCGGCGTGCCCGCGGCGGCGGGGCTGGCCTTCAAGGCGCGCACGGGCGTGGCGCTGCTCGAAGGCTACGGTTCGACCGAGACCAACTTCGCCATCGCCACCGCGCCCGATTCGCCGCGCGGCGGCGTCATGGGCTGGCTGCGCCCCGGCTTCCAGGCCTGCGTGGCCGACGAAGACGACGTGCCGCTGCCGCCCGGCGAGGCCGGCGAACTGCTGTTGCGTGCCGACGAGCCCTATGCCTTTGCCAGCGGCTACTTCCACATGCCCGAGAAGACCGTCGAGGCCTGGCGCAACCTGTGGTTCCACACCGGCGACCGCGTGGTACGCGATGCCGACGGCGCGTTCCGCTTTGTCGACCGCATCAAGGACGCGATCCGCCGGCGCGGCGAGAACATCTCGTCCTTCGAGGTCGAGCAGGTGCTGCTGAGCCACCCCGGCGTGGCCTCGTGCGCGGTGTACCCTGTGCGCTCCGAGCTGGCCGAAGACGAGGTGATGGCCGCGCTGGTGGCGCGCGAAGGCGTGGCCATCGACCCGGCCGAGCTGGCGCGCTTCTGTGAAGGCCGCCTGCCCTACTTCGCGGTGCCGCGTTACATCGACCTCCTGCCCGACCTGCCGCGCACCGAGAACGGCAAGGTGCAGAAGTTCAAGCTGCGCGAGCGCGGCGTGGGGCCGCAGACCTGGGACGGTCGGCCCGCCAAAGCCGGATGACGCACGCCACCGCGCTTCCGCTGGCAGGGCGCGTGGCCTTCGTGACCGGCGCCGGGCAGGGGCTGGGTGCGGCCATCGCGCGCGGACTGGCGCAGGCCGGTGCGCGCGTGGCGGTGGCCGATATCGACGAAGCCAACGCCCAGGCCGTCGCCGCAGAAGTGAACGGCCTCGCGCTGCCGCTCGACGTGCGCGACGAGCAGGCCTTCAGCGACCGCTTCGCGCAGGCCGTGGCGCACTTCGGCGCCGTCGACATCCTGGTCAACAACGCGGCGCGCACGCCGACCACCTCGCTGTGGGACGTCACGCCCGCCGAGTGGGACGACGTGCTCGCCATCAACCTGCGCGGCAGCTTCTTCGGCTGCCGCATCGCCGGGCGCCACATGCGCGAACGCGGTGCGGGCCGCATCGTCAACCTGGCCTCGCTGGCGGGGCAGCAGGTCAGCAGCGCCACCGGCGTGCACTACGCGGCCAGCAAGGCCGGCCTGCTGGCGCTGACCCGTGCCTTTGCGCAGGAGCTGGCGCCGCACGGCGTGACCGTGAACGCGCTGGCGCCCGCCGCCATCGAGAGCCCCGCGCTCGCTGCGCTGGCGCCCGAGCGGCAGCAGGCGCTGAAGGCCGGCATCCCGCTCGGCCGCTTCGGGCTGGCCGACGAGGTGGCCGCCGCCGTCGTCTACCTGGCCTCGCCGGCCGCGGCCTTCATGACCGGGGCGACGCTGGACCTCAACGGCGGCCGTTTCATGCGGTAGCACCCTGCTGGTGCGCAAATGGCTAAAATGATTCAGAACTAAACCATTCAGGTATGCACACAAATTCGCTCACTGGCCGTCATGCCCTCGTCACCGGCGCCGCTCGCGGCATCGGCGCAGAGATCGCCCGCACCCTCGCCGCCCAGGGCGCTGTGCTGACCCTGTTGGGCCGCGACGCGCAGGCCCTGCAGCGCGTGGCCGAGACCCTGGCGGGCAGCGGCCACGGCGTGGTGGCGGCCGACGTGGCCGACCCGCAGGCCGTGCAGTCGGCCTTCGCGCAGGCGCGGGCCGAGCGCGGGGCGGTGACCGTGCTGGTCAACAACGCGGGCGCCGCCGAGAGCGCGCCGTTCCTGAAGACCTCGGTCGAGTTGTGGCAGCGCATGCTGTCGGTCAACCTCACCGGCAGCTTCCTGTGCGCGCAGGCCGCGCTGCCCGACATGCTCGACGCCGGCTGGGGCCGCATCGTCAACATCGCCAGCACGGCAGGGCAGAAGGGCTACGCCTACGTGTCGGCCTACACGGCCGCCAAGCACGGCGTGATCGGCCTCACGCGTGCGCTGGCGCTCGAAGTGGCGCGCAAGGGCATCACCGTGAACGCCGTGTGCCCGGGCTACACCGACACCGACATCCTGCGCAACAGCGTCGCCAACGTGGTCGGCAAGACCGGCCGCAGCGAAGCCGATGCGCTGGCCGAGTTCTCCAGCGTGAACCCGCAAAAGCGCATCGTGCAGCCGGCCGAAGTGGCCGACGCCGTGCGCTGGCTGTGCGGCGAGGGCGCCGCGTCGGTCACGGGCCAGTCGATCTCCGTTTCCGGAGGAGAAGTCACATGAGTCGCAACGATGCCTCCCACGCCGTGCTGAGCGACGCCGAAGAACTCGGCCACGAAGCCCGCGCCGGCCATGAAGACCACGCCATGCTCAAGCTGTGGCTGCGCATGCTCGCGAGCACCACGCAGATCGAGGCCGAGATCCGGCGCCGTCTGCGCGAGCGCTTCGGCATCTCGCTGGCGCGCTTCGACTACATGGCGCAGCTGTACCGCTACGAAGACGGCCTGAAGATGCGCGTGCTCTCGCGCTACCTGATGGTGACCGGCGGCAACGTCACCGGCCTGACCGACGAGCTCGAGCGCGAAGGCATGGTGGCGCGCGCGCCCAGCCCCGACGACCGCCGCGCCTGGATCGTGAGCCTCACGCCCGAAGGCCGCAACGCCTTCGAAGCCATGGCCACCGAGCACGAGCAGTGGATCCTCGAGATGTTCTCGGGCCTGGACATGAAGACCGTCAAGCAGATGCACAACCAGCTCGGGCTGCTGCGCGTGCACGTGATGCGCGGCGACGGCGCGGTCGAGGACCGCGCATGAGCGGCGAGGGCGGTGGCGTGGAGTTCCAGCGCCCGCGCCTGATCCGTTTTTCCGACTGCGACCCGGCGGGCATCGTCTTCTATCCGCAGTACTTCGTGATGCTCAACGGCCTGGTCGAAGACTGGGTGAGCGACGGGCTCGGCGTGGGCTACCACGCACTGATCGGCGAACGCCGCGTCGGCCTGCCGACCGTGAAGCTCGACGCCGACTTCCGCGCCGTGAGCCGCATGGGAGACCGCGTGACGCTCGGCCTCTCGGTGGCGCAACTGGGTTCGCGCTCGATCACGCTTGCGTTGCGCTGCTTCGAGCCCACCACGGGCGAGGTGCGCATGCAGGTGCGGCAGGTGCTGGTGACGACCTCGCTCGACACCCACCGCGCCATCGCCGTGCCGGACGACATGCGCGCGGCCATCCTGCGCGATGCGCCGGCGCTGGCTGCCGCCGAGCCCGCTGGCAAGGCCTGAAGGCCTGAGCAAGGCTAGGGCGCCGGCGCAGGGCCGTCGGCAGGCTCGAGCGCCTTCTTCTCCAGCGCGTGCTTCTTCAGCCAGCCGCTGAGTTCCCGCTTTCCCTTCGCATTGGCCTGTCGCCACGCGTCACGCGCGGCGGCCACGAAGCGTTCTTCCGCCGCATCGGGCGGTGCTTCTGAAGGTGGTGTGTTGTCTTCGTCGAGCCAACCGGCGGCCACGTCGCAGTGCCGTTCGATCTGCCGCGCGAGCTTGTCGCCGATGGGCCGCGCGCTCTTGATCTGGCTCCACATGCTCGGAGAGATCTCGAGCTTGCGCGCGAACGCCTGGTCGAGCCCCTTGGCGGGCAGGCCCGCCGCGACGGCGTCCTCGAGAAAGCGGCGATGCAGCACAAGCGCATTGCGGCGGCGCGCGACGGTGGTATGGGGCACTGTTCAAAAACAACAACAAGACAAGAAAAGATTGTCCCGGTTGTTGACGTCGCCGTAAACACTCTTTACAGTTGCCTCCAATTCACGGCACAAGCCGTCCCTTTTTTCCAACCCCTTACAGCCGACAGCGGCAATTTTTGACCAGGAACCATCGTGAACACCGCACCGATCCTCACCAGCCATCGACCCGCCTCGGGCCGACCGCTCGTGCGCGTCGGGTTCTGCCATGGTTTCGACATGCCGTCGCCCTTGTCGTTGTCTTCGCGCCTGAACACCGCGTACGTCGCCCAAGCCGCAGCCCGTCTGCGCGTGGGTGGTCAGTTCGAGGCTCATCAGGTGCCCCCGGGTGGAGGTCGCGCGTAGGCGCGCATCTCTCAAGCTCTCTCGCAAAGAGGCCCGGACACCGCAAGGTTCCGGGCCTTTTTGTTTTTGCCGCTTTCCATTTCGGGTGTGCCTTCACCCCACCGCCAGAAATTGCCGCGTCGACGGTCTGGCGGGATGTGCATGAGTTGATCACTCCTGTGCAGCGACGTTCGACGGGGCCGCGCCCAGCGCGCGGCCCGTCGCGTGAGGACACAACCGAAATGGAAGCGCGGCAGGCTTTGTTTGTTTTTCTTCCGTGTGTGGCGCAGCCTGGTAGCGCATCTGGTTTGGGACCAGAGGGTCGCAGGTTCAACTCCTGCCACACGGACCACACCCGAGCGGGACCGGGCCATGCCAACGCATGGCCCGCCCGCGGAAACCGGCCGCAAAGATAGGGCGGCGCCGGAACCCGTCACCGGACATTTTTCAAGTCATTACTTTCTTTTTTCGTCACCCACCCAGGAGGCCCTCATGCGCAAGCGCAACTCACCGATCCGGATGATCGCCGTGCACCCGGCGCCGCTGCCGCGCAGGCACATGGTGTGGTCGCTGGCCCAGCGCTTCGGCGTGGGGCTCGGGCCGCGCTACGTGGCTGATCGCGCGTCGGCATTGCAGGGCGGCAGCGAGGCGTCGCTCGACAGCCTCGACCTCGACCAGCGCGTGCGCGCGTCGGGCGAGTGGTAGCAACTCGGCACTGCTCGTCTTCTGTTTCTTCAATGGTGCGTGTAGCTCAATGGCAGAGCCGCGGGTTGTGGTCCCGCTGACAACGGTTCGATTCCGTTCGTGCACCCCATCCGTTCACCCCAAGTCATCGCCGCGAAGGGAGGCGATTCGTCATGCATTCACACGTCCTGCAACTCGATATTCAGGGCACGCCGCAAGCCTGGATCTCGCTGGAGCAGGCGGTGTTGCACTACGCCACCGGCAACGTGGCCTGGGAAGACGGCGCGCTGCCGCTGGCCACGCTGCGCGGCGGCTTCAACGTGGCGCGCGGTGTGCAGTCGCGCATCGACGTCGCGCCCATCATCGCGCTGCGCGGTGCGTCGAAGATCAACCTCTTCGACGTCGTGCCCGGCGTGACCAAGGCCAAGCTGCTGCGCCGCGACCGCCACACCTGCGCCTACTGCGCGCAGGTGTTCGCCGACCGCGACCTGCAGTGCGAACACGTCATGCCCGAGTCGCGCGGCGGCCCATGGAGCTGGACCAACCTCGTGAGCGCCTGCGCCGTCTGCAACAACCGCAAGGCCGCGCGCACGCCCGAAGAAGCGGGCATGCCGCTGGTCTACCTGCCGTACGTGCCGAGCCGCTTCGAGAACTTCCTGCTCGAAGGCCGCAACATCCGCGCGGACGTGCACGAATGGCTGGCCAAACGCCTGCCGCGCGGCTCGCGGCTGCAGTAGCGCCACGCGCACAAAGAGAAAAGCCCGCTGCCCGTTGGATCAACGGACAGCGGGCTTTGCCTTGTGCGGCTCGCGGTGTGCGAGCGATGTGTGTGAGTGAATGAAGGCGCGAGTGGCTTGCTTGTTTGTGTTCAGCGCCCCGCGCCAAAGAAGCTGTAAGCCACTGCTGTGGCTGCTGCGAGCCCACCGAGCAAGATGAAGAGCACCTTCGTCGTACGGCGAGGGCCGCGCCGTGAACGGACCCAATGTTCCGGCCCGATCAGGTCGATCGGAACCGTGGGTTTGCCTATGTCGGATGCCTTTTCCATGCCAAGAAATATAGCGCAGGCGCCAAGGCAAGAAGTTACAACGGCTTTTTGGCCCCATCGCACCGTGGCCCCTTGCCGACACCAGACAGAAACGTGTGAAATATTCCTCATGAACCAACAAATCATTCTCGAGAGCCTGGTCCGCGCCCTGGAGAGCTGGGTCCGCAACGCCTCCGCGGCCGAGCTGTGGCGCGTGCACCGCGAGGGCGGCCTGGGCGCATCGATCCGCACCGAAGGCGAGAGCGTCGTGCACGTGCGCATCGCGCTCGACGGCCCGCCCGAGGCGTTGTCGGACATCGGCAAGACCGACGGCCGCCTGCCGATGACTGAAGCGTTCAGAGGCGCCAACGGCGAAGCAGGGTGGGGCACCCCGCCACCGCAAGGCAGCGCCGAGCGCGAGCAGTGGTTTCTGTCGAGCGATGTGGCGCAAGAGCAGGCGCGGCAGTACCTGCTGGCGGAGGTGGCGGCGCGGCGGGATGCGTTGGTGCGGCGGGTGGAGGCGTGGGCGGCGGGTGCGGGTTGAGGCAAGTGAATGGTTCGCAGAGCCGTTTGTTGTCGACCCGTAAAGCAATTCCGCTAGCAGCCAATGATCTCGTTCAGAAGTTGTGCGGAGCGCGTAAGGTGCGCTGACCGCGCGAGAGCAGTGACATGCGAGCGGTGTGCTTCAACTGCACGAAGCCCAGTGCAGTTGTCCTGCTGTTGATCCATGCCAAGGCGAACCTTGATTCGATCTCTTGCGAAACGTTGAGGGAGTCGCGCGATGTCGCAGAAACAGCCGATGAGTGACGCCGAACTGACTGCCTTCGACGCAGGTCAGGACTTCGATGCGTTGCTTGTGCAGTCGGCGCGAGAGATGGGCGATGGGAAAGCGCGCAAGGTCGACACGCCTGTTGTCACAGCGCATGAGAAGGCAGGTCTTTCGCTTGAAGCACTCCAGATGGGCTCAGACCACAAGCTGCATGACGTTCGCTGAGTTGAGTGAGGTGAAGCAGAGAACGGTTCAAGCGTCGGCATCGTTGAATTCATCACGAGCACATCACACGTTCTGCAAAGTCGCCGCGAGTCCTCATTTGTTCACCGTGTGAGGCTTCCGTTGCCGCGCTTCTCTCCCTACATTTGAACGAGCGCCGCGCCTCACGGCGGGACATCGATGCACACCGCAGTGATGTCGATGTGAGGCACAAAAGGCGACGGTCAGGGTGCGCTAACACCCTGACCGTCTGACCAAGCAACGTGCATTACCTTCGAAGGAGCACATCAAGTGGCTGATCAAATTATCGCCGGGCGAAACACGCCCACATCTCGCGAGGAAACCTCCGAACCGGATGCACTAGACAGTCTTGAGAAAAAGTTGTCTCAGCTGCGAGCGTTGCTTGGTTCTTGCTACGGCATGGGCAGCGATTGGTTCGAGGAGATCGGGGCTAAAAATCGAGATATGGTCATGTGGATCGCGGCAGATCTGGTCACAGACGCAGAGCGATTGTTTCAGGCTGTCGCGGCCAAGGTTTGGGAACACGAGGCTATGCCGAAAGGCCCGGAAGTGCCGCGCTAGAGTTTGCTCGGGACCGACTCGCTGTGCGAAGGGCGAAGTGACTGGGGTCGTCTGTTCGTCTAGAACATGGGCCGCCTCCAGGCGGAATGATGAACTCTGAGTTGATGATCGTGCGCTCTTACTGGGCGATTTGGCTTGTTGGCATTGGCTGCTTTCGATGGATGCGCTGGAGCGAGCCTCTCATATGGAATGCTCATTGAGCATACGTAGATAACGTATACTTTTCGAGTTCTATCCGTCAGCTTTTTGGAAGCAGTACGCTAAGGAAAACGAGATGACTAAGCGCCAGATTTTGTGGGGCGTCGAGGTGTTGGACTCCGAGCGACAAGACAAGACAACTTTAAGGTCTCATAAGGTTCAGCTCACAGAACTTCCCGAACTGACCGCTAAGGAGTTGATGGATATCAGGCAGCGCCTGAAGATGTCCAGGGCCATTTTTGCCATGTACCTGCGAACGAACGCTAGGACGCTTGAAGGCTGGGAGCAAGGGCGTTCCAGGCCGAACGCACAGGCGGTCACCTTAATAAGGCTCGTGCAGAAGCATCCAGAGACGGTTTTGCACCTTGCGGCGCTGTCGTGACTTTCACTCTTTCCCTTTTCATCTTATTGGTCTTGTTGCGGCACGGATTTCAGCTGTCTCTGCGACTAGGACCTTTCTATCTCAGATCGAATTTAACTCCGAATGACAAATTCAATCCTTGAACAGGTCCGCGCCCGGATACGGGTGGAAGGAATAGACCTCGTTGAAGCTGCTGTATCCATTGGAATTGGTGCGTCAGCGCTTATTCGTCATCTCAATGGTGAGTATGTGCGCAGCGATTCCCTCGCCAAATATCGTTTATGGCTAGATGGGAATGAAAAAAAGTCGCGTCCTACTGCATCGTCTACAGGGGATCTATTTAAATCCGAGTTAGATGATTCTGCTCAGATTACAGCGGAGTTGCATTCCAATCTTCTGCCGAAACGACCGCGTAATGTAGTGGATTTGTTCTGCGGCTGTGGCGGAATGTCTCTTGGCTTTGATCGTTTCAATGGTGGAGGGGTTTTTCGGATTGCAATGGCTCTTGACATTGAAGATCCCATGGTGCGTGTCTTCAATGACAATCATCCATCTCCATCTGGCGAAATACCTATAGCACGGCAGGCGGACATTTCGGATTTCATGAGTGAGAGTGAAATCCGAGCCTATTATCTTGATCATTTTGCTCGGTCTACTGGAGACAATTCTCTCAGATCCAAGCTGGCTGACATCGGATATGGAGGTGTTCCGATGCTGCGCAAGCATCTACGTGAGATCGATCGCGTTTTCTTGGAATCCTTATCTCAATTACGGCGAGATCAAGGCTATACGGAAGCTCTGAAGAAGATGGGAGGGGGCGTTCTCGGACAGACCTCTATAACGGGCTTCCACAATGCGACAAAGTTACCTATGTCGGGGACTAGTTATCCCAAGGTGGGGCCCTTGATTTGGCACATGGATGGTGAGGTCAGCGATGAAAGCGTCAGCGTTGCACCTGTAATTGATGAAAAGCTCCTGCGTGCTTGCAAATCGCGCGCACGCAAGCTTTGGGATGCGGAGGTAGGAAAGCTGAATACGCGGGGCGAGGGCTCGGGTCGCGGTCAGCTGGCATCAGCTGCTGAACGGATTCAACGCTTCGAACAGTTTCTGGAGTGCGCGCCAATGCATCGAGTCCGACGCCTTTGGATTGACTGGCGTGCTGAGAGAGAAGCAATACGTACTACGTTCTTCGATGATGCGACGATAGAGAAGTGCCTGCGCGATCTCTATGCGGATGGCTACCAAGTGTCGGTTTTGCTCGGTGGGCCGCCCTGCCAAGGATTCAGTCGTATCGGCCGCGGAAAGATTCGAAGCCTGCGCGAGCAGAGCGTTCATGTGCATGAGGATGAAGATTCTGTTGATAGCCGCAATCAACTGATGCACCAGTATGTCTTGTTCGTCGCTGCTCTTGCCCCAGAAATTTTTCTTTTTGAAAATGTCAGACATTTCCAGGCGGTAGTAAAGTCTGATGGAGTCGAGTTTGATGCGGCAGATATCCTAGCGGAAGCGATTGAAGCAGTCTCTGAGCAAGGTCTGGGCTATAAAGTGTCTCGGCGCATTGTTGTGGCTTCTCAGCATGCTGTACCTCAGAGCCGAGAAAGATTCGTAATGGCGGGGGTCCGCAAGGATGCAAGCGAACTGCTTGCAGATGTTGATGCCGCCGAGTGGTGTCTGGCGTTGCCGCGTCGTGCTGCTGTTCCCCTCCAGACCGCACTTGAAGATCTCCCCGCCCCCGAATTTGATAGCCAAAGCAAAAAAACTGTGAAGCGATCGATCGCAGGAAAAAAAGACTCCTTAGAATATCGCGAAATTTCTGCAGATGACATTTTTAGACGATGGGTTTTTTGCGGAGAGGCGATTGATGCTCACATCGCCCGTCCCCCTCGAGCAGACGACGCTGCCTTCTTTTCGCTGATGGGGCCTGGCAAGCGATGGATGGACTATCGATGTGATGACGTGCCGACCTTAGGGCGATTGTCTGCGGTGATCAATGGATTGAAGGATGCATTTGCGACCTCTCCGGAATTAGCCAAGAAGCTTGGTCTTCCCGCCGATGAAGTCACCCAGTTAGCTGGGATGATGAATGGCTCCTTGAGTCTTCGGCTTTTGCTTGAAGGTATTCGCCCGCAGCCTGGAGAGCTGCAACACCATCTGCTTGCAGAAAACTATCTTCGCAAGCGTGATGGCGCTCACGGTGACTGGCTTTCCCGAATGGACGCGACTTACCCGTCCAAGACAATTGTTAGTCACATGGCTAAGGATACGTACGCCTATGTACATCCTTTCCTACCGCGGACACTTTCGGTGCGTGAAGCCGCCCGCGTGCAGTCATTCCCCGACGATTATCGTTTTGGTGCGGTAGGGTTGGTTGACGGTTTTAAAGTGGTCGGCAATGCTGTCCCACCTCTCTTGAGCCTTCAATTTGCAGAGAGAGTTTCTGCAGTTCTTTTTCGTGTGGATGAGGCCTCAGAGTCAAGAAAAGAAGCCCTATCGACTCGCGTCGAAACTACCGAGCCTAAGCGGGATTTAGTCATGTTGTGAGAAAAATGGGTGTCGAAAATCTTAGCGAAATTCGCAGTGTTAACATGGCGCGGATTCGCGGGGAAAATACCCGCCCAGAAATTCTTCTTCGCACGGAATTGTGGAGGAGAGGGCTGCGATACCAGCTCAATCGGAGAATCGAGGGGTTACGCCCGGATATCGTTTTTGGGGTACGGCGTATAGCCGTGTTTGTCGATGGTTGCTTTTGGCACGGGTGTCCTGATCACTACGTGCGGCCGAGATCCCGCGGCGATTTTTGGGCTGCCAAGCTGGCAAGCAACACGGCACGAGACAGGCGTCAAACTCGACAGTTGATCGCCAACGGATGGATTGTTCTCCGGATCTGGGAGCATGAGATCCGCACCGACCTAGACGGGGCAGCGAGCAGAGTGGCTGACGCCGTCATAAATGGCTGCCGAGTACTGTTAGCACATCAAGTAGTCGTCCAAGTGGAGGAAAGCACAGCGGACCCTGGGCGTGAAACTTGGTTTCTGGAGGACCTTCTAGACCCGGGTCGATCTCAGGTTGAGATACGAGAGCGAAGGCCAATTCGTTTGCTAGCTCGAAAAAGTCAAGATGCTATTGAGGGTAGCTGAGATCGCTTGAGAGGCCGGAGACCGGATCACAGGGTTGCTCGATACGAGTTTTTCGATATCGGTGGCTACAAGATGAATGCAGCCACTGTCGTTCGGTACTTCATATGACTTTGTCCAAGACTCTGCCATCCATGCTGCTCTCGGAACAAAAATGAATGCATTGCGCACAGCAAAGCGGCTTAGATAGGCATTGACTTGGTAAAGATCTTCGCGATTCACACCATGTGCCCTGCCAGTGGCGCTTACGCGTTTCCACTTGGCATCAGCTATAGCCAAGGGTGCATCTGGATGCCCTATGGTGTAGTCCGGCCTTAACCGCACCACGCCACTGCCATCAAGTGGGTCGGCAAGAAGAAATCGAGGTGCACTGCGATGACTGACGGAAATGCCTGAGCCTTGAAGCGCTGTGGTAAGTACGTTGCGCATCACCCTCTCAAATAGATGCTGTAGCGGAAATAACATCGAGAAGGCTTCACTTGCACCCGAGAAAGTTGGATCGGGAGAGCTTCCTGCGAGTAGTAGTTGCGCTAAGCTGATAGGGCGAGTCCAAAGGGACTCAGAGCGTGACAACTGCAGTCGATTCAGTTTATCCAAAGTTAGCGGATGGGTTTCCACGCCGCTGAACTCATGAAGAAGAGATGCGAACTGCTGTCTATTTTTTGCACTCCGAGCAAGTCGATGTAAAAGCACCGCGATGCCTTTAATGCATCGAGCTAGTTCGTTGTCTGTATGTAGCGGTGAGTGTCGTACAGGCAGTAGCACTCGCTCGCCAGGGAGCCTCAGAGACAGTCGTGAGAAGTCAATCCGCCCTCGAAGCGTTGGAAGTTCCTCGCGTTTCTCCTCGTAGCGGCGCGAAACCCCTTTGCGCAAGGCTTCGGCCATGTCTTCGGCAGTCTGCGAGATGAGAGCTTCAAGCGGGTCTTGTGTAGAAGACCTGACATTAGCTGCACTGGCATATGGCTGGCTGAGATATCCCGCGGCCCGGAGCATGTTTAAGAGAAAGTCTTGATCTCGGTGAATCTCTGCCGTGTCTGATTTCGGAAGAATATTTAACCGAAGCCGCCCGATTTGGATGCATCCAACTACTTCGGCTGCGTGCAATCTTCCTCTCTTTACGCGGAAACAGGGCGCCGAATTTTTTTCGGTAGCCCTCATTAATCGATTGGAAAAAGCGCGCTGATCCATTCCTTCGGGGAAAGGAACGGGCATACCTTCCCATGTCGTCAATGTAGGCAACCGGCTCTCCTTCTTCTTGAGGTCATTGACCAGCGGAGATGGCGATCATAAAGGCCTGGAAACGGCCTCCATCCCACTCTTCTCTTGATGGATTCCACCATTGAGCAAGGTTACCAGCTCTGGCATCTGGAAGGTCGTATTCGTCTGACAATCGAGCAGTGAACTGTGGGTCTGCTTCTGGTGGCGCAAACAGGGATTCGGGGCCTGCGGCGGTTCGCGTCTGACCAATGATTGCGCTGACCTTCCCCCAATCTTCGTGAAAATACTCTGCCATAGTAGGAACTATGTTTACACGAAGAACATGTGCTAATGCGCGAAGCTGACCATCGGGTAGCGCTGTCCAGTTGCCTGCGTCTTTGACCAAATTAAGGCGATCCTCCATAAAGAAAGAATGACCAAATTCATGTCCACTGCCAAGAAGGCGATGTACGCGTGAATTGATCCGGTCGAGTAGGGCTCGAATGTTCACTCCGGCATATGCTTCGGGGAGTAGGCTTGAATCTGCCGGAATTAACTCAAAGTCGAATCGCCTTCGTATTGCAAAATCCAATGCAGTCAGGGAGCGATCTACTGTGTTCATCGTACCAATCACTGAAACACTCGATGGTACGGTGAAGAGAGCCTTTGAGTAGGGCAACATGATTCGCTTCTCTTCTGGCATCCCCTCGCGTTTATCTGCTTCAAGTAACGTGAGTAACTCTCCAAAAACACGTGAAGGCTCGGCGCGATTAATTTCGTCGATTACGATTGCGACAGATTTTCTGCCATCTGGAACATGTTCTTGTGTCGTAAGGAAACGCCTGACAACTGAGCCTATGTGAGATGCATTGCTTAGGTCAGAGCTGGAGAACATTCCAGTTCGCGCTGCAACGATCTTACGGATCGTTGATCCTGTACGTGTTGTTTGACCTTCTTGTCCGGTCGCTGCTGGAACATCTTCGTCTGCAGGGTCTATTCCATAATCGGCAAGTTCAAGCATCGCCTTGCCAGGAATTGAGAAAATTCTCGGCGAAAATCCGCGTTCGAGGATTCGATTCACTACAAAGCGAGGAACATATTTGTTTATCGTGGTTGCAACTTCGTCGGATCTGTTCGGCGTCACTTGGACAATCCATCCGCCCGCGTCCTTGTCTACAACAATGCCAGCGGGGCGCTGAGATGCATCTACTAGCTGTTCTCCAATCTGTAGGTCAGAGTCAAAGCGAGCACGAAGGCATAGTGCTTTAAATGGGCCGTCAACTACACGGTAAGTAAGTTGTCCTGCCTCATCAACCACAGGCCTATAACCTTCGATAAAATCCTCGTACGAGTAGCTCGGATGAAATGTCACCCAAAGAATTCTTCCTTCTGCAACGAGGGCTGCTTGAATTCTTCGAAGTTCGGTGTCGGGATTGGCTGAAGAAATTGCGGTCGCAAATAGCTGAGGCTCGATAGCTTTGACCGCCTCCCTTCCCGCGTGCCAGGTCTTACCTGTCCCGGGCGGTCCATAGAGGATTTTCATCGTCGGCCCAGGCATTTTTTTCTTTTCTCCGTGATTTTTGGGGGGATGTTTTCGGTCCGCGCTGACGCTGTGCATCAGAAGTGCATTGGAAGTTGCGACGGCGCACTTGAATATATCCGGAAATTTGCGTTTGGAAACCCTTGTGTCTTAGGGCATGCTCGAGGTCATACTAACCAAGCCGCATGAGCGCTCACCAATGCATTGATGTGGGTGAGTTCCCGCCGAACGTGGTCTTTGCCCGCTGCATGTCTGCCTCGCAAACACTCGAACCTTGATTCGTGTGTGGTGAATTGCGGAGGCTGCGAACCTATCGCGCTGGGCAAGGCGCGTCCCAATTTGACCGGCACCGAGCGCGAGAAGATGCTCGTGTCAGTGGGGGGGGTGCAAGTATGGTGTCGGCGCGCATGCTTGAAGCGGCATCGATTGTTTCGCACTCAGCGTGCATGACGCCGGGAGCTCTAAATTCTTCTGCTCTTCGACGGCGGCCGTGTTGACTAAAAACAAAAAAGCCCCCGACTCTTGCGAATCAGGGGCTTTTTATTTGGTGCCGGAGAGATGAATCGAACACCCGACCTTCTCATTACGAATGAGCTGCTCTACCGACTGAGCTACACCGGCGAAGCCTCAGATTATAGCCAAGAAATCAAGGCTTCTCGGCGTGGTACTGCGTCAAACGCTCGACTTCGTGACGCGAACCCAACATCACGCTCACGCGCTCGTGCAGTTTGGTGGGCTTCAGGTCGAGGATGCGCTGCTTGCCGTTGGTGGCGGCGCCGCCGGCCTGCTCGACGAGCCAGCTCATGGGGTTGGCCTCGTACATCAGGCGCAGCTTGCCGGCCTTTTCGGGCTCGCGCTTGTCCCACGGGTACATGAACACGCCGCCGCGCATCAGGATGCGGTGCACGTCGGCCACCATGCTGGCAATCCAGCGCATGTTGAAGTCCTTGCCGCGCGGGCCTTCCTTGCCGGCCAGGCATTCGTCGATGTAGCGCTTCACGGGCTCGTCCCAGTGGCGCATGTTGCTCATGTTGATGGCAAATTCCTTGGTGTCGGCCGGAATCTGGATGTCTTCCTGCGTGAGCACGAAGCTGCCTTGCTCGCGGTCGAGCGTGAACATGGCCACGCCGTTGCCCACGGTGAGCACGAGGGTGGTCTGCGGGCCGTAGATGCAGTAGCCGGCAGCCACCTGCTGGGTGCCGGGCTGCAGAAAGTCGGCTTCCTGCACGCCGGGGGTGTCGTCGGGCTTCTTCAGCACGCTGAAGATGGTGCCGATGCTCACGTTGACGTCGATGTTGCTGCTGCCGTCGAGCGGGTCGAACATCAGGAGGTATTCGCCCTGCGGGTAGCGGTTGGGCACCACGTGGATGGTTTCCATCTCTTCGCTGGCCATGGCCGCGAGGTGGCCGCCCCATTCGTTGGCCTCAATGAGCACTTCGTTGGCGATGATGTCCAGCTTCTTCTGGATTTCACCCTGCACGTTCTCGCTCTCGGCCGTGCCGAGCACGCCACCCAGCGCGCCCTTGTTGACGGCCTGGCTGATGCTCTTGCAGGCACGGGCGACCACTTCGAGCAACAGGCGCAGCTGGCCGGGAATGAGGCCGTCGGCGCGTTGCTGCTCGACGAGGTAGCGGGTGAAGGAGATTTTTTGTTGAGCCATGGATCTTGTGGGGTTCAGTGGGTTCAGTTTCCGGCGAGGGCGCGGGTGACGACCTCATGCGTGTCTTTGCTCAGGTCGGGCTTGGCGGCCACGCGGGCAATCGCTTCGCGTGCGGCGCTGCGGTACGGCTCGGCCAGCTTGCTCCAGCGGTCGAGCGCACGCGCCAGGCGGGCGGCCACTTGCGGGTTGATGGCGTCGAGCTCGATCACGCGCTCGCTCCAGAACACGTAGCCGGCGGCGTCGGCGCGGTGGAAGGCGCCGGGGTTGCCGCTGCAGTAGCTGAAGATCACGCTGCGCGCGCGGTTGGGGTTCTTCAGCGAGAAGTCGGGGTGCTTCATGAGCTGCTTCACCAGCGGCAGGATGTCGCCGCCGCGGTCGCTGGCGCCGGCCTGCAGCGAGAACCACTTGTCGATGACCAGCGCCTCGTCCTTGAACATGGCGTGGAAGCGCGCGAGCGCCTGCGCCGCCAGGGTGTGGCCCGACGACACGAGGGCGTTGAGCGCGTTGAAGCGGTCGGTCATGTTGCCCGCATCCTTGAAGCGCTGCAGGGTCTTGCCGGGCCACACGGTGTCGCCCGAGGCGCGCGCCGCCAGGCACAGGAAGTTGAGCGCCATGCCGGCCAGCGCGCGGCGGCCCGACGAGGTCGGGTCGGGCGTGTAGGCGCCGGTGTCCTTGTTGTCTTCGTAGGCCTGTTCCCAGTCGGCGAAGAGGGCGGTGGCGAGCTGGGCGCGCATGGCTTCGCGCACGAGGTGCACGCGCTGCGGATCGACCACGTCGAGCTGCTCGGCGATGTAGGTTTCCGACGGCAGCGTGAGCACCAGTTCCTTGAAGGCGGCGTCGAGCTGCGGGTGGCGCAGCACGCCGCGCATGGCGTCGAGGTAGGCGTCGTTGAGCACCGGGGTGGTGTCGGTGGCGTGCGCGGCAATGGCTTGCAGCGCGGCGCGCAGGCCCAGGCGCTGGCCGGCTTCCCAGCGGTTGAACGGGTCGGGGTCGTTGGCCAGCAGGGTGAGCAGCTGGGCGTCGGTGTACGCAAAGTCGAGGATCACCGGCGCGCTGAAGCCGCGCAAGATGGACGGCACGGGCTCGGCGTCCAGGCCCACGAAGGTGATCTGCTCGCCGGCGCGCGACAGCACGATGGTGCGGGTGCCGCGTGCCACGTCGCTTTCGCCCTCGAGCTGCATGGGCAACTCGCGGCCGGTGGCGGCGTCGAGCAGGCCGATGTTCAGTGGGATGACGAAGGGTTCCTTGGTCTGCTGGCCCGGCGTGGGCGGGCAGCTTTGCACCACGCTCAGGGTGTAGCTGCGGTTCTGCGCGTCGTACACGCCGTGCGCGGCCAGGCGGGGCGTGCCGGCCTGGCTGTACCAGCGCTTGAACTGGGGCAGCAGGCGGGCCAGTTCGGAGTCGGGGTTGGCGTCGGCAATGGCCTGGGCGAAGTCGTCGCAGGTCACGGCCTGGCCGTCGTGGCGCTCGAAGTACAGGGTGATGCCCTTTTCGAAGCCCTTGCGGCCGACCAGCGTCTGCATCATGCGAACGACCTCGGCACCCTTTTCGTAGATGGTGACGGTGTAGAAGTTGCTGATCTCGATGTAGCTGTCGGGCCGCACCGGGTGGGCCATGGGGCCGGCGTCTTCGGGGAATTGGGCGGTGCGCAGCACGCGCACGTCCTCGATGCGCTTCACGGCGCGGGCCGAGGCGTCGGCGCACAGGTCCTGGCTGAACTCCTGGTCGCGGAAGACGGTGAGGCCTTCCTTCAGCGACAGCTGGAACCAGTCGCGGCAGGTCACGCGGTCGCCGCTCCAGTTGTGGAAGTACTCGTGGCCGACCACGCTTTCGATGTTGCTGTAGTCGGCGTCGGTGGCGGTGGCCTGGTTGGCCAGAACGTACTTCGTGTTGAAGATGTTCAGGCCCTTGTTCTCCATGGCGCCCATGTTGAAGTCGCTGGTGGCCACGATCATGAAGCGGTCGAGGTCGAGCGGCAGGCCGAAGCGGGCCTCGTCCCACAGCACGGAGTTGACCAGCGAGTTCATGGCGTGCTCGGTCTTGTCGAGGTCGCCGGCGCGCACGTACACCTGCAGCAGATGTTCCTTGCCGCTGCGCGCGGTGATGCGCTGCTCGCGCGCCACGAGCTTGCCCGCTACCAGGGCGAACAGGTAGCTGGGTTTCTTGAAGGGGTCGACCCACTTGGCGAAGTGGCGGCCCTCGGGCAGCTCGCCCTGGTCGACGAGGTTGCCGTTCGACAGCAGCACCGGGTAGGCGGCCTTGCTGGCGCGCAGCGTGACGGTGTACATCGCCATCACGTCGGGACGGTCGAGGAAGTAGGTGATGCGGCGAAAGCCCTCGGCCTCGCACTGCGTGAAGAAGGTGTCTTCGCTCACGAACAGACCCATCAGCTTGGTGTTCTTGATGGGGCAGCAGGTGGTGAAGATTTCGAGCTCGAAGGCGTCGGGCAAACCGTCGATGACGAGCTGGTCGCCTTCCATGCGGAACGAGGCGCCCTGGCCGTTCACGAGCACGCGCGCCAGGTTGAGCTCGTCGCCGTCCAGGCGCAGCGGCTGGGCCGGCACCTCGGGGTTGCGGCGCAGCTGCATGCGGTTGAGCACGCGGGTCTTGGCGGGGTCGAGGTCGAAGGTCAGGTCGACGGTGTCGATCCAGAACGCCGGCGCGGCATAGTCTTCGCGGCGGATGGCAATGGGTTGCCCTTGGGCGTCACGCTGAAGCAGCATCGAGGGTCTCCAGAAAATTCGAATGGGCCAGTTCGTTGTAGTCGCGAACGGCGGCGATCACGTGGGGGCCGGCCAGCTCGGCGGCCGTATGGGTGCTGCACACGGCCACGGCGCGCATGCCGCCGCGGCGGGCCGCTTCGATGCCGAAGGGCGCGTCTTCGAAGACGATGCAGCGCTCGGGCGCCACGCCGATGCGGCGCGCGGCTTCCAGGAAGATCGCGGGCGTGGGCTTGCCCGAAAAGCCTTCGTCGCCGCCGACGATGGCCAGCGGCAGCGGGTCCATCTTCAGGCGAGACATGGCGAACGCGATGTTGTGCCTGTCGCCGGCCGTGCCCACCGCCACCTTCAGGCCGCGTGCCACCGCGGCCTTGGCGAAGGCGGTGAAGCCCGCCACTTCGGTGAAGTTGTCGTGGAAGAGTTCGCGGTAGATCTCTTCCTTCTCGTGCACCATGGCCTGGCACTCGGCATCGGAGAGCTCGCGTTCGAACAGCTCGCGCATGCTCTCGGCGCCGGTGCGGCCCGTGGTGCGCGCGAGGATCTCGCTCACGTCGAGCTGCACGCCGTGGCGCTGCGCGAAGGTCACCCACGAGCGCGCATGCCAGGGCATGGAGTCGATCATGGTGCCGTCCATGTCGAAGATCAGGGCTTCGACCCTGCCGGTGTTCAGGCTCATCGGTCAGACGCCTTGCTTGAGCGAGGCTTCGATGAACACGTCGAGGTCGCCGTCGAGCACCTTCTGCGTGGCCGAGACTTCGACGTTGGTGCGCAGGTCCTTGATGCGGCTGTTGTCCAGCACGTAGCTGCGGATCTGGTGGCCCCAGCCCACATCGGTCTTGCTGTCCTCGAGCTTTTGCTGCTCTTCCTGGCGCTTGCGCATCTCGTGGTCGTACAGGCGTGAGCGCAGGCGCTTCCACGCCACGTCGCGGTTGCTGTGCTGGCTGCGGCCGTCCTGGCACTGCACGACGATGCCGGTCGGGATGTGCGTCAGGCGCACGGCCGAGTCGGTCTTGTTGATGTGCTGGCCGCCGGCGCCCGAGGCGCGGAAGGTGTCGGTGCGCACGTCCGAAGGGTTGATCTCGATCTCGATCGAGTCGTCGATCTCGGGGTACACGAAGATCGAGGCGAAGCTGGTGTGGCGCCCGCCCGACGAGTCGAACGGCGACTTGCGCACCAGGCGGTGCACGCCGGTCTCGGTGCGCAGCAGCCCGAAGGCGTAGTCGCCCTCGACCTTGATGGTCGCGCCCTTGATGCCGGCGGTGTCGCCGGGCGTTTCGTCTTCGATCTGCGTCTTGAAGCCCTTGCGTTCGGCGTACTTCAGGTACTGGCGCAGCAGCATGCTGGCCCAGTCGCAGGCCTCGGTGCCACCGGCGCCGGCCTGGATGTCGACGAAGGCGTTCAGCGGGTCGGCCGGGTTGTTGAACATCCGGCGGAACTCGAGCTGCTTGATGTCGGCTTCGAGCGTGGCGGCGTCATCGGCAATGGCCTGCAGGCCGTCGAGGTCGCCGTCTTCCTTCGACATTTCGAAGAGTTCGGTGTTGTCCGACAGCCCGTTGGTGAGCCGGTCGAGCGTGACGACCACGTCGTCGAGCGACTTCTTTTCCTTGCCCAGTTCCTGGGCCTTCTTGGGGTCGTTCCAGACGTTCGGGTCTTCGAGCGATGCGTTGACTGTCCTCAGTCGTTCAGCTTTGGCATCGTAGTCAAAGATACCTCCGTAAATCGACCGTACGGACGCTCAGGTCCGCGAGCATTGCGCCGATTTGGTTGATCTGTTCTGCGTCCATGGGGTGTCCTGACTGTGTGAGGTTGGTGTTCGGGGGAACCCGTCATTTTCTCACGCTCGGACCACCCGCCCCGCAGAGTCCCTGTATTGCTCCTTCCCCCTCTGGGGGAAGGCCGGGATGGGGCCGGGCAGGGCGCCCCTTGCGAGCGCCGCTTGCCCCCACCCCAACCCTCCCCCGGGAGGGGAGGGAGAAAGTCCCGGGATCAGAACGCGGGGATGAGCGACCCCTTGAACTGCGTCTCGATGAAGCTGCGCACCTCCGGCGACTGGTAGGCCGCCACGAGGCGCTTGGCCCAGGGCTTGTCCTTGTCGGCGCGGCGCACGGCGATCAGGTTGGCGTAGGGGCTCTGGGCCGATTCCTTGATGACGGCGTCCTTGCCGAAGGACAGGCCGGCCTTCTCGGCGTAGTCGTTGTTGATGGCCGAAATGGCCAGGTCGTCGAGCGAGCGCGGCAGCTGGGCGGCGTCCAGCGACACCAGCTTGAGCTTCTTGGGGTTGGTCACCACGTCCAGCGGCGTGGCGTTGTTGTTCTTCACGGCCTCGGGCTTGAGGGTGATGAGCTTGGCCTGTTGCAGCAGCAGCAGGGCGCGGTTGCCGTTCGAGGGGTCGTTCTGGATGCCGACCGAGGCGCCGTCGGCCAGCTGGTCGATCGACTTGATCTTGCGCGAGTAGAAGCCCAGCGGCGCGGTGATGGTCAGGCCCACGGGCACGAGGTCGAAGCCGCGCGCCTTGATCTGGTTGTCCAGGAAGGGCTGGTGCTGGAAGGCGTTGGCGTCCAGGTCGCCGGCGGCCAGCGCCGCGTTGGGCAGCTGGTAGTCGTTGAACACCACGACCTGGACGGTCAGGCCGTCCTTGGCCGCGACCTTCTTGACCACCTCGAACACCTGCTCGGCGCTGCCGACGGAAATGCCGACCTTGACGGTGTTCTTGTTGTCCTGCGCGACGGCAGCGCTGCCGGCGAAAAGGGCGGTGACGAGCGTGGCGAGGGTGGCGAGCGTGAGGCCGCGGCGGCGGAAAGTGGAATGCATGGTGGCGCGAAATCGAAGAAATGAAGGCGCCGAATGTGGCATTGCCGCCGCGGATCGGGAACGAACCAATCCTCATATCGATATGGCGTCCACTCGCCTCATGTGGTCTTTCTTATCTGATTTTTAATATAAGCACGAGCCGATTTGTTCGTTCCCTTTCGGCTTGTTTCTTTTCATACTCGGCACCTTTTTGCGAACCTGCGCGGTCGCGCCTGTGCGGCCCGCGCCTTCTTTCATGACCTTCCCTTCGCCTGATGCGGCACGCGGCAACGCGGCGCCGGTCATCCGTCTTCAATCGGTGCAGAAGTCGTTTGCCTTGCCCAGCGGCGAGGTGTTCGACGCCGTGCAATCGCTCTCGCTCGAGATCCAGCAGGGCGACGTGTTCGGCCTGATCGGCAAGAGCGGCGCCGGCAAGTCGACTTTGCTGCGCCTCATCAACCTGCTGGAGCGGCCCGATACGGGCCAGGTGTTCGTTGGCGGGCGCGACCTCACGACGCTGTCGCGCCGCGAGCTGCGCGACACGCGCCAGAACATCGGCATGATCTTCCAGCAGTTCAACCTGCTGCAGAACGCCACGGTGTTCGACAACGTGGCCTTCCCGCTGAAGATCCACGGCCGCCACTCCAAGGCCGAGATCAACGAGCGGGTGCGCGAGTGCCTCGACCTCGTCGGCCTGGCCGAAAAGATCGACACCTACCCGGCCCAGCTCTCGGGCGGCCAGAAGCAGCGCGTGGCCATCGCCCGCGCGCTGGCGCCGCGCCCGCAGGTGCTGCTGTGCGACGAGCCCACCTCGGCGCTCGACACCGAAACCACTCGCGCGCTGCTCGAAACGCTGCGCGACATCAACCAGAAGATCGGTGTGACCATCGTGATCGTCACGCACGAGCTCTCGGTGGTCGAGGTGCTGTGCCGCAACGTGGCCATCCTCGAAAAGGGCCGCCTCATCGAGCAGTTCGCCGTCGATGCGCCGAGCGAGGAGCGCAAGACCGCGCTGGGCCGCGAGATCGACGAACTGGTGCGCCGCCGCGAACGCGAAGCACGTGAACCCTTGGCGCCGCGCGTGGCGACCGCACAGCGCAACGCGCAGGAGCTGGCCTATGTTTGAGAACATCACCCCCATCCTTCCCGAGCTGTGGACGGCCACGGGCCAGACCTTCCTGATGCTGGCCATCGGCCTGTCGGCGGCGGTGCTCATCGGAGGACCGCTGGGCATCCTGCTGTTCCTGCTCGGCCCGGGCCAGTCGCTCGAGAACAAGCCCGCGTTCCACATCCTCAACTGGATCGTGAACACGGTGCGTTCCTTCCCGTTCATCATCCTGCTGGTGGCGCTGGTGCCGTTCACGCGGATCATCGCGGGCACCTCCATCGGCCCGCTGGCGGCCGCCGTGCCGCTGTCGTTCGCGGCCATTCCGTACTTCGCTCGGCTGGTCGACCAGTGCCTGCGCGAGGTGCCGCGCGGCGTGATCGAGGCGGCGCATGCCATGGGCGCCTCGGAGCTGCAGATCGTCTGGCGCGTGCTGATCGTCGAGGCGCGCTCGGGCCTGGTGCTCGCGCTCACCGTGCTGGCCGTGAGCTTCCTGTCGTACTCGGCCATTGCCGGCGTGGTGGGCGGCGGCGGCATCGGCGACCTGGCCATCCGCTACGGCTACTACCGCTTCCAGACCGACGTGATGGTGCTCACCGTGGCGCTGCTCGTAGTGCTGGTGCAGATCCTGCAGTTCGTGGGCAACACCACGGCGCGCCGGCTCGACAAGCGTTGATTCGTTTCCTTCTTTTCTCCCTTCATCTTTCTGTTCATTCCATGAAAACCGCACTGCTGCGCCGTTCCGTCCTCGCCGTTTCCCTCGTCGCGCTGTCGCTCGGCGGCCTCTCGCTGTCGGCGCAGGCGCAGGACGCCAAGAAGAACCTCGTGATCGGCGGCACCGCCGGCTCCAACGCCGACCAACTCAAGGCCGGCATCATTCCGATCCTCGAGAAGAAGGGCTACAAGGTGAAGCTGGTCGAGTTCAACGACTACGTGCAGCCCAACCTCGCGCTGGCCCAGGGCTCGCTCGACGCCAATTTCTTCCAGCATCGGGTCTACCTGCAGAAGTTCTCGGCCGACCAGAAGCTGGACCTCGCCGAGCTGGTGCAGGGCCCGATCGCGCCCATGGGCGTGTACTCGACCAAGCGCAAGACGCTGGCCGACGTGAAGGAAGGCGACCGCGTGACGCTGCCGAACGACCCGAGCAACCTGGCGCGCGCGCTGGTGCTGCTGGAGCAGAACAAGCTGGTCACGATCAAGGCCGGCATCGATCCGCTGCGTGCGTCCGAGAAGGACGTGGCCGAGAACCCGAAGAAGCTCAAGTTCATTCCGCTCGAGGCCGCGCAGCTGCCGCGTTCGCTGGGCGACACCGAGTACGCCATCGTCAACGGCAACTTCGCGATCTCGTCGGGCCTGAAGCTCACCGAGGCCGTGGTGCTCGAGAAGACGCCCGACTACTACCTGAATGTGGTCGCCGTGAAGAGCGCCGACAAGAACGCCGCCTGGGCCAAGGACATCGCCGAGGCCTACCGCTCGAAGGAATTCAAGACGGTGGTCGACAGCAAGTTCCAGGGCTACGCCAAGCCCAGCTTCCTGCAGTAATCCCTCACGCTTCAGCGAAGGACGCCCCATGCCCGTGCTCGCCGTATTCGATGGCCAGGCCAATTGGCGCGACACGCACGTGTGCGACGGCTGGATCAGCGACCACCTCGCGCGCCACGGCGTGCGCTGGGGGCGCGGCGAGGCCGAAGGCCAGCGCACGCTCGACAGCGCGGGGCTGTTCTATCTGCCGACGGCGGAGGGGTATCTGGGGTTGTTGGTCGAAGGCGGGGAATGGGTCGCCATTCCCGCCGGTGCGCCGCATTTCTTCGATGCGGGCGAGGTGGCTTCGCCCGACGGGCTGCCTGCCGCGTTGCCGCGCTTCGAGGCCTTTGTCGAAGAGGTGCTCGCGATGACGGGCAACGACGCGAGCGACGAGTAGGTCAGCGACGGGCCTGCGCGGCCCGTCGCATCCCAGGCGTCGCTCAGGCCGGCGCCGTCGTCGGGCTCGGGCGCGCCGAACGCGAGGGCCCTTGCGTGTAGCGGTCCATCGCCAACCCATCCGTGCGGATCTCCGGCCGCTGGCCCGTCACCAGGTCCGAGATCAGCTTGCCCGAGCCGCAGGCCATGGTCCAGCCCAGCGTGCCGTGGCCCGTGTTCAGGAACAGGTTGGGGTAGCGCGTGGCGCCGACGATCGGCGTGCTGTCGGGCGTCATCGGGCGCAGGCCGGTCCAGAAGCTGGCGTTGGGCAGGTCGCCGCCCGGGAACAGGTCGCTCACCACCTTCTCGAGCGTGGCGCGCCGCGCCGGGTTCAGGCGCAGGTCGAAGCCGCCGAGCTCGGCCATGCCGCCCACGCGGATGCGGTTGTCGAAGCGCGTGACGGCCACCTTGTAGGTTTCGTCGAGCACGGTCGATTGCGGCGCGAGCGATTCGTCGAGCAGCGGCACCGTGAGCGAATAGCCCTTGACCGGGTACACGGGGATGTCCAGGCCCAGCGAGGCAATGGCGGCGCGCGAGTAGCTGCCGAAGGCCATCACATAGCGGTCGGCCGTGAGGATCTTGCCGGCGCGCGTGCGCACGCCGGTGATGCGGCCGCCGTCGGTCTCGAGGCCGTCGATGGTCTGGCCGAAGCGGAAGTCCACGCCCAGGCCGTGCGCGATCTCGGCGAGGCCGCGCGTGAACAGGTGGCAGTCGCCGGTTTCGTCGTTGGGCAGGCGCAGGCCGCCCGTGAGGCGCTCGCGCGCGCCGGCCAGGCCGGGTTCGACGCGCGCCAGGGCGTCGCGGTCGAGCAGTTCATAGGGCACGCCGCATTCCTCGAGCACGGCGATGTCGCGCTGCACCGCGTCGAGTTGCGCCTGCGTGCGGAAGAGTTGCAGCGTGCCGCCGGTGCGGTGCTCGTACTGCAGGCCGGTGTCGGCGCGCAGTTGCTGCAGGCAGCCGCGGCTGTATTCGGCCACGCGCATCATGCGTTCCTTGTTGACCGCATAGCGCTCGGGCGAGCAGTTGCGCAGCATGGCGGCCATCCAGCGCAGCTGGAACAGCGTGCCGTCGGGGCGGATCGACAGCGGCGCGTGCTTCTGGAACATCCACTTGATCGCCTTCAGCGGAATGCCGGGCGCGGCCCACGGCGTCGAGTAGCCGGGCGACACCTGGCCGGCGTTGCCGAAGCTCGTTTCCTCGGCCGCGCCGGCCTGCCGGTCGAGCAAGGTGACTTCGGCGCCGGAGCGCGCGAGGTAGTACGCCGTGGTGGTGCCGATCACGCCGCCGCCGAGAACGATGACTTTCATGGTGTATCCGCTGATTTGAATGGAATGATGTGAATCTAAAGTGCACAATGCAGTGAATTCCATTGTTTTTAGGTCTTTGGCCGTGAAAATCGCTGCCGAAAACCGTCCAAGGCCCCGCGCGGAGTGAAATGCCCGAACTCGACCGAATCGACCGCAAGATCCTCGACCTGCTGCAGCGCCAGGGCCGCATTTCCATGACCGAACTGGCCGAGCGCATCGGCCTGTCGGCCTCGCCTTGCGCCGAGCGCGTCAAGCGCATGGAGCGCGACGGCGTCATCAGCGGCTACCACGCGCACGTGTCGCCCGAGGCGCTGGGCAAGACGCTGCTGGTGTTCGTGGAGATCAAGCTCTCGGCCAAGTCGGGCGACGTGTTCGACAAGGTGAAGCAGGAACTGCTGCACATGCCCGAGGTGCTCGAATGCCACCTGGTGTCGGGCAGCTTCGACTACCTCGTGAAGGCGCGCCTGAGCGGCATGAGTGAGTACCGGCACCTGCTGGGCGACATCCTCAAGAAGCTGCCGGTGGCGGCCGAGTCGCACAGCTATGTGGTGATGGAAGAGATCAAGGAAACGCTGATGCTGGCGGTGGACCGGTGAGCGCCGCCGTCATCGTCATCCGGCCCTGGCGCCTGGCCGACTTCGACGCGGTGAAGGCCATCCTCGACGACACCTTCGCGAGCACCTGGCTGCCGCAGCTCACGCCCGAGGCCGCCAAGGCCTATGCCGACAGCGGCGAGCCCGTGGGCTACATCGACGAGAGCGGCCCGGCCTTCTTCGTGGCGGAAATCGACGGCGAGGTGGTCGGCATGGTGCACTGGGAGCACGACTTCGTGCAGGCCCTGCACGTGCCCGCCGCGCACCAGCGCAAGGGCATCGCCCGCGCGCTCATGGCCTTTGCCGAAGCCGGCATGCGCGCCGACGGCGTGACGCAGGCGCGGCTCGAGACCGACACCTTCAACACGCAGAGCCAGGGCCTGTATCGCGCGCTCGGCTATCGCGAGGCAGGCCGCTACCCCGACCTCGAATGGCACAGCGGATTCACGACCATCCTGTATGTGAAAGACTTGGCCTGAGCTTTCGTTTCACCCCTTCAAGGACATCGGCATGACCCTCTCGATCCGCCGCGACGGCACCACCGGCACGCGCCACATCCTCAAGATCCGCAACCACGAGATCCCTGTCGATGCTTCGCCCGCGGGCGGCGGCAGCGACGGTGGCGCCGAGCCGCACGACCTGTACGACGCGTCGCTGGCGGCCTGCAAGGCGCTCACGGTGCTGCTCTACGCGCGCCGCAAGGGCATTCCGGTGGAAGACATCGAGGTCGTGGTCGACCGCGACGACAGCGAGGAACGCAAGGGCATCTACCGCCTGAAATCGGGCCTGCGCCTGACGGGCGAGCTGACCGAGGCGCAGCGCGACGAACTGCTGCGCGTGGCGGGCAAGTGCCCTGTGCACAAGCTGATGACCGAGGTCAAGACCGAGATCGAAACCGGCTGGGCCGACTGAAGGCGCAATAAACCTACTGCGCGTCCCGATCTCGCATCTGCGGTCCTCACCGTACGGGAGTACGGTTCCGGTCCTCGACGCGACCTCGGGGCGCTCGCTACGGTTTCTTCGCGCCTTCAGAGGCGCCGGTCTTACTTCGCCGCTTCGGCCTGCTTGCGCGCCGCCGCCACGCGCTTGGCATAGCGGTCGCCCCAATCGGCCAGCGGCCCCAGCGCCGCATTGAGCGTGGCGCCCAGCGAGGTCTCGGAGTATTCGACGCGCGGCGGCACTTCGTGGAACACCTCGCGGTGCACGAGGCCGTCGGTTTCCATCTCGCGCAGCTGCTGGATCAGCATCTTCTCGCTGACCTCGGGCAGCAGCCGCTTCAGCTCGCCGAAGCGGTAGGGCTGCAGGTGCAGCTCCCACAGGATGACGGCTTTCCACTTGCCGCCGATGACCTCGAACGCGGGGCCGATGCCGCAGTTGTAGGGCTTCTTCGCTGCCATCTCTTGCTCCTTGCGATTCCAATACTTCCCATTTGGTAAGTACCTTACTTTATCGTAGGTACTTGACCATATGGAAGTGTAATTTCTACCATGCAGGCGTCATCAACCACTGCATCGGATTGCCATGAGCAACAAGAAGGAAGTTTCGGTTCTGGGCCTGGGCGCCATGGGCGTCGTCATCGCGCGGCTCTTTCTCGACCAGGGCTACAAGGTCACGCTGTGGAACCGCACGGCCGACAAGGCCGACGCGCTGGTCGCCCGCGGCGCCGTGCTGGCGCGCAGCGCGGCCGAGGCCTTGCGCGCGAGCCGCATGGCCGTGATGTGCGTGTACGACTACCGCGCCGCCGACGCGATCTTCGCGATGGACGGCGTGGCCGCCGCCATGGACGGCCGCCTGCTCGCGCAGCTCACCACCGGCAGCCCGAAGGACGCGCGCGAGGCCGAGGCCTGGGCGCACCGCCACGGCGCCGCCTACCTCGAAGGCGCGATCCAGGCCGCGCCGGACCAGATGGGCCGGCCCGACACGCCGCTGCTGGTGTCGGGCGCGCAGGCCGTGTTCGCCGAGGCCGAGCCCTTGCTGAAGGTGCTGGCCGGCGGCATCGTCTACCTCGGCGAGAAGGCCAGCGCCGCCGCGGCCATGGACCTGGCCACGCTGTCCAGCATCTACGGCACGATGCTTGGCTTCCTGCACGGTGCGCGCATCGCCGAGCACGAAGGCTTCGACGTCGCCGAGTTCGGCCGCATCGTGGCGGGCATCATGCCGACCTTCGCGGGCTTTCTCCAGCACGAGGGCGCGGTCATCCAGTCGGGCGACTTCACGATCACGCAGAGCCCGATGCGCATCTCGGTCGAGGCCACGCAGCGCATCCTGCAGACCGCGCAGGAGGCGGGCATCAACACCGAGTTCCCGGCCTTTGCCGCAGGCCTGTTCCAGCGCGCCGATGCGGCGGGGCTCGGCGGCGAGGAACTGGCGGCGCTGATCAAGCTGCTGCGCAAGTAAGGATCAGGCCCAGCGCATCGACTGGATGGCGCGCACCACCTCGGCCTCGCGTTCCATGAAGAAGTCGGTGTGGTTGCAGTGGTCCAGCGTGAGCCGGTGCGAGGTCTGCAGCGCGGCGGCCAGGCGGTCGGCGTCGGCGCGGCGCACGCGGCGGAAGATGCGCAGGAAGTCGGCGGCGTCCTGGCCGGTCTGCGCGTCGAGCGGCCGTTCGAGCCAGGGGAACAGGTCGCGCTGGTCGAACGGCAGCGCGCTCACCACCAGCGCCGGCGCGCGCACCGGGCGGTAGTCTGGCGAGAAGCGGTGGGCCGCGGTGTCCATCGCGGTCTCCACGGTGTCGGGCGTGTTGGGGCGCACGCTGCCGTCGGCCTGCACCTCGAGCGCGTCGCGCAGGTTGGCCTCGAGCGCCGGCCACCAGTTCTTCGACTTGCGCCGCAGGTAGGCAATGGCCGCCTTCATCGAGCGGCCGTCGTCGGGCGTGGGCGCGGGCTCGTCGAGCCGGCGGTTCATCGGCGGGTCTTCGCCGCCGGTGTCGGCGTCCTTCGTGTAATCGAAGGTGGTATCGAGGTACACCAGGCCGCGCACCCGCTCGGGAAAGCGGCCCGCGAAGCGCGTGAGTTCGTTGCCGGCGATCGAGTGGCCGCCGAGCACCACGCGCGTCAGGCCGAGCGCGTCGCACAGCGCGGCCAGGTCGTCGACCAGCGTGTCGACCTCGTAGTGCTGCGTGGCGCTCTTCACCGGCAGCGGCTTGTCCGACAGGCCGTAGCCGCGCCGGCTGACCGCGACCACGCGCGAGGCGGCGCCGGCTGCGACCAGTGCGGGCGCCAGGCTGTCGAAGCAGCGCGCGTTGCCGCCGAGGCCGGCGAGCAGCACGAGCACGGGACCGCCGTCGTCGCTGCGCTGCCAGTCGCGCACCTGCAGCGAGACCTCGGGCGTGGTCGACACTTTCACGCGGCGGTCGGTGGCCGCCACGGAAAGGTCGTTGCCGATGGGAGTGGGGCCGGCGTTGCCGCCGCCACCGCCGCCGCAAGCGGCGAGCCCGGCCGCGCTGCCCAGGAGCACGGCGCGCAGCAGGTCGCGGCGCTGGAAGTGAAGCGGGTTCGCCCAGTGGGGGCGAACCGTGGAAGGTGAGGGGCGAGGCACGTCGATGCTCCAGGCATGAAGAAGAAAGTAAGAGCCTTGCAGTGTGGGCACGCCGCCTGAAGAAGCCCTGCAGCCTTCATGAAGGCTTCCTGAAGCGCGGCGACGGGGTGTGGCAGATACTTCGGCCACTTCCCGGAACCGGGCTTGTTCGCTTGGAATCCTTCCCATGAATCTTTTGCTTGTTGAGGACGATCTTGATCTTGGCAACGGCGTGCGCATTGCGCTCGCCAACCAGGGCCTGGACGTGGTGTGGGTCCGCAGGCTCGACGACGCGCTGCGCACGCTCGACAACGGCGCCTTCGACATGGTGCTGCTCGACCTGGGCCTGCCCGACGGCGACGGGCTCGACCTGCTGCTGCGCCTGCGCCGCACCCGCCAGATATTGCCGGTGCTGGTGCTGAGTGCACGCGACGCACTCAACGACCGCCTGCGCAGCCTGGACGACGGTGCCGACGACTACCTCGTGAAGCCCTTTGCGCTGGCCGAGCTGCTGTCGCGCGTGCGGGCCTTGGCGCGCCGCAGCTACGGCTTCAACGACGAGACCATCCGCATGCGCGGCCTGGCGCTGCATGAACCCACGCGCGGCGTGATCGTCGACGGCGAGCCGGTGGAGCTGTCGCGCTGCGAGTTCGACCTGCTCGCGCTCTTGCTCAAGCGCACCGGCCGCGTGGTCACGCGCCGCGTGATGGAAGAGCAGGTGCTGCCCGGCGGCCAGGCCAACGGCAGCAACTCGCTCGAGGTGCACATCTCCAACCTGCGCAAGAAGATCGGGCAGGGCTACATCCGCACGGTGCGCGGCATCGGCTACGTGATCGACACGCAATCGCTGGTGCGGAGCCCGTCGAAATGATGCGCCAGCTGGCGCGGGGCTGGAAGAACTGGAACCAGCCGTCCCTGATGCGCCGCCTGCTGGTGGCGCAGATGGCGGTGGTCGCGCTGCTGTGGACTTCGGCCGTGGGGCTGCTGTTGTACGACTCGTACAAGGACCCGGGGTTGCTCAGGTTCAGCAGCATCTTCAAGGCTGCGATCTCCATTGCGCAGAAGCTGGAGGGTCAACCCGAACAGCAACGGGAAGCGCTCGAAGCCTTCGACGCCGCGCTCATCGAGGCGCTCAGCGACGGCGACGAAGGGACCGAAGCCATTGCGATCATGCAGGTCTGGCAGCACGGCAAGCTGATCTACAACTCGCGCGCCGGTGTGCCCGTGCTGCTGAACTCGGTGCCCGACCGCAACGAGACGCTGGTCGCGGGCGGGCGCGAGTGGCGCGCGCGCACGATGGCCTCGCCCATCGCCGACACCCGCGTGGTGCTGGCCGAACCCAGCGTGTGGCGGCTGGCCGTCACCATCCTGTCGCGCGGCTACTACCTGCTGCCGCTGGTGATCAGCCTGCCGTTCCTGGTCTTTCCCGCGTGGCTGTCGGTGCGGCTGGCGCTGCGCCCGTGGCGCCAGGTGAGCCGCGAGACCGCCGAGCGCGGTCCCGACGACCTGACGCCGCTGTCGTACACGCCGCCGCACAAGGAGCTCAAGCCGCTGGTGCAGAGCATCAACAGCCTGTTGCTGCGGGTGCGCGACAGCACCACGCGCGAGCGCAGCCTGATCGCCGATGCGGCGCACGAGCTGCGCACGCCGCTGGCGGCCATGCGCGTGAACGTCGAGGCACTGAAAGAGCAGAGCGCCGACGAGGGCCAGCGTGAACTCATGGCCAACCTGCTGCGCAGCAACGATCGCGCGGCCCGGCTGGTGGGGCAGCTGCTGCAGCTCATGCGCAGCGACGCGGTGGCCACCAACGCGCTGCCCGTGATGCTGTCGCTCGACGGGCTGGTGCAGGATCGGCTGGCCATGATCGAGGGCCTGGCGCGTGCGCGCGGCGTGGAGCTCGAACTGGTGTGCGACGACGCCGTGCCGGTGCTCGGCGAGCGCGAAAGCCTGGTCTCGATGATCGACAACCTGATCGACAACGCGATCAAGTACAGCCCCTGCGGCGCCACCGTGACGGTGCACGTGGCGCGCGAGGGCGCGCGGGCGCTGCTGACCGTGGCCGACACGGGCCCGGGCATTCCGCCCGCGCTGCGCGAGCGCGTGTTCGACCGCTTTTTCCGCAACCCCGACCAGACGCAAAGCGGCAGCGGGCTGGGCCTGGCGATCGTCAAGTCGGTGGTCGACCGGCATGGCGGCGACGCGGTGCTGGGCGAGGCCCCGGACGGCGGCCTGCTGGCCACGGTGCGGCTGCCGCTGGCGCAGGCCGATGTGCCGCAGCCCTTGCTCGTCGGCGCCTGAGCCCGGGGGGAAAGGCCCCCGGTCAGGCTCATTTCAGGGCGAGGAATTACACTAGCCGGCTCCCCCGGCGCTCGTCTACAGGACACTTTCACCAATGAAGTGGGTCATTCTTGCCATCTTCGTGCTCAGCGCACTCTACGTTCACTTCCGCGGCCAGGTCCGGCACAAGTTCTTCAGACAACTCTCTGATCACTCGACCTTCCTGGCGCCGCTGAACGTCTTCATGTACCTTTTCTCGAAGGTGCCCGGTACGCCGTACCTGTCGCCTGCGCAGTTCCCCGAGATGCGCATCCTCGAGGAAAACTGGGAAGTGATCCGCGAAGAGGCGCTGGCCATGCGCAACGGCGGCAGCATCAAGGCCTCGAGCCAGTTCAACGACGTGGGCTTCAACTCCTTCTTCAAGAGCGGCTGGAAGCGCTTCTACCTGAAGTGGTACGACGAGGCGCACCCCTCGGCCGCCGTGCTGTGCCCGCGCACCACCGAGCTGCTCAAGGGCATCGGCACCATCAAGGCCGCGATGTTTGCCGAGCTGCCCCCGGGCAGCCGACTCGTGCGCCATCGCGACCCGTTCGCCGGTTCGCTGCGTTACCACCTGGGCCTGTGGACGCCGGGCGTCGAGGGCTGCTACATCGACGTGGACGGCCAGCGCTACCACTGGCGCGACGGCGAGGCCGTGGTGTTCGACGAGACCTACATCCACTACGCCGAGAACACCACCGACCACGACCGCGTGATCCTGTTCTGCGACATCGAGCGCCCGCTGAAGTACCGCTGGGCCAGCGCCGTGAACCGCTGGTTCGCCAAGAACCTGCTGGCCGCCGCCGCCTCGCCCAACGACGCGGGCGACAAGACGGGCGGCCTGAACCGCGCCTTCAAGTACATCTACCAGATCCGTGTGGTCGGCAAGCGCCTGAAGGCCTGGGACAAGCGCGCGTACTACCTGGTCAAGTGGACGATCTTCGGCGGCCTGGCGCTCTGGATCTTCTGGTAACCGACGGCGCTCACGCCTCGGCCAGCACCAAGCGTGCACGCGGCGCGCGCCGCCAGCACACGAGGCCCGCCAGCAGCACACCACCGAGCACGTCGAGCAGCACGTGCTGGCGCGTGGCCAGCGTCGAATAGACGATCCCCGCGGCCCACAGCACGTTCACCCATTGCGTCCACGCGGGCGCCTGCACGCTGCGCAGCTGGCGACCGAGCCACACGGCCGCGAACACGGCAAAGGCCACATGCAGCGACGGGAAGGCATTGCCGCCCGCATCGGCGCTCTTGAGGAACTGCAGCGCCGGGTACTGCGACCAGTCGATCGCAAAGCTCGGTACCACGGTCGGAAAACACCAGAACACCGCCAGCCCGATGGCCGCCATGAGTGCGGCCCCGCGTGCGCAGGCCCACAGCTCGGCCTTGTTTTTCGTGAAGGCGGGCGCCAGCGAGATGTAGAACCACAGCGAGCTGTACAGCAGCATCGCGTCGTCGCTCACGTCCACCCAGTGGTCGATGGCCGTGAGCGGCATCACGGTCGGCACCGAGGGCGGGTGGTGCATCACCCAGAAGTACAGGACGAAGAAGCCCGAGATGCCGAGCGTGGTGCCGATCATCTTCACGACCCACAGCGTGGCGAAGCGCTGCCCCAGCGCCAGGTGCCAGGGCGTGACGGGGAGGGCGGCGGGGTTCGGGCGGGAGGGCAGCGTCACCGGTGCGCTTTCAGGAGAGGGAAGCGCCACAGCGTAGGCGCATGCATTGCGTGAACATTGCGCTGCCTCATGTGACGGCTCTCTAGAATCACCCGCCTGTCCGGTCTCTCCCCATCCCCCCCATGAGAATCCTGCTTGTCGAAGACGAAGCCGACCTGGCGCAGGCGCTCGCGTCGGCGCTGCGCCAGAACCAGGCGGTGGTCGATGTGGCGAGCTCGCTGCGCGCGGCCGAGGAGGCCGCGCTCGGCGCGCCCTACGACGTGGTCGTGCTCGACCGCGGGCTGCCCGACGGCGACGGCCTGTCGCTCGTCGCGTTCCTGGCGCAGAACGACATCGCCTGCGCCGTGCTCGTGCTCACCGCCATGACCGACGTGGCCGAGCGCGTGCTGAGCCTGGACGGCGGCGCCGACGACTACCTGGCCAAGCCCTTCTCGATGGACGAGCTGCTGGCCCGCGTGCGCGCGCTGGCACGCCGCCCCGCGGTGCGCGCCAACTTCATCATGACGCTCGGGCAGCTGCGCTTCGACCACCACACGCGCCAGGCCCATGTGGGCGAGGCTTGCCTCACGCTGCCGCGGCGCGAGCTGCTGGTGCTCGAGACGCTGCTCGAACACCGCGGCCGCACCGTGCTGCGCGAGGCGCTGCAAGACCGCGTGTACGGCCACAAGGACGACATCCAGTCGAACGCGCTCGACACGCACGTCTCGCGCCTGCGCTCGAAGCTCGACAAGGCGGGCGCGCAGGTCGAGATCCATGCGATCCGTGGGGTGGGCTACCTGATGTGCGCGCCGCAGTCCGCATGAGCCTCAGTTTGCTTTCGCTGCGCTGGCGGCTGATCTGGAGCCTGATCCTCTTGCAGGTGGTGGTCGGCCTGCTGGTGATGGGCGGCTTCCTCGGGCTGGCGTGGGCGTTGGGCCGCGTGGTCGACGAGACCGGCCACGAGACGGTGGCCGCCATCCAGCGCGCCCTGATGCGCGGCGCCGACGGCCAGCTGGTGGTCGAGCCCACGAGCGCACTGCGGCGGCTGCAGAAGGCCGACCCGCAGTTCTGGTTCATCGTGCGCGACCCGCACGGCGTGCAGCTGCGCCACGGCGAGGTGCCGCCGACCTACCTGCGGCTGCTCGACGCGCTCGACGACACCGAGCGCGTGGCCATCGACCCCGAGAGCGACGGCACCCGCCCCAAGGCCCGTTTCGAGCGCATCGAATCGCGCGCCGGCCCGGTGGCCGTGATGGCGCAGACCGGCGGCCCGCTCACGGTGGAGAACACGCTCAAGGGCACCGGCATCGCCTTCCTGTTCCTGGTGGCGCCGATGGCGCTCGTCACCTGCCTGGGCGTGATCCTGGCGACGCCGTTCGTCGTGAAGCGCGGCCTGAAGGGCGTGGTGGCCACGGCGGAACATGCCGAGGGCATCGACGTGCACGAGCGCACCACGCGCCTGCCGCTGGCCAACGTGGCCAGCGAGATCCGTCCGCTGGTCAACGCGGTCAACCGCGCCTTCGACCGGCTCAACGAAGGCTACGACCGGCAGGAGCGCTTCCTGGCCGATGCCGCGCACGAGCTGCGCACGCCGATCACCACGCTGCAGATCCATCTCGAAGGCCTGCCCAACGACCCGTTGAAGATGAAGCTCATGCAGGCCTCGGCGCGGCTGGCCACGCTGGCCGAGCAGCTGCTCGACCTGCAGCGCCTCGACCACGGCCTGTCGCTGGACCAGCAGGTGGAGCTGAAGTCGCTGTGCGAGCGCGTGGCGGCCGACATCGCGCCGCTTGCCATCCGCAGCCGCTGCACGCTGTCGGTCGACGCGCCGCAGCCGCTCACGGTGCGCGGCGATGCGCCCTCGCTCGAACGCGCGCTCACCAACCTGATCCAGAACGCCATCGAGCACGGCGGGCCGGGCTGCGACATCCAGGTGCGGCTGTGCGAGCCCTCGTGCATCGAGGTGCGCGATTCGGGCCCCGGCATTCCCGAGGCCGACCGCGAGCGCGTGGTGGCGCCGTTCCACCGGCTCGTGCCGCGCGGGCGCGGCGCCGGGCTGGGCCTGCACCTCGTGGCCGAGGTGGCGCGGCTGCACCGCGGCCAGCTGAGCATCGGCTCGAGCGAATCGGGCGGCGCGAAGATGCGGCTCGAACTGATGAACCTCGAGGCCTGAAGAAGACTCGCTTGTCATGAACGCCATCGACCGGCTGCCCGAACCCACGAACCTTGTCGGCGCGCAAGCGCTGATCGCGCGCGTGCAGGCCATGCTCGATGCCGAAGGCGTGGCGATGCGTGCGCCGCCGCCGGAGCCCACCACCTGCTGCGGGCGCGGCTGTAATGGGTGCGTGTGGGAAGGGTGGCTGGCGGCGGTGGCTTATTGGCGGGATGAGGCGTCGCTGCGGCTGGGTTAGTAGATGCGGGGCCGCAGCACCTTGATTGTTTCCGCACCCGCCAGATGGTCGACAAAAAGATGCTCTGCGAAAAGGTAGCGCCCCACCACGCTGCGCAGATCAGGTGACTCGTACACCGTCACGGTCTCATGGCGCTCGGTGAACACGAGTTGGAAGGCCGGACCTTCCTTCAGCATGTAGAAGCAGCCATCGCTGGTGATTCGCTCGGTCCTGATCCTGCCTTCGTACCAACGGGTGGCCATCGCGCGGTCTACCAACGCCTCAGCGTCGATGGTGAATACCGCTCGGCACTCGTCGGGCGTGAAGTCATCACGCAGGGCTGTGCCGTTCTCGCTGTTGTAGGCCTTGTGGATCAGGTCCGATGCCGTGTTGTGCAGCAGGGCCTCGAGTTGCGCTTGGCGGTCCGGAGGCTGCACCATCTGGTAGGGGACGATCAACGGAGGCGTGGCAAGGCTGGCGATGTGGAAAGGCTCGACACCCGTTTCCAGGCTGGTGGAAAGCTTCAGGTACCAACGCTCCTGTGCTGCGCGCGGTGTCCTGCGAGTGGCTGTCACGCTGCCGGCATAGTGCACGCGGCGTTCGCCTGTGCCGGTGGGCGTCGATGGAGCAGCATCGGCACTGCCCGTGCCCCAGAACTGATCCCTCAACGACCAATCACCGTCCACCGGATCGTTCAGGGTCTGGACGATGAGGTCCGCGAGGATCTGCGGCGGTGCCTGCGCGGGCTGGCCATCGACGGACACCGGCACCATGGCATCGACCCTGAACGCCATCGGCTCGCCGAGGCGAAAGCTTTCGTCGCGACCGACGTGGATCGCTTCGAGCGCCTGGCGTCTCGGCGGCGGCAGGGCGCGCCGCACGAGGGTATAGACGGCCACCAGCGTCAGCACGCCGAAGATCGGAAACACCGGCAGCCCCACCAACAGCCACAGCAGGTTCCAACCTCCATTCAACGACCAGCGCAGTGCGTTGAAACCGAAGGCGGCAAAGAAGGCCAGCACCGCCAGCGCGACCAGCGAACCCAGCCAGTCGGTGATGCTGGTTCGTGAAGGGGCATCTGAAGGCGGCGGCGCCGGAGACGTCCACGCCGTGTCATGCCGCTGCACGATGCGCGGCAGGCCGATCACGCGCGGATCGGGCAGCGGCGTCCAGAAGCTGTCGTCCTGCGCAGCCAGCGCGATCGTGCGAACGCCATCGCGGTGTTCAAGCTGCAGCGCTGCCTGCGCGACGCCGTCGTGCGCCGCGTCTTCAAAGCTCAGAGGGCGCGCATCGGGCTCGCGGTGGTAGCGGCGCTTCTCGATGTCGACGATCAGCGTGTCCGCACCCGCCGATGCCGCATGAAAACTTTCGTCAGAAGACGCGAGGCTTTCCGACATCGGCAGCGCCAGAACCCGCGCAAGGACGTCGAGGTAGGAGTGAGGGCGAGACATGCGTCCGAATCTAGCCGGCGATCCCGAGCGCCGCAGCCGCCAGTCTCGCCACCTCCAGCGTGCTCCCGGGCGCCTCGCCATCTTCCAGCATCCACACCGACGACAACCCGGCCCACGCCAGCACCCATTGCAGCAATCGCCGCTGCTCGATGCCCGTGGCCTCTGTGATGACCTCGATGCGGCGCGCGAAGCGCCCCGGGGCCAATGCGCTCTCGCCGTCCGGGTTGCACAGAATGTTCGTGTGGTCGAAGCCGCGCTCGCCGTGCAGCCCCTTGGGGTCGATGGCGAGCCAGCCGGTCGGGCCGAAGTCGAGCACGTTGCCGTGGTGGATGTCGCCATGCAGCACGACCACGTCGCGCGGCGCGGCCAGCAGTTCGCGTGCGGTGCGTGCGCTTTGGCCGAAGACGCTGCCGTGCGTGGCCGCGCCGGCCCACAGTGACTCGAACCAGCGCGAGAGCGGCACCAGTGTCGGAGGCGGCGGCGTGTCGCGCGGGGCATGCAGGCGCGCGGCGGCGGCGCACAGGATGCGCGTGGCCTCGTCGTCGCGACCGCCGTGAACCAGCTGCGCGAGCGAGGCCGAGCCTTGCGCACGCACCATCAGCAAGGCTTCGCCGTCATGGGCCAGCACGGGCGCGGCGCCGTCGCCGTTCCACCAGGCCATCAGCAGGCTGCCCGCCTGCTCCTCGGCTTCGTGCGAAGTCTTGAGCATGGCCGCCACGCCCTGCTGGCGCACGGGCAGCAGCGTGCCGCTCGGCGAGGTGAAGGCCTCGCCGTCGGGTGTGAGATGCCAACGTTCCAGGTAAGGCGCGAACACGCCGTGCGGGGCCACTAGCGCGATTCCCAGAACCCCCGGTGCGTGGCGATCATCTCGTCGGCCACCTCGGGCACGGGGCCGATCACCTCGACGGGTTTCTGCCCGCGCGCGAAGACCTCGCGGCAGGGCAGGCTCAGCGTCGGGTTCTCGGGGTGGTCGCCGGTGAGGGCGAGCAGCGCCGATTCTTCCGCGCCGTACACGATGCGGCCGATGTTGGCCCAGTAGCTCGTGCCCGCGCACATGGCGCAGGGCTCGAAGGTGGTCACCAGCGTGCACTGCCACAGGTACTCGGCCGGCCAGTTCTGCGCCGCATGGCGCGCGAGGGTGGCCTCCGCGTGGTGCACCGTGTCGATGTTGCCCTGCTCGGCGAGGACGGTCTCGCCGTCGGGTGCGACGAGCACGGCGCCGAAGGGGTGGCGGCCCATGGCCATGGCGCGTCGCGCCACGGCGTCGGCGCGACGCAGCGCGCGGGTGATCTGTTCGGGGGTCATGCCCCCATTATTTATGCGTTCTGCGAACCGCGGTGTGCCCAGCCGGTGGTGTGCTTCTCGATGAGGCTGAACAGCTCATACATGATCATCGCCATCGCGCCCACCACCATCAGGCCCGCGAAGGCCAGGCCCATCTGCATGGCCGAGCCGGCCGAGATCAGCAGGTAGCCGATGCCCTCGTTGGCGGCGGTCATCTCCGACACCGTGGTGCCGACGAAGGCCAGCGTGATCGCCACCTTCAGCGAGCCGAAGAAGTAGGGCATGGAGCGCGGCAGGCCGATCTTGATGAGCACGTCCCAGCGCTTGGCGCCCAGCACGCGCAGCACGTCTTCCAGCTCGGGTTCGAGCGTGGCCAGGCCGGTCGCGATGTTCACCATGATCGGGAAGAAGCTGATCAGGAACGCCGTGAGAATCGCCGGCCCGATGCCGATGCCGAACCACACGACCAGGATCGGCACGAAGGCCGCCTTGGGCAATGCGTTGAAGGCCGTCATGAGCGGGTAGATCGCCGCATACGCCAGGCGCGAGCTGCCGATCACGAAGCCCATGAGCACGCCCACCACGATCGCCAGGCCGAAGCCCGCCATCGTGACCCAGTAGGTGCGCCACGCGTGGCCCGCGATGATGGCCTTGAACTCCCAGAACTGCTCCCAGATGCGCAGCGGGCTCGGAAAGATGAAGTCCGAAACGCCGAAGCCCGCGCAGATCACCTGCCACAGCAGGAGCACCGCCACGAGCAGCAGCCACGGCGACCAGCGCTCGAGTTGTTTGCTGTTTTTCATCGCCGCCTCCTCAGTGCGCTGCCGCCGCCGCAGCAGCGGTGGGGGTGGTGGCGTTGCCGCGGATGGCGCCGATGTGGCCGCGCAACTCGAGCACGATGTCGGTGAACTCCTTGGTGTAGGTCAGCTCCAGCTCGCGCGGGCGCGGCAGGTCGATCTCGCGCTTGACCACGAAACGCCCGGGGCTCTTGCTCATCACGTACACCGTGTCGGCCAGGAACACCGACTCGCGCAGGTCGTGCGTGACCAGGATCACGTTGAACTGCTGCTCGGTCCACAGGTCGCGCAGGATGCACCACAGCTCTTCGCGCGTGAACGCGTCGAGCGCGCCGAAGGGCTCGTCCAGCAGCAGCATCTTGGGCTCGTGGATGAGCGCGCGGCAGATGCTCGCGCGCTGCTGCATGCCGCCCGAGAGCTGCCACGGAAACTTGTCCTCGTAGCCGCCCAGGCCCACCTTCTGCAGCAGGCGGCGGGCACGCTCTTCGTATTCCTTGCGTTTCGCCTTGAAGTTCGAGCGGTAGGGCTCGACGATCTCCAGCGGCAGCAGCACGTTGTCGACCGTGGTGCGCCACGGCAGCAGCGAGGGCGCCTGGAAGGCCATGCCCGAGATCTTCAGCGGCCCGGTCACGGGCTGGCCGTCGATGCGGATCTTGCCCATCGAGGGCATCTTCAGCCCCGTGGTGAGCTTCATGAAGGTCGACTTGCCGCAGCCCGAGGGGCCGACGATGGCGATGAACTCGCCGCGCGTCACCTTCAGGTCGATGGCCTCGACCGCGAAGTGGTTGGCGCGCAGCAGCTCTTCGTTGTAGGCGAGCCAGACGTCCTGGAAATCGACGAAGGGGGCGGCTGCGTCGGGTGTCGTTGCGCCGGCCGCCATCACTTGCGCAGGATTCCGCTGAGCTCGGCCGCGGGCGGGAGCATGGCCGCGGTCCACACGGCGTCGGGGCTCACGCGCGTCTTGGTGTTGAAGGCGTCGGAGACCTGCGAAGCCATGAGCGACATGCGGCCCGCGTTGACGGCGCCGAAGCCGTCGGTGCGCGCATCGGCACTGTTGATGACGGTGTCGATCGCCAGCTGCAGGCGGCGCGTCTCGAGCTTGCTGTCGATGATGCCGTCGCGCGCCTTCACCGACTCGATGCCCAGGGCCGGGTTGGCGATGACTTCCTTGGCACCCTTGGCGAAGGCCGAGAGGAACTTCTTCACCGCCGCCGGGTTGTCCTTGAGCAGCTTGGGCGAGGCGATGATCACGTTGCCGTACAGCTTCACGCCGTAGTCGGGGTAGGGCAGGATCACCACGTCGGCCGCCTTGGCGCCGCGCGCCTCCAGGTTGAGCAGCGAGGTGAAGGTGAAGCCCGTGATGGCGTCGATGTCGCCGCGCACCAGCATGGTCTCGCGCAGCGTCGGGTCCATGGCGGTCCAGTTCACGGCGCCGATGTTGTTGGCCTTGGCGAAGATGGGGAACGCGCGGCGGCCCGCGTCGAACACCGGCGCGCCCAGCTTCTTGCCGGCGAGGTCGGCCGGCTTGGTGATGCCGCTCTTCTTGAGCGCCATGACCGAGGCCGGCGTGTTGTTGTAGACCATCATCACGGCCACGGGTTTGTTCGGGCTGTCGGGGTTGTTGGCGTGGAACTCCATCAATGCCGCGAGGTCGGCAAAGCCCATGTCGTAGGCGCCCGAGGCCACGCGCGTCACGGTGCCGCCCGAGCCGTTGCCGGCGTCGATGGTCACGTCCAGGCCGGCGGCCTTGAAGTAGCCCTTGGCCGCGGGGTGCAGGAACAGCGCGGCCGGTCCTTCGAAACGCCAGTCGAGCTGGAACTTGATCGGCGTCGGGCTCTGGGCCATGGCCGAAGACAGGCCGAAGCTGAGGGCCGAGGCGGCGAGGAAGGACTGGATCAGTTGACGCTTGTTCATGCGGGTTCCGTGAAGGTGAATGCTTCGGCATTCAAGCAAAAACGGTGCCCGCACGCGATTGGTGCGAACCCTTCCGGTGAATCACCGAGGTGCGCGGTGCGCCCAGGGCGTGTGCGGCGTGCACCGCGCCTGGGAATCGGGGCCGTGGACTGCCGTCAGAGCGTCGCGCCGATCTTGCGCAGCTCGGCGATCTGCGGTGCCTTGGGCAGCCAGACCTTGTCGAACTCGGCGATGACCGGCGCGGGGTTGTAGTTGCTGGCGCTCTTGATCGCGATGCCGCTGGCCTTGAACTTGTCGATGAGGCCGAGTTCGGTGGTCACGATGTCCTTGATCTGCGCGTCGAGCTGCTGCTTCACGAGGTCGGTGATGAGCGCCTTGTCCTTCGCGTCGAGCGTCTGCCAGATGCGGCCCGACACCAGCGGCGCGAAGGGCATGAACAGCGCGTTCATCGGCAGCAGGCTTTTCGAGACACGGTCGAAGCGCTGGTTCCACGAGAACTCGATGTCGGCTTCGAGCCCGTCGACCTGGCCGTTGGACATGGCGTCGAACACGCCCGGCGTGGGAATGGGCGTGGGCGCGGCGCCCAGCAACTGGTAGAAGTCGCGGTACACCGGCGTGGGGTTGATGCGCAGCTTCATGCCTTTCAGGTCGGTGGGCGAGGCGATGTCCTTGGTGGCGAACACCACGCGCATGCCGGTGATGCCCCAGCCCAGGCCGATGGTGCCGGTCTCGCGCGGCAGCACATCGAGCAGCTTGAGCGCCGCGGGCGTGCGCACGAGCGAGGCGACGTTGGTGGTCGAGCGCACGAGGTAGGGTGCGTTGATGGCCGCCACGCTCGCCACGCGCGAACCGAGTTCGGCGGCTTGAATCCAGCCCATGTCGAGCGCGCCCGACTGCAGCTGCTGCATCATGGCCGACTCGTTGCCGAGCTGGCCCGAGTGGAACACCGTGGCGCTCAGGCGGCCGTCGGTGGCCTTCTTCAGCGCCTCGCCGAAGCTCACCGCGGCGCGGTTCCACGAGTGGCCTGCGGGCGTGATGAGGCCCAGGCGGAATTCCTTGGCGGCGGCGGCACGCGACACGGTGCCGAAGAGGGCGGTCGACGCGGCGGCGGTGCCGGCGGCGGCCTGGACGAACTGGCGGCGGGAGAGGGGCATGCGAAGCTCCTGTGGGGTGAGGTGAAGGAACGGGAAAGAAAGCGGATCAGCGCCTACTTGATGAGCGCGAGAGAAAGACTCGGGAACAGCGACAGCAGCACCAGCGCCACGCAACAGATCAGGAAGAAGGGCAGCGTGACGATGAACATCTTTCCGGGCTTGGCGCCCGTCACCGCCGAGGCCACGAAGAAGCTCAGCCCCACCGGTGGTGTCATCAGCCCGAGCACGAGGTTGATCACCACCACCACGCCGAAGTGGCGCGGGTCGATGCCGTAGATCTCCGTCGCGATGGGCAGCAGGATCGGCACGGTCATGATGAGCCCGGGAATGCCGTCGATCACGGTGCCGATCACCAGCAGGATCACGTTCACCAGCAGCAGGAAGGCGATCGGGTCCTTCGCCACGGTCTGAATCCATGCGGCCGTGGCCTGCGGCACCTTGCCGTAGATCAGCAGCCACGAGAACACCGCGGCGGCCGCCACCAGGAACAGCACCACCGCCGAGTAGATCGCCGACTTCAGCAGGATCTGCGGAATCATCGCGAAGCGGAATTCCTTGGTCACGTAGCGCCCCACCAGCACCGCGGCCACCGCGCCCACCGCCGCCGATTCGGTGGGGTTGGCCAGGCCGCCGAGGATCGAGCCGACGATCACGATCGGAATGAGCAGCGTCGGGCAGGCCGTGAGGATCGTGTGCAGCCGCTGGCGGGCGGTGCGCTTCTCGGTGCGCGGGTAGTTGTAGATCATGCCCATGCCGGCGATCACGATGAAGAACAGCACCGTGAGGATCACGCCGGGGATGATCCCGGCGATGAGCATGTCGCCCACCGCCACCTGCGCGAGCACGCTGTACACCACGAACATCACCGAGGGCGGAATGATCGGGCCGAGCATGCCGCCGTACACCGTGATGCCGGCCGCGAAGGTCTTGTCGTAGCCCTGCTTCTCCATCTCGGGCACCATGATCTGGCTCATGATCGCCACCTGCGCGGTGGCCGAGCCGATGATCGACGACACCAGCATGTTCGCCAGGATGTTCACGTAGGCCAGGCCTCCCTTCACCGAACCGATGAAGGCCAGCGCGAGGTCGACGAGGCGCCGCGTGATGCCGCCGCCGTTCATGATCTCGCCGATGAGGATGAACAGCGGAATCGCAATGAGGCTGTAGCTGTCGACGCCGCCGAACATCTGCACCGGGAACGACTGGAACAGCACCGTGTCGCCCGAGTTGAGGATGTAGACGATGCCCGACAGGCACAGGCAGGCACCGATCGGCACGCCGACCAGCATGATCAGCAGGAAGAAGGCAGAGGTCAGCATTTCAGTTCACGGCGTCCGCGTTGGCGACATGGAACTCGTCGTGCGTGCGCTTGGGCTGCAGGCCGAGGTCTTCGAAGAGGTTGGCCAGCGCATGCACGCTGAGGGTGAGCGCGAAGATCGGCAGGATCAGCTGCACCACCCACGTCGGCCAGTCGAGCGTCTGCGTGCGCTCGGTGTAGAGAAAGTTGAAGCTCTCGGCCGCGAATTCCTTCGCGTCGAAGCCGTGGCGCACGATGCCGGCCGGGTCCATCCACAGCCAGCACATCGCGAGCAGGGCCAGCCCGAGCAGCAGCACGCCGCCCGAGGCACTGGCCTTGGCGATGCGCGCGGCCCGGGTGCCGAGCTTGTCGGTGAGCAGCGTCACCGCAAAGTCCAGCCGCAGCCGCGTCATCGCCGACGCACCGAAGAAGGTGAGCCAGACCACGCAGTACACCGAGGCCTCGTCCACCCAGTAGAGCGGAAAGCCGCCGTAGCGCGTGACCACGTTCAGCAGCACCAGCACGATGAGCAGCCCCATCAGGCTGCTGAGCAGGTGGCGCTCGCAGCGCAGGACGAAGTCCGACGCGTCGAGCACGCGGCGGGACAGACCGCCGCTTTCTTTCAAGGCGTTGTCTTGCATGGTGTTCTGGGCCTTGTGGTGCGTCGTGCGCGCGGCGATTACATGACCGACTGGTATTGCGCAGGCCGCGTGGCCAGCGCCTTGGCGACGACCTTCTCGATGAAGGCGCGCTCTTCGCCGATGAGCGGCAGGCGCGGGCGGCGCATGTGCTCGGTGCCCACGCCGACCAGCAGGTCGATGAGCTTGAGGTTCTGCACCAGCTTGGTCGACACGTCCAGGTGCAGCATCGGCGTCATCCACTGGTACAGCTTCAGGGCTTCTGCAAACTTGCCGGCCTTCATCAGGTCGTACAGCGCCACCGTCTCGCGCGGGAAGGCGCAGCCCACACCGGCCAGCAGGCCGTCGCAGCCCAGCGCCAGGCCTTCGTAGGCCAGGTCGTCCACGCCCAGGAACAGCTGGTAGCGGTCGCCCACCGTGTTGCGCAGGTCGGTGATGCGGCGGATGTCGTCGGTGCTTTCCTTGATGGCGGCGATCCACTCGCAATCGGCCAGCTCGACCATGTGCTGGGGCTTGAGGTCCACGCGGTAGGCCACCGGGTTGTTGTAGACCATGATGGGTTTCTGGGCCGCGTTGGCGATGGTGCGCACGTTGAGCATGGCCTCGCGCGCGTCGGCCACGTAGATCACCGAGGGCATGACCATGTAGCCGGCCACGCCCAGCTTGTTGGCGCCGTCCACGTAGCGCAGGGCTTCGCGGGTGCTGGTCTCCGACACGTTGGCCAGCACGGGGATGCGGCCGTCGGCGGCTTCCAGGGCGATCTTGGCGACCTGCAGCTTTTCTTCGAGCGTCAGCGTGCTGGCTTCGCCCAGCGAGCCGCAGGTGACGAGGCCGTGGATGCCGTTGCGGATCTGGAAGTCGATGTGGCGGGCGGTGCCCTCGGCGTCGATGCTTTCGTCGGCGTGGAACTTGGTGGTGATGGCGGGGAAGATGCCTTGCCAGCGGGGATTGCTCATGAATGTGTACCTCGAAAAAAAGAAGAAAAGGGCGCTGCGGACAGCGGTCGAAACCAGGGCTTGAAGGCTTGGTTTTTAAATATATTAGTAAGATATGAGAAATATCTGCTCAGGGTATTAGCAGATTGCATGCCAGCCGAAATGGTGGTTGGAGGCTTCTGGAAAGGGCGGTCGGGCGCCTGGAAGCACCGCCTTGGCGCACCCACGCCTCAGGATGCGGCGGACGAAAAAAAGCCCCGCAGCGGTGAACGCGGCGGGGCGCGCAGCTGGCGCCGGCGCGGTGCTCAGGTCGGCGTCGTCGCCCCGAAGCCCAGCCAGTACGGATCGCCCACGCGCTTGCCCACGCTGCTGGCGGCGTCGCGCACGGTGGCGCCGAAGCGTTCCACCAGCGCTTCCGACAGCTGCTCCGCGGGCAGCGCGATGCCGAAGGCGTAGGTCTGGCGCGTGGCGGGGTCGAGCACCGCCGACGAGATGCCCGCCACGTTGGTCACGTACTCGCCGCGCGACAGGGCCCAGCCGGTGTCGCGGATCACGGCCAGGCGCGCGAGCAGGTCCTTGCGCGTCTTCGGTGCGTGGCCGCGGCCCTGGTCGAGCTTGGTGCCGATCAGGGCGCCCACTTCGTCGTCGTCCAGGCGCGCCAGCAGCGCGCGGCCCATGGCGCTGGAGTAGGCGGGCGCGCGGCTGCCCGGCGGCGTGTAGATCTGCAGCGCGCCGGCGCCGGTGCGCATCTGGATCACCAGCGTGTCGGTGCCGTCGAGCACGTTGATGTAGCCCGTGCAACCCGTCTCGCGCACCAGCGCATCGAGCGCTTCCTCGACCAGCGAGGCCGTGTTGCGCGAGGCGCGGAAGTGGTACGAGGCTTCCATGATCACGCCGCCCGGGCGGTAGGCGCGCGTGGCCGCGTCGCGGTCCAGGAAGCCGTAGCCGGCCATCATGCTCAGCGTGCGGGAGGCAGAGCTCTTGGGCAGGCCCAGCTCGGTCACGACGTCCGTCACCGTGATGTCGCGGCGCAGCCGCGCGATCAGCTTCAGGACGTCCATGGCGTTGGCAAGGGTGCTCATCGTGTTCGGTGGGTTGGGGTGGGAATCATAGGTTCGGCGCCGGTGCGTCTTTTCGGCCGACCCGGGTGAACGCCCGCTTGACAGCCGAAAGTACGGTTTTATCATTCAGTCCAAGTTTATTGGACATGGTTCCAAAATATGGAACTAACAAGGAATGACCATGCACCATGAAGTGACCGCCGTCGCGCCGCTGGAAGACAAGGGCGCCGGGCACACCGCGTTGCCGCCGGCCGCGCTGCATCCCAAGGCGCTCGCGCCCGCCAACCTGATCCTCACGGTGGTGCTGAGCGTGTTCGGCGCCATCGTCGGCATCCAGATGCTGGCCAGCCTGGGCATCACGCCGAGCACCTCGCTGATCGGCGCGCTCGCGGCGATGACGCTGGCGCGCGTGCCGCTGGCCATGTTCCGGGGCTTTCGCTCGGTGCATGCGCAGAACCTCGCGCAGACGAGCATCTCGTCGGCCACCTTCGGCGCGGCCAACAGCCTGTTCCTGCCGATCGGCATTCCCTTCCTGTTCGGCCTGCCGCAGATGGTGGTGCCGATGCTCATCGGCGTGAGCCTGGCGATGCTGCTCGACGCCTGGCTGCTGTACCGCATGTTCGACACGCCCGCCTTCCCGGCGAAGAACCCGTGGCCGCTGGGCATCGCCGCGGCCGAGGCGATCAAGGCGGGCGACGGCGGCGGCAAGCAGGCCTGGCTGCTGCTCGGCGGGCTGGCCACCGGCGTGGCGGGCGCGGTGTTCAAGCTGCCGATGTCGGCCTTCGGCGTGGCGCTGATCGGCGGGCTTGGCGCCATGACCGCCTTCGGCATCGGGCTGCTGGTGCGCGGCTACTCGGCGCCGCTGTTCGGCTTCGACATCGGCACGCGCTACGTGCCGCACGGGATGATGATCGGCGCCGGCCTCGTCGCGCTGGTGCAGGTGGCGCGCGTGGTGCTGAAGAAGCACGGGCGCGCGGCCGACACTGACGGCACCGTCGCGACGACAGAGGCGCTGGCCGAGGCGCGCGGCGCCAGCGTGCTCGGCCGCTCGCTCAAGCTGGGCGGCGCGGGCTACCTCGCGATCATGGTGCTGCTGTGCGCGGGCACCGGCATCTACACCGGCATGTCGCCCGGCATGCTGGCCTTGTTCATCGTGTACGGCACCTTCGCGGCCTTCGTGCACGAACTCATCGTGGGCATTGCGGCCATGCATTCGGGCTGGTTCCCGGCCTTCGCGGTGGCGCTGATCTCTTTGCTGCTGGGCATCCTGATCGGCTTTCCGCCCGAGGCGCTGGTGGTGCTGGCCGGCTTCTCGGCCGCCACCGGCCCGGCCTTTGCCGACATGGGCTACGACCTCAAGGCCGGCCACCTGCTGCGCGGCGAGGCCTCGGGCTCGGCCTTCGAACTCGAAGGGCGGCGCGAACAGATGATCGCCGGCATGGTCGGCTTCGGCGTGGCGATCGTGGTGGTGGCCTGCGCCTACCCGCTGTTCTTCGCCAACCACCAGACCGCGCCGATCAACGCCGCCTACGTGGCCGCGATCAAGGCCGGCATCTCGGGCGAGACCGCGCGCAACCTGGCGCTGTGGGCCGTGCCCGGCGCGCTGCTGCAGCTGGCGGGCGGGCCGCGCCAGCAACTCGGTGTGCTGTTCGCCACCGGCCTGCTCATCGCCAGCCCGATGGCCGGCTGGATGGTCGCGGCCGGCATCGCCTGCCGGCTCGCGGTGCACGGCGTGCTCGGCGCCGCCGCGCGCGAGCGGCTCGAGGTGTTCGCCGGCGGCGTCATCGCGGGCGACGCGCTCTACAGCTTCTTCTCGGGCGCGGTGAAGAGCCTGCGCAAGTAGTTCTCCTTCTTTCCTTTCATCACACACACAGGAATCGAATCCATGAAACGCAATCTGACCAGCGACGACGTCCGCGCGGCCATCTGGGGCGGCGCCATCCTCGGCGGCGGGGGTGGCGGGCTCATCGCGGCCGGCGAACGCGCCGCGCGGCTGGCGCTGCAGGTCGGCACGCCGCAGCTGTGGAGCGTCGACGAGTTCGACGACGCCGCGCTCACCGCCACCATGGCCCTGGTCGGTGCGCCGGCCGCGCCCGATCCGCACGTGCAGCCGGCGCACCTGCTGCGCACGCTCGACCTGCTGCGGCGCGAGCTGCCGGCGGGCCAGAAGCTGGTGGCGCTGCATGCCAACGAGAACGGCGCCGAGACCACGGTCAACGGCTGGTTCCATGCCGCCATGACCGGCCTGCCCGTGATCGACCTCGCGTGCAACGGCCGCGCCCACCCCTCGAGCGTGATGGGCGCGCTGGGCCTGCACACCGAGCCCGACTACCTCTCGGTGCAGGCCTACGCGGGCGGCGAGCCGCACCGCTATGTCGAAGGCGTCGTGTCGGGCCGGCTCGAGCAGACCTCGGCCGTGGTGCGCCGCGCCTCGGTGGAGGCGGGCGGCCTCGTGGCCGTGGCGCGCAACCCCGTGACCGTGGGCTACGCGCGCCAGCACGGCGCGCCGGGCGCCATCAGCCACGCCATCGCGCTGGGCCAGACCTTCCTGGACGGCGGCGTCGATGCCGTGGCCCGTTCGCTCGACGGCCGCCTCGTGGCCGAGGGCACGGTGCGCAGCTACCGCTGCGAGCAGCAGGAAGGGCTGGACGTCGGCGTGGTCGAGCTCGACGATGCGGCGGGCACCACGCTGCGCTTCATCAACGAGTACATGCTGCTGGCGCAGGGCGGCGAGCGCATCGCGCGCTTTCCCGACCTGATCATGACCTTCTCGGACGACGGCCAGCCCGTGGTGTCGGCCCATGTGCGCCAGGGCGCGCGGCTGCGCGTGCTGGTGGCGCCGCGCGCGCGGCTGCTGCTGTCGCGCACCATGTTCATGCCCGAGCTGTACCGGCCGCTCGAGAAGTCGCTGGGCGAAGCCTTCGCGCCGGCCTGAACGGAGACATGCCATGACACTGCGCATCCGCTGGATCCGGGCCGTCGGCAACGACACCTACAACGCGCGCTTCGCGCAAGAGTTTGCCGAGGTGAAGAACCCCGGCACCGAGGTCGAGGTGGTGTCGCTGCGCAACGCGTCGGTGCAGCACCACGTCGAGTACCAGAGCTACGAGGCGCTGCTGGGCGCCGACATCGTGCGCGCCGTGCGCGACACCGCGCAGCAGGGCTTCGACGCCGTGGTGGTCGGCTGCTTCTACGACCCGGTGCTGGTCGAGGCGCGCGAGATCTCGGGCCAGACCGTGGTGGTCGCGCCCTGCCAAGCCTCGTTCGAAATCGCGTCGAATCTGGCACAGAAGGTGTCGGTGATCGTGGGGCGGCGCAAGTGGGTGCCGCGCATCGAGGCGCGCGTGCGCGAGTACGGCCACGCGCACCTGATCGCCTCGTTCCGCGCGCTGGAGCTCGGCGTGGAAGATTTCCAGCGCGACCGCGACGAGACCGTGCGCCGCATGATCGCGCAGGGCCGCCGCGCCATCGACGAGGACGGCGCCGAGGCGCTCATCCTGGGCTGCACGCTCGAGTTCGGCTTCTACCGCCAGCTGCAGGACGCGCTGGGCGTGCCCGTCATCGATTCGGCGCTGGCGGCCTTCAAGCGTGCCGAGGCGCTGGCCGACATGAAACAGCGTTTCGATTGGAAGCCCAGCCGCGTCGGCGGCTGCGAGCCACCGCCCGAAGACAGGGAGCTGCTGGCCTGGAACGTGTTCGATCCGGCCGACGTGCCGGTGGTGTCGCCTGTCCACGCCTGAACACGGCCATCCATGAAAAACGCCCCGCCGCGGAGACCGCGACGGGGCGTTGTTGTTTCAGGGAAGAAACGTCGACGTCAGCGTCAGTCCTGCGCCTTCACCTTCGCCACGGCCAGCGCCGTCATGTTGATGATGCGGCGCACCGTCGCCGAAGGCGTCAGCACGTGGGCCGAGCTGGCGGCGCCCAGCAGGATCGGGCCCACCGTGATGCCGTTCGCGCCGGTCATCTTCAGCACGTTGTAGAGGATGTGGGCCGAGTCGAGGTTCGGGCACACCAGCAGGTTGGCCTCGCCCGTGAGCGTGGTCTCAGGCAGCGCGGTGCGGCGGATCTCGTCGGACAGCGCGGCGTCGCCGTGCATTTCGCCGTCGCACTCGATGTCGGGCGCCATCTGCGAGAACAGGTCGCGCGCCAGGCGCATCTTGCGCGCCGAACCGCGGCTGGAGGTGCCGTAGTTCGAGTGCGAGAGGAAGGCCACCTTCGGCGGCAGGCCGAAGCGGCGCACCTCTTCGGCGGCCATCACGGCGATGCTGGCCAGCAGTTCGGCGCTCGGGTCTTCGTTCACGTTGGTGTCGGTGATGAACACCGTGCGCTTCTCGAGCGTGAGCGCGTTCAGCGTGGCGAAGCCGGGCGCGCCGCGCTTCAGGCCGATCAGGTTGCGGATGTGCTCCAGGTGCACGTCGAAGCGCCCGACCAGGCCGCAGATCATCGCGTCGGCGTCGCCCAGGTGCAGCATCAGCGCGGCGATGGTCGTGTTGGAGCGGCGCACCATGGTCTTGGCGGCCTCGGGCGTGACGCCGCGGCGGCCCATGAGCTTGTGGAAGCTCTCCCAGTAGGTGCGGAAGCGCGGATCGTCCTCGGGGTTCACGATCTCGAAGTCGACACCCGAACGGATGTGCAGGCCGGCCTTCTGGATGCGGGCCTCGATCACGGCGGGGCGGCCCACCAGGATGGGCTGGGCCAGGCCTTCGTCGACCGCCCACTGCGCGGCGCGCAGCACGCGCTCGTCTTCGCCCTCGGCGTAGGCCACGCGCTTGGTGGTGGAGATCTTGGCGGCGCTGAACACCGGGCGCATGAACATGCCCGTCTGGTAGACGAAGCGCGTCAGGTGCTGGCGGTAGGCCTCCATGTCCTCGATCGGGCGCGAGGCCACGCCCGAGGCGGCGGCCGCCTTGGCCACGGCCGGCGCGATACGCAAAATGAGGCGCGAATCGAAGGGCTTCGGAATGATGTAGTCGGGGCCGAAGGCCAGCTCCTGGCCGGCGTAGGCGGTGGCCACTTCTTCGCTGATGTCGGCCTTGGTGAGGTCGGCGATCTCGCGCACGCAGGCCAGCTTCATTTCTTCCGTGATCTTGCTCGCGCCGCAGTCGAGCGCGCCGCGGAAGATGTACGGGAAGCACAGCACGTTGTTGACCTGGTTCGGGTAGTCCGAACGGCCCGTGGCAATGATGCAATCTGGGCGCACGGCCTTGGCCAGCTCGGGGCGGATTTCAGGCTCGGGGTTGGCCAGCGCCAGGATGATCGGCTGCGTGCCCATGGTCTTGACCATTTCGGCGCTCATGACGCCGGGGGCCGAGCAGCCCAGGAACACGTCGGCGTCCTTCACCACGTCGGCCAGTGTGCGCGCACCGGTGTCCTTCTGGGCGTAGCGGGCCTTCGATTCGTCGAAGCCGCCCGCGCGGCCCATGTAGATCAGGCCCTTGGAGTCGCAGGCGTAGATGTTGGCGGGCTTGGCGCCCAGGCCGACCATCACGTCCAGGCAGGCGATGGCCGCGGCGCCCGCGCCCGAGACGGCGATCTTGACGTCTTCGATCTTCTTGCCGACCAGTTCCAGGCCGTTGAGCAATGCTGCGGCCGAGATGATGGCCGTGCCGTGCTGGTCGTCGTGGAACACCGGGATGTTCATGCGCTCGCGCAGCTTCTTCTCGATGTAGAAGCACTCGGGGGCCTTGATGTCCTCGAGGTTGATGCCGCCCAGCGTGGGCTCCAGCGCCGCGATGATGTCGACCAGCTTGTCGGGGTCGTTCTCGGCCAGCTCGATGTCGAACACGTCGATGCCGGCGAATTTCTTGAACAGGCAGCCTTTGCCTTCCATCACGGGCTTGGAGGCCAGCGGGCCGATGTTGCCCAGGCCCAGCACGGCGGTGCCGTTGGTGATGACGCCCACGAGGTTGCCGCGGGCGGTGTATTCGGCCGCGAGCGCGGGATCTTCCGCAATGTCGAGGCAGGGGTAGGCCACGCCCGGCGAGTAAGCCAGCGACAGGTCGCGCTGGTTCAGCAGGGGCTTGGTGGGGGTGATCGAGATCTTGCCCTTGACGGGCGAGCGGTGGTATTCGCGCGCTGCTTCTCGAAGTGCTTCTTCAGCGGGGGACAGGGATGCAGCCATTTGAAAAGTCTCCTTGGTTCTGGCGGGCAATGAGGCTACCGCAAAAGCGCAGCCTCTTCTCTCGGGGGGAACGACGAGACCCTCTATCTTCCGCCTGATCGAGAGGGTCTGCCGACTCGCTAAACTTCAACACCCCTGTTTCAGGGGGGCAAATCCGTGCCGCACGGGCGGTGCGGCGAACCAACGTCCACAAGCACAGAACAACACGGAGGGACATCGAATGACACCCGGACCTTTTACCGGCACCGAGCCGGACGTCGTGGTCATCGGCGGAGGCCCTTCGGGCTCCACGGTGGCGGCCTTGCTCGCAGACAAGGGCCACGACGTGGTGCTGCTCGAGAAGGCGCAGCATCCGCGCTTTCACATCGGCGAATCCTTGCTGCCGATGAACATGCCGCTGTTCGACCGGCTCGGCGTGCGCACCGAGGTCGAGGCCATCGGCCTGCGCAAGCACGGCGCCGAATTCGTCTCGCCCTGGCACGACCACACCAGCCACTTCGACTTCGGCCAGGCGATGGACAAGAGCTTTCCCTATGCGGTGCACGTGCGCCGTTCGGAATTCGACGAGCTGCTGTTCCGCCACGCCGGCAAGCGCGGCGCGCGCACCTTCGAGGGCCGGCGCGTCACCGGCGTCGACATGGACGCCGGCAAGGGCACGCCCGACAACCGCCCGCTGGTGAAGGTCAAGGCCGACGACGGCACCGAGACCGAGTGGCGCCCGCGCTTCGTGATCGACGCCAGCGGGCGCGACACGCTGCTGTCGAACCAGTTCGACGCCAAGCAGCGCAACCGCAAGCATGCGAGCGCGGCGCTGTACGGCCACTTCGCCAACGCTGAGCGCCGGCCGGGCCGCTTCGAGGGCAACATCTCGCTCTTCTGGTTCGACCACGGCTGGTTCTGGTACATCCCGCTGAAGGACGGCACCGTGAGCGTCGGCGCCGTGGCCTCGCCGGCCTACTTCAAGCGGCGCCAGGGTGCGTCGCTCGAAGATTTCCTGATGCAGACCATCGCGCTGGCGCCCAAGCTGGCCGCGCGGCTGAAGAACGCCACGCTGATGGAAGGCGCCACCACCACCGGCAACTACGCCTACGACTCCAAGTTCTGCCGTGGCGACCGCTTCATGATGGTGGGCGACGCCTATGCCTTCGTCGACCCGATGTTCTCCTCGGGCGTGTACCTGGCGATGAACAGCGGCTTCGAGGCTGCGACCTGCGCCGACCACTGGCTCAAGGGCGAGGCGAAGGAGGCCGAGAAGGCCTTCCGCCACTACGAGAAGGTGATGAAGCACGGGCCGAAGATGTTCTCGTGGTTCATCTACCGCATCACCTCGCCCGCCATCCGCCGCCTGTTCATGGCGCCGCGCAACATCTGGCGCATGCAGGAGGCGCTGTTGTCCATCCTGGCCGGCGACCTGTTCCGCAACACGCCCATCGGGCCGCGCTTCTGGGGCTTCAAGGTGACGTACTACGCGTCGTGCATCGGCATCCTGCCGCAGGCCGTGAAGACCTGGGCATGGCGCCGACGCAATCTGAAGGAATCGCTGGAAGCTGCAAAGAGCTAGTTTCAGTCTGGAGCGACCGTGTGCTGGGCGAGGGCTTCGAGGGCCTTCACCAGCGCCGAGTGATCCAGCTGACCATAGCCCATCGCCGCGCAGGCGTTCATCAGCTGCGCTGCGTTCGCGGTCTGCGGCAGCGCCACGCCCAGCGACCGCGCGCTCTGCATCGCCAGGTTCAGGTCCTTCTGGTGCAGCGAAATGCGGAAGCCCGGTGCAAAGGTGCGCTTGATCATGCGTTCGCCGTGCACTTCCAGGATGCGCGAGCTGGCGAAGCCGCCCATCAGCGCCTGGCGCACCTTGGCGGGGTCGGCGCCGGCCTTCGAGGCGAACACCAGGGCCTCGCTCACGGCGGCGATGTTCAGCGCCACGATGATCTGGTTGGCCACCTTGCAGACCTGGCCGTCGCCCGCTCCGCCCACCAGCGTCACGTTCTTGCCCATCTTGTCGAGCAGCGGCTTCACGCGGCCGAAGGTGCCTTCGTCGCCGCCGCACATGATCGTCAGGCTCGCGGCCTTGGCGCCCACTTCGCCGCCCGAGACCGGCGCGTCGATGTAGCCGGCGCCCAGCGCGACGATGCGGCGCGCGAATTCCTTGGTGGCGATCGGGTCGATGGAGCTGCAGTCCACCACGATCTTGCCCTGCGAACCCTTCAGGCCGTCGGCCACGCCTTCCGCGCCGGGGGCGCCGAACAGCACTTTTTCCACGTCAGGGGTGTCGGGCACCATGATGAAGATGATGTCGGCCTTGCGCGCCACTTCGGCGGCCGAGCCGCAGATGGTGGCCTTGGAGACGAAGGGCTCCGGCGTGTTGCCGTGCGTGTTCACGAAGAGCGTGTGGCCTGCGTCGAGCAGGTGGCCCGCCATGGGGGCGCCCATGATGCCCAGGCCGATGAATCCGATTTTTTGTGGTGCTGCTGCGGTGGTCATGTCTCTGTTTCCTTCGTGAACGTTCATTGCTTCTTCGTGAGGGCTTCGCGCCAGCCGAGGCCTTCCACCGTGGTGGCGCGGGGCTTGTATTCGCAGCCGATCCAGCCGTCGTAGCCCAGCGCATCGATGTGCTGGAACAGCCACGGGTAGTTGATCTCGCCCGTGCCCGGCTCGCCGCGGCCCGGGTTGTCGGCCAGCTGGATGTGGCCGATGCGCGCCAGCTGCTTGGTGAGCGTGTTGCCCAGCTCGCCTTCCATGCGCTGTGCGTGGTAGATGTCGTACTGCACGCGCAGGTTGTCCGAGCCCACCTCGTCGATCAGCGCCAGCGCCTGGTCGGTGCGCGTGAGGAAGAAGCCGGGGATGTCGAAGGTGTTGATCGGCTCGATCAGCAGGCGCAGGCCCGCGGCTTCGAGTTCGCGCGCTGCGAGGCGCAGGTTCTCGACCACGGTCTTGTGGGCGGCGTCGGTGCTCACGCCCGCCGGCACCTTGCCGACCAGGCAGTTGAGCTGCGGGCAGCCCAGCGCCGTGGCGTAGTCGATGGCCAGCGCGATGCCTTCGCGGAACTCGCCGGTGCGGTCCGGGTGGCAGGCGATGCCGCGCTCGCCCTTGTCCCAGTCGCCGGCCGGCAGGTTGTGCAGCACCTGCTGCAGGCCGTTGGCGCGCAGGGCCGCCGTGAGTTCCTTCTTGTCGAAGGGGTAGGGGAAGAGGTACTCCACCGCCTCGAAGCCGGCCTTGGCGGCCGCCTCGAAGCGCTGCATGAACGGCAGCTCGGTGAAGAGCATCGTGAGATTGGCTGCGAACTTGGGCATGTCTCTTGTCTCCTCAATCAGTCCAGCATCGCCACCGCGAGGGCCGTGGGTGCGTCGGCCATGCTTTCGGCCAGCGGTTCGAATTCGTTGATGGCGTCGATCTCGGTGCCCATCGCGATGTTGGTCACGCGCTCGAGCATCACCTCGATGACGACCGGCACCTGGAACTCGGCCATGAGCGCTTCGGCGCGGGCGATGGCGGGCGCCATCTCTTCCTGCTTGTGCACGCGGATCGCCTTGCAGCCCAGGCCCTCGACCACCTTGAGGTGATCGACGCCGTAGCTGCCTTCGATGCCGGCGTCGGCCGGTGCGTTGATGTTGTCGAAGGCCAGCTGCACGCAGTAGTCCATCTCGAAGCCACGCTGCGACTGGCGGATCAGGCCGAGGTAGGAGTTGTTGACCACGATGTGCAGGTAGGGCAGCTTGAACTGCGCGCCCACGGCCAGCTCTTCGATCATGAACTGGAAGTCGTAGTCGCCCGAGAGCGCGACGATCTTGCGCGTCGGGTCGGCGGCGCGCACGCCCAGCGCGGCGGGAATGGTCCAGCCCAGCGGGCCGGCCTGGCCGCAGTTGATCCAGTGGCGCGGGTTGTACACGTGCAGGAACTGCGCGGCCGCGATCTGCGACAGGCCGATGGTGCTCACGTAGCAGGTGTCGCGCTCCAGGTGGTTGTTCATGCACTGGTACACGCGTTGCGGCTTCATCGGCACGGTGTCGAAGTTGGTCTTGCGCAGCAAGGTCTTCTTGCGCTCGCGGCATTCGCCGGCCCAGGCGCCACGGTCGGTGAGCTTGCCGGCGGCCTTCATTTCCTCGGCCACTTCGACGAAGAGTTCGAGCGCGGCCTTGGCGTCGGAGACGATGCCGAAGTCGGGCGTGAACACGCGGCCGATCTGCGTGGGCTCGATGTCCACGTGCACGAAGGTGCGGCCCTTGGTGTAGACGTCGACCGAGCCGGTGTGGCGGTTGGCCCAGCGGTTGCCGATGCCCAGCACGAAGTCCGAAGCGAGCACGGTGGCGTTGCCGTAGCGGTGGCTGGTCTGCAGGCCGCACATGCCGGCCATGAGCGGGTGGTCGTCGGGAATGGCGCCCCAGCCCATGAGCGTGGGGATCACCGGCACGCCGGTGGCTTCGGCAAAGCGCACGAGCAGCTCGGAGGCGTCGGCGTTGATGATGCCGCCGCCGGCCACGATCAGCGGGCGCTCGGCCGCCTGCATCATGCCGATGGCCTTCTCGATCTGGGCGCGCGTGGCGGCCGGCTTGTAGGGCTTGAGCGGTTCGTAGGCGTCGATGTCGAACTCGATCTGCGCCATCTGCACGTCGAAGGGCAGGTCGATGAGCACGGGGCCCGGGCGGCCCGAGCGCATGAGGTGGAAGGCCTGCTGGAACACCTGCGGCACCTGGCCGGGTTCGCGCACGGTGACCGACCACTTGGTGACGGGCTTGGAGATGGACTCGATGTCGACCGCCTGGAAGTCTTCCTTGTACAGGCGTGCGCGGGGTGCCTGGCCGGTGATGCAGAGAATGGGAATGGAATCGGCCCAGGCCGAGTACAGGCCCGTGATCATGTCGGTGCCCGCCGGGCCCGAGGTGCCGATGCACACGCCGATGTTGCCGGCCACGGCACGGGTGTAGCCCTCGGCCATGTGCGAGGCGCCCTCGACGTGGCGCGCGAGGATGTGCGAGATGCTGCCGCGCTGGCGCAGGGCCGAGTACAGCGGGTTGATTGCCGCGCCCGGCACGCCGAAGGCCTGCGTGACGCCTTCTTTTTCCATCACCAGAACTGCGGCCTGGACCGCTGTCATCTTTGCCATTTGAAAGTCTCCTTGAGGTGGCCTCACTGTAGGAAGCAGGGCGCATTCCAAGAAGACGGCTGGGGGCCATAAAACCTATTCCGCCATGGAATAACTGGCTACCATCCGGCCATGGATCGTTTACTGGCTATGGAAATGTTCGTGCGGGTCGTGGAGACCGGCAGCTTCTCGAAAGCGGCGCGCGAGTTCAACACCACGCAACCCACCGTGACCAAGCAGGTCGCGGCCACGGAGGCGCGCCTGAAGGTGCGGCTGCTCAACCGCAACACGCGCGGCGTGAGCCTCACGGAGCCGGGCGCGCTGTACTACGAGAAGTGCAAGACCATCGTGCGCGATGCGGAGGAGGCCGACAGCATCGTGCAGCTGCGCCAGAACCAGGCGCAGGGCCTCTTGCGCGTGGGCACGTCGGTGGCCTTCGGGCGGCGCGTGGTGGTGCCGCTGGCGCTGGAGTACATGCGCCGGCATCCGCAGGTGCAGCTCGACCTGAGCTTCGAGGACCGCTATGTCGACCTCATCGCGCAGGGCATCGACGTGGCGATCCGCATGGGCAAACTGGCCGATTCGTCACTGGGCGCGCGCTACCTCGGCGCGAATCCGTGGGTCATGGTGGCGTCGCCGGCCTACCTGAAGAAGCACGGCACGCCCAAGCGCGCGCAGGACCTCAGCGCGCACGTGGCACTGATCTACAGCAGCGTGGTGGGCGATGAGTTCTGGCGCATGCACACGCCCAAGGGCGACCCGGTGACGGTGCCTGTGTCTGGGCGCTTCCGTTCCAACAACCTGTCGGCGGTGCTGGCTGCGGCGCGTGACGGACTGGGCATTGCGTTGATGCCGCGCTATGTGGCGAGCGAGTCACTGGCTGCTGGCAAGGTGAACGCCGTGCTGGGGGACCATGCGTTGCCTGAGCAGGAGATTCACGCGGTGTTTCCTTCGCCGAAGCTGGTGCCGGGGAAGGTGTCGGGGTTCGTGGCGTTTCTGCAGGGGCGGTTTGATGAGGGGTGGTGGGACGCCTGACGGGGTTTGTTCAGGGCGCGTGCACAGGACATCGGGTACTCCCCTCCGCGAATGTCCCCCGGGGCTGCGCCCCTCCTCCTTGATTTCGCTGCGGGGAGCACCCAATGCCCTGCGCGCAGGGCACGCTGTGGGTGTTCGCCCTGTGTGAAGGGCCGCCTTCAGGCTGCCAGCCGCTGTGCCGCCCGCCCTGCAGGCCGGGCCAACCCCAGGTGATCACGCAGCGTGCGTCCCTCGTACTCGGTGCGAAAGATGCCTCGCTTCTGCAGGATCGGCACCACGCCGTCCACGAAGTCCTGCAGCCCGTGCGGCAGCGCATCGGGCATCAGATTGAAGCCATCGGCCGCGCCGCCCTTGAACCAGCGCTCGATGTCGTCGGCGATCTGCTCGGGCGTGCCGACAATCACGCGGTGCCCGCCGCCGCCCGCGAGTTCGCGGATCAGCTGGCGCACCGTGTAGCCGTGCGTTCGCCCGGCCGCGACCACGGCGTTGAAGAAGGTGTGGTTGCCGTTGCCATTGCCGGGCAGCGGCAGGTCGTCGGGCAGGCGCTCGTCGAGCTTGAAGCGGTCGGGCGTGATGCCCAGCGTGCCGGCCAGGCGCGTGAGACTGTAGTCCCACGGGATCAGGTCGACCAGCGCATCGCGGCGGCGAAGCGCCTGCGCTTCGGTGGCGCCGACGATGGTGGTGAGGCCTGCCAGCACCTTCACTGCGTCGGGGCCGCGGCCCAGCTCGGCGGCGCGGGTCTTGAGGGCGCGTGCGTAGACCTGCGATTCTTCGAAGGATTGCGAGGCGGAGAACACGGCTTCGGCATGGCGCGAAGCGAGCTCGCGGCCATCCGCCGAGGCGCCGGCCTGCACCAGCACCGGGTGGCCTTGCGGCGGGCGCGGCAGGTTGAGCGGGCCCTGCACCGCGAAGTGCTCACCGCGGTGCGCGAGGGCGTGCACCTTGGCGGGGTCGATGAAGCGGCCGGCGGCCTTGTCGCCGACGAAGGCATCGTCTTCCCAGCTGTCCCACAGCGCCTTGACGATGTCGGCGAACTCCGAGGCGCGGGCGTAGCGCTTGGCGTGGTCGGGCGTGGTGTCCAGGCCGAAGTTGCGGGCCGAGGGCAGGTCGGCCGTGGTCACCATGTTCCAGCCGGCACGGCCGGCGCTCACGTGGTCGAGCGTGGCGAAGCGGCGCGCGAGGTTGTAGGGCTCGTTGTAGCTGGTGGAGGCGGTGGCGATGAGGCCGATGTGCGTGGTCGCGGCGGCCACGCAGGCCAGCAGGATGGTGGGCTCCAGCGCGGTGATCGGGCGGAAATGGATCTGGTCGACGATGGCGGCGTTGTCGGCCAGGAACACGGCATCGAGCTTGGCGGCCTCGGCGATCTGCGCAGTGCGGATGTAGTGCTGGATGTCGGCGAACGCCCACGGGTCGCTCTCGGGCAGGCGCCAGGCCGAGGGCACGAAGCCGGAATGCAGGATGTTGACGTTGAGGTGCAGCTGCCTGCGCGGCGCGGTGGTGTTATTGCTCATTGGCTGAAATAGTCCGGCAGCCGGTAGCCGGCCCACACGGGGTTGGCCTTGAAGAACTTCTGGAACTCGGGCGACTGGTAGGCGGTGGCGATGTCCTTCGCGAACTTCGCGTTTTCGTTGCTGCGCTTGACGGCCACCACGTTGACGTAGGGCAGCGTCATGTCTTCGAGCTTCAGCGCCTCGGTGAGCTCCGAGGCCACGGCGAAGTTGCCCTGCACGGCCGCGAGGTCGGCGTCGGCCAGCGAGCGCGGTGCCTGCGCGGCGTCCAGCGGCACGATCTTCAGGCGCTTGGGGTTGCTCGCGATGTCGCGCTCCGACACGCTCAGCGGGCTCACGCCCGGCTTGAGCGTCACCCAGCCGATGGCCGCGAGGATGTTGAGTGCGCGCGCCGCATTCACCGGGTCGGCCGGCAGCGTGACGGTGGCGCCGTCGGGCACGGCGTCGAGCGTCTTGTGGCGGCGCGAATAGAGGCCCATGGGCGGCGTCGGCACGTGCACCACGGGCACGAGGTCGAAGCCCTGCTGCTTGTTGGTGGCGTTCAGGTACAGCGAGTGCTGGAAGATGTTGGCGTCGATCTGGCCGCGCTCCACGGCGTCGTTGGGCTGCACGCCCTGGCTGAACTCGACGTACTTGATGCTGTAGCCCAGCTTCTTCAGCTGGGGCTCGATGCCGTGGGTGAAGGCGTCGCGGTAGGGGCCCGGCATGAAGCCGACGCGCAGGTCGTCCGCGTGGGCGGGCGCGAGCAGCAACAGGCTCAGTGCGAGCCCGCCGGACAGCGGGGCGAGGCGGCGCAGCCACGAGGGCGCGCGCGAAAAGGAAGGCATGGCGACAACTCCGGGAGACGGCAAGGGGAGTCGGGCACTCTAGGTCGCACGCTGCGCGCCGCGAACGAAGATTTGCGCGCTTGCATATCCGCAGGCCGGATAAACCGCGCCGGCTTTTGTAGGATGCGCCCCATGACCCTGCACATCGGAATCGTCGGCTGCTCCGCCGAAGGCGCGGCCCTTTGCTACAAGACCATCTGCATCGAGGGCGCGGCGCTGCTTGGCCCGCACGCGCACCCCGAGGTGTCGATGCACACGCCCTCGCTCGCGGAGTACACGCGTTGCCTGGACGCAGGCGACCTGGCGGGCGTGGGCGAGTTGATGCTCGGCTCCGCGCACAAGCTCGCCGCGGCGGGCGCGGATTTCCTGATCTGCCCCGACAACACCATCCACCAGGCCTTCGACCACGTGGCGCCGCGTTCGCCGCGGCCCTGGCTGCACATCGCCGAGGTGGTGGCCGACGAGGCTGTGCGCCGGGGCTTTCGCCGCATCGGCATCACGGGCACGCGCTGGCTGACCGACAGCGAGGTGTATCCCGAGAAGCTCTCGGCGCGCGGCCTGGAATACGTGCGCCCCACCATCGACGAGCGCGCCGAGATCGGCCGGATCATCATGGACGAGCTGGTCTGCGGCATCTTCAAGCCGGAGGCCGTGGCCACCTTCCAGCGCGTGATGCAGCGCCTGAAGGACGCCGAGGGCTGCGACGCGGTGGTGCTCGGCTGCACCGAGATCCCGCTGATCATGAGCGACGCGAATTCGCCGCTGCCGACGCTCAACTCGACGCGGCTTTTGGCGCGCGCGGCCTTGCGCCGCGCGACCGGTGACGGCAAGTAAACCGGTGCGCTTCTTCGCGGCCTGCCTCGCGGCGGTTTGCCTGCTGCTGGCAGGCGCGTGCACGGCGCCGCCTGCCCGTCATGTGGACGAGGCCGTCTTTCCGCTCTCGGCGTGGGAGGCGGTTCCCCGTTCGCAACTGAGCGCCGCGTGCAGCCGCGAGCTCGACGCGACCCGCGCGTACCTGAAGACTCTGGACACCTCCGCCCTGATGGCGGTGCAGGACGGGCGCGTGCTGTTCAGCGACGGCCCGGTGGACGCCGTCAGCATCGTGTTCTCCGTGCGCAAGAGCCTGCTGTCGATGATGTACGGCACGTACGTGGCGGACGGCACCATCGACCTGGATCGCACGCTGGCCGATCTGGGCATCGATGACGTCGGCGGACTGCTTGCCAGCGAGCGCGAGGCACGCCTGCGCGATCTGCTCACGGCGCGATCCGGCGTCTACCACGCCGCAGCCAATGGCGGGGACGATCTTGCGTTTGCGCCTGCGCGCGGATCGCAAGCGCCTGGCCGCTACTTTGTCTACAACAACTGGGATTTCAACGCCGCGGGCACCGCCTTCGAAAAGCTGACCGGCCGCAGCATCTACCGGGCGTTTGCCGACGATCTGGCAGCGCCCCTGATGCTCGAGGACTTCGAGCTCGCCCGCCACCAACGCAGCGGCGACGGCGCGAAGTCCGCGCACCTGGCCTATCCGTTCTTCCTGTCGACGCGGGACATGGCGCGCCTGGGCCATCTGATGCTTCGCCAGGGCAACTGGCGCGGGCAGCAACTGGTGCCTGCGGCCTGGGTCACGCAGATCACGCAGCCCGCGACCCCGTCCGCGCAGATGCACCCGCCGCACGTGGCCAGGCGCGGCTTTGGCTATGGCTACCTGTGGTGGCTGCTGGAAGAGCCGTCGGACTCCGCGTTGAATGGGGCGTACATGGCGTGGGGCGTGCACGGCCAGTACATCCTCGTGATCCCGCGGCGGCACATGGTGATCGCGCACAAGCGCCAGGTGCCGGTGGCGGGCAACTGGAACCCGAGCACGGTGAAACCGGAGGACTTCCTGCGCGCCGCCAGGCGGCTCGCATCGGCGCCCTGCGGCTGAGTTTCAATCGGCCAGGAAGTCTTCGATCAGCTGCGCCATGCGCTGCGGCTGGTCGTGGTGCAGCATGTGGCCCGCGTCGTCGAGCTGCTCGATGCGCACCGAAGGCACGGACTTCAGCCGCTCGTGGAACTCGGCGAGCGTGTAGCGCGCCTTCCACCAGCCGTGCAGGCTGTCGTCCGAGGCTTCGACCATCAGCGTCGGCGCGGTGATGCGCGCATAGAGCGCGAGGGTTTCGTCGACGCGGAAGATGTTGGCGTTGACGATCTTGTGCGCGGCCTCGCCGAGGATCTGCCAGCGCGTGCTGCCGTCGGCCTGGGCCTGCGGCGCCGACCAGTGGCCGGCCAGCCAGTCGGCCTTGTCCTGCGTGAGGCGCGGGTTGGTCTTCATGAGGCGGCGCGCCACGCCGTCCACCGCGGAATAGCCCGCGAGCGCCTTCTCGCCGCGGTGCAGGCCCTTGAGCTCGTCGATCCACTGGCCGTAGCGCGCGGGCGCTTCGGCGGGCTGGCGCGCGGGCATGCCGAAGCCTTCGAGGTTGACGAGGCGGCGGATGCGCGCCGGGCGCACGCCCGCGTAGTGCATCGCCACATTACCGCCCATGCTGTGGCCGACGAGGTCGACCGGGCGGGCATCGTCGCCCTCGCCGGCGTAGTGGTCGAGCAGCCATTCGAGGTCGGCCAGGTAGTCGGGCAGCCAGTAGTTGTCGACCCCGCCACCGTCGGTGAGGCCGAAGCCGCGCCAGTCGGGGGCGATGATGAAGCGGTCGTCCTTCAGCGCATCGACCACGAACTGCCAGGAGGCCGCCACGTCCATCCAGCCATGCACCAGCACCAGCGGCGGACGCTCGCTCGACGGCTGCCCCCAGAGGCGGACGTGGTAGTTCAGGTTGCGCACGGGCACGAATTCGCTGCGCGAGGGGCGGAGGGCTTGGTACATATGGCGCTCGATGATACGGAGAGGCCGCGCCGCGCGCAGTCCGCCACAGGACAGGGCTGCGCTCGGTTTCTCGGGGCCGGGGCAGCGCCTGCCGCGCGGGCGCGCTAGCATTCCGCGCATGAAAAAGATTCCACTCGGTCAGAGCGACCTCCACGTCACCCCGATCTGCCTCGGCACCATGACTTTCGGCGAGCAGGTCGACGAGCCCACCGCCCACGCCGTCCTGAACCGTTCGCTCGAGCGCGGCGTCGACTTCATCGACACGGCCGAGATGTACGCGGTGCCGGCAAGCAAGGAAACCTGCGGCGCGACCGAAACCATCATCGGCAACTGGTTTGCGGCCAACCCCGGCACGCGCCAGAAGATCACGCTGGCGACCAAGGTGGCCGGCCCCTCGCGCGGCATGCCCTGGGTGCGCGAAGGCACGGGCATGACGGCGGCCGACATCGAGGCCTCGTGCCACGGCAGCCTGCGCCGCCTGCAGACCGACGTGATCGACCTGTACCAGATCCACTGGCCCGAGCGCCACGTGCCGGTGTTCGGCAACATCCACTACAACCCCGAGAAGGAAACCTCGCAGACGCCGATCCACGACCAGCTCGAAGCGCTGGGCAAGCTGGTGAAGGCGGGCAAGGTGCGCACCATCGGCCTGTCGAACGAGACGCCCTACGGCGTGCACGAGTTCGTGCGGCTGGCCGAGCAGCACGGGCTGCCGCGCGTGGTGTCGGTGCAGAACGTCTACAACCTGGTGAGCCGCGCGCACGAGAACGCGCTCGACGAAACCATGCACCGGCTCGGCGTGTCGCTGCTGGCGTACTCGCCGCTGGCCTTCGGCCTGCTGACGGGCAAGTACGACCAGAGCGGCATCGAAGGCCCCGACGCGCCGAAGGGCGCGCGCATCTCGAGCTACGAGTCGGTGCGCAAGCAGCGCTGGGGCAAGCCCGACGCGCTGCGCGCCGCGCGGCGCTACAACCAGCTGGCACGCGACCACGGCCTGAGCCCCACGCAGCTCGCGCTGGCCTTCTGCTACACCAAGTGGCAGGTGGCGAGCACGATCATCGGCGTGACCTCGGTGGCGCAGCTCGACGAAGACCTGGACGCCTACGGCACCACGCTGTCGGCCGAGGTGCTGGCCGAGATCGACAAGATCCGCCTGGACATCCGCGACCCCGCCGCCTGACCTGAGCAAGTGAGCAAGAAAGCCCACGTTTCCGAGACGCCCGCCACCCAGCTGCTGCGGGCGAACCAGGTCGCCTTCACCGAGCACCCCTACGAGTACCAGGAGCACGGCGGCGCCCAGCACAGCGCGCAGGTGCTGGGCTTCGACCCGTTCACCGTGGTCAAGACGCTGGTGATGCAGGACCAGGACGCCAAGCCGCTGATCGTGCTGATGCACGGCAACCGCACGGTCTCGACCAAGAACCTCGCGCGGCAGATTGGCGCCAAGTCGGTCGAGCCCTGCAAGCCCGAGGTGGCGCAGCGCCACAGCGGCTACATGGTGGGTGGCACCTCGCCCTTCGGCACGCGGCGCGAGATGCCGGTCTACATCGAGTCGAGCGTGCTCGAACTGCCGAAGATCGCGATCAACGGCGGGCGGCGCGGCTACCTCGTGGGCATCGATCCGCAGGTGTGCGTGACGCTCCTGGGCGCCAAGCCCGTGCAGTGCGCGCTGGCAGAATAGCCGGCGTTTGCTTTTTCCCGCCGGGCATGCAGGCCGGCGGCGCACAACAACAATCCGTTCCCCGGAGACCGCCTTGAGTTTCGATCTGCCTTCCCTCCTTGCCATCGTGGCGTCGTACCTGATCGGTTCGCTGTCGTTTGCGGTCATCGTGAGCAAGTCGCTCGGCATGGCCGACCCGCGCAGCTACGGCAGCGGCAACCCCGGCGCCACCAACGTGCTGCGCTCCGGCAACAAGGGTGCCGCGCTGGCCACCTTGCTGCTCGATGCCGCGAAGGGCTGGCTGCCGGTGTTCCTGATCCGCCAGTTCGGCGCGCAGTGGGGGCTGGGCGAGGGCGTGGCGGCGCTGGCGGGCCTGGCGGCCTTCCTGGGCCACCTGTACCCGGTGTTCTTCAGCTTCCAGGGCGGCAAGGGCGTGGCCACGGCTGCCGGCGTGCTGGTGGGCATCGCGCCCTGGCTGGGGCTGGCCACGGGCGCGACCTGGCTGATCATCGCGATCTTCTTCCGCTACTCGTCGCTGTCGTCGCTGGTGGCGGCGTTCTTCGCACCGGCCTACTACCTGCTGGGTGGAAACATTGCGTGGCCACTCGACCGCACGGTGCTGATTGCGATCATCATCATGAGTCTGCTGCTGATCTGGCGGCACCGCGAAAACATCCGCCGGCTCGCGGCCGGCACGGAGTCGAAACTCGGCTCGAAGAAAAAGGCTTGAACTCACCATGGCATCCATCACCCGCTTCCACGTCGGCCCGCGTCTGTCCGAGACCGCGGTGCACAACGGCACCATCTACCTCGCGGGCCAGGTGCCCGACGACACCACGCAGGACATCCGCGGCCAGACCGCGCAGGTGCTCGGCATGGTCGACCGCCTGCTGGCCGAGGCCGGCAGCGACAAGTCGCGCATTCTCATGACGCAGATCTTCCTGGCCGACATCGGCGACATCGGCGCCATGAACGAGGTGTGGGACGCGTGGATTCCGGCCGGCCACACGCCGCCGCGCGCGACCGTGGAGGCCAAGATGGCCAACGCGGCTTACAAGATCGAGATCGTGGTCACGGCCGCACAGGCCTGAGACCGGGGCGGGAGCGGTCTCAGTACCGCTTCTCGAGAATCATCTCGTCGGCGTCGCGCCGCATCGAGAAGCGGTTGAGAAAGCTGTTGCCCAGCAGCACGTACGGCATGGGCTGCTGCGAGACGATGGCCTCGATGTCGTAGACCTCGACGTCGCCCACGCGCACGCTCTGCAGCCGCAGCCGGTAGCCCGGGGCGTTGCCGTTGGCGGTGCGTATCTGCACCGGCTGCCCCTTGCTGTAGTCGAGCCCGATGCGCTGGGCATCGACCGCCGACAGCGCGATGGTGGTCGCGCCGGTGTCGAGCATGAAGGTGACGGCGCGGCCGTTGATCTGGCCCTGCGTCATGTAGTGGCCCCGGCTGTCGGCCTGTAGCACGATGCGGTTGCCGCCGCTGCCGGCAATGCCGCCCCGGCCGATGCTCACGGGCGAATCCATGCGCAGCGAAAAACGCTTGCCCGCCGATTCGACCACCGCCTGGTCGGCCTGCAGCGACACGAGCTTGACGCCCTGGAAGGTCTCCCCGACCGCCACCGTCTTGGGCGGCGCGCCGTTCACGATGAGGATGGCGCGGCTGCCGATGGAGCCGGTCAGCGTGACCGAGTCGGCGGCGTGCGCCCCCATGGCCGCGACCGAGCACAGCGCCGCGACGAGGAGCGCCTTCATGCGCGGGTCAGTCGCGGAAGTTGTTGAAGGACACCGGCATGTCGGGCACGTCCTTCTTGATGAGGGCCATGGCGGCCTGCAGGTCGTCGCGCTTGGCGCCGGTGATGCGCACGGCATCGCCCTGGATCGCGGCCTGCACCTTGAGCTTGCTGTCCTTGATGATGCGGGTGATCTTCTTGGCCTGCTCGGTCTCGATGCCGTTCTTGATCTTGATGACCTGCTTGACCTTGTCGCCGCCCATTTTCTGGACGTCGCCCTTGTCGAGAAAGCGCACGTCGACGCTGCGCTTGGTGAGCTTGCTGCGAAGGATGTCTTCGACCTGCACGAGCTGGAACTCGGCGTCGCCGATCATGGTGATCTCCTTGTCCTTGAGCTCGACGGCAGCGGCGGTGCCCTTGAAATCGAAGCGTGTGCCGATTTCCTTGGCGGTGTTTTCCACCGCATTCTTCACTTCGGGCAGATTGGGCTCGCAGACGGTATCGAAAGACGGCATGGGCACTCCTGGACGCACGGGGACTGAATGCGACAATTCTCCCATGATCGTGGAGTCCAATGTCCCGCTGCAGCCCTACAACAGCTTCGGCATCGTCGCGCGTGCGCAGCACCTGGCGCGCATCGCCAGCGAGGCCGACCTGGCCGCGCTGCACGCCGACCCCGCCTGGCGCGACGAACCCCGTTTCGTGCTCGGCGGCGGCAGCAACATCGTGCTCACGGGCGACGTCAAGCCGCTGGTGCTGAAGGTCGAGATCAAGGGCCGCCGACTGGTCGAAGAGACGCCGCGGGCCTGGATCGTCGAGGCCGGCGCCGGCGAAACCTGGCACGACACCGTCGAATGGATGGTGCGCAGCGGCTACCCGGGGCTGGAAAACCTGGCGCTCATTCCCGGCACGGTGGGCGGCGCGCCGGTGCAGAACATCGGCGCGTACGGCGTCGAGCTGCAGGACCGCTTCGATTCGCTCGACGCCTTCGACCTCGAAACCGGCCGCGCCTTCACGCTCGATGCGGCGCAGTGCGCCTTCGGCTACCGCGATTCGGTCTTCAAGCACGTGCGCAGCGGCCCGAACGACTTCGGCCTGGCGGGCCGGGCGGTCATCACGCGGGTGCGTTTCCGGCTGCCGAAGCCGTGGAAGCCGGTGGTCGGCTACCTCGACCTCGAGCGCAAGATGGAAGAAACCTCCAACTTCACACCCAGTGCGGTCGACATCTTCGAGTGGATCTGCGCCATCCGCCGCGCCAAGCTGCCCGACTGGCGCGTGCTGGGCAACGCCGGCAGCTTCTTCAAGAACCCCACCGTCACGCCCGAGCAGTGCGCCGACATCATCGCGCGCGACCCCAAGATCGTGCACTACCCGATGGACGACGGCAGCATCAAGTTGGCGGCCGGCTGGCTCATCGACGCCTGCGGCTGGAAGGGCAAGTCGGTGGGCAACGCCGGCGTGTACGAAAAGCAGGCGCTGGTGCTGGTTAACCGGGGCGGCTCGGCCAACCCGGTGACCGGCGGTGAGGTGATGACGCTGGCCAAGGCGATCCAGACCAGCGTGTACGAGCGCTTCGGCATCCGGCTGGAGCCGGAACCCGTGGTGGTCTGAGGCGGTGGATCTCGACTTCCTGCACCTGAACTACCGCCGGCGCATCGCCGTGCTGGGCTGGGCGCAGCTTGTCGTCATCGTGGCGGGCATCGCCTCGGTGTTCTTGGTGCGGGCGGGCTGGTGGGGGTCGGTGCTGCTGATCCTCGCGGCCCTCTGCTTCGCGGGGCTCCTGAGCCAGATCGAACTCAGCCTGCGCCGCCAGTTCATCCGCGAGGCCCGGCTGCCGCCGTTCCTCATCGGCAAGCTGCGCGCGGCGCACCCGCAACTGAGCCGACGCGACGCCGAGCTGGTGCTGCGCGGGCTGCGGCAGTTCTTCATGGCGCACCTGCGCAGCAACCTCAAGTTCGTCGCCATGCCTTCGCGGGTGGTCGACACGGCCTGGCACGAGTTCATCCTGCACACGCAGGGCTACCAGACCTGGTGCCAGGCGGCCTTCGGGCGCCTGCTGCACCACAGCCCGGCCGAGGTACTGGGCCAGGATGCGCGGCGCAACGACGGCCTGCGCCGCACCTGGTACTGGGCCTGCAAGGAAGAAAGCATCGACCCGCGCAATCCGGCGCGGCTGCCGCTGCTGTTTGCGCTGGACATCAAGTTCGCGATTGCGGACGGCTTTCACTACATCCCCGATTGCCGGGCAATCGAGCGCGCAACGGGCACCGACGCGCACTGCGGCTCGAGCTTCGGCGATTCGTCGTCTGACGGCGGCAGCTCGGGCGATGCCGGGGGCTTCGGCGGCAGCGAGTCGAGCGGGGGCGGCGATGGCGGTTCCAGCGACGGAGGTGGCGCGTCCGATGGGGGCGGTGGATGCGGTGGTGGGTGCGGAGGGGGCGGCGACTGACGCCGGGGCATTTCCCAAAGTCTCCCAAAGAAAAACGGGCCGCAAGGGCCCGTTTGTCATGGCTGCCCTTGCGAGTGGCAGGGGCAGGGGGATCGATCGATCAGCTCGCGTCGCCGTCGTTCGCCAGCTTCGGCAGCGAGGCACCTTCGCCCGACGACAGCAGGCCCACACGGGTGTAGATCGCCAGCTTCTCGCGCGTGTCGACGATGTCCAGGTTGCGCATCGTGAGCTGGCCGATGCGGTCCAGCGGCGTGAACGCGCCTTCGACCTTTTCCATGCTCAGGCGCTCGGGCTTGTACGTGAGGTTGGCCGATTCGGTGTTCAGGATCGAGTAGTCGTTGCCGCGGCGCAGCTCGACCGTCACTTCGCCGGTGATGGCGCGCGCCACCCAGCGCTGGGCCGTTTCGCGCAGCATGATGGCCTGCGGGTCGAACCAGCGGCCCTGGTACAGCAGGCGGCCCAGGCGGCGGCCGTTGTCGCGGTACTGCTCGATGGTGTCTTCGTTGTGGATGCCGGTGACCAGGCGCTCGTAGGCGATGAACAGCAGCGCCAGGCCGGGGGCCTCGTAGATGCCGCGGCTCTTGGCCTCGATGATGCGGTTCTCGATCTGGTCGCTCATGCCCAGGCCGTGGCGCCCACCGATGCGGTTGGCTTCGAGGATCAGCTCGACCAGGTTCGTGTAGCGCACGCCGTTCAGCGCGACGGGCACGCCTTCTTCGAAGCGCACCGAGACGGTTTCGCGCTTGACTTCGACTTCGTCCTTCCAGAAGGCCACGCCCATGATGGGCTGCACGATCTGCATGCCGCTGTTCAGGTGCTCGAGGTCTTTGGCCTCGTGCGTGGCGCCCAGCATGTTCGAGTCGGTCGAGTAGGCCTTCTCGGACGACATCTTGTAGGCGAAGCCGGCCTTTTGCATGAATGCCGACATTTCGGCGCGGCCACCCAGCTCGTCGATGAAGACCTGGTCGAGCCAGGGCTTGTAGATCTTCAGCGCGGGGTTGGTGAGCAGGCCGTAGCGGTAGAAGCGCTCGATGTCGTTGCCCTTGTAGGTGCTGCCGTCGCCCCAGATGTGGACGTCGTCTTCCTTCATGGCCGACACCAGCATGGTGCCCGTCACCGCGCGGCCCAGCGGCGTGGTGTTGAAGTAGGTCACGCCCGCGGTGGTCACGTGGAAGGCGCCGGCCTGCAGGGCGGCGATGCCTTCGTTGGCCAGCTGCGCGCGGCAGTCGATGAGGCGGGCGTTCTCGGCGCCGTAGAGCATCGCCTTGCGCGGGATCTCGTCGTAGTCGGGCTCGTCGGGCTGGCCGAGGTTGGCGGTGTAGGCGTAGGGGACCGCGCCCTTGAGCTTCATCCAGTGCAGCGCCGCGCTGGTGTCCAGGCCGCCCGAGAAGGCAATGCCGACCTTCTGGCCGGCGGGAACGTTTTGGAGAATGGTCGACATGTCAGGGGTTCCGTTTCAACCGAAGTGGCAGATGTAGCTGTAGGGCTCGCCGCTTACGCGGATCTGGAAGCTCGAATTGCCGGGAATGCTGAACTTCTGGCCGGGGCCCGAGGCGACCCATTCGCTGGTGCCTGCGAGCTGGTATTCGCAGCTGCCGCCGGCGCCTTCCATGATTTCAGGCGCGCCGGTGTTGAAGGTGAGGGTGGACGGCAGGATCACGCCGACCGATTTCTTGGTGCCGTCCGCCAGCGTGAGGTTGTGGCTCACGCACTTGCCGTCGAAATACACATTGGCCTTGGTGGCCACTGCGGCGCTGTTGATGGTGTCGGTAGTCGTCGTCATTGGATGGATGGCGCCGGCGCCTGCGCGTTCGGCGGATCGAGGGACGCGCCGCGGCAGCAGCACCCCCGGGGTTGGAGAAGCCCTCGATTTTAGGGGCTCGGCAGAGCCGGCCCGCCGTGGGGGAACTCAGTAGCGCCAGCCGTGGCGATAGCCGCCCCATCCGCGGTAGCCACGGTAGTAGCCGCCACCGCCCCAGCCGCGCGAATAGCCCAGGTTCAGCGAGATGCCGACCGGCGGGTAGACGTAGGGCTGCGCATACGGGTAGGTGTAGGCGGGCTGTACGTAGACGGGCGGGGCGTACACCGGGGCTGGCTGCGTGTAGACCGGCGCCGGCGCGTTGGACACCACCACGCCGGGTTCGGGCACGACGCTGTCCCACGGAGAGTTGGCGCCTTGCGGGTACGGGTATTGCCCCTGCTGAGGGTACTGTTCCGGGTACTGCGGGCCGTTGTTCGCCTCGACCGGGTAGGGCTGCAATTGCGACTGGGGCTGGACCGGCGCGGTGGTCACGCCGTAGGCGCTGGCCTGGATCGGGAGGGTGGCGCCCGGCCGGCTGGTGGTGCGGGTCGTGTACTGGCGGCCCTGGTATTCGTAGGTGACGTTGTAGCTGAGGTCGCTGCCGGTCGTTTCACGGATCGGCGTGGCGGAAATCACGCGCGCCTGGACCACCTGCTGGGCCTGCACGACGCTGGCGCCCGTGGCCAGCAGGCCGGCCGCCGAAAGCCCCGTGAGGATGCGAAAAACGTGTCTGTTCATGGTGTTCTCTCCTGCAGATCGCGGTTGGAGGCCGGCCGGCGGGGCGGGGTTCCGGGGTTTACACGGCGTTCACAGCCCAGCTCGACGCGTCGAAACCGGTCGTTACGCCGGTTTTCGGGCCCCAGTCGACCACCGGCCGCTTGATCAGGCTGGGGTTGGCCAGCAGCACGGGACGGGCCGAAGCGGCGTCGACCACGGCGTCGCGCGTGGCCTCGTCGAGCTTGCGCCAGGTGGTGCCTTTGCGGTTCACCAGCGCCTCCCAGCCGGGGGCCTTGAGCCAGCGGTCGAGTTCGGCCTCGGGCACGCCCTGTTTCTTGAAATCGTGGAAGGCGTAGGCCACGCCATGGTCGTCGAGCCAGGCGCGGGCGCGCTTGACGGTGTCGCAGTTCGGAATGCCGTATAGGGTTGTCATGGCCGCCATGATGCCGCGAGCGGCGGGTCGGCGACAATGCCGGCCTCCATGGAAACCCTGAACGACTGGCTCGCGCGCGCCGAGCACCTTCATCCCGACAAGATCGAACTCGGGCTCGATCGCGCCAAAGAAATGGCGCAGCGTCTGGGCCTGCGTTTCGACTGCCCCGTCATCACGGTGGCGGGCACCAACGGCAAGGGTTCGACCTGCGCCATGCTCGAGTCGATCCTCACGCACGCGGGCTACCGCACGGCCGTGTTCACCTCGCCGCACCTGGTGCGCTTCGAGGAGCGGCTGCGGCTGAAAGGCGAAGCGGTCGATGCTTCCAAACTGATAGCAAGCTTCGAGGTGGTGGAAAGGGCCCGCGGCGACATGGCCCTGACCTACTTCGAGTTCACCACGCTCGGCATCCTGCATTGCATGATCCAGGAGAAGCCCGACGTGGCGATCCTCGAGGTCGGCCTGGGCGGCCGGCTCGACGCGGTGAACATCGTCGACGCCGACTGCGCGGTCATCACCAGCATCGACCTGGACCACATGGAATACCTCGGTCCCGACCGCGAAAGCATCGGCTTCGAGAAGGCCGGCATCCTGCGCGCCGGCAAGCCCGCCATCGTGAGCGACCCGGTGCCGCCGCAAAGCGTCATCGACCACGCGAACGCCATCGGCGCCGACCTGTGGCGCTTCGGGCACGACTTCAACGTCTCGGGCGACAAGCAGCAGTGGGGCTGGTCGGGCCGGGGGCGACGCTACAGCGGGCTGGCCTATCCGGCGCTGCGCGGCGCCAACCAGTTGCTCAACGCGGCGGGCGTGCTCGCGGCGCTCGAGGCGCTGCGCCCGCAGCTGCCGATCACGGCGCAGGCGGTGCGCAACGGGCTCGCGATGGTCGAGCTGCCGGGCCGCTTCCAGATCGTGCCGGGCGAGCCCACGCTGGTGCTCGACGTGGCGCACAACGCCCACGCCGTCGCGGCGCTGGCCGAGAACCTCGACGCGATGGGTTTTTCGCCCACCACGCACGGCGTGTTCGGCGTCATGGCCGACAAGGACCTCGCGCCCATCCTGGCGCGCATCGGGCCGCTGATCGATCGCTGGTACTTCACCGACCTGCCCACGCCGCGCGCCGCCAAGGCCGCCGATCTGCTGGCCGCGTGGCAGGCCCAGAACACGCGCAAAGACGCCTCGGGCAGCGTGCACGCGAGCCCGATGGACGCCCTGCGCGCGGCCATCGAGCAGGCAGGTGCCACTGATAGAATCGTGGTCTTCGGATCGTTCTTCACCGTGGGTGGCGTCCTCGAAAACGGCACCCCCCGGCTGCAAGCCAAACACCTGCTGCCAGGCGGCTGATCGTCGGGCTGTCCACACCCATCCGGCACCATCGGGCACCACCTCGCTGCACTCCTCCAGGGATCGAACTTCATGGCGTTTTTCAAGTTCCGCGCGCGCGGCCCACAAGGCAACGAAGGACGCAGCGCCCCCGCGGCGGTGCCGGCGGAAAGTGTCGAAACCATGCGCCGGCGTGCGCGCCACCGGCTGCTCGGCGCGGCGGTGCTGGTGCTGGTCGGTGTGATCGGCTTCCCGCTGTTGTTCGACACCCAGCCGCGCCCCGTGCCGGTCGACATCCCGATCGAGATTCCTGACCGCAACAAGGCCAAGCCGCTGCCCGTGCCCGCCACGCCGGCACCCGCAACGAGCAGCGCGCCTTCTTCCTCGTCCGATGGCAGCTCCCGCGTGGCCGCGGCCTCGTCGGCCGGCGGCATGATCACCGAGACCGCCGACGGCACCGTGATCGAGCCGGGCGCGACGGTGCCCGCGACTCCGGCGGCGCCCAAGCCCGCCGTCGAGCCGAGAAAGCCCGAACCCAAGCCGGAACCCAAACCCGAGCCGAAGCCCGAACCCAAACCGGAGCCCAAGCCGGAGCCGAAAAAGCCCGAACCGAAACCCGAGCCCAAGCCGAAGCCGGAACCCGCCAAGCCCGCCGCAAATGCCGACGACGGCGCCCGCGCCCGCGCGCTGCTCGAAGGCAAGCCGCCCGCCGCCGCGCCCAAGCCGGCCGCCGACGACAACGGCCGCTTCGTGGTGCAGGTTGGCGCCTTTGCCGATGCCGACAAGGCGCGCGAAGTGCGCCAGAAGCTCGAGCGCGCCGGCCTCAAGACCTACGTGCACGTCGCCAAGACGGCCGACGGCGAGCGCACGCGTGTGCGTGTCGGGCCGTTCGCCTCGCGCGCCGAGGCCGAGAAGGCTGCGGACCGGGTCAAGGGCTTGTCTTTGGCCGCGGCCATCCTCACGTTGTAAGCACCGTCATCGCCCGCTGCCTGTAGTTCATTGCCGTGGCCCTGCTCGACTGGATCGCCATCGCGCTCATCGTGCTGTCGATGCTGTTCGGGCTGGTGCGCGGCCTCGTGTTTGAAGTGATTTCGCTGATCGGCTGGGTGGCCGCCTTCATCGTGGCCCAGTGGGTGGCCTCCGACGTGGCGGCCTGGCTGCCGTTCGGCGACCCGCAGGCTACCTGGCGCTACCCGCTGGCCTTTGTGCTGGTGTTCGTGGCGGTGGCGTTCGGCGTGGGGCTGGCGGCAGCCCTCACGCGCAAGCTGATCGCCGCGGTCGGCCTGCGGCCGGTGGACCGGATTTTGGGAGCAGCGTTCGGCGCGGCACGGGGGGCAGTGGCCCTGCTCGTGCTGGCGGTCGTTGTTCATTTGCTGGCGTTGAGCGACAGTGCCTGGTGGCACGAATCGCGCAGCGCCATTGTTCTCGATGCGGCATTGCAGGGCCTCAAACCCTCGCTGCCTGAAAAGTTGGCAAGCTACCTGCCCTGAGAGGAATCGTTCATGTGTGGAATCGTCGGCGTTGTCAGCAACGCACCCGTCAACCAGTTGCTCTATGACGCGCTGCTGCTGCTGCAGCACCGCGGCCAGGATGCGGCCGGCATCGTGACCTTGCTGGAACGCAAGTTCTTCATGCACAAGGCCAAGGGCATGGTGCGCGACGTGTTCCGCACCCGCAACATGCGCGCGCTGCCGGGCAACGTGGGCCTGGGCCAGGTGCGCTACCCGACCGCGGGCAACGCCTACAGCGAGGAAGAGGCGCAGCCCTTCTACGTGAACGCGCCCTTCGGCATCGTGCTGGTGCACAACGGCAATCTGACCAACGCGCACGCCCTGCGCGCGGAGCTGTTCTCCACCGATCACCGCCACACCAACACCGAGAGCGACTCCGAAGTGCTGCTCAACGTGCTGGCCCACGAGATCGAGCGTTCCTCGCGCGGCGTGCCGCTGCACCCGGCCGAGGTCTTCGCCGCCGTCAAGAACGTCTACAAGCGCCTGCGCGGCTCGTACGCCGTGGTCTCGCTGATCGCCGGCCACGGCCTGCTCGCCTTCCGCGACCCCTACGGCATCCGCCCGCTGTGCATGGGCCGCAACGCCGACGGCACCGTCATGGTGGCCAGCGAATCGGTCGCGCTCGAAGGCTCGGGCCACGTGTTCGAACGCAACATCGAGCCGGGCGAGGCCGTGTTCATCGACCTCGAAGGCAACGTGCACTCGATGCAGTGCGCCGAAGGTGCGTCACTCAACCCGTGCATCTTCGAGTTCGTGTACCTCGCGCGTCCCGACTCGGTGCTCGACGGCATCTCGGTGTATCAGGCACGCCTGAACCTGGGCGAAACGCTGGCCAAGCGCGTGGTCTCGACCGTGCCGCCGAACCAGATCGACGTGATCATTCCGATCCCCGAGTCGAGCCGTCCGAGCGCCACGCAGCTCGCGCACCTCCTGGGCATTCCGTACCGCGAAGGCTTCGTGAAGAACCGCTACGTGGGCCGCACGTTCATCATGCCGGGGCAGGGCGTTCGCAAGAAGTCGGTGCGCCAGAAGCTCAACGTGATTGCGAGCGAGTTCAAGGGCCGCAACGTGCTGTTGGTCGACGACTCGATCGTGCGCGGCACCACCAGCCGCGAGATCGTGCAGATGGCGCGCGACGCCGGCGCCCGCAAGGTCTACCTGGCCAGCGCCGCGCCGCCGGTGCGCTACCCGAACGTCTATGGCATCGACATGCCGACCAAGGACGAACTCGTGGCGCACGACCGCACCGTCGAGGAAATCCGCGAACTCATCGGCTGTGATGCGCTCATCTACCAGGACGTCGACGCCATGAAGCGCGCCATCGGCTCGCTCAACCCGAAGCTCGCCGGTTTCGATGCCTCGTGCTTCGACGGCGTGTACGTGACGGGTGACATCGACACCGAGGCCATCTCTCGCATGAACGGCAACCGCCCGCGCATCGAGGAAAACGAAGAAGACGCTTCGCGCCTCGCCCTGCCGAACCCCAGCGAGTAAGAGAAAGAAGAGAGGGCCGACGTGAGCGACAACGAACGCACCCTGCCGCCCGGCCTGCACCGCGACACCCTCGCGCTGCGCACCGGCCTGGCACCCAGCCAGCACGGCGAGCACTCGGAGGCTCTGTTCCTCACGAGCGGCTTCGTGCAACCCGACGCCGAAACCTCGGCCCGCCGCTTCGCCGGCACCGAGGCCGGCTTCACCTACTCGCGCACGTCGAACCCGACGGTCGCCAGCTTCGAGCAGCGCCTGGCCGCGCTCGAAGGCACCGAGGCCGCCATCGGCGCTTCGACCGGCATGGGCGCGATCCTCATGATGTGCATGGGCCTGCTCAAGGCCGGTGACCATGTGATCTGCTCGCGCTCGGTGTTCGGCTCCACGCTGAACCTGTTCGGCAAGGAGTTCGCCAAGTTCGGCGTCGAGACCACGTTCGTCTCGCAGACCGACGTGGCCGAATGGCGCGCCGCGCTCAAGCCCAACACCAAGCTGCTGTTTGCCGAGACGCCGACCAACCCGCTGACCGATGTCTGCGACATCCGGGCGCTGGCCGACCTGGCGCACGGTGCCGGTGCGCTGCTCGCGGTCGACAACTGCTTCTGCACGCCGATCCTGCAGCGTCCGACCGAACTGGGTGCCGACCTCGTCATTCATTCGGGCACCAAGTACCTCGACGGCCAGGGCCGCGTGATGGCCGGCGCGATCTGCGGGCCCTCGAAGCTCATCGTCGACGTCTTCGGCCCCGTGGTGCGCACCGCCGGCATGGCGCTGTCGCCGTTCAACGCGTGGGTCGTGCTCAAGGGCATGGAGACGCTGGGCGTGCGCATGCAGGCGCAGTGCGCGAACGCGCTGGCCGTGGCGCAATGGCTCGAAACGCAGCCCGGCGTGGCGCGCGTGTACTACCCCGGCCTGGCCTCGCACCCGCAGCACGAACTGGCCATGCGCCAGCAGTCGGGGCTGGGTGGGGCGGTCGTGTCCTTCGACGTGGTCGGCAACGACCCCGAGACGGCGCGCGCCAACGCGTTCCACGTGATCAACAGCACGCGCGTGGTGAGCATCGCCACCAACCTGGGCGACACCAAGTCGATCATCACGCACCCCGGCACCACCTCGCACGGCCGCCTCACCGAGGCGCAGCGCCAGGCCGCGGGCATTAGCCAGGGCCTGGTCCGCTTCGCGGTCGGCCTGGAATACATCGACGACATCAAGGCCGATCTTTCGCGCGGCCTGAGCACCCTGACTTCCTGATTCTTCATTTCATGACCGGCAAAGTTCGCACCCGCATCGCACCGTCTCCCACCGGCTTCCTGCACCTGGGCACGGCGCGCACCGCACTCTATTCGTGGGCCTACGCGCGCCACCACGGCGGCGAGTTCGTCTTGCGCATCGAGGACACCGACGTGGCCCGTTCCACGCAGGACTCGACCGACCAGATCCTTGCGTCGATGCACTGGCTCGGCCTCGACTACGACGAAGGCCCGATCTACCAGATGCAACGTCTCGAGCGTTACCGCGAAGTCATCGCGCAGATGCTCGCGGTCGGCACGGCCTACCACTGCTACTGCACGCCGGCCGAACTCGACGAGATGCGCGAAGCGCAACGTGTGCGCAACGAGAAGACGCTGTACGACCGCCGTTGGCGCCCCGAGCCCGGCAAGGTGCTGCCGCCCGTGCCCGAAGGCGTGCCGCCCGTGGTGCGCTTCTGCAATCCGCCCGAAGGCGACGTGACGTGGAACGACCTCGTCAAGGGCGAGATCACCATCAACAACCGCGAGATCGATGACCTCATCATCCTGCGTCCTGATGGTGTGCCCACCTACAACTTCGCGGTGGTGGTCGACGACTGGGACATGGCCATCACGCACGTGTTCCGCGGCGACGAGCACATCAACAACACGCCGTGGCAGATCAACATCTTCCGCGCGCTCGGCGCACCGCTGCCGCAGTTCGGCCACGTGCCTGTGATCCTTGGTGACGACGGACAGAAGCTCTCGAAGCGCCGCGGTGCCGTGAGCGTCACCGCGTACGAGGACAACGGCTACCTGCCTGAAGCCATGCTCAACTACCTCGCGCGCCTCGGCTGGAGCCACGGTGACGACGAGTTGTTCACGCGCGAGCAGATGGTGAGCTGGTTCGACGGCACGCACCTCTCGAAGAGCCCCGCACAGTGGGACGCAGCCAAGCTCGCGTGGGTGAATGCGCAGTACATCAAGGCCAAGAGCGGCGACGAGCTTGCGCCGCTTGTTGCAGCGCAGTTGCAAAAGCGAGGCATCGTCGCCGACGCGCGTTTGCCCGCGATCTGCGCGCTCTTCAAGGACCGTTGCGATACGACAGTGGCGCTCGCTGGTTGGGCTGCAGCGTTTTATGCGGACATCGAAGTGACCGATGCAGACCGCGCGCAGCACATCACCGATGCAGTGAAGCCCGCGATCGCAACACTCGTTGAAAAATTGATGACGGTCGCCTGGGAGAGGGCCGAAATCGCAGTTATGATCAAGGAAGTCCTCGCGACACACGCGCTGAAAATGCCCGTGTTAGCGATGCCAGTACGAGTGCTTGTGATGGGAACATCGCAGACACCGTCCCTCGATTCAGTGCTCGAAATTTTTTCCCGCGAAAAAGTTATCGAGCGATTGAAAAAGGCCTGAAAAATCGGGCTATAATTCGAGGCTCGACACCCACACGGGGGTATAGCTCAGCTGGGAGAGCGCTTGCATGGCATGCAAGAGGTCATCGGTTCGATCCCGTTTACCTCCACCATCAAAGTGTCGAGTAGGTTAGAGATGCTGATCGCAGCACGTCCAAGGTTTTGACCCTATCGTCTAGAGGCCTAGGACACCACCCTTTCACGGTGGCTACCGGGGTTCGAATCCCCGTAGGGTCGCCAGTTTCACTTCGGTGAAGTCGGCACGAGTCGTCAACACTCGGTTCCGCAAGGAACGAACGTTGTCTACCAGGAGTGGTAGTTCAGTTGGTTAGAATACCGGCCTGTCACGCCGGGGGTCGCGGGTTCGAGTCCCGTCCACTCCGCCAGTATTTGGAGCTTGCTCCAGCAAAAAAGCCACCTTCGGGTGGCTTTTTTGTTTTCCAGCGCGGTTGTGGCTTGATGGCCTGAATGCACTCCAACGCTTACGGTGGTTGCCCGTGAGCCGAGCGGAAAAAATCTTCTGTGTGACGAGAGGTCCGACGCGGGCGAGCCCTGTGCAGATCGTGGATTTCTTGGCCGCGCTGGTCTGGATGTTGGCCGCCGTGCCCCTGGCGCTACGGCGCACTGGCATCCTGCATGCGCATCCGCAGAGCCGACAGGACTTTCCCCGGGCCATCGACGCGTGAAGTCCGGGCATACTCGCGCGCCCTCCGGGTTTCTTTCCAACAACTCCAAGAAGAACTTCATGTCTGGACACGGTTTTCACGTGCATGGTCCGCACGATCACGAACTCGAACATGCCGCTTCCGGCGGTCACGACCATGGCCATGGCCATGGCAATGCCGATGCCGCCTCTTCAGGCAAGGGCATGAGCACGACGGGAAAGATCGCTGTGTGCACCGCCGCCATTGCGACGGCGGGCGCGATCTTCGCGTACATGGGCGGGGCCACGCAGGCCAACGCCGGCCTCTACAAGAACAACGCGGCCATCAAGAAGACCGAGGCCTCCAATCAGTGGAATTACTTCCAGTCGAAGAGCACCAAGCAGGCGCTGGCGGAGTTCGCACGCGACACCGCCACCGACGACGGCCGCCGTCAAGGCTGGCAAGTGAAGGTCACTCGCTATGAGCAGGAGAAGACCGACATCCAGGCTGCTGCAAAGAAGCTGGAAGATGAGGCCAGCCGCTGGGACGCGCAATCCGAGACCCAGATGCACCAGCACCACCGCTGGGCGCAGGCCACCACCGTGCTGCAGGTCTCCATCGCGCTGGCGGCCATTGCGCTGCTCACCCGGAAGAAATGGCTGGAGCGCGCCATGTACGGCGTGGCCGTCGCAGGGATCGCGATCGGCGCGCTGGCGGCGCTGCACATCTAGGACCCGCGGGGGCGATTCACCAGCGCGTGAATCCCGCGGAAGTCCAGCCGTTCCAGCAGGTCCAGAAGCAGGGCCATGAACGCAGCGTAGGTGGCTTCGTCGGCGTGGCGTTCGATCCAGTGCTCGATGTCCGTGACGCGGCCCTGAAGCGCCAGGCTGGCGAGCTCGTCCAGCGCGTGATCCTCCGGCATGACATGTCGAGGGATGGCAGGCATCGGTGATGGCTCGCCAGGCTCTGTCTCCCGCTGCGCGACGAGAGGCCAGTCCGCGTCGGATGAATCGACCGGCACCGACAGCGCGAAGGAGAACGTGGCGCCCTGGCCGGCCATGCTGGCCACGCTCAGTGTCCCGCCCATGGCCGAGACGATGCGCTGCGCGATGAACAGGCCCAGTCCCGTGCTGCCGCTCGCGGCGTGTATTTGCTGGAAGGCGCCGAAGATGTCGACGTTGCGGCTCGTGTCGACGCCGATCCCGGTGTCACTGACCGCGAAGTTCAGGACACAGGCGCGCCCCTCGGGCCTGGCCGTGACCGACAAGGTCACCACACCGTCGCGCGTGAACTTGGCGGCGTTGGACAGCAGGTTCAGCAGCACCTGCTGCATGCGCTTTCCGTCCAGGCCGATGTGCCGGGGCATTCGCTCGGAAGGGTGATAGCGAAAGCGGTTGTTCTGCTGCGCGCACAGGGCGACGGCGTAGTCGGAAATGTCGTCCAGCAGGTGCGGCAGGTCGGTGGTGACGGGGCGGACCGTCAGCGGTTGCAGTTCTGCCTTGGCGTATTCCAGCAGTTCGTCGATCAGGTGGAGCTGGTACTTGACGCTGCGCTGGATGGTCAGCAGGTGCTTGCGCTGCTTGTCGTGCGCATCGGCGAGCAGGAGCGACGCGTACCCGCCGATCGTCGCAAGCGGTGCGCGCAGGTCGTGGCCGATGTAGCCCAGGATCTCGACTTTCTGATGGGCCTTGGCCTCGATGTGGGCGAGGGCGGCGCGCAGATCGGCATGCAAGGCGGCGGCGTGCATGTTGCCGAACACCAGCGCGTAGCCGATGTGGGTCAGTTTCAAGCCGAAGGCCAGCAGGGTCTGGAAACTCCCCGATGCCAGAAAGTCCTGTGGCACGGGAAAGAAGGGGGTGCCGGCCAGGCGTGCACCATGAACCAGCAACGCCAGCGAGGCGACGACGAGCACCTCGAGATGGATCTTTCCCCCGCGCGCACGACCCATCGTGCACAGTGCCTGAAGCGTCATCAGGGCGATCACGGACTGGGCCGCGCCGTACACGTAGACACGCGCCGAGGTGTCGTACGTGACATAGGAGAAGAAGGCCAGCAAGGTCATTTCCACAGACACGACCCCTGCCATCCACGGCAGCCACGCGCGGCGCCGATCGAAGAACAGGCAGATGCCTGCATAGAACAGCACCGAACTCAGTGTCGTGAGGAAATTCCCGAGGAGGATGGAGAAGAAGTCCGGGATTCTGTCTCGCAGGATGAGCAGCAAGGCGCCGATTCCGAAGACAAGGAAGCCGACGCCCCAGAACACCAGATAGCGTGCGCGTCCCTTCGCCCACAGCGCCAGCATGCCGGCGGCAAGGACGAACTCCACCAGCGCCGTGAAGAACGCAGCAGTTCCCAGATTCAAGTTCATTTGGACTTTGATCGACGCCTGGCGACGCGCGTCGCTCCGATGGGAGTCTGATTCTGCGGACGATCTCGTCAGCCGCCTTTGCCTGGCGGTGCGCCGGTTTTGATCGGGCGCCCTGTCCGGTCAATGACCGGTCCGCGCCTGCCCTGGCTGCGGAAATTCAAGAGGAGCGCAGCGCTACCCCAGCAGCAGGACCTGCGTGCCGTCGGAGGCCACCATGACGCCGGGCGAGGCCGCATCGATCTCGATGCGGATGCCCATGTGCAAGGCCGGGTCCAGGGGGCGCTGGCGGCCCACGTTGAAGAGCGCCACGTCGCGCAGGTAGGTGTCGTGCTGCGCCAGGTTCAGCACGAACTTCTCCGGATAGGCGCCGGTCGCGCTCAGGTGGTCCGAGAATTTCTCGGTCATCGTGACGAAGAGGAACAGCGGGTTGTCGGCCATGCCGCGAATCTAGCTGCGCTGCCCGCCATCCGACTCCCGCGTTTGTGGGAGGGGAAGAGGCGCCCGGCCGAAGCCCTCAGGCCATCCCGTAGCGCAGCAGCCAGTTCCAGATCACCGCGGACCCGTTCGACATCGCCAATGCCGCCTTCGCGTAGCCCATGAGGTCGGCCAGCCGCACCTCGGCGCGGATCACGACGTCGTGGCGCTGCAGGTCTTCCTCCTTCACGTCCGCGCGCCGCCGGTCGAGCTCGTCGCGCAGCACGGTGGCGTAGGCGCGCGGGCTCTTCAGGCGCAGGAACATGATCGGCTCGACCACGGCGTCGAGCGCGGGATCGACGAAGGTATGGATCTCGGGATCGCGCGACACGACCTGGTCGCCGTGCGCGTCCCGGATGAGCTGCTGGGCCTCTTCGAGCGAGGCCTCGTTCGCCGCATAGATCCGGCCACCGCGCCCTTCGCAGATGAAGATGTACTGGTCGGGGCGCGAGAGCCAGTCGACCGGCCCGCGCTGGGCGAAGACGGCCAGGCCCTCGGCACCGGGCAGCAGCGACTGGCGCAGCGGGTACTTGGTGAGGGGGTCTTCAGCGAACATCTTGCAGCTTCCCCGACATGACGACCGGCGACGCGTCGGCGCGTCGGTCGGAGGGCACCACCAGCACGTCGCCCGTGGCCCAGCACAGCACACGCTGCGCGACGCTGCCGAACAGGAAGTCGGCCAGCGGATGGGCGCGGCGCTTGCCGACCACGAGCAGTTCGGCGCGTGCATGCTGCTGCTGCACCGTGGCCTGCCGCGCCGGGTCGCCGCGGCCGATGGCCGACAGCACACGGTTGCGCCGTGCGCTCGACGAATCGGTCAGCGAGAAGAGTCGCTCGCGCGCCTGCCGCATGCTGTCGTGGCGGTAGGTCTTGATCGCGTGGTCCGACACCTCGGCGTAGCGCAGCTTGCTTTCGTGCATCGTGTTGAGCGCATGGAACAGTTCCAGCGCGGCATTCGGGTCCAGCCCGTGGGCCAGGCTCACGAGCTCGCGCGAGGCGGGCGTGAAGTCGACGGCCACCAGGATGCGGCTGTACCGCAGACGCGTGTCGAGCCGCGTCACGAGCGCCGGGCAGCGCAGCTGCCGCAACAGGCGCTCCACGGGTTGGCCGGTGAAGAAGGCGCCGGGCGAGCGGTCGCGTTCGTGGCTCAGCACCACGAGGTCGACGTAGCGCGCCTCGTCCACGATCTGCGCGAGGCCGCCGCTCGGTCCCGCGACCTGCTTGACCAGCACGTCGAAACGCGAGGCCATGGTGCGGGCCAGGCCTGCGAGTGCGGTGGCCGCTTCGGCGTGTGCGAGCGGCGCGAGGTCCGCGGGCGCGTACACGAGCTTCAGCAGCGCGCCATGTTCGGCCGCGAGCAGGGCGGCCCGTTCGACCGCGCGGTTGCCGCGTGCCGTCAGATCGGTGACGGCGAGGATGGATTGAAAAGAAGGCGTGTTGGATGCGACGCCGCCGCCGGGAAGCACGTGCTCCCGCTGAACCTGATGGTGATGCATGACGCACTCCAGTCGAACGCGACCCCGGAGGACGGGGGCGCAGCCGCGCGGGGCGGGTGCCCGGCGGTCGATGGTTTGCGCTGAAAGAGAAGGGAAAGAGGCGGACCGCCGGGCTCAGGAATGTGCTGGCGTCTGCTGAGCCGCCGCTGTCATCCACGCCAACGCAGGCGTGCAACCGCCGGGGCGGGACGTCAAGGTGTGGAAGGAGGGGTGGGCGTTCATGCGGGCGAGTCTAGGCCAGATGCGGCCGAATCCGTTCAGTACCCGCACGACCTTTGCCAGATTGAAAGGGCGCCGTGCACCTCGCGCATCGCTCGACTTCCCTTTTTTCTTTCTCATTTGTCATGCGCAAGAGGGGACGTGTTTCCGTGTCCCCGGTCTTTCTGGAGGTTCACGCATGAGATCCACCCTAGCGGCCGGCCGGGCCGCAGAGATAGCCCATGAGCGCATCGACGATCGAGGCCTCGAGCGCGGCCGGCTCGAACTGCGCGGGCGGCTCGATGACGGCCGCATGCACCAGCGTCTCCATGATCTGCAGCACCACCCAGGTGGCGAGGTCGAGGTTGCGCGGCGCGAGCTCGGGGCGGTGCTCGTCCAGCAGCTGGCGCACGCGGCGGAAGATGTCGTGGTCGGCCGCGCTCTCTTCGCGCGGCGCATCGAAGAAGGGGAACTCCTTTTCGAGCACGCGATGCAGTTCGGGATACACCGCATGCGCCGCGAGCAGCGCACGCACCATGGCCTGCACGCGCCCGCGCAGGCTGCGCGCGCGCGATGTGGCCAGCACGTCGTCGATGGCCGCGTACATCTGCGCGGCGTGTCGCTCGTGCAGCGCCGTGATCAGCGAGTCCTTGTTCGGGAAGTACTGGTAGAGCGAACCCACGCTCACGCCGGCACGTTCGGCGACCACGTTGGTGTTGGTGCCGGCATAACCGCGTTCTCCCAGAACGCGAGCCGTGGCTTCCAGAATGACCTCGACCATCTGCTGGGAGCGCGCCTGGCGCGGCGCCTTTCTTGGCTGGGGAAGGGAATTCATCGGGCGTCTCGAATGCGAGTTTTCAATGCGAGTGAAGGCTCGTATTCTAAGAAGAACCGAGCAAATGCTCGCATTCAAGCGTTCTCAACATCCGAATCGATACACACACCATGACTGCCAATGCCTCCGAGGCCCACGCGCCGCGTGCGTTGCCTTCCGCCTTCCCGCTCCTGCAGCGGATCGCCGCGGTCCCACCCGAACGGGGCACGCGGCTGGAAGCCCATGTCCTCCAGTGCCGCCTCGTGACGCCGCACATGCGCCGCATCACCCTCGGCGGCCCGGACGTCGCCGCCTTCTTGCGCCACGCGGCAGTCGACCAACCCGGCGCCTGGGTGAAGGTGTTCGTGCCCGGCGGCGAAGGGCGCGCCTACACCATTCGGCGCATCGACCGCGTCGCCGCCACGCTCGAGCTGGACTTCGTGCTGCACGGCGACAGCGGCCATGAAGGCCCGGCCTCGGCCTGGGCGGCACGGGCGCAGCCGGGTGAGAGCATCGGCTTTGCCGGGCCGCGCGACGGCGGCTTTGCGCCCCCGGACGACGCGCGCTGGGTGATGCTGGCCGGCGACGCGACCGCGCTGCCCGCGATCCAGGCGATTGCCGCGAGCCTCGGGCCGGAGATCCGCCTCAAGACCTATGTCGAAGTGCCCACGGCGGCCGATGTGCAGGAGATCCGCAGCCAGGCTGTGTTGCGCACCTGCTGGCTCACCGGCGATCCGGCCGAGCCGGGGCTGGCGCTTCAACAACAGCTGATGCACCGGCCGCAGCCGGCGGGGCCCGGTTACATCTGGCTGGCGGGCGAGTCGGGCGTGGTGCGCACCTTGCGCGCCCATTTCCTGAACGACCAGGGCCTGGCGCGCACGCGCCTGACCGCCAAGGGCTACTGGAAGCACGGCGAAGCCGATCACCGCGACCGGGCCTGAGCCCGACGCGCCGGGTCAGTGTTCCGCCGGTGCGTGGCGCACGCGGGTGTCCGAAGGCCGTTCGCCGAAGCGCGCGCGGTACTGGGCCGCGAAATGGCCCAGGTGCAGGAAGCCGTACTTCTGTGCCACGTCGCGCACGCCCGTCTGCGTGGACGCGGCCTGCAGTTCGGCGCGCACGCGGTCCAGCCGCAGCTCGCGCAAGAACTCCATCGGTCCCTGGCCCGCATGCTGGCGGAACGCGAGCTGCAGGGCGCGCGCGCTGCAGCCGGCCTCGCGGCACACGTCGGCCAGCGACAGCGGCTGCTCGGCGTGTGCGGCCATGAACTCCTGCGCCTTGCGCACCGCGCGCGGCAGCAGGTGGCGCTGCGCGTCACCGGCGAGGGCGCGTGAGTGGTTGTGGCCCGCCGACATCAGCAGGCTCGACATCAGGTACTCCTCGGCATGCTCGGCCAGGCGCCCGCCGCCCTGCAGCGCATTGCCGGCATCGAGCGTGAGCCGCAGGTAGTCGATGAAGTGCACCAGCGGCGCGAGCGCGGGGTTGTCCAGCGGCACGCCGAGGTCGAACACCAGGTGCTGGCGCACGGGGGCCTGCAGCAGTGCCTCGAGCCGCGACAGCAGCGCGGCGCGCGCGATGCGCACGATCAGGTGCGGGCTGTCGTCGGCCCAGCGCATCGACAGCAGTTCGGTGGGCGAGGGCAGCGAGGCGACGCGCGGCGTGGCCTCGACCTGCTGGCCGCCGCAGCGGATGTCGGCGCCGCCGCGCAACGGAATCTGCAACAGGAAGAAGTCTTGCAGGTAGCCCGGGTCGATCTGCACGCCGGGGCCGTACTGCACGTAATTGAGGCTCACGTCGCGGTGCAGGCGGGCGCTGTGGTGGCAGGCGTCCAGTTCGGTGCGCGGGCGCAGCATCGTGAGGCCGTGGGGGCAGAACACGCGGGCCACGCTCTCGCGCGCCTCGTCCATGTCGTGGCTCTCGAACAAACGGTAACGCTGCAGCGGCAGCCGTGGGGCGGTGGCGGTTTCCATAGGGAGGCGGGCAGACCGTAGCAAAAAGCCTTCCAGCCCACAATTCGGGCCGTCCCTTGGACCCCTCGAAAAAACCTGCGCGGCAGGGACAGCCCCTGCGTTTTCCGGATCGGCCGGCGAGGCCCGGCGCTCTACCTTTGGCCCATTCGCCGAACCGGCGATTCAACCGAGGAGAGCAAGCGTCATGTTCAAGGGTCTCGAAGGCAAGAGCGCCATCGTCACGGGTGGTTCGACATTGATAGGCGCCGGCGTGGTGCGCGCCTTCCACGCGGCGGGCGTGAAGGTGGTCGTCGCCGACATCGACGCCGACAAGGGCCAGCCGCTGGCCGACGCACTGGGCGCCGGCGTGCGCTTCGTGCGTACCGACATCACCGACGACGCCCAGGTGAAGGCCTGCGTCGACGAGGCCGCGGCCCGCCACGGCGGCGTGCACTTTCTGGTGAACCTGGCGTGCTCGTACGTGGACGACGGCTTCAAGTCGCCGCGCGCCGACTGGCTCACCTCGTTCAACGTGAACGTGGCCAGCGCCGTGGCCATGCTGCAGGCGGTGCACCCGCACATGGTGGCGGCCGGCGGCGGGGCGGTGGTCAACTTCACCAGCATCTCGTCGCGCGTGGCCCAGACCGGGCGCTGGCTCTACCCCGTGAGCAAGGCCGCGATGGCGCAGCTCACGCGCAACATGGCGATGGACCTCGCACCCGACCGCATCCGCGTGAACAGCGTCTCGCCGGGCTGGACCTGGTCGGCCGTGATGGACCAGCTCACGGGCGGCGACCGCGCGCGCACCGACCGCGTGGCCGCGCCCTACCACCTGCTGGGGCGCGTCGGCGATCCCGACGAGGTGGCGCAGGTGGTGCTGTTCCTGTGCTCCGAGCACGCGAGCTTCGTCACCGGCGCCGACTACGCGGTCGACGGCGGCTACTCCGCCATGGGCCCGGAGCAGGCTGTGCCAGCCATTCCCCGCCTGATGGAACCCTGATCGGCATTGACAACAACACCACGAGACAACGAAAGAAGGAGCAAGCCATGAAGCGAATCGCCATCGTCGGCGCGGGCCAGTCGGGCCTGCAACTGGGACTCGGTCTGCTGGACGCAGGCTACGAGGTCACCATGTACAGCAACCGCACGGCGGACGACATCCGCCACGGCAAGGTCATGTCGAGCCAGTGCATGTTCCACACCGCGCTGCAGGTCGAGCGCGACCTCGGGCTCGACCATTGGGCCAGCGACTGCCCCACGGTGGACGGCATCGGTTTCGCCGTGCCGCACCCCGAGCAGAAGGGCGCCAAGGCCATCGAATGGGCGGCGCGGCTGAACTCGAGCGCGCAGTCGGTCGACCAGCGCGTGAAGGTGCCGGCGTGGATGGCGCTGTTCCAGCAAAAGGGCGGCGAGCTGGTCTTCAAGGACGCCGGCATCGACGACCTCGAGGCCTGCACCCGCAGCCACGATCTCACGCTGGTGGCCAGCGGCAAGGGCGAGATCTCCAAGCTCTTCGAGCGCGACGCCGCCAAGTCGACCTACGACCAGCCGCAGCGCGCACTGGCGCTTACCTACGTGAAGGGCATGCGCCCGCGCACGCCGTACTCGGCCGTGTGCTTCAACCTGATTCCGGGCGTGGGCGAGTACTTCGTGTTTCCGGCGCTCACCACCACGGGCCCGTGCGAGATCATGGTGTTCGAAGGCGTGCCCGGCGGCCCGATGGACTGCTGGGCCGACGTGAAGACGCCGCAGGAGCACCTGGCGCGCAGCAAGTGGATCCTCGACACCTTCACGCCCTGGGAGGCCGAGCGCTGCGCCGACATCGAACTCACCGACGACAACGGCATCCTCGCGGGCCGCTTCGCGCCCACCGTGCGCAAGCCCATCGCCACGCTGCCCTCGGGCCGCAAGGTGCTCGGCCTGGCCGACGTGGTCGTGCTCAACGACCCGATCACGGGGCAGGGCTCGAACAATGCGGCCAAGTGCGCCGACACGTACCTCAAGAGCATCCTGGCGCGCGGCGAGGGCGCGGCCGATGCGCCGTGGATGCAGCAGACCTTCGACCGCTACTGGTTCGGCTACGCGCAGTGGGTCACACGCTGGACCAACATGCTGCTCGCACCGCCGCCGCCCCACGTGCTCAAGCTGCTCGGCAGCGCGGGCGCCGTGGCGCCGATGGCCAGCGCCATCGCCAACGGCTTCGACGATCCGCGCACCTTCTTCCCGTGGTTCGCCGACCCGCAGGAGGCCGACCGCTACCTCGACACCTGCGCGGCTGCTGCGGCAGCAGCGGCTGCGTAGGCGGAGCCAGCGCATGACACGACGCGTGGCCATCGTCGGCGCCGGCCAGTCCGGCATGCAGCTCGCACTGGGCCTGCGGGCCAAGGGGTACGCCGTGACGGTGTATGCGAACCGCACGGCGCAGGAAATCTTCGACGGGCCGGTGATGTCCAGCCAGTGCATGTTCGAGACCGCGCTGCAGACCGAGCGCGAACTGGGGCTCGACAGCTGGGCCGACACCTGCCCGGTGGTCGAGGGCATCGGCATGTCGGTGCGCAGCCCCGAGGGCCAGCGCGCCATCGCGTGGGAGGCCAGGCTCGACGGCCCCGCGCAGTCGGTCGACCAGCGCCTGAAGATCTCTGCGTGGATGCAACTCTTCGAGGCGCGCGGCGGCCGTCTCGTGCACCAGGACGCGGACATCGACACGCTGGAAGACTGCGCGAGCACGCACGACCTCGTGGTCGTCGCGAGCGGCAAGGGCGAGATCTCGGCGCTGTTCTCGCGCGACGAAGCGCGCTCGCCGTTCGACGCGCCGCAGCGCGCGCTGGCGCTCACCTACGTGAAGGGCATGCGCCCGCGCGAGCCGTTCGCGGCCGTGAGCTTCAACCTCATTCCGGGTGTCGGCGAGTACTTCGTGTTCCCCGCGCTCACCACCAGCGGCCCGTGCGAGATCATGGTGTTCGAAGGCGTGCCCGGCGGCCCGATGGACTGCTGGGACGACGTGAAGACGCCGCAGGAGCACCTGGCGCGCAGCAAACAGATCCTCGAGAACTTCCTGCCTTGGGAGGCCGAGCGCTGCACGCACATCGAACTCACCGACGACCACGGCGTGCTGCGGGGCCGCGTCACGCCCGTGGTGCGCCACCCGGTCGCCACGCTGCCTTCGGGCCGCCAGGTGCTGGGGCTCGCCGATGCCGTCGTGCTCAACGACCCGATCACGGGGCAGGGCTCGAACAACGCGGCCAAGGCGGCCGACATCTACCTCAAGCGCATCCTCGAACATGGCGACGCGTCGTTCGATGCCGCGTGGATGCAGCAGACCTTCGACCGCTACTGGGAGGGCTACGCCCGCTGGGCCACCGACTGGACGCACAGCCTGCTCACGCCGCCTGCGCCGCACCTGCAGAAGCTGCTGCAGAGCGCCACGCACAGGCCGGCCGTGGCGAGCGCGGTGGTCAACGGTTTCGACGACCCGCGCAACTTCGCACCCTGGTGGTTCGACGCGGCCGAGGCCGATCGCTTTCTCGAAGCGAAGGCGCGCGAGGCCGCGGTCGACCGCTTCGACCGGCGCGACTTCCGCAAGGCGCTGGGCCAGTTCAGCACCGGCGTCACCGTGATCACCACGCGCGCGCTCGACGGACGCCGCGTGGGCATGACGGCCAACTCGTTCTCGTCGGTGTCGCTCGATCCGCCGCTGGTGCTGTGGAGCCTGGCGCGACAGGCGCCCAGCGTGGCCGACTTCACCGGCGCGAGCCACTTCGCGATCAACGTGCTGGCCGCGCCGCAGCATCATCTGTCGCGCCAGTTCTCGACGCCGCAGGCCGACAAGTTCGGCGGCGTCGACTGCTGCGAAGGCACGGCCGGCGTGCCGCTGCTCAACGGCGTGCTCGCGCGCTTCGTGTGCCGCAACGTGCGCCAATACGACGGCGGTGACCACCTGATCTTCATCGGCGAGGTCGAAGGCTACGAACGCTTCGACGGCGAGCCGCTGGTTTTTCACTCGGGCTACTACCAGGTCACGACGCGCCATCCGGAATGCGTACAGTGAGCCCCTGGATCCCCACGTCCACCTTTGAGCATTGAACGGAGTCATACACCCATGCAGAACAAGGCATCCCCATCGTCGTCGCAAGACATCCGCATCCAGGCCGCCGACGGCAGCGGCAGCTTCGGCGCCTACCTGGCCCTGCCGCGCGGCAGCACCGGCCCGGGCCTGGTGCTCGCGCAGGAAATCTTCGGCGTCAACAAGACCATGCGCGACGTGGCCGACTACTACGCCGAGGAAGGCTACGTGGTGCTCGTGCCCGACCTGTTCTGGCGCCAGGAGCCCGACGTGCAGCTGGGCTACACGCCCGACGACTGGCAGCGCGCCTTCGCGCTGTACCAGGGCTTCGACGAAGCGCTCGGCATGCAGGACATGCAGGCCGCCATCACCGCGCTGCGCCAGCGCCCCGAGGTGCCCGGCGGCAAGGTCGGCGTGCTCGGCTTCTGCCTGGGCGGCAAGCTCGCCTACCTGGCGGCCTGCCGCACCGACGCGGACGTGGCGGTGGGCTACTACGGCGTGGGCATCGACGCCGCGCTCGACGAGGCCGACCGCATCCGCTGCAAGCTGGCACTGCACGTGGCCGAGCTCGACGGCTTCTGCCCGCCCGAGGCGCGCGACCGCATCGTGCAGACCCTGCGCGGCCGGCCGAATGTCGAGGTGCATGTGTACCCCGGCGTCGACCACGCCTTCGCGCGCGTCGGCGGCGAGCACTTCCACCGTGCCTCGGCGCTCATGGCGCACGAGCGCAGCGTGGCCGCGCTGAAGTCGGCCATCGGCCCGAACTACGACCTGGCGGCGCTGTGGGACAAGCACTGCGAGTACGAGTTCGGCACCCGCAATGTCGACGACACCATGGGCACCATGGTGGCCGAGCCCTACGTCAACCACATCCCGACCATGACGGGCGGCGTGGGCTACAGGAACCTGCACGCGTTCTACACGAACCACTTCGTCAACAGCAACCCGCCCGACACCTCGCTGGTGCCGATCTCGCGCACCGTGGGCGCGACGCAGGTGGTCGACGAGATGCTGTTCTGCTTCACCCACACCACCGAGATCCCGTGGATGCTGCCCGGCGTGGCGCCCACCGGAAAGCGCGTGGAGATCCCGCTGCTCGCGGTCATCAAGTTCCGCGGCGACAAGCTCTACCACGAGCACATCTACTGGGACCAGGCGAGCGTGCTGGTGCAGGTGGGCCTGCTCGACGCGGCGCTGCTGCCGGTGGCGGGCGTGGAAACGGCGCGCAAGCTGCTCGACGAGACGCTGCCGTCGAACACGCTGCTGACGCGCCCGCGCGGCTGATCCCTCAGGCGCCGCTGTTGGCCGGCGGCGCCTGCTGCAAGCGGTAGTCGCGCGGCGCCATGCCGTGCTGCTTGCGAAATGCCGCGGTGAAACGGCCGTGGCACTCCCACCCCGCCTCGGCCGCGATGGCCTGCACACTCAGCTGCGTGTCGCGCAGCAGCCGCGCGGCCAGCGCCAGCCGCTCGGCGACGAGCGGGCCGTAGACCGTCGTGCCCTCGGCCTCCTTCACATGGGCCTGCAGCCGCGTGGCGCGCAGGTCGAGCCGCTGCGCGAGCGCATCGACCGTCCACGCTTGCGCCGGCGCTTCGCCGAGCAGCGCGCGCAGCCTGCGCACCGTCTGCGCTGCCGCACTGCCGTGGGTGTCTTCTGAACGTGCGGGGCGCAGCAGCTGCGCCAGGTCGAGCAGCACGCAGGTCAGCAGCTCGGTCGCGCGTGCGTGGAACAGCGGCACGAAGGCCGGGCGATCGGAGGGCTCGTCGCCGATGCGCGCCAGGCAGTCGCGCACGCGCGGCGTGAGCGCCGCGTTGCACAGCACGCGGCCGTCGTCGCGCTCCACCAGCTCGCTCATCTGCCGCGCGGGCAGCCGCACGCCCAGCGCATGCAGCCAGCGCGGCAGCAGGTCGCGCCGCAGGCGGAACTGGACGAAGTTGTTGCGGCAGGCGCCCGGAATGTGGATCAGGTAGCCGCCGTCGCGGTTCGGCGTGCGCAGCAGCGCGCGGTCGACGCGGAAGTCGAGCGGCCGGCCTTGCGCGCTGCCGATCTCGCCCGTGACGTGACCTGAAAGAAAGAAGGTCAGCAGCAGCTCGTTGCCGGGCGCCAGCTGCACGTGCAGGTCGTCGTTCAACCTGAAATCGAAGTACAGCGCGCTCGCGCCTTCCCAGGGCGTGGTGCGCAGCCGCAGGATGCGGCCCCCGTCGTCGGGCCAGCGCACCTCGCGGCTGGCGCCGTCGTGCAGGGCCGGCAGCGCGAGCGGTCGGTCGGCGGGCAGGCGGATCAGCGCGGCGTTGAAGTCGTCCTCGCGCAGCGCGGCGGCCGTGAACGGCGAAGGCTGGATCGGCACAGTCTGCGATGGGATCGGCATAGAAAACCCTGACAGGCGGCGTTAGCGTTGCAACACTTTGGTTTGAACGGAGTTTATGGATGAATGCTCGACGTGTCTGCCGGTTTCTGGGGCTCCTGGCGGCCCTCGCCGCGGGGTGCCTGCCGGCGCTTGCCGGTGCGCAGAGTGCCTGGCCTACGCGGCCGATTCGCCTCGTCGTGCCCTTCGTGGCGGGCGGCGGCGCCGACGTGGCCGCGCGGCTCATCGCCGCCAAGCTGCAGGTGCAGCTGGGCCAGCAGGTGGTGGTCGACAACAAGCCGGGCGGCAACACGCTGATCGGCGCGCAAGAGATCATGAAAGCCCAGCCCGACGGCTACACGCTGCTGTGGTCCATCGACCAGACCTTCGTGCTCAACCCGTCGCTGTACAACCGGCTGCCCTACGACCCGCGCAAGGACTTCACACCGGTGGCGCTGGCCATCACCTCGCCCACGGCCGTCATCGCGCGCACCCAGCCAGGCAGCGTGGGCGACGTGCATGAGCTGGTGAAGCGCGCCAAGGCCGCCCCCGGCAAGATCAACATCGGCGCCGCCGCGATCCTGTCGCAGATGGCGCTGGAAGAGTTCAACCGCAGCGCCGGCATCGAGACCACGCGCGTGCCCTACAAGGGCAGCGCTGAAGTGGCGCAGGCCACCATTGCGGGCGACATCGACGCGGCCTTCGACGGCATGGCGCCTTATGTGCAGTTCGTGAAGGCGGGGCGCGCGAAGATCCTGGCCGTCACCTCGGCCAGGCGCTTTTCGGGCCTGCCCGACGTGCCCACGCTCGACGAGCTGGGCTACAAGGGCGTCGACTTCTCCGTGTGGTTCGGCGTGGTCGGCCCGGCCGGCCTGCCGCCCGAGATCGCGAAGCGCGTGAGCGACGGCGTCGATTGGGCGATCCGCCAGCCCGATGTGGTCGAGAAGCTGCTGGTGTTCGGCTTCGAGCCGGCCGCGCAGACCAGCGCAGCAGCACTCAAGGGCCGCATCGACAGCGACCTGGTGCGCTACAGCCCGGTGATCCGCAAGCTCGGATTCAAGCTCGACTGAGAAGGAACGCGTCATGAAAACCGCGGGCCTGATCGGAGGCGTCGCGTGGCCTTCCACGCTCAGCTACTACCGCTTGTTGAACGAGCACATCCAGCGCGAACTCGGCGGCCTGCATTCGGCCCGCTGCGTGATCGTGAGCCTGGATTTCGCCGGCGTCGTCGCCGCCATGACCGAAGGGCGCCGCGACGATGCACGCGCCCAGATGGAAACCGCCGCGCGCCAGGCCCGTGCGGCCGGCGCGGAACTCATCGCCATTCTTGCGAACACCGGTCACTTCGCGGCCGACGCCGTGCAGGCTGCGGCGGGCGTGCCGCTGGTGCACGTGGCGCGCGAAACCGGTGACGAGATCGCGTCGCGCTTCCCGTCGATGCGCCGCCTCGGCCTGCTGGCCACCAGCTTCGCACTCGACGCGCCGTTCTTCGGCCAGATGCTGGGGGAGGGCGCGGGCTTCGAGCTGGTGCTGCCCGACGCCGCGCAGCGCTGCACGCTCGACGCGGCCATCTTCGGGCCGCTGGCGCGCGGCGAGGCCAGCCCCGCCGACGTGGCCGTCATCTCGACGCTGTGCAACGCGCTCGTGGCGCGCGGTGCCGAAGGCATCGTGCTGGGCTGCACCGAGCTGAGCGCCGTGAAGCCCTGGATCGCGTGCGCCGCGCCGTTGTTCGATTCCACCGACATCCACGCCCGCGCCATCGTGCGCGAGATGACCCGGGCCTGATTCCATTTCCACACACAGAGAACGAAAGAGAGACCACCGCATGCAGACCGCCGACTTCCCCTTGCCCTTTGTCAATGCGCCCTACAGCCGCGCGATGTTCGACGACGAGTGGATCTTCGTCTCCGGCACCATCGGCATGGACTACGACACGCAGACGCTCGCCGTCAGCGCCGAAGACCAGACCCGGCTGATGGTGCGCAACATCGAGAAGTACCTGGCGGCCTGTGGCGGGCGGCTGGAGCAGGTCATCAACTACACGCTGATCGTGGCCGGCGCCGAGCACCTGGGCGCGGTGGTGCAGACGCTGTCGGAAGTGCTGCCCTGCAAGCCGACCGGCACCGCCATGCTGGCCGGCATCGCCGTGCCGAAGGCGTGGGTGGAGATGCAGGTGATTGCGCGCAAGAGCCAGCCGGTGGGCGGGGCCAGGCCATGACACCGCGCGCCAGCGGGTTGCTGCGTGCCGGTTTCTGCGCGCTTGCCTGCGTCGTGGCCGGCTGCGGCGGCGACAACGGAGGCGGTGGCGGCTTCTTCGGTGGGTCGGCGGTGACGCCGCCACCCACACCGCCTGCGTCGAACGACACCTACAGCGCCGAGGTGCACTGGACGCAATACGGCCTGCCGCACATCAAGGCCAGCAACTACGCGGGCCTGGGCTATGGCCATGGCTATGCCGTGGCGCGCGATCACCTCTGCCTGCTGGCCGACCGCGTGCTTACGCTGCGCGGCGAGCGCTCGGAACGCTTCGGCCCGGACGGCCTGGCCACCGTGGCCTTCCTGCAGATTCCCAACCTGGACAGCGACCTGTTCTACCGCGTGCAGCTGTCGGACGACGAGGTCGAGACCGCCTGGCAGGGCCTGTCCACCGATGCACGCCAGCTCGCGCAAGGCTATGCCGCCGGCTTCAACCGCTGGGTGCGCGACCTGCCGCCCGAGGCGCGCCCCGCCGCGTGCAAGGGCCTGGCGCTGCCGCAGATGGAAGCCAGCGATGTGGTGCGCGCCACGATGCAGGTGGGCTCGCTGTGGAAGGCCTTGAGCGTCGCAGCCTACGCCTCGGCATCGACCTGGGACCAGCTGGGCGCGCCACCCGTGGCGAAGGCCAAGGGCGACCGCCCGCCGACGCAGCGCATGGCGAGCAACGCCTGGGCCTACGGCGCCGAGGCCACGGGCACGGACACCTCGATCATGGTGGCCAACCCGCACACGCTGTGGCAGGACCACTGGTTGCTGATGCACCAGATGCACCTCACCATTCCCGGCGAGATCGACGTGATGGGCGCCGACTTCCTGGGCCTGCCGCTGCCGCTGTCGGGCTTCACGCGGCACCTGGCCTGGAGCATCGAGGCGCCCTCGACCGTGACCTATCCGCTGCTGGTGGCGCTGGACGTGAAGCCCGGTGCGAAGCCTTCGTACACGGTCGACGGCGCACCGCGCGAACTGACGATGAAGACCGTCGCGCTGCGCGTGAAGCAGCCCGACGGCAGCGTGCGCACGCAAAGCCACAGCCTGCCGTACTCGCACCTCGGACCGCTGTACCACTTGCCCGCGGAAGCGGGCCGCCCGGCCGGCTGGCATGCCGTGACCGACCCCAACGTGGCGAATGCGCGTGCGCTGGACCAGATCCTCGCCGTGGCGAAGGCGCGCGACATCGGCGCCTTCGAGCAGGCGGTGGCGCGCAACCGCGGCATCACCGCGCACCTGATCGCGGGCGACAGCCAGGGGCAGGCGATGTACATCGAGTCGGGGCCGCTGCTCGATATCGGCGATGCCGCGTTGCGCGACTGCGCCGTCGTGCCGCCGCCCGACGACGCCACCGTGCCGGGCGCACTCGACGGCCGCCGCAGCGCCTGTGCCGTGCGCGATGCCGACGGCCGGCCGCGCCTGGCACCGGCCTCCCGCCTGCCGGCGCTCGCCACGCGCGGCATCGTGCAGAACGCCAACGACAGCTACAGCCTCTCGCTGGTGGGGCGCCAGCTCGATGGCTATTCATTGCTGCTCGGCAGCGCGAAGGCCCCACCCAGTGCGCGCACGCTGATGTCGCAACGGCAGATCGAAGACAGCCTGGCCGACGGACGCATCGATGTGGCCGAAGCCACCGACATGGTGTTCGGCAATCGCAACTACCTGGCCGAGACCACGCTCGATGCCGTGCTGGCCGCCTGCACCAGCGCCAAGGGCGACGCTTCGGTGCAGCGCGCCTGCGGCATCCTGGCCGCGTGGGACCGGCGCCACAACGTCGACAGCCGCGGTGCCTTGCTGTTCGTCGAGCTGGGCCCCCGGCTCGACAACGTGCCCGGCCTGTATGCGCAGCCCTACAACCCGGCGCATCCGTTCCGCGTGCGGCCGGTGTCGTCGTCGGCGGGCGTGACGGCGGGCATCGTCGCGGCGGTGCGCGACACGGCCGATGCGCTGGCGGCGCTGGGGCTGCGTGGCGACGAACGGTGGGGCGACATGCTGGCGCGGCCCACGCCGCGCGGCCGCGTGCCGCTGCATGGCGGACCGGGCGGGCAGGGCGTGCTCAATGCGCTGGAGGGCGCGCCGCTCACGAAAGACGGCTACGGCGACATCGTCGCCGGCACCTCGTACGTGCATGTGGTCACGTGGGCGCAGGGCAAGCCGGTGGCGCGCGTGATGATGGCGGGCGGGCAGTCGAGTGACCCGGCTTCGCCGCACCACGACGATCAGCTCGAACTCTTCTCGCGCAAGCAGCTGGTGACGCCGCCCTTCACCGAAGAGGAGATCGCGGCCGACCCGAAGCTGGAGCGGCGCACGTTGCGCGAGTGACGGTGTCGCCAGGCCCTAGGTGGGGCCTGGCAACGACGTCGCTCAGACCGTCATGCCTTGTTCGACGTCGAGCGTCTTGCGGCGCGCCATCGCCAGGTTCGACTTGGTCTTGTCCAGCACCAGGTAGACGAACAGGCCTTCCTTCTTCTGCATCGGGCGGATGATGTGGTACTGCTTGCCGAGCGTGATCAGCATGTCTTCGATGCTGTCGTTCAGGCCGAGGTCGCGCATGGTGCGCAGCTTGGCGCGGACCACTTCGGTGTTGCCGGCGGCGGCCACCTCGAGATCGACGCCCGAGCCGATCTGGCCCAGGATCATGCCGCTGCTCGAATCGACCAGCGCCGCGCACAGGGCGCCGTCGCAGGTCATCAGTTCGTCCATGGATTGCTTGATATTTGCCATCGAAATCTTTCCTAGTCCTCGCCCCTGAAAGTCGGCGGCCACCCGGGCGAAGGGGATGGGCGGCTGCCGGTGTCGAATGGGTGTGGTGGGCCGATGCCCGGCGTCAGGCGTGCTGCAGCAGCTGCGTTGCCTGTTTCGCGAAGTACAGGACCTGGCCGATGATGGCTTCGCGGCTGGTGACCACGCTCACGATCAGCGTCATCTCGGGATGCCGCGCCTGCAGCATGAGGATGTGGCCGTGCGTGGCCTCGATCGCCACGTTGTCGCAATGGCCCAGCTGGCTTTCCTCGCCGGCCACGGCGCCCAAAGCGGCGAGCGAACTGGCAATGGCCGACAGGCGCGCGACCTGCGCGGTGTTCTCGACGCGCGCGGCCAGCTCCAGACCGTCTTCGGTCGAGATCACCACGGCCTTCACGCCCTTGATTTCCCGCATCAGGGTGTCGATGGCCGATTCCGCTGCAAGCCTGATTCTTGGAGTGATGTTCATTGCTGCTTGAATGGAATGAGAAGGAGAGAAAGAGAAAAGAAGCGCCGTGTCGTCAGACCTCGAGCTGGAGCAGGAGCAGTTCCAGCAGCTGCACGACCTGCTGCGCATCGGTGACGTTGGCCGGCAGCACCGGGCACACGACGCCCTTGGCCTCCATGCGCCGGGCGTAGGCGTCGATGCCGGGGCTCGGGTGCGTTTCCATGCGGCCCACCGCCACGACGCAGGCGGTCTGCGCGATGAGTTCGGCAAAGCCGTCCAGGTAGATGTCCAGGTCGGCCAGCGGATCGGGGCGGCTGTTGTCCACCAGGATCACCACGCCGAGCGCGCCGCGCCCCAGGATGCGCCACATGAAGTCGAAGCGCATCTGGCCGGGCGTGCCGTACAGGCGCAGCTTTTCGCCGTTGTCGAGCGTGAGTTCGCCGTAGTCCAGGCCGACCGTGGTGGTGGCCTTGGCGACCGAGGTGTCGCTGTTGCGCACGTCGGTGCTCACGGGCGGGATCTCGCTCACGCCGGCGATGGCCGTGGTTTTGCCGGCGCCCATGGTGCCGGTGAAGAGGATCTTGTGTTCTACGGTCATTGAGGGCCTGACGGCAGCAAGCCGAGTCGGTTCCTGATGCGTGCCAGCAGGCCGGGCTGCACGGTGTCGCGGGCGGGTGCCGGGAAGCGGCTGTCGGGGAAGACGCTGTCGGGGGCCGAGGCGGCCACGAGAACGCCGGGGCTGGCGGCGCGTTCGAGCAGGCCGGCGCGCTGCAGGTCGGCCAGGAAGTCCGCGCACTCCTGGCGCGTGGCGGGCGAGCGCTGCTGCAGCGACAGCACCGACGCCGGCCGGTTGGACATCAGCGTGGCCAGCCGCAGGCGGATCGGCGCTTCGAGCACGGCCGCGGGCGGCCAGCGCAGCATGCGGAATTCTTCGTGCTCGCCGATCGGCACCTCGGTCACGGCCAGCCCCAGGCCGCGGGCGTGGACCACCATCGCGCCGAGGCGGTTGAGCGCCGTTTCCAGCGCATCGGTGTGCAGCGGCAGGGCGAGGAAAGGGCCGCGCTGCGGGTCGGCATGGGCGACGGTCAGTGTGGGCACCGCCGGTTGGGGCGAGGCGGCCGCAAGGGCGACCTGTTCGCCGACGACCCGCAGGTCGGCCTGTTCGGCCTTCCACGACCAGTTCTGGTGCGTGCGGTGGTCGAGCAGCCGGATCAGCGACTTGAGCAGCACTTCTTCCCGGTGCGCCAGTCCCTCGACGCTGTAGCTCAGCAGGGCGCGTTGACTTTTGGGAACAGTGTTAACGGCCGTCATGCAGCCTCCGCAAAGCGAAGCCCGTCAGCCGACCGCTGCGGGGCATTGCGTTCAACCGCATCGAAAACACCGATTGGGGGCGGCATCGCCGTTCTTTTTGCAACTTAAGCACTCACTGTAGGAAGTTGGACGGTGACGCCGTCCGCAACGCTGGCTTGGAGAACTAAAGTGTTTGTTTGGAGGTGGCGTCAAAAATATAACACTTGTTGCAAATAAAAACACAAGATTACGAACAACTGTTTTCAGTGGGTCGCGGACGCGACAAGGCCTCGCGGGCCGCAGCGCGGCGCGCGAGGTTTCAGGGGGGGCGGTGAAAGAGGCGGGCGCGCGGAACGGCGCCCGCCGGGGCGTCAGTGCGCCAGTTGCGCCTGCAGCGCGGCCACTTGCCGGCGCAGGTCCGCGTTTTCGGCCGTGAGTTCGGCCACGCGCTGTTCCAGTTGCTGGACAGCGTCGAGCGACGCCGGTTCGGCGCCTTCTTCGGTTTCAGGTGCGGCTTCGCGCGGCTTGCGCTTGGCTTCGCGCACGCGCTTGGCGGCCTGCTTGAGTTCGTCCTTGCCGGCGTTGGCGGCTGTCACCTGCTCCTCGGCGGGAAGGGAAGCGACGGCCGCGGCCGTGTTGATCGAGATCACGCCCGACTTCACGGCCGCCACCAGCTCGGGCGCGGCCTGCTTCTGGATCTTCTCGATCATCACGACCTGGCTGCTGCTCAGGCGCGCGGCGCGGGCGATGGCCTCGCGGCTGTTCAGCGGCACGGGCGGCGGCAGGGCTTCGTCGGAAGCGGGAGTGGAGGTCGAAGCGGGCGCGTCGTCGACGTCGAAGGGCGGGTCGTCCGCCGTGGTCGGCGTGGTGGCGGTGCTGCGGGCGCGGCGCTCGTCCACGATGTCCTTCTTGCGCAGCGCCAGCACGCCGCGCAGGTAGTCCGAGATGCTGCGGCGGCCCAGGTGCTGGTCGATCATCCACAGGTGCACGTCCTGCAGCGTCTTGAAGCGCGTGTTCTGCACGGTCTGGAAGGGCAGGCCGTGCTTCTGGCAGATGCCGTAGCGGTTGTGGCCGTCCACCAGCACGTCGCCCCACAACACCAGCGCGTCGCGGCAGCCTTCGGTGAGGATGCTGCGTTCGAGGGCTTCGTACTCCTCCGGCGTCAAGGGATCGATATAGGCTTTGAGTTCTTCGTTGACGACGATGTTCATGGGTACGGGAGCGGGGAAAGGGCCGGAATTTTAGATGGCCGCACTCGTGCGGGTCGTGGGGACCGCAAGCGGCCGGTCCCATTCGAGCGGTGCGATCTCCCGGCAGACGATGCGCGTGGGGGCCGACGCCGAAGGGCCCTGCGCGGCGCACAGGGCCACGAGATGCTTCGGCGTGGGTCGCAGTTGCCAGAAGTCCCAGCCCTGCGCGGGGTCGTCGCCCGTGCGTGAATCCGCGCGCGCGAAGCCGATCGTGCCGGGGGCGTCCAGCGCAAAGCCGAAGCTGTCCAGCGGTATCTGCAGGCCCAGGCCGCGCGCCTTGATGTAGCTTTCCTTCAGCGTCCACAACTCGAAGAAGCGTTCCGCCTGGAACGCTGCTGGCAGTGCATCCAATGCCCGTGCTTCGGCTGGCGAGAAGTAGTGGTTGGCAACGTCGAGCGCCGCCTTGCGTTGGATGTTCTCGGTGTCGACGCCCAGCTCGATGTGGCGCGCAACGACCAGCACGATGAGTCCGTCGGTGTGGCTCAGGTTGAAGGTCAGGCCGACTGCTTCAAGGGCATCCGGAGCGCCAATGCGAGGGCGCCCGAAAGCGTTGCTCGTGAACTGCCAGGCCTGCGGCGCCACCGGCGCGTAGCGCGACAGCACCGAGCGCACCAGCGTGCGTGTCAGCAGCGCGCGATGCCGGTCGCGTGCGAAGTGAAAGCGCGCCTGTTTCGACAGTTCTTCCGCACTCAGCAATGCACGGCAGGCGGCCGTCAACTCGGGGCTGCTGGCATCGCCGTGAAAGCAAAACCAGAGGTGAATCTCGCCCGCGGGCAAGGGAATGAGTGACGCGGCGCTTGGCATGAAGGGGCCACAGCTTAGAGGCCATGAGGAGGCAATCGAGGGCCGCGTTCGCATTTTTTCCATGAAAAATGATGCGACGCGAAGTGGTCTATCATCGCGATCCCCCGCATGGGCAATGCCGGGCTCCGCGTGTGTGCAGAGCTTCCGGGCCGTGCGATTCGCAGCGCCGAATTTTTCGCGGGGACCCACATCACTTGATTCGAACGGTGACCCGGAAGGTCATCACGGTGACTTGAGGTTTGCATATAAATAGTAATGATTCTTATTTGTATTTGTGCATAAAAAGTAGTAATCGGCTTGCGGACCGTTTCGGCTCGCTCACAGGAGGAAGAGGTGTTGAACATGCCAGTGGATTCGTCCGAGCCTTCGCTCGGAGAAGTCTTCATCGCCCATCGCATGCAGCTTTGGCGCGTCGCCCGCAAGATCGTCAACACGGCGGATCTGGCCGACGACGTGGTGCAGGACGCCTACCTGAAGATCGTCGACGGCCCTTGCGTGCGGCAGGCCGACCGGCCCATCGGCTACTGCTGCCAGGTGGTGCGCAACATGGCGCTGGACTACTGCCGGCGCCACCGTGTCGAGGCCAGCTATCGCACCTTCGATGTCGACGTCGAACTCCTGGATGTGCCGGACGTCGGCACGCCCGACCGCATGATGTGCGAGCGCCAGGTCATCACTGCCATCGACCAGGTGCTGTCCGGGCTCGCACCGAAAACGCGCCTGGTGTTCGAGCTCTATCGGCTGGAAGGCCTGACGCAGCGGGAGATCGCGGCGCGCCTGGGTTGCGCGCTGGGGCTGGTGAATGGCCTGATCGCCGAGGCTGCGACGGCCATCAAGTCCTGCGGCCATCTGCTGCTCGACAGCGGCTCGCGCTAGAGGCCGTCGCCCGACGCTGGGAAGGGGCACGCCCGTTTCCCGCGAGAATGCGCGCTGTGCAATGGCCGCAGGCGCTCCAGAGCCGGTCTGCACGGACAACGCGAACGGCTTTCAAGAATGACACAGGAAAAAGACGATCCCATCTGGAACACCGCATGGGACTGGGTACAGCGCGAACACGATCGCGAAAATTTCGATGACGTGGCGCGCGCCGAAATGACGACCTGGCTCCTGGCAGAGCCCGCGCATCGCCGTGCCTACGACAAGGCCGCGCAACTCTGGCTGCTCGCGGGCTTCTTGCCTCCGGCCAACGACTTCGGCGATGGCGACGAATCGCCCGATGCCGGCACCGACACCACGCCGCAGCCCCGCACCTGACGCCCGACGTCCCCGCCAACGCGCGCCATGCCGCGCGTTCGTGGCATGGCCCCGCCGGCCCACCTTGGCGGATGCAGCCATCTCCCCCGCAAGTGCTCCCTCGTGAAATGAACAGATTCGCTTGCGAAGCGTCCTGTTGGCAGGGGCGCTGCAATTCGATCCGGTCCGCGACCGGCCATCCGGCGCTCCTTCTGTTCAATCACACAAGGATGCACCGATGTCTACGAGCTGTTTTGACCGCGAAGACGAGGCCTTCATCGTTCTGGTCAATCACGAAGACCAGTACTCCATCTGGCCCCACTGGAAGGCCGTTCCCGGCGGATGGACCGCCGTCGAAGGCGTCCAGGGCGACAAGAAGACCGTTCTCGCCTACGTAGAGAGCCACTGGACCGACATGCGGCCCAGGTCGCTGCGCGAATGGATGCAGCAGCAACAGGCGGACGCACCGACCACGCAAACCGCGGCAGGTTGATGAGCGCCCAGGCGCCCCTGGCGCTGCTGTGCCTGCCGTGCGCGGGCGCAAGCGCCTCCATGTACCTGCGGTGGCGGCGTTTCCTGCCGCCGTGGGTTCGCATCGTGCCGGTGGAGTTGCCGGGGCGCGGCGCGCGCATGGGCGAAACATTTGTCGAAGACTTCGATGCGATGGTCGCGCGGATCTGCGCCGAGCACGCCGACGCGATGCGCGGCGACTTCGCGTTTTTCGGGCACAGCATGGGCGCGTTGCTCGTGCATGGCGTGGCCCGTCGTCTTCAGTCCTTGCGGCGGCCGTTGCCGCGCGCGCTGCTGGTGTCCGGCTGCGCGGCCCCTTCCCGACGCGATCCCGGGCGCTTCGACGGCGGCGAAGACGACGCCTCGCTGATCGCCGAACTGCGCAAGCAGGGCGGCACGCCCGAAGAGGTGTTCGCGAGCGAGGAGCTCATGCGCATCACGCTGGACACGCTGCGCGCCGACCGCCGCGTCTGCCGCAGCCACGTTCATGTCGCCGCCTGGCCGCCGCTCCCGCTGCCGATCCATGCCTTTGCGGGACGCCAGGACGACATCGAGGTGCCGGCCATGGCGGCCTGGTCCGAAGAGACCGGCGGCGCCTTCACGCTCGACTGGTTCGAGGGCGGCCATTTCTTTCTCAGGCAACACGAGGCCGCCTTTCTCGCGGCGCTCGCACGGCGTCTGCCAACGCATCTTCATCCAGCGCACCTTCAGGCGCATCAAGGGTAGATATGAACGAACCGCTCGCGACGGCATCCGCCGGCCGGCCCCCGCGCAATTTCGTGGCGCACCTGCGCGCGTTGGCCGAACGGCGTCCGCATGACGTTTGGCTCACCGTGGTCGACGAGATCGACGGCGTCTACAGCGAGTTGCCCTTCACCTATGCCGTCTTCGAGCAGCGCGTGCGCGCGCTCGCGGCCCGCCTGCAGCAGCAGTTCGCCAAGGGCGACCGCGCGCTCGTGATGCTCGACAACGGCGACCACTACGCCGTGAGCATGCTGGCCTGCTTCTACTGCGGCGTGATCGCGGTGCCGGTGTTCCCGCCCGAATCGACGCGGCCGCAGCACCTGGCGCGGCTCACCGGCGTGGCCGCCGATTCGCAGGCGCGCTGCGTGCTCACGTCTTCCGCGCTGAGCGCCGCGATGTCGGCGGCAGGCAACCAGTTCGGCGATGTGCAGATCGTTGCCGTCGACGCGATCGACATCGCGCTCGCCGACACCTGGCAGCCTTTCGAGCCCAGCGACGACGATATCGCCTTCCTGCAATACACCTCGGGCTCGACCTCGGCGCCCAAGGGTGTCATCGTCACGCATCGCAACCTGATGGCCAACGAGCAGGCGATCCAGGTCGGCATGGGCATCGGGCCCGACGACAAGTTCGTCTCGTGGGCGCCGCTCTATCACGACATGGGCCTCATCGGCGGCCTGATGCAGCCGCTCTACAGCGGCATCCCGCTGGTGCTGACGTCGCCGCGCTATTTCCTCGAACGCCCGGTGCGCTGGCTGGAGCTGATCTCGCGCCACCGCGCCACGCTCAGCGGCGGCCCCGACTTCTCGTTCCGCCTCTGCCTGGAGCGCGTGAAGGACGCGCAGATCGCGCAACTCGACCTCTCGAGCTGGCGCGTGGCCTACACCGGCGCCGAGCCGGTGCGTGCCGACACCGAATTCGATTTCATCGAACGCTTCGCCCCCGCGGGCTTCGACCCCGGCGCGGTCTACGCCTGCTACGGCCTCGCCGAAGCGACCCTGTTCGTGACCGGCGGCAAGCGCGGCGCCGGCATGGTGGCGCGCGGCTTCGACGCCGATGGCCTGGCCGCCGGCAAGGGCGCGCCCAGCGAGGGCGGCACGCTGCTCGTGGGCTGCGGCGCGGTGGCGGTCGAGCATGTGGTCGAGATCGTCGATCCCGCCACGCTGTCCGTGGTGGCCGAGCCCGGCCGCATCGGCGAAATCTGGGTGAGCGGCGGGAGCATCGGTGCCGGCTACTGGGGCAAGCCGCGCGAATCCGCCGAGACCTTCGTCGAGATCGCGGGTCGCCGCTGGCTGCGCACCGGCGACCTCGGCTTCGTCTGCGACGGCGAGCTCTACGTCACGGGCCGCATCAAGGACCTGATCATCGTCCGCGGCCACAACATCTACCCGCAGGACATCGAGCGCGTCATCGAGGCCGAGGTCGATGCGGTGCGCAAAGGGCGCGTGGCGGTGTTCGCCGCCAGCGGTCCCGACGGCGAAGGCATCGGCGCCGCGGCCGAGGTGTCGCGCAGCATGCAGAAGCTGGTGCCGCCGCAGGTGCTGGTCGAGGCGCTGAGTGCCGCGGTCAGCGAAGTGTTCGGCGAAGCGCTGTCGGCCGTGCTGCTGCTCAACCCGGGCGGCATGCCCAAGACCACCAGCGGCAAGCTGCAGCGCAGCGCCTGCCGCGCGGGCTGGCTCGATCGCAGCGCGGATGCCTATGCGATCTACGAGCGCGGGGCGTTCGTCAAGGGCGGCCCCACCGAGGCGCCGGCCGAAGAACCCGCGCTGGACGAGACCGAGCGTACGCTCGACGCCATCTGGCGCGAGGTGCTGCGGCCGGCCGATGCGAAGCCCTTTGCGCGCGACGCGCATTTCTTCACCCGTGGCGGCAGTTCGCTCACCGCGACCCAGGTGGCCTCGCGCATCTCGGCGCATTGGGATGTCGATTTCCCCGTGCGCCTCATGTTCGAGCAGCCGCGGCTGCGCGAGTGCGCGGCCGCCGTGCGAAAGCAACTCGCGCAAGGCGTGCGCGCCCGCCCGGCGCCCATCGCCGTGTTGCCGCCGGAACGCAGGCTGCACGCGCTGCCGCTGTCCCATGCGCAGGAGCGCCAGTGGTTCCTCTGGCAGCTCGATCCGGCGAGTGCGGCGTACCACATGAGCGGCGCGCTTCGCCTCACCGGCGTGCTGCAGGCCGATGCGCTGCGCGCGGCGCTCGACGACCTCGTTGCGCGGCACGAGTCGCTGCGCACCGTGTTCCGCGTGGGCAGCGACGGCGTTGCCGCGCAATGGATCAAGCCGACCGGCACGCTCGCGCTCGAAGTGATCGACCTGCGTGACGTGCCTGCCGATGAACGCGACAACCGCCTTGAAAGCGAGGTCCGCCGCATCAAGAGCGCGCCTTTCGACCTGGCCCGGGGCGGCTTGTGGCGCGCGGCGCTGCTGCGCCTGACGGACGACACCCAGGTGCTCGCCATGGTGATGCACCACATCGTGTCCGATGGTGCCTCGATGCAGGTGCTGATCGACGAACTGGCCGCAGGCTATGCAGCGCGCCGGCAGGGCCGTGCCGCGGCGTTGCCCGTGCTGCACGCGCAGTACGCCGACTACGCGGTCTGGCAGCGCGAGTGGCTGGCCGCCGGCGAGGCCGAGCGGCAGCTCGCCTGGTGGCGCAAGGAACTTGGCGATGCGCATCCGGTGTTCGAGCTGCGCAGCGACCGCCCGCGCAATCCGCAGGCCAGCTACCGCGCGGCGCGGCACACCGTCGAGTTGCCCGCACCGTTGCTCGGCCAGCTGCGCGGCGTTGCACAGGCCGAGGGCGTCACGCTGTTCATGGTGCTGCTCGCGGGCCTGCAGGTGCTGTTGCACCGCTATACAGGCCAGGAAGACATTCGTGTCGGCGCCACGATCGCCAACCGCAACCGAGTGGAGTTCGAGAACGTCATCGGCCTGTTCGTCAACACGCTCGTGCTGCGCAACCCGATCAGCGGCCGCACACCGCTCTCGCGCGCGCTCGCACAGGCCCGTGAGGCGGTGCTGGGCGCGCAGGCGCACCAGGACCTGCCCTTCGAGCAACTGGTGCAGCACCTGCAGCCTGGGCGCAGCATGGGCCAGAGCCCCTTGTTCCAGGTGATGATCAACCACCTCTTCGAGGACCATCGCCCGCTGCAGCGCCTGGAAGGCATCCAGGTGCAGGACCAGGCGCTGCCCGACCTGCAGACCCAGTTCGACTGGGTGCTGGAAGCCCGGGAGCGGCCCGACGGCCATCTGAGGCTCGACGTGATCTACGCCGACGATCTGTTCGAGCGCGAAACCATCGCACGCATGGCGCGGCATTACGTGACCGTGCTCGGCGCGCTCTGCACCGATGCAGACCGTGCGGTGGACGGCATCGCGCTGCTCGACGATGCCGAACACGCGCAGCTCGCGGCATGGGGCGTCAGCACGGCGAGCCACGGCGAGGCCGAGCCGGTGCACCATGTCATCGCACGCCGGGCTGCCGCGCATCCGGATGTCCAGGCGCTGGTTTTCGGCGATGAAGCACTGAGTTATGCCGAGCTCGAGCGCCGCGCCAACCGCCTCGCCCACCAACTCATCGCCCGCGGCGTGCGGCCCGAGAGCCTCGTGGGCGTGGCGCTGGAGCGCAGCAACGAACTGGTCATCGCGCTGCTTGCGGTCATGAAGGCCGGCGGCGCCTACGTGCCCATCGACCCGGAGCATCCGATCGATCGCATCGCCTACATGGTGCAAGACAGCGGACTCGCGTTGCTGGTCACCCAGGAGCGTCTGCGCGAACGGCTGCCCCAGGAGATGCCGGGCGTGGCGCTGCTGGCCATCGATGGCGACGATGCGCAGGGGCATGCGCCCGACAGCGATCCGGCCGTGGCGCTGAACGCCGAGAACCTCGCCTATGTCATCTACACCTCGGGCTCCACCGGCAAGCCCAAGGGCGCGGCCAACCGTCACCGCGCGTTGCACAACCGGCTCGCCTGGATGCAGCAGGCTTATGCCCTGGGCGCCGGCGACACCGTGCTGCAGAAGACGCCGTTCAGCTTCGACGTGTCCGTGTGGGAGTTCTTCTGGCCGCTGATGGTCGGTGCGCGGCTGGCCGTGGCGGCACCGGGCGATCACCGCGACCCGGCGCGGCTGGTCGAACTGATCCGCCGTCACGGCGTGAGCACGCTGCACTTCGTGCCTTCGATGCTGCAAGCTTTCCTCACGCAGCCCGACGTGGAAAGCTGCACCAGCCTGCGCCGCATCGTGTGCAGCGGCGAGGCCCTGCCCGCCGAGGCGCAGAACGAGGTGCTCGCTCGCCTGCCGCAGGCCCGGCTCTACAACCTCTACGGCCCCACCGAAGCGGCCATCGACGTGACCCACTGGACCTGCCGCGACGACGGCCGCAGCCAGGTCGCGATCGGGCAGCCCATTTCCGGCATCCAGACCCATGTGCTCGATGCTTCGCTCAACCTCGTGCCGCCGGGCGTGGCGGGCGAGTTGTACCTGGGCGGCATCGGCCTGGCGCGCGGCTATGCGAAGCGACCGGGGCTGACCTCGGAGCGCTTCGTGGCCGACCCCTTCGATGCGACCGGCGGCGGGCGCCTGTACCGCACCGGCGACCTCGTGCGCTGGAACAGCCAGGGCCAGCTCGACTACCTCGGCCGCCTCGACCACCAGGTGAAGATCCGCGGCTTCCGCATCGAACTCGGCGAGATCGAGGCACAGCTGCTCGCGCATCCGCAGGTGCGCGAGGCCGTGGTCGTGGCCCGCGAGGGGGCGACGGGCACTTCGCTGGTGGCTTACATCGCCGCCCACGCGCAGCAGGTGGTCGACACCGTCGCATTGCGCGAGCAGCTGGGGCAGGCGCTGCCCGACCACATGGTGCCGCGCGCTCTCGTGGTGCTGGATGCGCTGCCGCTCAACGCCAACGGCAAGGTCGATCGCAAGGCGCTGCCCGAGCCCGGGGAGTCGGGCCGCGAGCGCACTTACGAGGCGCCGCAGGGCCATGTGGCGCGCTCGCTCGCGGCCATCTGGTCGGAGGTGCTGCAGGTCGGGCAGGTCGGGCTGCACGACAACTTCTTCGACCTCGGCGGGCATTCGCTGCTGCTCATCCGTGCGCACCGCCTGCTGGAAGACCGGCTGCAGGGCAGCTTCCCGCTGGTCAACCTCTTCAAGTACCCCACCGTCGAATCGCTCGCGCGCTGGATCGAGCAGGGAGGTGCGCAAGCCGCGGCTGCTTCTGCGGCGGGCGCCGACGACCGCGCGCTGCGCCAGCGCGCCGCGATGCTTCAACGCCGCAAGGCCGCACAGAGAGTCACCTGATGTCTAGCTTCAACGAACCCACCGGTCTCGAGATCGCCATCGTCGGCCTGTCGGGCCGCTTTCCCGGCGCCGACGACGTGGACGCCTTCTGGCGCAACATCCAGGGCGGCGTGGAATCGGTGTCGCGCTTCACCGACGAGCAGCTGCGCGAACGCGGCGTGCCGCAGAGCCTGCTGGACGACCCCGACTACGTGAAGGCCGGCGTGATGTTCGAGGGCTTCGACCACTTCGACGCCGGCTTCTTCGGCTACACGCCCCGCGAAGCCGAGACCCTCGACCCGCAGCAGCGCGTGTTTCTCGAGTGTGCTTCGGCGGCGCTCGAACACGCCGGCTGCGATACCGAGCGCTGGCCGGGCAAGGTCGGCGTCTACGCGGGCGAGGGCGCCAACGTCTACCTGATCCGCAACCTGCTGCCGTCCTTCGGCCTCGGCGCGCACACGGGCATCGCCGACCTGCTCGGCCTGATGAACGGCAACGGCAGCGGCTCGCTGTGCACGCGCGTGGCCTACAAGCTCAATCTGCGCGGCCCCGCCGTGAGCGTGCAGACCGCCTGCTCCACCTCGCTCACGGCCGTGCACACCGCCTGCCAGGCGCTGTTGAGCCACGATTGCGACATGGCCCTGGCCGGCGGCGTGTGGCTCAACCTGCTGCAGGAGGGTGGCTACCGCTACCAGGCCGGCGCGATCCTCTCGCCCGATGGCCATTGCCGCGCCTTCGACGCCGATGCGGCCGGCACGGTGATCGGCAGCGGTGCCGGCGTGGTCGTGCTCAAGCGCCTCGATGAGGCGCTGCGCGACGGCGACACCATCCATGCCGTCATCAAGGGCACCGCGGCCAACAACGACGGCTCCGCCAAGGTCGGCTTCACCGCGCCCAGCATCGACGGGCAGGCCGAGGTCATCCGCGCGGCGCAGCTGATCGCGGGCGTCTCGGCCGACACCATCGGCTACATCGAGGCGCACGGCACCGGCACCACGCTGGGCGACCCGATCGAGATCGCGGCGCTCACGCAGGCCTTTCGCGCCGACACCGAGCGGCGCGGCTTCTGCGCCGTCGGTTCGGTCAAGACCAACATCGGCCACCTCGATGCGGCGGCCGGCGTGGCGGGGCTCATCAAGGCCACGATGGCGCTCAAGCACGGCGTGCTGCCGCCCAGCCTGCATTTCACGAAGCCCAATCCGCAGATCGATTTCGCGAGCAGCCCGTTCTATGTGAACGCGCAGCGCCAGCCCTGGCCCGAGGGCCGCACGCCGCGCCGCGCGGGCGTGAGCTCGTTCGGCATCGGCGGAACCAATGTGCACGCGGTGCTCGAAGAGGCGCCGCGTACGCGTTCCGCGCAAGTCAAGGCATCGCCGTGGCAGGTGCTGCCGCTGTCGGCCAAGGACGCAGGCGCGCTCAAGGAAGGCCGTGAGCGCCTGGCTGCGCATCTGCGCGAATCCGGCGATGAGCAATCGCTGGCGGACGTCGCCTTCACGCTTCAGGAAGGACGCAAACCCTTTGCATGGCGCAGCGCAGTGGTCGCGAACCAGTCCGCGATGGCCGCCGAGATGCTCGCTGCGCCCCTCGCGCTCGCGCCGAAGCCCGTGACCGCGGCGCCCGAAGTCGTGTTCCTTTTTCCCGGCAGCGGCACGCAGCACGCGCTCATGGGCGCAGACCTCTATCGCGAGAGCACCGTGTTCCGCGAGGAGATGGACCGCTGCTTCGCGCTGCTGCGCAAGGACAGCGGCGTCGACTTGCAGCCGCTGCTGTTTCCACCAGCGGGCGGCGAGGGGGTCGCCAATGAGCGCCTGCTGCGCGTCGAGTTCGCGCAGCCCGCGCTCTTCGTCGTCGGCTACGCGATGGCGCGCTGGTGGATGCACTGCGGCGTCAAGCCCGCGCTGATGCTCGGCCACAGCCTTGGCGAATATGTCGCGGCATGCCTGGCCGGCGTGTTCTCGCTCGAAGATGCGCTGCGCATCGTGGCCGCGCGCGGCCGCCTGCTGCAGACGGTGGTGCCGGGCGCGATGACCGCCGTGTCGCTTTCCGAGAAGGAGCTGGCGCCCTGGCTCGCCATGGGCTGCGATCTTGCCGCGGTGAACGGCGAGGCGCTGTGCGTGCTCTCCGGCCCGGTGGATGCGATCGAGCGCGTCGAGGAGGCGCTGCGCGCGAAGCAGCATGTGCCGCGCCGCCTGCACGTGTCCATTGCTTTCCATTCGCGCCTCGTCGACCCGGTGGTCGCGGAGCTGGAGCGCGTCGTGGCTGCGGTGCCGAGGAGCGCACCCGCCATTCCATTTCTCTCCAATGCGTCGGGCAAGCCGATCACGGCGCAGGAAGCCACCGACCCCGCTTACTGGGGGCGGCATCTGCGGGGCGCGGTGCGCTTCGCCGAAGGCCTGCGCGAGGTCTTCGCGACGCCCGGCCGCGCGGTGATCGAAGTCGGTCCGGGCGAGACGCTCGCCGGTCTCGCAAGGCTGCACGCCGACAGCACTTCGGCCGCCGGCATCTGGGCCAGCCAGGCCCATCCGCAGCAGCTCGCGCGCAATGCGCCGCAGCTGGCGAATGCGGTGGCGGGCTTGTGGACCGTGGGCGTGGACATCGACTGGGCAGCCTGCCGCAACGGCGAGAGCCGGCGCCGCGTGTCATTGCCGACCTATGCCTTCCGGCGCCAGCGGTTCTGGGTTGATCCCGCGGCAGCGTCGCAGCAGCCCGTGCAAGCCGGGCCCACCAGTCCTTTCTACGTGCCCGCGTGGAAGCGCACGGCACTGCCGCCGCGTGCCGAGCAGCCCGCAGTGGCCGACACGGGAGGCTCGGGCTGCACGCTGATCCTCGGCGATGCCAACAGCTTCACCGACCGCCTCGCACGCACGCTGCGTGCGCAGGGCGTGCCGGTGGTCGTCGCGTTGCGTGGCAAGGCCTTCGCGCGCACCGCCGCGCTGCAGTACACGCTGCGGCCCACGGAGCGCGCCGAGCATGCGCGGCTCCTGCGCGAGGTGGAAGCCGAGGCCGGTGCGGTGACGCAGGTGTTCCATCTGTGGAGCCTCGACGCGGGGCGCCCCGCCGCCTCGCAGGCCGAGGTCTTCGAGCGTGGTTACTTCAGCCTGCTCGCACTGGCCCAGGCGCTCGACGACGCCGGTGGATCGCAACGCGCACCGCTGGCGCTGACCGTGGTCGCCGACGGCATCGAGGACGTCACCGGCACCGAGGCCCTTTCGCCCGAGAAGGCCACGCTGCGCGGCCTGGCCAAGGTGCTGGGCCAGGAGTCGCCGTCGATCGCGTGCCGCATCGTGGATGTGGTGCTGCCGGCGCCCGAGAGCGCGGCCGAGAGTGAACTTGCACGCCGCGTGGCCGAAGAGGCGGCGGCATCGCACGGCGAAGCCGTCGTCGCCTACCGCGGTCCGCACCGCTGGACCAAGGGCTACGAAGCGCTCGCAGTGGATACGCCGGGCGTGCAGCGCCTGCGCAAGGGCGGCGTGTATCTCATCACCGGCGGGCTCGGCGGCGTGGGCCTTGCGCTCGCGCGCCACCTCGGCAAGACCTGGCAGGCCCGGCTGGTGCTGCTGGGCCGCACGCCGGTGCCCGAGCGCAGCGAGTGGGCGCGCCTTGCCGAAGCAGCCGACCAGCCATTGGCGCTGCGCCGCCGGCTGCAGCAACTCATCGAACTGGAGGCGGCCGGCACCGAGGTGCTGACCGTGGCCGCCGATGTGAGCGACCCTGCCCAACTGCGCAGCGCATGGGCCGCGGCGCGTGCGCGCTTCGGCGCGGTGAACGGTGTCGTCCACGCCGTCATCGAACCCGGCCACGGCATGGTCTCGCAACGCACGCAGGCGCAGGTCGAAGCGGCGTTCGCACCCAAGGTGGCGGGCACGCGCGCGCTGCTCGACGCGGTGGCCTCGGAGCCGCTGGATTTCGTGCTCTTCTGCTCCTCGATCGCGACGCTGCTCGGCGGCCTTGGCCTCAGCGACTACGCCGCGGCCAACGACTACCTCGATGCCTTGGCGAGCGCGCACCGCCGTTCGTCGGCGTTTCCGGTGTTTTCGGTCAACTGGGACGCCTGGCGCGACGTGGGCGCCGCGGCCGGCAAGGACATGCCCGAGGGCATGGGCCTGGACGAGCGCACCGGCGTGCTGGCCTTCGAGCGCATCGTCAACGGGCCCGACCTGCCGCAGGTCGTGGTGTCCGCCTTGCCGCTCGCGCCGCGCCTGCGCCCGCTTCGCGGCCTGCTGGATGCGATGGACGACGAGCCCGAGGCCACCGCCCCCGCGCGCGCCGGCCATCCACGTCCCGTGCTGCAGACGGCTTTCGTCGCCCCAGAAGGCGATCTCGAGGAGGGGCTCGCCGAACTGTGGACCGAGGCGCTCGGCATCGCGCCCGTGGGCGTGAACGACAACCTGTTCGAACTGGGCGGCGATTCGCTGCTCGCCATCCGCCTGCTGTCGAAGGTGCGCAAGGCCTACGGCGTGGACCTGGCGCCTGCCGCCTTCTTCAAGGCGCCCACCGTCGCCGAGCTGGCTGCACTGGTCGAACTGCGGCTGATCGAGGACATCGAAGCGGCCAGCCTCGACGACGAAGCCGACGAAGCCGACGAAGCAGGCGAAAAGGGCCGGGACGGCGATCGCCTCGACCGCAGCACTGCGAGTTTTCCATCATGAGCCAGGGTAACGACATCACCGCACGCCGCGCGAAACTGACGCCGGCGCAACTGAGCCTGCTGCAGCGCCGCCTGAAGCGCGAGGACGGCAACGGTGCCGCCGGGACGGCCGGCACCGCGCCGCGTCCTTCGCGCGAGGGCATCGCGAAGAGCACCGACGACGGCGGCGCCGCGCCGGTCTCCTTCATGCAGCAGGGCCAATGGTTCCTTTGGCAGCTCGATGCCGGCAACACGGCGTATCACGTCGGCGGCGGACTCGGCTTCTCGGGCTTGCTGGACGTGGCCGCACTGCAAGAGGCGGTGCATCGCCTGGTGCAGCGCCACGACAGCCTGCGCACCGTGTTCGGCACCGGCGCGGAAGGCCTGCCCGAGCAGCGCATCGACCCCGTAGCACGCGTCGACATTCCCTTCGCCGATCTGAGCACGCTCGATGCCGCGACCCGCGCGGTGCGCCATCGTGAAGCGGTGCTCCAGGTCTGCCGCACACCCTTCGACCTGACGACCGGCCCGCTGCTGCGCGGCGCGCTGCTGAAGATGGAAGAGGGCGAGCACCAGTTGCTGCTGATGCTGCACCACATCGTCTCTGATGCGTGGACTGTCGAACTCATCCTCGACGAGCTGGCGCAGTTCTATGCGCAGCAGATCGATGGCGTGGCGGCCCGGCCGGGACCCGGGCCCGAGATCCGCTACATCGACTTCGCGCGCTGGCAGCACCGGTGGCTCGAAGGGGAAGAGGGCGCGCGGCAACTGGCTTATTGGCGCCAGCGGCTCGGCGGCAGCCAGCCGGTGCTCGACCTCGCGACCGATCGCCCGCGCTCGGGCCAGTCCGGCTACAGCGCGGTGCAGCATGCGCTCGACGTGCCCGCGCCGCTCGCGCGCGAACTCCGGCAGCAGGCGCGCGCGCAGGGTAGCACGCTCTTCATGGTGCTGCTCGCAGCCTTCCATGCGGTGCTTTTCCGCTACACCGGGCAGGATGAGATCCGCATCGGCGTGCCGGTCGCGGGCCGCAGCCGTCCCGAGACCGTGGGTGTCGTCGGCGCTTTCATCAACACCGTGGTGATGGATGCGCGCCTGAACGCGCGCATGCCGCTGGCCGAACTGCTCGCGCAGGTGCGCGACACCGCCTTCGAGGCGCAGGCGAACCAGGAGCTGCCCTATGAACGGCTGGTGCAGGCGCTGCGCGGCGACGGCGGCCATGCGGCCCCTCCGCTGTTCCAGGTCATGTTCAATCATCTGGGGGAAGGCGAGCGGCCGCTGCGCGGCTGGCCGCGGTTGGCGGTGCGGCGCATTGACCTGGAAGAGCGCACCGCGCCCTTCGAGCTCACGCTGGAAACCATCGAGCGCGAGGACGGCAGCATCCGCGCCGCCTTCCGCTACGCGGCCGAACTCTTCGAGCCCGCCACCATCGCGCGACTTGCGGGCCACTACCACCGCGTGCTCGCCGCACTGGCCACCGACCCGCGCCAGCCGCTGGGCGCGCTCGCGCTGCTCGACGAGGTGGAACATGCGCAGCTCGCGGCATGGGGCGTCAACATGCGAAGCCATGGCGACGTCGAGCCCGTTCACCGTCTCTTCGAACGCCAGGCCGCCGCGCAGCCCGACGCGACCGCGTTGGCCTTCGGCGAGCAGGTGCTGAGCTATGGCGACCTGAACGCACGCGCCAACAGCCTCGCGCACCACCTGCTGGCGCGCGGCGTGAAGCCCGAGACGCTGGTCGGCATCGCGGTGGAGCGCTCGCCCGAT
>NZ_JBWKNE010000009.1:0-206635 GCF_059415405.1 Variovorax sp. GW821-FHT10C12
TCTTTGCTTACTTTCTTTTGGCGAAGCAAAAGAAAGTGAGTCGCCCGCCGGGGCGAGACCCGGCCTCGGAAAACAAAAGAACAGCAGGAGAACAAACAGATCAAGCCGTCTCCTCCTCAAGCTCCGAAGAAGACCGACGACCACTCCCCCCACCCAACCGATCAAACGCCAAATAGATAACCGGCGTAGTAAACAAAGTCAGCAACTGACTAACGATCAACCCCCCAAAGATCGCCAACCCGAGAGGACGTCGCAATTCAGCCCCATCCCCAAAACTGAACATCAAGGGCACAGCAGCAAACAAAGCCGCCAACGTAGTCATCAAGATCGGCCGAAACCGCAACAACGCAGCCTGATGAATCGCCTCACGCGCCGACTTCCCCTGCGTCCGCTCCGCATCGATAGCAAAGTCGATCATCATGATCGCGTTCTTCTTCACGATGCCGATCAGCAGAATGATCCCGATGATCCCGATCACCCCCAGGTCATTGCCGGTCAGCATCAAGGCCAACAAAGCTCCAACCCCAGCAGAAGGCAACGTAGACAAGATCGTCAACGGATGCACATAGCTCTCGTACAGCACCCCAAGAACGATGTACACACAAACCACCGCCGCCAGAATCAACCACAACTGATTCGACAACGACTTCTCATAAGCCCCAGAAGCCCCCAGAAAAGTCATCGTCACACTGCTAGGCAACCCGATCTCTTTCGCAGCCGCACGAATCGCGGCAACCGAACCACCCAGTGACACCCCCGGCGCCGTATCGAAGTTCAACGTACTCGCCGGATACTGCGCCACGTGCGTGATCTGCAACGGCGCCTGCCGCTCGCTGATCTCCGCAAAGGCCGACAACGGCGTCGCCGTGCCCGACCCCGCAATGAGGTTCAGCTGCCCCAGCGTCTGCGGCGTGTTCACCATGCCGGGCTGCGCTTCCAGGATCACGCGGTACTGGTTCGTCTCGGTGAAGATGGTCGACACGATGCGCTGCCCGAAGGCGCTGTACAGCGCGTCATCCACCGAACTCGCGGTGATCGACAGCCGCGACGCCGTGTCGCGGTTCACGTTCACATACGCCGCCAGCCCCTGCGCACCGGCATCGCTGCTCACGTTGCGCACCTTGTCCGATTCCTGCAGCTTCGCCACGAGCTTCTGCATCCACTCGGTGACGAGCGCGCTGTTCACGCCTTCGAGCGACACGCGGTACTCGGTCGGGCCGGTCTCGGCGTCGATGGTCAGGTCCTGCATGGGCTGCAGGTACAGCGTGAGGCCGGCCACCTGCCGCACACGATCGCGCAGGCGCTCCATCACCTCCTGCTGGTTGTCGTGGCTCTTGGTCAGGTTGATGAGCATGCTGCCGGTGTGCAGCATCGTGTTGTTGGCCGCGTCCACGCCGACGAAGGAACTGAGGTTCTCGACGTCATGGTCTTCAAGAATGGCGCGCGCGGCCTGCTGTTGCAGCTGCGCCATGCGGTCGAAGGACACGTCTTGCGCGGCCTGCACGCGGGCCTGCAGCTGGCCGGTGTCCTGCGTGGGGAACAAGCCCTTGGGAATGGTGAGGTACAGCACCACGGTCAGCACCATGGTGAGCAACGCCACCAGCAGCGTGAGCGGCTGGTGCGCGATCACCCAGTGCAGCGAGCGGTCGTAGCGCACCATCACGCCGTCGAAGAAACGCTGGGCGCGCGCGCCGAAGCCGGTGCCCGATGCGTCTTTCTTCGGCTCGTGCTTGAGCCAGCGCGCCGACATCATCGGCACCAGCGTGAGCGAGACCACGCCCGAGATCAGGATGGTGATCGCCAGCGTCACCGCGAACTCGCGGAACAGACGGCCCACCACGTCGCCCATGAACAGCAGCGGGATCAGCACGGCGATGAGCGACACGGTCAGCGAGATGATCGTGAAGCCGATCTGCGCCGCGCCCTTGAACGCCGCCTGCAATGGCTTCTCGCCCTCCTCGATGTAGCGCGCGATGTTCTCGATCATGACGATCGCGTCGTCCACCACGAAGCCGGTGGCGATGGTCAGCGCCATCAGGCTCAGGTTGTTCAGGCTGTAGCCCAGCAGGTACATCAGGCCGAAGCTGCCGATCAGCGAGATCGGCACGGCAATGCTGGCGATGACGGTGGCGCGCAGGCTGCCCAGGAAGGCGAAGATCACCAGCACCACGAGCACCACGGCCAGCACCAGTTCCATCTCGACGTGCTGCACCGACGAGCGGATGCCGGCGGTGCGGTCGCTCAGCACCTCGATCTGCAGGCCCGCGGGCAGGCCGGCCTGCAGCTCGGGCAGCTGCTTCTTGATGGCGTTGACGGTGGCGATCACGTTGGCGCCGGGCTGGCGCTGCACGTTCAGGATGATGGCGGGCGTGAGCTGTACCTGCCCATCGACCTTGCGCCCGGACCAGGCACCGAGCTGCGCGTTCTCGGCGCTGTTGACCACGCGCGCCACGTCGACCATGCGGATCGGCGCGCCGTTCTTGTAGCTGACGATGAGGTTCTTGTAGTCGTCGACCGTGAGCAGCTGGTCGTTCGAGTTGATGGTGTAGGCGCGCTTGGGGCCGTCGAAGCTGCCCTTGGCGCCGTTGGAGTTCGCCGCGCTGATCGCGGTGCGCAGCGAATCCAGCCCGATGCCGTTGGCCGCCAGCGCCTGCGTGTTGGCCTGGATGCGCACGGCCGGGCGCTGCCCGCCGCTGAGCGACACGAGGCCCACGCCCGAGACCTGGCTGATCTTCTGCGCGAGCCGGGTGTTCACGAGGTTCTGCACCTCGGTGAGCGGCAGCGTGTCGGAGGTGATGGCCAGCGTGAGCACCGGCGCGTCAGCCGGGTTGACCTTGGCATACACCGGCGGCGCGGGCAGGTCGGCCGGCAGCAGCGAGCCGCCGGCGTTGATGGCGGCCTGCACTTCCTGCTCGGCGACGTCGAGCGTCTGGCCCAGCGAGAACTGCAGCGTGATGATCGACACGCCCGCCGCGCTGGTCGAGCTCATGCGGTCCAGGCCCGACATCTGGCCGAACTGGCGCTCCAGCGGCGCGGTGACGGTGTTGCTCATGACCTCGGGGCTGGCCCCGGGGTAGAGCGTCTGGACCTGGATGGTCGGGTAGTCGACCTGCGGCAGCGCCGCCAGCGGCAAAAAGCGGAACGCCACCAGGCCGGCCAGCACGATGGCCAGCATCAGCAGCGAGGTGGCGACCGGCCGCAGGATGAACGGGCGCGAGGGGCTCATGGACTGCGCCGTCCCTCACCACCGCGTTCGCCGCCGCCGCCACCGGCGCCGCCGCGCTCGGCCATGCGCTGCCAGCGCTCCAGTGCGGCCGGCTCGCCGCGGTCGAGGGCTTCGAGGAAACGCTTGCGGCGTTCGAGCTGTTCGGGATCGTCCTTGGCCGCATCGAGCATGCGCTGGCGCTGTTCGGCGGTGGGGAGCTTGGCGGGTGTGGCTGCAGGTGCAGGGGCTGCTGCAGGTGTAGGCGTTGCTGCCGCTGGCGCTGCAGCTGGCGCAGCCGTTCCGGCGGCGGGTGCGGCCGGTGCCTGCGATGGCGAAGCCGGCGCCGCCGCTTCGGCCGGACGGGCTCCGCCGCCTTGCGCGCCACCGGCGCCGCCGGCGCCTTCCTGCCGACGTCCTCCGCGCCGTCCGCCTGGCGCTGCCGCCCCGGAGGCCGCACCGGCCGGCCGGTCGACCGTGGTCTGCACGCGCGCGCCGTCCTTCAGGCGGTCGCCGCCTTCGGTCACCACGGTTTCGCCGGGCTGCAGGCCCTTGGTGATCGAGGCGAAATCGACGCTCGATTCGCCGCGCGTCACCGGCCGCTGCGAGGCCGTGTTCTCCGCCGTCACCACGTACACGTAGTCGCCGTTCGGGCCGTGGCGCAGCGCGGTGACCGGCACCACCACCGCGCTGCTCACGGTGCGCAGCAGCAGCCGCAGGTTGACGAACTGGTTCGGGAACAGTGCGCCGTCGGCGTTGGTGAAGCGCGCCTTGGCCTTCACGGTGCCGGTCTGCGTGTCGACCATGTTGTCGAGCGTGGAGAAGCTGCCGTCGGCCAGCCGGCGCGTGCGCGTGCGGTCGAAGGCGGTGGTGGCGAGCGTGGCGCCCTGGCCCAGCCGCTCCTGCACCTCGGGCACGCGGTCTTGCGGAATGGCGAACTCGACGTCGATGGGCGCGATCTGCGTGATGGTGGCCACGCCGCCCGTGCTGCCGGTCGAGATGTAGTTGCCCGCGTCCACCGGCCGCAGGCCGATGCGCCCGCTCACCGGCGCCGTGATGCGGCTCCAGGCCAGGTTGAGCTTGGCGGTGTTTTCGTTGGCGCGGTCGATGGCCACGGTGCCTTCAAGCTGCTTGACCAATGCGGCCTGGGTGTCGACGTCCTGGCGGGCGATGGAGTCCTGCCCGAGCAGCGTCTGGTAGCGCTGCAGCGTGACGCGCGCCGCGGCCAGTTGGGCCTCGTCGCGCTGGCGGGCACCGGCGGCCTGCGCCAGCGCGTTCTCGAAGGGCTGCGGGTCGATGGTGGCGAGCACGTCGCCCTTCTTGACCATCTGGCCCTCCTTGAACAGCACGGCCGTGAGCACGCCCGACACCTGCGGCTGCACGGTCACGTTGGCCAGCGGCGTGACCGTGCCCAGCGCTTCGAGCTGCACCGGAATGTCGGCCTGCCGCGCGACGGCGGTGCCGACGGTGCTGGAGGCCGGGCCGCCGCCACCCGCACGCCCGCCCGGACCACCGCCGCCGGGGCGGCCCGCGCCCTGGCCCGGTCCGCCCGCGCCGGGCGCCGGTGATTTGGAACGCTGGATCAGGTACCAGGCACCGCCCCCGAGCGCCACGAGCAGCAGCAGGGCCATCAGGCTCCCGACCCAGCGGCGCCGGCGCGCCGGAGGATGGGTCGGCGACACGACGGGTGGCAGGGGTTCGGGGGGCGTTTGGGAATCCATGGGCGGTGCGTGCGAAGGGGTGCGAAAAGGCGGCCTGAAGGGAGGCGGCCTAGAGTACAGCGCGAAATATCACTCCCGCAGTTTTCCGTGCCGTAAAGCGACGGTAAAGCTCCCGTTTGCGTGGCACCCCGCCATCGCCGCGCCCGCCATTCGCGCCGGCGACCGGCACTTCACGCCGCCCACCCGCATTTCGTCGCATGGCCGTGGCGGGGGCCAGGCGGCATCGGCACAGTCCGCTCCATCGATTCCCTGCCCCCTTTGTCTTCTTCCAACCGAACGGAGCCTCTCATGCTGATGCAAATCCTTCTTCACACCCCGAAGTGGGTGTTCGCCGTGTTCGTCCTGCTGGCCTGGCTCGGTGGCCGGCAGCTGGTGGCCAACCGCATCGGCCTGAACCGCGTGCTGGTGATGCCGGTCGCCATGGCCGGCCTGTCGTTCTGGGGCGTGGTGTCGGTGTCCGGCGAGTCGGCCGGCGCCCTGATCGGTTGGGCCGTGGCCGCGCTGCTGCTCATGGTGCTGGTGCTGCGCCGTCCGCTGCCGCCGACCACGCGCTACGACGCCGCGGCGCGCCAGTTCGAGGTGGCCGGCACCGCCGTGCCGCTGATGCTCATGATGGGCATCTTCCTCACCAAGTACGTGGTGGGCGTGTCGCTGGCCATGCACCCCGAACTGCGCCACCACGTGGCCTTCGCCCTGGGCGTGCCGGCGCTGTACGGCGCCTTCAGCGGCGTCTTCGCGGCCCGCGCCGCACGGCTGTGGCGGCTGGCCGCCGCGTCGGGTGCGATGGTCAGCGGCGCCCGCGCGGCCTAAGATTCCGGCACCCCCGACCGCCCTTCGCCGCCAGGAACCGCCATGACCGTGCTCGTGTTGATCCTCAAGATTTCCATCTCGGTGGTGCTGCTTGCCTCGCTGGCCGAAGCGCTGGTGCTGTCGTGGCGCAACGGCTGGCGCAGCTACGACTGGAAGGCGGCGGGCATCTCGGTGTTCGACTTCCTGGTGCGCGAATACCCGCTGCGCTGGCTGCTGCCGCTGGCCTTCTGGGTCGGCGCCATGGACTGGCTCTACGCCCACCGGCTCTTCACGCTGCCGATGGACCACTGGACCGGCTGGCTCGCCTGCTTCGTCGGCCAGGAGTTCTGCTACTACTGGTACCACCGCGCCGCGCACCGCGTGCGCTGGTTCTGGTGCACCCACGCCGTGCACCACTCGCCGAACCAGCTGAACCTGTCGGCCGCCTACCGCTTCGGCTGGACCGGCCGGCTCACCGGCACGCTGGCTTTCTTCCTGCTGGCGCCGCTTCTGGGCATGCCGCCGCGGATCATTTTGCTGATGCTCACGCTGAACCTGCTCTACCAGTTCTGGATTCACGCGACCTGGATTCCGAAGCTCGGCCCGCTCGAATGGGTGCTCAACACGCCCTCGGCCCACCGCGTGCACCACGCTTCGAACCTGGAGTACCTGGACGGCAACTACGGCGGCGTGCTGATCGTGTTCGACCGCCTGTTCGGCACCTACATCCCCGAGCGCGCCGACCTGCCCTGCCGTTACGGACTGGTGAAGCCGATCACCTCGTACAACCTGTTCGAGATCGAGTTCAGCCAATGGCGCGACCTGTGGCGCGACCTGCGCTCGGCGCGTTCGCTGCGCGCCTTCGTCGGCTACCTCGTGAAGCCGCCGGGCTGGCGGGCGGACGGGCCGGGCGAAACCACCGAGGAGTTGCGCCAGCGCGCGGCACTGCCACCTTCACCGTCGATGCCGGCATCGGCTGCCAGCGACTTCGTTCCCCTTTCACCTGTCTCTCTCAAGGAGCTGTCATGACCCCCATGTCCTCTTCCTCCTCTTCTTCTTCGTCCGCCGACATCGAGCGGCGCGCCCGCCGCCGCGCCGGCGCCAAGATGGGCTGGTTCATCCATGCCTTCGTCTACGTGGTCGTCAACGTCGGGCTGGTGGGGCTGGCCGCCTCGCGCGGCCACAACTGGGCCGTGTACCCGCTCATGGGCTGGGGCCTGGGCCTGCTGATCCACGGCGCCGTGGTCTGGCTCATCGCGCCCGGCGGCGGCCTGTACGACCGGCTGCTGGAACGCGAACGCCGCGCGCTGGGCGGCGAGGACCGCCGGTGAGCCTGGGCCTGTCGCTGTCGCCCCTTGCCGCCGGGCTCAGTGCCCGGTTCAGCACCACCAACCTCCAGTCCATGCTGCGGCATGGACTGATCACCGCGGTCTTCAACTGCATGATCGCCAGCGCACTGACCATCGCCGGCGGCGGCAGCTGGGCCGCCCACATGGTCTATTCGCTGGCGATCGGCACCGCGAGCTGGCTGTTCATCGATGGCGGTCGGCTCCTCATCACCGGACACCGCGACGCCCTCTGGCCGAAATGGCCGTGGGGCCCGCTGCTGGTCGTGGTGGGCGTGACCTTCGGCTTCCTCACCGGCAACCTCATCGGCGACGCCTGGAGCGGCGCGCCCGCCTTCGACTTTCTCGACCTGCGGGGCCACAAGCTGGCCACGGGCGTCACCATCACCATCATCGCGGGGGCCGGCATCTGCTTCCTCTTCTACAGCCTCGGCAAGAGCAAGTACATGCAGAGCCAGATCGAACTGGCCCAGCGCAATGCCACCGAGGCGCGCCTCAAGCTGCTCGAAACCCAGCTCGAGCCGCACATGCTCTTCAACACGCTGGCCAACCTGCGCGTGCTGATCACCGTCGATCCGCCGCGCGCCGTGGCCATGCTCGACCGGCTCAACAGTTATTTGCGCATGACGCTCAGCGGCTCGCGCGCGCTGTCGCATCCGCTGTCGGCCGAGTTCGACCGGCTGGGCGACTACCTCGAACTGATGTCGGTGCGCATGGGCGAGCGCCTGCGCTACACGCTCGACCTGCCCGACGACCTGCGCGACACGCCGGTGCCGCCGCTGCTGCTGCAGCCGCTGGTCGAGAACAGCATCCGCCACGGGCTCGAGCCCCAGGTCGAAGGCGGCGAGATCGCCGTGCGTGCGCGCCGTGAGGCTGGTCAGTTGGTCATCGAGGTGAGCGACACCGGCGTCGGACTCGATGCGACGCAGCAGCCCTCGGAAGGTGGCGGCTTCGGGCTCGAACAGGTGCGCGAGCGGCTGGCCACCGTGTACGGTGAGCAAGGCCGCCTGAGCCTGGCCCCCGCGCCGACGGGCGGCGGGACGCGCGTCACCCTGAACCTTCCCCTGCCCGCCTGAACAGGCCCCACGACGACAAGAAGACGATGCCCCTCACCGCCCTCATCGCCGAAGACGAACCCCTGCTGGCCCAGGCCCTGCAGGCCGAACTGGCCGCCGCCTGGCCCGAGCTGCGCGTGGTCGCCACCGCCCGCGACGGCCGCAGCGCCGTGCGCGAGGCGCTGCGGCTGCTGCCGCAGGTGCTGTTCTTCGACATCCGCATGCCCGGCCTCGACGGCCTGGGCGCCGCCGCCGAGCTGGCCGACAGCTGGCCCACCGACGAAGCGCCGATGCCGCAGCTGGTGTTCGTGACCGCCTACGACGAGTACGCCGCGCGCGCCTTCGAGGCCGAGGCCATCGACTACGTGCTCAAGCCCGTGCAGCCCGAACGCCTGCGCAAGACCGTGGCGCGGCTGCGGCAGGCGCTGGCGGCGGCGGCGCCGTCGATGACGCCACCCGTCCCGCCTGACGAGGCGCTGGAGCGCACGCTCGCCCAGTGGCGCCAGGTGCTGGGCGCCGCCGGCGGTGCTTCGTCGGCATCGTCGCCGTCAGCAGCGCCGCTGCGCATGATTGCCGCGAGCGATGCCGGCGGCGCCACCGTGCGCATGGTGCCGATCGACGAGGTGCTGTATTTCGAGGCCGCCGACAAATACCTGCGCGTGCTCACCGCCACGCAGGAATACCTGATCCGCACGCCCCTGAAGCAGCTGCTGCCCCAGCTCGATGCCGACACCTTCTGGCAGGTGCACCGGGCGGTGGTGGTGCGCAGCGCGGCCATCGAGGCGGTGCACCGCGACGAGGCCGGCAAGCTGCACCTGGCGCTGCGCGGGCGGGCCGAGAAGATCCCGGTCAGCCGGCTCTACGCCCACCTGTTTCGCGCCATGTGAAATCTGCGGATCGAGCGCCCAGCAAAAAAGCCGGCCTTTTCGGGGCCGGCTTTTTTCATTCAGTCACGAATGGCGTTGTAAATCAGCGCCAGTGGCCGTGCCCATGGCCGTGACCGCGGTAGTAGCCGCGACCGTAGTAGCGCGGGCCGTAATAGACCGGCGGCGGCGGTGCGTAGTACACCGGGGCCGGGCGGTAATACACCGGCGGCGGCGGACGGTAGTAGACCGGGGGCGGCGGCGCGTAATACACCGGGGCCGGCGGTGCATAGACCGGGGCCGGGTAGTAGGCGGGTGCGCCCACGCCGACGGCCACGCCGGGCACGCCGACGCCGATCGACCAGCTCACGTCGCTGCGCGCGCTGGCCGAGGTGGCGGCAAACAGCGCACCGAAGGCCACCGCACCGGCGGCGGCCCATTTGAAGAAGGTAGAACGTGTGACGCTCATGATGTGGAACTCCTTGTTGAGGGGGCGTTGTGGGCCCATGTGTGTATTGAACGCCCCAAATGCAAACCGCGTGGACGCTGCATTGTGAAGAGCGTTGCCAAAAGTAACCCCTGCAGGCCCCCCTCTAGAATGACGCGATGACCTCCCCGACCGACAAAAGCGGCACCAAAACGACCGCTGCACCGAGCAATTTCCTGCGCCATGTGATCGAGAACGACCTCGCACAGGGTGCCTACGCAGGCCGCACCTGGGGCGGTTCCCCGGGCGACGCCGCCCACCACGCCCAAGGCATGCCCGACCCCGCCAAGGTCCGCATGCGCTTTCCGCCCGAGCCCAACGGCTACCTGCACATCGGCCACGCCAAGAGCATCTGGCTGAATTTCCAGCTGGCCAAGGAATACGGCGGCGTGTGCCACCTGCGCTTCGACGACACCAACCCCGAGAAGGAAGAGCAGGAGTACGTCGATTCCATCCGCGACGCCGTGAAGTGGCTCGGCTACGAAACCTACCTGGCCGACCGCCCCAGCGCGCCCGGCACGCTGCAGGAACACGAGTACTTCGCCAGCAACTACTTCGACTTCATGTACGAAGCCGCCGAGTACCTGATCGGCGCCGGCCTGGCCTATGTCGACGAGCAGACGCCTGATGAAATGCGCGCCAACCGTGGCGACTTCAACACGCCCGGCACCGACAGCCGCTTTCGCAGCCGCACACCCGACGAAAACCTGGCGCGCTTTCGCGAGATGCGCGACGGCAAGCTCGCCGATGGCGCCGCCATCCTGCGCGCCAAGATCGACATGGCGAGCCCCAACATCAACATGCGCGACCCCGCGCTGTACCGCATCCGCCGGGCCACCCACCACAACACGGGCGACAAGTGGTGCATCTACCCGATGTACACCTACGCGCACCCGATCGAAGACGCGCTGGAGCAGATCACCCACTCCATCTGCACGCTCGAATTCGAAGACCAGCGCCCCTTCTACGACTGGCTGCTCGACCGCCTCGCCGAAGGCGGCCTCGTCGCCAGCCCGCACCCGCGCCAGTACGAGTTCGCGCGCCTGAACGTGACCCACGTGATGACCAGCAAGCGCAAGCTGCGCCAGCTCGTCGAAGAAAAGCACGTCGACGGCTGGGACGACCCGCGCATGCCCACCATCGCCGGCCTGCGCCGCCGCGGCTACACGCCCGCCGCGCTGCAGCTGTTCTGCGAACGCAGCGGCACCACCAAGTCGGGCGGCTGGATCGAGTACGCCAGCCTGGAGGCCGCGCTGCGCGACACCCTCGACCCCATCGCGCCGCGCGCCATGGCCGTGCTCGACCCGGTGAAGCTCGTCATCACCAACTGGGGTGAGCTGATGGGCGGCGACGATGTGCTCGACGACTGCTCCGCGCCCGTGCACCCGCACCACCCCGAGATGGGCAAGCGCGAATTCAAGCTCGGCCGCGAGGTCTGGATCGAGCGCACCGACTACGAAGACGTGCAGCCCAAGGGCTTCTTCCGCCTCTTCCCCGGTAACAAGGTGCGCCTCAAGTACGGCCACGTCATCGAATGCACCGGCGCCACGCGCGACGCCGACGGCAAGCTCCTCGAAGTGCAGGCCACGCTGGTGCCCGACACCAAGAGCGGCACGCCCGGCGCGGACGCGATCAAGGTCAAGGGCAACATCACCTGGGTCGCCGCAGCCGATGCCGTGCAGGCCGAGGTGCGGCTGTACGAGCGCCTGTTCGCCGAAGCCAATCCCGGCAGCGGCGAGCTGCTGGACGAGCTGAACAAGCACAGCCTCGAGGTGTGCACGGCCTTCGTCGAGCCGTCGCTGGCGAAGGCCGAGCCGGGCGTGGGCATCCAGTTCGAGCGGCATGGCTACTTCGTGCGCGACACGAAGGGCGCCGCCGCCGGCGGACAGGTGGTGTTCAACCGCGCGGCGGGGATGCGAGACAGCTGGGCCAAGTAAGCCCACTGGTCGCGTTCTCCTGCGAAGCCGGGGCCGTTGTGGCTCCGGCTTTTTTCATGCTTCGCAGGTTTACATAAGTTATTGATTTGAAATAATTTTCCGTATAAATTAAGACTCTTTGTTTTTATACGGAAAGTCATGGACTTCCAGGACATCGGCGACGACGCCCGGCGCCAGTACATTGATGCCAGAGCCACGTTCGAGGCCCTCGAAGCGGCGGAAGTGCAAGCCGCGGGCGTGCGCGGTGGCATGTACTGGAAGACGGTGAACGGCGTCGAATACCTCGTGCGCACCAGCACCCGCAACGCACAAAAAAGCCTCGGGGCACGGAGCCCCGAGACCGAGGCCATCCACGCAAGCTTCATCCACAGAAAGGAAGAAGCCGAGGGACGCGTCAAGGATCTCGGCGAGGCACTCGCCCGCCATCAGCGCATGAACCGGGCGCTGTTCGTCGGCCGCGTGCCGACCATCGTCATCGACATCCTCGACATGCTCCAGCGCGCGGACATCGCGGAGCACTTCACCGTGGTGGGCACGCACGCGCTCTACGCCTACGAAGCAGCAGCGGGCGTGCGCCTGCAGAGTGCCGCCGTGGCCACGCGCGATGTCGACCTGCTCTGGGACACGCGCAAGCGTTTTCGCTTGGCAACGCAGCTCAAGCGGCTCGATTCGTCCATGTTGGCATTGCTGCGCAAGGTCGACAAGACCTTCGCCTTGATCGCCGATCAACGCTACACGGCGGTCAACAGCAAGGGCTTCGAGGTCGACATCCTGCGTCGCGAAGCGCAAGAGCAAGACCCCCACCCGGCGCAGCTCAGCGACGCTGAAGATGACTTCTGGGCCGTGCAAGCCCACAACGCAGAACAGTTGGTGAGCGCCCCGCGCTTCTCGGCCGTCGTGGTCGGCACCACCGGACACATGGCGCGCATGAACACCGTGTATCCACTCGCCTTCGTGCGCTTCAAGCGGTGGCTGGCCCAGCGACCCGATCGCGATCCACTCAAGTCTGGACGCGACAGCTTGCAAGCGGACACCGTGGAAGAACTGGTGCGAGACTATCTGCCGCAGCTGGCCGATGCGCCACGCGATGCCACCCGCCCATGAATCTGCCAACCGACTCCCGCCTCATCCGCTTCAACAAACCCTACGGCGTCCTGAGCCAGTTCACGCCCGAGGGCCGCTGGCGCGGGCTGAAGGACTTCATCGACCTGCCCGGTGTCTACGTCGCCGGCCGCCTCGATGCCGACAGCGAAGGCCTGCTGCTGCTCACCGACGACGGCAAGCTCCAGGCGCGCATCGCCGATCCGCGCTTCAAGATGGAGAAGACCTACTGGGTGCAGGTCGAGGGCGTGCCGACCGACGAAGCGCTGGCGGCGCTGCGCAACGGCGTGCAGCTCAATGACGGCCCCACGCGCCCCGCACGGGCGCGCCGGCTCGATCCACCGCCCGACGTGTGGCACCGCGAGCCCCCCATCCGCGAGCGCAAGCTCATTCCCACCGCGTGGCTGGAGCTGGCGATCAGCGAAGGCCGCAACCGCCAGGTGCGGCGCATGACGGCGGCCGTGGGGCTGCCGACGCTGCGCCTCATCCGCGCCGCCATCGGGCCCTACACGCTCGACGGGCTCGCGCCCGGAACCTGGCGGGAACAGAGCGGCGGCTGAGCCGCCGCACCACTAACTCTTCATTCGAATCCTGTCCATGCACATGAACCTTCCTCTCTCCGATCTCCCTGCTGCCGCATTGAACCGCCGCAGCGCCGTGCTCGGCGCCCTCGGCCTGCTGGCGCTGCCCGCCGGCGCCGCGGCCCCGGCCAAGAAGAACAACAACAAGCCGCAGGCGCCCGATGTCTGGCCACGCGCCTTGCTGGTGCCCGGCGGCGTCGCCCGCCTGTCGCTCGGCCCCGCGGCCACGCGTCCCAAGGCCTTCGCTGGTGATGTGCCAGTGCTGGTGCTCGGCGATCCGATCGAATGGACCGCGCTGGTCGGCATTCCGCTCGCCACCGCACCCGGCGAAGCCAGCATCAGCGTGCGCGCCGAGGGCAAGCCCGAACGCCAGATCGCCTACACCGTGGCTGCGAAGCAGTACCGCGAACAGCGCCTGACGGTGGCGCCGCGCACGGTCGACCTGTCGCCCGAGGACGAGGCCCGCTACGTCAAGGAACGCGATCACCTGACCAGCGTGATGGCCACCCTCACCGACCTGCGCCCTGACACCGCGCTGCAGATGCGCGTGCCCGTGCCGGGCCGCCGTTCCAGCTCGTTCGGCCTGCGCCGCGTGTTCAACGGCCAGTCGCGCAATCCGCACAGCGGCATGGACATCGCGGCCGGCACCGGCACGCCCGTGCGCGCGCCGCTGGCCGGCAAGGTGATCGACACCGGCGACTACTTCTTCAACGGCGGCACCGTCTGGGTCGACCACGGCGGCGGTCTGCTGACGATGTACTGCCACCTGAGCCGCTGGGATGTGAAAGTGGGCGACGTGCTCAAGGTCGGCGACCAGCTGGCCGCGGTGGGAGCGACGGGGCGGGTGACCGGGCCGCACCTGCATTGGGGGGTGATGCTGAACCGGACGATGGTGGACCCGGCGTTGTTCGTTGCGGGTTGAGTCGCGCGCAGGAACAAGCCCTCACCGCCCTCGGGAATCTCGGCGCATGACGACCCGAACCAAGTCCTTTCTCATCTGGCTCGCCGTTGTCCCCGTGCTCACGGGCCTGTGTCTCATCGGCCTGAGCCTGTTGCCGCTGTGGTTCGCGTACCTCCTGCCCTATGCGATCGGGGCGGCCGTGCTGGTCGTCCTCGTGGCGGTCTTGGCCGCAGGCGGCGCGACCCGGACCCTCGGTGCGAGCGTTGCGGGGCTCGCTGGAGGCGTCGTGCTGGTGATCGTTGCCTTCAGCATCGCCGACGCCGCACGTCGGGCGGATCGGGACGCTTCGTACAAGGAATTCCGGGCGTTCAGCCAGACCGTGGCGCGCGGCGACCGGAAGGCCACGGCGTCGGCGCTCGGTGACCTGCGGCACTTCACGCCGGCCGAAGCGCTCTGCGTCCTGGGCGCCGACAGCGGGAGCGGCGGCTCGGGATATCTGATGCCCGAAGGGCCGGACACGCAGCGCACCCGCATGGGGCAGCGCTACTTCATCTCGACGCCGCGACTTTTCGAGGTGGCCGAGATCCTCGTTTCGACACAGCCGTCCCAACGCGAAACGCAAGTGGCCCTGTCCCAGATGCTGCAGGCCTTGTACTGGCGCGACGACCCGGCGGCATTCCCGCGCTGGGAACAACTCTGGCTACGCACAAAGGCCGCCACGGGCGGCACCGCCGGCTGGCACTTCGACGGTGCCCGTTTGAAGCGACCACCCGCGCAGTGCGCAGGGGACGACGACTCACACCTGGCCGGCTTGGTCAAGGAGATCAACAAGCCGCCCGAAACACCGGAAGAAGCGCGTGCCCCCGAGTCCGGCAGCTCGCAGGCGCGGCAAGCCGCGGACAACGCGCTGCGAGATGCACAGAGCAACGCGGTCGCACGGTGAAGACCCGGGCGCCCGCCCCCGGCTTATAAAGAGATCTTTCGAGGAGCGAGGCGAGCGACCGATGGCAAAACAGACACGAGCCGAGCGCCGACGCGAGCGGGCGCGACAGGAACTGGCCGGCAAGGCCTGGATGGCGATCTTCGTCGGCATCCTGCTGCTGGTGGTCGCCCCCGCCTTCCTGAAAGGGCCGATCGTGGGCACGCTGGGGCCGGCGCTCCGACCTGCCGGTTGGGTCGCACTGGCGATCGGGGCCGTGCTGCTGGGCTTGCACTACGTCGTCCGACGTCAAGCCGCTCGCGTGGAGATCGAGCCCGCAGCAGCTCGCACTCCCGCACGCCCCGCGCCCACCTCGACAACCGAGCGTCGCGAGCCCACGCTGTCACCCTCGCCTTCGACAACACCCCATGCGGGGCAGGAGTCGCAGTGGAGCCCCGCCGTACTCCAGGCCATCGAATGGCGTCGCTTCGAGGCCTTGTGCGAAGCGCTCTACGCACAAGCCGGGTTCACCACGCGCAGCCAATCGCACGGCGCGGACGGCGGCGTCGATATCTGGCTCCAGTCCAGGCACAGTGACGTCCCACGCGTCGTCCAATGCAAGCATTGGCAAGGCAAAGCCGTGGGCGTGAAGGAAATGCGCGAGTTCTTCGGCGTGATGGCTTCGCACCAATTGAAGAGCGGCACCTACGTGACGAGCTCGACCTTCTCGGCGGAAGCGGCGGCGTTTGCGAAGGCGAACGGCATCCACGCCCAAGACGGCGCGGCCCTGCTCAAGCTGATCGGCCAGCGCACGCCGGAACAACAAGCGGCACTGCTCGCCGTGGCCTACGAAGGCGAGTACTGGCGGCCGACCTGTGCGAGTTGCGGCACCAAGATGATCGAAAAGACATCGTCCAAGAACGATGGCAGCTTCTGGGGCTGCGCCAACTATCCGAAGTGCCGAGGCCGGACGATCCCGAAATCGAAGGCATCCGCAACGGTCTAGCCGGGAAGCGAGCCATGACCCGTCCAGCGATGTTCGCCGAAGCCTGCCTCGCCCCCTCGTTCGCACCCACCGAACGCCGCGAAGCCCTCGCCCGCCTCAACACCCTCTTGCACCCCGCCCTGCAGCGGATCGTCGCCGCCGAGGTCGCCGCGGGCAACCGCGTCGTCGATGTCGGCATCGACTGGCCCGACGAGGGCTCGGTGCACGTCACGCTGCAACGGCACTTCACGGCCCGGCACGCCGGCAAGCAGGCCGCGTTCAGCCTCTGCGACGACCCGCACTACTGGCATGCCGACTACAGCACCGCGGACAAACCGCGGCACCTGCTGATCTGCTGAACTGAAGGGCGCCGGCCTCAGAGCGGTCTGGTCAGGTACACCGCCTCGCGCCCGACGATCGTGCGCTGCGCGGGCATGAAGATCGTGCAGTCGTCGCACGGCGCGCGGATTTCGTCCGGGCCGTTGGTGGCGATCAGTTCGCCCTTGGCAAAGGTCTCGAAGCCGATCAGCGGGCGCACGAAGGCGAAGTCTTCCGACTTGATCACGTGCGTCTGGAGCAGCTCGAAGCGGCGCTGCTCGCCGGGCGCGGGCACGGCCGGGTCCTTGTCGATGAGGCCGAAGTGCGCCAGGAAGTCGAGCGAGATGGCGGTGGCCAGCTCGGAGGCCGAGCGCAGGAAATGCTGGCCGCACTCGGCCACCAGCGCCACGCCCTTGCCGTCGGCCCGGCCATGCTGGCCGTGCTGGATCAGCGGCGTGCCCGAGCCCAGGCCGTCGGGCATCACCAGGTGCACCGACGGGCGGCCGATGGCCATGGCGGCCTCGGCGTTGCGGTCGAAGGCCGGGTACACCCAGAACGGGATCACGGGCTGGCTCGTGGAATGGATGTCGAGGATGTGGTCGGCCGCGCTCACCACCGGGCGCAGTTCGCGGGCGCGGCGCAGCTCGGGGCTGTCCTCGCTGCCGTCGAGCCATTCGGGCGACCACACGCGGTTGAGGTTGTGCACCAGCTGGCGGCTGTCGAACGGCAGCGCCTCGTTGAAGGACTCGTAGGCCGCCACGTTGGCAAAGCTGACGGTGAGCGTGCCGATCTTCGGGCGCACGCCGGTGTCGAGCAGGTGCGTGGCGGCGGTCATGCCGCAGATCTCGTTGCCGTGCGTCAGCGCGTTGATCAGCACGTGCGGGCCGGGCTTGCCGGATTCGAAGCGGTGCACGTAGTCGATGCCGACGTTGCCCTCGCGGTAGGCGGACAGGTCGCGGGGGAGGACTTCGAGGGCGGGGGGCGATTGGGTCATGGGGGATGCTGGAATGGAATGAGCGGCCAGACGAGTTTGCTACAGGCCGCGCATTTGTGCTTCGGGCGGCCATGCCGTGCCCATACGCTTCAAAAATGAAGCGTATTTGATCGCCATGCGCTTCAGCGAAGACTGACGACTACCAATTCACCTCCCGCTCCGGCGTCGCCGAAATGTGGTGGATCGACAGGTCCGCCCCGTCGTATTCCTCCTCCTGCGACAGCCGCAGCCCCATCGTCGCCTTGAGCACGCCGTACACCACGGCACCGCCGATCAGCGCCCAGACCACGCCAAGCAAGGTGCCGATGAGCTGCGCCCACAGGTTCACGCCGCCGATGCCGCCCAGCGCCTGGGTGCCGAAGATGCCGGCCGCGATGCCGCCCCAGGTGCCGCACAGGCCGTGCAGCGGCCACACGCCGAGCACGTCGTCGATCTTCCATTTGTTCTGGGTGCGGGTGAACATGAAGACGAAGATGGCGCCGGCCACGCCGCCCGCCACGAGCGCGCCCAGCGGGTGCATGAGGTCGGAGCCAGCGCACACGGCCACGAGGCCGGCGAGCGGGCCGTTGTAGACGAAGCCGGGGTCGTTCTTGCCCATGGCCAGCGCCACCAGCGTACCGCCGACCATCGCCATCAGCGAGTTGACGGCGACCAGGCCCGATATCTTGTCGATGCTCTGCGCGCTCATCACGTTGAAGCCGAACCAGCCCACGCACAGCACCCACGCGCCCAGCGCCAGGAACGGGATGTTCGACGGCGGGTGCGCGCTGAGCGAGCCATCGCCGCGGTAGCGGTTGCGGCGCGCGCCCAGCAGCAGCACGGCCGGCAGTGCGAGCCAGCCGCCCACGGCGTGCACGACGACCGAGCCGGCGAAGTCATGGAACTCGTGGCCGGTGACCGAGGCGATCCAGCCCTGGATGCCGAAGGCCTTGTTCCAGGCGATGCCCTCGTACAGCGGGTAGACAAAACCGACGATCACCGCGGTGGCGATCAGCTGCGGCCAGAACTTGGCGCGCTCGGCGATGCCGCCCGAGATGATGGCCGGAATGGCCGCCGCGAAGGTCAGCAGGAAGAAGAACTTCACCAGCTCGTAGCCGCTCCTTGCCGACAGTTCGGTGGCACTGACGAAGAAATGCGTGCCGTAGGCCACGCCGTAGCCCACCAGGAAGTACACGATGGTCGACACCGAGAAGTCGACCAGGATCTTGACCAGCGCATTGACCTGGTTCTTCTTGCGCACGGTGCCCAGTTCGAGAAAGGCAAAGCCGGCATGCATGGCCAGGACCATGATGGCGCCGAGAAGGATGAACAGCGCGTCAGCGCCCTGTTTGAGTGCGTCCATGAGAGCTTCTTGCAGGTTTTTGGTTTGATTTGGTGCGTCGCACCCGAACGGCTCGGGGCGCCGGCGCAAGAAAGCAAAAATGGTGCCTGCAGGCTCTTGAATGGTGCGAAACGACCCAGGAATGGGCCGATTTCGCGGGACGCGCACCGGATCGGAACGCGCCGAAACCCTCAGCCCGCGCCGCCGCGCAGCGCGTCGCGATACCGCCGGCTGCAGGGCACGGTCGTGCCGTCGCGCATGTGCAGCCGGGCGTCGCCGCCGTCCAGCGGCTCGATCTCCTTGATGCGGCCCAGGTTCACCGCGTGGCTGCGGTGCACGCGCACGAAGGTGGCGGGGTCGAGCTGGGTCAGGAAGTCGGTGAGCGTGGCGCGCAGCAGGTAGTCGTGGCCGTTGACGTGCAGGCCGACGTAGTTGCCCTCGGCCTGCAGCCAGTCGATGTCGGTGGCGGCGATGAGGAATTCGCGGCGCAGCTTGCGCACGAGAAAACGTTCGGGGCGGGCCACCACGGGTGGTGGCGCCGGCGGCGCTTCGACAGCGGGCGCGGGAGGCACGGCAGCGTCGGCGGGCGCCTCGGCGGCCACCGGTGGCATCGCAGCCTGGGCCGCCCCTGCGTCCTCCGGCGCGTCGAGCACCCGCGCCTCCCCCTGCAGCCGCAGCATGAACAGCCGGTAGGCCCAGATGCCGAAGACCATCGACACGTACGCGCGCACGTCCTTCAGGTATTCGTAGCCCCACTGGCCGCGCCAGTCCGCGAAGTCGTAGCGCTCGCCGACCGCCGCGTAGGCCAGCGCGCGCAGCGCGAACATGGCCACCACGTGCACCACGCTGAACACCACGCTGGCCACCGCATGCCCCGCCAGGTAGCGCAGCAGATGCCTGCGCGGCAGCGGCGACAGCCAGCGCTCGACCGCCACGATGCCCGGCACCAGCGCCAGCAGCACGAGGTGGCTGGAACCCTCCCACACCAGAATCTCCCAGGTGGCGTGCGGCACGGCGCGCCGCCCTGCATCGACCAGCGCCACCGAGGTGTTGAACACGGCCTGCACCGCCATGACCACGATCCAGAAACCCACCTCCACGTACCGCCGGATCGGCTCGTAGCGTTCGTACAGGTTCTTGCGCGGGTCTCGCATGCGGGGAATTCTCGCGAAAACGGCCCCCTGGGGTCGGCCCATTTCGTCCCTGCGGGGCACCGCTCGTCACAAAGCGGGAGCGATCCGTCCCCTCACCGACCCCCGCCGGGGCCGCGGGCCCGAGCATCGCGGCTTCTTCGCTTCGAGGCGCCTGCAATGACCACCGCAACCACCCACCTGACCGACCCACGCCGCCATGACATCGACGCCCTGCGCGCCCTCGCCTTCCTGCTCGTCATCCTCTACCACGTGGGCATGTACTACGTGGCCGACTGGCCCTGGCACCTGAAGAGCCCGCACACGGCCGAGTGGCTGCCGTGGCCGATGCGGGTGCTGAACCTGTGGCGCATGGACCTGGTCTTCCTGATCTCGGGCGTGTCGCTTGGCCTCCTGAGCCGGGGCCAGGGCACCTGGGGCCTGTTGCGCAGCCGGGGGCTGCGGCTGATGCTGCCGCTGGCCTTCGGCATGGCGGTGGTCGTGCCCTACCAGGCCTACGCCGAGGGCGTGGCGCGCGGGCTGGTGGCGCCGGGCTTCGGCACCTTCCTGCTGCGCTACCTGTCGATGGGCGCGCCCTGGCCCAAGGGCGCGTTCGCGGGGGCGGAGTTCGGCATCACCTGGAACCACCTCTGGTACCTGCCCTACCTGTTCGTCTACACGGCGCTGGTCGCGCTGACGCTGCCGCTGTGGCGCTCGGCGGCCGGCCAATGGGTGCGGCGGCGCTTCAACGGACTGCGTGGCTGGCAGCTGCTGGTGCTGCCCGCGCTGCCGCTGCTGGCGTGGACGGTGCTGCTGGCGCGGCACTTTCCGGCCACGCACAACCTGGTGTGGGACTTCCACCTGCACAGCATCTACTTCACCGTCTTCCTCTACGGCTACTGGATGGGCGTGGACACGGGCGTCTGGCGCGAGCTTGAACGGCTGCGTCGCGTGTCGCTGCTGCTGGCGGTGGCGGCGATCGGCGCGCTCATCGCGCTGCGCGTCGGGGCCCTTGTTTCGCCCCAATGGCTGCTGATGGACGTGCTGCGCACCGCCTACCTGTGGCTCGCGGTCGCCACGATCCTGGGCCATGGCCATCGCCACCTGAACCGCCCCTGGCCGTGGCTGCGCTGGGCCAACGAGTCGGTCTACCCCTGGTACATGCTGCACCAGACGCTGATCGTCGCCGGGGTGGCGCTGCTGGCACCGCTCGCGCTGGGCCCGGTGTGGGAGCCCGTGGCACTGGTCGCCGTGACCATTGCCGGCTGCTGGCTGCTGACCGACGGGCTGATCCGCCGCATCGGCTGGCTGCGCCCGCTCTTCGGGCTGAAGCGCAAGCCCGAGGCCGAGCCTGCGGTGGTGCTTACGCCGCCTGCTTCGGCTTCGGCGTCGTCGACGCCTCGTCCACCGGCACCAGGATGGCGTTCGCCGTCGCCACGAGCTTGAGCTTGTCTTCGCCCTGGCCTTCAGGCTGCGCGAACAGCTCGGCCCCGACGAACACCTGCTTGCGCCCCGCCTTCACCACGCGCCCGCGCGCCACGAAGGCCTCGCCGATGGCGGGCGAGATGCAGTTGATGGAGAAATGCGAAGCCAGCACGCGGCCCGCCACGGTGGCGGCCGCGAAGCCACTCACGGTGTCGAGCAGCGCGGCGATCATCCCCGCGTGCAGGAAGCCGGCGTACTGGCCCATGTCTTCCTCGCGCCACTTCATGCGCAGTTCGGCCTGCCCGTCGGCGGCCTGTGTGACGTCGAAGCCGGCCCAGCGGTTGAAGGCGGCCGAACGGTTGATGGCCTGGATCGTGTCGAGCATGGGGGGTGTCCTCTCAAGATGAATGTGGAAAGTGAGGCCCACTCTAGAAAGCCGGGCCGCCGCGCACCGTCTCTTGGGTGACCGGTTCGGCGCCGACAGATGCCTGCGCGACAGCAACGCGCCCGCGTCACCTCGGCGTCATGAAAAAAACTTCGCAACGCCTTAACCCCGTTCGCCCACCCCGTCCGTAGAAGCGGAGATTCGTCACCGACTTTCTTCCGGAAGGCTTTCCATGCACACACCGTTCTCCGCCCGTCCCCTCCTGCGTGCCACCGCCGTCGCTGCCCTCTGGCTGGCCGCAGGTGCCGGCGCCCATGCGCAGCTGCAGGCCGACGCCTCGCGCATCACCCAGGTCAAGGTCTACCCCGGCAGCGCCACGGTGGAGCGCGTGGCGCGCGTCGCAGCGGGCAGCCGGTCGGTCACCTTCGCCTGTCTGCCGGCCGGGCTCGACGTGCAGAGCCTGCAGGTGTCGGCCGGCGCGGCGGTGCGCGTGGGCGAGACCTCCGTGCTCAGCGAGGCGCGCGAGCTTTCGGCGAACTGCGCCACCAGCGCGCTCGACGGCCGCATCCGCGAGCTCGAAGACCAGAAGGCCGCGTTGCAGGCCGAGACCGATGCGCTGGGCATGGTCACGGGATATCTCAAGGGGCTGTCGGGCGGCGAGTCGGGCCCCGGCGCGCGGGCGCCGGTCGACGCGCGCAACCTCACAGCCGTGACCGACGCGATGCGCCGCTCGGGCCAGGACGCGCTGCTCAAGCAGCACCAGATCCAGCGCCAGCAGACCGACCTCGACCGCCAGCTCAAGCCACTGCTGGCCGAGCGCGGTCGCACGCAGGGCCAAGGCGCGCAGGTGACGGCCGTCACCGTCACGCTGGCCGCCAGTGCCGATGCCGACGTGAAGCTCAGCTACCAGGTCAACGGCCCGGGCTGGACGCCCAGCTACCGCGCGCTGCTCGACACCACGACGCGCAAGGTGCGCATCGAGCGCCAGGCGCTGGTGGCGCAGGCCACGGGCGAGGACTGGCGCGGCGTGAAGCTGGTGCTGTCCACCGGCCAGCCGCGCCGCGAGACCACGGGGCGCACGCCGAGCGCGTGGCGCATCGGCATCGAGCCGCCGCCGCGCGCGAATGCCGAGTCGGCGTACATGGCCGCGCCGATGGCCGCCGCCCCCTCGCCCATTGCCGCCGACCGCAAGATGGCCATGGAGCGCGCACGCGAGCCGCTGTTCGATGTGAGCGTGTTCGACAACAGCTTCGCCACCGAATTCGCCGTGCCGCAAAGCATCGACGTGCCTTCCAACGGCCAGCGCGTGACCCTGGCGCTGGGCCAGCATGAGGACACCGCGCAGCTCGCCGCGCGCACCAGCCCGCGCGTGGACCCGAGCGCCTTCCTGATCGCCGAGATGGCGCAGCCCTCGGGCGTGTGGCCGGCCGGCCCGATGCAGCTGTACCGCGACGGCAACTTCGTCGGCCAGGGCCGCTGGAACGCGCCGAGCGACGCGAAGCTCTCGCTCTCGTTCGGTCGTGACGAACTGGTGCGCGTGCAGGCCGAACCCGAGCGCGACAACCAGGGTTCGGGCGGCTTCGTCGGCTCGCGTGCCGAGCGCCAGGTGCAGCGCGCCTACGTGGTCGAGAACCGCCACCGCACGCCGATCGCCGTGCAGGTGCTGGAGGCCGCGCCGGTGTCGGTCGACGAGCAGGTGCGCGTGACCACGCGCTTTGCGCCGCAACCGGCCGAGCAGGCGTGGAACAAGCAGCCGGGGCTGGCGATGTGGCGCTTCGACCTGGACGCGGGACAGACGGCGCGGGTGTCGGCGGACTACACGATCGGGTATCCGAAGGATGCGCGGTTGCAGATGCGCTGAGCGCGCAACACGGCGGCGTCAGAAGTCGAACTTCGCCGACACCTCGAAAGTCCGCCGCGGCGCCAGCAGCACCTGGCTCGCGGCGCGGCCGGTCCACGTTGCATAGAGACGGTCCGTCAGGTTGCGCACGCGGAAGCTCAGCAGCGCATTTTTCAGGCGGTAGCTCACGGCCGCATCGACCGTGGTGAAGCCGTTGATGCGGATCTGGTTGGCGTTGTCGGTGTACATCGGCCCCGTGTAGTTCAACGACGCGAAGTACTCGAACTTCGAGCCGTCGGGCCGGTAGGTGGCAAAGATGTTGGCCATGCGCTCGGGCACGTTCGGCGGGGTCTTGCCCACGCGCGAGACGTTGCCGGCTTCGACCAGCGTGTCGAAGCGCGCATCGAGCGCCGCCAGGTTGCCCGCCAGTGTCCATTCGCGCGTGGGCCTCCACACGGCCGACAGCTCGAGGCCGCGCGATGACTGGCGGCCGTTGTTCACGGTGGTGGCCGCGTTGTTCGGGTCGCGCGAGAGCACGTTGTCGAGTTCGATCTTGTACAGCGCGGCCGTCCACTCCAGGTTCGCCGCGGGCAGGCTCTGCTTGAAGCCCACCTCGGCCTGCTTGCCGCGCGACATCGGGAACGCAGCGTTCGAGGCCGACAGCAGGAAGAGCGATCCCACCGGCAGCGTGGCGTTGGTGTACTGCGCATACAGGCTCGACTGCGGCGACAGGTCGTACACCGCCCCGATGCGCCCCGAGGTGGCGCGGTAGCTCGCGCCGAAGCGCGTGACGCTGCCCGCGTTCAGGTCCCAGATGCGGCGGTCGACCTCGGTGCGGTCGTGGCGCAGGCCGCCGACCAGCGTGAGGTCGCGCATCGGCTTGAGCGCGTCTTCCACGAAGACCGAGGCGACCTTCACGCGCGAGAAGGTGTCGGCGCGGTTGCCCGCGCCGGTGGTCAGCGCGGGGTTGTCGTCGAAGTAGCCGGTGTACGGGTCGAACACGGGCACGCGCAGTTGCGCGGCGGTGGCGGGGCTGCTGTTCGAGAAGCGGCGCTGGCTGCCGAAGCGCGTTTCGCTGTATTCGCCGCCGACGACGAAGCGGTTGTCCAGGCCGGCGATCTTTCCCTTGTGCGTGGCGTCGAAGCGGTCGAGCCAGAAGTCTTGGTCGTGCGTGATGAGCGTCTGGTCGCGCGCGATGCTGGCGGGCGGCACGAAGGTGGCGCTCTCTGAATTGCGGAACATGCGCTTGGACTGGTTGGCCGAGAACTCGTTGCGCCACGACCAGCCGCCGCCCGCCTGCCCCGTGAGGCGCGCGCGCAGCCAGTAGGTCTCCGACGAGTTCTCGTCGTCGCGCACGTTGTAGTTGGTGCGCGCCATGCGCCGGTCGATCACGCGGCCGTCGGGCGTGCTGACGACGTTCGTCGGCTGCGTGGCGAAGCTGCGCGGCACGAGCGGCGTGCCCCAGTAGGCGTCGTTGTCGTCGCGCAGGTAGTCGAACGACAGGTCGAGCTTCACCGAGCCGCCCAGGTCCACCAAGAGGCCGCTCGTGAAGTGGTCGATGCGCTCGCCGTTGCGGTCGATGGTGCCCACTTTGGTGTCGTTGCGGCTGTAGTCGAGCCGGTAGGCGCTGGCCTCGCCGAGTGCGCCGCCGAAGCCGAAGGCCGCGCGCGTGGAGCCGTAGCTGCCGTACGAGAGCAGCGCCTCCTTGTGCGGGTTGCTGCGGTCGGGCCGCTTGGTCACGAAGTTGACGATGCCGCCGATGGCGCCCTCGCCGTCGAGCACCGAGGCCGGGCCCTTGAGCACCTCGATGCGCTCGTAGTTCCAGGTGTCCTGCACGCGGTTGGTGACGCCCGCGCCCGAGCTGCGCACGCCGTCGTAGAGGTACATGAGGCTGGTGAAGCCGCGCAGCGACAGCGTGGTCGGCGACGACGGCGGGCCGCCGCCCGAGAGGCCCGCCATGCCGCGCAATGCTTCGCTGAAAGTGCGCGCGCCGCGCTGCTGGATCGCATCCTGCGACAGGATCTCGACCGAGGCCGGCGTCTCGCGCACCGAGAGGCCCAGGCGCGAAGCCGAGCCGCTCGACTCATCGAGGTGCAGGCTGTTCGCATCGCGGCTGCCTTCGATGGTGACGGTGCCGAGTTCGGCGTTGTTGCTGCTGCTGTCTTGTGCAGAGGCGACTTGCAAGGCGGTGAAGGCGGCCAGCGCGACGGTGGTGCGGGTGAACGGGGTCATGGAACGGTGCGTGGAAGAAATGAAGAAAGCGTCAGGCCACCGAGAAGCGCCGCAGCCGCCAGGCCGCGAGGCCGAACAGCAGCAGGCTCGGCACCAGCAGTTGCAGCACGGCCAGCGCGGCCTGCCCGCGCACGAGCTCGGCGGGCTCCTCGTGCCAGGCGAAGGTGGGCATGCGGTCGAAGTCGGCCGGGGCGAGCGCATCGCGCGCGTCGATGCGCGGGAAGAAGAAGGCCTTCCAGGCTTCGTGGTGCGCCACGGTCTGCGCGTCGAAGCGCGCATGGCGGCGTGCGCCGTTGCCGGCCAGCGCGGTCATGCCTTCGTAGGCCACGGCCGCCGGCGACACGGCGCCGAAGCGGCCCACCAGCGCCTGCTGTGCCGCCTGTTGTGCGTCGAAGCGCGCGAGCGCGGGGCGGATCGCTTCGTCGACCTCGCGCTGGATGCGGTAGTTGGCCAGCGAGCGGCCGGCGATCTCGATCTTGCCCTCGCGCGGCACGAGGATGGCACCCTGCCCCACGTGCTGGTACTCGGTGCCCAGCAGGTCCTGGTAGCGCTTCATCGCCTCGGCCGTGACCACGCGCTGTCGCGTGGCCAGCTCGGTGCGCGACGGCGCGGGCGCGGCCTGCGTGACGGCCAGGTTGAGCAGCACCGGCGCCACGAGCACCAGCAGCACCCAGGCGATGACGAGCACCATCGCATTCGTCGCCGACGAGGCACCGAAGGCGTTCACCGCCACCACCAGCGCGAACCAGAACAGCGCGTAGGCGCCGACCAACAGCGCCCACCACAGCGTGGCGCTGCCCGCGCCGCCCGCCGTGAGCCCCGCATGGCGCGCGATCCACAGCACCGCCACCGGCAGCAGCACGGCCGGGCCCAGCAGCACCGCGGCGCGCACCGTGAGCTTGCCCGCGAGCAGCGTGCGCAGCCGCAGCGGTTGCGACAGCAGCAGGCGCAGGGTGCCGTTCTCGCGCTCGGCCGACAGCAGGTTGTAGCTGAGCGCGAAGATGAGCAGCGGCAGCAGGTAGACGATGACGAAGGCCAGGTCGAAATGCCCGCTCAGCAGGTGCCACGGGTTTTCGATGTCGCTCGGGTTCATGAACACGACGCGGCTCTGGTTCGTGACCTGGTACTGGCTCGGAAACAGGTCGCTCTGCCCCAGCGCGACCGGGCCCAGCGGCGCGGTCGGCAGCAGCACGTGCTGGCCGCCGTAGCCGCTCGCCATGCGCGAGGGGTCGGCCGGGTTCTCGAAGGGCGTGGGTTGCGCGGTGCCGGCCAGGATGGCTTCGAGCAGCGTGCGCTGCGCGGTGCGGGTGTCGCGGTCGGCCTGCGCCACGGCCGCCTGCGCGCGGTCGCGCTGGGCGGTCTGCAGCAGGCCGTTGCCCAGGGCATAGGCCACGAGCAGCAGGAACAGCGCGCCGACGACCCACAGGCCGCGCTCGGCGAGCATCAGGCGCACTTCCTGGCGCATCACGGCCAGCAGGCGACGGCCTTGGGGAGGATGGAGGGACGACATGGGTGGCATCCCCTCTCAGAGCGCGCGCTGGCGCAAGGTGGCGAAGGCCGCGAACGCCGCCGCGAGCAGCAGGCCGGCGCACAGCACGAGGAAGCTGCGCGCCTGGTGCCGCAGCGCCCACCCCGCCCCGGGCGGGTGGTAGTCGAAGGGCGGCACGGTGGCCCAGAGCTCGGGCGTGGCCTGGTAGGAAAAGTGGCGGTCGCCGAGCGGATCGGCATGCGCCACGAGGTCCTTGCTCATCAGGTCCTGGATATTGCGGCGGTGCAGCTCGGCGGCCGTGGTGAAGCGGCGGTGGTGCGAGAAGTCGGTGCCCGCCATGCCCATCGAGAAGCTGCGCACCGCGAGCAGCGGCAGCAGCAGGCCGCTCCACTCCTGCACTTTCTGCTGCTGTTCCCAGGTGTCCCACAGGCGGCCGTAGTGGCGGTCGTACACGGGGTACGAGGCCTGGTCGTCCAGGCGTAATGCGATGCCCCACTTGCTCAGCGGCACGTCGCGGCCCCAGCGCTCGGTGGTGCCGAAGTTCTGCTGCCAGACCTGGTTCGACACGGCCTTGAGTTCCGCGCCCAGCGCTTTGTTGAACTCGAGCCGCGTCGGGCTCGGGAACCACGTGCGCGAAAGCTCGGACAGCACGCGCGGCGCCATCACGGCCTGCCCGATCCACAGCGCGAGCAGCACGGTGATCGCCATGCGCGAGGTGGACGACAGCGCCGACACGCCCAGCACCAGGCACACGAAGATGCCGAGGTAGACCGCGTAGCCCAACGACCACGCGCCTAACCGCAGCAGCGCGTCGACGCGCCCGCCCGGCTCCGCGCCCACCGCCACGGCGACGGCCGCGACCAGTGCCGCCGGCACCAGCAGCACCGCGAGCAGCGCCGACAGCGCGAGCGCCTTGCCGGCCAGCAGGCGCAGCGGCGCCACGCCCAGGCTCAGCGTCTGGCGCAGGATGCCCTGCTCGCGCTCGCCCGCGAAGGCGTTGAAGCCCAGCACGATCACCAGCAGCGGGCCGAGCACCTGCAAGATCCAACCCACCGACAGGTTGCCGAAGCGCTGCAGGCCCGTCGCGTCCTGCGCGGCGTTGAACTTGACCTCGCTCTGGCGGTGCGCCTGCAGCCACACGGTGCTGCCGATGTAGGGGTTGATGCCCGCGTCGACCATCGACAGCGGCGACTCGGGCTTGAAGGCGTGCATGCCCTGGTGCGCGGCGTCGTGCGGATGGCGCTTGTCCTGGTGCAGCCAGTCGCGGTAGTCCATGGCCTGCGCGGCCACCTGCTCGGCATGCGCGCCGCGCTGGTGCGCCCAGCCGACGGCCAGCGCGGTGAGGAGCAGCACGGCCACAAGACCGCCGGCCCAGTACAGACGGCCGTCGCGCAGGCGTTCGGTGAATTCGCGTCGGGCGATCCAGCGCATCGTCATCGGGTCAGGCCCTCATGTGTTGCAGGTAGAGGGACTGCAGGTCGGTCTGGCCGATCTGCGCGCCGTCGAGGCTTTCGACAAGCCGGCCGCGCTTCATGATCCCGACGCGCGTGGCGGTCTGCTGCGCGTGGAACAGGTCGTGCGTGGTGGTGAGCACCGCCACGCCGCGGTCGCCCGCGCGGCGCAGCAGGTCGGAGAACTCGGCGGCGGCGTGCGGGTCGAGCCCCGAGGTGGGCTCGTCGAGCAGCAGCGCCTTGGCCTCTTTGGCCAGCGCCACCGCGATCCACACCTTCTGGCGCATGCCCTTCGAATACATGCTGACGCGCTTGTCGGCGGCAGCGTGGTCGAGCCCCACCTCGGTCATCAGCGCAAGCAGGCGTTCGCGCGGCAGTTCGTGGCCCAGTGCCAGGCCGGCGAAGAAGCGCAGGTTCTCCAGGCCCGAGAGCGTGCCGTACAGCGTGACCTGCTCCGGGATGTACGCCACGTCCTGCTTGGTCGCGACCGGGTGGCGCGTGACGTCGGTGCCGTTGATCTGCACCGTGCCGTCGGTCGGCGCGATGAAGTTCAGGAACAGGTTGATGGTGGTCGTCTTGCCCGCGCCGTTGGCACCCAGCAGGCAGTAGATGTCGCCGCCGCGGATGTCGAGGTCGAGGCGGTCCAGCGCGGTGTGCGCGCCGTAGCGTTTGGTGAGGCCGGAGGCTCGGAGCATGGCGGAGGGATTCCGATGGAAGGAAGAAGGAAAGGAAAGACGCGCGCAGGCACGCCCCGGCGTGGGCACGCCGATGCGGTCATCGAGGGGAATGGAAGGCGGCAGCGAGGCCGCCGCGCGTCAGCGCTTGTTCTTGTTTTTCGCGCCGCCTTGCCGCGCCTTGAAGCGCGGGTTGGACTTGCAGATGACGTAGGTGCGGCCGCGCCGCGTCACCACCTGGCAATCGCGGTGACGCTTCTTGGCTTCCTTGAGCGAGGACAGGACTTGCATGTGCGTGGCCGGGGAGTTCGTTCGGACACGCGAATATACGTTATTGCGAATTCATTCTCAATAACTTTGTTAACTTTCCCCGCACCCCGGGGCCCGCCGTCTTCAGTGCGGCGGATGCGCCTTCGGCGCTTTCGCGCCGGCGTCGACGCAGGCCGCGCATAAGCCATGCAGCGTGACCTCGTGGTGCGTCACCTGGAAGCCCTTGGGGGCCAGGTCGTGCATCGGCCCCGGGCACGCGTGCAGCAGGAACACCTGGCCACAGTGCGAGCAATGGAAGTAGTGATGGTGGTGGAGCCCTGCATCGCCACCGGCGCCGTGCGAAGCGTGATCGTGTGGATCAGCCTTGCAGGCCACTTCATAGCGCGCCGGTTCGCCCGGCAGCTCGACCTTGGCGATCTCGCCGTCGGCCAGCAGCAGCGAGACCTGGCGGTACACCGTCGACAGGCTGATCTCGGGCACGATGGCCCGTGCGTGTTCGAGGATTTCGGGGGCGGTCAGCACGCGACCGGCGTCGCTGAAGGCGGAGAAAACGGCGTTGCGCTGGCGCGTGAGACGTTGCATCGCTCGATGATAGGGGCGGCCCGCGCGGCGTTCAGCGTGCCGCGCGCAAAACCTTCACTCGTCCGCCGTGCGACTGCCGTCCGCGGGCGCGGCTTCAGGCTTCTGCTTGCCCTTCTTGCCACGCGCCGCCTTCTTCGCGGCACGCTCGGCGTCGGCGCGCTGGCCGGCGGCCAGCCATTGGGCGAACTCTTCGGGCGTCTCGAGCGTGATGCGCCCCAGGTTGCCGGCGCGGAACTCGTGCATCACGATCTCGGCGGCCTTCTGCAGGTTGACCTTGCCCTTGCCCAGCAGCGCGCCGCGCTTGCGGCCGATGGTGTCGAGCACGTCCTCGTCCTTCATGCCGGCCAGGGTGGCGGTGTCGAGTTCCGTGAGCTTGAAGCGCGCGACAAGACCGTCGGCGTAGTTCGCCTTGAGGTAGTCGAGCAGCTCCAGCGCCACTTCTTCTTCATCGAACGCATTGCGCCCCACCGCGCCGCTGGCCGCGAGGTTGTAGCCGCTCTTGGGCACGATGATGCGCGGCCACAGCATGCCGGGCGTGTCCCACAGGTAGAAGTCGTCGGCCAGCGTGATGCGCTGCTCCAGCTTGGTGATGCCGGCCTCGTCGCCGGTCTTGGCCTTGCGCCCGCCGGTGAGCGTGTTGATGAGGGTCGACTTGCCCACGTTGGGAATGCCGCAGATCAGCACGCGCATCGGCTTGGCCATGCCGCCGCGGTTGGGCGACAGCTCGTGGCAGGCGCGCACGATGCGCTGCGCGGGCATGGTCAGGCTGGCATCGAGCGCAATGGCGCGGGTGTCGGGCAGCGCGTTGTAGTGCGCCAGCCAGGCCTCGGTGCGCGCGGGGTCGGCCAGGTCCTGCTTGTTGAGCACCTTGAGCGTGGGCCGCCCGGCCGTGAGCTCGGCCAGCATCGGGTTGGCGCTGGAGCCGGGCAGGCGCGCGTCGAGCAGTTCGATCACCACGTCGATGTCCTTCACCCGTTCGGTGATGGCCTTCTGGGTCGAATACATGTGACCGGGGAACCACTGGATCGCCATCGATGGATGCTCTTTCTTTCGCGCTGTCTGGAAGGGGTCCGGCCTCGCAAGCCGGGTGCGCATTGTGAACCGGGAAACGGACCGATTTCTCGCTGCTGCGCTTTTGATAGCACCAACTGGCGTATTCACTGGCTTGTTGGCCGCCGGATCACCCCTAGAATCCGCGCGCTGCGCCTGCAGCCGTTTCAAAAAGTCACACCGAGGGAGATCCTTTTCATGGTCCAGCGCCTTGCCGCCGCCGCCCTGCTCGCGGCCACCACCATCCTGTCCGCCACCGTGGCGCATGCCCAGCGCCCATCGCCGCCGCCCGGCCCGCTGACCGACGGCTTCCTGTGCTGCAACATGCGCACGTACGGCGACTCGATCAGCGACATCAACTACGACGAACAGGGCACGAGCATCGTCGCCGTGGGCACGCCGGCGCGCATCACGGCCTACGACTTCCGCTTCTTCAACGTCGATCTCGCGGGCAAGCCCCAGCGCATCAAGAACGACTACAGCCGCAACATCACGCTGATCGACTTCGCCAAGCGCTACGTGGTCACCGAAGACCCGAAGCGCAAGATCGCGAGCTTCCCGCCCGCGGTCGGCGCAGCCATCGTCGCGGGCAAGGTGATGCCCGGCATGACGCGCGAACAGGTGCTCATGGCCATCGGCTACCCGGTGGCCAGCGAGAACCCGAGCCTGGACGCATCGGTGTGGCGCTACTGGCGCGACAGCTGGTCGGAGTTCCAGGTGAACTTCGACGCGCAGGGCCTCGTGAAGGACGTCGCGGGCAACGCCGTGGCGCTGAGCCGCGTGCTCGCCACGGCCCCCTGAGCACCCTCTGAGGACACCGGGGTTCGTGTGCGCGGCATGACACGCGCAACACCCCGGAGGGTTTTGCATCGCACGGGGCGATTCCGCCCCTATGATTTGTCCGAAGCACGGCGCCGCCACGTGCGTCGGCCGGATCGAAACCCCTGAATGGAGTGCCTGCGATGAAACCCGTCTCCGAACTGCTCAAGCGCCACGATTCCGCCGCCTGGCGCACCTCGCCCGATACCAGTGTGTTCGACGCGCTGGCCACGCTGGCGCATTTCGAAGTGGGCGCGCTCATGGTGATGGACGGCGAGAAGCTCGTGGGCTTTTTGTCCGAGCGCGACTACACCCGCAAGGTGGCGCTGCAGGGCAAGAACTCCAAGGAGGTGAAGGTCTCCGAGATCATGACGCCCGACGTGATGACCGTCACCCCGCAGACCCAGACCCACGCCTGCATGGCGCTCATGAGCCAGCGCAAGTTCCGTCACCTGCCCGTGGTCGACGGCGACAAGGTGGTCGGCATGATCTCGATTCAAGACCTGATGGACGACATCATTTCCGAGCACGAGCAGACGATCACGCAGCTGACCAGTTACATCCAGAGCTGAGCACGCGGCCATGCCCCGGCAAAAAGGGGCAACACACCTACGCGCAGGGGCACTCTTTCGGGTGCACAGTGAAGGCTCGTTCACCATCCAGCAGGGACATACGCAATGCAGATCCAGGTCAACACGAGCAATGGCATCACCAACAAGGACACGCTGGAGCGCTGGGCAGACACCGAGATCAAGCAGCACCTGAGCCGTTTCGTCGAAGACGTGACGCGCGTCGAGGTGCACCTGAGCGACGAGAACCACGACAAGGCCGGCGGCGGCGACAAGTGCTGCGTGATGGAAGCACGCCTGGCGCACCACCAGCCGCTCGCGGTGACACAGCACGCCGCCAGCCTCGACGAGGCCTTCCGCGGCGCGGCCGACAAGCTCAAGCGCCTGCTCGACAACACGCTGGGCCGTCTCAACAACCACCGCGCCCGCGATTCGATCCGCCGCGACGGCGAGGGCTTCGTCGCCGAGTAGTCGAGTCGAAGCTCAGCGCGCCGGCTTGCGCTTCGGCGCGGGCAGGCGCTGCGGCGTTTCCACCGGAATGAGCGGCGGGCGCCGCCCGTCGGCCATCCAGGCGTCGTAGAAATCGATCTTGCGATCGACCAGCGACAGCGCCTGCTGCCAGTCGGCAATGGTCTGGTGCACGCGCGCGCGGTGCGCCTCGAGCAGGTCGCGCCGCTGGCGCAGCGTGGTTTTTCCCTGCATCGCGAGCGCCGTGTAATCGCGCATCTCGGCGATCGACATGCCGGTGCGGCGCAGCCGGTCCATCAGGTCGAGCCAGCCCACATGCAGCTCGCCGTACACGCGCCGCCCGCCCGCGTCGCGCGCCACGCCGGGCACCAGGCCTTGCGATTCGTACCAGCGGATGGCGTGCACCGTGCGGCCGGTGCGCGCGGCCAGCTCGCCGATGTGGAATGACGGCGTGGCAGTGCTGGCGTCAGCCGGCATGGGCGGTTGGCGCATCGAGCGCCCGCTCGACCAGCGCGGTGTCGAAGTACTCGGTCAATGTTTTCACCTGGCCTCCTTCGAGTCGGTAGACGTAGCAATAGCGGTTGTTGTAGCGCCTGCCGGCCTTGGTCGGCACGTCGCCGCTGAACAGCACCACCACGCGGTCGCCTTCCGCAATGATGCATTCGGTCTTGCTCACATAGGGCCCGGCGAACTGCCTGAACAGCGGCTTGATCAGCTCTTCGCGGATCGCCTGCTTGCCCTGGTAAGTGCGCGACCAGGGCGTGCTGCCTTCCAGCGTCCAGCTGGCGTCGTCGGCCAGGCTGTCGATGAAGGCCTGGCCGTTGCCCCTGTCCAGCTCCGCGTGGATGCGCTGGACCAGGGCCTTGTTGTCGATCGTGTGCATGGCGTGATTTCCTTGGATGAATGAAGACACCGGACATCCGGTGAATTCATTGGAAATGCTCGAGTGCGCTCGAAGTCAAGCGCCATGCACCGAGTGACGAAAGTTCAGCCCCGGCCGGCGTTCGCCTGGCCCTTGGCGACTTCGTTCGCGCCCTGGGCAGCGCCGCTTTGCGGCACGGCCTCGCCTTCGCGGGCCGTCACTTCCGACAGGCGCGCGGCCAGCTGCTCGGGCGTGTCAGCGGCAATGCCCAGCCAGGCGCCCTGCGTCAGCGTGATGTGGGCGGCCTCGAAGGTGCCGGCGCCAGCACAGAGGATGGTGCGGTTGGGCGCGTCCTGCGCGGCCAGCACCAGCATCGCGGGCACCACGGCCTCGGGGCGGAAGGCCTCGAGCATGTCCTTGGGGAACAGGTCTTCCGTCATGCGCGTGGCGGCGGTGGGCGCCAGGCAGTTCACGCGGATGTCGTTCTTGGCGCCTTCGATGCTCAGCGTCTGCATCAGGCCCACCAGCGCCAGCTTGGCAGCGCCGTAGTTGCTCTGGCCGAAGTTGCCGTACAGGCCCGACGACGACGTGGTCATCACGATGCGGCCGTACTTCTGCTCGTTCATGAGCGCCCAGACGGCCTTGGTGCAGTTCACGGCGCCCATCAGGTGCACGTCGACCACGAGCTTGAAATCGTCCAGCTCCATCTTGGCGAAGCTCTTGTCGCGCAGGATGCCGGCGTTGTTCACCAGGATGTCGACGCGGCCCCAGGCGTCGACCGCCTGCTTGACCATGGCCTGCACGGCCTCGAAATCGGTCACCGAGGCGCCGTTGGCCATGGCTTCGCCGCCGGCCGCCTTGATCTCGTCGACCACCGCCTGCGCGGCGCTGACCGAGCCGCCCGAGCCGTCGCGCGCGCCGCCCAGGTCGTTGACCACCACCTTGGCGCCGCGCGCCGCCAGTGCCAGCGCATGCTGGCGGCCCAGGCCGCCGCCCGCGCCGGTCACGATGGCCACGCGGCCCTTGAAGTCGATGGAGGTGCTGTTGCTCATGGGTCTCTGCTCGCTGTCTGTAGGGAGTTGGGAAAGGGGTGCCGACGGGCGGCAACCCGGCGTTTTACCTCAGTTCCCAGCCCCGTTTGCCCTCGGGCGCCCCTCGCGGGAGTCACCCATGCGACGGCTGGACGGTCGCGCAGTACGCCACCAGCTGGTCGAGCTCGGCCGATTTGTCGAAGAAGGCGTCGGCGCCCAGTTGCTGCGAGCGCAGGCGCATGTCGGCGGTGGCGTAGTTGCTGAGCACCACCACCTTCTGGTGCGGCGAGCGCTGGCGGCAGGCGTTCAGCACGGCCAGGCCGTTGCCGCGCTGCAGGAACAGGTCGACGATGGCCAGGTCCCAATCGCTCTTGTGATCGCGCAGCCAGTCGAGCGCTTCGTCGGCGGTGCTGGCCGAGGCGATCACGTGCGCATCGGCCACGTCCTCGAGAAAGTCGACCAGGTTCTCGCGGATCACCGGACTGTCCTCGACCAGGTAGGCGTGGAGCGTCATGGTGGGAGTCTCGGGTCCGGAACTTGGCAGCGCATGGCGCCATCTTCCGGGCTGGCCGCAGGGCCACGGTGGGCCGGACAGGCCAATGGCTGTAGGCCATCGGCCAGCGGCGCTGTCGGTGTGCGCCGCCCGCCCCTGGCGGCGCTTCAGGCTGCGACCGGCAGGCGGCCGGGGGCCATGCCCAGGCGCGCCGGCGAGACGTACTGCTCGCGGTAGATCTCGAAGGGCATGGTGTCGGCCGCCTCGATGCGCTTTTGCGCCTGGATCGACTCGGCCGTCATCTGCTCGAAACCGGCCTGCTGCGCGGCCGTGAACGGCAGCGCGAGCAGCGCGGCGCGGGTCTGCTCCGACTGGGCGCGCACGAAGCCGACGAAGGAGTTGCCGTGCTGCTGCTCGATGGCCGCGAGCACGCGGGCCGAGGGCAGGCTGTCCGGGTTCTCGAGGCCGGCCTTGGCGGCGCGCACCGCATCGACATGCTGCGTGCCGCCCTGCGCCGCGTCGAGCGCGGCGGCAATCGGCAGGCACTGCTCGACCAGCTCCAGGCCCCAGTCGGTGAGCCCGACCTCGCGCCCGTCGCGGCGCAGCTTCAGCCCCGGCTCGCGGCCGCGCGCGGCCGTGAGGTGCTGGTTCTGCGCCAGGTCGGCGATTTCCTGCGGCGTGTCGTCGGGGCTGTCGTTCAGCAGACAGTGCAGCAGGAACACGTCGATGAAGCGCATGGTCTGCGCGTTGATGCCGACGGTCTCGAAGGGGTCGAGGTCCATCAGGCGCACCTCGACGTACTCCACGCCGCGCTCGCGCAGCGCATGCAGCGGGCGCTCGCCGGAGTGGATGACGCGCTTGGGGCGGATGGTGCCGTAGAACTCGTTCTCGATCTGCAGCAGGCTGGTGCCCAGCTGGTTGTAGTCGCCGCCCAGGTTGCGGATGCCGATGGCCTCGTAGGCCGGCCACGGGCGCGTGAGCGCGTCCTGCAGCGAGGCGCCGTAGCCCTCCAGGCTGTTGTAGCTCACGGCCAGCGAGGCCTGCGCCTCGCTCTGGTAGCCCAGGCGGCCCATGCGCAGCGAGGTGCCGTGCGGCATGTACATGCTGCCGTCGCCCAACGGCTGCAACTCGTGCGGGCGGCCCGCGACAAAGCTCGAACACAGGGCCGGCGAGGCGCCGAACAGGTACAGCAGCAAAAAGGCCTGGCGGCGGAAGTTGCGGATCAGCGCGAAATACTCTTCGCTCGACACCTCCGGCAGCGACCAGTTGTAGTGGATGCCCGAAATGGTCTGCATGCGGCGGCCATACCGGTGGCTCAGGCCCATGCGGTACACGCTCTTGGCGCGGCCCACGTTCGACGAGCCGTAGCGGCCGATCGGAATGGTCTCGTCGGTCGGCAGGCCGCAGGGCATGCTCGACACCCACAGGCGCTCGTCGCCGAGCTGGTCGAGCACGCGGTAGGTGAACTGGTGCACCCGCGTGAGCTCTTCGAGCGCCGACTCCACGCCCGCGTGCACGCCCGTGATGAGTTCGAGCTGCGATTCGCTGAAGTCGGTCGTGATGTGCGGATGCGTGAGCGCCGAGCCCAGCGCCAGCGGATGCGGCGTGAGGGCCAGCTTGCCGTCGGGCAGCGCGCGCAGGCTTTCCTTCTCGATGCCGCGACGCATTCCCTTCAATCGCGCGGCCGGGAGTGCACCCAGCCTCTCCTGCAATCTGTTGCTCATGTTCTTATGACCCATCAATCTTCTGTGGGGCTGGAAGGTAGCACGGGCGGACAGGCACTGCTGAAGCAGGGAATCCCGCATCCGGCTATGCTGTTTTTTGCTACTTTTTTCATAGCTACCCTCTCAAATGCCACCGGCCTTGCGGCGCGCAGCGGGGTTCGAAATTCAGGCCTTGGCGCGGCCCGCCGCGAGGTCGATCTCTTCCGACTGGTAGACATGGATCGACGGCACGCCGTCGGCCATGGCCGCGAGCGCCTTGCCGAAAGCACGCGACGCATCGACGCGAAAGTGCGCCTGCAGCGCCGCCATGTCGCTCCAGCGCTCCACGAAGGTGAGCTGCAGCGGGTCTTGCACGTCGGTCGTGACGTCATGCGAGATGCAGCCGGGCTCGGCGCGCGAGCGCAGCACGTGTTCCACACTGATGGCCAGCATCGCCTGCAGGGTGTCGGCCTTTGCCAGCGCGTGTCCGATGACGAGGATCATGGGCTGTCTCCTTCTGTGTCTGTCTGTCTCGTGGGTTGCCGCAGCGGCCTGTGCTTCAGCGCAGCACGCGCAGCAGGAAATCGTTCAGGTCGGCCACTTCTTCCATGCAGACCGAATGCGCCATCGCGTACTCGTGCCATTCGACGGCGTAGCCCAGAGCGGCGAGCGCGTCGCGCGATTGCGTGGCGCGTGCCAGGGGCACCATCGGGTCCTGCCGGCCATGGCCGAGGAACACCGGCGTGTCGTGGTTGGCGGCATGGCGCTCGGCCGCGGTGCTGGCCGCCAGCGGCAGCCAGCCCGACAGGCCGACGATGCCGGCCAGGCGCTCGGTGTGGCGCAGGCCGGTCAGCAGCGCCATGGCGCAGCCCTGCGAAAAACCGGCCACCACGATGCGGCTGGCGGCAATGCCACGGGCCTTTTCATTCGCGATCACGGCCTCGATGGTGGCCTGCGAGCGGCGCAGGCCCGCGGCGTCTTCCTGCGCATTGAAATCGGCCCCGGCAATGTCGAACCACGCCGGCATCTGGTAGCCGTTGTTCAGCGTGACCGGAATCACCGGCGCGTTGGGGAACACGAAGCGCACCGGGCCCACGGCCGACAGGTCGAGTTCGCCGGCAATCGGCACGAAGTCGTTGCCGTCGGCACCCAGGCCGTGCATCAGGATCACCGTGGCGGTGGGGTTCGGGGCGGTTTCGATTTCGATGGGAGGACGGGACATGGTCAACGAAGGTATTCAGGAATGCGAATGCCCAGACCTTAGCGCATTCGGGCGACCCGGGCCGCGGCGAAACGGCCGGTTGGCTGACTTGCACCTCGCAACATCCGGGCCCCCGGCTGTCCTTGCCGTCGCAAGGGGGCGCCGGATGCAACACAATGGCGTTTCGCATGAAGACCCCCACCCCGCCCCTGAAAAGCTCGTCGTCCCGCCCCGCCTTCGACAGCGAGGCGCTGCTGCGCGGCAGCGGGCTGCGCGTGACGCGCGCCGCCCAGACCGTGCTCGAGCTGCTCGAACACGGCTCGCAGCCGCTGACCCACGAGGAAGTGGCCGCCGCCTACACCGCCGCCACGGGCGAGCCGCCCGACCGCGTCACGCTCTACCGCGTGCTCGACCGGCTGGTCGAGGCCGGCCTGTGCGACCGCCGCGTGGGCGCCGACCGGGTCAACCGCTTCGCGCGGCACGTCGACACCGCCTCGGGCAACACCTTCGAATGCGACCAGTGCCACAAGGTGCTGGCCCTGCCCTCCGACCCCGAATTGCCCAAGGTGATGGGCCGGCTCGGCAAGGCGCTGCGCAAGCAGGGCATCGACACGCGGCACACGGCGCTCACGCTGCACGGCATGTGTGGCGACTGCGCTCGATAGTTTCATCGCGCTGCACGTGTACGTCTCCCGGCACCACCGCCAGCCCGACCTCGGCGCGAGCCACGCGCTGATCGACGCGCATCCGCTGGGCGCCTGGGTCGTGCCGGGCGCCGACGGGCTGGTCGCCAACCACCTGCCCTTTCTGCTCGACCGCTCGCGCGGCCCGTTCGGCACGCTGCGCGGCCACGTGTCGCGCGCCAATCCCGTGTGGCGTCGGCTCGATGCCCCGGCCCCTTCGGTCGTGATGTTCCAGGGGCCGCAGGCCTACATCACGCCCGGCTGGTCCCCCGGCAAGGCCGAGCACGGCCAGGTGGTGCCGACCTGGAACTACGCCGTCGCCCATGCGCACGGCATCGCGCGCGCCATCGACGACGAGGCCTGGCTGCTCGACCTGCTCGCGCGGCTGACCGCGGCGAACGAGGCCGGCCAGCCCGTGCCCTGGCAGACCACGGACGCGCCCGAGACCTTCATCCGCAAGCTGGCGCGCGCCGTGGTGGGCATCGAGATCCCCATCGACCGCCTCGAAGGCAAGCTCAAGGCCAGCCAGGACGAAGCCCTGCAGGACCGTCAAGGCACCGTGCAGGGCCTGACCGCCGTCGGCAGCGAGAACGCATCGGCCATGGCGCGGCTGGTGCAGCAGGCGATGCAGCCCGGCAGCGCCGGCGACTGAACCGCCCGCGCGCTCACACGTTCCACGACGGAAACGGATCGGGCAGGTTCTGCCACCACGAGGGGCCGAAGCGCATCTCGTTGGGCGTGAGCAGGCAGGCATCGAGCCGTGCGCGCAGCGCGGCTTCGTCCATGCCGATGCCGATCAGCACCAGCTCCTGGCGCGCGTCGCCGGTGGCGTCGTCCCAGTTCTTGCGGATGAGTTCGAGCCCGTCGGGGTCGGTCGGCCAGTGTTCGCGCGGCACGGCCGCCCACCACAGGCCCGCCACGCCGTAGCGGCAGGCGCCGCCGGCCTGCGACCACGCACCCGCGCGGGTCGGCCGGCTCGCGAGCCAGAAGAAGCCCTTGGAGCGCACCACGCCCTCCCACTCGCCCTGCACCAGGTCCCAGAAGCGCTGCGGATGGAACGGCAGGCGCGACCGATACACGAAGCTGCGGATGCCGTAGGCCTCGCTCTCGGGCACGTGCTCGCCGCGCAGCTCGGCCAGCCAGCCGGGCGCCTGCTCGGCCTGCTCGAAATCGAACAGGCCCGTGTCGAGCACGCGGTCGAGCGCGACGCGGCCGAATTCCGATTCTTCGATGCGCGCACGCGGGTTGAGGCTGCGCAAGATGGCCATCAGCCGCTCGCGTTCTTCCGCCGTCACGAGGTCGGTCTTGTTGACCACGAGCACGTCGCAGAACTCGATCTGCTCGATCAGCAGGTCGACCACCGTGCGCGTGTCTTCGTCGCCCAGCGACTGGCCGCGCTGGCCCAGGCTGTCGGGCGAGCCGTAGTCGCGCAGGAAGTTGAAGGCATCGACCACCGTGACCATGGTGTCCAGCCGCGCCACGTCGGCCAGGCTCTGGCCGTCCTCGCCCGCGAAGGTGAAGGTCTCGGCCACGGGCAGCGGCTCGGAGATGCCGGTCGACTCGATCACGAGCTGGTCGAAGCGCCCTTCCTTGGCGAGCCGCTTCACCTCGATCAGCAGGTCTTCGCGCAGCGTGCAGCAGATGCAGCCGTTGCTCATCTCGACCAGTTTCTCATCGGTGCGCGACAGCGCGGCACCGCCCTCGCGCACCAGCGCGGCGTCGATGTTGACCTCGCTCATGTCGTTGACGATCACCGCGACGCGGCGGCCCTCGCGGTTGTGCAGGATGTGGTTGAGCAGCGTGGTCTTGCCGGCGCCCAGGAAGCCGGACAGCACGGTGACGGGAAGGCGATCGGCCATGAGGGCAGGCTCCATAGTTGCAACAGAATTGCATTATATGGATTGACGCAACTCAGTTGCATTTATTGCAAGAGTGACCGACAGGCGCTCGCTCGCCTACCATCCAGCGCATGACCGATTTCTCTGCCTTCGTCGCCCCGCCGCCCTCCGACGCACCGCACGCGGCCGTCGTCGCCGCCGCGTCGGCCTGCCTCGACCGCTTCACGGCCGCGTTCAACGCCTCGGACACGCGCGGCATGGACGCCGAGCTGCACTTTCCGCACACGATGCTCTCCGGTGCGCGGCGGCTCGACTGGCCCGCGCCCGGCCGGCACCCCGCCGACTTCTTCGACACGCTCAAGGCCGGCGGCTGGGCCTCCACACAGTACGAGAAAAAGGAGCCTGTGCTCGTGAGCCACGACAAGGTGCACTTCGTCGTGCACTACACGCGGCGCGATGCGGCCGGCGCGGTGCTCAGCACGCACGCCAACCTCTGGATCGTCGTGCAGGCCGAGGGGCGCTGGGGCATCGCCCTGCGCTCGTACTGATCAAAAAACAAGGACCGTTTCCCATGTCCCTTTCCGCACTGCAACTCGTCTGGCCCTCGCCCGAGCACCTGCCCGGCTACATCGCCGCACTGGAACGCGGCTGGTCGCCGAACAACCTGCGGGCCGAAGCCGGCCGCGAAGAGCTGGCGCTGATCCGCGCCGACCCCGACGCCTTTCTTGCCGGCCTCGTCGACCGCGAGGCCAAGGGCCCACCCGTCGCGTTGCCCGCCGGCGGCACCGTGCCCCGGCTGCCGGGCTACCGGCGCTGGCTGTGGGACGGCGAGTTCTGCGGCAGCATCCAGCTGCGCTGGCAGCCGGGCACCAACGCCCTGCCGTCTTACTGCCTGGGCCACATCGGCTACGGCGTGGTGCCGTGGAAAAGCGGCCGGGGCTATGCCACCGCCGCGCTGCGCGCGCTGCTGCCCAATGCGCGCGCCATCGGGCTGGACCATGTCGAGATCACGACCAGCCCCGACAACCTCGCCTCGCAGCGCGTGATCCGCGCCAACGGCGGCGTGCTGGTCGAGGAGTTCATCACCGAGCCCGGGCTCGGCGGCGCGCCCGAGCTGCGCTTTCGCATCGACGTGCGCACACTCGGCTGACGCTACATCTCGAACGCCTCGACCTGCCGCCCGTCGATGTCGGTGAAGCCGTAGGCACGCGCCAGGTCACCCACGCGCAGCACCTGGCCGGTCTTGTCGAGCACCTGCGCATCGGCCGCCAGCGCGGCCACGGCGCGGCCCAGGTAGCGCGGCGATTCGGTGCGCGCCAGCGCGGGTCGCTCCTGCCAGTGCGCCTCGTCGGTCTTGTGGCCCGCGAGCACGAACTCGGTGCGCATCCAGCCCGGCGACACGGCCACCGAGGCCACGCCGTGCGGCTGCAGTTCCTGCGCGATGCCGAAGGCCAGCCGCGTCATCGAGGCCTTGGCGAGGTCGTAGAACAGGTTGCCGCGCAGGTAGTGGCCGCGGTCCCAGAAGGTGGTGGTGACGATCAGGCCCTGCTTGCGGCGCACCATGCCCGGCGCGGCGCAGCGGCTGGCCACGAGGTGGTTGCGCACGCCGCGGTCGAACATCGAATCCCAGTTGGCCAGCGGGTGTTCCCAGAACGGCGCCTCGAAGACACCGGTGAAGGTTTCGTGGCCGCCCCAGGCGTTGTTCACGAGCAGGTCGAGCCGGCCCTGCTCGCGCTCGACGCGCGCGAACAGCGCTGCCACTTCGTCTTCCTTCGTGTGGTCGCAGGCCACGGCGATGCCGCGCCCGCCGAATTGCGTGACCTCGTCGGCGGTGTCGTCGATGGTGCCGGGCAAGGCGGCCAGCTCGGACAGCGCGAGCAGCTGGCCGTAGCTGTCGGCCGGCCGCGCGCGGGTGCTGCGACCGGTCACGTACACGGTGGCGCCGGCCGCGCCCAGTTCCTGCGCGATGCCGCGGCCCGCGCCGCGGCTGGCGCCGGTGACCACGGCCACGCGGCCCATCAGCGGACGGTGCGCGGCGTCAGGGGTGGAGGGGGCTGCTGTCATTTTTCATTGCTCCTTCGTTCGGTGAGGGTCCTTGGGCAGGACAAGCCGCCACGATAGGCCGGCCTCAGCGCGCCGTCTTGGAAGAAACCGAAACCCTGCGCCCGAGGAACTCGGTGGGCGTCACGCCGCACAGAGCGCGGAACTCGTTGACGAGGTGCGACTGGTCGTAGAACCCGTGGTCCAGCGCCATGTCGGCGCAGGCCGGCGCGCTGTGCAGGCGCAGCGCGCGCAGGCAGGCATGCAGCCGCGCGAGCCGGCCCCAGGCACGCGGCGACAGCCCGACGTGCGCATGAAAAAGCTGCTGCAGCCGGCGCTCGCCCACACCGACCGCCTGCGCCACCTCGCGCAATGCCTGGCGCCCGTCGGCGGCGGCGATGAGCCGCGCGGCATGCATCGCGGCGGCCGGCGGCGTGCCAGCGCCGGCTTTCTGCAGGCGCTTCATCAGGGCCTGCTGCAGCAGCTGCGCGCGTGCGACATCGCCGCGCGCTTCGGCCATGCGCGCGAGCAACGTGGTGCCCTCGCCGCCCCAGAGTTCGTCGAGGTGCACCGCGCGGCCCGCGATCTCGCCGGCGGGCACGCCCAGCAGCGCCGCCGCCGCGCCGGGGCGCAGCGCCACCGACAGGCCTTCCACCGTGTCGCGCATCCGCACCACGGCCGGCGCGGCGAAGGCGCCGATGGCTTCGACCGCCTGCCCCGGCGCGTCGTCGGCCGAGGGCGCGTCGCCGAAGTTGAAGACCAGCCGGATCGCGCCGTCGGGCAGCACGCGCTCGCGCACCTCGTGGCCGGGCGCGAAGGTCTCGCGGTACATCAGCAGGTGCGAGACATGCGACCGCAGGGCCGGCGCGATCGGCAGCACCTGCAGCGTGCCGTCGGGCACGCCCGACTCCGGCCCGTGCAGCGGGTCGTCGTGGAGCCGGAGGAAAAGACGTTCGCCCATGGCGGTCGATTGTGAGGAAAAACCCGCCGCCGCGCGACCCGGCGGGCACGGGCCGACAATCGGCCGGCTCCCCTTGTCCACCTGTCGTTCGCATGCCCGATTCCGCCCTCCCCGTGCTCTATTCGTTCCGCCGCTGCCCCTATGCGATGCGGGCCCGGCTCGCGCTGGTGGCGAGCGAACAGCGCTGTGAACTGCGCGAGGTCGAGCTCAAGCGAAAGCCCGCCGAGATGCTCGCGGCCTCGCCCAAGGGCACGGTCCCCGTGCTGGTGCTCGACGGCGGCGCGGCGGTGCTGGAGCAAAGCCTGGACGTGATGCTGTGGGCGCTGCGCCGCCACGATCCGCTGCGCTGGCTGACGCCGGAGCGCGGCACGCTCGACGACCTGCTCGCGCTGGTGGCGGCGTGCGACAACGACTTCAAGCCGCTGCTCGACCGCTACAAGTACCCGGCGCGTTACCCCGCGTCGGAAGGCTCGGCGCGCGACGAGGGCGCGCGCTTCCTGCAAGGGCTCGAAGACCGGCTCGCGATGTCGGCGCAACTGGCCGGCGCGCATGCCACGCTGGCCGACGCGGCGCTCATGCCCTTCGTGCGCCAGTTCGCGATGGTCGATGCGGCGTGGTTCGACACGCAGCCCTGGCCGCGCCTGCAAACCTGGCTCGCGGGCTGGACCGCATCGGACATGTTCGCGCGCATCATGACCAAGCACGCGCCGTGGCAGGCCGGCGAACCGGGCGTGAGCTTTCCGCCCGCCTGATCAGTACACGTCGCGGCGGTAGCGCCCTTCGGCGATGAGCGCGTCCATGCCGCTCTCGCCCAGCACTTCGGTGAGCGCCGCATCCACGCCCGGCGCCATGCCTTCGAGGCTGCCGCAGACGAAGACGATCGCGCCCTCTTCGTCCACCCACTGCTTCAGCACCTCGCCAGCCTCGCGCAGGCGGTCCTGCACGTACACGCGCTGCGCCTGGTCGCGCGAGTAGACGAAGTCGGCACGCGCCACGAGGCCACCGGCCTGCCATGCCGCGACCTCGTCCGCGCCAAAGCCGTCGTGCGCCGCCTGCCGCTCGCCGAACACCAGCCAGTTGCGGCCGTGGCCGCGGCGTGCACGCTCGCGCAGCAACGCACGCAAGCCCGCAAAGCCCGAGCCGTTGCCGATGAAAACGCAGGGCCGCGCATCGTCGGGCAGCGCGAAGCCCGGGTTGGCGACGAGGCGCAGCGCGAGTTCCGTGCCCATCGGCGCGCCGACCGTGAGCCAGCCCGAGGCCACGCCCAGGCCGTTGTCGTGCCGCGCCTGCCGCACCAGCAGCTGGATGGCGCCGTCGGACGGAATCGACGCGACCGAGTAGCTGCGCGGCGCGGGCGCCGGGGCGCCGTCGTCGTGCATCTGGCGCGGCACGATCTCGACCAGTGCGCCGGGTGTCCAGTCCATCGTGCCACTGCCATCGACGCGTCGCAGCTCGATCTCGAACAGCGGATCGCCCTGGCTGCCCGCATTGAGCAGGCGCCGGCCGTCGAGCCGCCAGGCGTCGAAAGCCGGTGCGGTCGACACAGGCCACGCGGCATCGCGCACCCCGAAGGTCTCGCGCAGCGCGTCGTGCCAACGCGCGAGCGCTGCCGGGTCTTCGCCGTCCACCTCGATCATGGGGAACAGCGGCTGCGCGCCCTGGTTGTGCAGGTCGTGGTCGAGCTTGCGGCCGAAGCCGCAGAAGGTCGCGTAATGGCGGTCGCCGAGCGCGAGCAGGCCGTAGCGCAGATGGCGCAGGCCCGGGCCGCTCTGCCGCGCGAACGCACGGGCAAAGGCGCGCGCGCTGTCGGGCGGCTCGCCTTCGCCGAAGCTGCTTGCCACCCACAGCACCTGACGGAAGTGCAGCAACGCGTCAGCACTCAGTGCCGACACAGGACGCACGACCGCCGCGACACCGGCGGCCTGCAGCGCGCCGGCCGTCTGCAGCGCGAGGCGCTCGGCATGGCCGGTCTGGCTCGCGAAGGCGACCAGCACCTGCCCCGCATCGCCCGCCGGGGCGGGCACGGCGGCCGCATCGAGCCGCGCACGCTCGGCGCGCACGGCCTTCGCGGTGCGGCGGCGGCCGAGGTACATCATCCAGCCGCTGATCGCGAACAGCGCGAGCCCCAGGCTCGTGAGCATCATCACGATGCGCCCCGGCAGGCCCCAGTAGGTGCCCATGTGCAGCGGGTAGATGCTGTTCACGAGGCGGCCCGCGAGCGGCTTGTCGGCATAGCGTTCGTGGCGCAGCGTCTCGCCGGTTGCGGCGTGCAGGTACAGGCGGTTGCGCGCGCGCTCGTGCTCGGGGTGCGTGCGCAGGTAGTTGGCCTCGACCTGCGCCCCGTTGCGCGCGGGCAGCCGCAGCGTGACCAGGGCCCAGTCGCCGCCCGTGGTGTCGACGAACGCCTGCCAGACGCGCGCCAGGTCGAGCGTCACCGGGGCATCGGCCGGCGCGCGTTCGGCGCGCACCACGCGGCCCTCGCCCGCCGCGCCGTCCACCGCCTTGCGCAGCCCGTCGAAGGCCCAGTACATGCCGGTGGTGGTCGACACCACGTAGGCCAGCAGCGCGACGGTGCCGACCACCGCATGCAGGTTCCACAGGAAGGCCCGGCCGCGCAGCGCGAAGTCGATGCGCAGCCACTGGCGCCACGCGAAGGGCCGGCGCGGCCAGCGCAGGTACAGGCCCGACAGCGCCAGCAGCAGCAACAGGCCGGCCAGCGAGCCGGTGAGGGGCTTGCCGTCGTCGCGCGGCAGCAGCATCCAGCGGTGCAGCTCCTCGACGAACTCGAAGAAGTGCTCGCCCACGGGGTCGGGCAACAGCGCGCCGGTGGCGGGATCGACGAAGCGCGTCTCGCCGCGCCGCTCGCCGGGCGGCGGTGCGAAGCCGACGCGCGCGGGACGCCCGGGCTCGGCGAACACGGTCAGCGTCGCGATGCGGCGCCCCGGCGAATCCGCCTGCAGGCGCTCGAGCAGCGCGGGCGGCGCCAGCGGTGCGGCCGAGGCCGCGGGGATCGGGTTCAGCAGGTCCGTGATCTCGGCGCGGAACGACAGCGTCGCCCCGCTCAGGCCGATGACGACCAGCACGCTGCCCGCCGTGATGCCGATGAACCAATGGATCTGGAACCAGACGCGTCGCAGCAAAGCCATGAAAAACAGAAGAAAACGAGAAACAGGAAGCCCCGCCAGGGCGGGGCGCGCGGGTTCAGAGATCGATCTTGACCAGGGCCTTGATCGTACGCGGCGTGCCGACCGCCAGCCGCGTGCCGGCCGCCGACCAGTAGCGCTTGTCGCCCACGTTGTCGACGTTCAGCTGGAAGGTGGTGCGCCTGCCCATGAGCTGCGCCACGTAGCGCGCGCCCAGGCCGAAGACGGTGGTGCCGCCGATGAAACCCTGGTTCAGGTCGCCGACGGGACGGCGCCCCGTGAAGTACGCGCCGCCGTTGACCGACAGCCCCGGCACCGCCGCGATGTCGTACGAGAGGAAGGCGCTCGCCGTGGTGCGCGCCGTGTTCTCGGGCCGCTTGCCGTCGTACTGCGCGTTGATGCGGCGGAACTCGGCGTCCAGCCACTGGCCCGAGAGTTGCCACGCCAGCGCGGGCGTGAGCCGCCCCTGCGCCGACACCTCGAGGCCGCGGTAGCGCTGGCGCCCGCTGGCCACGAAGGTGTTGGCGCTGTCGGTGTAGGCGCCGGGCCGTTCGATGTCGAACAGCGCACCCGACAGCAGCGTGCCGCCGCCGGTCAGCCAGCGCAGGCCGACTTCCTTCTGCCGGCTCACGCCCGGCGGCATGCGTGTGTTCTGGTTGGCGGTGCCGGCCGGCGCCACCTCGCCCTCTTCCACGCCCTGCGAGTACGACACATAGGCCATGAGGTCGGGCGTGAACTTGTAGCTCAGCGCCGCCAGCGGCGTGGTCTTGCGCACGCTGTAGTCCAGGGCCGGCAGCGTGGCGCTCGCGCCCTGCCAGCTCTGGTAGCGCGTGTGGCGCAGGCCGGCCACCAGTTGCCACTGCGGCGAGAAGGTGATGCGGTCGAGCGCGTACAGCCCCAGCTCCTCGCTGTCCTGTGCGCCCGAGGTGGGCCGCGACGGCAGCGCGCTCAGCGCCAGCGCGCCGATGGGCACGGGGTTGTACAGGTTCTGCAGCGTGGTCGCGCCGCCGTAGTTGCGCTGGAAGACAGGCGCCTGCGTCTTGTCGCTGCGCGCCGCGCCGAGCGTCAGCTCATGCTGCAGCGCGCCGGTGGCGAAGGTGCCGAACAGCTCGGCGCGCAGCAGGTCGGAACGCTGCTCGAGGTGCTGCACGTTGCCCGTGAGGCGGCCGATGCCGGTGCGCACGTTGTAGGTGCCGAACTGCGCCAGGCGCCGGTCGCGCTCGGCCTCGGAATGGCCAGCCTCCACGCTGAGCGCCCAGTGGTCGCTCAGGGCGTAGTCGGCGCGCAGCTGGGTGTTGGTGACCTCGGCTTCGAACACGGCCCAGGGCGGCGCCAGCAACTTGTGCGGATCGGGCAGCGCCGGCAGCGCGATGACGCCGTTGACGGCCGCGAGCCGCGCGATGCCGGCCTGCTCGGTGATGCGCTTGCGGTAGTGCTCGATGTCGGCCTTGAGCGTGAGTCGCCGGTTCACGCGCCAGTCGAGGGCGGCCGAGACGAATTTGCGGTCGCCGTCCACGCCGTCGATGGTCGAGCCCAACTGGCCGCCGGCCGCGTTCAGGCGCAGCCCGAACTGGTCGTTCTCGCCGAACTGCCGGCCGATGTCGACCTGGCCCTGCAGCCCGCCCTGGTTGTCGACGCTCATACCCAGTGAGGTGACGGGCGTGCGCCCCGCGCGCTTGGTGACGAAGTTGATCACCCCGGCCGGCGTGGTGAAGCCGTAGTACAGCGCCGACGCGCCCTTGAGCACCTCGACGCGCTCCTTGTTCTCCATCGGAATCTCCGACACGTTGGGAATCGCGAGCGCGCCGTTGAGGCGGTAGTTGGTGCGGTTCTCCACGGCAATGCCGCGGATGACGAGCTGGTCGAAGGTGTCACCGCCGTTCTGCTGGCGCGTCACACCGGCCGTGTTGCGCAGCACGTCGTACACGCCCGCCGCGCCCTGCAGCTCGATCACCTCGCGCGTCACGGTGTTGACCGTGGCCGGCACGTCCATCACGGACGCGCCCCGGAACGTGCCCGCCTCGACCGTCTCGGCCAGGAAGCCGTTGGCGCGCGAGGCCTCGACGTTGACGGTGCTCAACTCGCTTGCCCGCGATTCGGGGGCAGCGGACGCAGGCACGGATTGCGCCAGCGCTGCCTGTACGGCGGCGAGCGCGAGGCTCACACAAACTCTCTTCATTCAAATCCCTTGGATGTTCTTCTGGCGGCGCACCTCCCGGCGGCCTGGTGACGCTTCCGGCGTGCGGAAGCGGGAGGGATTATGGATGAGAGGAGTTCTCATTTGACAACAGTTGCCGGACCCTGCCGATAGGATCGGACGCCAGAGCGTTCCATGTCGAAACGCCATCAAGGAGGAATTCATGACTGCCAGTGAAACATCGACCGGACGGGAGGCCCTGCGATGAAGACGGCCAGACGCCTGGCGCTCGGCGTGCTCGCCTGGGTCACCGTGGTTCCGCTGCTGGGACTTCTGTGCATGTGGCTGGGCCCATCGGTCCTTGACTCGCCCGAAGCCTCGCGCGTCACCATGTATGCGGTCCAGGCCATCAACCTCGGCGCGGCCGCGCTGCTCTACTGGTATGCCGTGCCGAGCGTGCCGCACTGGGGCCGACGCGCGGCCTACTTCGTCGCCTTCGTGGTGCTGATGGTGGTCGCCAGCGCCCTCGTGGCCTTCGGCGTCAAACTGCTTTTCGTGGCACTGGTGCTGTTCTCGCGTTGAGCAAAGGCCCGGCGGGCCGCTACGCCGCCCTCATCGCCGACGCCCGCTGAATGCACTCGATGAAATGCTGCGCCGCCGGCGTCGACGGCTGCCCGCGCCGGCGCACCACGCACACGTTCAGCACCGGCAATGTCTCGCGCACGTCGACGCGCCGGATGCCGTGGCGCTTGAAGCTGAGCCCGGCCAGCGGCTCGACGAAGAGGCCGATCAGGTCCATGTGCCCTACCAGCGCGAGCGCCACGGTGACCGAGTGGCCCTGCAGCACGCGCGTGGGCGGCGACAGCCCGAGCGGGGTGAACAGCGGCGCCACGGCGTTGGTTCCGCCGTGGTCGTCGCCCGGCAGGACCCATTCGGCGGCATAAAGGTCGTTCAGCGAGCGCGCGTTGCGCAGCGGATGGCGCTCGCGCAGGCCGACCACCAGCTGCACCGGGAACAGCTCCAGCGCCTCGAACTGCGGATCGAGCGTGCCGGGCACGATGTGCGCCACCGCGAAGTCGAGGTAGCCATCGCGCAGCCGCGCGAGCATCCACGGCAGCACCGCCTCGCTGAACTGCACGTCGACCGCCGGCAGGCGGGTGTGGAAGTCCTTGAAGGCGGCGGGCAGCACGGTGAGCGCGAACGAGGCGCTCACGGCCAGCGAGACGGAGCCGGTGGCGCCGTCGCGGATCTGCGCGATCTCGTCGCGGGCGCGTTCCATGTCGGCCAGCAGCAGCCGCGCGCGCGGCGCGAAGGCCAGGCCGAACTGCGTGAGCCGCACGCCTTTCACGCTGCGCTCCACCAGCGGCGCGCCGACCTCGCGCTCCAGCTCGCGCACGATCTTGGTCACGGCCGGCTGCGAAATGCCGAGCACGCGCGCGGCAGCGCGGATGCTGAGCTGCTCGACCACGGCCACGAAGGCATGCAACTGATTGGGTTTCATCTTTGGAGTGACAACCAAAAGTTATCGTTAACGCCCAATTATTGTCTTTTCATGACAGCGGCGAGTCTCTAGCATCCGCCGCGGTTCGGGCCCCCGCGGCCCGCGCCCCCGATACACACAGGAGACACATGAACACCCTCGCTTCCCAGCCCTCGCCTTCCTCGCCGGCCCGCCGGCGCCAGACCATCGTGGCCACCACCATCGGCAACGGACTGGAATTCTTCGACTTCACGGTCTACGGCTTTCTCGCGCTGGTGATCGGCAAGCTGTTCTTCCCCACCTTCAGTTCCTATGGCCAGCTGCTGCTGACGGTGGCGAGCTTCGGCGTCGGTTTCATCATGCGGCCGCTGGGCGGCATCGTGATCGGCGCGTACGCCGACCGCGCGGGCCGCAAGAAGGCCATGACGCTCACGATCTTCCTGATGGCGCTGGGCTGCGCGCTGATCGCCTTCACGCCGACCTACGCGAGCATCGGCGTCGCGGCGCCGATCGTGATCGTGCTGGCGCGCCTGATCCAGGGCTTCTCGGCCGGCGGCGAAGTCGGCGCCTCCACCACGCTGCTGGTGGAGCACGCCACGCCGGCCAACCGCGGCTACATGGCGAGCTGGCAGTTCGCGAGCCAGGGCCTGGGCGTGATGCTCGGCGCCGTGGTGGTGGGCGCGCTCACCTTCTCGCTCACGCCCGAGGCGATGCAGAGCTGGGGCTGGCGCGTGCCCTTCGTGCTCGGCATGCTGATCGCGCCGGTGGGCATGTACATCCGCCGCCACCTCGAGGAGTCGCTGCACATCGCGCCCGAAGACGCCAAGGCACCGCGGGAGAGCAGCCTGAAGATCGTCTGCACGCAGCACGGCAGGACGGTGCTGGCCGCCATCCTCGCGCTGGTGGGCGGCACCACGGCGGCCTACGTGGTCACCTTCTACATGCCGACCTACGCGGTGCGGGAACTCGGCCTCACGCCGTCGGTGGCGCTGTTCGGCGCGGCGCTCACGGGCCTGCTGTCGTTCGCGCTCGCGCCCTTCGTGGGCAAGTGGTCGGACATCGTGGGCCGCAAGCCGCTCATCCTGTGGAGCCGCATCGCGCTGGCGATCCTGATCTACCCGGGCTTCCTGTGGCTCAACGCCTCGCCGACGCCCACGGTGCTGTTCGTGGTGCTCGGCGTGCTGAGCATCGGCCTGGTGGGCCAGACGGTGCCGGGCATCACGATGCTGCCCGAGATGTTCCCGAAGGCGGTGCGCGCCAGCGGCATGTCGCTGGTGTACAGCGTGGGCGTGGCGCTGTTCGGCGGCTTCGCGCCCTTCGTCAGCACCTGGCTGGTCAACGCCACCGGCAGCAAGCTCGCGCCGGCCTGGTACCTCGTGGCGATGACGCTGGTGTCGCTGCTGGGCCTGCTCTGGCTGCGCGACCACACCGGCCGCGACATCGATGCCGCCAACGCCCACGCGCCGGCCTGATACCGTCTTCCTCCTTCCCGCCTTCATGCACAGGAATCTTCCCGCCATGTCCCAGCCTGCCACCGCCGCCACCCGCCATTTCTCGGGCACGTACGTCGAAGCCCGCGCCAAGTTCCTCGAGGCCGCCGCGGCGCGCGGCGCCACCATCGAGTCGTTCGTGCACCCCACGCACCGCGGCGCGCTCGGCGAAGAACTCGCCACCGACGTCGCGCTGATCGGCGCGGCCGACGCCAGGAAAGTGCTGCTCGTCACCTCGGGCACGCACGGCCCCGAGGGCTTCTGCGGCTCGGGCGCGCAGGTGGCCACGCTGAACGACGCCGACCTGCTCACGCGCCTGGAGCGCGCGGGCGTCGCGCTGCTGCTGGTGCATGCGGTGAACCCACACGGCTTCTCGCACCTGCACCGCACCAACGAAGACAACATCGACCTGAACCGCAACCACATCGACTTCAGCGCGCCGCTGCCGGTGAACGCCGAGTACGCCGACGTGGAGCCGCTGGTCCTGCCCGCCAGCTGGCCGCCGACGCCCGCCGACGACGCGGCCGTGGCGAGCTACATCGCCACGCACGGCATGACCGCCTTCCGCGCGGCCGTCACGCGCGGGCAGTACACCTCGCCCGACGGCCTGTTCTACGGGGGCACCGCGCCGTCGTGGAGCAACCGCACCATCCGCGCCATCCTGCGCGGCTACGCGGCCTCGGCCACGCACCTGGGCTGGATCGACGTGCACACCGGCCTGGGGCCCTACGGCCACGGCGAAAAGATCTACCCGGGCCGCAACACGCCCGAAGACCTCGCGCTGGCCCACGCCTGGTGGGGCGCCGACGTGTTCGCGCCCTTCGCGGGCGACTCGGCCTCGGCCGACGTGTCGGGCCCGGTGATCTCGACCGCCTACGACGAATGCCCGAACGCGCGCGTCGCGCCCATGGGCCTGGAGTTCGGCACGCTGCCCGACCTGGAAGTGCTCGACCGCCTGCGCGCCGACACCTGGCTGCGCCGCCACCCCGAGGCGTCCGAAGCGCAGAAGCGTGAGATCCGCCGCCGCCTGCGCGACGCGTTCTACTGCGACAACGACGAGTGGAAGGGCATGGTGCTGGGCCAGACGCGCGTCGTGCTGCTGCAGACCTTGCAGGGGCTGAGCAAGGCCTGATCCCGCGGACTTCGGCTCAGCCGAAGTTCGGCGCGCGCTTCTCGCGCAGCGAGGCCACGCCCTCGCGCACGTCGGCGCCGGCGAAGCCCATGAACTCCAGCGCCAGCGAGGCGTCGAAGGTCGGCCCGGCCTGGCGCAGCCAGTTGTTCAGCGCGTACTTGGTGAAGCGGATCGCGCTCTGGCTGCCGGCCGCGAGGCGGTCGGCGATCTCGTAGGCGCGCGGCAGCAGGTCGGCCTCGTCCACCGCCAGCGATACCAGGCCGATGCGCTCGGCCTCCTCGCCGCTCACCGGCTCGCACAGCAGCAGGTGGTACTTGGCCTTGGCCATGCCGCACAAGAGCGGCCACACGATGGCCGCATGGTCGCCCGCCGCCACGCCCAGGCGGGTGTGACCGTCGACGATCTTCGCGTTCTTGCTCGCAAGGGAAATGTCGGCCAGCAGCCCCGCCACCAGCCCCGCGCCCACGGCCGGGCCGTGCATGGCGCTCACGATGGGCTTGTCGCAGTTGACGAGGTTGTAGACCAGGTCGCGCGCTTCCTTCCACACGCGCTGGCGCACGGTGTCGTCGGTGGTCATGTCCTGCACCATGCCCAGGTCGCCGCCGCCCGAGAAGCCCATGCCCTCGCCGCGCAGCACGGCGCAGCGCACCGTGTCGTCGGCCGCCACGTCGCGCCAGATCTCGGCCAGCTCGCGGTGGCCGTCATGGCCGGCCGTGGGCAGCTTGCCGTTGGCGGCGCGCATCTGGATGTCGAGCACCGCGCCGTTCGCGCCGCGGCGCGTGAGGGCGAGGGTCTGGTAGCGGGTGTAGTCCATGCGTGTGTCTCCGCCCCGCACGCACGGCCATGGCGCGGGGACTTCGTTCGATGAAGGAGAGAAGAAAGGCCGGAGGCCTATTTTTGCGCGGCCAGCTCGCGACAGCGCTTCACGTTCGCATCGAAACGCGGCACCAGGCCCGGCTCGCAACCATCGTCGGCGGGGTTGAGCCGGCACATGCCGACCACCGCGTAGTCCATGACGGCCGCCGTGCACATCGGGTAAGCGGCCAGCTCGGGGTTGGCCTTGGCCTTGAAGCCCCAGCGCTCGGAGAACTGCACCATGCGCGTCATCGCGCCGAGGAAGAAGCTGCGGTCCTTCGCGGCGATGGCCGCTTCCATGCGCGGCAGCTCCTCGTTGAGGTAGCCGACCGAGTCCAGCGGAAAACCGGCGGGGTCGGGCAGCGGCTGCGCGAGGGCCGTGGCGGCCAGCAGGGCCAGCGAGGCGCCCACGCAGGCGCGTCGGAGCGGGAGGAAGAAGGCGGAACCGGTGGGCAGGTGGCGGTATGGCATGGCCTGCGATTCTGCAACGTTTGGAAGCATTTTTGCGCGCCGACCGATGCGCGCACGCGACGTTTTCAGGCGGCCACCGGCCTCCCCGCGCGGCGCGGGACAATGGCCGCTTCCGTTTTCCCTTGCAAAGACCCCCATGGCCCGACGCCCCCAACGACAGCTGCGCACCATCGAGCGCGGCATCCTCTGCCTCCTGATCGGCGTCGCCGTGCTGCTGGGGCCGCGCTTCCTGCAGGGCACGCGCTGGTTCGACATGGTGGCCGGCGCGTACCTCGTCGGCTGGTTCGCGCTCGCGCTGGGGGTGGCGCTGGTCGGCGTCGGCCTGTTCCAGCGCGGCAAGCCGGACCGCTGAGGCCCGGCCGCAAGGTCAACAGGCGCTCAGTGCGCCGCGGCTTTCTTGCCGCGCAGCTTGCCGACGAGTTCCACCACGGCCAGCACGACGGCACCGGCCACGAGGCCCACGACGGCATTGACGCCCATCGAGCCCAGCGTGCCGAACACGCCGCCCGTGGCCTTGGCCCAGTCTTCGACCGCATGGCCGAACGCCGGCACGCCGTGCACCAGGATGCCGCCGCCCACGAGGAACATGGCGGCCGTGCCGGCCACCGACAGGCCCTTCATGAGCCACGGCGCTGCCGCCAGGATGCCGCGACCCAAGCTGCGCGCCGCCGCGCTGCTGCGCTGGCTCAGGTACAGGCCCGCGTCGTCCAGCTTCACGATGCCGGCCACGAGGCCGTAGACGCCCACCGTCATGATCAGCGCAATGCCGACCAGCACGCTGAGCTGCGTCGTGAACGGCTGGCCCTGCACGGTGCCCAGCGTGATGGCGATGATTTCGGCGGAGAGGATGAAGTCGGTGCGCACCGCGCCCTTGATCTTGTCCTTCTCGACCGCGACCACGTCGACCGTGGTGTCGGCCACGGCCTTCTGGTGGCGCGCGGTGTCGGCCTCGTGCTCCTTCTTGTGCAGGAACTTGTGGGCCAGCTTCTCGGCGCCCTCGAAGCACAGGAAAGCGCCGCCCACCATGAGCAGCGGCGTCACCAGCCAGGGCAGCCAGGTGCCGATGGCCAGTGCGGCCGGCACCAGGATGGCCTTGTTGACGAGGGAGCCCTTGCACACGGCCCACACCACCGGCAGCTCGCGCTCGGTGCGCACGCCGGTGACCTGCTGCGCGTTCAGCGCCAGGTCGTCGCCGAGCACCCCGGCGGTCTTCTTGGCAGCAAGCTTGGTGAGGACGGCGACGTCATCGAGCACGGTGGCGATGTCGTCGAGCAGCAGGAGCAGGCTGGTGGCCATGGGCGAAGTCGGGCTGTGGAAGAAGCGGCGAGCTTATCCGCAGCCGATGGCCGCGCCGGTGAAGACCGTACGCGGCATCCGGGGGTGGATCAGTCCACCGCGCGCTTCAGGCGGATTTCTTCGACGCGGACGGTGCCCAGTGCGGTGGTCTTGGCCGTCTTCATCTCGCGCTTGAAGCCGGCGAGTTCGTGGAAGCGCATAGCGCGGTCGTTGCGCAGCGGCACCCAGATGGTGACCGTGGTGCAGCCTTCTTCGGCCAGGCCTTCGCGGGCGGCGTCCCAGAGAGCCACGCCGGCGCCCTTGCCCCAGTGCTCGGGCTTGACGTAGATGGCCCAGATCTCGCCCGTGGTGGGCGGCGTCTTGGGGTCGCGCGAGCGGTCGAAGCCCACGAAACCGACGATCTCGCTGCCGTGCGTCACCACATGGACCTGGGGTTCGCTGAATTCGATGGCCTCGCGCCACTTGGCCTCGCGCGAGGCGGGGGCCAGCACGCGCAGGTCGTCTTCGGACAGGATGCCTTCGTAGGCGGCCTTGGCAGAGAGGGCATGGACTTCGGCGACGGCCTTGGCGTCGCGCATCGTGGCGGGGCGAACTTCGTAATCGGACATGAAAGCGGAAAAACGTGTGGAACCGGCTATTGTCGCCGCACCGCTAAACTCCTCCGGCATCCGCACGTATCAACTGGAGAAAGCACATGGCCAAGGGTCAGCAACGCACCAACAAGGAAGCGAAGAAACCGAAGAAGGACACCTCGCCGCCGAAGGCTCCCACCGGCGGCATCGAGCCCGTGCGCACCGTCACCACGGCGGTGATTCCGCGCGGCAAGCTCAAGAACAAGTGACCGAGTGACCGACGTCCCCGCGCCCGCCCCCAAGCCGGCGCAGCCGCGCAACCCGCTGCATGGCCTCACGCTGGAGGCCATCGTGACTGCGCTGGCCGATTACTACGGCTGGGAGCAGCTGGGGCACCTGGTGCCGATCCGCTGCTTCATCAGCGAGCCCAGCGTGGGTTCCAGCCTCAAGTTCCTGCGCAAGACGCCCTGGGCGCGCGACAAGGTCGAGAGCCTGTACCTCTTCATGCTGCGCGAGCAACGCCGCGAACAACAACAACAGCAAGAACCTCCCGCGCGATGAAGGTCCGTCTCGAACCGTCGGGCCTCGAATTCGAGGCCGAGGCGGGCGTCACGCTGCTGCACGCGGCGGAGGCGGCCGGCATCGAGCTGCCCAGTTCGTGCCGCAACGGCACCTGCCGCACCTGCATCTGCCAGCGGCTCTCCGGCGAGAGCCGCCACCTCATCGAATGGCCGGGCCTGAGCTTCGACGAAAAAATCGACGGCTGGATTCTTCCGTGCGTGGCCGAGGCGCTGAGCGACCTCACGCTCGACGTGCCGCAGGCCCGCGCCCTCTTCGACTGACGATCAGGACCGCGCCGAAGCCGGTGCCGCGACCACCAGCCGGTCACGCTGTGCCAGCGACGGGAACAGGCGGAACCACGTCAGCGCCACCAGCATCGTCCCCACGCCGCCGAGCACCACCGAGCCGACCGGCCCCAGCAGCGCCGCCGTCGCGCCCGATTCGAACTCGCCGAGCTGGTTGCTCGCGCCGATGAAGATCGAGTTGACCGCGCTCACCCGCCCGCGCATGGCGTCGGGCGTTTCCAGCTGCACCAGCGTCTGGCGGATCACAACATTGACCATGTCGGCCCCGCCCGACACCGCGAGCGCGACGAGCGAGACGAGAAAGCTCTTCGACAGCCCGAACACCACCATGCACAGCCCGAACGCCCCCACGGCCAGCAGCAGCGTGCGCCCCACGTTGCGCTCGACCGGCCGGCGCGTGAGCGCGATCGACATCACCAGCGCGCCCACCGCCGGTGCGCTGCGCAGCAGGCCCAGGCCCCAGGGGCCGGTGTGCAGGATGTCCTTGGCATAGATCGGCAGCAGCGCCACGGCGCCGCCCAGCAGCACCGCGAACAGGTCGAGCGACACCGCGCCCAGCACCGGCTTGCGCTGCCAGATGAAATTGACGCCCGCGAACACCGTGGCCAGCGTGACCGGTTCGCGCGCGGCCGGCGCGTGGTCGTAGCGCAGCCGCAGCACCAGCACGCAGGCCACCGCGAAGCACAGCACGCTCGCGCCGTACACCACCGCCATGCCCGCCACGAACAGCAGCCCGCCGAGCGCCGGCCCGCCGATGATCGCGCCCTGCATGCCGGCCGAGCTGAACGCCATCGCGCGCGACAGCAGCAGCGGCGGCACCAGCAGCGGCGTGAGCGCCTGCTGCGCCGGCATCTGGAAGGCGCGCACCGCGCCCAGCACCAGCGACAGCCCGAGCAGCAGCCCGCGCGTGTCGTTCCTGTGCAGCACGGCGAACAGCAGCGCCAGCGCCACCGTGCCCTGCACCGCGAAGCACACCGCCACGATGCGGCCGCGGTGGTGCCGGTCCACCACGTGGCCGGCCAACAGCGCGAGCAGCAGCGCTGGCACGAACTGGTACAGGCCGACCAGGCCCAGGTCCCACGCGCTGCCGGTCAACTCGTACATGTGCCAGCCGATGGCCACGAGCATCATCTGCGAGGCGGCGGTGCCGAACAGGCGCGCCACCCACAGCTGCATGAAGGGGCGCTCGCGCCTCAGGTCGGTGAACGTGGGAGACAAGGGAGGAGAAGCGGCGCCGGGCATATCGGTCGAGGATAGCCCAGCCTTCTTCCGGCTTTCTGAGCCTCTCTACACTCGCTGTCCCCATGACCGCTTCGCCGCCCGACCTGTTCCCCGTTCACGAAGACGCCCACCTGCTGGTGCTCGACAAGCCCGCCGGCCTGCTGTGCGTGCCCGGGCGCGGCGAGGACAAGCAGGACTGCCTGAGCGCGCGCGCCCAGCGCCAGTGGCCCGACGCGCTCATCGTGCACCGGCTCGACATGGGCACCAGCGGCCTCGTGGTGATGGCGCGCGGCCTGGAAATGCAACGCGCCCTGAGCGCGGCCTTCGCCGACCGCGAGGTGCACAAGCGCTACGAAGCCGTGGTCGACGGCGTGATGCCGCAGCGCGATGACTGGTCGCTCATCGACGCCCCGCTGATGGCCGACTGGCCGCGCCGGCCGCTGCAGAAGATCGACCCTGCGGGCAAGCCCAGCCTCACGCGCTGGCGCGCACTGGCCAGCGTGTCGCCGCCCGGCGGCCCTGCGGCCACGCACGTGCTGCTGGAGCCGCTCACCGGCCGCTCACACCAGCTGCGCGTTCACCTGCTGTCGATCGGGCACCCGATTTTGGGCGATGCGCTGTACGGCGACGCCGCGCTGCAGGCACGCGCACCGCGCCTGCTGCTGCATGCCAGGGAACTGGGGTTCGTGCATCCCGCGACGCGGGAGCCGTTGCACTTCGAACGTGCGGCGGGCTTCGTGCTCAGCGGCCCTTGACCACGAGCACCGGCATGGTGGCGTCCTGCAGCACGCGCTGCGTCACGCTGCCCAGCAGCAGTTTCTCGATGCCGCTGCGCCCGTGCGAGCCCATCACGATCAGGTCGGCCGCGATGGCGATGGCGGTGTCCACGATGCCTTCGTGCACCACGTGGCCGTCGATCACGCGCTGGTCGCTGTGCAGGCCTTCGGCCGCCAGGGCGGCCACGCCGCGTGCCAGCGCCGCGTTGGCGCTGGCGGTGGCCGCCGCGAGGTATTCGTTCTGGCCGAGTGCGTAGTCCGCGCCCACGCCGATGAAGGGGTAGTTGTCGATCACGTGGATCAGCGTGATGCGGCTGCCGAAGGCCAGGGCGAGACCGCTGGCCTTGCTGACCGCGAGCATGGAAGTTTCGGAGCCGTCGATGGGGACCAGGATGTGATTGAACATGGCGGGACCTCGCTTAGCGTTCGCAGACAGACAGACTGACGGACCCGGTTCGCACCGGGTCGGGCCCCGAATTTAACCGCTATGCAGAACCCGCCCTGTAGGACTCCGACCAGCGAAGCCCGCAGGCATCTCAATCCCCCTGGAAACCCTCGGACCGGCAGGTGACGACGAGCGTGTCGCGCCACCCATCGCCGCCCTCTTCCAGCGGCTGGATCGGCGTCGATTCGTGGATCACGCGCGCGTCGTCCAGCAGCAGCAGCGTCCACGGTTCGGTCATGGTGAAGCGCTCGCCGCGCCGGCCGTTGGCCTCGAACACGCGCGTCTCGCCGCCCTTGATGCCCTGACGCCCGATCAGCACCACCGCCACCAGGTCGACACCGTCGCGGTGCGCGCCTTCGGGCGTGGGGCGGCCGATGCCGCCGGCGGTGTCGATGCGGAACTGGTGCGCTTCCACGAACCAGCGCTGCGGTGCGCCGCGCATGTCGCTGCTGACCTGGCCCAGCTGCTGCATCAGCCGCTGCCACACGGGCTGCGCCACCGTGGCCTCGAGCATCGGCGCGAACCAGCGCTGCATGCCGCCGTGCAGCGCGTTGTATTCGACCGGCTGCCAGTGCGCGCGGTGCGGCACCTGCGCCAGCGTGGCGTCGGCCTCGACCGTGAAGCAGGCGTGGCGCCGCGTGCGGTAGCGGCCACCGTCCTTCAGGTACTCGTCGGGCGGCAGGTCGTTCCAGTCGGCGTGCAGCGCCTCGAGCTGTGCCAGCGGCACGCCGAGCCAGTCGCACACGCCCTGCGGGCTGAGCACCGCGTAGCCGTGCTCGCGCAGCGCACCGGCCAGTTCGGCCGGCGGCGTGAACGGGGGAGCGAAGGCGGCGGTGCTCACTGGGCGCTGACCTTCACGTCCTTCCAGAACGCGACGCGGTCACGGATTTCCTCGGCTTCGGGCTTCGGGTCGGGGTAGTACCAGGCGGCGTCGGCATGGAGCTCGCCGTTGACCAGCAGCGAGTAGTAGTTCGCCGAGCCCTTCCACGGGCAGGTGGTCTTGTGGTTGCTGAAGGTGACCACGTCGCGGTTGAGCGAACTCATCGGGAAGTAGTGGTTGCCTTCGACGAGCACGGTGTCGTCGCTTTCGGCGATGGTGACGCCGTTCCAGGTTGCTTTCATGGGATCGATCTCCGGGGAGGTGCAAGGTGCCGATGCCGCATTGCGCGCTCGGGACAGCGGCTATTGTGACGCTGGCGCGACGTGCTTTCCTTGCGCCGGGTCATCCCGGCCCGATGCCGGCAGGGTTTCCCCCGCAACCTCAGCCGCGACCGCGCCCCGTGCGCCCCGACGCCGGCTCGAGAAACAGCTGCCGGAAATAGTTGCGGAACGCCGTCATCGCCGGCGAAAACTCCACGCCCTGCTTCCACCCCAGGCCGATGTTCATCGTGGGCACCGCGTCGCGCAGGTTGATGGTCTCGATGCGCTTGCCTTCCAGCGACCACGGGCGGTAGACCATGTCCGACAACACCGTCACGCCCAGCCCGTTGGCCACCGTGCTGCGCACCGCCTCCACCGAACTCGTGCGCAGCCGGATCTGCGGCTGGTGCGGCGTCTTGCTCCAGTACTTGAGCGCGGTGGCCGCGGCCTCGTCCACCGTGAGCATGATGTAGGGCTCGGCCGCCACGTCGGCCAGCGTCACCTCGGCCTTGTCGAGCAGCGGGTGCTTGGCCGGCACCCACAGCCGGCGCTGCGAGCCGAAGAAGGTTTCGAGCGACAGCTCGCGCAGCACCACGTTCGAGGTGAGCACCACGCCGATGTCGTAGCGCTGCGTGATCAGGCCCTCTTCGATGGCCTCGCGCGCCACCTCGTGCACCTTCACCGTCACCTGCGGATGCAGCTGCTCGAAGCGCTGCAGGTGGTGCGGCAGGAAGTAGCCCAGCACCGTGTAGCTGGCCGCGATGGTGAGCGAGCCCTCGACGTTCTCGCCCTCGTGCGGCATGCGCACCGCCTCGTCGGCCGCCGACAGCACCGCGTAGGCGTGGCTGAGAAAGCGGCGCCCGGCCTTGGTGAGTTCCACGCCGTGCGGGTGCCGCTCGAAGAGCTGCTGCCCCATCAGCTCCTCGAGCTCGCGGATGGCGGTGGTCACGGCCGACTGCGAGATGTTCAGCTGTAGCGCCGCGTGCGAGATGCGCCCCACCTCGGCCACCGCCGAGAAGTACTTGAGCTGGCGAAGGGTCAGGGACATGGCGCCGTCTTCCTAGGGTATTTACGGATACGCGCTGCCCGCCTCGGGCGAAAACCCGATACCGCGCGATCGCTTCCCTCCAGCGTAGCGCCCAATCCGGCGGCTTGCAGCATCTGTTTTTCCGATATCGGGCCGCCTGAAAACAATGCTTTTCGGCCTTTCGACTGCTGGCTAACCTTCGCGCCAACCTGCACCGCCCCCTTGGCGATGCGCACCACACAAAGGCGGGACGACGTGACGAAGACAACGCGGATCGATCTGAATTCCGACATGGGCGAAGGCTTCGGCCCCTGGACCATCGGCGATGGCGTCGACGAGCAGCTCATGCCGCTGATCAGCTCGGCCAACATCGCGACCGGCTTCCATGCCGGCGACCCGAACATCATGCGCAGGATGGTGCTGCTGGCCCGCGAACACGGCGTGGGCATCGGCGCGCACCCGGGCTTTCGCGACCTCGTGGGATTCGGGCGCCGCCACATCACCGCCCCGGCCGACGAGCTGGTGAACGACATGGTCTACCAGCTCGGCGCGCTGCGCGAGTTCGCGCGCCTGGCCGGCCTGACGCTGCAGCACATCAAGCCGCACGGCGCGCTGTACATGCATGCGGCGCGCGACGAGGCGCTGTCGCGCGCCCTCGTCACCGCGCTGCAGCAGATCGAACCCACGCTGCGCCTGTTCTGCATGGAGTCGTCCGTCACCTTCCAGGTGGCGCGCGAGCTGGGCCAGCCGGTGGTGCGCGAGTTCTATGCCGACCGCGACTACGACCTGAGCGGCTCCATCGTCTTCACGCGCCGCGTCGGCGCGCTCGACCCCGAGGCCGTGGCCGCCAAGGTGCTGCGCGCCTGCACCGAGGGCGTGGTGCGCACGGTCGAAGGAGAAGACATTGCGATCGGCTTCGACTCGGTCTGCATCCACAGCGACACGCCCGGCGCGCTCGCCCTGGTGCAGGCCACGCGCCGCGCCCTTGCCGACAACGGCATCGAAGTTGCAGGCCTGGCCAAGCCCGCCTGAGTTTTTTCCTCGTTACCCGAACCTGTTCCAGGAGTGTCCCGATGCCCGCTACCCATGAAGTCCTGAGCCCGCTGCCGGGCACCTTCTACCGCCGCTCGGCGCCCGACGCGCCGCCGTTCAAGGCCGAAGGCGACACCGTGGCCGTGGGCGACGTGCTCGGCCTGGTCGAGGTGATGAAGCAGTTCAGCGAAGTCACGGCCGACGCGGCCGGGCGCCTGGCGCGCTTCGCGGTCGAGAACGGCGAGCCGGTCGATCCGGGCCAGCTGCTGGCCGTCATCGAAACGGCCTGAGGCAACTGCCCATGACCGCCGCATTCGACACACTGCTGGTCGCCAACCGGGGCGAGATCGCGGTGCGCATCATCCGCGCCGCGAAGGAACTGGGGCTGAAGACCGTCGCGGTCTACAGCGACGCCGACGCGCAGAGCCTCGCCGTGGGCATGGCTGACAAGGCCGTGCGCATCGGCCCGGCGCACGCCACCAAGAGCTACCTGAGCATCGACGCGATCCTGCAGGCCGCCGCCGACAGCGGCGCCGGCGCGGTGCATCCGGGCTACGGTTTTCTTTCGGAGAACGCCGCGTTCGCCGAGCGCGTCGAGGCCGCGGGCCTGGTGTTCGTGGGCCCGACGCCGCATGCGATCCGCACCATGGGCGACAAGGCCGCAGCACGCGCCGCCGCCCTGCGCGCGGGCGTGCCCACCGTGCCCGGCAGCGCGGGCGTGGTGACCGACCCCGACACCGCCGTCGAAGTGGCGAAGGACATCGGCTACCCGATCATGATCAAGGCCTCGGCCGGCGGCGGCGGGCGCGGCATCCGCGTGGCGCACGACGAGGCCGAGCTGCGCCAGCAGTTCGCCACGGCCACCGCCGAAGCGCAGGCGGCCTTCGGCAACGGCGAGGTGTACCTCGAACGCTTCATCCGCCAGGCGCGCCACATCGAGGTGCAGATCCTGGGCGATGGCGAGCGCGTGGTGCACTGCTTCGAGCGCGAATGCTCGCTGCAGCGGCGCCGCCAGAAGGTGTGGGAAGAAGCGCCCTCGGCCGCCATCAGCGAGGCCACGCGCGCCGCGTTGTGCGAATCGGCACTGCGGCTCGCACGCGCCGTGGCCTACCGCGGCGCGGGCACGCTCGAATACCTGTACGACGACGACACGCGCGAGTTCTTCTTCATCGAGATGAACACGCGCATCCAGGTCGAGCACCCGATCACCGAGATGGTCACCGGCGTCGACCTCGTGAAGGAAATGCTGCGCATCGCGCTGGGCCAGCCACTGCGCCTGCAGCAGGAGGACATCCGCCTGAACGGCGCAGCCATCGAGGTGCGCATCAATGCCGAGAACGCGGCGAAGAACTTCATGCCGAGCCCCGGCCTCGTGTCGCAGCTCGTGGTGCCGGGCGGCCCGGGCGTGCGCTTCGACACCTTCCTGTTTCCCGGCTACACCGTGCCGGCCTACTACGACTCGCTGCTCGGCAAGCTCATCGTGCACGACACCGACCGCGCCAGTGCCCTGGCCCGCATGCGCCGTGCGCTCGACGAGTTGCAGGTGGAGGGCATCCATACGACGATCCCGCTGCACCGCGCACTGTGCGAGGACGCTGATGTCGCCAAGGCCGAGTTCCATACCGGCTTTCTCGAAACCTGGCTCGCGGCGAATCCACTCGCCGATGCGCCTCCCCTGTTGAAGGTGGCCGCATGACCGCTGCAAGCACCCTCCCCCCACAAGCCCGCTACAGCTTCGGCGGCGACGAGCATCTGTTCGTCGAGATCAGCGAAGAGATGTCGCTGCCCGCCTTCTTCAAGGGCATGGCCATCTGCAACGCGCTGCGCCGTCGCGCGCTGCCCGGCGTGACCGAGATCTGCCCGGCCAACGCCGCCTACCTCGTGCGCTTCGACCCCGACACGATCGCGCCCGACACGCTGCTCGCCACGCTGAAAGAGATCGAAGCGGGCCTGGGCGATGCAGACCTGCAGATGCAGACGCGCATCGTCGAGATCCCGGTGCTCTACAACGACCCGTGGACGCACGAGACGCTGATGCGTTTTCGCGAGCGCCACCAGGACCCGTCGAGCACCGACATCGAATACGCCGCGCGCATCAACGGCCACGCCTCGGTCGAAGCCTTCATCGAGGCGCACTCGTCGGCACCGTGGTTCGTGTCGATGGTCGGTTTCGTCGCGGGCCTGCCCTTCCTGTTCCAGATGGTCGAGCGCCAGCGCCAGATCCAGGTGCCCAAGTACCTGAGTCCGCGCACCGACACGCCCAAGCTCACGCTGGGCCACGGCGGCTGCTTCAGCTGCATCTACTCGGTGCGCGGCGCGGGCGGCTACCAGATGTTCGGCGTCACGCCCGCACCGATCTTCGACCCGGCCCAGCGGCTGTCGTACCTCAAGGACCTGATGGTGTTCTTCCAGCCCGGCGACATCGTCAAGTGGAAGCCCATCGACCGCACCGAGTACGACCGCCAGGTGGCGCAGGTCGAGGCCGGCACCTACGCGCTGCGCATCGCGCCGGTGTCGTTCTCGCTCAACGATTTCCTGGCCGATCCCGACGGCTACAACCAACAACTGCTGAAGGTGCTCCATGGCGATTGACGTGCTCAAGCCCGGCCTCGCGACCAGCGTGCAGGACGCCGGCCGCCCCGGCTACTACCACCTGGGCATTCCGCTGTCGGGCGCGCTCGACCAGCAAAGCCTGGTGCTCGCGAACCTGCTGGTGGGCAACGACGAAGGCGCGGCCGTCATCGAGAGCACGCTGCTCGGGCCCGAGCTGCAGTTCGACGCGCCCGCGCTGGTGGCGGTGACCGGCGCCGACGCGAAGATCAAGCTCAATGGCAACGAAGCGCCGCGCAACACCTCGTTCGCCGTGCAGGCCGGCGACAAGCTGAGCTTCGACTTCATGAAGCTCGGCGCGCGCATGTGCATCGCCGTGGCCGGCGGCATCGACGTGCCGGTGGTGCTGGGCAGCCGCTCGACCTACGGCCTGGGCGCGTTCGGCGGCTTCAACGGCCGCAAGCTGCTGGCCGGCGACAAGCTCCCCGTGGGCACGCCTTCGACCAGCGCCCGCGCAGGCCGCACGGTCGATGCCGCGCTGCTGCCAGCGCTCGAGAAGGAAGTGGCCCTGCGCGTGCTGCCGGGCATCTACTTCCACCGCCTGCAGGAGGTGTCGGTGCACAGCTTCTTCGCCGACACCTGGACCGTCGGCTCCGAGGCCGACCGCATCGGCTACCGCTACAAGCACGGCACACCGCTGAAGTTCCAGGACCGCACGCCGCCCTTCGGCGCGGGCGACGACCCGTCGAACATCGTCGATGCGGGCTACCCGTACGGCTCCATCCAGGTGCCGGGCGGGCGCGAGCCGATCATCCTGCACCGCGACGCGGTGTCGGGCGGCGGCTACGCGATGGTCGGCACCGTCATCAGCGCCGACATGGACCTCATCGCCCAGATGCAGCCCAACCACAAGGCGCGCTTCGTCGAGGTCGACATGGCGCAGGCGCTCGAAGCCCGCGCCGAACGCCGACGACGGCTCGATCGCCTGCGGGCCGCGCTCGCGGCCTGACGCGTTCCCTCCCCCTTTTCTTCACCGCTGTCACCCAAGGAGTTCTTCATGAACAGCTCGCCCCTGCGCGTTTCATTGATCGCCGCTTCGCTCGCCACCGCCCTGGCGTGGCACGCCCCGGCCTCGGCCGCCGACTGGTTTCCCTACAAGGCCGAGGCCACCGAGCCCGCCTTCTCGGCCGAGGGCACGAAGAAACCCATCGACTACACGCCGCTGGCCAAGGCGTCGAAGAAGTGGGACATCTGCGTGTCGTTCCCGCACATGAAGGACGCCTACTGGCTCGGCGTGGACTACGGCGTGATCGAGGAAGCGCGCCGCCTGGGCGTGAAGCTGCAGGTGGTCGACGCGGGCGGCTACACCAACCTGAGCAAGCAGGTCTCGCAGATCGAGGACTGCGTGGCGCGCGGCGCCAACGCCGTGGTCATCGGCGCGATCTCGGGCGACGGGCTGAACAACGTCATCAAGGCCACGGCCGCGAAGAAGGTGCCGGTGATCGACCTCGTGAACGGCATCAGCTCGCCCGACCTGTCGGCCAAGTCGCTGGTGTCGTTCTACACGATGGGCCAGTCGACCGGCGAGTACCTTGCCAAGAAGCACCCGGCCGGTTCGCCGGCGGTGAAGGTCGGCTGGTTCCCGGGCCCGGCCGGCGCGGGCTGGGTCGAGGCCGCGCACAAGGGCTTCATGGAAGCGATCAAGGGCAGCGCCGTGACGGTGCTCGACCCCAAGTACGGCGACACCGGCAAGGAGGCGCAGGCCAAGCTGGTCGAAGACGTGCTGCAGGGCAACCCCGACCTCGCCTACGTGGCCGGCACGGCAGTGACCGCCGAGGCCGCCACCGGCATCCTGCGCGCACGCAACCTCGACAAGAAGGTGCAGGTGCTCTCGTTCTACATGACGCCGGGCGTGTACGAAGGCATCCAGAAGGGCCGCATCGTGGCCGCGCCGGCCGACTCGATGGTGATCCAGGGCCGCATCGCGGTCGACCAGGCCGTGCGCCTGCTCGAGAGCAAGGACGTGGTGAAGCACGTCGGCCCGAAGATCTTCGTGGTCGACAGCGGCAACATCAAGACCGTGAAGCAGGCCGACATCCTGCCGCCGACCGGCTTCAAGCCGGTGTTCGAGGTCAAGTAGGCCGGCCATGGCTCCCGTGCTGCTGCAGACCCTCGGCCTGGGCAAACGCTACCCCGGCGTGCTCGCGCTCGATGCGATGGACTTCGAGCTGCGCGCCGGCGAGGTGCACGTGCTGTTCGGCGAGAACGGCGCCGGCAAGTCGACGCTGATCTCACTGCTGGCCGGCGCCAACGTGCCGACCGCGGGCGAGATCCGCATGCATGGCGCGCCGGTGAAGTTCGCCAACGTGCACGACGCGCGGCGCCACGGCATCAGCGCGGTGTTCCAGGAGTTCTCGCTGATCCCCACGCTGTCGGTGGCGCAGAACCTGAGCCTGGGCGAGGAGCCGTGCCAGCGCGGCCTGCTCGACCGCGCGGCGGTGCGCGAACGCGCCCGTACGATGCTGGCCGACCTGGGCTTCGAGATCGACGTCGGCGCGCCCGTGGCGGGCCTCACGCGCGCGCAGCAGCAGATGGTGGAAATCGCCAAGGGCCTGCGCGGCGAGGTGTCGGTGCTGATCCTCGACGAGCCCACCGCCTCGCTCACCGACACCGAGACGCAGCGCCTGTTCGAACTGGTGGCGCGGCTGAAGGCGCGCGGCGTGGGCATCGTCTACATCTCGCACCGCATGCAGGAGATCGCGCAGATCGCCGACCGCATCACGGTGCTGCGCGACGGCCGCAAGGTCACGACCGTGGAAGCCCACGCCACGAGCGCCGACCGGCTCATCGAGCTGATGAGCGGGCGGGCCATCGACAACATCTACCCGCGCATCACCGCCAATCCCGGCGAGGTGGTGCTGCAGGTCGAGGGGCTGGCCTCGCACAACGGTGTGCGAAACGCCAGCCTCACGGTGCGGCGCGGCGAAGTGGTCGGGCTGGCCGGGCTGGTCGGCTGCGGCAAGTCGGAGCTGTTCCGCGCGATCTACGGGCTCGACCCCGTGAGCGAAGGCCGCGTGCTCTTCAAGGGCCAACCGCGCACCGGCGCGACGGTGCGCCAGCTGCTCGACGACGGCCTCTTCTACCTGCCGCCCGACCGCAAGGGCGAAGGGCTGGTGCTCGGCTTCACCTCCCGCGCCAACATCACGCTGCCGCTGGTGCACGGGCCGCTGCGCGGGCGCGGCGGCTGGCTGCGCAAGCGCCTCGGGCGACGGCTCTCCACGACGGCCGCCGAGCGCGTCGAGCTCGCGCCGCGCAACCTCGAACGGCCCGTGGGCCTGCTCTCGGGCGGCAACCAGCAGAAGGTGCTGTTCGGCAAGGGCATGACGCGCGACGCCGCGCTCTACGTGTTCGACGAGCCCACGGTCGGCGTCGACGTCGGCACCCGCAGCGCGCTGTACGAGGTGATCCGCAAGCTCTGCGAAGGCGGCGCGGCGGTGGTCGTGATCTCGTCCGACCTGCCCGAGGTGCTGCACCTGAGCCACCGCGTGTACGTGATGTGCCGCGGCGAGATCGCCGGCGAGCTGCACGGCGACGCCATCCAGGAAACCGCCGTGCTCAACCTGTTTTTCGGCCCCAGCGAGAACCCCTCCTCATGACTTCGCCTTCCCTCACCGCCGCCCCGGCGGCTCCCACGCCCGGCCTGGCCGGGCGTGCCCTCGGCCTGCTGCGCAGCCTCTTCCTGCGCCTGGGCGTGTTGCCCTTCATGCTGGTGATCGCCTGCGTGGTGTTCGCCACGCTGTCCGACCAGTTCCTCACGGTGCAGAACCTGGTGAACCTGCTGCGCCAGTCGGTCTACCTGATCCTCGTGTCGCTGGGCCAGATGCTGGCGCTGGTGACCGGCGGCTTCGACCTCTCGGTCGGCACGGTGATGGCGATCACCTCGGTGGTATCGGCGCTCGCCATGCAGGCGCTGGGCGCGGCCTTTCCCGACGCGGCCTGGATGGTGGTGCTCGTGGGCTGCGCCTGCGGGATGCTCGCCGGGCTGGTGGTGGGCCTCATCAACGGCTTCGGCGTGGCGGTGATCGGCGTGTCGCCCTTCATCGTGACGCTGGGCGTGCAGTCGATCGGCTTCGGCTTTGCGCTGTTCCTCACGGGCGGCGTGCCGGTGTCAGGCATGCCGGCGCAGTTCAGCGAGCTGTTCGGCTTCGGCACCGTGCTCGGCGTGCCGGTGCCGATTCTCGTGACGGCCGTGTGCGTGGCCGGCATGGGCCTGCTCATGGGCCGCCTGCCGACCGGCACGCACCTGCTCGCGGTGGGCGGCAACGCCAAGGCCGCGGCGCTCTCGGGCATCGACACGCGCCGCGTGCTGCTCATGGCCTACCTGCTGTGCGCGGGCCTGGCGGCCGTGAGCGGCCTGCTGCTCACGGCGCGCGTGGAAACCGGCGAGGCCAACCTCGGCGGCACCGTCGCGCTCGAATCGATCGCCGCCTGCGTGATCGCGGGCGTGAGCCTGCGCGGCGGCATCGGCCGCGTGCCCAACGTGGTGATGGGTGCGATCTTCATCGGCCTGGTGCAGAACGGCATGAACCTGGCCAGCGTGGGCTCGTACCTGCAGATGGTGGTGCTGGGCGCCCTGCTGATCGTGGCCGTGGTCGCCGACCAGATCCGCCATCGCATGGTGGCGCCGGGCAGCCACTGAGCTTCACACCCCCACACAAGTAACGAAGGAATCTCATGACATCCAAGACCAACGCCGCCATCGACGCGCGCCGCATCGCCGCCACGCCGCGCGGCGTCGGCATCGGCTTTCCGATCTACGCAGAGCGCGCGCTCAACGCCGAGCTGTGGGACGTCGAAGGCCGGCGCTACATCGACTTCGGCTCTGGCATCGCGGTGCTCAACACCGGCCACCGGCATCCGCGCGTGGTGGAGGCCATTCGCGCGCAACTCGAGTGCTTCACCCACACGGCCTACCAGGTGGTGCCGTACGAAAGCGTGGTGTCGCTGGCCGAGCGCCTGAACCGCCTCACGCCCGGCACCCACGCCAAGAAGACCGCCTTCTTCACGACCGGCGCCGAGGCGGTCGAGAACGCCATCAAGATCGCGCGCGCCGCCACGCGCCGGCCCGGCGTGATCGCGCTGGGCGGCGGCTTTCACGGCCGCACCTTCATGGGCATGGCGCTCACGGGCAAGGTGGTGCCGTACAAGACCGGCTTCGGCCCCTTTCCCGGCAGCATCTTCCACGTGCCCGCGCCGATCGCGCTGCACGGCGTGTCGGTGGACGATTCGCTGCGCGCCATCGACAAGCTGTTCAAGGCCGACATCGAGCCCGAGCAGGTGGCGGCCATCATCCTGGAGCCGGTGCAGGGCGAAGGCGGCTTCTACGCCGCGCCGCCCGCCTTCATGCGCGCGCTGCGCGAGATCTGCGACCGCCACGGCATCCTGCTGATCGCCGACGAGATCCAGACCGGCTTCGCGCGCACCGGCAAATGGTTTGCCATGGACCATTACGACGTGGTGCCCGACCTCATGACCATGGCCAAGAGCCTGGCCGGCGGCACGCCGCTGTCGGCCGTGTGCGGTCGCGCCGAGATCATGGACGCGCCCGCGCCCGGTGGCCTCGGCGGCACCTACGCCGCCAATGCGCTGGCCATTGCGGCGGCGCATGCGGTGCTCGACGTGATCGAGGCCGAACGCCTGTGCGAGCGCGCGCAGATACTGGGCGACCGGCTCAAGGCGCGCCTCGAAGGGCTGCGCGCCAAGGTGCCGCAGATCACCGACGTGCGCGGCCTGGGCGCGATGGTGGCGGTCGAGTTCGCGGGGGCCGACGGCGCGCCCGACCCCGAGTTCACGAAGCAGGTGCAAACCCGAGCGCGCGACGCGGGTTTGCTGCTGCTGACTTGCGGCGTGCACGCCAATGTGGTCCGCTTCCTGTTCCCCCTGACCATCGAAGACGCGGTGCTCGGCGAAGGCCTCGACATCCTCGCCGCCGCGCTGCAAGCCTGAGACAACATTCCATGCCATTGAAGCTCCAAGACCCGACCCTGCTGCGCCAGCAGGCCTGCATCGCCGGCGCCTGGGTGAATGCCGACAACGGCACCACCGTCGCCGTCACCAACCCCGCCACCGGCGAGCAGATCGGCACCGTGCCGATGTGCGGCACCGAGGAAACCGTGCGCGCCATCGCCGCCGCCGAGAAGGCGCAGAAGGCCTGGGCCAAGGTGCCCGCCAAGGAACGCTCGGCCATCCTGCGCAAGCTCAACGACCTGATGCTCGCGAACGTGGACGACCTCGCGCTCATCATGACCACCGAGCAGGGCAAACCCCTGGCCGAGAGCCGCGGCGAGATCGCCTACGCCGCCTCGTTCATCGAGTGGTTCGCCGAAGAAGCGCGCCGCGTGTACGGCGACACCATTCCCGCGCCGCAGGCCGACCGCCGCATCCTGGCGCTGAAGCAGCCCGTGGGTGTCACCGCCGCCATCACGCCCTGGAACTTCCCCACCGCCATGCTCACGCGCAAGGCCGGGCCCGCGCTCGCGGCCGGTTGCGCCATGGTCGTGAAGCCGGCCACGCAGACGCCGTTCTCGGCGCTGGCCTTTGCCGTGCTGGCCGAACGCGCGGGCGTGCCCGAGGGCCTGCTGTCGGTGCTCACCGGCTCGGCCAGCCAGATCGGCGGCGAGATGACGCGCAGCCCCATCGTGCGCAAGCTCACCTTCACCGGCTCGACCGAGGTGGGCCGCACGCTCATGAAGCAGTCGGCCGACACGATCAAGAAGCTGTCGCTCGAACTCGGCGGCAACGCGCCCTTCATCGTGTTCGACGATGCCGATGTGGATGCGGCCGTCGAAGGCGCGATGGTCTCCAAGTACCGCAACACCGGCCAGACCTGCGTGTGCGCCAATCGCTTGTACGTGCAGCGCGGTGTGCTGGAAGCCTTCACGCAGAAGCTCGTGGCCAAGGTCAACGCACTGAAGGTCGGCAACGGCACCGAGGCCGGCGTGAACCAGGGCCCGCTGATCGACGCCAAGGCGGTCGAGAAGATCGAGGAGCACGTGGCCGACGCCGTCGCCAAGGGCGGCACCGTGCTCGCGGGCGGCAAGCGCCACGCGCTGGGCGGCCTGTTCTACGAGCCGACGGTGATCGGCGGCGCCACGCCCGGCATGCTGTTCGCGCGCGAGGAAACCTTCGGCCCGCTGGCGCCGATCTTCGCGTTCGACACCGAGGCCGAGGCCATCGCCGCGGCCAACGACACCGAGTTCGGCCTGGCCGCGTACTTCTACAGCCGCGACATCGGCCGCATCATGCGCGTGGCCGAAGCACTCGAATCGGGCATCGTGGGTGTGAACACCGGACTGGTGTCGACAGCCGAGGCGCCGTTCGGCGGCGTCAAGCAGTCGGGGCTGGGGCGCGAGGGCTCGAAGTACGGGCTCGACGACTTTCTCGAAGTGAAGTATGTGTGCCTGGCGGGGCTGGACAGCTAGCGCGTCAGCTCAGCAGCCAGTGCACGCTGAACAGCCGCTCGGGGTCGGTCCACACCGCCCCGACGCGGAAGCCCGCGCGCACCGCCAGGGCCTGCAGGCCTTCGACGGTGAACTTGTGCGAATACTCGGTGTGCAGGGTCTCGCCTTCCTCGAACGAGAAACGCTCGCCGCGCAGCTGCACGCTCTGCGCGCGCCGGCTCACGAGGTGCATCTCGATGCGGCGCATCGGTGCGTTGTAGAAGGCCGCGTGCGAGAAGCCGTCGAGGTCGAAGTCGGCCGACAGCTCGGCGTTCGCGCGTCGCAGCAGGTTGAGGTTGAACGCCGCCGTCACGCCCTGTGCGTCGTTGTAGGCCGCGTGCAGCCGGTCGGGGTCTTTCACCAGATCGACGCCGATGAGCAGGCCGCCGCCGCGCAGCATGCGCGCCGCGAGCTGCAGGAACGCCAGCGCCTCGTCGGGCTCGAAGTTGCCGATGGTCGAGCCCGGGAAGAAGCCCACGCGCCGCCCCGCCCCGGCCATGGGCGCGGGCAGCACGAGCGGCATGGTGTAGTCGGCCGCGATGGGCTGCACGGCCAGCGCCGGGTAGTCGGCCTTCAGGCGCGCCGCCGCGGCTTCGAGGTGCTCGCCCGAGATGTCGATCGGCAGGTAGCGCTTGGGGGATTCGAGTGCGTCGAGCAGCAGCCGCACCTTGGTGAGCGAGCCGGCGCCGAACTCGACGATCTCGGCGTTCGGCCCGATCTGCGCGGCGATCTCGCCGGCGCAGGCGCCCAGGATGCCCAGCTCGGTGCGCGTGGGGTAGTACTCGGGCAGCTCGCAGATGCGGTCGAACAGCTGCGAGCCGGCCACGTCGTAGAAGAACTTGGGCGAGATGTGGCGCGGCGTGCGCGCCAGGCCGGCCTGCATGGCACGGCCGAACTCGGACCACGGGGCGGTGTCGGGCGGGGTCGCTGCTTCCTGCCGCTGCAGGTGGCTGGCGAGGGCGAACGGGGCGGTCGGATTGCGCATGGTGCTCGGCTCCATCGAGGTGTCGGTCAAAGGTCTTTCGCGAGCCGCAGCCCCGAGAACTGCCAGCGTGCCGCCGGCGGAAAGAAATTGCGGTAGCTGGGCCGCGTGTGGCCGGCCGGCGTGGCCACGCTGCCGCCGCGCAGCACCAGCTGGCCCACCATGAACTTGCCGTTGTATTCGGCCGCGATGCCGGGCAGCGGACGGAAGCCCGGGTACGGGTCGTACGAGGAACGCGTCCATTGCCAGACATGGCCGCTCATCTGCGCGATGCCGGGCGCGTCGAAGGCAGCCTCCCATTCGAACTCGGTGGGCAGCCGCGCACCGGCCCATTCGGCGTACGCGGCGGCCTCGTAGAAGCTCAGCTGGGACACGGGCGCGTCGGCCTCCATCGGCCGCACGCCGTGCAAGCCGAACACCTGCCAGGCGCCGGGCGCGGCAGGGCCGCCGCCCGCGCCGAGGGTGGCGATGCGCGGGTCGTCGGCTTCGAGCCAGTAGGCCGGGTGGCGCCAGCCCTGGGCCTGCACCGTGGCCCAGCCGTCGGACAGCCACAGCTCGGGCCGGCGGTAGCCGCCGTCGGCGATGAACTGCGCGTAGTCGCCGCAGTTCACCAGCCGGTCGGCGATGGCATAGGGGCGCAGCAAGGCGGCGTGGCGCGGCGTCTCGTTGTCGAAGCAGAAGCCCTCGCCCGCATGCCCGACCTCGACCGTGCCGCCCGGCTGTGCCAGCCAGCGCACCTCGGCCGGCACGGCGGCCAAGCGCCGCGCGGGGCCGCTCGCGGGCCTGTAGGCCGGCAGCAGCGGGTTGCACGACAGCGCATGCAGGATGTCGGTGAGCAGCAGCTCCTGGTGCTGCTGCTCGTGGTTCAGCCCGAGCGCGACGATGGCCTCGATGGCCGCCCAATCGAGCGCCTCCGGCGCCGCCAGCAGCGCGAGCACCGCCTCGTCGACATGGCGGCGGTAGGCGTGCACTTCGTCGAGCGAGGGCCGCGTGAGCAGCCCACGCTGCGGCCGCGGGTGGCGCGGCCCGAGCGCCTCGTAGTAGGAGTTGAAGAGGTAATGAAAACGCGCATCGAAGGGCCGGTACGCCGCCGCATGCGGCTGCAGCAGCACGGTCTCGAAGAACCACGTCGTGTGCGCCAGATGCCACTTGGTCGGGCTGGCGTCGGGCATCGACTGGATGCACTGGTCCTCGGCGGACAGCGGCGCGGCCAGCGCCACGCTGGCGGCGCGCACCGTGCGGAATTGCTCGCGCAAGGCGCTCGCCACGGGGGCGATCGGCCGGGAAAACGTCATGGTGTCTCCAGTCGGGTGAGCCGGAAGTTTTAGCCCATTCGGGCGACAAAGGCACGTAGGACAAGACGCCGCCGCCGCGCCGCCGCGGGAGCCCGTCCTGCGCGCAAGCGGCCCCGGAACGCCCCGGCCCGCTGCGTATGATTCGGGCGATGCAAACCCCCTCTCCTTCGGCCAGGCCCCACGTTGTCATCATCGGCTGCGGTTTCGGCGGACTCGAGGCAGCGCGCAAGCTGCAGCGGGCCGACGTCGATGTGACGGTGATCGACAAGACCAACCACCACCTGTTCCAGCCCCTGCTGTACCAGGTGGCGACCGCTGGGCTCGCGGCGCCGTCGATCGCGGCGCCGGTGCGCGCCCTGTTCCGCAAGCAGGCCAACGTGACCACGCTGCTGGCCGAGGTGACGGGCATCGACCCGGCCGCGCGCACGGTGCAGCTGGCCGATGGCAGCCAGGTGGCCTACGACCACCTGATCGTGGCGGCCGGCGCCACGCACAGCTATTTCGGGCACGACGAATGGGCGCCCGCCGCGCCGGGCCTGAAGACGCTGGCCGACGCCTTCGAGATCCGCCGCCGCGTGCTGATGTCCTTCGAAACGGCCGAGACCACCGCCGACCCCGAGCGCCGCCGCGCGCTGCTCACCTTCGTGGTGATCGGCGCTGGCCCGACCGGCGTCGAGATGGCCGGCACGCTGGCCGAGATCGCCAAGCACACGCTCGCGGGCGAGTTCCGCCGCATCGACCCCGGCAGCGCGCAGGTGCTGCTGGTCGAGGGCGGCCCGCGCGTGCTGCAGGCCATGCCCGAGAGCCTGAGCCAGAAGGCGCTCGAACAACTGGAACGGCTCGGCGTGGAGGTGCGGCTGAACGCGCGCGTCACCGCCATCGACAACGCCGGCCTCGAAGTGCAGACCGGCGGCGGCCCCGACGGCGCGCCGCTGCAGAGCTACCGCATTCCCAGCAGCTGCGTGGTGTGGGCGGCCGGTGTCGCGGCCTCGCCGCTGGGCCGCCTGCTCGGCAATGCCACGGGCGTCGAGTGCGACCGCGCGGGCCGCATCAAGGTCGAGCCCGACCTGAGCCTGGCGGGCCACCCCGAGATCAGCGTGGTGGGCGACCTGGCCGCCGCCATGAGCCACGCGCCCGGCAAGCCGCCCAAGCCGGTGCCCGGCGTGTCGCCCGGCGCCAAGCAGGCGGGCCGCGCGGCGGCGGCGAACATCCTGCGCCGCCTGGCGGGCCAGCCCACCGTGCCGTTCCGCTACGCCGACTACGGCAACCTGGCCACCATCGGGCGCAACTCGGCGGTGGTCGACCTGGGCACGCCCTTCGGCCCGCTGCGCTTCAGCGGCCGGCCCGCGTGGCTGTTCTGGCTGTTCGCGCACGCGTACTTCCTCATCGGTTTCCGCAACCGCGTGGTCGTGATGTGGGACTGGGCCAGCGCCTACTGGAGCTTCCAGCGCAACGCGCGCGTGGTGGCCGACGTGCAGGGCCGCAGCGAGTCGTAAGCACTTCCCACGCCGCGCGATGACGTTGCTCTGGTGGGTCGTCTTTCATGCGCTCGATGCGCTGTTCTGGCTCTGGATCCTGCGCTGGGGCGGCGCGGCCTGGCTCGAAGGCACCTTCCTCTCGGGCTTTCTCGTGAGCATCTTCGCGCCGCGCTGGGGCGCCGAGGGCCTGCGCATGTTCGCGCTGCTGATGCTGGTCGTGTGCGCGATCAGCTTCGTCTGGGGGCTGTTCATGCCCGAGGTGCGCTGCTGGTACTCGGGCCACTGCTGAAGCCCCGAGGGCGCCCCGCGAGGCGCCCCCCTGGCCGTGTCAGCTGCCGATCACCCCGCCGTCGATCTTCGTGATGACCACGGTCGCCGAGCGCGGCCGGCCCGCGCCGTCGGGCCACTTCGACACGGCGAGCGGGCGCTCGGGGTCGCTGCGCTCGTTGGCCGGCTCGCCCGGGTGCTGGATGTTGATGAACAGCGTGCGCAGGTCGGGCGTGGCCGTGAGGCCGGTGATCTCGCAACCGGCCGGGCCGAGCAGGAAGCGGCGGATCTCGCCCTTGGTCGGGTCGCAGGCCAGCATCTGGTTGTTGGGCAGGTTCGTGTACTCGCCCTTGCCGAGCGTGGAGGTCGACACGTCGGTCTGGATCCACAGCACGCCGCGCGCATCGACCATCAGGCCGTCGGGGCTGCCGAAGGCGTCGCCCTTGACGTTGCCCTGCGCCTCGTAGCGCGTCTGCTTCGGGTCGCCCGCGAGCACGAGGTGGTTCCAGGCGAACTTCGTGGCGTCGAGGTCGCCGCTTTCCTTCCAGCGGATGATCTGGCCCATCGTGTTGTTGGAGCGCGGGTTGGCCGCATCCATGAAGGGCTGGCCCGGCGCGCCGCGGTTGCTGTTGTTGGTGAGCGTGCAGTAGACCTCCTTCGTCAGCGGATCGACGGTGGTCCACTCGGGGCGGTCCATCTTGGTGGCGCCGAGGATGTCGCTGGCCTGGCGCGACTTGATGAGCACGTCGCCCTGCGTGGCGAAGCCCTTGTCGGCCACCAGCCCGCCCTTGCCCTGCACCAGCGGCAGCCATTCGCCCGTGCCGTCGACGTCGAAGCGGCCCACGTACAGCGTGCCGTGGTCGAGCAGCTCGCGGTTGGCGGCGGCGCCGCCGGGACGCGCTTTGTCGCGGCTCACGAACTTGTAGATGTATTCGAAGCGCGAGTCTTCGCCCATGTAGACCACGGCTCGGCCGTCGTCGGTGAGCGCCACGGCCGCGCCCTCGTGCGCGGCGCGGCCCAGCGCGGTGCGCTTGCGCGGCGTGGAGCTCGGGTCTTGCGGATCGATCTCGACCACCCAGCCGTAGCGGTTCGACTCGTTCGGGTGCTTCGCGACGTCGAAGCGCTCTTCGTGCTCGTGCCAGCGGTACTTGGCGCCGTTGCCCTTCTTGAGGCCCCAGCGCTTCTGGTGCGCGTCGGGCGTGGCGGTGCCCTCGAAGTAGTCGGCGAAGTTTTCCTCGCAGGTCAGGTAGGTGCCCCACGGCGTCTGGCCGTTGGCGCAGTTGTTGAAAGTGCCGAGCACCTGCGTGCCCGAGGGGTCGCCCGCCGTGCGCAGCATCGGGTGGCCAGCGGCGGGGCCGGTGAGCGTCATCGGCGTGAGCGCGGTGATGCGGCGCGCGAAACGCGAGGGCAGCACCTGCTGCCAGGCCGCGCCGTCGCGCTGCAGCTCGATCACCGACACGCCGTGCGCGTGCATCGACTTGCGCACCTTCGCGGCGCTCCAGGTCTTCATGCCGTCGGTGTGCAGCAGGCCGTCGTCCACGTACTCGTGGTTCAGCACCAGCAGGCCGCGGTTCGATCCGTCGAGCGGGAAGAAGGCCATGCCGTCGTGGTGCATGCCGGCCTGCAGCGCCTGGTCGTCGGCGGTGTCGGAGGCATCGGTCTTGAAGGCGGGCATGCGACCCGCGATGCCGGTGGGGTCGCCCCAGCGGTAGATCACCTGCGTGCGGTAGCCCTCGGGCACGACGACCTGGTCGACCGCCGCCATGGGCACGCTTTTGAAACCGATCGCGCGGCCCAGGCCGCTCACGGCGTTGCTACCGCCGCTGCCCGTGCTGGCACAGCCGGCCAGCGGCCCGAACAGGCCTGCCACGGCCGCTGCCAGGCCGCCGCGCACGAAGACCCGCCGCTGCGGATCGGACACGTCGTGGATGGTGGGATTGCCGGAGGGGTTCGAGTCCTCCATGCGCGCGAAGTCTTTGGCCATGTCCTGGGGGTCCGTGGGAATCGTGGGAACCCGCGATGCTCCCGCGCGCCCATGAAGCCGTCATGACAGGGGTTCGAAGCGCACGTCGCCCCAGGGCCGCGAGCCGCCGTGGTTGTTGTTGCGCGGCTGCTCCCGGCGTTCGCGCCGCCAGTCCCACGGCGGCGTCGGCGCGGTGTCGGCCCACAAGCCCAGGTGCTGCGCGCGCGCCGCGGCTTCGAGGCGGAACAGGTCGCCGCCGCGCTTCTTCACGATGCCGTGGTAGTCGTACACCCAGGCCCAGCCCTCGGCCACCAGGCGGCGGCCGGCGTCTTCGCCATTGCAGCGCACGTCGGCCACGGTGCGGCCGTAGCGGTCGGTGTCGCGCTCGGTGATGACGGCCTTCTCGGCGTAGCACAGGCGGCTCAGCGCCTGGCGGCTGCGCTGGCCGTAAGGCTGCGCTTTCTCGGGCGCGTCGATGGCGGCAATGCGCACCTTGACCTGCTCATAGGCGCCGCTGCGGCCGCAGCGCGCGGTGAGCGTGTCGCCGTCGCTCACGCCCACGACGAGGCAGGTGCGCGACGACGCGGCGTGGGTCAGCAGCGGGAGGGAAAGGCCGAGGGAAAGAAGCAGGAAGACGGAACGAAAGCGCATGCGGAAAGGAAGCGGAACACGGGGCCAAGAATGGCCGACGATTCTCGGCGCGAAGTGCGCGCTTCGCCCTGCGGATGCATTTGTTTTCGTCTTCGCTCAGCGCGCGGCCGGCGCGGCCGTCGACTTGCGCACCACCAGCTCCGGGCGCAGCACCACGGTGGAGGCCGACAGCGCCTGCCCGTCGATTTCCTCGAACAGCATCTCGGCCGCACGCCAGCCGAGTTCGCGGTGCGGCAGGCGGATGGTGGTGAGCGGCGGATCGACCATGTCCACCAGCGGCATGTCGTTGTGGCCGGTGATGGAGATGTCTTTCGGCACGCGCAGGCCGGCCTCGCGCAGCGCGTCGTAGGCGCCCAGCGCCACGAGGTCGTTGCAACACACCACGGCCTGCGGCGCGGCGCCGGCCGCGAGCATCTGCTTCATCGCGACCGCGCCCGCCTCGCGGCTGTAGCTCGCGCATTCGACGATGCGGGCCGGCTTCATGCGGTGGTCGCGCAGCGCCTGCTCCACGCCCAGCAGGCGGCCCACGCCAGTGGGGATGGTCTGCGGCCCCGCCAGGTGCGCGATGCGCTTGTGGCCCAGGCCCACGAGGTGATCGACCGCGAGCTTCATCGCCAGCCGGTCGTCGCTCACCACGGCGGGCAGGCGGCCGGTCTCGTCGGCGCGGTTGACCAGCACCGCGGTCATGCCGGCCTTGGCGACGAAGTCGACCAGCGGGTCGTCGCGCGTGGCGGTGGCCAGGATCACGCCGTCCACGCGCTGCGCCAGCATGCGTTCGAGCACCGGCCGCGCGAGCGCCGGGTCGACCACGTTGGTGACGAACACGAAGTAGCCGCGCGCCGCCGCGCTGGCCTCGATGCCCTGCAGGATCGGCGGGAACACCGCGTTGGTGATGTCGGGCACCAGCACGCCGATGGTGTGGGTGCGGCCCGTGCGCAGCGCCGAGGCCGCGCGGTTGGGCCGGTAGCCCAGGCGCTGCGCGGCCTCCTCGACCACGCGCAGCACCTCGTCGCTGATCAGCGAACGCTTCTCGGGGCTGAGCGCGCGCGACACGGTCGACACATGCACCCCGGCGGCACGGGCGACGTCGCGGATGGTGACGGGGCTGGAAGGGGGATGGGTGCTCATTGGTGCAAACGATTGTTGGTCATCCGGTGTGCCACGGCTGGCGAATTCCCATTCTGGCGTCCCGGATACCCGCCATTTTACTTTTTGGGAATCTGCCTTAAGATCATGCAAACGATTGCAAGGATTGCAGATGAACATCGCCACCTCCCCCGATTCGGTGCTCGGCTTTGCGCTCGACGCCATGCAACGCACCCCCGATCCGCGCCTGCGCACCGTGATGGACGCGCTCACGCGCCACCTGCACGCCTTCGTCCAGGAGGTGAAGCTGACCGAGGAAGAGTTCGAGCAGGCGCTCGAATTCATCGTCGCCATCGGCCACGCCACGGGCGAGACCAAGAACGAGGTGGTGCTGGCGGCCGACATCCTGGGCGTGTCCACGGTGGTGGCGCTGCAGAACAACCAGGACCCGCACGGCGAATCGCCGGCCGCCCTGCTCGGCCCCTTCTGGCGCGCCAACTCGCCGGCCTGCGCGGCGGGCGAGAGCATCGCGCGCTCGGGCACGCCCGGCACGCCGCTGGCGGTGACGGGCACGGTGCGCGACGTGAGCGGGCAGCCGATGGCCGGCGTCACGGTCGACGTGTGGCAGGCCTCGCCGGTCGGGCTCTACGAGAACCAGGACCCGGAGCAGGACGACATGAACCTGCGCGGACGCTTCACCACCGATGCCGAGGGCCGCTTTCATTTCCGCAGCGTGCGCCCCGCCGGCTACCCCGTGCCCACCGACGGGCCGTGCGGCGTGCTGCTGCGCGCACAGCAACGTCACCCGAACCGGCCCGCGCACCTGCACTTCATGCTGAGCAAGCCGGGCCACAAGGTGCTGGTCACGCAGGTGTTCGCCGACGACGACGAGAACCTGGAGAGCGACCCGACCTTCGGCGTGACGCGCCAGCTCATCGGCCGCTTCGCGCTCGCGCCCGATGGCCGCAGCGCCACGCTGCAGTACGACTTCCAACTCGAACCGGGAGAAATGAAGTTCCCCCGCCCACCGATACCTTGATCACCCCCAGTCTTCGCGCACTTCGTGTCGCTTCGCCAACCCCCTTCCAGGGGGCAACACCAGAGGCCCGGCAAAGCCGGTTCCTCGGTGTTCCGCGAAAAGACATGACCCATTCATCCACTCCGCCCCCCTCACATCCATGAGCTTCGATCCCCAATCCCGACTCCACGGCAAGATCGCCGTCATCACCGGCGGCCTCGGCGCCATCGGCTACGCCACGGCCACGCGGCTGGCCGCGCTGGGCGCCACCTGCGTGCTGCTGCACCGCGGTGGCGACGACAACAACGCCGCCGCGCGCGCCGCCGCCCTGCCCTCGGACAGCGGCCAGCGCCACGGCGCGATCCGCGCCGACATCGTCGACACGCCGAGCCTGCAGGCCGCCGCCGCCGAGGTGAAGGCCGCGCACGGGCGCTGCGACATCCTGGTCAACAGCGCGGGCCACACGCAGCCCGTGCCGGCCGGCGACCTCGACGCGCTGACCGACGACCTCATCGACGACCTGCTGCGCGCCAACTTCCGCGGCGTGTTCGCCACCATCCGCGCCTTCGCGCCGATGCTCAAGGCCACCGGCGACGGGCTGGTGGTCAACATCTCGTCCATCGCCGGCTTCACGGGCGTGGGCAGCAACCTCGCGTATGTCGCGGCCAAGGCCGGGCTCGACGTGGTAGGCAACGCGCTGGCCAAGGCGCTGGCGCCGGCGGTGCGCGTGGTGTCGGTGTCACCGGGCGCGGTCGAGTCGGGCTTCGTGCCCGGGCGCGGCGCGGAGTTCGCCGACAAGATGGCCAGCACCACGCCGCTGGGACGCATCGGCAAACCCGACGACGTGGCCGCCACCGTGGAAGCGCTGGCCACCACGCTGCGCTTCGTCACCGGCACGCGCATCGTGGTCGACGGAGGGCGCCACTTGTGAACAACGCCAAGACGCTCATCACCTGCGCCGTCACGGGCAACCTCGTGAAGCCCGAGCAGACGCCGCACCTGCCAATCACGCCGGTGCAGATCGCCGACGAATGCCTGGCCGCCGCCGAAGCCGGCGCGGCACAGGTCCACATCCACGTGCGCCACCCGGAGACGGGCAAGCCCTCGATGGAGGTCGATCTGTACCGCGAGGTGGTCGATCGCATCCGCCGCGAGAACCGCGAGCTGATCGTGAACCTCACGACCGGGCCGGGCGGGCGCTTCATTCCCAGCGAGGACGACCCGAAGATCGCCGCGCCCGGCACCACGCTGCTGCCGCCCGAAAAGCGCGTGGAGCACATCGCGCTGATCCGGCCCGACGTGTGCTCGCTCGACCTCAACACCATGAACTCCGGCCCCGACGTGGTGATCAACACGCCGAAGAACGTGCGCCGCATGGCAAAGGTGATGCGCGAGGCCGGCGTGAAGCCCGAGCTGGAGATCTTCGACTCGGGCGACATCCACCTGGCGCTGGACCTCATCGCCGACGGCACGCTCGACGGGCCCGCGATGTGGACCTTCGTGCTCGGCGTGAAGTACGGCTTCGCGCCCACGCCCGAGACGCTGCTCTATGCGCGCAACCTGCTGCCGCGCGGCGCCTTCTGGAGCGCCTTCGGCATCGGCCGCACGGAGTTCCCCATCGTTGCGCAGTCGTGGCTGCTGGGCGGCCACGTGCGCGTGGGCATGGAAGACAACATCTACCTCGAGAAAGGCGTGCTGGCCCAGAGCAACGCGCAGCTCGTGGCGAAGGCGCGCGACATCCTGCGCAGCCTGGGCGGCGAGGTCGCCAACCCGCGCGAGGCCCGCGCGATGCTGGGGCTGGCCGACACCCGCGCCGTTCAGGGAGCCGCACGATGAGCGCCGTCACTCTGGAACCCCGCGCCCTGCGCGTGAACGGCAAGGCTGCCAACCTCGACGCGCTGCACCTGGAGGCCGCGCCGCAGCCCGAGCCCGTGGCGCCGCCCGGCCATGCCGTGGTGCGCGTGGCCGCCGCCGCCGTGAACCCGAGCGACGTGAAGGCCGCGCTGGGCCTCATGCCGCAGGCCGCCTGGCCGCGCACGCCGGGGCGCGACTTCGCGGGCACCGTCGTGAGCGGCCCTTCGGAATGGATCGGCCGCGAGGTCTACGGCTCGGGCGGTGATGTCGGCATCACGCGCGACGGCTCGCATGCGCGCTACCTGGTGCTGCCCGAAGCGGCCCTGCGCGCCAAGCCCCAGGGCATCTCGATGGACGAGGCCGGCGCCGTGGGCGTGCCCTTCGTCACGGCCTACGAGGGCTTCCGGCGCAGCGGCATGCCGCAGGCGGGCCAGACGGTGCTGGTGCTGGGCGCCAACGGCAAGGTCGGGCAGGCGGCGGTGCAGCTGGCCACGCAGGCCGGCGCGCGCGTGATCGCGGTGCAGCGCGGCCCGGGGCCCTTCGCGGGGTTCGCGAGCGCGCCGGTCGACGTGGTCGATGCGCGCCACCACGCCGACGTGGGCGCGCAGGTGCGCGAGCTCACCGACGGGCGCGGCGCGCACATCGTCTACAACACCGTGGGCAGCGCCTACTTCGAGGCCGCCAACAAGGCAATGGCCAAGGGCGCCACGCAGATCTTCATCGCCACGCACGACCGCGCGGTGCCCTTCGACATCTTCGCGTTCTACCGCGGCATGCACACCTACGTGGGCATCGACTCGCTGGCGATGGACTGCGTGGCCTCCACCGCGCAACTCGACGCGATGCGCGAAGGCTTCGAGCGCGGCACGCTGAAGCCCTTTCCCGTGGCCCGCCACTTCGCGCTCGACGAAGCGATCGACGCCTACCGGCTGGTGCTGTCGGGCAGCACCGACCGCGTCGTGCTGCGCCCCTGACTCCCAAGGACACCCACCATGCATGTGACCCGTTTCAGCGAGGCGCCGCACTACGAGGCGCCCAACCACTTCGACATGCGCTGCCTGCGCCTGCAGGGCAAGGAAGCCGGCCCTTCGACGCAGATGTGGATGGGCATGAGCCAGATCCTGCCCGGCGGTCGCACCGGCCTGGACGGCTCGCCGATGGAAAAGCTCTACCTCGTGCTCGAGGGCGAGCTGCACGTCGTCGGCGAACTCGACGGCGCGCACCAGGAAGACGTGCTGCTGCCCTACGACAGCTGCCGCTTCGCGCCCGGCGAGAAGCGCCAGCTCGAGAACCGAAGCAACCGCCCGGTGCTGGTGGCGCTGGTGATGGCGAACGCACCGCCCGCCTAGCGCGCTTCTTTCCCAGTCAGTCATTCATCGCTCGCACCAACCAATCAACGGAGACAAGACGCATGAAGAAGACATTCCCCTGGAGCCGCCGACAGGCGCTCACGATCGCCGCGGCACTCGCGGCCTGCACGCTCGGCGGCGCCCATGCACAAGGCCCCTGGCCGGGCACGCAACCGATCAAGCTGGTCGTGCCCTTCACGGCAGGCAGCGGCACCGACATCGTCGCGCGCCTGGTCGCCGAGAAGCTGGGGCCCGCGCTGGGCACCAGCGTGATCGTGGACAACCGCCCCGGCGCGGGCGGCACGCTGGGCGCGGCCATCGCCGCCAAGGCGCCGGCCGACGGCTACACGCTGCTGGTGCATTCGGCCGGCCACCTCGTGAACCCGTGGATCTACAAGGGCCTGTCGTACGACACGCTGAAGGACTTCACTGGCGTGACGCCGATGGCCAGCCTGCCCAACGTGCTGGTGACCTCGCCCTCGCATTTCGCCGACGTGAAAGACCTCGTGGCCAAGGCGAAGGCCAAACCGGGCGGGCTGAACTACGGCTCCGCGGGCAACGGCTCGGCCACGCACATGAATGCCGAGGTGTTCCGCCTCGCGGCCGGCGTCGATGCGCAGCATGTGCCCTTTCGCGGCACGCCCGAAGCCATGACCGAGGTGATGGCCGGGCGCGTCGACTGGTTCTTCGCGCCGATGGTGTCGGCGCTGCCGCTGGTTAGGAGCGGCAAGCTGAAGGCACTGGCCGTGGGCACCGCCGGTCGCTCGTCGGCCCTGCCCGACGCGCCCACCACCGTGGAGGCCGGCGTGCCGGGCTCGGCCTACCTGTTCTGGGTCGGCCTGTTCGCGCCCGCCAGGACGCCGCAGCCCGTGGTGGAGCGGCTGCAGGCCGAGGTCGCGAAGATCATGGTCGCGCCCGAGCTGAAGGAGCGGCTGGAGAAGCTCGGCGCCGAGCCCTTCACCATGCCCTCCGCGCAGTTCAACAAGTTCATCGCCGACGAGACCGCGAAGGCGCAGCAGGTGGTCAAGGCCGCGGCCATCAAGGTGGACTGACCTCAGCGCAGCAGCGCCGCCAGCACCGGCGCAAGCCCCGCACCACCGGCCACGGCGGCAGCACCAGCGCCCCACGCCACGGCGCGCGGGCGGTACGGCAACAGCAAGGCCACCGGCAACGCCCCCGCCGACAGGAGGCCCAGCCAGGCGACCGTCCCGACCGTGGGGCCCCAGGCCAACACGCAGGGCACGACGGCAGCGGCCAGCAGCAACACGCCGATCACGCGCAAGCCCGTGCGCCGGCGCGCGGGCACTTCGCGTCCGCGCGTCAGCTGCTCGTGGTGCCGGTCCATGGCAAAGCTCAGGCACGACATGCCCGCATACGCCAGTGCAAGGCCAAGCAACGAAGCCCATGCCGTCGTCATCGCGCCACCTTCCGCAGCAGATGGCGCAACGCGCCCAGCGCCGCAAGCCCGAAGGCCACCACGCCCAGTTCGACCCCGAGGCTTTCCCCATCACTGCGCGACAGCTGCGCCAACAAGTGATCGCCCGTGGTCACGAAGTTGAGCAGCGGCAACAGCAGGCACAGCGCGGCCAGCGCACCGAGCTGCTCGCGCCACGCGCGCGCTGGCTGGCGCACGAAGGCATGCACCAGCGCCAGGGCCCACAGCGCGAAGAAGACCTGCAGTTCGCGGTCCGCGCGCTGCCCGATGCCCACCGGCACCAGCCGGTTGGCCCACAGGTAGCCCACGCAGGCGATGGCCAGGCCGGCGATGGCCGCGACGTTCAGCGCCTCGACCAGCCGGTAGACCCGCGCGGTCGCGCCGCCGAACTCGCCCAAGTGTTTTTGCCGGCGCTTCACGATGAACAGCACCGCGCCCGAACCCATCATCGCGGTGCCCGCGAGCCCGCACAGGAAGTAGAGCCACTTCATCGGCCAGCCGCCGAAGGTGACCATGTGCAGCCCGCCCATGGCCGACTGCGCGAGCATGGTCGTGCCGCCGTCCGCGGCGCCCGGCAGGCGCACGCGCTGCACCTCGCCGGTGGCGGCCGAGAACTGCACCATGCCGGTGGTGGCGCTGAGCCGGCGCGCGGATTCGTCGTCGCCATTCCATCCGTACACGCCGATGCGCGCAGCCGCGTCGCCCGGATGATCGATGACGACCGCGCGCACCGGCTGGCCCATGCGCTCCTGGCCGCGCGCGGCGAAGGGTTCGAGCACGGGCACGGGCATCGCGCGGCCGGTGGCGGCGGGCTTGTCGCTGTCGCCCAGCTCGGACACGAAACGCACCTGCGCCTGCGGGCCTGTGCCGTAGTGCAAGACCTTGGGGGCCGGCATGAAGCTGGTGCCCGAGATCACGAGGCCGGTGTAGGCGATCATGAACTGGAAGGGCAAGGTCAGCACCGCCACCGCGTTGTGCGCGTCGAGCCAGCTGCGCTGGCCTTTCTTGGGACGGAAGGTGAAGAAGTCCTTGAAGATGCGCTTGTGCGTGATGACGCCCGACACCAGCGCCACCAGCATCGCCATCGCGGCGATGCCGACGATCCACAGGCCGACGGTGCCGGCGTGCAGCTCGTAGTGAAAGTCGACGAAGTGGTGGCCGCCGAGCGTGGCGCGGGTCGCGTGGCCGCCCTCTTCCGTCAACGGCTTGCCGGTGGCGGGGTCGAGCGCGACACCCGCGTACTGCCGGTTGGCGTCGAACCAGAACACCCGCAGCTCGCCGCCGCCTTGCGCGTCGGACGGCCACAGCTCCCACATCGAAGCGCCCGGGTGGTGCTCGGCCATGTAGGCCATGCCCCAGGCCAGGCGCTGCGCGCGGTCGGCCGTGGGCTCGCCCTTCTTTGCAGCCGCGGCGGCTTCCTCGGCGTGGTGCTCCGGCGTCATCCAGTGGGTGATGGGCTCGTCGAACACCGCCAGCGTGCCGGTGAGGAACACCGCGAACAGCAGCCACGAGAACCACAGGCCGCACCAGGTGTGCAGCCAGGCCTGGGCCTGGCGAAAGCCCCCTTGCGAGGGCGCCTTGGCTTTCTTCGTGCTCATGCGCCGCCTCCCGCGCCGCGCAAGGCCAGGCCGAGCCCGGCCAGCACCAAGGCCGGCAGCAGCAAGCCGGCCCAGGCGCGCGAAAGCGACACGGGCGCGAACGCCCAGATCACGGCGACGGTGTAGACCGCGAAGCTGAACTGCATGCCCCCGAGCGCGGCCTCGGCGGGGCCGGCCGGCAGCACGGCGGCCAGGAAGACGGCGGCGGCCGAGGCCAGCGCGTAGCCGCCGAGCACGGCGGCCGCGACGCGGGACAGCAGCCGCAGGGCGGGAGAAAAGGAGGAGGTGCGGGTGTTCATCGGGGACCGGAAAACGGGGCGCGGACATGCGCCCCTCCCCTACATGACAAACGAGAACGAAAAAAGGGTCATGCCCCCCGCTCTTTTCCGGTCAGAACGCGTAGCTCAGCGTCGCCACCGCGTTACGCGGCGTGCCGAAGTAGGCCTGCCCGTCGATGTTGCTGTAGTACTTCTTGTCGAAGAGGTTCTCGATGTTCAGCTGCAGCGCCAGCTTGGGCGTGAAGGCGTAGCGCGCCATCAGGCTCACGACCGCGCGCGAGCCCTGCTGGTAGCGCAGGTCGGCGTCGCCCACGCTGTACGCGTAGGAGGTGCGGTTCTGCCAGTTGACGCCGCCGCCCAGCGTAAGCCGGTGCCACGCGCCGGGCAGCCGATAGGTGGTGAACAGCGTGGCCTGCGTGGTCGGCATGGCGGTGTTGATGCGGTTGCCGTTGCCTTCGCGGCCCAGCGTGCGCGCGATGCCCGCGTTCAGCTGCCAGCCCGGGGCCAGTTCGCCCGACACCTGCAGCTCGATGCCCTTGCTGGTCACGCCGCGTGCGCCGTAGTAGGCGCCTTCGCTCGAGTTGGGCACGAGCTTCGTGCCGTCGCGCTGCGCCACGTTCTCCTGCTCGGCGCGGAAGACGGCGATGGAGGTGTTGAGCTTGCCGTTCAGGTGCTCGCCCTTGAGGCCGATCTCGTAGCTCTTGCCGGTCACCGGGTCGAGGTACGCGCCGCTGGCGTCGCGGTAGTTCTGCGGCTGGAAGATGTCGGTGTAGCTCGCGTACACCGAGTAGTTCTCGCTCAGGTCGTACACCAGGCCCGCGTAGGGCGTGAACACCTCGTGCTTGCGCGTGGCCGGGGCGTCGGCGGTCAGGCGCGTGGAGCGCCAGCTGTTCTGGCGCCCGCCCACGATGAGCTTGAGCGAATCCGCCAGCGACAGGCGCGCGGCGCCGTAGGTGCCGGTCTGGCGCGTCTTGGTGATGGCCGAGACCTTCAGCGGGTCCCAACCCGGCTCGGGGTACGACGCAGCGTTCCAGTCGTAGAAGTTGCCGGTGTCGGGCAGCGGGCTGGTGCGCGGATGGCTCGCCTCCACGTAGCGCGACTGGCTGTTGCTGACGCCCACCACGAGTTCGTGCGTGCGCCCCAGCAGCGTGAAGGGGCCAGTGGCCTGCAGGTCGAGGCTGTTCTGGCGGAACTGGTGCTCGAAGTAGCCGGGCAGCGAGCCCAGGCCGGTGCCGGTGAGGCGGTCAAGGTCGCTGTACAGGTACAGCAGCTTGGCGTTCTGCCTGCTCTGCCGGTGCGAGCCGTTGGCCTTGAGCTTCCAGCCGTTGTCGAACTGGTGCGTGAGGTTCGCGAAGGCGGTGGTGGTGGTCGTGTCCCAGTGGGTCCACGGCGTGCCGAGGGTCTTGGATCGGTCCCAGCGCGTGGCCGTGCCGTCGCTGAAAGTCAGCGGCAGCCCGCCCCAGGTCGACGAGGTAGGCCGCGTGGCCTGCGACTCGATGCCCACGCTCAGCGTGGTGTTCGGCGACAGATCGGCATCGACCACGCCGTACAGCACGTGCTTGCGGCCGTGGTACATGTCGATGAAGGAATCGCGGTCTTCCGTCATGCCGATGAGGCGGGCGCGCACGCGGCCGTCTTTGGTGACGGGCGTCTGCAGGTCGACCGTGCCGCGGCGCAGGTTCCACGAGCCCAGTGCGAGCGATGCGTTGCCGGCGAACACCTTGCTGTCGGCGTGCTTGCGCACCAGGTTCACCGAGGCCGAGGGATTGCCCGCGCCGGTGAGCAGCCCGGTCGAGCCGCGCACGACCTCGATGCGGTCGTACAGCACCGGGTCGTTGGTGGAGGCGCCGAAGAAGTCGGTGGTGACCGTGGTCGGCACGCCGTCGTACTGGTAGTTGTCGATGTAGAAGCCGCGCGCGTACAGGTCGGTGCGGTCACTGTCGGAGCTCACCGAGAACACGCCGGGCACGCTCTGCATGGCCTGGCCGAGCGACAGCAGGTTCTGGTCCTCGATCTGCTGGCGCGTGATGACGGTGACCGACTGCGGCGTCTCGCGCGGCGAGAGCGCCAGCCCCGTGGCCGCCGCTGTGGCGCGCGTGGTGTAGGCGCCGGTGCCTTCGGTGGTGCCGCTGCGGTCGGCATCGGCCGTGACGGTGACGGGGGCGAGCGTGTCGATGCCGCCCTGCCCTGCGACAGGTGCGCCGGCCTCGCGACGGTTCAGCGTGTAGCTGCCGTCGGTGCGCGCCACCACCTGCAGGCCGCTGCCCGCGAGCAGGCGCTCGATGGCTTCGCGCGCGGTGTAGCGGCCCGAAATTGCGGGGCTGCTGCGCCCCTGCGTCAGCGCGGGGTCGAACGACAGCGCGATGCCGTTGCCCGCCGCGAAGGTGGCGAGCGTGCGGCCCAGCGGGCCGGCGGGAATGTCGTAGGCACGGGACGCGGCGGCGTCGAGCGAGGACGACGACGCTTGTGCGAAAGCCGGCCCTCCCGCGCCGGCCAGGCCGCCGAGGGCAAGCGCCACCAGGGCATGGCGAAGGACGGTGTTCAGGCGGCGCTCTGCGAACGGGCGCAGGGCGGACGGGCGGGATGCGGACATGGAGACGGGCCTTTCGGTTGGGCAACGGTGAGTTCTTCACCCTCCTTGCCAGCCGAAACGAAAAAAAGTCTCACCCCCGGATCGATATATTTTTCGAAGCGCCCGTCGCGCGCTCTTCGGGTGCCGCACGCGGCACCAGCGTGACCCAGTAGCCGCGCAGGCGCGTGGCCGCGTCCACCGGGTAGGTCGACACCAGCATGCGCAGCACGCCGTCGGTGTCGGCCAGCGGAAAGGCGCCCGAGACACGCAGCTCGGCCACGGCCGCATCGCATTGCAGCAGGCCGGGGCGGTAGCGCGACAGCTCGGCGGCGAAGTCGGCCAGCCGCATGCCGTCGGCCAGCAGCATGCCTTGGGTCCAGGCCAGCACCGAGGCGTCCGCCGGGCGGAAGTCGTCGATGCCGTCGGCCGTGAAGCGGGCCTGCTGCCCCGCCGGCAGCACGCGCGCGGCGGCCCGTTCGGGCGTGATGCGCACCGCGCCTTCGAGCACGGCGATGTGGGTGGCGCCACCTGCTTCCTTGCGCACGCTGAAGCGCGTGCCCAGGGCTTCCAGCGTGCCGCCGGCGCTGGCCACGCGGAACGGGCGGTGCGCGGCGGCGGGGTCGGGCGCGGTGGCGATGAAGATCTCGCCCGCCTGCAGCACCACGCGGCGCTGCGTGCCGTCGAAGTGCACATCGACCGCGCTGGCGGTGTTGAGCGTGAGGCGGCTGCCGTCGGCCAGCCGCAGCTCGCGGCGCTCGCCAGTGGCGGTGCGGTGCCCGGCCATCCAGCCGCGCTCGCCCGCCGTCTCGACCACCTGCCAGCCGAGCCAGCCGGCGGGCACGGCCGCCAGCAGCGCGGCGAGCCGGCCGAGGGTGGCGCGGCGGTTGTTCGCATTGCCACGCGCGGGCCGCGCGAGCGACGACATGGCCAGCGCCGGCGGCAGGCCACCGAGCTTGTTCATCAGCAGCTCGGCGCGCGCCCAGGCGCGGGCGTGGTCGGGGTGGCTCTGGCGCCAGCGCTCGCAGGCGCGGCGGTCTTCGTCGGTGACGGCGCTGTCGTGCAGCCGCATCAGCCATTCGGCGGCTTCGTCGAGCACGCGAGGCGCAAGTGCTGACGTTTCGAAATTCATCGCGCTCATCAGAATGCCTTCGTGCTTCGCACTTCGGCGCGCGCTTGCTTGGGGCGGCCCGGCGCGGCGCTCATGCCATCACCGCCAGGCAGCCCCGGAAGCCCTGCTGCATGTAGCGCTTGACCGTGACGAGCGACACGCCCAGCTCGCGCGCGATGTCCTCGTACTTCATGCCGTCGAGCTGCGACAGCAGGAAGGCGCGGCGCGCGAGCGGCTTGAGGGCGTCGAGCATGGCATCGATCTCGTGCAGCGTCTGCAGGATCACCAGCCGCTGCTCGGGCGACGGGGCCTCGGGCTCGGGCATGACGGCCAGCGCCTCGAGGTAGGCCCGCTCCAGCGCCTGGCGCTGGTACCAGTTCACGAGGATGTTCTTGGCCACGCTCGTGAGGTAGGCGCGCGGCTGCACGATGACCTCGGGGTTGCGCGCTGTCAGCAGCCGCGCGAAGGTGTCCTGCGCCAGGTCGGCCGCGTCGCACGAATTGCCGAGCTTCTTGCGCAGCCACGACTGCAGCCAGCCGTGGTGGTCGCTGTAGAGGGTGTGGACTTGCTGGAAGGCGGCTTCGGCAGCGGACATGGCGGGCGGCACGGCGGCGGGGGCTCCGCCTACAAATAAGAATTATTCTCATTTTAAGCAAAAAGGCCGCAGTGCCCGCGCTTGCGGACTGCGTGGCTCAGGCCGGCCGGGCCGCCGCGAGCGCCACCGCGTCCGCGCCCGCCGGATAGCGCAGCGTCGCATCCGAGTCGTTCGCGGCGCGCCAGACGGCCTCGGCCACGTCGGCCGCCGTGGTCACGGCCGTGGGGTTGCCCAGCGCCGCGAAGACGCCCTGCGCCAGCGCTGCGTAGTCCGGCGGAATCAGGCCCTGCATGCGCTGCGCCCCGTTCTCGGTGAACCGCGTGCCGGGCCCGTAGCCCGGCTCGACCAGCTTCACCCGCACGTCGAACGCCGCCAGCTCGAACGCGAGCGAGGCGGTGAAGCCCTCGATGGCCGTCTTGCTCGCGGTGTACGCGGCCACCAGCGGCATCGGCGCGAGCGTGACGGTCGAGGTGACGTTGACCAGCACCCCCGAGCGTCGCGCCCGGAACTGCGGCAGCACGGCCTGCGCCATGGCCATCATGCCGAAGGTGTTGGTCTCGAACACCTCGCGCACGGTGGCCATGGGCGTGGCCTCGAAGGCGCCGAAGAGCCCGACGCCCGCGTTGTTCACGAGCACGTCGATCGGGCCCGCGTTCTCGATGGCGGCGGCGATGCTGTCGGGTTGCGTCACGTCGAGCGGCAGCACGCGCAGGTTCGGCGCGTCGGGAAAGAGGTCGACGCGCGGCGTGCGCATGGTGGCGACGACGCGCCAGCCCTGGGCGTGGAAGTGGCGCGCGGTGGCCAGGCCGTAGCCGGAGGAGCAGCCGGTGATCAGTGCGGTTTTCAATGAGGTTCCTTGGTGGTGGGTGATGAAGAGCCCCAACGATAGGGACGACCGGCCGGACTTGCTACCATCTAACGTCGCCATTTCTTTTGCAGGAGTCCAGCCATGGCCGATCCCCTGGCCGAGGTCATCGCGCTGCTTCGCCCGCGCGCCGTGTATTCCAAGGTGATCGCGGGCGCCGGCGCCTGGGCCGTGCGCTACACGGCCTTCGGCCAGCCCAGCTTCTGCACCATGCTCGAGGGCGAGTGCATCCTAGCGGTCGACGGCCAGCCGCCGCTGGCGCTGGCCGCCGGCGACTTCCTGCTCATGCCGGCCACGCCCGGCTTCACGCTGTCGGGGCTCACGCCGGCACCGCCGGTGTTTCTCGATTCGCATGAGCAGGCGGCGCGCGAGGACGCACACAACGAGGTTCGCCACGGCGACCGGAACGGCCCGCCCGACGTGCGCATGCTCGGCGGTTACTTCGCCTTCGATTCGCCCGACGCGGCCCTGATGGTGTCGCTGCTGCCTTCGGTGCTGCACATGCGCGGCGTCGCGCGGCTGTCGCTGCTGGTGCAGCTCGTGCGCGAAGAGTCGATGGCGCAGCGGCCGGGGCGCGACCTCGTGCTCGGGCGGCTGGTCGAGGTGCTGCTGATCGAGGCGCTGCGCTCGGCGCCCGGCGAAGGCGCGCCGCCGGGGCTGCTGCGCGCGCTGGCGGACAGCCGGCTGGCCGCCGCCGTGCGGCACATGCACGCGGACCCCGCGCGTTCATGGACGGTGCAAGAGCTCGCCGGCAAGGCCGCGCTCTCGCGCTCGGCCTTCTTCGAGCGCTTCTCGCGCGCCGTGGGCCTGCCGCCGATGGAATACCTGCTGGCGTGGCGCATGGCGCTCGCCAAGGACCTGCTGCGCCGCGGCGGCTGCGCGCCGGCGGAGGTGGCCGCGCGCGTCGGCTACAGCTCGGCCAGCACCTTCAGCACGGCGTTCAGCCGTCATGTGGGCCAGGCGCCGGGGCGCTACGCGCGCCAGCCGTAACCCACAGTGACGATCAGGCCGCCGTGCCTTCCTTCTCCTGCAGCAGGCGCCACATCACCTTGCCGCTGCCGCTCTTCGGCAGCGCATCCACAAACGCCACCTTGCGCGGAATCTTGTAGACCGCCATGTTCTCGCGACACCAGTCGATGATCTGCTGCTCGGTCGTGTCCTTGTGCGTGGCGCGCAGCACCACCACGGCCTTGACCGATTCGCCGCGGTAGTCGTCCTTGGTCGAGATGACGCAAGCTTCCTGGATCGCGGGGTGGCGGAACATCAACAGCTCGACCTCGGCCGGCCACACCTTGAAGCCGCTCGCGTTGATCATGCGCTTGAGGCGGTCGGTGATGAAGAAGTAGCCCTCCTCGTCCATCCGGCCCATGTCGCCCGAGCGGAAGAAGCGCTTGCCCTCGAACTCGACAAAAGCGGACTTGGTGGCGTCGGGGCGCTTCCAGTAGCCCTGGAACACCTCGGGGCCGTGGATGATGATCTCGCCCGATTCGCCGATGGGCATTTCCTGCAGCGTGTCGGGGTCGACCACGCGCGCGTCGGTGCTCATGAACGGAATGCCCAGGCACTGCTGCTTGGGGTGGTCCGAGGGGTTGGTGTGCGAGGGCGCGGCGGTCTCGGTGAGGCCGTAGCCCTCCTGGTACTTCAGGCCGTACTGCTCGAACAGGCGCTGCGCCACCGCCTGCGGCATGGCGGCGCCGCCGCCGCCGATGTGGGTCATGCTCGTGAGGTCGTAGCTCGCGAAGTTGGGGCTGGCCATGAGGTCGATGACCATGGTGGGGATGTTGGTCCAGCTCGTGACCTTCCAGCGCGAGATGAGCCGGCCCGCCACGTCGCGGTCCCAGCGCGGCATGATGACCAGCGTGGCCGCCGCGAGGATCGAGGTGTGCATCATGCTCACCACGCCGGTGATGTGGAACATCGGCACCACGGCCAGCACCACCGCCTCCGACGTGGCCTGGCCCCAGAGCTGGCCGGCCATCGCGTTGTGCATGAGGCTCGAATGGTGGTGCACGCAGCCCTTGGGCAGGCCGGTGGTGCCGCTGGTGTAGGGCAGCAGCGCCATGTCGTTGGCGCCCACCACATGCGCGGGCGCCGGGTGGCCGGCCGCAAGCGCGTCGGTCCACGCCATGACCTGGCCGCCGGCCAGCGCGGGCAGCGGGTGACGCGTGCCGAGCCAGTCGGCCCAGGCCGGCGCTGGGGCGTCGTCGCCGGTCACATTCGCATCGAAGGCGTCGGTGAACTGGCTCACGATGAGGTGCGACAGGCGCTGCTCGGGCGGCAGTGCGTCGCTGGCCTTGGCCAGCTCGGCCGCGAGGTCGCCGGTGGTGATCGCCACCTTGGCGTCGGGGTCGACGATGTAGTGCTTGAGTTCTTCGGCCCGGTTCATCGGGTTGACCGGCACCACGACGGCATTGGCGCGCAGGATCGCGAAATGCGCGATCACCAGCTGCGGACAGTTCTGCATGTTCAGCACCACGCGGTCGCCGCGCTGCACGCCCAGCGCATGCAGCGTGCCGGCCAGCCGCTCGACCTGGTCGGCCACGTCGCGGTAGCTCAGCACGCGGCCGAAGAAGACCAGCGCGGCCTTGTCGGGGTAGCGCGCCGCCGAGGTGGCCAGGTTGTGCCACAGCGAGGTCGCGGGGACGGTGATCGAATGCGGGAGGCGCTTGGGCCAGAACTTGTAATGCGGGCGTGGTTGCATGGTCTGTGAACAGGCGGAGGAGGAGGAAGGAGGGGAAAGGAAAGCGGTGCGAAAAGGCGCAATGCGCCAGCCTAAGCCGCACCGGCCGCCGCTCCCATCGGGGAAGCCCCCGGGGCGTCACCTTGGCGACGCCCATTCTTCGTACGTCGGGTAGGCACAGGCGCATCGGCTATCGTGCGGGCTCCGCTTCACCTGTGCCTGCCTGCCATGCCCGATCCCGCCCGCCCCACCTTGCGCCGACGCATCGCCCTCTTCGGTGCCGCACTGGCCGCCCTGGCCGCGGCGGGCTGCTCGCGGGTCCCGCGGTTCGGCATGTCGGCCCCCGTGACGGACTCGCCGTCCAAGGAACCGCCGACGTGGTTCGTGGCCGACTGCTGGCTCGGAACCGAAGAGGTGGTCCCGCCGCACAAGGGCAAGGCCGGCGGCTCGGCGGCCGGCACCCTGACGCTGGCCACCGGGCTGTTCGAATGGCGCGTGAACGCCGCACGCCTGAGCGGGCCGGCGACGATCGTCGGCTTCTACGGCCCCGCCGCCACGGGCAGCAACGGCCCGCTGGCGATCCAGCTGCCGCTGCTCAGCGAGGGGGAGCCGCGCAACGACGGCACCGGCGCCGGCTACGAGCGGACCGGCACGAGCCGGCTGACGCCCGCCCAGATGGCCGACCTGATGGCCGGCCTCTGGTATGTCAGCGTGTCGACCCAGGCCTGGCCGGGCGGCGAGGTCCGGGGCCAGCTCAAGCGCAGCACCTGGGGCGTGCACGGCGGCTGACATCGGCCCCCGATGCGATGCGCCCTGCGACTACAGACAGTCGCGGATTTCGGAGCGATACCTGCGGTTCTCCCTCCGATCCACCCTCCACCTGACTGAAGGAATGTCCATGGCAGCAGACAAGCACGCAAGCGTTCACTGGGAAGGCGCCGGCAAGACCGGCAAAGGCCTGGTCAGCACCGAGACCGGCGCCCTCAAGGACTACCCCTACGGCTTCGCCAGCCGCTTCGAAGACGACAAGCGCGGCACCAACCCAGAGGAAATCGTCGGCGCGGCCCATGCGGCCTGCTTGACGATGGCCTTTGCCTTCGCGCTGGAAGCGGCAGGCCTGACCGCGACGCGCATCGACACCAAGGCCGCCGTGCGGCTGGCCAAGGACGGCGCCGGTTTCAAGATCGACCGCATCCAGCTCGAACTGGACGCGGCCGTGCCGAACCTCGACGAAGCGAAGTTCCAGGAAATCGCCGCCGCCGCCAAGGCCGGCTGCCCGCTGTCGAAGGCGCTGGCGAGCGTGCCCGAGATCACGCTAAAGGCGACGCTGGCCGGCTGATCGCCGACGGGCGTGCGCGCCGCGCTCAGCGCGGCGTGGCCGCGTGCCGCTCCAGCTGTGCGCGGTCGAGCAGCTCGATGCTGCGGTAGCGCACGCGCAGCGTGCCGTCCTCTTCCCACAGCTTGAGCTGGCGGTTCACGCTCTGGCGCGACACGCCGAGCATGAACGACAGGTCTTCCTGCGACACGCCCAGCAGCGTGCCGCCGCTCTCCTGCGCCGGCGCGACCGCGCGCGCGTCCAGCGTGAGCAGCCGGTGCGCCAGCCGCACGGGCAGCGGCATCAGGATCACGTCGTCGATCCAGGCCAGCGCCTGGCGCAGCCGCAGGCACACGAGCCGGGTGAAGGCCATGTGCACGTCGGGATGGTCGGCCACCAGCCGGTGGAAGTCGGCCGCCGCGACCACGGCCATCTCGGTGGTGTCGACGGCGCAGGTGTCGTAGACGCGCTCGCGCCCCACCAGCAGCGAGACCTCGCCGAACCAGTGGCCCGGCTCGAGCATCGCGATCACCGCCTCGCGCCCGCCCGACGCCACCACGCTCACGCGCAACGAGCCGCTGACCACGCCGAACAGCGCGTCGGGCGACGAGCCCTTGTGGAACAGCGATTCGCCGCGCACCAGTGTGCGCCGGTGCGCCACCGCGAGCAGGCGCTGCTGCACGTCGTCGGCCAGCCGCATGTCGCTGTTGTGCACGGGCGAAGGCTGCGCGTCCGGCTCGGCGGGGCTGGCGCTGGAAGAAGGGGAAGAGCGTGGCATCGCGGGTTTGTCCGGGGCCTCGATTGCCAACACCGGACAGTCTGGCGTCGAGGGGCTGTCGATAGTACGCAGGCCACCCGGGTCGACGCATTCGCGGCAACCCGATGTCCCCTGTCACCCCTGTCGCATGGAGCACACCCCGATGACCACACTGACCGACCTGCAAGCCCGCCGCGAGCGCCTCGTGCTCGACCATTTCGCCGACGAGACCCGCCAGGACTTCGACGCGGTGCTGGGCACCTTCCCGCACCCGCACTACGAGCTGATTCCCAGCGGCGAGGTGCACGACGGCATCGCCGACGTGCGCCAGTACTACACCGACACGCGCCGCGCCTTCCCCGACCAGCGCCACGAGATCATCCAGCTGCGCCATGCCGACGACTCGGTGATCGTGGAGTTCTGGCTGCTCGGCACGCACCGCGGCCCGCTCAAGGGCCTGCCGCCGACGGGCAACAGCTTTCGCTGCCGCATGAACGCCTTCTTCATCTTCGAGGGCGACCGGCTGGTGTGCGAGCGCGTGTACTTCGACACGCTGACGATGCTGCGCCAGTTGCTCGTGGGCGTGCCCCCGGAGATGGTGGGCGGGCTGGTCGCCGGCCTGCTCGGCCAAACCGCCCCGCGGGCCGAGGCCGCCACGGCATGACCAGCACGCCCGCCCGGCCACTCGAAGGACGCCATGCGATCGTGACCGGCGGCGCGCGCGGCATCGGCCTGGCCATCGCGCGGCGCTGCCTCGCGAACGGCGCGAGCGTCGCGCTGTGGGACGTCGAGGCCGCAACGCTGGCGGATGCCATGGCGCAACTGGCGCCGCTGGGCACCGTGGTCACTGCATTGGTGGATGTGCGCGACGAAGACCAGATCGCCCGTGCGGCTTCGCAGTCGCAGGAGCGTTTCGGCCGCGTCGACGTGCTCGTCAACAACGCGGGCGTGCTGGGGCCGACGGTGCCCGCGTGGGAGCACACGCCCGCGCAATGGCGTCACGTGCTCGACATCAACCTCACGGGGGCCTGGCTGTGCTGCCGCGCCCTCGCGCCGCTGATGCTGGCGCAGCGGCGCGGGCGCATCGTCAACATCGCCTCGGTCGCGGGCAAGGAAGGCAATGGCTTCAACGCCGCCTACTCGGCCTCGAAGGCCGGGCTCATCGCGCTGACCAAGTCGCTCGGCAAGGAGTTGGCGTCGTCGGGCGTGCTGGTGAACTGCATCACGCCGTCGGCGGCCGACACCGCCGTCTTCGCGGACGTGCCCGCCGAGCACCGCGAACAGCTGCGCACCGCCCTGCTCTCGCGCGTGCCGATGGGGCGCTTCGTCGACGTCGACGAGGTGGCGGCGATGGCCGCGTGGCTGGCGTCGGACGAGTGCTCGTTCAGCACCGGGGCGGTGTTCGATATCTCCGGAGGGCGCTCGATGTACTGAGCGACGAACCAGGCAGCCCACGCATCCAGACACAGGAGACCCCATGACCCGAGACCCCGACCCCACCGGCTTCGCGCAGATCACCGAGCTCGACGGCACGCGCCACGCCGCCCTGCCGCAAGACCGCCTGCGCGCCATCCGCCGCGGCGCCGAAGCCCTGCGCGAGCGGCTGCTCGACGCGCCGCCGGTTCACTTCGCGCGCAGCTTCAACCTGCTGCGCATTCCGTACCCCGCGTGGTTCGCCTTCACCGGCGTGTACTCGCAGCAGCTGCTCAAGCCGCACATGGTGCATCTGCTGGCGCGCACGGTGCTCGTCCAGTACGACGACTTCGAAGGCCGGCTGCGCACGCTGCTCTTCACGCCGGCCGACTTCGAAGCCGGCAACGAGACGCCCTACTTCAAGCGCCTGAGCGACCAGACGCCGAAGTTCCTGCACAAGGCGATCGCGCCGGTCTACCAGACCGTGCTGCAGGCGCTCGCCGGCTGCGGCGTGGCGCCCGAGCAGATCGACCACATCACCTACGACCACCTGCACACGCAGGACGTGCGGCGCTGGCTCGGCAGCGCGGGCATGCCGGGCCTGCTGCCGAACGCGACGCTGCTGGTGCACCGCCAGGAACTCGCGAACGTGCAGGGCCTGCTGCCGGTGCAGGCCGAGTGGTACTGCCCGCACGGCCTGGACGGTGTGCCGACCGAACGCATCGTCGCCTTCGACGGCAGCCTGCAGCTCGGGCCCGGCATCGCGCTGGTGCACACGCCGGGGCACACCGAAGGCAACCACTCGCTGGTGTACCGCACGGGCGACGGCCTGCGCGTGAGCAGCGAGAACGGCGTGTCGGCCGACAGCTGGGCGCCGCTGCAGTCGCGCCACAACGGCATCCGCCGCTATGCGCAGGCCACGGGCGCCGAGGTGATCCTCAACGGCAACACGCAGGAAAGCAGCAACGAGCAGTACCTGTCGATGGTGCTCGAGAAGACGCTCGCGGGCACCTCGGCGCTGCACGGCTTCAGCAACGTCGTGCCGTCGGCCGAGTGCTCGCCGCACTGGCTGTTTCCGGGCGCGCCCACGAGCCACCTGTGGGGCGAAACCAGCTTCGGCGCGCTCGTGCGGGCCTGACCCGCCAACACGCGCACAACAGCAAAAAAGAGAAGGAGACACACCGATGAACACCGCCACCCTCGACGCCGCCGCCGGCGCGCACGCACCGGCCTCGGCCGATGCGCGCGACGACGCCGCGCTCTTTCGCAAGATCACCTGGCGGCTGATGCCGCTGCTGTGCGCCTGCTACGTGCTGAACTACCTGGACCGCACCAACGTCGGCTACGCGCAGCTGCAGATGAAGGACCAGCTGGGCTTCAGCGACGCGGTGTTCGGCCTGGGCGCGGGCATCTTCTTTCTGGGCTACGCGGTGTTCGAGATTCCGAGCAACCTGATGCTCGCGAAGATCGGCGTGCGCGCCACGCTGCTGCGCATCATGGGCCTGTGGGGCCTGGCCTCGGCGGCGATGATGTTCGCCACCACGCCCACGCAGTTCTACGTGCTGCGCTTTCTCATCGGCGTGTTCGAGGCCGGCTTCGCACCGGGCGTGCTGTTCTATCTGACGCTGTGGTTCCCCTCGCGCCGCCGCGCGCAGGCCACCGCGCTCTTCTTCATGGCCTTCGGCGCGGCGCCCATCGTCGCGGGGCCGATCGCCGGGCTCACGATGACCTACCTGGACGGCGTGCTGGCGCTGCGCGGGTGGCAGTGGCTGTTCCTGCTCGAAGGGCTGCCGAGCGTGCTGCTGGGCGTCATCGCCTTTCGCACGCTGTCGAACAGCCCGGCGCAGGCGCCGTGGCTGTCGGCGACCGAGAAGCAGCGCGTGGCGCAGCTGCTGACCGAGGACCAGGCCGCGCACGGCGCCGCCGGGCGCCACACCTTCGGCGCGGCGATGCGCGACGGGCGCGTGTGGCTCATCGGCTTCATGTCCTTCCTGATCATCCTGGGCATCTACGCGCTGTCGTTCTGGCAACCGACGATCCTGAAGTCGATGGGACTCAGCGTGCTGCAGATCGGCTTCTATTCGGTGATTCCCGCCATCGCAGGCATTGCCGCCAACATCGTCGTGGGGCGCCACTCCGACCGGCACCAGGAGCGCCGCTGGCACTTCGCGCTGGGCGCGCTCGCAGGCGCAGCCGGGCTGGCGCTGACCACGCTCTTCATGCACAGCCCCGTGGCCGCCGTGCTGTGCCTGGCGCTGGCGTCGATGGGCATCTCGAGCGCCTTCACCGTGCTGTGGGCGATTCCCGGCAGCTTCATGTCCAAGAGCGCCGCGGCGGCGGGCATTGCGCTCATCAGCACCATCGGCGGCAGCGCGGGGCTGGTGGCGCCGATGATGGTGGGCGCGCTCAAGACGCTCACGGGCGGCTTCACGGCCAGCCTGTATGTGCTGAGCGGTGCGCTGGTGCTGTCGGCGCTGCTCATGCTGCTGGCCCTGCCCCGCAGCGCGCTCGGCCGGCGGTAGCGCGCACCGCCGGCGCACCGCGGCCGGCCCATTTCGGTGCACACGGCTTGCATACCAGTTGGCACGGAAGCTGCTGATATGCAGGCCTATGGCCATCTCCGCATCCGAAATCAGTGCACGCATCGTCGAAGCGGTGATGGCGCAGAAGCTCGCGCCCGGCGCGCGCCTGGGCGAGCAGCCGCTGGCGATGCTGTTCGATTGCAGCCGCACCATCGTGCGCGAGGCGCTCACGCGGCTGGCCGCGCGCGGCATCGTCACGGTGAGCGCGCGGCGCGGCTGGTTCGTCATCGAGCCCTCGCAGGACGAGGCGCGCGAAGCCTTCGAGGCGCGGCGCGTGATCGAGCTCGGGCTCATCCGCAGCACGGACAAGATCGACAAGAGTGCTCTGCGCCAATTGAAGGCGCACCTGCAGCGTGAAAAGGCCGCACTGAAAGAGAGCGACGTCGGCCACCGCAGCTTCCTCCTGGGCGACTTCCATGTGTGCCTGGCCGAGTGCCTGGGCAACACGCTGCTGGCCGACACGCTGCGCGACTTCACCGCGCGCACCACGCTGATCGCCATGCTCTACCAGAGCACGCACGACGCCGTGCAGTCGTGCGAAGACCACGTGCAGATCGTCGCGGCGCTGGAGCGCGGCGACCACGCCGCCGCCGAGGCGCTGATGGCCGAACACATCGGCACGGTGCAGTCGGCGCTGCGCGTGCAGGCGCCCGCCGACCCGCTCGCGCAGCTGCGCGATGCGCTGGCACCGCTGAACAACACCCCCGCGCCGAAGCGCCGCCGCAAGGCCGCGCCCACCGACGACGCCACCACCGATTCATCGACCTACCTAGGAGCCCTGCTATGACCTCTTTCGCCACCCGCCGTCTTGCCCTCGCGCTGGCCAGCGTCGCCCTGCTGGCCGCCGCCGGCGCCGCCCAGGCGCAGAACGCGCTCGAGAACGTGCTCAAGGCCAAGACGATCAAGATCGCCGTGCCCACCGACTACCCGCCGTACGGCTCGGTCGACCGCAACATGCAACCGCAGGGCCTGGACGTCGAGATGGCGCAGCTCGTCGCCGCCAAGCTCGGCGTGAAGGTCGAGCTGGTGCCGGTGACCAGCGCCAACCGCATTCCCTACCTGCAGACGCGCAAGGCCGACCTCGTGATCTCCACGCTCGGCAAGAACGTCGAGCGCGAGAAGGTGATCGACTTCAGCGCGGCCTACGCGCCCTTCTTCCAGGCCGTGTATGCGGCCAAGAGCATGAAACTCACCAGCTTCGCCGACATGGCCGGCAAGACCGTCGCCGTGACGCGCGGCGCCATGGAAGACCAGGAACTGAACAAGGTGGCGCCGCCGAACGTCGACTACCGCCGCTTCGAGGACAACAACGCGACGATCGCCGCCTTCGTGGCCGGCCAGACGCAGACCCTCGCCACCAGCGCGGCGGTGGCCGGCGACATGCTCGCCAAGAACCCGAAGGTGAGCGCCGAGTACAAGCTGCTGCTGAAGGACAGCCCCTGCTTCATCGGCATCGCGAAGGGCGAGACCGCATTGAAGACCCGGGTCAACGAGATCATTGCCGCCGCCAAGAAGGACGGCACGCTCGACGCGATGTCCAAGAAGTGGCTCGGCAAGGCCGCCGGCGACCTGCCGGTCTGAGCGGAAGGCGCGGCCATGGGCATTGAATTCGACTTCGGCGCGGTGCTCGCCGAGTGGCCGCTGCTGCTGCGCGGCGTGGCGTGGACCCTCGGTCTCACGGCCGTCGGCACCGTGCTCGGGCTGGCCGTGGGTACGCTGTGCGCGTGGGCCCGCTCGGGCGGGCCGGCGTGGCTACGCGCGCTCGTGGGTGCGTACGTGGAGCTGATCCGCAACACGCCCTTCATCGTGCAGCTGTTCTTCATCTTCTTCGGCCTGCCGGCCGCGGGCGTGAAGCTCTCGCCCGAGGTGGCGTCGGTGATCGCGATGGTGATGAACCTGGGCGCGTACTCCACCGAGATCATCCGCGCCGGCATCGAGGCCACGCCCAAGGGGCAGATCGAGGCGGCCGTGAGCCTGGCGCTCAGCAAGGCGCAGGTGTTCCTGCGCGTGGTGCTGCCGCCGGCGCTGAAGAAAGTGTGGCCCGCGATGGTGAGCCAGATCGTCATCGTGATGCTGGGCTCGGCGGTGTGCGGACAGATCTCGACCGAGGAGCTGAGCTACGCGGCCAACCTGATCCAGAGCCGCAACTTCCGCGCCTTCGAATCCTTCATCGTCGCCACGCTCATCTACCTGGCGCTGGCCGTGGCGCTGCGCCGCCTGCTCCAGTGGGCGGGGCCGCGCTTCTTCTTCGGCCGCTGAACGCGAGGCCCTTGCACCATGGTCGATTTTTCCTTGTGGGACATCCTGCGCAACCTGCTGATGGCGCTGCGCTGGACCGTCGTGCTCTCGCTCATCGCCTTCGTCGGCGGCGGGATCGTGGGTGCGCTGCTGCTGTTCGCGCGGCTGCGCGGCGGCAAGGCGGCGCAGCGGGCCGTGGGCCTGTACGTGCAGCTGTTCCAGGGCACGCCGCTGCTGATGCAGCTGTTTCTCGCCTACTTCGGCATCGCGCTGTTCGGCATCGACGTGTCGGCGTGGACCGCCGCGAGCGTGGCGCTCACGCTGTACACCAGCGCCTTTCTCACCGAGATCTGGCGCGGCTGCGTGGCCTCGATTCCGAAGGGCCAGTGGGAGGCCTCGGGCAGCCTGGCGCTGAGCTTCGGCGAGCAGATGCGCCACGTGATCCTGCCGCAGGCCGTGAAGATCGCCATCGCGCCGACGGTCGGCTTCCTGGTGCAGGTGATCAAGGGCACGGCGCTGGCGTCGGTGATCGGGTTCGTCGAACTCACCAAGGCCGGCAGCATGATTTCGAACGCCACCTTCCAGCCCTTCGTGGTGTTCAGCTGCGTGGCCCTGCTTTACTTCGTGCTGTGCTTCCCCGTGAGCCTGTACGCCAAGACCCTCGAGAGGAAGACCCATGGCCGCCGTGCTTGAACCCCAAACACAACCCGAAACCGCATCGTTCGCGGCGCCCATCGTGCGCATCACGGCGCTGCGCAAGTCCTACGGCACGAACGAGGTGCTCAAGGGCATCGACCTGGACGTGAAGCGCGGCGAGGTGATCGCCATCATCGGCAAGAGCGGCTCGGGCAAGAGCACGCTGCTGCGCTGCATCAACGGGCTCGAGGTGTTCCAGGAAGGTGCGCTCACGGTCGACGGCAAGCCGCTGCTGCACGAGAGCGCGATGGCCATGCGCACGCTGCGCCAGCGCGTGGGCATGATCTTCCAGGGCTTCAACCTGTTCCCGCACCTCACGGTCGGCAAGAACGTGATGCTCGCGCCCACGCTGGTGAAGAAACGCTCGCAAGCGGAAGCGGCTTCGCAGGCGCGCAAGCTGCTCGAGCGCGTGGGCCTGGCCGAGAAGTTCGATGCGATGCCCGAGCAACTGTCGGGCGGCCAGCAGCAGCGCGTGGCCATCGCCCGCGCGCTCGCGATGGAACCGGCCGTGCTGCTGTGCGACGAGATCACCTCGGCGCTCGACCCCGAGCTGGTGGGCGAGGTGCTGCGCGTGGTGGAGTCGCTGGCCGACGAAGGCATGACGCTGTTGATGGTCACGCACGAGATGAGCTTTGCGCGCAAGGTCAGCGACCGCGTGATCTTCATGCACCAGGGGCGCGTGCACGAGATGGGCCCACCGGCAGAACTGTTCGGTGCGCCGCAGACGCCGGAGCTGAAGCAGTTCCTGTCGTCGCTGCACGACTGACCCGGCCCTGGCGGGCTACAGGCGCTGCTGCGATTCGTCGATGCCGCACAGCAGGCCGGCGGCCTGCGGCGGCAGCGGCCGCCCGCCGCGCCGCTCGACTTCTTCGCCGGCCTGCAACACGACCTGCACCTGTTGGAACAGTTCGCAGCCGGCCGCGGTCAACTGCACGCCCTGCTGGCTGCGCGCGAACAGCGCGTGCCCGAGGATGCCTTCGAGTTCCCTCACGCGGGCCGTGATGGCCGGCTGGCTGACGAAGAGGTGGCGGGCCGCCGCGTTGACGGAGCCCAGCGTCGCGGCCCAGTGAAAGGCCTCCAGCTGCCGGAAGGTGATGCGCAACACCACGACCACCTCTCAGCCGGGGGCTGCCGTGGACGGGCCCAGGGACACCTCGGCCTGTTCGCTCTTCTGCTTCATGTCTGCCTTCTTTCAAAGCAATTCAATCGCATCGAATGGCAAAAAAGGCCACGCAACGGGGAACTCTAATTGCGTGAATTCCCATGACCACGGACAAAAAAACCACGGATTCAATCAATTCAACAGAGGTGATTCCTTCTCATCAAATCCTTGAATTACCCGACCCTCAGGCTTGTAAGGCATCGCCGAGAGCGAATTGACAATTTAGTGCAATAAATGTTTTCGTTGAAGAGAAATTTTCTTATATAGAACTTTGGAATTACATGCGATGGGGCGAAAAAACCACGGCAACCGGTGGGCCTTGCGAGCCCGTGGCGAAGCGCGCCTCACCCCGCCGCCAACGCGCGTTCCCGCCAGGACCCCAGGCCTTCCGGCCCGAAGCGCTCGGCGATCCGGTGCAGCCAGATGGTGAAGTGCGCCGGGGCCCGCGCCAGCTCGCGGTGCAACTCGGGCAAGGCCAGCCATCGCCATGCGCGCACCTCGCCGGGGTCGGGTTGCGGCAGCTCGTGCGCGATGCCGACGAACACGTGGTCGTACTCGTGCTCGACCAGCTCCGCGGACACCGCCTCCCGGTAGAGAAAGGCCGTCACCGGCTGCAGCGCGCACCGCAGGCCCAGCTCTTCGTGCAACCGCCGCACGGCGGCTGCGCCCGTTGCCTCGCCGGGGCGCGGATGCCCGCAGCAGCTGTTGCTCCACAGGCCGGGCGAGTGGTACTTGCCCAGCGCGCGCTGCTGCAGCAGCACCTGTCCCTGCGTGTCGAACAGGAAGATCGAGAACGCCCGGTGCAGGACACCCTCGCGGTGGGCGTTCATCTTCTCGACCGCGTGCAGGGGGCGGTCTTCGGTGTCGACGGCGATCAGGAATTCGTCCATGAGGTGCTCCAAAGTGCGGGCCAGGGGCCTCGCGGCTCACCGGTTTCCGTGGTTTTTCGGCCTTGAAAAAACGGCTCGCTTCTTTAGCACGTATTTTTTGATATCCCTCAATAAGAAATTCAAATTAGTTCTTAATAATTACATCGACGCAGAATATAGAAAATGGAATAAATACAAATAATTACATAGATAACAAAAATATCGAATTGGATTCACGAATGCACGCAATCTGCCCAACAGGAATTTCCGGTGCATTTCAAACCGTGGTTCCTGGTTCACGCCGTTGCCCGGTCAATGGGGTGCCGTTGGCAAAGGCGTGATCGCCGCCGCTTCCCCGCACGCCCCGCGCCGGGTTACCCTCGAGCCCATGGCCTGCCTTCGCACCGCATCGATCATTCGCCCGCTCTCGCGAGAGCGGGTGAGCTAGCGCACGGTTCGAAACCACGCCATGCAACCCGCCCCAGGAGGCGGGTTTTTCTTGTCCGTCTCCCGAGGTTTTTTCCCCACCCGCAGGAGACCGAATGACATCGACACCATCCCCATCGCCCGTGCTGCACATGGTCTGCGGCAAGATCGGCGCCGGAAAGTCCACGCTGACCCGGCGCCTGGCGCAGGCGCCCGCCACCGTGTGCATCAGCGAAGACACCTGGCTCGCCGCGCTCTACCCCGGTGAAATCCACGCGCTGCCCGATTACGTGCGCGCCGCCGGCCGGCTCAAGCAGGCGATGGGCGAGCACGTCTGCGCGCTGCTGGGCGCCGGCGTGTCGGTGGTGCTCGACTTTCCGGCCAACACCGTGAGCCACCGTGCCTGGGCGCGCGGCCTCTTCGAGCAGGCCGGCGCGGCGCACCAGCTGCACTTTCTCGACGTGCCGGACGAGGTCTGCAAGGCGCGGCTGCGGGCGCGCAACGCGTCGGGCGAGCACCCGTTCGAGACCTCCGACGCGCAGTTCGACCTGATCACCCGCCACTTCGTGCCGCCCACGACCGAGGAAGGCTTCCACGTGATCCGCCACACCTGACACCGGTAAGCTGCGCGCCGATGCACATCGAACCCGCCCTTTCCACCGAAGCGCCCGCCGTCGCGGCCGTGTTGACCGAAGCCGCGCAATGGCTCGCCGAGGGCGGACGCCCGCTCTGGAGCGCCGCCGACACCGGCCTCGAACGCATCCAGCGCGACACCGACGCCGGCCGCTATGTTGTGGCCAAAGAGAACGGCGACTGGGCCGGCGTGATGCGACTGGACCTGGAAGACCCGTCGTTCTGGCCCGAGATCGCGCCCGGCAGCGCGCTGTTCGTGCACAAGCTGGCCGTGCGCCGCGCCTGGGCCGGCCGGGGCGTGTCGCGCGCGCTGCTGGGCCATGCACGCGACCACGCCCGCGCGCTCGGGCGCCCCTGGCTGCGGCTGGACTGCGTGGCCGACCGCACTGCGCTGCGCACGCTGTACGAAGGCTTCGGCTTCGCGCTGCACAGCTGCATCGACCTGCGCGGCGGGACGTTTGCGCGCTACGAACTGCGCGTGAACGGCTGACCGTCCGACACGCCGACGCGCCCCTTCGGCGCTGGCGGGAACCTCATCGCCTGTGGCAAGCTTGCAAGCTCCATGACCGATCGAATCCCGCCCTCTCATTTCCGCCGTCGGGTGCTGCGCGCGCTGCTGGGCGCCGCCGCCCTGCCCGCGCCGTTCGCGGCGCTGGCCGGCTTCAATTTCTTCACCAACGAATACACCGCCACGCGCGAGGAGCTGCAGTCGCAGATCTCCAAGCGCTTTCCGGTGGCCGAGCGCTATGCCGAGATCTTCATGGTCGGGCTGCGCGACCCGCAGCTGGGCCTGGACGGGCGCGCCAACCGGGCGGCCATCACGGCCACGCTGACCATCGCCAGCCCGCTGTTGGCGGCCTCGCCGGTGCAGGGCGTGGTGTCGGTGAGCAGCGCGCTGCGCTACGACGCGGCGGCGCGCGCGCTGCGGCTGGACCAGCCCAAGGCCGAGCGGCTCGAGCTGCAGGGCGTGGAAGGCCGCGACGCCGAGCGCCTGCAGAAGGTCGGCGCGGTGGTCGCGCAGGAACTGCTGCAGGGCCAGATCCTGCGCAGCTTCACGGCCGACGAACTCACGGTCGGGCGCAAGACCTACGAGGTGGGCGACATCACGGTGCAAGACAACGGCATCAAAGTGCAACTCAAATGAAACAACGCACCGCCTTCCTCCTGATCGCCGCCGCTCTGTTCGGCGCCGGCTGCGCCGCCATCGCCCCCACCGTGAAGCCGCACTTCGACCTGCAGGCCCACCGCGGCGGACGCGGCCTGGCACCCGAGAACACGCTGGCCGCGTTCTCCAACGCGATGGCGCTGGGCGTGACCACGCTCGAACTCGACATCGGGCTCACGGCCGACGGCGTGGTGGTGATCTCGCACGACACGGCGCTCAACGCCGACCACACGCGCGACGCGCGCGGCGCCTGGCTCACGGCCCAACCCGCCCCGTCCGTGCGCTCGCTCACGCTGGCGCAGCTGCAGACCTACGACGTGGGCCGTCTCAACCCCGAGAGCAACTACGGCAAGCAGTTCGCGCTGCAGCAACCGCGCGACGGCGAGCGCATTCCCACGCTGGCCGCGCTGTTCGCGCAGGTGCAGGCGCGCGGCGCCGATGCCGCGCGGGTGCACTTCAACATCGAGACCAAGATCGACCCGACCAAGCCCGACGAGACGGCTGCGCCCGAGCCCATGGTGCGCGCCCTGCTGGCCGAGATCGACAAGGCGAAGGTGGGCGAGCGCGTGACCATCCAGAGCTTCGACTGGCGCACGCTCGCACTGGTCGGCCAGCTCGCGCCGCAGCTGTCGCGCGCCTACCTCACCACGCCCCGCACGCTGAAGGACAGCCGCTGGACCGCCGGCCTGGCCGCCGCGAACTTCGCCTCGGTACCGCAGCTCGTGAAGGCCGCGGCCGGTGCATCGACCGGGCCGCTGATCTGGTCGCCGGCGCATGCCGACCTGGGCGCCCCCGCGATCCGCGAAGCGCAGAAGCTCGGCATGAAGGTCGTGCCCTGGACCGTGAACCAGCGCGCCGACATGGTGCGGCTCATGGACGCGGGCGCCGATGGCCTGATCACCGACTACCCCGACGTGCTGCGCGACCTGATGCGCGAACGCGGGCTGGCACTGCCACCTCCTGCGAAGGCCACCTCATGAGCACCGTGACGCAACTCGACACCATCGCCTCGGGCATCGCCGCGCTGCAAGGCGGCGCCGGCTCCGTCGCCACGCTCTCCACGGCCGCGCGCGCCAGCACCGAGCTGCTCGGCGCCCTGCCGCCGCGCTACGGCGAGGTGCTGCTGAACCTGCTGGACCGCCTCGAATCGAGCGCGCTCTTCAGCGAGGAAAGCTGCTCGTTCAGCCAGAAAGACCTGCTCGACAACCTGCAGGTGTGGGTCGACAAGGCCCGCGGCCAGCTGGTGTCTTGAGGCGCTGACGCCCCGCCCCGGTTTATCATCGCGCCCAACCATGCGCACCCTGCTGCTCGCCCTCATGATCGCCCTGCTGCCCATCCGCGGCTGGCTCGGCGACGCCATGGCGCTCGAGATGGTGCGGCATTCGCTGCCCGCCGCCGAGGCGGTGGTGGCCGCGGCAAACGGCATCGCCGAGTCGCACTGCCATGACGCCACCATGGAGGCCGACACCGGCCACGACATGGCGGCCATGCACGACAGCAGCGGCGACACGCAACTGTCCCACGGCACCGACCACGCGAACTGCGGCACCTGTGTCGCCTGCCAGGTCTGCCACACGGTGGCGCTCGGCGGCATGCCGCTGGTCGACACCCCGCATGCGGCGCCCCAGGCGCCACCGGCCGCGCACGCGGCCCGCTTTGCCAGCGCCGAGCCCGTCCTGGGCTTCAAGCCGCCCATTTCCTGATCTCCCTGCCCGTAGTCCGTCCGCAGTGAGCCTTTGCCGGCTCGCAGCGTTCGCCGTATTGCCCATGGAGATCGCTCGTGAATTCCCTTGCTCGCCGGCCGTATGCCGGCATCCCCCGCTATCGGACAGATAGCCCGCCCCCCGGGCGAAAAAGTCACTTTTCATTCCTCCGAACCGCCACCGCGCTGACCGCTGCGTTGGTGCTCGCCGGCTGCGCCAGCCTGTCGCCCGACGGCGGCGCCGGCGACGTGCAGGCGCTGGTCGACGGCAACCCGCTCATGGCGGGCGCCGCGGCCCAGCGCAAGCCGAACGACGCCTCGCAGCAAAGCGTCGACGCGCTGCTGGCCAAGCCGCTGGACGCCGAAGCCGCCGTGCGCATCGCGCTCGTCAACAGCCCACGCGTGCAGGACGCCTTTGCCACGCTGCAACTGAGCGACGCCGACCGCGTGCAGGCCGCGAGCCTGCCGAACCCCGTGCTGTCCTTCAGCCGCCTGGCGCAGGGCAGCGAGCGCGAGTTCGAGCGCATGCTGAGCTTCAACGTGGTGGGCCTGCTCACGCTGCCGTGGCAGGCGCGCTGGGCCGGCCAGCGGCACGAAGCGGCCAAGCTGCAGGCCGCGCAAAGCGTGCTGCTGCTGGCCGCCGACACCCGCCGCGCCTGGGTGCGCGCAGTGGCCGCGCAGCAGAGCGTGAGCTACCTGCGCGACGCGAAGGACGCCACCGAAGCCGGCGCCGAACTGGCGCACCGCATGGCCCAGGTCGGCAACTGGAGCGCACTGCAACGCACGCGCGAACAGCTGCTGCTGGCCGACGCGTCCGCGCAGCTCGCACGCGCCGAACAGGCGGCCGTGGCGAGCCGCGAACAGCTCACGCGCCTGCTGGGCCTGAGCGGCACGCGCACCGCCTACACCCTGCCCGACCGCCTGCCGCCGCTGCCGAAGGCCGCGCCCGAACTGGGCGACGTGCAGGCCCTGGCGCTGCGCGACCGGCTCGACGTGCGCTCGGCGCAGGCGCAGAACACGGCCGTGGCCGGTTCGCTCGGCCTGACGCACGCCACGAGTGTGATCAATGCCATGGAGCTGGGCGTGGTGCGCAACACCACCTTCGAGAACGACGCCGATCGCTCGAAATCGACCACGCGCGGCTTCGAGCTCGACCTGCCGATTCCGATCTTCGATTGGGGCCAGGCCCGCAACGGCCGCGCCGAGGCGCAGTACCTGCAGTCGGCCGCGCGCGTGCGCGACGTGGGCGTGCTCGCGGCCAGCGAGGCGCGCGAAGCCTGGCGGGGCTGGAACACCGCCTACGCCCTGGCGCGCCGCTACCGCGACGAGGTGCTCCCGCTGCGCAAGCAGGTCAACGAGGAGATGGTGCTGCGCTACAACGGCATGCTCGCCAGCGTGTGGGAACTGCTCGGCGAAACGCGCGCCAGCATGCTCGCCGTCAACGCCGGCATGGAGGCCCAGCGCGATTTCTGGCTGGCCGACACCGACCTTCAACTGGTGCTCACGGGCAGTTCGCCCGGCGGCATGACGGCCCTGCAGACCGCGGCCACCAACGAACCAGCGGCGGGAGGCCACTGACATGAACCGTCGCAACTTCTTTGCGGGCGCCGCCACGGCCGTGGCCGCCACCACCGTGAGCCGCGTGAGCATGGCCGCGCTGCCCGAGCCGGTGACACAGGCCTCGACCGCCACCGCGCCGCCGCTGGTGCCGCCCAACGGCCGGCCCTACAACCCCGTCGTCACGCTCAACGGCTGGACGCTGCCCTGGCGCATGAACGCCGGCGTCAAGGAATTCCACCTCGTCGCCGAACCCGTGGTGCGCGAGATGGCGCCCGGCTTCAAGGTCAACATGTGGGGCTACAACGGGCAGTCGCCGGGCCCGACCATCGAGGTGGTCGAGGGCGACCGCGTGCGCATCTTCGTGACCAACAAGCTGCCCGAGCACACCACCGTGCACTGGCACGGCCAGCGCCTGCCCAACGGCATGGACGGCGTGGGCGGCATCACGCAGCCGCACATCCCGCCGGGCAAGACCTTCGTCTACGAATTCACGGCGCGCCGCCCCGGCACCTTCATGTACCACCCGCATGCCGACGAGATGGTGCAGATGGCGATGGGGATGATGGGCTTCTGGGTCACGCACCCGAAGGCGGAGCATCCGCTGATCGAGAAGGTCGACCGCGACTTCTGCTTCCTGCTCGGCAGCTTCGACGTGGAACCCGGCAGCGCCACGCCCAAGGTCAACACCATGACCGACTTCAACATCTGGAGCTTCAACAGCCGCGTGTTCCCGGCCATCGACACGCTCAACGTGCGCAAAGGCGACCGCGTGCGCATCCGCGCAGGCAACCTCACGATGACCAACCACCCGATCCACATCCACGGCCACGAGTTCGAGGTCACGGGCACCGACGGCGGCCCCGTGCCGCGCACCGCGCGCTGGCCCGAGGTGTCGGTCGACGTGGCGGTGGGCCAGATGCGGCAGATGGAGTTCATCGCCGACGAGGAAGGCGACTGGGCGCTGCACTGCCACAAGGCGCACCACACGATGGGCCCGATGGGCCACGACGTGCCGACCATGATCGGCGTGGACCACAAGGGCGTGGCCGAGAAGATCAAGAAGCTCGTGCCCGACTACATGGTGATGGGCGACAAGGGCATGGCCGACATGGGCGAGATGGAAATGCCCATTCCCGACAACACCGTGCCCATGATGACCGGCACCGGCCCCTTCGGCTCAGCCGAGATGGGCGGCATGTTCACGCTGCTGAAGGTGCGGCGCGACCAGAAGCCGGGCGACTACCGCGACCCGGGCTGGTTCAAGCACCCGGCCGGCACGGTCGCGCGCGAGGTGTCGGCCAGCGGTGCGCCGGTGGCGCCGCGCAAGACGGGCGCCGCACCCGCGAGCCCCGACAGCGGCAGCGCCACCGTGCGCAAGCCCTCGGGCCATGGGGCCCACAACCATTGATCGCATCGATCCAACTTTTTGAAATTCCATTCATGAACACCCGTTTCTCACCCCTCGTCGCCGGCCTCGCACTGGCTGCCGTCGCCACGTTCGCCACGGCCCACGAAAGCCACGCACCCAAGGCCGGCACCGCCGCCGCATCGCTCGCCCCCGAGCAGAAAGCCTGGGGCATCGCCGGCAAGGCCAGCGCCGTGAAGCGCACCATCGACATCGCGATGGCCGACGACATGACCTTCACGCCCTCGGTCCTCGAAGTGCGAGAAGGCGACACCATCCGCCTGCGGCTGAAGAACCGCGGCAAGGACCTGCACGAGCTGGTGCTGGGCACCGCCGCCGTCATCGAGGACCACGCCGCCATGATGAAGAAGCACCCCGGCATGGAGCACGACGAGCCCTGGATGGCGCATGTGCAGCCGGGCAAGACCGGCGAATTGATCTGGACCTTCAACCGCGCCGGCGACTTCGACTTCGCCTGCCTCGTGAAGGACCACTACGAACTCGGCATGGCCGGCCGCGTGCGCGTGCTCGCCGCCGCCGCCCCCGCGCGATGACGATGACCCACTGAAAGGAACCCCACCATGCAACGACGAACCCTCCTGAAACTCGCCGCCGCCACCGCGTCCCTGCCGCTCGCCGCGCAGGCCGCCGCACCGATGGTCGAGATCTGGAAAGACCCGAACTGCGGCTGCTGCCAGGACTGGGTCAAGCACCTCAACAAGAACGGCTTTGCCACGCGCGTGCACGACGAGGGCAACGGCCCCGCGCGCGAGCAGCTCGGCATTCCGACGAAGCTGGGTTCGTGCCACACCGGCCGCGTCGGCGGCTACGCCATCGAAGGCCACGTGCCGGCGCGCGAGATGCAGCGCCTGCTGAAGGAAAAGCCCAAGGCCATCGGCCTCGCCGTGCCCGGCATGCCCATCGGCTCGCCCGGCATGGACGGCCCGGCCTACGGCAACCAGCGCGACGCCTACGACGTGCTGCTGGTGCTGGCCGACGGCAGCACGCGCGTCTTCCAGAGCTATCGCTGAAGCCCCCTCCCCGAACACCCATCGAAAGGACATTTCCCATGAAAAAACTTCTCACTGCCCTGTCGGCCGCCCTGCTCGCCGCCACCGCTTTTGCCCAGGCCGCGCTGCCGTCCGTCGACGGCGAAGTGCGCAAGATCGATACCGAAGCGAACAAGATCACGCTGAAGCACGGCGACATCCAGAACCTCGACATGACCGGCATGACGATGGTCTTCCGCGTGAAAGACCCGGCCCTGCTGGCCAAGGTGAAGGCCGGCGACAAGGTGCGCTTCACGGTCGACAAGGTCGACGGCGCGCTGACCGTGCTGTCGATCGACCCGGCGAACTGAGTCCGGCCGGGGAGCCCGTCGCCGCATCCCTAGAATGCGGCGACGAACACGCTGGACACAGGAACAGAACTTGCCCAAACGCAGCTATCTCGACTTCGAACAACCCATCGCGGAACTCGAATCAAGAATCGAGGCATTGCGATCGATGCAGGAAGGCTCCGCGGTCGACATCTCCCAGGAAATCGACCAGCTCGACAAGAAGGGCCGACAACTCACCCAGGACATCTACGGCGAGCTCACGCCCTGGCAGGTCTTCAAGATCGCGCGGCACCCCGAACGCCCGCTCACGCTCGACTACATCCAGGCCATCTTCACCGACTTCGTGGAGATGCACGGCGACCGCCACTACGCCGACGACATGGCACTGGTGGGCGGGTTGGCCCGCCTCAACGGCACGCCCTGCATGGTGCTGGGACACCAGCGCGGTGCCGACACCCGCGAGCGCGTGCTGCGCAACTACGGCATGTGCAAGCCAGAGGGCTATCGCAAGGCATTGCGCCTGATGAAGACGGCCGAAAAATTCGGCCTGCCTGTGTTCACCTTCGTGGACACCATGGGCGCCTACCCCGGCATCGACGCCGAGGAGCGCGGGCAGTCCGAAGCCATTGGCCGCAACATCCTGGAAATGGCGCAGCTCGAAGTGCCGATCATCACCACGGTGATCGGCGAAGGCGGCTCCGGCGGCGCGCTCGGCATTGCCGTCGCCGACCAGATGCTGATGCTGCAGTACGCCGTGTATTCGGTGATCAGCCCCGAAGGCTGCGCGTCGATTCTCTGGAAGACCAGCGAACGGGCGCAAGACGCCGCCGAGGCACTGGGCATCACCGCCCCGCGGCTGAAGGCGCTGGGCTTGATCGACAAGATCGTGAACGAACCGGTCGGCGGTGCCCACCGCGACCCGAAGCAGGCCGCGGCCTCGCTCAAGCGCGCCCTGGGCGACGCGCTGCGGCAGCTGTCCGACCTGAAGCCCCAGGCGCTGCTCGACCAGCGCTACGAAAAACTGCAGAGCTACGGGCGCTTCATGGACGTCAAGGCCAGCGCAAGCGGTCGCTGACGGGCACTGGCGGGCACTGGCGCCGACGACAGAAGAAACTACTTCTTGCAACTGCCGGGGCGACGGTGACGAAGGCGCGGTCCCATAATCGGCCGCCATGTCCGCTGCGTCTTCATCCTCCTCTTCTCACGCCGGTGCCATCACCGACGTCGCCGGCATCGAAGTCGGCCATTTCTCCGACACCCGCCGCCCCACCGGCTGCACCGTGATCATTGCGCGCGACGGCGCCGTGGCCGGTGTCGATGTGCGCGGCGCCGCGCCCGGCACGCGCGAGACCGACCTGCTCTCGCCCGGCAACCTCGTGCAGGAAGTGCACGCCGTCATGCTCGCCGGCGGCAGCGCCTGGGGCCTGGCCGCCGCCGAGGGCGCGATGCGCTGGCTCGAAGAGCGCGGCGTCGGCATGGACGTGCGCTTCGGCACCCTGCCCATCGTGCCGGCCGCCGTGCTGTTCGACCTGCCCATGGGCGACGCGCGCATCCGCCCCGACGCGGCCGCGGGCTACGCCGCCTGCGAAGCCGCCTCGACCGACGCGCCCGCCGAAGGCAACGTGGGCGCAGGCACCGGCGCGCTGGTGGGCAAGCTCTTCGGCGTGCACCGCGCGATGAAGGGCGGCATCGGCACCGCCTCGGTCACCGTGGGCGGCGTCACGGTCGGCGCGCTGATCGCGGTCAATTCGCTGGGCGACGTGATCGACCCCGACACCGCCCTGCCCGTGGCCGGCGCACGCACTGAGGACGGCGCCGCCCTGCTCGACACGCGCCGCGCGCTGCTGCGCGGCGACCTGCCCAAGCCGCTGCTGGCGGGCACCAACACCACCATCGGCGTGATCGCCACCGACGCCGTGCTGACCAAGGTGCAGGCCAACCGGCTCGCCATGGTGGCGCACGACGGCCTGGCGCGCGCCATCAACCCGGTGCACACCATGAGCGACGGCGACACGCTGTTCGCGCTGGCCACCGGCCGCGTGCCGCTCGAAGGCGATGCGCCCGGCATGACCGTGCTGAGCACCATGGCCGCCGAGGCCACCGCCATCGCCACCGTGCGCGCGGTGCGCGCCGCGCGCGCGATGACCGTGGGCGAGCTGCACATTCCCTGCGCCGCCGACCTGGCCGCACCGCGCGGCTGACGCGCGCACCGCACGACGAGGCACCCCATGGCGTTTCCCCGCACCCTGAAGCTGATCCTGCTGTCGATCCGCGACCTGATCGCCTCGGCCGGCCCGATCGTGTTCATCGTCATCGGCCTGCTGGTGGCCGCCTACTGGTGGCTGCAGCCGCAGCCGCCCAAGCACGTGACGCTGGCCACCGGCCCCACGGGCAGCGCCTACGCGCAGTTCGGCAAGCGCTACGCCGAGGCCCTGAAGCACAGCGGCATCACCGTCGAGCTCAAGGCCACCTCGGGCTCGACCGAGAACCTGCAGCTGCTGCGCAGCGGCGGCGCCGACGTGGCCTTCGTGCGCGGCGGCAGCGCCGACCCGGTGGCCGACGAAGAGGCCGGCCTGCGCTCGCTGGGTGCGCTGTTCTTCGAGCCGATCTGGCTGTTCTACCGCACCGACAGCGCCCAGAAGATCGACCGCAAGACCAGCACCCTCACATCGCTCACGCAGCTGCGCGGCCTGCGCGTGAACGTCGACCTGCCCGGCAGCGGGCTGCCCGAGATCATGGAGCGGCTGCTCAAGGCCAACCGCCTCGGGCCCGACGACCTGCTGCTGTCGAACCTCGAGCAGGCCGCCGCCGCCGAGGCGCTGCAGGCCGGACTGCTCGACGCCATCGTGCTGTTCTCGGCGCCGCAGTCGCCGCAGGTGCAGCGGCTGCTGCGCGCCGGCGACATCCAGCTCATGGACTTCGGCCAGGCCGAGGCCTACACGCGGCGCTTTCCGTTCCTGTCGGCTGTGACGCTGCCGCGCGGCGTGGTCGATCTGTCGAAAGACCTGCCGCTGCACGACGTGTCGCTGCTGGCCGCCACCACCTCGCTGCTGTCGCGCGACGAGACCCACCCGGCCCTGCGCCAGCTGTTCGCACAGGCCGCGCAGACCGTGCACAGCGACGCCGGCTGGTTCAACCGCGCGCGCGACTTCCCCAACACCCGCACCAGCGAACTGCCCGTGAGCCCCGAGGGCGACCGCGCCATCAACGGCACGCCGCCCTTCTGGCAGCGCTACCTGCCGTTCTGGGCCAGCAACCTGGTCGAGCGCATGTGGCTGGTGCTGGGCGGCATGCTGGTGCTGATGCTGCCACTGAGCCGCGTGATCCCGCCGCTGTACCAGTTCCGCGTGCGCCGCCGCGTGTTCCGCTGGTACGCACGGCTGCGCGACATCGAGGCCAAGGTGGACGGGCGCCAGAGCCAGGCCGAGCGCGACAAGCTGCTGGAAGAACTCGACGCCCTCGACCGCGTGGTCAACAAGGTGGCGGTGCCGCTGTCGTATGCCGACGAGCTCTACGCGCTGCGCAACAACATCTACGCGGTGCGCAAGCGGGCGCTCGCGGGCTCGGCCAGCGCAGCGACGGCCGCGCCGGTCCGCGCGGCCACCTGACCAGGGACCGGGTGCGCGCTTGCTGTCCACGCTGATCGATTTCGCCGACCCGCGCACCGACGGGGCGACCCGGCTGCGCGCCGCCTTCGGCGCGCCCGTGCGTGTGCTGGTCGCTCATGCGCCGCACGAGGTGCGCCCCGTGCTGGACGCCGTCGAGGCGCTGGCCCGCGAAGGCCGATGGTGCGTCGGCCACCTGCGCTACGAGGCCGCTGCGGCCTTCGACCCCGCATTCGACGTGCATGCAGCCGACGGTCCGCTGGCCTGGTTCGGCGTGCATGACAAAGTGCTGCCATGGCCGGACGCGCCGTTGCCCGCTGTCGCTCCCGTCGCGTGGACGGCCGACCTGTCGCGCGAAGCCTTCGACCGCCACATGGCCGCGATCCACCGCGCCATCGCCGATGGCGTGCTGTACCAGCTCAACTACACGGCGCCGCTGCGCGCGGCTTTCGACGGCGACGCGCGGGCCTGGTTCCATGCGCTGCGGCAGGCGCAGCCCAACGGCTACGGCGCCTTTATCGACACCGGCGACGAGCAGGTGCTGTCGGTGTCGCCCGAGCTGTTCTTCGACCGCGACGGCGACCGCATCCTCGTGCGCCCCATGAAGGGCACCGCCCCGCGCGGCGCCACGCCCGCCGAGGACGCGGCCCACGCGCTGCGGCTGCGCACCGTGCCCAAGGAGCGCGCCGAGAACGTGATGATCGTGGACCTGATCCGCAACGACCTCTCGCGCGTGGCCCAGCCCTTCTCCGTGCGCGTGCCGCGCCTTTTCCACACCGAGGCGCTGCCCACCGTGTGGCAGATGACCTCCGACGTGGAAGCCCGCCTGCGCGAGGGCACGACGCTGGCCGACCTGTTCGCGGCACTGTTCCCCTGCGGCTCCATCACGGGCGCACCGAAGGTGAGCGCCATGCGCATGATCCGCGCGCTGGAGCCCGACGCGCGCGGCGTGTACTGCGGCGCCGTGGGCGTGGTGCGGCCCGGCGGGCACGCGACCTTCAACGTGCCGATCCGCACCGTCACGCTGCGCGGCAACGCCGCGCGCTGCGGCATCGGCAGCGGCATCACAGCCGATGCGCAGGCGGATGCGGAGTGGGACGAGTGGCGGCACAAGCGCGCCTTTCTCGGCGCGGCGGTATCTTCGCAACCATGACTTCTTTCGAGCTGCTCGAAACCCTGGCGCTGGCCGATGGCACGCTGCGCGATGCGCCCGCGCACCTGGCCCGCATGCGCAATGCGGCTGCGCACTTCGGCTATCCGTGGCACGAAGCACAAGTAGCGACCTGCCTGGCGCAGCTGAGCACGGCCCGTGCGACGGGCACATGGCGCGTGCGCCTGCTGCTCGATGCGCAAGGACAACCGCGCGCCGAAGCCTTCGCCATGGACGCCTCGCCACCGCGCGTGCGCCTGCAGCTGGCCCCACGCGCGTTCGACGAGGCCGACAGCGAGTTCTCGCGCTTCAAGACCACGCGCCGTGCGCACTACGAAGCCTTCGCGCCCACCGAACCCGGCGTGTTCGACACGCTGCTGTGGAACCGCCACGGCGAGATCACCGAATGCACGCGCGGCAACATCGCGCTGCGGCTCGACGGCCGCTGGGTCACGCCGCCGCTGCACTGCGGGCTGCTCGACGGCATCGGGCGTGCCCGCCGGCTGAGCGAAGAACAACTGACCGAAGCGGTCGTGTGCGTGGACGACCTGCCGCGCGTCGAAGCCCTCGCCTTCGTCAACAGCCTGCGCGGCTGGCTCGACGCGGACCTTGTCGACGACAACGCTCCCTGAACGACAAAGCGCGCGGCCCCTTGCGGAACCGCGCGCTCTGGTCGTCGAAGCGGCCGAAGCCGCCTGCGTCCTGTCTTACTTGAGGGCCTTGTAGCGCATGCGCTTGGGCTTGGCGCCTTCTTCGCCCAGGCGCTTCTTCTTGTCGGCTTCGTACTCCTGGTAGTTGCCGTCGAAGAAGGTCCACTGGCTGTCGCCTTCGGCGGCGAGGATGTGGGTGGCGATGCGGTCGAGGAACCAGCGGTCGTGGCTGATGACCATCACGGTGCCGGCGAACTCGAGCAGCGCGTCTTCCAGCGCGCGCAGGGTTTCCACGTCCAGGTCGTTCGACGGTTCGTCCAGCAGCAGCACGTTGCCGCCCGCGATCAGCGTCTTGGCCAGGTGCAGGCGGCCGCGTTCACCGCCCGACAGCGTGCCGACCTTCTTCTGCTGGTCGGCGCCGTTGAAGTTGAAGCGGCCCGCGTACGCGCGGCTGGCCATCTGGAACTTGCCGACGTTGATGATGTCCAGGCCGTTGGAGATGTCTTCCCACACGGTCTTGTCGGACGCCAGTTCGTCGCGGTGCTGGTCGACGAAGGCCATCTTCACGGTCTGGCCGATGACGACCTCGCCCGTGTCCGGCTTTTCCTTGCCCGCGAGCAGCTTGAACAGCGTCGACTTGCCGGCGCCGTTCGGGCCGATGATGCCGACGATCGCGCCCGGCGGCACGGTGAAGCTCAGGTTGTCGATCAGCATGCGGTCGCCGAAGGACTTGCTGACGCCGTGGAACTCGAACACCTGCTGGCCCAGCCGCTCCGCCACAGGAATGAAGATTTCCTGCGTTTCGTTGCGCTTCTGGTATTCCATGTCGCTCAGCTCTTCGAAGCGGGCCAGGCGCGACTTGCTCTTGGCCTGGCGTGCCTTCGGGTTCTGGCGCGACCACTCGAGTTCCTTCTTCAGAGCCTTGGCGTGGGCTTCTTCGCTCTTTTGCTCCTGCGCCAGGCGTTCGCCCTTCTGCTCGAGCCAGGTGCTGTAGTTGCCCTTCCAGGGAATGCCGCGACCGCGGTCCATTTCCAGGATCCACTCGGCGGCGTTGTCCAGGAAGTAGCGATCGTGGGTGATGGCCACCACGGTGCCCGTGAAGCGCTGCAGGAACACTTCGAGCCACTCCACCGATTCGGCGTCCAAGTGGTTGGTCGGCTCGTCGAGCAGCAGCATGTCGGGCTTGGACAGCAGCAGGCGGCACAGCGCCACGCGGCGCTTTTCACCGCCCGACAGCAGGCCGATCTTGGCGTCCCACGGCGGCAGGCGCAGCGCGTCGGCGGCGATTTCCAGCTGGTGCTCGGAATCGGTGCCGGCGGTAGCGATGATGGCTTCGAGCTGGGCCTGCTCGGCCGCCAGCGCGTCGAAGTCGGCGTCTTCGGCACCGTAGGCGATGTACACCTCTTCGAGGCGCGCCTTGGCCGCGAACACCGCGCCCATGGACTCTTCGACCGATTCGCGCACCGTGTGCTCGGCGTTGAGCTTGGGTTCCTGCTCCAGATAGCCGATCGTCATCCCCGGCATGGGCAGGGCCTCGCCCTCGAATTCCTTGTCCACACCCGCCATGATCTTGAGCAGCGTGGACTTGCCCGAGCCGTTCAGGCCGAGCACACCGATCTTGGCGCCGGGGAAGAAAGAAAGCGAAATGTCCTTCAAGAGCTGCCGCTTGGGCGGCACGGTCTTGCTGACGCGGTTCATCGAATAGACGTATTGAGCCATCTGTGAATGGTTACCTCGGTAGCTTGGGATTTGCGTAAAAGCACGGTCGTCCGGACAGTCATCCGGGCGCGGCGAACCCATGATTATCGACTCATGCGACAATAGTCCTCGTTGCCGGGTCCAGTTGCCCGCAAACCGGCTCTCTGCCGGGGACGAAGAAACCCCTTATCACAACGGGTTTTCCGGCTCCCACCCCTGACCTTCATCTGCCTTGACTGGCTCGGCGTCATCCAAACGACGCCTGGCGGGCCGATGCCACTGCGCCGTGTATGGCGCTTGTTGTTTCCACAATGAATTTTGACGAACTGAAGCTGGCTCCGGCCATCTTGAAGGCTGTGCTCGAACACGGCTACGACACCCCTACGCCCATCCAGGCACAAGCCATTCCCGTGGTCCTCGACGGCCACGACCTGCTGGGCGGCGCCCAGACCGGCACCGGCAAGACCGCGGCCTTCACCCTGCCGATGCTGCACAAGCTCACCATGAGCCGCAGCGCCACCAACAAGTTCGGCGGCATCGGCATCCGTGCCCTCGTGCTGACCCCCACGCGTGAACTCGCGGCCCAGGTCGAAGAGTCGGTGCGCACCTACGGCAAGTACCTGCAGCTCGACTCCACCGTGATCTTCGGCGGCGTGGGCATGAACCCGCAGATCAGCAAGCTCAAGAAGGGCGTCGACATCCTCGTGGCCACCCCCGGCCGCCTGCTCGACCTGCAACAGCAAGGCATGCTCGACCTGAGCCAGGTCCAGATGCTGATCCTGGACGAAGCCGACCGCATGCTGGACATGGGCTTCATCCACGACGTGAAGAAGATCCTGGCCCTGGTGCCCAAGGAAAAGCAGAGCCTGCTGTTCTCGGCCACCTTCAGCGACGAGATCCGCGACCTCGCCGGCTCGCTGCTCAAGAACCCGCAGAGCATCCAGGTCACGCCGCGCAACACCACGGTGCAGCGCATCACGCAGGTGATCCACCCCGTGGGCCGCGGCAAGAAGAAGGCGCTGCTCGCGCACATCATCAACGAGCACAAGTGGAGCCAGGTGCTCGTGTTCACGCGCACCAAGTTCGGTGCCAACAGCGTGGCCGAGTTCCTCACCAAGAACGGCATCGAGGCGATGGCGCTGCACGGCAACAAGAGCCAGAGCGCCCGCACGCAGGCGCTGGCCGGCTTCAAGAGCGGCGACATCCGCGCGCTGGTGGCCACCGACATCGCAGCCCGCGGCATCGACATCGACGAGCTGCCGCACGTCGTGAACTACGAAATCCCGAACGTCAGCGAAGACTACGTGCACCGCATCGGCCGCACTGGCCGTGCCGGTTCGAGCGGCGAGGCCGTGAGCTTCGTGTGCCTGGACGAAGAAGGCTTCATGCAGGAAATCGAACGCTTCACGAAGCAGACGATCCCGGTGCAGAAGGTCGAGGGCTTCGGTCCTGAAGAAGGCGAACGCGCCGAGCCGATCGCCATGGGTCGCCAGACGATCTGGGGCGGCGCCGGCCGTCCGCCGAGCCGCGAAGTCATGCAGGCAGCCGCCAAGGCCGCACGCACCGAAATGATGTCGCGCATCCGTGAGAACAAGGCCGGCCAGGGTGGCGGCAACGGCGGTGGTGGTGGCGGCAATGGCGGCGGTCAACGCCGCGGTGGCGGCCAGGGCGGCGGCGGTCAAGGCCGCAATGCCAACGGTGGCGGCCAAGGCCAGGGCCCGCGCGGCCAGGGCGCAGCCCGTCCCGCACAGGGCCGCGGCCCGCAGCAAGGCCAGCCGCGCGCACCGCAGCAGCCGCATCACCACACGCCCCACGAAGAGCGCCAACCGCGCCATCACGGCAACAGCCACAGCCCGACGCAGGCCAACCAGGTTGCGCACCTGCGCGCCGAAGCCGTGGCAGGCGGCGGTGCGGCCGGCCAGCCGGATCCGTTGCGCACGAGCGTCGATCACATGGGTGGTCGCGGTCGCGGCGGTCGCCCGGGCGGCGGTGGCGGCTACGGCGGTAACCGGTCGGGTGGCGGTGGCCGCTCGGGCGGTGGCGGTGGTGGCTACGGCGGTGGCGGCGGTGGCCGCTCCGGCGGCGGCGGCGGCGGCCGTTCGTTCGGTCGCTGAGCGCTGCGGGCAGGAACACCTGCCCCAGAAATGAGCAAGGGCACTTCGGTGCCCTTTTCTTTTGTCGGCGCGTCAGCGCAGGCTGCGCAGCAGCGCGCGCCGATGTGTCATGACGGCGCTCATTGTTCGACCGCTGTGATCTTCTTGATGCCTTCGGAAGGCGGCTTGGCCGCGACCTCTCGAACCTGTACGGCGTAGCCGTAGTCGGTCAGATAGACATAGGTGTCGGTCCGACCGAGCGAGTCGGGCTGCATCCGGCACTCCAGGCGCTTGGCGTCGCCGCTCAGATCGGGATGAAATTCGGCGGCCGCACTGACGCCGGCGACTTTGCAGACCGTTGTGTAGTCGTAGGTCACTCCGCCGATCATGCTGAACAAGCTCAGTTTCTTCGTCTCGTAGCGCAACTCCGAGCCCACGGCCATGCGTTGCCAGTCGCCCGTCAACGTGAGCTCGGTCATGGCCTGGCTGATCGTGTCGGAGCCGGGAAGAAAGTTGACGAAGCTGCTCAGGTCGACCAGGCCCAGGAATGAAGCGGTCTGCGACCGCGTGCCGTCCGCGGGGCCTGCGCCGGTCTTCGTCCGGGTTCGGAACACGGAAGCCGTTGTGTCCGCCGCAATCTGGAGCTCGCTGCGGGTCGGCGTCGTCTTCCCGTCGCGGGTCCAGGTGCCTTCGAGCACGACACGCTTCAGGCGCTTGGGCGCCGGTGGAAGCCCCAGCTGGGAAACGGCCTGAATCACCGCCGGGTTCGGCGGTGTCAGGCCTGCGGGATCGGGCAGCGCCTTGGCGCGAGAAGTGAAGGCAGGCAACGCCTGTCCTGCCGAAGCACCGCCACAGGCCGCCTTGAAGAGCGCCTTGTAGTCCGCATTCGTGTCGCCGCTGACCGTGTACGACTTCGCCCTGTCGCCTTCAACCCGGCCGTCCGTGACGCGGCCGCGCTCGTCGATGTCGAAGCCGCTCACCTGGGCATAGGACTGCGATGAGCACGCGAGCCTGAAGCGCTCGCGCTTCTGGCCAAAGGGTGCCCGGTAAGGCAGGTCGAAGTCCATGCGCGGATAGTCGAACGCGCCCCAGAAGAGCAAGGCGCCCTCGGAGGCCTCGACGCTTGCGATGTCGATGAGCGTGAATGTGCCGTCTGCGCCGCGTTGCACTTCGCGCCAATCGGGTGGGGTTGCGCGGCATGCGCGTTCGACCGCCGGCTGCGCTTTCAGAGCCAACGCCTGGCGCTCGTCCAGTTCCTTGCGCACGCCATACCGCCGGCCGGTCACTGGATAGCTGCGGCCCGTGCGCAGGTCGGAGTAGAGCAACCACGCCTGCGGCGCATTGCACGCGACCGTGAAGTTGCGCGTCTCGGGCCCATCTTCCAGGGCAAAGGACACATGGTCCTCGACGCGCAGCAGGCTGTGTTCGACAAGGCTGCCGCCGAAGGACATCGAGGGATGGCTCCTGGATGCGCAGCCCGCAACGAGCAGCGCCGCCACAGCGCAGGTGGTGATATGGATGAGCTTCATGCATTCCGCGCTGGGCGGCTCCCTGGTTTCGTTGTTATTTCTTGCGGCCAGCCTCGCCATCGAATGACATGGACGACATGGCGGGCGCACCTCAGCTTGAAATCCTAACCCGGGACACAATCGCGTTTCCATGCCATACATCCCGCCCAACTACGCCACGCTCTTCGTCGCCACCTGCAACCTGCTCAACCTCGCGAACCCCAACCGCGTGTACTACGAGAACCAGGACGCCTACAACGAGCGCGAATACGAACGCAAGATCGACTGGATCGGCGAGCGCATCCATGCGCTCAACGCCGACGTGCTCGCGGTGCAGGAGGTGTGGGACGAGGCCGCGCTGAAGGCCGCCATCGGGCGCAGCGGCCTGCGCTACGACTTCGTCTCGGTGCCGGGCGCCGAGAACTCGCCGCCGCCCGGCAGCCCGCCGGGCACGCCCGGGCGGCCGGGCGCACAGGGCACGCCGCGCGTCGGCATCGTCACACGGCTGCAGGTGGACAGCGTGCAGTCCTTTGTCGACTTTCCCCCGGGCTTCGGCGTCGAGGTGCCGGGCATCGGTGCGCACACGCGCTTCGAGCGCCCGCCCCTGCTGGTCACCGTGCGCATGAAGCACGGCCAGCTGGTGCATGTGCTGACGGTGCACCTGAAGTCCAAGCGCCCCAAGTTCCTGCAGGACGCGCAGGGCAACCACCTGGAAGACCGCGACGACCGCAAGATCGGCGCCATGGCCTCGTTGCGCTCGCTGCTGATGCGCGGTGCAGAAGCTGCGGCCCTGCGCTGCATCGTGATCGACCTGCTGCAGGGCACCAACGTGCCGCTGGTGGTGATGGGCGACTTCAACGACAACCCGCACAGCGTGACCACGCAGCTGGTGGCCGCCACCTCCGAAGTGGCCTACGACAAGGCCGCGCGCGACGTGGCGCTGTTCAACGCCTACGAGATGCAGGGCGAGTCGGCGCTCAAGAAGGACGTGGCCTATTCGCACATCCACCAGGGCTTCCCGGATGTGCTCGACCAGATCCTCGTGAGCGAGGAGTTCGTCGCCAGCAGCCGCCACAGCCTGGGCGACGTGCGCCGCGTCGACTACTTCAACGACCACCTGCACGAAGGGCGCGACCGCTCGCGCTCGGACCACGGCTTCGTGCGCGCGCTGCTGCGCCTGCGCACCGACTGAATCACCCCATGCGCCGGCCGGTCTCGCGGTCGAACAGGTGCACGTTCCCGGCGTCGATGGCGAGCTGCACCGTCTCGTCGGGCCGGGCATCGACGCGGCCATGCACCGCGAGCACCAGCTTCGACTCGCCCACCTGCACCAGCAGTTCGGTCTCGGCGCCCGTGGGCTCGACCACGATCACCTTGGCAGCCACGCTGTTCGCGCCGCCGCCGAGCGTGATGTCGCCGGGGCGCACGCCGTAGTGCACCGGCTGGCCGTCGGGCGCCGACGTGCCGGCCGGCACGGGCCAGCGCGCGCCCTGCGCCTCGACATGGCATTCGCCGCCCACGCGGCGCACCGTGCCCTCGATCACGTTCATCGACGGCGAGCCGATGAACTGCGCCACGAACAGGTTGTCGGGCCGGTCGTACAGATCGAGCGGCGTGCCGATCTGCTCGACGATGCCGTCGTGCATCACCACGATGCGGTCGGCCATGGTCATGGCCTCGATCTGGTCGTGCGTCACGTAGACGGTGGTGGTCTTCAGGCGCTGGTGCAGCGCCTTGATCTCGGCGCGCATCGCCACGCGCAGCTTGGCGTCGAGGTTCGACAGTGGTTCATCGAACAGGAACACCTTCGGGTCGCGCACGATGGCGCGGCCCATCGCCACGCGCTGGCGCTGGCCGCCCGAGAGCTCGCGCGGGTAGCGCCCGAGCAATGCGTCGAGGTTCAGGATCTTCGCGGCGCGCGCCACGCGTTCGTCGGTCACCGACTTCTCGGCGTTGCGCAGGCGCAGGCTGAAGCCCATGTTCTCGCCCACCGTCATGTGCGGGTACAGCGCGTAGCTCTGGAACACCATCGCGATGTCGCGGTCCTTCGACTCGAGGTCGTTGACCACGCGGCCGTCGATCATGATCTCGCCGCCGCTGATGTCTTCCAGGCCGGCGAGCATGCGCAGCAGGGTCGACTTGCCGCAGCCCGAGGGCCCGACCAGCACGACGAATTCACCGTCGGTGATGTCGAAGCCCAGGCCCTTGATGATCTGGGTCTTGCCGAAGGATTTCTGGATATTGCGAAAGGATACGGAGGCCATGTTTTGTCCCTGAAATCGTTCAGCTCTTGACTGCGCCAGCCGTCAGACCGCCGACCATGTAGCGCTTGAAGGTGTAGTAGATGGCCGCAGGCGGCAGCGCGTAGATGAGGCCCGTGGCCATCAGCAGCTCCCACGGCGAATCGTCGGCCGAGAGGAAGTTGCCCAACGCCACCGCCAGCGTCACGCTCTTGTCGTTCGACAGCAGCAGGAAGGCGTAGAGGTATTCGTTCCACGCCAGCAGCAGCGAGTACGTGCCCACGGCCACCAGCGAAGGCACCATCAGCGGCAGGTACACGAGGCGAAACAGCTGCAGCGGCGAGGCGCCGTCCATGCGCGCGGCCTCGTCGAGCTCGTAGGGCAGCTTGTCCGACGCCTGCTTGAGCACCCAGATGCAGTACGGCGACGCGATGGTCACCATCGCCAGAATCAGCGCCCATTGGCTGTTGAGCAGGCCGTAGTTGCCCATGGTCTTGTACATGGGCACCGCGAGGAAGGCCGCGGGAATGAAGTAGGTGAACAGCGCCAGGTTCATCACCGTGCGCCCGCCGCGCACGCGCAGCCGGCTGATGGCAAACGCGGCCGTGGTGGCCACGAACAGCGTGATGGCGCCCACCGATAGCGCGATGACCAGCGAGTTGCCCAGTTGCACCCAGAAGTGGTCGAGATAGAAATGCTTCTGGTGAAACACCGTGCTGAAGTTGGCCAGCGTGGGCTTGGTCGGCCACAGGTGGCCGGAGGTGGCCGAGTCCTTGGACGAGAAGGCGAACAACGCCATGTGATAGACCGGAATCAGCGTCCACAGCAGCACCGGAAGGCCGATGAGCAGCAGCTTGGCCTCGGTCGCTATGGCCTTGGGGGTCCAGCGTTTCATTTCGAGAGCCTCTTCATCATGAAGTACACGAGCGGGAGCACCAAGGGCATGGCGACGACGATGGAGGCCATCGACAAATCGACCTGGTCGAGCCGCAGGTAGCGGATGCCCAGCGTGGCCAGCACGTGCGTCAGGTCGGCAGGGCCGCCGCCGGTGAGCAGATACACGCTGTTGAAATCGCCCAGTGTCCAGATCATCGAAAGGATGAGCGACGTGACGTAGAGCGTCTTGAGCGCGGGCCAGCTCACGAAGCGGAACTTCTGCCACGACGAGGCGCCGTCCACCGACGCGGCCTCGTACTGTTCGGTGGGAATGGCCAGCCGCCCCGCCACGAGGATCAGCGTCCAGAACGGCAGCGACTTCCAGATATGGACCAGCATCGCGAAGCCGAGCGCCAGCGTCGGGTCGTTGAGCCAGTTGGGACCATCGGCGCCCGTGAGGCGAAAGATGGTGGTGTTGATCACGCCCCACTCGGGGTTGAGCATGAAGCGGAACGACAGGATGGTCGGAATCGACGGCATCGCCCACGGCAGGATGAAGATCGCCGAGACGATCTTGATCCACCAGCGCGAGGTGACGAAGAAGCCCGAGAGCACCAGGGCCACGAGCATCTTCAGGTTGATCGCCACGACCAGGAAGATGGCCGTGTTGATCACCGAGCGGAAGAAGATCGGGTCTTCGACCAGCTTCACGTAGCTTTGCGGATGGCGCGCGAGCCACAGCCCGTAGCCCACCGGGTAGAGCACGAACACCACGAACACCAGCAGGTAAGGCACGACCATCACCGCGCCCCAGAACTGCCAGCGCGCATGCCGCGCTCCAAGGTTGGCAACAGGCGCCGGGCCTGGCGCGGTGGTGGTGGTGCTCATGCGATTGCCCCCGTTGGTGAAGATGGTGCCGCGTGCCGCTGGCTTACTGCGCCGCCACCGTCTTGATGCGCGCGATCATCTCGTCGACCGCCTTGTCCACCGGCACCTTGTCGGTGACGACGCGGCTCATCGCCTTGGCCCAGACGTTCTCGTTGTTGATCACGGTGAAGCGGTAGTTCTTGGTGAACTCGAAGGTCACGGTGCCGGCGGCGTACTGGTTGAACACCGACTTGCGATGCGAATCGGCCTGCCAGAAGGGGCTGGCCTGCCCGGCCTTGGTGACCGGGAACCAGCGGCCCAGCGAGCCCTCGACGTACGGCGTGAGGTTTTCTTCCTGCAGCAGGAAGGCCACGAACTCCTTGGCGCGCGCCTTGTTCTTGGCGTCCTTGAACACCACGCCGGTCTTCACCGCCGTGCGGTAGACCATCTTGCCGCCGTCGGGCTTGCTCGGGAAGCCGGCCGTGCGGATGCGCTCGGTGTAGTTCTTGCGGGCTTCTTCACGCTGCTCGGGCGTGAGCGTGGCGTTGTTCGAATCGTCGAGCCACTTGGCCGGCAGCGAGATGGTCGCGTTGTGCGTCATCACGGTCGTCTTGTTGTGGAACGCGACGTTGTTGTCCGGGTCCTTCCAGCTTGTCGACGACGGCGGCGTGCAGCCCGTGAGGTAGGGCTTGGTGTAGTCGGTCATGGCGCTGATGAGGCCGGCGCGCACCTTCGGGTCGTCGACCAGCAGCTTGCCGCTGTCGTCCACCAGCTTCACGTTGTAGGCGTCCATGAAGGTCAGGAACGAATAGAAAGCGTCGCTCGAATCCACGCCCATCGGCATGCCGATGCCGAAGTTGCGCTTGCCGCTGGCCTTGCGGCTGGCGGGCTGCACCTTCTCGCACCAGAACGACCAGTAGTCGTTCCAGGTGGTGGGAATGTCGCTTTCCTTGAAGCCGGCTTCGGCGAGCATGTCGAGCCAGTACTCGATGTGCATCGTCTGCTGCTTGATCGGGAAGGCGTAATACGCCTTGGTCTTGGTCTGGTTGTTGTAGAGGTTCGTGGTCTCGATGGTGTTGGGCGCGAAGCGGTCCTTCATGGGCGTGAGCACGCTGCCGATGTCTTCGAGCTTGCCGTCGAAGGCCCACTTGCCGGTGACCTGGAAGTCGTACACGTCGGCGTACGCCACATCGGGCGGGCTGCCGGAGTCGAGCGCGGACACGGTCTTGGGGATCATGTCCTGCACCGGGTACTGCGACAGCTCGATCTTCACGTTCTTGTTCTTCTCCTCGAACTTCTTGATGGCCGCGAAGAGCGCATCGTCTTCCGCCTTGTAGAAGCCCTTGACCCACCAGACGGTGAGCTTTTCCTGCGCGGCGGCCGGGCTGGCCGACGCCAACAACCCCAGCGCGACCAGCGTAGGCGCGATGAGCGACTTGACGAGTTTCATGGTGTCTGTCTCCTTCTTCTCGGGTGGGAAATGCTCGGAACGCGAGCGTGGGTGAAAGAACCTCAGATGCGAAACGGGGCCTGCGCCGCCGACGGGCACCCTGCCCGTCACCACGCGCCGTCTAGCTGGCCTTGAGCCGGGGTGGCGGCCGGCTCAGCCGCGGCAGGCGGCGGCGCGAGCCGAGCACGTCCTCGATGTCTTGCCGCGCACCGTCGATGAGCCGGATCACCGCGCGCTCGGCCTTGGCCGGATCGTGCGCGATGACCGCGTCCAGCACCGCGCGGTGCAGCGGCAGCGAGAGCGCCGGGCCGTCGGGCTTGGCGGTCGATATTTCGAAGCTGGTGCGCAGCAGCGCGCTGAGCGCCTTGCTCATCTGCGCCAGCATGCGGTTGCGCGCGGCACTGAGCAGGCCGGTGTGAAAGCGCAGGTCGAAGGTGACGTAGTCGCCGCCGTTCTCGACGGCGTCCTTCATGCCCGCGTAGGCACGCTCGATTTCCTCGATGTCTTTCGGTCCCGCGCGTTCAGCCGCAAGGCGCACGGCCGCCGGCTCCACCACGCGGCGCAGGTCCTGCAGGTCGCGCAGGAACTCGGGCGTGAGGCCCGCGCGCGACTGCCAGGTGATGACGTCGGGGTCGAACCAGTTCCACTTGTCCTGCGGCAGCACGCGCGTGCCGACCTTCGGCCCGGTGGAGACCAGGCCCTTGGCCGCGAGCGACTTGATGGCCTCGCGCACCACCGTGCGGCTCACGCCCAGTTCTTCGCCGAGCAGCGGCTCCGCGGGGATCGACGCACCGATCGCATAGCGCCCCGCCACCACGGCTTCGCCGAGCAGTTCGAGGGTGCGGCCATGGATGTTCTTGATCATGTGCGATGTGAATTTCGGTATCCCGCCGTTCCAAAAATTCAGGCTCTGGCAGGCTCTCCACGCTTATCATATGATGATTGAAATTGCATTTCGGCAGGACAAACCCTGAGGTCTGCCGCCACAAAATCAGCAGTTGGAGACAAACCCCATGAGCACGATTCCCAAGAAAAAATCAGGTGAGTTGCGCAGCCAGCAATGGTTCGGCCGCAACGACCGCGACGGCTTCATCTACCGCAGCTGGATGAAAGGCAAGGGCGTGCCGCACGACCAGTTCGACGGTCGCCCGGTCATCGGCATCTGCAACACCTTCAGCGAACTCACGCCCTGCAACTCGCACTTCCGCACGCTCGCCGAGCAGGTGAAGATCGGCGTGTACGAGGCGGGCGGCTTCCCGCTCGAGTTCCCCGTGATGTCGCTCGGCGAGACGCTCCTGCGCCCCACCGCCATGCTGTACCGCAACCTCGCGAGCATGGACGTCGAAGAGAGCATTCGCGGCAACCCGCTCGATGGCGTGGTGCTGCTCATGGGCTGCGACAAGACCACGCCCGCGCTGATGATGGGCGCGGCCAGCGTCGACCTGCCGACCATCGGTGTCTCGGGCGGCCCGATGCTCTCGGGCAAGTGGCGCGGGCAGGAACTGGGCTCGGGCACCGGCGTGTGGCAGATGAGCGAGCAGGTGCGCGCCGGCACGCTCAAGCTGCAAGACTTCTTCGAGGCCGAGAGCTGCATGCACCGCAGCCACGGCCACTGCATGACGATGGGTACCGCGAGCACCATGGCCAGCATGGTCGAGTCGCTGGGCATCGGCCTGCCGGGCAACGCGGCCTACCCTGCCGTCGACGGCCGCCGCAATGTGCTGGCGCGGCAGGCAGGCCGGCGCATCGTCGACATGGTGCATGAAGACATGAACATGTCGAAGATCCTCACGCGCCAGGCGATCGAGAACGCGATCAAGGTCAACGCGGCCATCGGCGGTTCGACCAACTTCGTGATCCACCTGCTGGCCATTGCGGGCCGCATCGGTGTCGAGCTCACGCTCGACGATTTCGACCGCCTCGCCGCCGACCTGCCCTGCCTCGTGAACCTGCAGCCGTCGGGCCAGTTCCTGATGGAAGACTTCTGCTACGCGGGCGGCCTGCCGGTGGTCATCAAGGAAATCGCCGACCACCTGCACAAGGACATCCTCACCGTCACGGGCCAGAGCGTGTGGGAGAACGTGAAGGACGCCGAGAACTACAACCCGCAGGTCATCCGCACCCAGGCCGAGCCCTTCAAGGACAAGGCCGGCATCTGCGTGCTGCGCGGCAACCTCGCACCCAACGGCGCCATCATCAAGCCCAGCGCGGCCACGCCCGAGCTGCTGGTGCACAAGGGCCGCGCGGTGGTGTTCGAAAGCGCCGACGACCTGCACAAGCGCATCGACGACGAGAACCTGGACATCGACGAGCACTGCATCATGGTGCTCAAGAACTGCGGCCCCAAGGGCTACCCCGGCATGGCCGAGGCCGGCAACATGCCGCTGCCGCCGAAGGTGCTGCGCAAGGGCATCACCGACATGGTCCGCATCAGCGACGCGCGCATGAGCGGCACCGCCTACGGCACGGTCGTTCTGCATACCGCGCCTGAAGCGGCTGCAGGCGGCCCGCTGGCATTGGTACAGGACGGCGACATCGTCGAGCTCGACGTGCCGAACCGCAAGCTGCACCTGCATGTGAGCGATGAAGAACTGGCGAAGCGCCGCGCGAAGTGGGTCGCGCCCAAGGCACCGCTCGACTCGGGGTACTGGAAGCTGTACGTCGACACGGTGCTGCAGGCTGACCAGGGAGCGGACCTGGACTTTCTGCGTGGTCGTCGTGGGGCCTTTGTGCCGCGCGACAATCACTGAGGTCGGGCTTCGGGACGTGATCGCGGGTGGATCGGCCCGCACGGCGACCGCGCCTCTCGTGATCAGGGCACTGGGTGCTTCCCGCAGCGAAACCAAGGGGGAGGGGCGGAAGCCCGCAGGCCGGGGGACATTCGCGGAGGGAGGTACCCGGTGGCCTGGGCACGCGCCCCGAAACAACCTCTCAAAGACGACAGACATGACACGACTCATCGCCATCGACTGGGGCACAAGCTCGCTACGCGGTGCATTGCTCGACCCGAGCGGACAGGTCATCGAAGAGCGCAGCGACGCCCGCGGCATCCTCACCGTGCCCGAGGGCGGCTTCCCTGCCGTGTTCGAGTCGCTGTTCGGCGACTGGATGCGCCTGGAAGACACGCGCTGCCTGATCTCCGGCATGGCCGGCAGCAAGCAGGGCTGGGTCGAAGCGCCCTACTGCCCCTGCCCCGCCGGCCGCGTGGAAGTGGGCCGCAAGATCATCGACATCGACGCCCTCCCCGGCGCGCGCATCGCCATCGTGCCCGGCCTCAGCGACGAGCACGCCGGCGTGCCCGATGTGATGCGCGGCGAAGAGGTGCAGATCCTCGGCGCGATGACGATCACCGGCCTGGACGACGGCGTCTTCGTGCTGCCCGGCACCCACAACAAATGGGCGACGGTCAAGAAAGGCCGCGTCGCCGGCTTTCGCACCTACATGACGGGCGAGTTCTACGCCCTGCTGAGCCAGCACTCGATCCTGGGGCGCACGCTCGACGCCGCCGCGCCGCTCGACGAAGCCGCGTTCCTCGAAGGCGTGACGCGCTCCGAGAACGGCCATGGCCTGCTGCACAACGCCTTCGGCACCCGCACGCTCGCGCTGTTCGAGCGCATGCCCAAGGAAGAACTGTCGAGCTACCTCTCGGGCCTGCTCATCGGCGAAGAACTGCGCACGCAGTCCGTGCAGGCCGTCGGCGAGGTCGTGCTCATTGGCTCCTCCACCCTCACCCAACGCTACACCCTGGCCCTGCGCGCCACCGGCGTCGCCACGCGCACGCTCGGCGCCGAAGCCACCTGGGCCGGACTGCACACGCTGTCCGGCTTTCTCGACACCGACAGGACACCCGCCCCATGACCACGCCCCTCGACAAATTCAACGCCGCGATGCAGGCCCTGCCGCTCGTGGCCATCCTGCGCGGCCTCTCGCCCGCCGAAGCCGCCGACGTGGGCGATGCCATCGTCGAGCCCGGCTTCCGGCTGCTCGAAGTGCCGCTCAATTCGCCGCAGCCGCTGGAGAGCATCGCGCTCATGCGCCAGCGCTTTCCCACCGCGCTGGTCGGCGCGGGCACCGTGCTTGAAGCAAAGCAGGTGCGCGAAGTGCATGCGGCCGGCGGCGAGCTGATCGTGTCGCCCAACTTCAACGCCGACGTCATCGCCGAGGCCGCGCGCCTGGGCATGGCCTGCCTGCCCGGCGTGATGACGCCGACCGAAGCCTTCGGCGCGCTCGCGGCCGGCGCCACGGGCCTCAAGCTGTTCCCGGCCGAGCTGGCCTCGCCCGCCGTGGTCAAGGCCCTGCTCGCGGTGCTGCCCGCCGGCACGCCCGTGATGCCCGTGGGCGGCATCGCGCCCGACAACATGGGCGCATGGCGCGCGGCTGGCGCGGCCGGCTTCGGCATCGGCTCGTCGCTCTACAAGCCCGGCAAGACCGCCGCCGCCGTGCGCGAGGACGCGCAGCGCTTCGTGGCCGCCTGGGCCGGGCTGGTCCGCGCCTGATCCGACAAGACCCATCCACCACAAGAAAGAAGGAGACCCCCGCGATGTCCGCCGATTCCGAATACGCCAGCCCCGCCGTGCGCCAGTTGCGCGAAGACCTCGCGCTCGCATTGCGCGCCGCGGCCCACCACGGGCTGTCCGAAGGTGTGTGCAACCATTTCAGCGTGTTGCTGCCGGGCGCACAGGACCGCTACCTCATCAACCCGCGCGGGTTGCACTGGAGCGAGATCGGCCCGGACGACATCGTGCTGATCGACGTGCACGGCGAAGTGCTCGCGGGCCGCCACCGCGTGGAACCCACCGCCCTCTTCATCCACGGCGCGGTGCACCGCCTCACGGGCCACGCCGTGGTGCTGCATTGCCACATGCCCTACGCGACGGCGCTCACGCTCACGGTCGACCGCGCGCTCGACCCGACCGCCAGCCAGAACGCCATGCGCTACATGAACCGCATCGCCATCGACGCCGAGTACAACGGCCTGGCACTGGACGACGCCGAGGGCGAGCGCATCGCGCGCGCCATGGCGGGCAAGGACGTGGCCTTTCTCGCGAACCACGGCGTGATCGTGGCGGGCGGCACCATCGCCCATGCCTACGACGACCTGTACTACCTGGAGCGCGCCTGCCTGCACCAGGTGATCGCGCAATCGACCGGGCGCCCGCTGGTGCCCGTCGATGCCCAGCTGGCCGCGCACGTGGCGGCGCAGATCCAGGGCGAGCGGGAACAGTCCGACCTGTTCTTCGAGGCGCTGCGGCGCATGCTGCCGGCACCGCAACGCTGAAAAGGCGTGCGCGCAGCGGCTTACAGCTCTTCATGCGATTTCGCTTGCGGCTTACAAGAACTTCACATAATGGCGCGACGATGAGGCATCGCAATCACTCCCCAGGAGTCGCCATGAAAAAGCTGACATTCGCCTTCGGTGCTGCCGCCCTGCTGTCGCTGGCCGCCCTCACCGCGCCGGCCCATGCCCAGGCCGGCGGCCCGTTCATCCAGGCCCAGGTGTACGTGACGCCCGCGCCGCCGCCGCGCCATCACTACTACGCCCCGCCGCCGCCCCCGCGCCACTACCACCCGCGCTACTACGAAGGTCCGCGTCGCCACGGGTACTACGACCATGGCCGCCGCGGCTGGGACGACCGCCGCCACGGCCGCCGGGACAACGACGGCGACGGTGTGCCCAACCGTTACGACCGCCGCCCGAACAACCCCTACCGCTATTGACGCACTTCAGACCGGCGGGCTCGCATACGCGGGCCGCTCGGTCGACAGGCTCTGCTTGAGCTGGCGCGTGACCTCATCGGCCAGCACCTCGGGCAGCCCCGCTTCCACGCCCGCCAGTGCCTGTCGCGCCGCGTCGTCGGGCGAGGTCTTGGGGCCGGGCATGCGCGCCGCCATGTCGGTGTCCATGAGCGCCACGTGCAGGCTCGTGACCTGCGTGCCCTGCCCCGCCAGTTCGTTGCGCAAGCCGTTGCTCAGCGACCAGGCCGCCGACTTGGTGGCGCTGTAGGTCGCCACGCCGGGGAACGTCGTCCAGGCCAGGGCCGACAGCACGTTGAGGACCGCACCCCCGCCGTTCGACGCGAGCACCGGCGCAAAGGCCTGCGTGAGCGCCCAGGGGCCGAAGAAGTTGGTCTCGAACTCGGCGCGCGCCGCGGCCACTGCGTCGGGCGATCCCAGGAAGCTCGATCCGCGCGAGATGCCCGCGTTGTTGACCAGCAGCGTCACGTCGCCGCAGGCACGCACGGCAGCTTCAATCTGCGCGGGCTGCGTCACATCGAGCGCCACGGGCACGACGCCCGCGAGCGTGATGCTCTTGGGGTCGCGCGCGGCCCCGTAGACCTTGCGCGCGCCGGCCGCGAGCGCCGCCTTGGCGAACGCCAGGCCGAGCCCCCGGTTGGCACCAGTGATGAAGACGACGGAATCCTTGATCTGCATGACGAGCCTTTCGTTGAAAAGAAAAAGCGAGCGCTTCAGGCCTGCGCCACGCGGCGCAGCAAACCCTGCGTCGTGCGCGGCCAGCCGACACGGCCGAACCACGCACCGCCCGCGATGGCCGAGGCGATGACGATGCCATACACCACCAGCGCCACGCCCTGCGCCGCGAACACGCCGGTGAGCCCGCCGCCCCAGCGCAGCGCCAGCCAGCCGCCCGTGCCCGCCACGGCGAGCCGCGCGATGTTGCCGAGCACCGGCCACAGCAGCCGGCCCGCACCCTGCGAGGCGAAGTACAGCACCAGCCCGACACCGAAGAAACCGTACAGCGGCCCCACCACGCGCAGGTAGTGTGCGCCGGTCTCGAGCATCACGGGGTCGTGGCCGAACAGCATCAGCCACGGGCGCGGGAACAGCGCCGCAGCCAACCCGATGACCTCGGCCATGCCGAAGGCCAGCGCCGCGCCAGCCCAGGTGGCACGCAGCGCACGCTCGCGCAGCCCTGCGCCCATGCAGGTGCCGACCATCGCGACCAGCGGCGCGCCCAGGCCGAACACCAGCGGCACCAGCAGGTACTCGAGCCGCGACGCGGTGCCGTAGCCGGCCAGCGCGCCTGCGCCGAAATGGCCGGTGAGCGCGGTGGCGATGCCGATCGACAGGTTGGTCGCCACCGTCGACACCGTGCCCACCAGCCCGATGCGCAGGATGTCGCGGAACAGCGGCCAGCGCATCTGGAACGCCGCCAGCGTGGGCCGCAGCAGGCTGCGCGGCGAGCGCAGGTAGGCGATGAGCGCGAGCGAGCCCAGCAGGTAGTACAGCAGCAGCGCCAGCGCGCCGCCCGCGATGCCCATGCCGCCCCACGGCCCGATGCCGAAGATCAACAGCGGCGACGCGGGAATGAGGAACACCACGCCCACCACCGTCACGTTGGCCGGCACCGCCATGTTGCCGGTGCCGCGGATGATGGCGGACAGCGAGTTGAAGAGCCACACCAGCACCGCGCCCGCGAACACCCAGTTCGAGTACGTGAGCGCAGCTTCCAGCGCGGCGCCGGTGCCGCCCATCACGCCGTAGAGCCAGCGCCCGCCCAGCAGCAGCGCGAGCGTGAAGCACAGGCCGAAGCCGATCGCGATGACCACCGCATGCCACACCAGCGCATCGGCGTCGCCCCGGCGCCGCGCGCCCAGCGCACGCGCGATCGACGAGGCGATGCCGCCGCCCATCGCGCCGCTGGAGGTCATCTGCATCAGCATGACGATGGGGAACACCAGCGCCATACCGGCGAGCGCATCGGTGCCGAGCTTGCCGACGAAGTAGGTCTCGATGAGCCCGACGGAGGCCTGCGCCAGCATCACGAGCACATTGGGCGCGGCCAGCCGCAGCAGCGTGGGGATGATGGGCGCCTCGAGCAGGCGGCGCGTGCGCGGGTCGAGGTCGCCGTTCGCTTGTTGCGTGGTGGTCATGCGGGTCTCCGGCGGTCAGGCGCGCGCGGCGGCGTTGGTGGTGGCCGCGGCCGGTGCAGCGGCGGTCTTGGCGGGACGGCGGATCGCCATCACGATCAGCGCCGCGAGCAGGCAGGCCGCGCCGGCCGTGTACAGCGCGGGCGTGTAGGTCAGCAGCAGCGTGCGCGCAAAGCCGGCGCCGTAGGCCGCGGTGGCCGCGCCCAGCTGGTGGGCCGCGAAGATCCAGCCGAACACCAGCCCGACCTTCGCGGGCCCGAAGGCGGCGCCCGCGAGCTTGACGGTCGGCGGCACCGTGGCGATCCAGTCCAGGCCGTAGAACATCGCGAACAGGCCCAGGCCGTAGATCGTGAATTCGGAATGCGGCAGCCAGAACAGCGACAGCCCGCGCAGGCCGTAGTACCAGAAGAGCAGCTTGCGGTTGTCGTAGCGGTCGGAGAGCCAACCCGACAGGATGGTGCCGACGAAGTCGAAGGCGCCCATCATCGCGAGCACCGAGGCGGCGGGCACGGCGCTCATGCCGTAGTCGCCGCACAGCGAGATGAAGTGCGTCTGCACCAGGCCGTTGGTGCTCAGGCCGCAGATGAAGAAGGTGCCGGCCAAGATCAGGAAGGTGCGGTTGGTCGCCACCTCGCGCAGCACGCGAAACGGCGTGGCGAAGTTCATCGTGAAGGCGGGCGCCGGCGCCGGCTGCGTGCCGGGCGCTTCACCGTAGGGCAGCAGGCCGATGTCCGATGGCCGGTTGCGCACCAGGCACAGCGCGAGCAGCGCGATCACCACGCTGCCGACCACGATCGGCACGATGGCCGAGCGCCAGCCCCAGTGCTCGATCATCCAGGCCGCCAGCGGCAGGAAGGCCAGCTGGCCGGTGGCCGCGCTGGCCGTGAGCATGCCCACGACCAGGCCGCGCCGCGCGACGAACCAGCGGTTGGCCACCACGGCGCCCAGCACCAGCGCCGTCATGCCGGTGCCCAGGCCGAGCATCAGGCTCCACAGCACGAACAGCTGCCACAGCTGCGAGGCCGTGGTGACCAGCGCCATGCCCAGCCCGACCAGCGTGAGGCCGGCGCACATCACCGCGCGCAGGCCGTAGCGCTCCATCAGCACCGCGGCGAACGGGCCCATGAGGCCGAACAGCGCAAAGCGCAGCGCGAGCGCGGACGAGATCTGCTCGGTGCTCCAGCCGAACTCCTCGCCGAGCGGCTTCATCATCGCGCCCGGCAGGCCGAGCGCGGCCGACATGGTGAGCATGGTCAGGAAGGTGACGGCGGCGACGATCCAGCCGTAGTGGATGCCGCGGCGCTGCAGCCATGCGGAGACGTGGGTGGCGAACATGGGACCTCTGGAACTGTTGGAATGGGTCGGGGGAGAAACGAAGAGACAGGGAATCCGGCCGCGCGGCTTCAGGGGCGCGGAACGTGTTCGTTGTTGGGGGTGGCGGGAAGAGCGTCAGTCCTGCACGTCGACCGGCTCGCCCGTGCCCAGCAGCGCGAGCGATTCGTCGATGAGCGTATGTAGCGCGAGCACGCGCTCCACGCCGAGCAGCGCATTCAGCTTCTGCTGTGCCGTCTTCCAGTGCTGTTGCGCCTCGCGCCACTTGGCATCGCCGGCATCGGTGAGCGACACCAGCCGGCTGCGCGCATCGGCGCCCGCCACTTGCGCCACCCAGCCCGCGGTGATCAGCGGCTGCAGGTTGCGGCTCAGCGTGGAGGCGGTCATCTTCAGTTCGCCCGCCAGGTCGACCGGGCGCATCGGGCCCAGGCGCTTGAGGTGCGACAGCAGCGAGTACTGCGTGGTCTTGAGGCCGCTGCGCGACACCTCGGCGTCGTAGTGCTGCGTCAGGCGGCGCATCAGCTGGCGCGTCTTGAAGCTGGTGCAGCCGCGGGGTTGGGTGGGTGTGTCCATGGGGTATTATTGTATGTGCAACTATTGCATATGCAATCAACCCCTCCCCGCAAAGCCCCCAGCAGGAACACAGGCATGACGCAGCAAGCTTTCACCGACACCCCCTCCCATCTGCTCGACGCATGGATCGCCGAAGAACGGCAGATCGCCGAGCGCCTCGAGAACGGCCCCGGCCCCGGGCTCGCGCGCCCCGAGCAGGTCGCCGGCAAGACCGGCCTGGAGGTCATGCAGGCCATGCTCAACGGCGAGATTCCCTACGCCGCCATCGCCAAGACGCTGGACTTCACCATCGTCTCGGTCAGCCGGGGCATCGCCATCTTCCAGGGCACGCCGCTGCCCCAGCACCTGAACCCGCTGGGCACCATTCACGGCGGCTGGGTCGCCACGATGCTCGACTCGGCGCTGGGCTGCTCGGTCCACACCATGATGCCGCCCGGTCGCGCGTACACGACAGCCGAACTCAGCGTGAACTACGTCAAGGGCCTCACGCCGAAGGTGCAGCGCGTGCGCGCCGAGGGCAAGGTGATCCACTGCGGCAAGCAGCTCGCCACGGCAGAGGCACGGCTGGTCGGGGCGGACGGCACGCTGTATGCGCATGCGACGACGACGTGCCTGGTGTTCGAGGTGCCGGCGGGGCGGTGAGGCGAAGCCCCCGTCTTCGCTGATCTGCAGGGCGCCCCGCCCTCCTCTGAAGGCCGACATATGTCGGCCTTTTTCGTTGGGGCGTTCGGCGAGAAAGTCGTCATCGCCAACCAAGGAAAAGACTGCCATGGCCGCCATGGGCTGGCCGGCGGCGGAACCCTCCGCCGCCGAACCCGAAGGCACCGCCTGCGTTCGCGCGAGGCAGCCCGCAGAGGACCCAACCAGATGACAACGACACTTACCGAAAAGACTTTTGCCGAGCTGTTCACCTATGCGGGCGGCACGAACGGCTCTCGCGTCAACGCCCAAGGCTTCATCGAGCCCTGTGCCACGCCGCGCTTCGACTTCGATCCGATCACGAAGGTGGCGAAGGGGCTGCTCATTGAAAACGCGCGAATCAACCAATTGGCGTTTTCGTCGCGATTTGAAAACGCGGCCTGGGCGAAGACGAGCGTCACCGCCGTGCCTGGCGCAGCCCAGGCGCCGAACGGACGTTGGGATGCCTGCAAGCTGACCTTGCTCAACGGCGGGATCGCATCCGTGGGCCGCGCGTCGCAGACGACTGCCAAAGCGGCGGCCGCAATCACCTACACCTTTTCTTTCTATGCGAAGGCCGCAGGCTCCTCGAATGGATGGTCCTTTGCTTCCGGCGCGACAACAGGCGAAAGAATCAGCTTCGCCTTCGACCTGTCGGCCTTGACCATCTCTCTCTTCACCATCTCTGTCTTTACAGAAGTGTCGAAACGGATCGTCGATGTCGGCGGTGGGTGGCGCAGGGTCGAGATCGTCTTCACGACGGACGCATCCGCGGCGCTGACCGCGGCGGTCTACCCCGGCGCAGCGGCTGCCGGCACCGGTCCCGGCGACGGCGTCGCCGGCATCTACATCTGGGGTGCGCAGCTCGAAGTGGGTGCGTTCGCCAGCTCCTACATCCCCAGTTGGGACGGGGTCACGGCACGGGCCTCCATCGGCAGCTACTACGACGCCAAGGGCATCCTGCGCTATGCGGCCGCAGGCGTTGCGCGCAACGGCTACGAGCCGTCGAATCTGGCGTTGCCGCCTGTGCTGATGGTGGAAGAGCAGCGCACCAACATCCTGCTCAAGAGCAGTGACATGCATTTGGTTCCATGGTTCTTTGCCGGCGCAGTCTCACGTGCGACCGGCAAGTTGGCCCCCGACGGGACATTGCGAGCCGTCGAGGTCTCCGGAACACCTACCGGATCATTGGGCCAGTCGGCGGCTGCTACATCGACGGTGATGACGTTCTCCGTCTATCTGAAGAACGTATCGAGGAACGCTCCAGTGTCGCTACAGCTGCGCAATACGACCACAGCGGCGCAGTTCACTTTCGGCTATGCCACGCTTCATGGTGGCAGTCCTTCTATCTCGGGCAATGGGTGGGAAATGCGGTCGGTGGGCGGCGGATGGTTCCGCTGCGCATTCACCCAGTCTACGGGGATCACCGTCGGCGATACGCTTGCCATCTACCCATTTCATGTCGGTGACGGCACCGACCACGGTGCATTTCAAATCTGGGGCGCCCAGCTTGAAACGGGTGCCTTTGCTACAAGCTACGTTCCGAGCGTCGAGACCTTTACCGGACGTGCTTCCATCGGGACCTACTTCGATTCGACCGGCGCAATGAAGACCGCTGTGGCCGGCGCAGCGCGGATGACCTACAACCCCGCCGACCCGACCATTGCGCCTTGGCTGATGCAGGAGGCGGAGGGGGCGAACCTGTTCACCGAAAGCGAGTTCCGCAACGGTGTTTCGGATGCGCCAACCCGCAATGGTGTGACGGCCACGACTGTAGATTGGCTCGGATTCACTACCGGGCTTGCATTCCAAGCACCGACCGGCCCATACAACTACGCGGTCAAGGCGGCCACCCTTGCCGCGTCGACGACTTACGTGGTTTCAGCCTTTGTGAAAATGGACGATGGCCTTCCGCCAGTTCTCGGTCTGGGGGCAGGTGCGGATTTGGCGATGGTGATCGCCAACGGTGCTGTTGGAACAGGAGCCACATCGGTAGTGCACGTCGGCAATGGTGTCTACAAGGTCTCTGGCTGGGCGACAACTGGCACAGCACCCGCCGGTGGCGCCGGAATCTACAAGTACGCCGCCAACAGTGCGCGGACCTTCAAGGTCACCGGATACCAGCTCGAACAGGCCTCGTTCGCGTCAAGCTACGTTCCGACCACGACGGCCCCGGTGACCCGTCTCGCTGACGCGGCAACCTCGGTCGCCGCAACCCGCCAAGCAGACACCGCGACCTCAGCTGCCACGACGCGCGCAGGCGACAACGTCCGTGTCGATACGAGCAAAGGCTGGTGCAATGCAGCCGAGGGCACGATCTTCATGGAGTTCGGGCGCCCGCTCATGGGGCCCGCGGAGTCTCGGACCCTGGTGGAGATCGGAGCCACGTCCTCGAACCGTCTTGGCATCGGCTTCAACCCTACCGGCACCGCACACGCCGTTTCGGTGACCAACGGTGTCGTCGGGCCCAGCACCTCGACAGCCAACCTTGCTGGCACGCCGGAGGGCGGCACGGTGAAAGCGTCGATCAGCTACGGCGTCGACGGAATTCGTTTCGGGTGCAACGGTCAAACGCTGAGGAAGGTTGCGTTGGCGGCAGTCTCACCCTTTGCCTTCCTCGGGATCGGGAATCTCTGCTACGGGGGCAACCAGCCCTTCTTTCATGTGCGCGCACTGCGCTACCAGCCGCAGAAGCTCACTGACGCGGAGGTGGTGGCGCTGACGGCATAGGAAAGAGCCCCGCGCCTGCCCTTGCTTCTTGGGACGTCATTCCGTTTCAACGGGCGTGACGGAATGACAGTCGCGTGGTCGCGCTACTGGCTGCCAAGTCCTTGCGGAGCGCTTCATCTTGACGGCCTGGAGCCCTCATCCGAGCGCTCCACAGTAAACCCTCAACCCGTAAGCCAAAGGAAAACCCACCCCTCCCTGTCAGTGATAATTGTTCGCATCAGCGACGCACCCGCCGTCGCCGATGCCTTTCCTAGAACACCTCACCGCACCTGGAGGATCCTTCATGACCGACCGTTCCGGCCCCCAGGGCCGCGTGGCGCACGCCCTCCTCGGCGTTTCCGCCGCCTGGCTCGCCCTCACCGCCCTGCCCGCGCACGCCGCCAATGACGAGCTCACGCTCTACACGACGCGCGAGCCGGCGCTGATCCAGCCGCTGATTTCGGCGTTCAGCGCGCAGAGCAAGATCAAGGTCAACACGGTGTTCGTGAAGGACGGCCTGCTGGAGCGTGTGAAGGCCGAAGGCGCGCGTTCGCCGGCCGACGTGCTGATGACGGTGGACATCGGCAACCTCGTCGACCTCGTCGAAGGCGGCGTGACGCAGCCGGTGAAGTCGGCCGCGCTCGAGTCGGCCATTCCGGCCAACCTGCGCGGCGCCGACGGCCAGTGGTTCGCGCTCTCGCTGCGCGCGCGCGTGCTGTACGCCGACAAGAACCAGCCGCTGACCAGCTTCCGCTACGAAGACCTGGCCAACCCGAAGTACAAGGGCAAGGTCTGCATCCGCGCCGGCCAGCACCCCTACAACACGGCCCTGGTGGCCGCGATGATCGCGCACGACGGCGAGGCCAAGGCCGAGCAATGGCTGCGCGGCGTCAAGGGCAACCTGGCGCGCAAGGCCACCGGCGGCGACCGCGACGTGGCGCGCGACATCCTCGGCGGCATCTGCGACATCGGCGTGGCCAACTCGTACTACGTCGGCCAGATGAAGAGCGCCAAGGAAGGCACCGACGCGCGCAAGTGGGGCGACGCCATCAAGGTGATCCGCCCGACCTTCGCCAACGCCAAGAGCGGCGGCACGCACGTGAACATCAGCGGCGCAGCCGTGGCCAAGAACGCGCCGCAGCGTGCCAACGCGGTCAAGCTGCTCGAGTTCCTGGTGTCGGAACCGGCCCAGGCGCTGTACGCCGACGCCAACTACGAGTACCCGGTGCGCAAGGGCGTGGCCCTCGACCCGATCATCGGCCAGGCCATCGGCGAGCTGAAGGTCGATCCGCTGCCGCTGACCGAGATTGCCAAGTACCGCAAGCAGGCCAGCGCCCTCGTCGACAAGGTCGGCTTCGACCAGTGACCTGCATGGCCGGGCACACCGTGCCGGCGACTGAATGCTGATGGCGCGGCGCCAGCCGCCGGGCCTGCGCGCCGCGGGCCCGGCATGGCGCTGCGCGTCATTCCTGATCGCGCTCGGCGTGCTCGCGCCGGTGCTCACGCTGGCCTGGCTCGCGTTCGGCTCGGGCGTCGGCCACTGGGGGCCGCTGTTCGCGCACGTGCTGCCGCAGGCGGCGCTCAACACGGCGCTGCTGCTCGCGGGCGTCGGCACCCTCGTCCTCGTGATCGGCACCGGCTGCGCCTGGCTGGTCACGGCGCATGACTTTCCCGGCCGCGGCGTGCTCAACTGGGCGCTGCTGCTGCCGCTGGCGATGCCGACCTACATCGTCGCCTTCGCCTACCTCGACCTGCTGCACCCGATCGGCCCCGTGCAGGGCGCGATCCGCTGGATGCTGGGCTTCGACAGCCCGCGCCAGTTCCGCCTGCCCGACCTGCGCTCGATGCCGGGCGCGATCTTCGTGCTGGGCTTCGTGCTCTATCCGTACGTCTACATGACGGCGCGCGCGATGTTCATGACCCAGCCGGCGCACCTGCTGGAAGCGGCGCGCACGCTGGGCGAGAACCGGCGCGGCGCCTTCTTTCGCGTGGCGCTGCCGCTCGCACGGCCGGCACTGGCCGTGGGCCTGAGCCTGGCGCTGCTCGAGACGCTCAACGACATCGGCGCCTCCGAATTCCTCGGCGTGAACACGCTCACGGTGGCGGTCTACACCACCTGGATCACGCGCTCCGACCTGGCCGGCGCCGCGCAGATCGCCTGCGCGATGCTGTTCGTGGTGGTGGCGCTGGTCTGGCTCGAACGCAACGGCCGCCAGCACCAGCGCTTCGGCTCCGCGCAGCGCATGCGCGCGGTGCAGCCCCGGCGCCTGCACGGCGGCGCGGCTTGGGCGGCGACCGCGACGGCGGCGCTGCCGGTGCTGATCGGCTTTGTCGCGCCCGCGCTGTACCTGGTCTGGGAAAGCGGCAAGCGGCTGCACCAGGGCGGCGGCATTTCGCAGGGCCTCGTGGCCAGCCTGGGCAACACGCTGGCGCTGGCGGCCGGCGTGACGGTGGTGGCCGTGGCGGCGGGGCTGGTCGTGGCCTGGGCCTCGCGCAGCCAGGGCACTAGCCCCAACCGCGCACGCTGGCAGGCGCGCGCGGCCACGCTGGGCTACGCGGTGCCGGGCACGGTGCTCGCCATCGGCCTGCTGACGCCGGCCTTGGCCTTCGACGCGGCGCTGGCCGGCGCGATGGGCTGGCAGGGCCTGCCGCTGATGGGCGCAGGCATCGTGCTGGTCATGGCCTGCGCGATCCGTTTCCTTGCGATGCCCGTGGGCGGCATCGAGGCCGGGCTGGCGCGCATTCCGCCAGCCATCGAGCAGGCCTCGCGCCTGCTCGGCGAAACCACCGGCGGCACGCTGCGCCGCGTGCACCTTCCGCTGCTGCAGCCCGCCATCGCGGCGGGTGCGCTGCTGGTCTTCGTCGACGCCATGAAAGAGCTGCCGGCCACGCTGCTGCTGCGCCCGGCCAACTTCGACACCCTCGCCACCTGGCTCTACGCCGAGGCCGCACGCGGCACCTACGAGGAAGGCGCGATCGCCGCGCTGGCCATCGTGGTCGCCGGCCTGCTGCCAGTGGTGCTGCTGGCGCGCAACCAGCTCGGCACGACACCGGCGGTGACGCCACCCGACACGGACCCCGCATGAGTTCCCCGCTTCATCTCGACTCGCTCCAGCTCGCCTACGACACGCCGCGCGGCCCGCACACGGTGGTCGACGGCTTCTCGCTGGACCTGCCCGCGGGCGAGATCGCCTGCCTGTTCGGCCCCTCGGGCTGCGGCAAGACCACGGTGCTGCGCGCCATCGCCGGCTTCGAGCCCGTGCGCGACGGCACCATCCGCCTCGGCGAGACGCTGCTGTCGTCGCCCCAGAAGCACCTGCCGCCCGAGCAGCGGCGCGTGGGCATGATGTTCCAGGAGTACGCGCTGTTCCCGCACCTGTCGGCCGCCAGGAACGTGGCCTTCGGTCTGCGCCGGCTGGGCCGCGCGGCGCAGCAGGCACGCGTGGCCGAGATGCTCGCGCTGGTCGGCCTGGCCGAGGCCGGCGAGCGCTACCCGCACGAACTGTCGGGCGGCCAGCAGCAGCGCATCGCGCTGGCCCGCGCGCTGGCGCCCTCGCCGGCCCTGCTGCTGCTGGACGAACCGTTCTCCAACCTCGACGGCGGCACGCGCGAGCGCCTGACCGCCGAGGTGCGCGGCATCCTCAAGAAGGCCGGCCAGACCGCGATCCTGGTCACACACAACGAGGCCGAGGCGCATGCGATGGCCGACCGCATCGGCGTGATGCACAACGGGCGGATCACGCACTGGCTCGAGACGGCCTCGTAACGGAAGGCCCCACGATGCGCAACGCGACCCGACTCTTCCTCGCGTGGGCGACGTTGCTCGGGTCGGCGATGCCGGCCCTGGCAGAAGTCCGTACGGTCTACCAAGGCACCCTCGGCACCAGCGAGGTCGTGCTCGAAATGAATGCTTCTGGCGTCGGGCGGTATTTCTATCGCCGCCACGGTGTCGACATTCCGCTCTCCGGGCCGGTGACGACGCTCGTGGAAGCCCTCCCGATCCAGGGCGAGGCGATGTACCGGGCGGCACAAGGCGGCAACGCGCCGTTGTTCGAAGACGCGCAGACCCGACAGCCGGGTCCGACGTGGCGCGGCCAGGTGGTCGACGGCACTTTTTCCGGAAGCTGGAGCGATGGCCCTGGCAAGCAGAACGTCGCGTTCGAGCTTCGGCAAGTTCGCCAATACGACCCGGACCAGAATCCCGGCGCAACCGCACCAGTGACGCGCGCCATCCCGCCAGGCAACACCACCGGCGCGGCTTCGGACGCACCGGTTTCCATCGAGACGGCACCCTACGACCACCTGAAGCTGCAGACCCCGCTCAAGCAAGGCGCGGAGCACGTCAGCGGAGCGGTGGCATGGCGCATGGTCATCGATCCGCGCACGCGCTTTTCCTATCCGCGGCTCACGCGACACCCGGATGCGCGCATGGTCGAGAAGGTCAACGCCATCCTCGCGCGCAGGCACGGACAGCTCAGCCTCGCCGCGCTCGAATGCAAGGCCACCCTTTACACCGAGACGCACCCGGCGGCGGGCTCGCTGGGAAACTACGACGCGGAATCGGTGCGCGTCACCTTTCTCAGCCCGACGCTGATGAGCGTCGTCGAATCGGGAAGCACCGACTGCGGCGGCGCCCATCCCCACAACCACTACGCGCCCTACACGCTCGACCTGGTCCGCGGCGAGTACCTCGACTTCGATCGCCTGTTCCGCGCGTTCACCAGGACGCCGGAGGGGTTCGCGCCGAGCAAGACGCTCATGGCGCTGATCGGGAAGAAGCTGAAGGCAGAGGGACGTGGGCCCGAATCCGCAGCCGCCGCAGACCTGCAGCACTACACGGGTTGCGACGAGGTGTGGCCCGAGTACCTGGCATTGCATTTCGAGCGCACCCGCGGGCGCGATGCGCTGACCGTCGCGGTCAGCGGCGTGCCGCATGCGCTCGGCGCCTGCCTCGGCACCACGGTGGCGCTGCCGTTCACCGAACTCAAGCCCCTTCTCAAGCCTGCGGCCGGCGCGTACCTTTTTCCTAAGCCGTAGCACCCGGGCGGCGCCCGAATGGGCTTTTCCAGAAAAGGTTGTTCAGGACCGCAAGAATCGCGGCGATCCGACCACCTATTTCTTCGAAGACGGAACGCCCCATGACCCAGGCCCTCACCCTCGTCAGCCACCTGCTGTGCCCCTACGTGCAACGCGCCGCGATCGCGCTGCACGAGAAGAACGTGCCCTTCGAGCGCGTCGTGATCGATCTCGCGAACAAGCCCCAGTGGTTTCTCGACATCTCGCCGCTGGGCAAGGTGCCGCCGCTGAAGGTGCAGCGCCCCGACGGCACCGAGGCCGTGCTGTTCGAGAGCAACGTGATCTGCGAATACCTCGAGGAGACGCAGCCCGGCGCCCGCCTGCACCCCGAAGACCCACTCGCACGTGCGCAGCATCGCGCATGGATGGAATTCGGCTCGGCCATCCTCGCCGACCTGTGGGGCTACGAGACCACGCAGGACGCCGCCGTGTTCGCGCAGAAGCGCGAGGCACTGGCCGCCAGGTTCGAACGCGTCGAGGCCGCGCTGGGGCAAGGTCCCTACTTCGCGGGCGAAGCCTTCAGCCTCGTCGATGCGGTGTTCGCGCCGGTGTTCCGCTACTTCGAGGTGTTCGACGCGGTCAGCGATTCACACCTGTTCGACGCGCTGCCCAAGGTGAATGCCTGGCGCCATGCGCTGGCGGCGCGCCCCAGCGTGCGCGCGGCGGTGGTGCCCGAGTACCCGCGGCACCTGATGGATTTCCTGAAGAAGCACCAGGCGCACCTGCTGACGCTGGCGGCTTGATCGCCCGGCGCAGAGGGCGACAATAGCCCCCTTCCCCCCATAACGACAGACCCACGAGATGCGACTTCTCCACACCATGCTGCGCGTTGGCAATCTCCAGCGCTCCATCGACTTCTACACGCAGGTGCTCGGCATGACGCTGCTGCGCACGTCGGAAAACCCCGAGTACAAGTACAGCCTCGCCTTCGTCGGCTACGGCAACGGCAACCCCGACCAGGCCGAGATCGAGCTGACCTACAACTGGGGCACCGAGCGCTACGAGCTCGGCACCGCCTATGGCCACATCGCGCTCGGCGTGCCCGACGCCTACGCGGCCTGCGACAAGATCAAGGCCGCCGGCGGCAACGTGACGCGTGAGGCCGGCCCGGTCAAAGGCGGCACGACGGTGATCGCCTTCGTGACGGACCCCGACGGCTACAAGATCGAGCTGATCCAGCGCAACGAGAACGCGTCGGGCGGCGGCCTGCGCTGAGCCTTCCCGGGCGATACGTACCGCCATGACAAGCCCGAAGAAGAAGCAGACGCCGCTGACGCGCTACGTCGCCCTGCTGCGCGGCGTGAACGTCAACGGCATCACGATCAAGAGTGCCGACCTGAAGGCGCTGTTCGTCGACGAACTCGGCTTCGGCGCGGTGCGAACGGTGCTCGCCAGCGGCAACGTGCTGTTCGACACCGACGCGCCCGATGCCGCCGCGCTGCGCACGCGCATCGAGCAGGCGCTGCGCCAGCGCTTCGGTTACGAGGCTTGGATCGTGTTGCTCACGCAGCGGCAGGTGGCCGACATGGCGGCGGGCTATCCCTTTGAGCGCATCGACGACACGCACCATCCCTACCTCGTGTTCGGCTCCGACGCCGCGATGCTCGACGAGATCATGGACAAGGCCGGCACGGTCGATGCCAAGGTCGAGCAACTGGTGCGCGGCGATGGCGTGCTGTACTGGCAGTGCCCGCGCGGCGAAAGCCTGGAGACGCCGGTGGCGAAGGTGCTCGCGAAGGCCCGCTACAAGTCGAGCACCACCACGCGCAACCTGCGCACGGTGGAAAAACTCATCACGGACTGATTGATCAGCAGCCCAGCCGGTCGGCCAACGCGACGATGTTGCGCACATGCAGGCTGTTGTCCGGCTGCGGCGACACGTCCTTCGGCTGGTTGCGGCCGAACTCGTGGGGCCGCTCGATGTACGCCGTCTTCAGGCCGCACACGCGCGCGGCCGCCAGGTCGTCGTGGTGCGCCGCGGCGAGCATGACCTGCCCGGGCGTCGCATCGAACACGCCCGCTACGCCGAGGTAGGTGCGCGGGTCGGGCTTGTAGGCCTTGAACACCTCGGCCGACAGCACGCAGTCCCAGGGCAGGCCGGCGCGCTTGGCCATCTCGGTGAGCAGGCCGATGTTGCCGTTGGAGAGCGTGCAGATGGTGAACTTCTTCTTCAACCGCGTGAGCCCCTCGACCGCATCGGGCCAGGCCGGCAGGCGGTGCCAGGCGCGGCTCAGGTCGCGCTTGGCGGCGCTGTCGAGGTGGTCGGCCAGGCTGAAGTCGTGCAGCACCTGTTCGAGCATGCTCAGGTGCAGCTCGTCGAGCAGCGTGAAGCCGCCCTCGCCGGCCGCGATGCGTTCCATCACGGCCTTCATGGCGGGCTGGTAGCCGGCGCGCCAGGCCAGCGCAAAGGCCGCGCCGTCCACGCCGGGCAGCACGCGCTCGACCTCGGCCGCGATGCCGCTGTGCCAGTCGACCACCGTGCCGAACACGTCGAACGCGATGACCTTGAGGTCGCCCGCGTCGAAATCGGCCGACATGCTCAGCGGGGCAGCTGGCTCGCGGCGCGCGCCAGTTGCTCGATCAATGCCCAGTTGCCTTCGCGGATGGCGTCGGTCGGCACGATCCACGAGCCGCCCACGCAGGCCACGTTCGACAGCGCGAGGAACTCGGCCGCGTTGCCCGCATGGATGCCGCCCGTGGGGCAGAAGGTGACGTCGCCGAACGGGCCCTGCCAGGCCTTGAGCATCGGCAGACCGCCGGCTTGCAGCGCGGGGAAGAACTTGAGCTGGGTGTAGCCGTCTTCCTGCGCCGTCATGATCTCGCTGCCGGTGGCCACGCCGGGCAGCAGCGGCAGGCCGAGATCGTGGCAGGCCTTGCCGACCGCGCGCGTGTAGCCCGGGCTCACGCCGAACTTGGCGCCGGCCAGCGCGGAGGCCTGTGCGTCGGCCGCGCTGCGGATGGTGCCCGCGCCGGCCACGGCCTCGGGCACTTCCTTGGCGATGGCTTCGATGCACTGCAGCGCCTGCGGCGTGCGCAGCGTCACTTCGAGCATACGGATGCCGCCTGCGACCAGCGCGCGCGCCAGGGGCACGGCGTCTTTCACGTCGTTCAGCACGATGACCGGAATGACGGGTGCGTCGCGCATCACGTCGAGGGGGGTGAGTCTGTCTGTCATCTCATGGCTCCAAAAATTTCTTGCGGCCCGCGTGGGGCCCCGTCACATCCAGGTGCAGGCGCCCTCTTCGGCGGTCAGGGCGTTGCGGCGCATGCCGGCGAACAGTTCGCGGCCCAGGCCGTGCCCGTCCGCGATGCGTTGCGCGTCGGACAGCGTCGCGGTCTCGCGCGCGGCCCATTCGTCTTCGGGCAGCAGCACGGCGAGCGTACCCGCTACGGCGTCGAGGCGGATCAGGTCGCCGTCGCGCACCTTGGCCAGCGGGCCGCCGGCAGCGGCTTCGGGCGACACGTGGATGGCGGCCGGGATCTTGCCCGAGGCGCCGCTCATGCGGCCGTCGGTGACCAGTGCCACGCGGAAGCCCTTGCCCTGCAGCACCGACAGCGGTGGCGTGAGCTTGTGCAGCTCGGGCATGCCGTTGGCCTGCGGGCCTTGCCAGCGCACCACGCAGACCACGTCGCGCTCCAGCTCGCCGGCCGTGAACGCCTTCTGCAGCGCGGCCTGCGAGTCGAACACACGGGCTGGCGCTTCGATGACGTGGCGGTCGTCGGGCACCGACGACACCTTGATCACGCTGCGCCCCAGGTTGCCGCTGAGCAGCTTGAGGCCGCCGGTGGCGCTGAAGGGGCTGGCCACCGGGCGCGTGACGGCTTCCTTCTGCAGCGGCGCAGCGGGCGTCCATTGCAGGGTGTTCTCGCCGGCCAGCGACGGGATGTGGGCGAATTCGCGGATGCCGCCGGCGCGCACCGTGAGCACGTCGGCATGCATCAGGCCGGCCTCGACCAGTTCGCCGATCACGAAGCCCGGGCCGCCGCAGGCCTGGAACTCGTTCACGTCGGCGCTGCCGTTGGGGTACACGCGCGTGAGCAGCGGCACCACGTCGGACAGCTGGGAGAAGTCGTCCCAGTCGATGAGGATGCCCGCGGCGCGCGCCACGGCCACCCAGTGGATCAGGTGGTTGGTGGAGCCGCCCGTGGCCAGCAGCGCGACCATGGCGTTGACGATGCAGCGCTCGTCGACCATCTCGCCAATCGGCGGGCAGTTGAAGGCCGTGTCGCTGGCCTTGCCGAGCACCGAGCGCACCGCTTCGCGTGTGAGCGTCTCGCGCATGGCGTCGCCGGGCTGGATGAAGGCCGTGCCGGGCACGTGCAGGCCCATGGCCTCCAGCAGCATCTGGTTGCTGTTGGCCGTGCCGTAGAAGGTGCAGGTGCCGACCGTGTGATAGGCGGCCATCTCGGCCTCGAGCAGGCCCTGGCGGCCCACGAGGCCCTGCGCCGCCTGCTCGCGCACCTTCGACTTGGCGGTGTTCGACAGGCCCGAGGGCATCGGCCCGGCGGGCACGAAGACGGTGGGCAGGTGGCCGAAGTGCAGCGCGCCGATCAAGAGGCCCGGCACGATCTTGTCGCACACGCCGAGCATCAGCGCGCCGTCGAACATGTCGTGCGTGAGCGCGACGGCGGTGCTCATGGCGATCAGGTCACGGCTGAACAGGCTCAGCTCCATGCCGGGCGTGCCCTGCGTGACGCCGTCGCACATGGCGGGCACGCCGCCGGCCACCTGCGCCGTGGCGCCGTGGCGGCGGGCCTCGTGCTTGATGATGTCCGGGTAGCCCTGGTACGGCGCGTGGGCCGAGAGCATGTCGTTGTAGGCGGTGACGATGCCCAGGTTGGGCGCGCGCTCGGCCACCACCTTGAACTTGTCGTTGGCCGGGATGCCGGCCACGGCATGCGCCACGTTGGCGCAGCCCATGCGGTCGGAGCCGCGGTCGCGGGCGCGGATCTCGGCCAGTCGCGTGAGGTAGGTGCTGCGCGTGTCGCGGCTGCGCGCGCGGATGCGATCGGTGACGTCGCGGACGGTGGGGTGTGTGCTGCTCATGGGGAAGTTGGCTCTTGCTGCGTGTCGCCGGCGCGACTGGGGGCCTGGAGGCCCATCGTACCAACTCGAGCGCAAAACCCTGATGAAATCAGGCCGCAGAACGATACGAAATCAGTCGGACATGCCACCGGCTGCGTGCAGGCACAAAAAACCCGGCCATGCCGGGTTGTGCGAACGGGCGTGCGGGGGCCGGGCGTTCAGTCGACCAGCCGGACTTCGACGCGACGCGCCTCGGCGTTGTTGCCCGAGCCGGCAGTAACGGCGGGCTTCTGCAGGTCGATCTTCTCGGCCGGCACGCCCAGGCCCGTCAGCACCTCGCGCACCATCTGGGCGCGGTTCTTGGCGAGTTCCTCGTTGACGGCGGCGTCACCGGTGGTGTCGTGGAAGCCCGAAACCACCGCCTTGCGGCCACCTTCGACGCCCTTGATGACCAGGGCCAGCGCCTCGGCGGCGCCCGGTGCGAGGTCAGCGCTGCCGGTCGCGAAGTAGAAATTCACCACGCCGCCGACCACGCGGATGCTGGCGCCGTCAGGGATCACCACGGTGACGGTCTCGGTGACTTCGGTCACCTGCACCGCGCCACCGGGCGCCGCTGCCGAAGCCGCGACAGCGGGCTTGGCGTGCGCGGCCGTCGCGCCCAGGCCCTTGTGCCAGAAGGCGACGCCGATCACGAACATGATCACGAGCGCGATCAATGCCACCAGGAAACCGAGGGCGAAATTCTGTTGGCTGTCGTCGTTGTTCATGGAAGCGCGAACTCCGTAGGAAAGGGGTCGGTAAATAATGGTGCGGTGAACCATGATCACGAAATTGTAGGCGCCCCCTCCGACACCCCCGTGTCAGCCGTCGCGCCGGACCCCGGTCCGCCGGGGCTGGACCCCATGCCCCGTCCGCTGCGCGACCCGCAGCCGATGCTGGAACGTGCGATCGCCGACTGGGGCGGCCGCGACGATCTCTGGCTGTTCGGCTACGGCTCGCTGATCTGGCGGCCCGAATTCGGCTTTGCGGAACGGCGCGCGGCCACAGTGCAGGGCTGGCACCGCGCGCTCAAGATGTGGAGCCGGGTCAACCGCGGCAGCGTGCAGACGCCGGGCCTGGTCTTCGGCCTGCTCTCGGGCGGCAGCTGCCGGGGCGTGGTGTTCCGCGTGCCGAAGGCCGAGGGCCTGGAGACGCTGAAGCGCCTGTGGCTGCGCGAGATGCCGACCGGCGTGTATGACCCCAAGTGGCTGCAGTGCGGCACGGCCGAAGGGCCGGTGCGCGCGCTGGCCTTCACGCTCTCGCGGCGCAGCCCCAACTTCACGGGCGAGCTCAGCGACGAGCGCTACCGCCACATCTTCGCGAATGCCGTGGGCCGTTACGGCAGCTCGCTCGACTACGCGCGCCAGACCCTGCTCGAGCTGCAGCGCCATGCGATCCACGACGCGGCGCTGGCCCGGCTGGTGGCGCTGGCCACGGCCGATGCGCCGTCCGGAGCCCCTGTCGCGGCACCGGCCGATTGCGGCGCACCGCCGGCTCCGGTATATGTTCCGGGGTCTTCCGACAATTCACCCTCTTCTTCCGCATCGTTCGACAAGGAAAAACCATGAACCATCGCCGCCTCCTCGCCACCGGCACCGCCCTCCTCGCCACCGCCGTGCTCGCCGCCTGCGGCAGCATGGGCGGCAAGCCGAGCACCACGGTCGAGCTGACGCCGACCGCCGCCGTCACGCCCAACCCCGCGCGCGGCTCGGTGACGCTCACCGCCCTCGACCACGGCGTGCGCGTGTCCGGCGAGGTGCGCGGCCTGGCGCCGGGCAGCGAGCATGGGTTCCACATCCACGAAAAGGGCGACTGCGGCGACAACGGCAACGCCTCGGGCGGCCACTTCAACCCGGCCGGCGGCACGCACGGCAAGTTCTCCGCACCCGGCAGCCACGCCGGCGAACTGCCCAGCCTGGTGGCCGACGCCAGCGGCGTGGCGCGCTTCAGCGTCGACAACCACGCGATCTCGCTGACCGACGGCGCCGCCAACAACGTGCGCGGCCGCGCGCTCGTGGTGCACCGCGACCGCGACGACTTCACGACGCAGCCCGCCGGCAACTCGGGCCCGCGCGTGCTCTGCGCGGTCGTGCCCAAGGGCTGAGCTAGACGTCAGGCGCCCGCGCGCGCCTGCCAGAGCGCCTCGGCCCGCGCCAAGGCCTCGGGCGTGTCGATGTCGGTCACCACGCCAGCATCGTCCACCGCCAGGTCGACGACCGCATCGATGGCACGCATCGCCCGCAGCACGGACGATGCGCCCAGGTTCCCCTCCAGCGCCGCCAGCTGCGCCCCGCAGCCCGCCGCAAAGCCCACCGGGTGCCCGCGCTCGCCCCGGTATTGCGGCTGCACGGCATTCACCCGCCCGCCGAGCGCGGCGGCCACCGCCCGCAGCGTGGCGGGCTGCACCAGCGGCAGGTCGCCCGGCAGGATCAGCCAGCCCGCCGCGTCGGGCGTGGCGCGCACGGCGGCGGCGATCGAATCGCCCATGCCGGGGTGACCGGCGTCTTCCAGGTGCCACGGCAGGCCGCTCGCGCGCACCGCGTCGAGCGTGCGCTCGAGCACCGGCCGGCCCGCGAGCAGCGCCTTCAGCTTGGAACCCGTGCCGCCGGCCGCGATGAAACGCTCGCCACGGCCCGAGGCCAGCACGATCACGGTCGGGGAGTTCGTCTCGGTCGTCGTCATGGGCGAAGTATGTGCGCAACAATCCCGGCATGACTTCTTCTCCTCTTTCCAAGGACGCGCTGGCCGCGCTGCGCAAGAGCTACGAGCGCGCCGAGCTCGACGAGACCCGCAGCGCCGCCGACCCGCTGCAGCAGTTCGAGCGCTGGCTCACCGAAGCCGTCGACGCGCACATCCCCGAGCCCAACGCGATGACGCTGTGCACCGTGGGCAGCGACCTGCGCCCGTCCAGCCGCATCGTGCTGATCAAGGGCTACGACGCGCGCGGCATCGTCTGGTACACCAACTACGACAGCCGCAAGGGCCGCGAGCTGTCGGGCAACCCGTATGCGTCGCTGCAGTTCCACTGGGTCGAGCTGGAGCGCGTGGTGCGCATCGAGGGCCGCGTGGAACGCGTCAGCGCCGAGGAAAGCGATGCCTACTACGCCAGCCGACCGCTCGATTCACGCATCGGCGCCTGGGCCAGCCCGCAGAGCGAAGTGATCAGCGGGCGCGACGTGCTGGTGAAGAACGCCGCCGTGTACGCCGCCAGGCACCTGCTCTCGCCGCCGCGTCCGCCGCACTGGGGCGGCTTCCGGCTGGTGCCCGACCGCTGGGAGTTCTGGCAGGGCCGCAAGAGCCGGCTGCACGACCGGCTGCGCTACCGGCTCGAAGGCGCGGACTGGGTGCGCGAACGCCTGGCTCCCTGAGTTCGCGTCAGGCCTCGCACGCAGCGACTTTGAATTCGACGCGCCGGTCCAGCGCGTCGCTCGCATCGTCGGCGCCCGTGCCGACGATGTTCTCGCGAAAGCCCATGCCGGCTTCGCGCAGCTTCTTCGACAGCGGCGGCGCCTCGCCCACCAGCCGCGCCTTGACGCTGGTCGCGCGCTGCAGCGACAGCCGCTCGTTGACCGCCTCCGAGCCCGTGCGGCTCGTGTGGCCCGTGACCACCACACACGCATCGATCTGCGCCGCCTGCCGCGCGATCTGGCGCAGCCACATCGGGTAGGCCGCGCTGATCTTCGGGTCGGCCAGGAAGTCGGTCGAGCCCGGCTTGAACAGGAACTTGACGCTCAGGTTGTTGCTCTCGAGCCCCAGCCGCGCCAGCGTGCCGAAAGTGCGCTCGGCGTCGGCCGTGCGGCCCAGCTGCGACTGCGTGAGGTACAGCCCGCTGTAGATGCGCAGCTGCTGGCCGTCGGCGCGCTTCGACGCGGCCTCGTAGCGACTCAGGGCCTCGCTCATGCGGCCGGCCTCGTAGGCGGCGGTGGCCTCCTGCAGCACCGTGGCGGTCGGCAGGCGCTCCAGGTACAGCGCGTCGGCGGCCTGCCCGGCCGGCGTCTCGGCGGTGCGGATGTAGCCTTCCACGCCGCGGTCCTTGCCGTTCACGGGGCTGTCGCGGAAGAAGGCGGTGGGCCGCGTGTCGAGCGAGGCATCGCTGATGCGCGCCACCGACTGCGCGATCACCATGCCGCTCTTGATCTCGGTCATGGCGAGGTTCAGCCGGTACGGCGCGCCCGAGGCGTCCTTGTCGCGCACCAGCGTGCCGTTGAGCACGTACTGCGCGTTGCCGATCTCGTTGGCGTTGAACGGCGTCACGGTGAACTGCTTGAACTGCGCCTGCATGCGCTGCACGATGCGCTGCTCGGCCACGCGCGTCACCTCGGTCTGCTGGCCGCTGGCGCCTTCGAGCAGCGGGTCGATCACGATGCGCCGCTGCGTCAGCGTCGACTCCACCTTGGCCAGGAAGGCCGGCAGCTTCTGGGTCTGCACCATGAGGTCGTCGACCGCCTGGGTGACGGCCTGGTCGAAGGGCATGGCGCTGCTGGGCGCAGGGCGGTGCGCGCAGGCGGTGGCCAGCAGCGCGGCGGTGCACAGCGCCAGCACGCGCCACAGGGTGCGGGGGACGGTGGTGTTCGTGGTCGTGGTCATCAGCACTGGCTCCTCAAAATGGTCATGTCCTGGTCCGACAGCGGCTCGCCGACGGCGGCGCGCATGTTGATCTCGCTGCAGCGTTTGGAGGGCGCGGGGCGCCGCTCGACGGGTTCGCGATGCGCCTCGGGCGCCGGGGCCGGCGCTGCGGTGGCGGTGATCTGCGGGCGCGGCTTCGGTGCGGGCCGCACGACGGCGGGCTTGGGCTCCGCTTCCTTGGCCGGCGGTGCCTCAACCGGCACGGGAACGGCCAGGCAGGGCGTGCGGCATGGCTTGGCCTCGCCCGCCGCATGCGCGCGTGCGCCGTGCAGCGCGATCACCGTCGCGACCACCGCCGTCACTGCAAGGGCAAGGGGCGAAACACGCGCCGGGTAGATCGTCATCAGCCGGCAAATGTAGGGGCGCGAACGCCGCTCGCCAGCCCACCAAACGGCCACCCCTGCCAAACGGCATAGGGCTAGCGCTGTCGCTCAGTCGGGCAAAAGTTCGCGAAAAGCGCGGGAGAAATGGGGGCCGTCAGGGCAACCACTGCACCCAGACCATCACGAGCGTGAGCGTGCCAAGCGCCAACACAGTCGACACCGCCACGCTGGCCGTGACCAGGTCTTCGGCGCTGCGGTAGCGCTGCGAGAACAGGAACACGTTGGCGCCGATGGGCAGCGCCGCCGCCACCACCATCACGGTGAGCGGGATGCCGCGCACGCCCAGCAGCCAGCCGATGAGCGCCACCAGCAGCGGATGCACCAGGTTCTTCACCAGCGCCTGCACCAGCGCGCCGCGCCAGTGGCGCCCGATGGGCGTGAGCGCGAGCGTGATGCCCACCATCACCAGCGCGACCGGCCCGAAGGCCTGGCCCAGCAGCTGGATCGGCTTGTCGATCACCTCGGGCATCACCAGCCCCGTCTGCGCGAACAGCAGGCCCGCGATGATGGGCAGCGGCACCGGATGGATGATGGCGTTGCGCAGCGCGCGCCCCACGGTGCGCGCCATGGAGCGCCGCTGCGCCCCATCCACCGCTGCATGCTCGCGCGCCACGGCCAGCTCGAGCACCACGGTGGCGCTGGTCATGAGCACGAGCGAATGCAGCGAGATCAGCGTGAGCAGCACCACCATGCCGGGCTCGCCGTAGGCCAGGCCGATCAGCGCGATGCCGATCATCACGGTGTTGCTGTAGGTGTTGGCCAGCGCGAGCACCGCGCCCGTGCGGTTGAAGCCGCGCCACGCGAGCGTGGCCGCGAACAGCAGGCCCGAGGCGATGAAGTACGCCGCCACGGGCTTCAGGCTCAACTCCTGCACGTGCACCGTGCTCATGGCGCGGAACAGCAGCGCGGGCGCGAGCAGCAGGAAGATGAGGTTCGACAGGTCTTTCACCGCATTGCCGCCGATCCACCGGCGCCGTCCGGCGAGGTAGCCGGCGGCAATGAGGAGAACGACGGGCAGCAGGGAAGAAATGACGAACGAATTCACCCGGCGAGGATAGCGCGCGCCCGTCGCGCGCAAGGCCGGCGCGTCAGAACGTGACGCGCAGGCCCACCTTCAGCGAACGCCCCGGCAGCGGCGCCTTCGGGAACACCGTGGTCGTCAGGATCGAGGTCGGCGTGTAGGCCAGCGTGTTCCCGATGTTGTCCATGCGCGCGTACCAGGTGAGGTTGGCGCGCTGCACCTTCATGCGGTAGCTGATGGACGCGTTCCACAGCGTGTACGCGTCCGTCTCGCGCGCGCCCACGCTCGGCACCCGGCGCTGCGCCGCGTTGTAGTCGAAGCCGACGCGCGCGGTCCACGGCCCGTTGCCGTAGGCCAGCGTGGCGCCCAGGCGCAGCGGCGCGATGCGCGGCAGCGGCTCGCCGGTGTCGAGGTTCTTCGCGCGCACGATGTCGCCGCGCCATTCGAGGTCGAGCGTGCCCGCGTCGGCCATGCGCGCAAAACCGTCGGTGCCCAGCAGCCGCAGGTTGCCGTTGGCCTCGATGCCGGTGAAGCGCGCGCGCATGCCGCCGTAGCGGTACTCGGCCAGCGTGTCGGTCGCTTCAGGGTCGGTGACGACCTGCCCTTCCTCGTCGAGCGTGCGGCCCGACGCGGTCAGGCCGATGTAGTTGCGAAAGCGCGTGACGTACGCGTTCACGCGGGCCGTGTTCGGGCCCGACTTCCACTGCGCGCCCAGGTCGAAGCCGGTGGACTTTTCCTTGCCCAGGTTCGGGTCGCCCACCTCCCACGCCGCCGTGGCCACGTGCGGTCCGTTGGCGAGCAGTTCGTAGTCCTTCGGTGCGCGCTCGGTGTAGGCCAGGTTCGAGGTCAGCTGCCACTGGGGCGTGAGGTTGAGCAGCGCGCCGAACGCCGCGCTGTGCGGGTTGAAGGTGCGCTCGCCGATGGCGAAACGCGTCACCGACAGGTCGTCGGGGTAGCCCAGCGAGCGCACCGTGACCTTCTCGGTGCGTGCGCCGAAGCTCAGGCGGCCCCACGAGGTGCCGAGCTCTTCGTGCAGGAACAGCGCGTTGGAGCGCGTGCGGCTGTGCGGCGCGAAGGCCTCCGAGCCGTCGGCGGCGAAACGGTTGGTCTCGCGGCTGAAGCCGACCAGGCCCTCGAGGTTGCCGATCTTCTCGTGCCGCGCCTCGATGCGCAGGTCGTTGCTCAGGTTCGAGAAGGTGGTGCCAGCCTCGCGGCCCTCGAACTCGGTGTGGCGGTAGTCGGTGCGGCTCACCTTGGCGTGGATGCTGCGAATGAAGCCGCCCGGGCGCCACTCGCCTTCCAGCGCGTAGCGGTCGGACTTCATGCCGATAGTCACGTCGTCCTCGGCCACGGTGCCGTAGTTGCTGCGGTAGGTGCTGGCCGAGGCGCCGATCCAGCCCTGGCTGAAGAACAGCGTGCCGCCCACGGCGCCGCCGTGCGCCTCGTTGGCGGAGTTGCAGATGCGGCGCGCGAGCCAGGGGCGACCCGGCTTGCTGCATTCAAGCGCGACCGGCACCGCCACGTCCTTCGAGTCGCGGTTGAAGGCGTCGACGTGCAGGGCGAAGCGGTCGTTGCCGCCTTCGAGCAGCACGCCGCCGCTCTTTTCCTTGTTGCCGCTGGCGTAGCCCAGATCGGCACGGCCGCCGAAGCCGTTGATGGGCTCGGTCGGGATGCGGTTGTCGATCACGTTGACCACGCCGCCCACGGCGCTGCCGCCGTACTGCAGCGCCGAGGGGCCGCGCAGCACCTCGATGCGCTCGGTCACCAGCGCGTCGACGGGCACCGCGTGGTCGTAGCTCAGCGCCGAGGCGTCGGGCGCGCCGCCGCCGTTCTGCAGGATGCGGATGCGGTCGCCGTCCTGCCCGCGGATGCTGGGGCGGCTGGCGTTGGGGCCAAAGTAGCTGCTGCTCACGCCGGGCAGGTTGTTCAGCGTTTCGCCCAGAGTCGATTCGGAGCGCAGCAGCAGCTGGTCGCCCGACAGCGAGGTGGTCGGCGCGATCAGGTCGCTCGCGCCCAGCGGGTTGCCAGTGACGGTGACCTCGCGCAGGCTGGCTGAGTCAGCGGTCGGGGCGGCGGCGGTGTCGGCGGTCTGGGCCAGGCTCGCCACCGAGGCGAGCGAAAGAACGGCAGCGCCGATGGCGTTGCGACGGAATTGGGGGGTCATGAAGAAGGAACACTCGTTGAATCGGGGAACGACCGGCCGCCCTCACCCGCCCGAAGGGGTGCGGCCACCGGAACACGGGGGATTCAGCGAGTGGACGGCGGGCCGCGCGCGTCGAAAAGCGCGACCCAGCGGGCGATGGCTTCGCCCTGCAGATAAGCAAACGTGGCCGCCGGCAACAGCATCGGCAGCACCACCAGCGGCACGCCGGGCACGCCTGTGCCGTGCGCGAGCTGGTCGTACAGGCGGCAGTCGGCGTCGTCGTGCACGCCGAAGAGGCTGGCCAGCGTGTGGCCGGTGTCGTGCCGATGCGCGGCCTGTGCCTGCGCCGCCGCCGCAGCGGCGGGCAGGCCCGGCACGTGCAGCGAACGGTGCATCAGCCCCATCGTGCCCGCGAACCAGAGCGCGAACGCCAGCGCGACGACGAGCGCGCGCGTGGCGCGCGTCATGCGGGTCGGGGTCTGGCGCAGGGTGGCGGACACGGGGCGTAAAAAAGAGACTCAGGCCTTGACGCGCGAGGCGAAGGTCTTCTGGAACTTCTCGACCTTCGGGCCGACCACGAACGCGCAGTAGCCCTGGTTCGGGTGGTTCAGGAAGTAGTCCTGGTGGTAGGCCTCGGCGGTCGAGTAGTTGGTCAGCGGCGCCACTTCGGTCACCACGGGCGAGCTGTAGGTCTTGCTGGCCTCGATCTCGCGGATGACGGCGTCGGCGACCTCTTTCTGGGCGTCGCTCGTGGTGTAGATGCCGCTGCGGTACTGGGTGCCGACGTCGTTGCCCTGGCGGTTGAGCGTGGTGGGGTCGTGCACCACGAAGAAGATCTCGAGCAGCTCGCGCAGGCTGATCTGCGCCGGATCGAATTCGAGCTTCACGACCTCGGCATGGCCGGTGCGGCCGGTGCAGATCTGCTCGTAGCTCGGGTTCACCGTTTGGCCGTTGCTGTAGCCCGATTCGACGTCCAGCACGCCCTGCACCCGGTCGAACACCGCCTCGGTGCACCAGAAGCAGCCTCCGCCGAGCACGATGGTTTCGGTGGGCGACGGTGAGGAAGACATGGCGCGGCTCCGGGTGGGTTGGAAAAAGCGGGGACGGGTATTGTCGCGGCTTGACGGGCCGGATGCCGGTCACTACATTACTAACCCGTCAGTCATTAACATCATGGCCTCCCCCCGTTCCCTCGTCGACAAGTTCTGCCCGCTGCCGTCCAAGCGCGAGCGGCGCAAGGAGGCGCGTCCGGGCGAGCTGCTGGCGGCGGCGCTCGACCTGTTCGTCGAAAAGGGCTTTGCCGCCACCCGCTCGGAAGAAGTGGCGGCCCGCGCCGGCGTGTCCAAGGGCACCCTCTTTCTGTACTTTCCAAGCAAGGAAGAGCTGTTCAAGGCCGTGGTGATCGAAAACCTCGGCGGCCGTTTCACAGAGTGGAACGCCGAATTCGAGGCCTTCGAAGGCACGACGGCCGAGATGCTGCGCTACTGCATGAACGTCTGGTGGGAGCGCGTCGGCCTGACCAAGGCCTCGGGCCTGACCAAGCTGATGATGAGCGAAGGCGGCAATTTTCCCGAGTTGGCGGAGTTCTACCGCCAGCAGGTGGTGCGCCCCGGCCACGACCTGCTGCGCCGCATCCTGCAGCGCGGCATCGACCGCGGCGAGTTCGTGCCCATGGACATCGACCACGCCATCTATTCGGTGGTCGCGCCCATGGTGTTCCTGATGCTCTGGAAGCATTCGGCCATGGTCTGCGTCGACGGCGTGAGCACGCTGGACCCCGAAAAATTCATCGCCACCCAGTGCGAAACCGTGCTCCACGGCCTGTGCGTGCGCCCCGGGAGCCCCGCATGACGGCCATCGGATGGCCGACTGGCGCGGTGGCGTCATCGGCGCGACCTAAAATTGAAGGTTTGTCCCGTCCAGAGCCTTCAAGGAAAGCCACGCCATGAACCCCACGCCCACCCTCGAGCGCTTGCGCTTCAACATGATCGAACAGCAGATCCGTCCCTGGGACGTGCTGGAGTCGGACATCCTCGAGCTGCTGGCCGAGATTCACCGCGAAGACTACGTGCCCGACGCGCACCGCACGCTGTCCTTCTTCGACATGGAACTGCCCCTGCTCGACGGCTCGGTGCCCGGTGAATTCATGCTGTCGCCCAAGGTCGAGGCCCGCACGCTGCAGGACCTGCACATCCAGAAGCACGAATCGGTGCTCGAGATCGGCACCGGTTCCGGCTTCATGGCCGCCCTGCTCGGCGCCCGCGCGGCCCAGGTGCTGTCGCTCGAGATCAACCCCGTGCTGGCCGCCCGTGCCGCCGACACGCTGCGCAGCAACGGCGTGACGAACGTCGAAGTGCGCCACGCCGACGGCGCCGTGCCCCTGGCCAGCGGCCCGAGCTTCGACGTGATCGTGCTCAGCGGCTCGGTCGCGCGCATTCCGCAGAACCTGCTCGGTTCGCTCAAGGTCGGCGGCCGCCTGTCGGCCATCGTCGGCGACGAGCCCATGATGCGCGCCCATTTCGTGACCCGCACCAGCGAAAGCAAGTGGGAAACGATCCAGCCCTGGGACACCGTGGCGCCGCGCCTGCTGAACTTCCCCGAGCCCTCGCGCTTCGCGTTCTGATCGAGCGGGCCACCGAATGATCGATCAAGTCCGCCCCGCCGACCTGGCCGCCTGGTTCGCACAGGACGCCGACGCCGCCCCCGTGCTGCTCGACGTGCGCGAGCCCTGGGAGCTGCAGACGGCGAGCGTCGCGCCGCAGGGCTTCACGCTGGTCGCGATCCCGATGAACGAGATCCCCGGCCGGCTGGCCGAGCTCGCCGGCGGCGACGGACAGCCCGCGCCGCGCATCGCCTGCCTGTGCCACCACGGCGCCCGCAGCCAGCGCGTGGCCGCTTTTCTGCACCAGAACGGCTTTGACTCGCTCGCCAACGTGGCGGGGGGCATCGACGCCTGGTCCGCGCAGCACGACCCGAACGTGCCGCGCTACTGATTCTTTCCCTCCCAAGGACGTTCAATGCCTCCCAGGCCCCGGCTTCTGCCACTTTCCGCAGCCCTCGCAAGCGCCATTGCGAGCCTGCTCGCACTGCCGGCCCAGGGCCAGACACTGAACGAACTCTACGATTCCGCGCGCGGCTTCGATGCCACCTACCAGGGCGCGCGGGCCCAGTACGAGGCCAACCTGGCGCGCGCCGCGCAGGCCAAGGCCGGCATCCTGCCGGCCGTCGGGCTCACCGCGGGCGTGAACCGCAGCGACCTGGACATCGACACCCTGACCGGCACCGGCCGCGGCAGCAGCGCCTCGCGCGACTTCACCACGCAGAACGTCGGCATCAACGCCACGCAGCCGCTGTACCGCCCCGCCAACTGGGCCACCTACGAGCAGGGCAAGCGCCAGGCCGAAGTGGCGCAGGCGGTGCTCACCATCGCCGAGCAGGACCTGATCGTGCGCGTGAGCCAGGCCTACTTCGACGTGCTCGCCAGCCAGGACAGCCTGGCCCTGGTGCGCGCGCAGAAGGTGGCCGTGGCCGAGCAGCTGGCCTCGGCCAAGCGCAATTTCGAGGTCGGCACCTCCACCATCACCGACTCGCGCGAGGCCCAGGCCCGCTACGACCTCGTGATCGCCCAGGAAATCGCCGCCGAGAACGACCTGCAGGTCAAGAAGGTGGTGCTCGACCAGCTGGTCGGCCGCCCGGGCAGCGTGCCCGTGCCGCTGGCCGCGCCGGTCGTGCTGCCGACCGCGCAGCCCGCCGACATCAACGCCTGGGTGGCGCAGGCCGACGAGGTGCATCCGGCGATCCGCCAGGCGCGCCTGGGCCTGGACGTGGCCGGGCTCGAGGTGCAGAAGGCGCAGGCCGGCCACAAGCCCACGCTGGACGCCAACCTGGGCTACAACGTCACGCGCAACCCGACCGGCACGAGCACCAGCACCGTGGGCACGCGCGTCAACGCCGCCACGGTCGGCGTCACCTTCAACCTGCCGCTGTTCGCGGGCTTCGCCACCGAGAACCGCATCAAGGAAACGCTGGCCCTCGAAGACCAGTCGCGCAGCGTGCTCGACGGCACGCGCCGCAGCGTGGCGCAGGCCACGCGCGCGGCCTACCTCGGGCTGGTGTCGGGTGCGGGGCAGGTGAAGGCGCTCGAAGCGGCCGAATCCTCCAGCCAGAGCGCACTCGACGCCAACAAGCTGGGCTACCAGGTGGGCGTGCGCATCAACATCGACGTGCTCAACTCGCAGAGCCAGCTGTTCCAGACCAAGCGCGACCTGGCGCAGGCGCGCTACAACGTGCTGCTGGGCAACCTGAAGCTGCGCCAGGCCAACGGCACGCTGACCACCGACGACATGAACGCGATCAACGCGACGCTGGCACGCAATGGCAGCACGCCTGCAGTGCCTGCCGCGACCACGGGCGCGCCCGCGGTGCCCGTGACGCCGCCGGCCATTCCGGTGGTGCCACCGGTGCCGGTGCAACCGTTCAACCCGCCCGCGCCGACGATGCCGTCGGCACCGCCGCCGCCGGTGATCTTGAATCCGCCGGTGCGCTGATTGGTTTTTCTCCCTCCCCCGCTGGGGGAGGGTCGGGGTGGGGGCACGACGGCCTCGAACCCACAACCACGCTCATTGGGGGCTTGCCCCCATCCCCGCCTTCCCCCGGAAGGGGAAGGAGCAAATGCGGATTCAGTCCAGCGTGGGCTCGGCCCGCGTCGCTTCGGGCGGCGGCGCACTGTCGTCGCCGGCCACCGGGGTCGTCACTGGCTCCGCCGCCTGCGCAATCGCCAGCACCGCCGCCGCCGTACGTTCGGCCGCGCCACGGTTCGACGACGAAAAGGCCAGCGCGGCCTGCGCCATCACGGCGCGACGCTCCGGGTTCTCGACCAGCTTGAGCGCCGCCGTCACGGCCTGCTCCATGCCCTCGACGCGCAGCGACGCGCCCGCCGCGAGCGACAGCTGCGCCGCCTCGGCGAAGTTGAAGGTCGAAGGGCCCATGACCACCGGGCAGCCGCAGGCCGCCGGCTCGATGAGGTTCTGCCCGCCCAGCGGCTCGAAGCTGCCGCCGAGCAAGGCGACGTCGGCCAGGCCGTAGTACAGCGCCATCTCGCCCAGCGAATCGCCGAGCCAGATCTCGGCCTCGGCCGGCTGGCCGGCCGCGCTGCGGCGCGCCACCGCGAAGCCTTCGGCCTCGATGAGCGCCGCCACTTCGTCGAAACGCTGCGGATGGCGCGGCACGATCATCCATTGCACGTCGTGCACGCGCTTGGCGATCGAGCGGATCGCGCCCTGTTCAGGCGGCACCGGCGAGGTGGCGCCGAAGCGCTTGAGCACCTCGAGCAGCAGCCGTTCTTCGCCGTCGCGCGAGCTGGCCAGCACGACCATCGGACGCGGCAGGTGCTCGCGCAGCGACACGGCCGTGGCCAGTTGCCGCGCGTCGGGCGTGGCGTCGAACTTGAGGTTGCCGTAGATCCCGGCCACCTTGGCGCCCAGCGACACCAGCCGGTGCGCGTCGGCTTCGGTCTGCGCCCAGACGGCGGTGAGCGCCGAGTACGCCGGCCGTGCCAGCCCGCTGAGCCGTTCGGCCGCGGCGCGCGATTTCTCGTTGAGCCGCGCGTTGGCCAGCACCAGCGGAATGCGGCGCTCGGCGCAGGCGGCGGCCATCTCGGGCCAGACCTCGGTTTCCATCAGCACGCCGATGCGCGGCTGGAAGCGGTCCAGAAAGCGGGCGACGGCGCCCGGCGTGTCCCACGGCTGCCAGACCTGCGTGTCGCCCGGCTCGAGCAGCTTGGCGCCCTCTTCGCGGCCCGTGGCGGTGCCGTGCGTGAGCAGGATCGGAATGCCCGGGTACTGGCGCCGCAGCTCGGCGATCAGGATGGCGGCGGCGCGCGTCTCGCCCAGCGAGACGGCGTGCACCCAGCACTGGGCAAAGCCGGTGGTGGCGTCGTCGTAGTGGCCGAAGCGCTCCTCGACGGCCACGGCATAGCCGGGCTCGGCGACGGCGCGGCGCCGCAGCTTGCGGCGGACCAGCGGTTGGACGGCGGTGGTGAAGACGCCGTAGAGGCGAAGCAGCAGGGAACGCACAGGTTCTTCAGTGGGCAGCAGCTGCCAGCGTGGCGTCGGGCTTGACCGTTCGCAGCACCGCAAGCATCTCGGTCTCGATGCGTTGGAGCGCCGCCTCGGTCTGGCCTTCGAAGCGCAGCACCAGCACGGGGGTGGTATTGGAAGCGCGGATCAGCCCGAATCCATCGGGCCAGTCCACGCGCAGGCCGTCGATGGTCGAGACCTGGGCGGGCGCGTCGAAGCGCGCGTTCTGCACGAGCTGGGCGACCAGCGCGTGCGGCTCGCCTTCGGCGCAGGCGACGTTCAGTTCGGGGGTCGAGAAGCTGGTGGGCAGCGCATTGAGCACGGCGTTCGCGTCCGGGTGCTGGCTCAGGATCTCGAGCAGGCGGCAGCCGGCGTAGGTGCCGTCGTCGAAACCGTACCAGCGCTCCTTGAAGAAGATGTGGCCGCTCATCTCGCCGCCCAGCGGCGAATCGATTTCCTTCATCTTCGCCTTGATGAGCGAATGGCCGGTCTTGTAGATCATCGGCGTGCCGCCCGCGGCCTCGATGGCCGGCGCCAGGCGCTGCGAACACTTCACGTCGTAGACGATGGTGCCGCCGGGCACGCGCGAGAGCACGTCCTGCGCGAAGAGCTGCATCTGGCGGTCGGGGAAGATGTTCTGGCCGTCCTTCGTGACGATGCCCAGGCGGTCGCCGTCGCCATCGAAGGCCAGGCCCAGCTCGGCCTGGCCCTTGGCCAGTTCGGCCATCAGGTCCCGGAGGTTGTCGGGCTTGCTCGGATCAGGGTGGTGGTTGGGGAAGTTGCCGTCGACCTCGCTGAACAGCTCGACCACGTCGCAGCCGATGGCGCGGAAGATGGCCGGCGCGGTCGCGCCCGCGATGCCATTGCCCGAATCGACCACGATCTTCATGGGGCGTGCGAGCTTGATGTCGCCCACGATGCGCTGCACGTAGGCGTCGGTCACGTCGACCTTGCGTACGCTACCGCCGGGCGCGAGCTTCGCGCTGCCGTCTTCCATGGTCTTGCGCAGGCCCTGGATCTCGTCGCCATAGATCGCGCGGCCGGCCAGCACCATCTTGAAGCCGTTGTAGTCCTTCGGGTTGTGGCTGCCCGTGACCTGGATGCCGCTGGTGCACAGCGTGTGGGCCGCGAAGTACAGCATCGGGGTCGTGACCGCGCCGATGTCGATCACCTCGACGCCGGTGGCGACCAGGCCGTCGATCAGCGCGTCCACCAGCGCCGGACCCGACAGGCGGCCGTCGCGGCCCACGGCCACCGCGGTCTCGCCGGCCGCGCGTGCTGCGCTGCCGAAGGCACGGCCCAGCGCCTCGGCCACTTCGACATCGAGACTGAGGGGCACGACGCCGCGGATGTCATAGGCCTTGAAGATCGATGCGCTGAGCTGCATGAAGGGCGGGGTCACTGTTGGTTCGGAGTCGGGCATTGTAGGCAACGCGTTGTAGACATCGATGTCCGAAAACGGCCAGTTGAAACGAGTCGAAACCGTATCATTTCCCCATGTCTACCGCCCACGCCCCCTCCGAAGTGCTCGAGAGTGACGCCTGCTACCTGGCGATGAAGACGCACGACGCGCGCTTCGACGGCTCGTTCTTCACGGCCGTGACCTCCACCGGCATCTACTGCCGGCCGGTGTGCCGCGTGAAGCTGCCGCGGCGCGAGAACTGCCGCTTCTTCCGCCACGCGGCCCAGGCCGAGGCGGCGGGCTTTCGGCCCTGCCTGCGCTGCCGGCCCGAGCTGGCGCCGCGCGCGGCCAGCTGGTCGACCGAAGATGCCTCGCGCATCCTCGCCTTGCAGGCGGCGCGCTTGATCGACGAGCCCGACGCCTGGTCCGAGGAAGGCCCCGGCGCGGCACAGATCGCGGCCCGCCTGGGCGTGAGCGACCGCCACCTGCGGCGCATCTTCGAGGCGCAGTTCGGCGTGTCGCCGCTGCAGTACCTGCAGACGCGCCGCCTGCTGGCCGCCAAGCAGCTCATCGCCGACACGCGCCTGCCGATGACGCAGGTGGCGCTGGCCAGCGGCTTCGCGAGCGTGCGGCGCTTCAATGCGGCCTTCGTGGAGCACTACGGGCTCAACCCGAGCGCGCTGCGCCGCGCGGGCGGCACCGAGGGTGGCGAAGGCAAGGCCATCGAGGTGCGGCTGGGCTTTCGCCCGCCCTACGACGCCAACGCCATGCTCGGCTTCTTCGCACGGCGCGCGCTGCGCGGCGTCGAGACCGTGCACACCGCCGACGGCAAGGAACCCGCCAAGGGCAGCACACCGACCTATGTGCGCCTGGCGCGCACCCTGCGCGTGCAGCAGGGCGGGCAGACGCACGCCGGCTGGCTGCAGCTGCGCTTCGACCTCGAACGCGAGCAGGTGCTGCTGGCCGTGAGCGATTCGCTGGCCGCAGTGCTGCCGATCGTCATCAGCCGCGCACGCGCCCTGTTCGACCTCGACGCGGAGCCGATGGCGATCAACGCCGCGCTGCACGCCGCCTTTCCGCACGGCGACGGGCTGCGCGTGCCGGGCACGGTCGACGGCTTCGAGCTCGCAGTGCGCGCGGTGCTGGGCCAGCAGATCACCGTGGCCGCGGCGCGCACGCTGGGCTCGCGGCTGGTGGAGGCCTTCGGCGACGCGATCGACACGCCCATCGACGGCCTGAGCCGCCTCTTTCCCACGCCCGCCGCGCTGGCGGCGGCCAGCGGCGATGCACTCGGGCAGCTGGGCATCGTGCGCCAGCGGCAGGCCGCGCTGCAGGCCATCGCGCGCGAAGTGGCTTCGGGCCGGCTGGCGCTGCATGCGGGCGCCGACGTGCCTTCCACCCTCGCGACGCTGCAGGAACTGCCCGGCATCGGCGCCTGGACCGCACAGTACATCGCGATGCGCGCACTGCGCTGGCCCGACGCCTTTCCCGCCGGCGACGTGGCCCTGCAGAAGGCGCTGGGCGTGACCACCGCGCGCGCCGCGGGCGAAGCCTCGCAGGCCTGGCGCCCCTGGCGCAGCTATGCGGTGCTGCGGGCCTGGCACACGCCGCCCGCGCCCTCCGAACCGGCACCGACCGCCACTTCTTCCGACCTCGCAACGGCAGGCCCCGTGCCTGAAAGACCATGAAATTCAAGCGCACCGTCATCTACACCTCGCACACCGACACGCCGCTGGGCGGCGTCACGATGGCCGCCACCGACCAGGGCCTGGCCGGCGTCTGGTTCGACCACCAGCGCCACTGGCCCGACACCACGGGCTGGCAGACGAAAGACGACCACCCCGCGCTGGTCGAGGCCGCCGCGCAGCTGCGCGACTACTTCGCGGGCCGCCGCAGTCACTTCGACATGCAGCTCGACCTGTCGCACGGCACCGCCTTCCAGCAGAGCGTGTGGCAGGCGCTGCTGGCCATCCCCGCCGGCGAGACCACGACCTACGGCGCGCTGAGCCAGCGCGTGGGCAACCCGGCCGCGGTGCGCGCGGTGGGCGCGGCGGTCGGGCGCAACCCGATCAGCGTGATCGTGCCCTGCCATCGCGTACTCGGTGCGGACGGCTCGCTGACCGGTTACGCTGGCGGGCTCGAGCGCAAGACCGCCTTGCTCGAACTCGAGACCGGCAAGTAAGACAGAAGAAAACACCGCCCATGGCACAGCGCCACATCCCCTCGATGTGGCGCCGCGCCATTCCCCAAAGAGACGCATGACCACAACGAACAACAACACCACCGTCGCCCCTTCGCCTTCGCCCGCTCCCGCCGCGCTCGCACCGAAGGCGTGGCTCATCGATCTCGTGCTGCTGGGCGCGCTGTGGGGCGCCTCGTTCCTGTTCATGCGCATCGGCGCAGCGGAGTTCGGCGCGCTGCCGACGGCTGCCGTGCGCGTGGTCATCGCGGCGCTGTTCCTGCTGCCGATCGCGCTGCTGCGCGGCCAGGGGCCGTCCATCGCGAAGCACTGGAAGGCCAGCCTCACGGTCGGCATCTTCAACTCGGGCATGCCCTTCGCGCTGTTCTGCTTCGCGCTGCTGACCATCAACACCGGCCTGGCGGCGGTGCTCAACGCCACCACGCCGATGTTCGGCGCGCTGGTGGCCTGGGCCTGGTTCCGCGAGCGGCCGAACGGTTCGCGCCTCGTCGGCCTGGTGATCGGCTTCGCGGGCGTCGCGATGCTCGCCAGCCGCAGCGCCGGCCTGCACGCCGGCGCCAGCAACCACGCCGCGCTGTGGGCCGTGCTGGCCTGCCTGGCGGCGTGCCTCTGCTACGGCATCTCGGCCAGCGCCACGCGGCGCCACCTGTCCGGCGTGCCCGCGCTGACCACGGCCACCGGCAGCCAGATCGGCGCCAGCCTGTTCCTCGCGCTGCCCGCGATCTGGCTCTGGCCCGCGCAGATGCCCAGCCTGCGCGCTTGGCTGGCGCTGCTGGCGCTGGGCATCGCCTGCACGGGCGTGGCCTACATCCTGTTCTTCCGGCTCATCGAACGCGCCGGCCCGGCCCGCGCGCTCACCGTGACCTTCCTCGTGCCGGTGTTCGCGCTGTTCTACGGCGCCGTGTTCCTGGGCGAGCAGATCACGCAGTGGATGCTGATCTGCGCCTTCGTGATCGTGTGCGGTGTGGCGCTGTCGACCGGCATCGTCAAGCTGCCGTCGCTGCGCAAGGCCGCGGGCTGAGCCTTCTTAGACCACGCCGGCCACCACGTTCACCGACAGGGCCAGCACCAGCATGTTGAAGGCGAAGGCGAGCACGCTGTGGACCAGCGTGATGCGCCGCATCTCGTGCGAGGTGGCCTGCACGTCCGACACCTGCGAGGTCATGCCGATCACGTAGGCGTAGTACATGAAGTCGAAGTAGTCGGGCGCCTCCTTGCCCGGAAAGTCGAGCCCGCCGTCGGAGGCGCTGTCCTTGCGGTCGATGTAGTAGCGATGCGCGTAGTGAAAGGCGTAGATCGTGTGCATCATCAGCCACGAGCCCGCCAGCGCCACCAGCCCCAGCGCCACGTGCGCGCCGCGCGCCCAGCCGCTGAGCTGGCGCACCTGCTGCAGCAGCATCGCGATGGCGACCACGCTCACGCCCACCGCCACCAGCATCGAGACCAGGATCACGACGTTGGGCTGGTCCAGCTGCTGCGCACGCTCGCGCGTGCGCTGGGCGTCGAAGGTCTCGGCCAGCCACCAGCTGAGCAGCTGGTACACCGCCACGCCCGCGCACCAGCCGGCCAGCGCGCGCGCCGTGAGGCCCATCGGCCAGGGCACGAGCGCCACCGCGACGGCCGCCGCGGCCCCGTAGAGAAGACGTTGGGGACCGGTGGTGGTGGAAAGGTGTTGGCGCATGGGCGGACTGTAGCGCCGCGGCATGCATCGGCGTGCGATCGGCAATTTCCTACAGGCACATCGGCCAACGGCGCATGCGCGGCGCGGTGCCGCGTCACTAAGGTGATGCGGTTTCAGGGAGCCTCAGCCCGGAGGCATCGCGCCATGCACATGCCCGAGGCATCTTTCACCCGAAGGATTTCTTTCATGCTGTTGCTTCGTTCGCGTCCGTTCGACCGGACCGCGAGATTCGGCGCCCTGGCCGGAACCGGCGCCCTCTCCCTTCTGTGCTTCGCGCCCTTTGCTGCGGCCGAGCCCTCGCCGGCGCTGGACCGTTTCAGCTTCTCGGTGGGGGCCTTCAGTGCCGACCCCAAGTTCAGCGCCTCGGTCGAAACCCCCTACGGCGTGCTGCGCTCGAACGAGCTCAAGCCGGGCCGTGTGACCATGCCGCGCATCTCGGCCGACGTGCTGATCGGCGACAGCCAGGGCCTGTCTTTCGACTACTACCGCTACAAGCGCGACTACGAAGGACAGGTGGCGGGCAACACCTCGTTCGGCAGCTTCGGCTCGCTAAGCGCCATCGGCAACGCGAACCTCTCGGCCCAGCTCGACTTCGCCAAGCTCGCCTACAAGTGGTGGCTCGGCTCGGGCAACACCGTCTTCGGGCTGGGCGCCGGCGCGGCCTACTACCGCGCGACGCTCGGTGCCAGCGCGCTGGTCGGCGTGAACGGACAGGTGCGTTCGGTCAGCGAGCGCTCGAGCGACAACGCCATCGCGCCCCTGCTCCAGGTCGGCGTGCGCCACGCGATCACGCCCGACCTCCGGCTGTTCGCAGACGCCTCGGGCGTGTGGAAAAGCAGCGGCCGCTTCCACGGCAACATCTACAACGCCGCAGCCGGCGTGGAGTGGTTTCCGGTGAAGAACGTGGGTCTGGTGCTGTCGTATGGCGTGACCAACATCGACCTGACGCGCGAGGGCGGCTTCGCCGATTCGCGCCTGAAGGTGCGGCTGCAGGGGCCCTCGGCCTTCCTCAAGGCCCGCTTCTGACGCGGCCCCGGCGGGCGGCCGGCGTCGCATAGCCACTCTTCGCAAGACCGGCAGGCGGTGCCGGTCTTAGTCTGCGCTCCGATCGACACCCCCAACGACCGGAGACACGCCCCCATGCCCGCCGCCCGCCCCGAGCCCTCCCCTTCCTCCTTCCAGCGCATCGCCCGCATCGCGCTGGGCGACGTGATCCACCGCAGCGCGCGGCGCTTCGGTGCGCGCACCGCGCTCATCGAGGGCGAGCACCGCATGAGCTACCGCGAGCTCGACGCCGCATCGAACCGCTTCGCGCACCACCTGCTGGGCCTGGGCCTCACAAGCGGCGAGCGCGTGGGCATGCTGTGCAACAACTCGATCGAGATGGTGGTCGCGCTGCTCGGCATCCAGAAGGCCGGGCTGGTGTGGGTGCCGATCAACACGGCGCTCGCGGTCGATGCCATCGGCTACATCCTCGAACACGCCGAAGCGCGGCACCTGGTGATCGACACCGCGCTGCACGCGCGCCCCGAGCTGCGCCAGCTGCTGGACACGGCGGGCGTCTCGCCGCTGCTGTGCGTGCTCGACGGCGACACGCCGCCGCCCGGCGTGGCCACCGTGGCGCAGGCCATTGCGCAAGGGCCGGCCACGCTGCCCGACGTGGCCATCGGCAGCGACCAGCTCGCGCTCATCATGTACACCAGCGGCACCACCGGCCGGCAGAAGGGCGTGATGCATTCGCACGCCTCGGTGCACTCGGTGCTCCAGAGCAACATGCTCGAATGGGGCGGCGGCCCCGCGCACCACGACGTGTGGAGCAACGTGCTGCCGCTGTTTCACTGCGGACAGCACACGGTGCTGATGTCGGCGCTCGCGGTGGGCGGCACGAACGTCATCCTGCGCGGCTTCGACCCCGGAGCGATGCTCGCCGCCATCGAGCGCCACAGGATCACCGTGACGGTCGGTCTGCCGATGATGTACGGCGCGCTGCTGGCCCACCCGCAGCGCGAATCGCGCGACCTGTCGAGCCTGCGGCTGTGCGTGTATGCGATGGCGCCGATGTCGCGCACGCTGCTGCTGCGCCTGCTCGATGCGCTGTGCCCGAACTTCGCGCTGGCCTCGGGGCAGACCGAGATGTACCCCGGTGCCACGATCTTCGAAACGCACCAGCAGCGCGAGCGCTTCGGCTCGTACTGGGGCGTGGGCACGCTGGTGAACGAGGTCGCGGTGATGGGCGACGAGGGCGAGCTGCTCGCGCCGAACCAGGTCGGCGAGATCGTCTTTCGCGGACCGAACGTGATGCTCGGCTACTACAAGGACCCGCAGGCCACGGCGCACGCGCAGCGCTTCGGCTGGCACCACTCGGGCGACCTGGGCAAGCTGGACGACGACGGGCAGCTGATCTTTCTCGATCGGCTCAAGGACATGGTCAAGTCGGGCGGCGAGAACGTGCCCTCGCTCAAGGTCGAGGAGGTGCTGCTGCGCCACCCGGCCGTGCTGAACGCGGCAGTGGTCGGCCTGCCGCACGAGCGCTGGGGCGAGGCCATCACGGCCTTCGTCACGCGCCGGCCCGATGCGCCGGCGGAGTTCTCGGAGGCCACGCTCACGGCGCACTGCAAGGAGCACCTCGGTGGCTTCGAGGTGCCCAAGGACATCGTCTTCGTGCCCGCGCTGCCGATGACCTCGACGGGCAAGATCCAGAAGTTCGAGCTGCGCCAGGCCCACCAGGGGCACTACCAGCGCGACTGAATCAGGATGACGACGGCTTCTGCAGCAGCGACGCCCGCACTTCCTTCTTGAGCACCTTGCCGACCTTGGAACGCGGCAGGTCGGCCCACACCTCGACCTGCTTGGGCGCCTTCACGCTTCCGATGCGCGACTTGACGAAAGTCTTGATCGCCTCGGCGTCCACGCTGCGGCCCGCGTGCAGCTGCAGCACGGCCACCACGCGCTCGCCCCACTTCTCGTCGGGCAGGCCGACGACGGCGCTGTCCTGCACGTCGGGGTGCTGCATCAGCACCTGCTCCACCTCGGCGGAGTAGACGTTGAAGCCGCCCGAGATGATCATGTCCTTGGCGCGGTCGACGATGTACAGGAAGCCGTCGGCGTCGAGGTAGCCGATGTCGCCCGTGTGGTGCCAGCCGTGGCGCGAGGCCTCCTGCGTGGCCTTCGGGTCCTTGTAGTAGCCGCGCATCACGAGCGAGCCGCGCACCACGATCTCGCCGCTCTCGCCCGTGGGCAGCAAGGCGCCGTCGCCGTTCATGATGCCGACCTGCACCAGCGGCCCGGGCCGCCCTGCCGAGGCCAGGCGCTGGCGGGCCACAGAGCCATCGGCGTTGAAGTGGTCGCGCGGCGGCATCATCGAGACCATCATCGGCGCCTCGGTCTGGCCGAAGAGCTGGGCCATGACGGGGCCGATCTTGTCGAGCGCTTCTTCGAGCCGCGCAGCCGACATGGGCGCGGCGCCGTACCAGAAGCACTGCAGCGAGTCGCGCTTCGTCTGCGCCAGCTCCGGGTGCTGCAGCAGCATGTAGATCAGCGTCGGCGGCAGGAAGGTGTGGGTGACGCGCCGGCGCTCGATGAGCGCGAGGAACTCGCTCAGGTCGGGCTTGGGCATGATGACCACGCGCCCGCCCAGCGCCATCACCGGCAGGCACAGCACGCCGGCCGCATGCGTGAGCGGCGCGAGCGCCAGGTACACGGGCCGGCCCTCGAACGGGTAGCCCATGAGGGTCAGCGCCGACATGGCCTCCAGGTTGCCGCCCGACAGCATCACGCCCTTGGGCTGGCCGGTGGTGCCGCCGGTGCCGGCGATCATGGCCACGTCGTCGGGCGGCGCGATGTCGATCGGCGCATCGTCCAGCCCGTCGAGCCATTCGTCCATGGCGGGCGCGAAGGCCTGCCGCTGGTCGAGGCACACCAGCGCCTTCAGTTTAGGCAGCTGCGCGCGCATCTGCTCGACCATGGGCCCGTAGTTGCTGTGGAACACGAGGCAGGCGCAATCGAAGGCATCGAGCACGAAGGCGTTCTCGCCGGCTTCGTTGCGCGGGTTGATCGGGCACCACACGCCACCGGCGCGCGAGATGCCGAACACCGTGGCGAAGGCCAGGGCGTCGTTACTCGAGAGCACCGCCACCTTGTCCCCGGGCTGGATGCCCGCGCGCTGCAGGCCGCGTGCCACGCGCCAGCTGATGCGTTGCACCTGGCCGTAGCTCAGGTCGGCGTCGCCCATGGTGAGGCACGGCGAATCGGCGCCCTGCTGGGCGCCTTTGTCGAGGTAGTCGACGAGGCGCATGCGCGTCAGCCCATCCGCGTGAGCACGGGTTCCTGCACCAGCCCGAAGCTGCGCAGCGCCCCCAGCAGCTCGCGGTGCCCGAAGGCCTGGCAGCCCGAGGCAAAGCCGGCGCGGCGCGGCGCCTGCTGCAGCAGCGAAGCCGCGGCATAGGCCTGCAGCAGGCCGGTCTGCTTGTAGTTGCAGTTGCCGAAGATCACGCAGTGCGCGCGGCCCAGCGGACCGGAGGCATGCACCGAATCGACGGACTTGTTGATGCGCGGGTTCTCGCGCGGCGGCATGGTGTTCATCACGCCCGCGGCCGTCTGGGCCAGCGCCGCATAGCGGTCTTCGTCGTTCATGCCTTCGGTGGCCTTGAGCGCGGCGGCCACGATCTGCGGCACGCCCAGCATCAGCGGCTTGTTGAAGACGCCGCCGAGCACCTTCACGTTGGCCACGCGCGGGTCGCGCTTGAACCACACCGGGTGCGAGGTGCCGCCCCAGGGCAATGCCAGCGCGGCTTCATGCTGGCCGGGAATCGACAGGTGGTACAGGCCCGCGTCGGGCTGCCATTCGACGTACTGGTTCTGCTCCAGGTAGAAGGCCTTGGACGTGGCCGCGTTCACCAGGATGGTCTGCGTCGACGCGATGGTCGGGCTGCCGCCCCAGAACACGGCGATGTCGAGCGTGTCCAGGCCGGGCGTTTCCAGGCACAGCTGCGCCGCGATTTCGCCGGTGGTGTACATCTGCGCCAAGCCGGGCGACAGCAGCAGGCCGGCCGCCGCGAACTTGGCGCCGTATTTCTGGTCGAGCGTGATGAGCCAGTCTTGTTCACCGGTGGTGTCGGTGTAGTGGCAGCCGGCGGCCAGGCAGGCATCGACCACCTCGGGACCGAACTTGGCGAACGGCCCCACCGTGTTGAGCACGACCGAGGCGCCGGTAAAGAGCTCGGTGAGCGCCTGGACCGTGTGCGCGACCTCGACCACTTCGTAGTCCGCGGTCTCGATGCCGGGCACGTTCGACTTCATCGCCGCTTCGAGCTTTTCTGCGCTGCGGCCCGCGGCGATGAAGGGGATGTGGTACTCGCGCAGGTACTCGCAGACCAGGCGCCCGGTGTAGCCGGAGGCGCCGTAGACGATGACGGGTTTCTTCTTGCTGCTGCTCATTTTTTCTCTCCTGGTTGATCGCTCACATGCCCATGCCGCCGTCCACCGCGAGGCCCGCGCCGGTGATGAACCGGGCAGCGTCGGAGCAGAGGAAGACCACCACGTCGGCCATGTCGCCGATCTCGCCGAGGCGGCCCAGCGGCGTCTGGCCGATGACGTCGCCCACGGCGGCCTCGACGCTGGGCGCAAGCCCCGCAGCCACGATGTCGTTGGCGAGCTTCATGCCCATGTCGGTGGGCACGAGGCCGGGGTAGATGCAGTTGACGCGCACGCCGTAGCCCAGCTTGCCGGACTCCATGGCCGCCACGCGCGTGGCGCGGTCGACCGCCGACTTGGTCGCCGAATAACCGGCAATGGCGGGAAAGGCGATGGTGGCTGCCACCGAGGCGATGTTGACCACCGCCCCGCCGCCGCCCGCGCTGCCGCCGGGGCGCATCGCGCGAAAGGCGTGCTTCATGCCCAGCAGCGTGCCGGCCACGTTCACGTCGAGCATGCGGCGCAGGTCGTCGCCGTCGACGTCGACCACCAGCGAGGTGATCTCGATGCCGGCGTTGTTGACCAGGATGTCGAAGCCGCCGAGGGCCTTCACCGTGGCTTCGGTGGCAGCCGCCCAGTCGCCGTCCTTCGTGACGTCGAGCGGGACGAAGCCCACCTTCGCCCCTTCGGCGGAGAGCCGCTGCGCGGTCTCCTTGCCCAGGTCGGCGAGCACGTCGCCGATCATCACCGACGCACCCGCCTGCGCCAACGCCTGGGCGATGCCCGCGCCGATGCCGCGCGCACCACCCGTTACCAGGGCCTTGCGCCCCGTCAAGTCGAACTTGGCCATCACTTGTCTCCTGTGGATATGTGTATGAGATGGAGCGGCCATGCTAGGAATCGACTTGACGAGTGTCAAGAATTTTTTTGACGACTGCCCAAATTTCGTAAAATGCCTCTGGAATGCACGTAGGAGGGATTTCCCACGCCGCGTGCTATGGTTTGCAATCACCAGGAAACACAGCGGCCGGCACTCTGCGGCCTGGCTAGAAATGACCACTCATTCACGGGTAAAGAAGCACGCCGGACGGGTGCAGAAGGCACCGGCCGACAAGTTCGAGCAGCGCCGCGCCGAGCTCGGCGAAGCCGCCCTCACCACGCTGGCCACGCTCGGCTACGCGCGCACCAGCCTGCGCGAGATCGCGCAGAACTCCGAGTTCTCGCATGGCGTGCTGCACTACTACTTCAGCGACAAGGTCGACCTCATCGTCTGCAGCGTCAAGCAGTACAAGGCGCGCTGCGTCACGCGCTACGACCACGCGGTCGACACCGCCACGACGTATGACGAGCTCATGGAAGGCTTCCTGCAGAGCCTGGGCGACACGCTGCAGGGCGAAGGCCACGTGCACCGGCTCTGGTACGACCTGCGTTCGCAGGCCCTGTTCGAAGCGGCCTTCCACGACGACGTGGTGCAGATCGACAAGAGCCTTGAAGACATGATCTGGCGCATCATGAGCCGCTTCGCCGAACTCTCCGGCCAGGCACCGGGCCTGCCGCCCTCGGCCTGCTACGCCCTCTTCGACGGGCTGTTCCTGCAGGCGCTGCTCAAGCACCTCTCGGGCGACACCAAGGCCATCGCCGACATGCAGGCCGACGTGCGGCAATCGATCGAGCGGCTGTTCGCAGCGCCCGCCGCACCGGCCTCCCGCAAGCGACGCGCCTGACGCGGCCATGGCGCCGTTCAACACCGCCTACCGGCAGACGCTGCTCGCCGGGCGGCTCACCCTGGGATTGATGACGCCGCTGGCGCGCCCGCACGGCGCGATGGCCGACCCCGCGATCGAACTGCAGCTGGCCCGCCTGGCCGACACGCTCGGCTTTGCCACGCTGTGGACGCGCGACGTGCCCGTGATGCTGCCGCAGGGCGAAGAAACCGCGGTGCTCGACGAGCCCTTCATCTGGCTCACCGCGCTGGCCGCCGCCACGCAGCGCATCGCGCTCGGCACCGCCGCCGCCGTGCTGCCGCTGCGCCATCCGCTGCACGTGGCCAAGGCCGCGCTCTCGCTCAACCGCCTGTCGAACGACCGCTTCATCCTCGGCCTGGGCTCGGGTGACCGCGAGGCCGAGTTCGCCATCTTCCAGCAGGACATCGCGCTGCGCGGCGACGTCTTCCGCGAACGCTGGAACCTCGTGCGCTCGGCGCTCTCGCCCGATGCACAGGAGCGCGCCGCGCTGCACGAAGCCACCGGCGGCCACGACCTCATGGCGGCGCCCGCCGCGCGCATCGGCATGCTGGTGGTGGGCTCGGCGCGCCAGTCGCTGCAATGGACCGCCGCCCACGCCGACGGCTGGGCCACCTACCACCGCGACGAAGCACGCCAACAGGGCCGCATCGGCCTGTGGCAAACCGCGCTGCGCGAACGCGCGGGCGGCGAAGCCAAGCCCTTCGTTCAATCGTTGCAGCTCGACCTGATGGACGATGCCGACGCGCCCGCTGAACCCATCGAACTCGGCCTGCGCGCCGGACGCCATGCGCTCATCGACTACCTCGACCGCATGGAAGACGCCGGCGTCGCCCATGTGCTGCTGAACCTCGCGCGCAGCAGCCGGCGACCCGCGCAGGACGTGGTCGACGAGCTCGGCCGCGAGGTGCTGCCGCGCCTGCAAGGCCATGCGCGCACACCGCCGGCCTGAGCCGTGCAGAATCCGGCGCTCGCCGTTGTCGCCCCTATTCCAAGGACTTTCCCCATGACCGATCTCTCGCACTTCCCCATCACGAAGAAATGGCCCGCGCAGCACCCCGAGCGCCTGCAGCTGTACTCGCTGCCCACGCCCAACGGCGTGAAGGTGTCGATCCTGCTGGAGGAAACCGGCCTGCCCTACGAGCCGCACCTCGTGAGCTTCGAGACCCAGGACCAGATGTCGCCGGAGTTCCTGTCGCTCAACCCGAACAACAAGATCCCCGCCATCCTCGACCCCAACGGCCCGGGCGGCCAGCCGCTGGCGCTGTTCGAATCGGGTGCGATCCTGCTGTACCTCGCCGAGAAGACCGGCCAGTTCATCCCGAAGGATGCGGCGGCCCGCTACGAGACCATCCAGTGGGTGATGTTCCAGATGGGCGGCATCGGCCCGATGTTCGGCCAGCTCGGCTTCTTCAACAAGTTCGCCGGCAAGGACTACGAAGACAAGCGCCCGCGCGACCGCTACGTGGCCGAATCGAAGCGCCTGCTCGGCGTGCTCGACAAGCACCTTGCCCATCGCGCCTGGATCATGGGCGACACGTACACCATCGCCGACATCGCCACCTTCCCGTGGGTGCGCAACCTGATCGGCTTCTACGAGGCCGGCGACCTCGTGGGCTTCAGCGAGTTCAAGAACGTCGCGCGCGTGCTCGAGGCCTTCGTGGCACGGCCGGCGGTGGTGAAGGGCCTGGGCATTCCGAAGCGGGGCTGAGGCCCTGGCAACAGGCCCTAGTTCGCGCTCAAGTCCATGAGCATCCGCGACAGCAAGTAAAGCCGCGGCACCACGCTCTCGACCTCGGCGTATTCCTCCGGCGTGTGGATGCCACCGCCCACGATGCCGAAGCCGTCGAGCACGGGCACGCCGACGCCGGCCACGAGGCTCGCGTCGGCGGCGCCGCCGCTGCTCTCGATGGTGAGCTTCTTGCCGATCTCGCCGTAGATGCCCTCGGCCATGCGCACGAGCTTGTCCGATGCGGGCGAGCGCGGCATCGGCGGCAGGCCGCGCACGAGACGCACGCGCACCTCGGTCTCGGGGATGAGCTTGTTCTGCGCGATGCGCGTCAGGTCCTTCTCGACGCGGTCGAGCTCCTCGGGCGTGGCGGCGCGCACGTCGCCCTTGGCGCTGGCCGACGCGGGAATCACGTTGGTCGGTCCGTTGGCTGTGAGCACCGTGAAGTTGACCGTGGTCTTCTTCGCCGCGTCGGCCACCTTCGACAGTTGCAGCACCTGGTGCGCGACTTCCATGGCCGCGTTGCGGCCCGCCTCGGGCGCGACGCCCGCGTGCGAGGCGAGCCCCTTCACCTCGATGAGCGCCGTGGCCGAGCCCTTGCGCTCGACCACGAGGCCGTCGGCCGGGCGGCCCGGCTCGAGGTTCAGCGCCACGTCGTGCTGCTTGGCCACGCGTTCGATGAGCGCGCTGGTGCCGACCGAGCCCGTCTCTTCGTTGGTGTCGATCAGGAAGGTGATCTGGCCGTAGTCCTTGAAGCCGATCTTCTGCAGGATCTTCAGCGCCTGCAGGCCGGCCACGACGCCGCCCTTGTTGTCCATCACGCCAGGGCCGTAGGCGCGGCCGTCCTTGATGTAGAAGGGCTTGGCCGCGGCCGTGCCGTCCTTGAACACGGTGTCGATGTGGGCCAGGATGAGGATCTTCTTCTTGCCCTGCCCGGTCAACGTCGCGACCAGGTTGGTGCCCGGGTGCGGCTCGGCAGGAAAGCTCTCGATGCGCGCGTCGAGCTTGCGCAGTTCATCCGCCACCATCTCGCGCACCTTGGCCAGCCCTTCGGTGTTGGTCGAGCCCGAATCGATGTTGACCATGCGCTCCAGCAGTTGCAGCGTCTCGTCCTTCTGCTGCGTGGCGGCGTCGAGCACACCCTGGTGCGGCTTCTGGGCCATGGCGTTGACGGCGAGCAAGGCACTGGCCAGCACGGCGCCCTGGCAGGCGGCGCGCGTCCATGAGCGCGGGGTGGAGCGAAGGTGCATGAGGAAGCCTGTTCTTTCTGTGGGGGAGGGGGTTCGTTCGAAGCGGGCGGCAGGCTATCACCCGCTGCATGAACGGGTCAATGCGAGACGGGCACACGCGCACCACCGGCTGCGGGCAGCCCCACCGGACCACGGAAACCCAACGCTTCGGTGTTACATTAAATAAGAATAGTTCTTATTAACCCCATCCCCGGGGTCACCGAAGCCAGCGCCCTCGCCTCCTTGTTCACCGGCGCGCACCAGCCATCGGCCCAGGGGTCTTTTGTCGATGCTTGCGAGAAGGCGACCGGATGCGCGACCTCGTCCAGGAACTTGTGTCTCACTACGCGGAATTGCGCCGGCAGCTCACGCGCGACCTGCGCGACCCGCACCATGCGGCCGACATCGCGCAGTCCAGCTTCGAGCGCGTGTACACGCACACGCTCGGCCTGCGTGACGGCGCCGCCATCGAGTCGCCGCGCGCCCTGCTGTTCCGCGTGGCGCGCAACCTGTGCATCGACGAAGCCCGCCACCGCAAGGTGGCGCAGGAGTGGGCCGTCTCGCATGCCGTCGTGGGCACGCACCTCACCGCCCCCTCGTCCGAATACGTCGTGGCCCAGCACCGCGTGCTGCGCCGCGTGGTGGAAACCATGGAACAGCTGCCGCCGCGCCGGCGCGAAGTGTTCCTGCTGTTCCGCGCCTACGGCCACTCGCGCGCCGAGATCGCGCAGCGCCTGGGCATCACCGAGATGGCGGTCGCCAAGCACCTGCTGCGCGCCACCATCGACTGCTCGCGCGTGTTCGCCGAGCTGCGCCATGAACTGATCGAGCCGCAGGCGGTGAACAGCCACGCCGGTTTCGACACCGCACTGGCCGAAGACTTTTCATGAGCCGTGCGGCCACAGCGGTCGTTCCGCGTGAACGGCTGATCGAACGCGCGCTCGCGCTCATCGTCGAGGACGAGATCGCGCCGCCGAGCCCGGCCGCCAACAGCGCCCGGCTCGCGCTCGACCAGTGGCGCACGCGCTCGCCCGAACACGCCGCCGCCGTGCGCGAGGCGCGCGAGCGCTGGAACGCGCTGGGCGGCATGGCCGACGACCTGCGCGCGCACTTCGACGAGCCCGTGCCCGCACCGGCCCCGCGCAGCCCCTCGCGCCGCAAGATGCTGCTGTCGGTCGCCGGGCTGCTCGGCGCCGGCGTGGTCGCGGGGCGCGGCGTGCAGTGGTACTGGCAGCAGCCCGTGTTCCAGGCGACGTACCGCACACCGAACGCGCGGATGCTCAAGGTCACGCTGGCCGATGCCGCCGATGCCTCGGCCGGCAGCCGCCTCGACCTCGCGCCCCAGAGCGCCGTCGACGTCACGCTCTACCGCCGCCGCCGCATGATCGACATGGCGCGCGGCGAGGTCCGCTTCGACGTCGCCCCCGACGCCGAGCGGCCCTTCGTGGTGCGCACGCGCGAGGCGATCATCGAAGTCGTCGGCACCGCCTTCACCGTGCGCGACCGCGGCGGCCCGATCACCGTGGGCGTCGAGCACGGCCATGTGCGCGTGCAGGTGCTGCGCCACGCCGGCACCGAACGCAGCGGCGAAGTGGTCGACCTGCGCGCCGGCGACATGCTCGAGGTGCGCGACGGCCACGCCGACCCGGTGCGCCAGGCCGACACCGCCGCCCTCTCGGCCTGGCGCGACGGCTGGCTGGTGTTCGACAACACGCCGCTGGGCGACGCGCTGGCCGCGGTCAACAGCTACCGCAGCGCGCCCATCGTCGGCGCCGACGCCCGCATCGACGCGATGCGGCTCTCGGGGCGCTTTCGCACCAACGACTCGGCCGGCCTGCTCGACGCGCTGCCGGCCATCCTGCCGCTGGTGGCGGTGGCCCGGCCCGACGGCAGCGTGCGCCTGCAGGCGCGCTGACCCCGGTGCGCCCGCCGGCGCGCCGCTCCCTCTTTCCGCTCGTTTTTCGACCCGCATCGACGCGGCGGCCGATGCCTTGTCACGGGCCTGTCTCTCTTTTTCGAGTTCAAACGTCTTACATCCAGAAGCACCCCGCATCCGATCGACGGCTGCGGCGCGCGCCCGTTTCATGCCGCACCGATTTATTTGTCTGGAGCCTTCACCCATGCGTTTCTCGTCTCGCCACCGACTCCTGAGCGCCGCGCTTGCCGCCGCCTTCGGAACCGCTTTTGCCAGCTGGAGCGGCCTCGCCGCCGCCCAGGGCGCCGACCAGGCCGCTGCACAAGCACGCGACATCAACGTGGCCGCCCAGCCGCTGGGCGCCGCGCTCAACGAGCTGTCGCGCCAGACCGGCGTGCAGGTGCTCGCCGCCGGTGACGTGGTCTCGGGCCTGGCCGCACCGGCCGTGTCGGGCCGCCTGAGCTTCCAGCAGGCGCTCGACCGCCTGCTGGCCGGCAGCGGCCTCGTGGCGGTGCGCAACGGCCCCACGCGCGTCACCATCCAGCGCCAGAGCACGGCCGGCGCGTCCACACTGCCGGCCGTGACCGTGGCCGCGCAGGCCGCCACCGACGGCACCACCGAAGGCACGGGCTCGTACACCACACGCGCCGCCGCCGGTGCCACGCGGATGGACCTGTCGCCGCGCGAAACGCCGCAGTCGGTCAGCGTCATCGGCCGCCAGCAGATCGACGACCAGAACCTCGTCACCCTCGAAGACGTGCTGCGCCAGACGCCCGGCATCGTGGCCGACCGCAACGACGAGCGCGTGACCTTCTCCTCGCGCGGCTTCGCCCTGAGCACCATGATCGACGGCGTGCCCACGCTGGGCTTCAACAGCGTGGCCGGCGAGTCGAGCATGATCAGCACCGCCTTCTACGACCGCGTCGAAGTGATCCGCGGCGCGGCCGGCCTGCTCAACGGCGTGGGCTCGCCCGGCGGCGCCATCAACCTCGTGCGCAAGCGCCCCACCTCCGAATTCGCCGGCCACATCTCGGGCGGCATCGGCAGCTGGAGCCGCTACAACGCCGAGATCGACGTGGGCGGCCCGCTCAACGCCGACGGCAGCGTGCGCGGGCGCTTCATGGCCTCGCGCACCGACGGCAAAAGCTTCATCGAGAACAAGAAGCGCAGCGAAGACGCGCTGTACGGCATTCTCGAAGTCGACCTCGCGGCGGGCTCTCGCCTGTCGGTGGGCTTCGAGCACCAGAAGACCGCCATCGATGGCGCCAACTACGGCCAGAGCCCGCTGTTCTTCAGCAACGGCCAGCGCACCAACCTGCCGCGCTCGTTCAACTCCAGCGCGCCGTGGAGCTACTGGGACATGTACAGCGACAAGCTGTTCGCCAACCTCGACCAGCGCCTGGGCGCGGGCTGGCAGCTCAAGGTGGACGCCAGCTACCTCAAGAGCAAACGCGAGCGCGCCTCGGGTGACCTGAGCATCTACCGCGCGATCAACGCGCGCACCGGCGCCTCCACCATCGACATCCGCGAGAACCCCGCCGAAGGCGCCAACAAGGCCCTCGACGTGCACCTGAAGGGCCCGTTCGAGGCCTTCGGCCAGACGCACGAGGCCGTGGTGGGCATGAGCTACAACACCTACGACGCCACGGTCTACACGCGTGGCGCCGTGCCGCGCATGATCGACCGCCGGCCGCTGAACTTCTACCAGCTGCAGAGCTTCCCCGAGCCGACCTCCTTCTCGTACCCGCTGTACACGGCGCCGCTGAACACCACCGAGAAAGCCATCTACGCCTCGACCCGCCTGAAGCTGGCCGAGCCGCTGTCGCTCATCGTCGGCGCGCGCGGCACCTGGTACAAGTCCGATGCGTCCACGCTCGACTGGACCACCTGGCGGCGCACCGGCGTGAGTTCGATGCGCGAGAACGGCGTGGTCACGCCCTACCTGGGCGTGGTGTTCGACGTGAGCAAGGAGCTCTCTCTGTACGGCAGCTACACCGACATCTTCCAGCCCAACACGGTGCGCGACCGCAACAACTCGCTCATCGCGCCGCAGCGCGGCAAGAACATCGAGCTGGGCCTGAAGGGCGAGCACTTCGGCGGCAAGCTCAACACCAGCGCCGCGATCTTCAAGACGCGCGAGACCAACCTCGCCGTGATCGACACCGGCGCCGGCTCGCTGCTGCCCGACGGCGGCATTCCGTACCGCGCGGTGCAGGGCGCCAAGAGCAAGGGCTTCGAGCTCACCGCCGCCGGCGAGGTGCTGCCGGGTCTGCAGATGCTCGCGGGCTACACCTACCACGCCAAGCGCGATGCCGACGGCGTGCTGCTGAACCCGCAGTACCCGCGCCGCCTGTTCCGCGTGGCCACCAGCTACCGCCTGCCGGGTGAGTGGAGCAAGCTCACCGTCGGTGGCAGCGTGAGCTACCAGAGCGGCATCTACTACGACGAGTTCAACGAACTCGGCCGCGCCTCGCAAGGCGGCCTGACGCTGTTCGGCCTGATGGCGCGCTACGACATCAACAACCGCCTGAGCGCCTCGCTGCATATCGAGAACCTGGGCGACAAGCGCTACTACAACGGCCTGGGCGCCTACAACGGCTACACGCAGGGCAACCCGCGCAACGCCTGGCTGAAGCTCAGCTACAAGCTCTGACACGCACCAACGAATTGACTTAGGGCGGCACCGGCAGAAGGTGCCCTTGACGCACGACCCGGCTTTCGGGTCGTGCGTTTTTTTATGCCTGGGCTTCAGGGCCGGAGCGTCTTGCGCGCCAACAAGGGGTCGCGCGCGATGTCCTCCTCGCGGAACGCAAAGCGCAGCCAGTCCTTCCGCGCGTAGCGCGCCACCGGTGCGATGCCCTTGCCGTTGCGAACCGCGGTCTCGCGCTCGCCGTGCGCGAGCAGGGTGTGCGCCTGCACGCCGCGGCGGTCGAAGTACACCACCTGCAGATAGGTGTTGCCATGGGAGCGGTCGCCCATGGTGTAGTCGCCCTCGTTGGCACAGGCGATGGCGAAATAGCCCTCGCCGTCGCAGCCGCCGGACAACGGCACCTCCCGCCCCTCGCTGCGCACGAAACGGCGCTCGCCCAAGGGCGTGTCGAGCGCCCTTCCCTTGCGCGCCATGTCCTCGACCGCCGCGGCCAGCGCGCGCGCCACGCGCGGGTCCGCCACGTGGATGCCCGACGGCGTCGTGAGCGGTGTGCTCGCCGAGAACGGCTGCGTGTAGAGCTCCTTCGCGGGAATCTCCAGCACCCGGCTCCAGAAGGCATCCCACAGCAACGCGCCGCGATCGGAAGCATCGGCCCGGTTCGACCAGTGGCGCAGCACCTGGCAGGCCGGCCGCACGTCGACGCGCGTGCGGGTCTTGGACACCGCCTCCTCGGCCGGCAGCTCCACCTGGCCCGGCGCGCAAGCGGCATCGAGCAGCGCGGGCTTGAAGCGATCGGCGGTGTACGAACGCGCTTCCAGCGTCTTGTGCATCACGCGCTGCGCGAGGCCCCGGCTGGAGGTCTCGCCCGCCGCGGCAAGCTCGCTCGCGATGCGGTGCCCTTCCCGCCCGCGCATCGAAAGCGCCCGCCCCTCGGCACCGAGCACCGCGGCGAAGCCGGTCAGCGGCTGCGCCGGGTTCGTGAGCCAGAAGCTGTCGTTCATGTTCGCGACGTAGTCCTCTCGCAGCAGGCTGGGCATGCGGTCGGCCGCCAGCGTGCCGGACTGCACCGCGCCCTTTGCGCTCTGCCACTCGCAGGCGGAGCGGCTGCCGTCGAGCATGGGCGTGGCCGGGTCGAGCGCGGCAAAGGCCTTCGACAGCGGCGTGGTGCACGTGGCGCGCAGATCGTCGGGCACGCCCGGCACCGCACCGATGTCGGCATACCAGGCACGGCCGTCGCCGCGCCCGATGGCCGCGGTGTTGACCCAGGGCATCGCGAGCTCCTCGCGCTGGATGCGGATGAACTCGTCGAGCGAGCGCGCCTGGTCCCAGCGGAAGAAGTTGCGGAAGATGCGCGGGTTGTCGGCATTGATGTCGCGGATCGCAACGGCCTTGCGGGCGCTCCAGCCCAGCGCCGCATGGCGCGCGCCGAGATCGACCACCGGGCCGAAGCGCGTGCGGTAGAGCGTGCGATGCACCAGGTCCACCGTGCCGTCGGCGCGGCGCACCGCCACCGCGAGCGGCTGGGCGCGCATGGGCTCGGAGCGGCCGTCGACGAGGTAGCGCGTGGGGTCGGCGGGGTCCAGCGTCAGGTCGAACATGCCGAAGCGCCGTGCGGCCGACACCGTGTGGCTCCAGGCCACGTCGTTGTTGAAGCCGATCATGATGACCGGAATGCCAAGAAAGGACACGCCCGCCACGTCCATCTTCCCGGGCAGCGTGAGATGCGCCTGGTAGAAGCGGTCGGGCCCACCCCAGTACCAGTGCGGATTGCCGAACAGCACGCTGCCGCCGCGCTCGCCGGTGGCCGCCTGGCCGAAGGCCAGTACGTTGCTGCCGATGCCGTGCGCATCGCCCACGGGCATCTCGAGCCGCGTGGACAGCGAGAACTTGTCGGCCGGCGCGGGCGGCAGGGCCGCGGCAGGTTTCGCGTTCGCGATCTCGGCGACAAAATGCGTGTAGCCGCCGGCCAACCCTGCGGCGAGCATGCGGCGGTAGATGTCTTCGGGGCCGATGGTGCGCACCCAGGGCGCCTCCGCGCAGGCGAGCGCCGCGTCGCCGTCGCGTTGCGGCGCCGCCTGCAGTGCGCGCACGTGGCGGTTGTAGCCCTCGGCGAAACCGGCGATGAGTTCGTTGAGTTCGGCCGGCTGCTCGCGCTTCAGCGCCTCGACCGCATCCGCGCCCGCGAAGGCCTGGAAGAAGAAGTCCAGGTCGAGGTTGGCCGGTGTGCCGAAGGTGGAGCGTGTCTGCGGTTTCGCCTCGGCGCCGAAGTACAGCGAGCGCTGACCGCTGAAGGTGACGAAGGCATCGGCCAGCGTGCACAGCGCGTCTTCGGCCTGCGCCTGGCCGTAGCCGACGCCCAGCCCGCGCCAGCTGGTGGCGCGGATGTGGGGAATGCCGTCTGTGGTGCGGCGGATCTCGATGGCGGCGGCAGGCGATGGCGCATCGCGCCGGGCCCAGGCGGGCGCGGCGCCCAGCACGGCGCCTGCCAGGGCGATGGCGGCCATGCGGCGGCCCCACCGGGGAATGCGGGAGGTGGTCGGGATGTTCACGGGTGTCTGTGTTTCTCGGGTCGGGAACTGTGGCCGCGCGGTCGGCTGCGGCCTATTGCAGATCGGGGCTGCGGCGCTGCGCCTCGTCGAGCACGGGCTTCACCAGCACGGCGCCCGCCAGCGCCCACAGCGTGAGCGCCTCGTCGAATGCGCGCACGTGCCGCGGGTCTTCGCCGAGCCAGTGCACGAGCTGGTCGGCGTGGTCGCGCGAGGGCGCGTCGTGCAGCCGGCAGAAAAGGGCCCACGCGGTGTCGACGGCCGTCTGCGCGGACACCGGCGTGCTGCGGGCCATCGCGGTGCGCCCGGGCATCGGCTAGATCTGGACGGCCTGCGACGCGTCGCGCGCTGCGCTGCGCGCCCGCGACTGCGCCGCCAGCAATGCGTTGCCGATCTCGCCGGTGCGCACCGAGGTCACCGACAGCAGCGTGTCGCTCAGGCCGTGGCTGTCTTCGCAGGCGCCCTGCAGGTAGATGCCCGGATGGAAGTCGGGCGTGGCCTTCAGGCGGTAGTAGCGGTCGACGTCGTAGGGGCCGATGTACGGCGCGAGCGGCGCCAGCAGGTCCTTGTGCTGGTCGCGCGCATAGCCGGTGGCGAGCACCACGGCGTCGTAGCGCACGGTGCTCTCGCGCTGCACGTCGCGGTCGACCAGCGTGAGGTGGATGCCGTCGCTCGCGGCACGCACCGCGCGCACGTCGTGCTGGCGCAGCATGCGCAGGCGGCTGCCGCGCGCCACCTTCTGGTCGTAGAAGACCTTGTAGATCTGCTGGATCAGGTCGAGGTCGGCCACCGCGTAGTTGGTCTGTGCGAACTCGTCGAGCAGCGCGGCGCGCACCTCGGTTCCCTGGCTGTACATGTAGTCGGTGAAGTCGGCGTTGAAGACTTCATTGACGAAGGGGCTGTCGTCCGAAGGCCGGATCGACCGTGCACGCATGATGAAGTCGACCTGCGGCGCACCGGGGCGCCCCTGCAGGTCCATGAAGATCTCCGCCGCGCTCTGGCCCGCACCGACAATGGCCACGCGGCGCGCCTGCGGGTGCTGCGCCATGTCCTTCAGGTAGCTGCTCGAATGGAACACGCGCGGATCGTCGCGCAACCCGCGAAAGCCTTCGGGAATGTGGGGCACGCCGCCGATGCTCACCACCAGGTTGCGCGCGAGCCGCTCCTGCACGCGGCCGTCGGCGGTGCGCGAGCGCACGCGCAAAAGATGCACCTCGCCGCCCTGCGTCTCGGGCTGCACGTCGAACACCTCCTCGCCGTAGCGGCAGGCATCCTCGAACTGGCCCGCGGCCCAGCCCAGGTAGTCGTTGAACTCGTGGCGGCTCGGAAAGAAGCTCTTGAGGTTGATGAAGTCCGTCAGCCGTCCCTGCTCGTGCAGGTAGTTCACGAAGGTGAAGCGGCTGGTCGGATTGCGCAGCGTCGCCAGGTCTTTCAGGAACGAGATCTGCATGTGGGCCTGGTCCAGCAGCATGTGCGGGTGCCAGGCGAAGCGGGGCTGGCGTTCGATGAACAGGGCGTCCAACGGCTTCCCGCCATGGCGCTTCTCGTCCAGCGCGATGGCCAGCGCGACGTTCGACGGGCCGAACCCGACGCCGATCAGGTCATGGATGTGCTGCATGGGATGTCAACTCCTGTGGGCTCTGTGTGGGGGATACGGCCTGTCGTCACGCGGCGAGACTTTGCGGTGCGCGGGCGCGGTCTTCCGCCACGCGCCCGGCCTTCATCGTGATGACGCGGTCGGCCAGGTGGAAGTAGCGGTCGTCGTGCGAGATCACCACCAGCAGGTGGCCGCGCGCGCGCAGCTCGGGCAGCAGCTCGGTGTAGAAAAGGTGGCGGAAGGTCGGGTCCTGGTCGGCCGCCCATTCGTCGAACACCAGCACCGGCCGACCCTCGAGGTAGGCATGCACCAGCGCCAGGCGCTTGCGCTGGCCGGTCGAGAGGTCGACGGTGCTGAAGGAGCCGTCCTTGATGCTCACCTTGTGGGCGATCTCCAGGCGTTGCAGGTAGGGCAGCGCGGCCTGCGGCAGTGCATGCGCGCCCTCATCGCCTTTCTCGTTGGCGACCAGGTTTTCGAACAGATAGAAATCGGAGAACACGGTGGTGAACAGCTGCCGATAGTCGTCGCGGGCCTCGGGCGTGACAACCGCGCCATCCATCAGCACCTCGCCCTGCTGCGGCGCATAAAGACCCAGCAGCAGCTTGATCAGCGTCGTCTTGCCGGACCCGTTGTCGCCCACCACGAACACCATCTCGCCGCGGCGAAGCTGCAGGTCGATCGGTCCGAGCACGAAGGGCTCGCCGCCATCGGGCGCATCGAAGGCATAGCGCACGCCCCGCATGCCGATGTCGCGGGTCATCGTGGGACCGCCGCCGGGCCGCTCCAGGTGCAGATGGGGCTCGGGCGTGGCAAAGCGCGCCGACAGGTCGGCAATGCGCTGGAACGCGACCTTGGCGCGCCCGACGCTGGGCAGCGCGCCGGCGATCTGGTCGATCGGCCCCTTCAGGAACAGCATCACCAGCACAAAGCCGCTGAGCACCACGGGCTCGGTGCTGCGAAACGCGGCCCATCCCAGGATCAGCGCGATCAACAGGAAGAACAGGGCCGAGCCGAAGGCGGTGGCAATCACATAGGTATTGATCGCACGGCTGTTGACCACCCGGATCTTGTCGACGATGTGGCCGATCTGCCCGCTGAACATGCGGGTCCGGCGCTCGCGATGCATGCGCAGTTCCTTGGCGCCTTCGCTGATCGCGCGGTAGGTCTTGTGCAGCTGGTCTTCGTGCTCGCGGGCTTTCCAGAAGCCCGCTTCGGCGCGGGTCTGCGCCAAGGTCTGGACACCCGCTCCCACGACCAGTGCAATGGCCAGCAACCCGAAGAGCGGCAGCGACAACCAGGCCAGGTACGCAAGGCAGCCCAGCGCGACGGCCAGTGCGATCAGCGTGGACGACAGCACGAAAGCAACATCACTGATCATGTCCACGTCCTGCGACAGCACGGGCATGAGGCGGTGCGTGCGGTAGCGCTCCAGCGCGTCGATGGGCGCCGAAAGAATCTTCTGGGCCAGGCTCTTGCGCACCTGGGCCACCAGGCGCTGGCCGACGAAATTGGTCGACACGTCGGAAGCCATGCGGCCGAACAGTGCGACCAGGCACAGCGCGATGAACGTCAGCAGCAGGCCGCCGGCCATGCCGCCGGGCTGGTTCAGCACCATGTTGATGGTGCGCAGCAGGAACACCGTGGCCGCACCCGCGCTGATGCCCGTCACCAGCGACAGCAGGATCCATGGAAGAAAAGGTTGGAGCAGGCGCGCGACCTCCGCGCGATTGCCATGGCCATTCGATGTCATGCAAGAAGTCTTTCCGCCCGCCGGGGCGATTGCGGCAGCGCAACGCCGCCCTTTGCATAGACGGTCCGGCGCGCCCGATGTTCATCGGACGCTTGCGCGGGCCGCGCCGCGCGACGCCGCATGAACATTAGGGGCGCTGCCGCGTCTTCTGGGCATGCACCCTCGGCCGCGCCTCGCCACCCCTTGTGCAGCCGCCGCATGATTGCGCTGCTGGCTCCGATCTTCCAGGGTGAACTGGCACCGCTCGGCGAGGGCCTGCACCTTTCGCAGCGCGTTCCCGCCGATGCCTTGCGGGTGTGGGACCTGCTGCCGCCCGGCAGCCCACTCCTTGCCGAAGCCCTTCGAAAATACGCGCGGTCCAAGGGCAGCACCGGCGTTGATCTGCGGCCCATCGCGTCGGCCTGGAGCCTTGAATACCTCGCGATGCTCCTGCCACCCGTGGTCGCCGCCGCCACGCTGCTGCAGCACGTCTTTCCGGTCGCGGCGGCGCAGACCTGGGTGTGCCTGGACGACCACGGCGCGCCTGTCGGCTTCCATGTGCGGACCCTGGGCACATCGCGGCAAGGTGCCAGCACGGCACAGCGCTACGAACGCTTGCTGTGGCAGCACCTGGCCCCGCTCCTGGATGCGCTCTCGGAATCGGCAGGCCTGGCCCCGAAGATTCTCTGGGGCAACGTGGCGCGCCACTTCGACCACCTGCTCGGCAAGGGCGTGGAATTGAGCGGCGGCGCGCCCTGTGTCGCACAGGACCGCGCCTGGCTGCTCCACAGCGCCACATGGCCGGCACCACGGGGCGCCAACCCGCTCTACGGGCGCCAGCGCGAGGTCGTCCAGCTTCAGGACAACCGCGCGGTCCCGATCAAGCTGCACCGGCAATGCTGCCTCTACCACCTGCTGCCCGGTGAAGGCTATTGCGGTGCTTGTCCGCTGGCGCCCCGGCATCGCCCGCAGCCGATCCGGTGAACAGATCGCGAGGTATTTCGTCTTCCTCGGGAGAACCTCCCACGTCAATCCATCTATCCCGATCCATGTCCAACAAGGCCAAACTCGTCTACGTCCTCTCTCTGCGAAACGCCGCCGCCGACAAGGCGGGCCAGCCCGTCGACTACAAGGGGCAGCCCCGCTACATGAAGTCGCCGCTCGAATACCTGGCGCAGGCGCTGGACACCACCCCGCTCGGCGATGCCTATTCGCTCGAGGGCATCGTCTGCGACGACGACGAACACTCGCCCAGGGACCAGGCCGCACTGGCCGACTACGGCTTCTCCTGCAGTCCCGACAAGCCATGGATCTTCCCGAAAGACCAGCGCGCTCAGGGCCGGCTGCTGCGGGACATGCTGCACGCCGTGCCCTCGTCGTACCGCCGCTTGCCGCTGAACGATCCCGGGCGCGTTGCGGGAAAGAGCGCCTTCGAGCACCAGTTGCTCGACAAGCTGTTGACGCTCCAGGCCGACGTGGTCGTGCTCGACGGCCTGCTGGTCATCCTCGATGAACTGGTGCGCCCCGGCAGCCGCTTCCACCGGAAGATCGTCAACATCCACCCCGGCATCACACGCCTCGAATCGCCTTTCCAGCGGCGCGGCGCCTACGCAACGCTCGACGCCCTGCACGGCGCACGCGGCGAGAAGGTGGTCGACTGGCATGCGATGACCACCGTGGCGACGAAGCCGGTCGTCAAGACCGGGGCGTCGCTGCACTACGTGGACAACGGCATCGATTCGGGCGAAGTCATCTTCGACGTGCTGGACACCGACATCGCGCCGGACGACTCGATCCTCGAGCTGCGCTGGAACAACTTCAACCGCAGCCTCTTTCCCGCCATGCACCAAGGCCTGAGCCTGCTGGCGCCCCACCTCTGAGAAGGTGTGAACGAACCCGCCATGTCCGCGCGTCCCGCCCGTACACGCCCCTTCCGAGTTCACGGCTTCCGTTGCCGGCTCGCAACAAAATGCTTCATTTTTAAAGCTAATGGGAACCATTCTCATTAACATGAGCGCGGTTCAAAGATCACCCTTCGGGAGACATTCCTTCATGCGTCCTCTTTCCTTGCCGCGGCCACGCCTGCTCAACACATCGCTCGCGACCGCCTTCGGCACCGCCGCCGCCTTCTGGAGCCTCGCGGCACCGGCGCAGACCGTCCCTGCGCCCGCACCGGCTGCGCCGACCCAGACACTGCCCCAGATCACTGTGAGCGGCGATCAGCCCGAAACCGCCACCGGCCCGGTGCAGGGGTATGTGGCGCGCCGCAGCGCGACTGGCACGAAGACCGATACGCCGCTGCTCGAGATCCCGCAGTCGATCTCGGTCATCGGACGCGAAGAAATGGAGGCACGCGGTGTCCAGGACATCATGGAGGCCGTGCGCTACACGCCCGGTGTCACGGTCAGCAACTGGGGCTTTGACGGCCGCGGCATCGACTGGATCCTGATGCGCGGTTTCGACGCGACGGCGGGCATCTCCAGCTACCGCGACGGTCTCGTCATGCCCGCCTATTCGGTGACCGAGCCCTACGGCATCGAGCGCGTCGAAGTGCTGCGCGGACCGGCCTCCGTGACGTTCGGCCAGGGCGATGCCGGCGGCATCATCAACCGCGTGAGCAAGATGCCCAGCCAAACGCCGGTGCGCGAACTCGAGGTGAAGTACGGCACCTTCCAGCGCAAGCAACTGGCCTTCGACCTGGGGGGCGTCGCCAGCGACACCGTGAGCTACCGCGTGGTCGGCCTGGGCATGGATTCCAACACGCAGATGCGCTACGGAGACGGCACGCCGTTCTCCACCAAGCGCACCTACCTGGCCCCGTCGCTGCGCTGGCAGCCTTCGGCCTCCACGTCGTTCACGCTGCTCGGCGAATTTCTCGACAGCAAGGCCAGCGACGACATCTTCTATGTCATGGACAACGCAGGCCGCAACACCGGCATCGTGCGTGGCGACCCCGATTTCAGCCGCATCCGCAACCGCCAGGAAACCCTGGGCTACCAGTTCGAACACCATGTGAACGACAACTGGACGGTGCGGCACAACCTGCGCTACGCCAACACCCGCATCGAAAAGCACATCCTGCGCGACAACCTGCTGCCCGACAACCACACGCTCACTCGCAGCGCGCGCTCCTTCCCGGAGTGGTTCAGCCAGTGGACCTCGGATGCGCAGTTGCAGGGCCGCGTGCGTACGGGCAACGTCGCGCACACCCTGCTGTTCGGCGTCGACACGACCCGCACCCGCTACACGTTCAAGGAGTTCTCGGGGCCGGCGCCCAGCCTCGACTTGCGCAATCCCGTCAACCTCGTTCCGATACAGGAACCCTTCACGCCCCTGCGCAACTACACCCAGGTCACGCAACAGCTCGGCTTCTACGCACAAGACCAGATCAAGTTCGACGATCGCTGGGTGCTCACGCTCAGCGGCCGCCAGGATCGCGTGAAATCCGAGACCAACGACCGCATCAGCGCATCTCGCAAGGAGCAGACCGACAAGCAATTCAGCGGCCGTGCAGGCCTGAGCTACCTGATCGGCAATGGCTGGGCGCCGTATGTCAGCTACGCCACGTCGTTCATGCCGACCAGCGGCGTCGACCCGCGCGGCAATCCCCTGGTGCCGACCCGCGGCAAGCAAGTCGAGGCCGGCATCAAGTACCAGCCCGAAGGATCGCGCACGTCGTTCACCGCCGCCGTTTTCGACTTGCGCAAGTCGAACGTGGTCACCTACGACCAGGACACGTTCGAGGCGCGCCAGATCGGCCGTGTCCGCTCGCGCGGCCTCGAACTGGAAGCCAAGGCCGAACTGGCCCGCAACCTGAACCTCACCGCCTCCTACACCGTGCTCAACATGAAGGTGCTGGAAAGCGCCAACAAGAGCGAGCTCGGAAAGATGCCGATCCAGGTGCCCAAGCAGACGGCGTCCCTGTGGCTCGACTACACCATGAACAACGGCATCGGCTTCGGCGGCGGCGTGCGTTACATCGGCCGGCGCTGGAACGAGGTGGCCAACACCTCGGCCGAAGGCGGCGTCGCGCTGCTGGACGCCACGGTGCATTACACGACCGGCCCATGGCGCCTTTCGCTGTCGGCGACCAACCTGGCCAATCGCAAGTACACCGCCTCGCGCGCCTACAACAACTTCTATCCGGGCAACGAACGCACGGTGGTCGCCTCCGCCAAATACCAGTTCTGATTCCAGCGCCGACGTAGAAAGCAAGACCCAGGCAAAGCGCCCGTTGCCCTCTCGGCAACGGGCGCTTTTTCCTTGGCGGCGCCCTGCGCGGGCGGGGGTCAGGCGTGGAGCGCCGCGACCAGTTCCTGCATCACGGGGTGCTCGAACACATCGGCAAGCCGCATCTCGCGCACCGGCCTCCCCTCGCGACCCGCCTGCGCGTTCCACTGCAGGACAAGACGGGCCGCCAGCAGGGAGTCGCCGCCCAGTTCGAAGAAATTCCCGTCGTGCGGTATCGATGCGAGAAGGCCGGGCTCGCCGGAATCCGCGAGAACGCCTTGCCAGAGTTCGCCCATCAGCGCCAGGGGCGCACCCGCTCGTGCATCCCCGCGCACCGCCGCCCTCGCGACGACCGGCGCAGGGGACTTCAAGAGTCCGATGCCGGCCGTGGGTATTGCATCGAGCAGCGATGCCACCGTGCCTTGCGTCCTTTCGCGCAACGCATCCAGCACAACGCACATCCGTTGCGCCAATGCCGCCATGCCGTCGGCGTCGAATACATCGCGTGCGTACTCCAGCGTCAGCAACAGTTCGTCGCCCTTGGTCTCGACGATCAGCAGCAGCGGCACGCCAAGAATCCCGCGGTCCGACGAGGCGCGAATGCCCAGCCTGGCGCCCGCTCCGCTCGCCACCGTTTCGTCGACCGGGTAGTTCTCGAAGATCACCAGCGTGTCGTACAGCGGCTGCCCGGGCCGGTCGAGCCACCCCTGGATGGCCGGCAGCGACGCATGCTCGCGCTGGCGCAGCTCGAGGTTGGCCGACACGATCTGCCTCAGCCACGCGCCCACGCCCAGCGTGGGCTCGGGGCGCAGCATCAGGGGCAAGCTGTTCATGCACAGGCCCACCACGTCGTCGATGCCGCGCATCTCCAGCGAACGGCCGGACATGGTCACACCGAAACAGGCTTCCGTGCGGCCCGTGCATTGCATCAGCAGCACGCTCCACGCGGCCTGCATCAGCGTGTTCATCGTCACCTGCTCGGCCTGCGCCATCGCACGCAACGCGCGCGCCGTCCCCGCGCCGATCCTGGCCTTGGTGCTGTGGCATCCGTGGCGCGACCAGCGCTGCATCGGCACATCGGACAGCAGCGTCGGCGCACGGCCGATGTCCTCGTAGCGGCCACGCCAGTAAGCGGCCTCGGCGGGGCCTGCATGGCGGGCGGCGCGCACGGCGCCGACGAAGTCCGCATAGGACTGCAAGGCCGACGCCACGCGCTCGCCCGCGTAGAACGCAAACAGTTCGCCCGTCACGCGGGAGCCGCTCCAGCCGTCGAACAGGACGTGATGCCAAGTCCACGCCAGACGGTAGGCCCGTTCGTCCACCCGCACCACAGTCCAGCGCGCCAGCGGCGGGCGCGCCATGTCGAAGCCGCGCACGCGCTCCTGCTCGCACAGGGCCTCCCACGCAAGCTCCAGGCTGGCCTCGTCGGCGTGGAGGCCACGCCAGTCGAGCGACGCGATGGCCGCTTCCGCCTGACGAAGCACCACCTGGACCGGCTCGTCATCGGGCAGCCAATGGAAGCCGGTGCGCAGCACCGCATGCCGGGCCACCGTGGCCTGCCAGGCCGCGTGCAGCTTCGCCAGATCGAGGTCCTGCATCTGCACCAGCGTCTGGACGACATCGACCTCGGTGGCCGGTGCGATCGTGCATTCGACCAGCATGCCTTGCTGGCCCGGCGTGAGCGGGTAGATGTTCTCGATCTCCGATGCGGCCACGGGCAGGCGCGACAGCAGTGCGTCCAGCGCCGGCATCGGCATCGCCGCCACCAGCGGAAAGTCGCTGGGCGTCACGCCCTGGGCCTGCGCAAGGCCGCTGGTGCAGTGCGCGACGAGCGCCAACAGCTCCTGCCTGAAGCCCTCGACCCACTGCCGGACGCTGGCGGCGTCGTGGCGCGCCTTGCTGTACATCACGCGCAAGGCCAGTTCGCCCGCATACACCTGGCCGTTGACCAGGAACTCGTGCCCGAGCGGCGCGCCCTCGTTCACCGTCACCCCCATGCCCTCGGCGGCGGGCGCCCACGGGGCCTGTTCGTCGAACTCGCCGTCGAACTGCCCCAGGTAGTTGAAGACCACCTGCGCCTTGGGCAGCGCCGCCATGCGCGACGCATCGCGCTGGCGCAGCAGGCCGAAGCCCAGTCCCTTGCCGGGAATGCCACGCAGGCTTTCCTTCACCCGCTTGAGCGCCTCGCCCCGTTCACCCAGCGGCGCCAGCGCCACCGGATACGCGCTCGTGAACCAGCCCACCGTGCGGGTCAGGTCGATGCCGTCGAACAGGTCTTCGCGTCCGTGGCCTTCGAGATCGATGAGGATGCGCGGCTGGCCGCTCCACGCGCACAGCGCACGGCCCAGCGCCGTCAGCAGAATGTCGTTGACCTGGGTGCGGTAGGCCGCCGGCGCGTCCCTCAGCAAGGCGTCGGTCGCGGCGCGGTCCAGCCGCAGTTCGACCACGGCCTGCTCGGCCACGGTGGCTGCGCCGTGCGGCCGGTCGCACGGCAGTTCGGCCGGCACGCCGGCCATCGATTGCCAATGCGCCAGTTCGGTTTCGCTGGACAGCAGTTGCGCGGCATGGCCTTGCAACGCCAGTGCCCAGTCCTTGTAGCTGCTGGTCTTCTCGGGCAGCGCGATGCCCGCGCCCTGCGCGCCGGCTTCGTATGCGGTGCCGAGGTCTTCGAGCAGGATGCGCCACGACACGCCGTCGATCGCCAGGTGGTTGATGGCCAGCAGCAGCCGCTGGCTGCCGTCCTCGACCTCGATCGCCAGCGCGCGCAACAGCACGCCGCGCTCGATGTCCAGGCTGCGCTGGGCCTCATCGCACAGCGCCTCGATCTGCGCGCCGTTTCCGGCCTTGCGCACCCATAGCAACTCCTGCAACTGATGGGCTGAAACTTCTTCGTAGCGCTGGGTCCATTCACCGCCGGCACCCGGCGCGAAGCGCAGCCGGAAGGCATCGTGGTGCGCGACCACGGCTTCCAGCGCGCGGCGCAGCACCGCCAGGTCGATCCTGCGGCGAGGCTGCAGCAGGATCGCCTGGTTCCAGTGGCTGGGCACCGGCAGGCCCTTGCCCAGGAAGTCGGCCTGGATCGGCAGCAGCGGCACATCGCCCTCGAGCTGACGGCCCAGGCGTCGCGGTGCCTCCTGCAGCGTTTGCGCCACCGCCGCAAGTTGCGCCACGGTCTGCCGCTCGAACAGTTGCCGGGGCGTGATGCGCCAGCCCGCCTTGCGCATGCGCGCCACGATCTGCAGGCTGAGGATGGAATCGCCGCCGAGCTCGAAGAAGTTGTCGTGGCGCCCCACGCGCGCCACGCCCAGCACGTCGACCCAGCAGCGCGCCAACGCCGCTTCGACCTCTCCTTGCGGGGCCTCGAAGACGCCGTCCGCGCCCGCGAGTTCAGGCTCGGGGAGCGCCTTGCGGTCGATCTTGCCGTTGGCGTTCAGCGGCAGTTTCTCCATCACCACGAGGGCGGCGGGCACCATGTAGTCGGGCAGCACGCGGCCCAGCGCCGCCCGCAGCTGCGCAACGTCGATGGCTTCGCCGCTGCCGACGTAGGCCACGAGACGCGTGGCGCCCTGCCCCTCGCGCGCCACGACCACGGTCTCGCGCACGCCGGGCTGGGCCAGCAGTTGCGCCTCGACCTCGCCCAGCTCGATCCGCAGGCCCCGGATCTTCACCTGGTGATCGATGCGGCCGAGGTACTCGATCTGCCCTTGCGCGCTCCAGCGCACCAGGTCGCCGGTGCGATAGAGGCGCCCGCCCTGCGGGTCGAACGGATCGGCGACGAAGCGCTCGGCCGTCAGGCCCGCGCGGTTCAGGTAGCCCCGCGCCAGGCTGATACCGCCCAGGTAGAGCTCGCCGGCCACGCCTTGCGGCACCAGGTTCAGCCCGGCGTCCAGCACGTAGGTCTGCGTCTGCCAGATCGGCCGGCCGATCGGCACCTGGTTCTGTCCGTCGTTGCGGCAGGCCCAGTGCGTGACGTGGATCGTCGTCTCGGTCGGACCGTACAGGTTCTGCAGGCCCGCCCCGTGCAAACGCTCCATCGCCTCTTTCTGCGTGGCCGCGGGCATGGCCTCACCACCGCAGATGATGTGGCGCAGGCGCGTGCTGGCCTCGATGCCGTCGTACGCCAGAAAGGCCTGCAGCATCGACGGCACGAAATTCAGCGTCGTGATCTGATGGCGCTGGATCAGCTCCACCAGCCGCGCCGGGTCGCGATGATCGTCCGGCCGGGCCACCACCAGCCGCACGCCCGCCGTCAGCGGCCAGAACATCTCCCACACCGACACATCGAAGCCGAACGGCGCCTTGTGCAACACCGCGTCGGCCTGCGTGAGGTGGTACGTGTCCTGCATCCAGCGCATGCAGCTGAAGAGCGCACCGTGGCGCACCGCTGCGCCCTTGGGCTTGCCGGTCGAGCCCGAGGTGTAGATCACGTAGGCCAGGTTCTCGCCATGCAACGGCACGCGCGGGTCGTGGCCGGGCTCGCCGCCGACATCGAGCGTATCGATCTCCAGCACCGTCAACGCCTCGCTGCCAGGCACGCGCGCACGGATGCGGCCTTGCGTCAGCAGCAGGGCCACGCCGCTGTCCTCGAGCATGTAGGCCAGCCTCTGCTCGGGGTACTCCGGGTCCAGCGGCACATAGGCGGCGCCCGCTTTCAGGATCGCGAGCAGCCCGACCATCATCTCGACCGAGCGCTCCACCGCGATGCCGACCCGGGTCTCGGGCCGCACGCCCAGCGCGATCAGCCGGTGCGACAACCTGTTGGCCCGCTCATTCAGTTCGCCGTAGCCCAGCGCCTGCTCTGCGAAGAGCAATGCCACCGCATCGGGACGGGTTCGCGCCTGATGCTCGAAGGCACCAATGACGGTCTGCGCCTCGCCGTTCGCGAAGGACGCCTCCACCGCCCCGGTCGGGTTCACACCCCACTGTCGCAACAGCGCTTTCTCGTCGCCGGTCATCACGTCGAGCTCGGCGATGCGCTGCGACGGATGCACGGCCAGCGCCATCACCAGCGCGCGCACGGCCTCCTGCATGAAACCGCAGACACGGCGCGCACCGACCGCTGCCGTCACTTGCGCGCCGATCTCGAATCCCGTGCCCATGTCGTCCACCGACATGGCGAGCGGATAGTTGCTGCGTTCGCGGCTTCCGATCACTTCGACGCCGGCCCACTCGTCGGACGTGTCGTGGGTGCGCGGCGCGGCGTGGCGGCAGTTCAGGAGCGACGTGAACAGCGGCGCGCCACCGGGCATTGCGCTGCAGCGCTGCGCCAGCGAGAGGCTGGCGTGCTCGTGATGCAGCAAGCCGCTGAGCATGGCATGGGCCTGCTGCAGGCCTTCTTCGACGGTCTGCGTCCCCAATGTCAGACGCACCGGCAACGTATTGATGAACAGGCCCAGCGCCGACTCGCCCCCTTGCATGCGGCCGAACAGCACGGTGCCGAAAACGACGTCGTCCCTTGCGCTGGCGCGGGCCACCACCAGTCCCCACGCCAGGTGGAACAGCGTGGCGGCACTCACACCATGTCGCTGCACCTGCTCCCTCACCCTGGCCGCGAGCGCCGGATCCAACGGCATCCGTACGCTTTCCGCCGTCGAACCGTCGCCCTGCACATCGAGCAGGCCGAACGGCGCCGTGGTTTCCGCCACATCGCCGAGCAGCTTCCCGAAGAACGCCTCGTGCGCCGCCCGCCCCATGCCGCCTCTCGCCTGCGCCACGAACTGACGGAACGGCACCGGCACCGGCAACGCGTCGCGCCGGCCGTTCTGGATCAGCGCGATCTCCTTGACGACCAGCTTCAAGGTCGTGTTGTCGTCCACCAGATGATGATTGAGCAGCTGCAGCAACCAGCGCTGCTGCGCGGGGTCATGCACCGCGACGGCGTGAATCATCGGCGCCCGTCGCACGTCGATGCGATAGCGCGCGGGGTCCGCGTGGTGCGCCAGGCGCTCGGCGGCGCTCCAGGATGCCAAGGCGCCTTCCGGTGGTGCTGCGTCATCGAGCCACCGCAGATGCATCGGGGCACGCCGGAACACCACCTGCACCGGTTCGGCCAGGTCCTCCCACATCACCGCGGTTCGCAGGATGTCGTGCCTGCCGATCACCTCGTTGAAACTCTCCACGAAGCGTTCCAGCCGCTCGCGGCTGTCAAAACCCAGCAGGCTCGATGTGACATACGCATCGCCTTCGGTCTGCAGCAGATGGTGAAAGAGCATCCCTTCCTGCAAAGGCACCAGCGGATAGATGTCCTGGATGTTGGCCGCGCCGCCGGGCACCGCGGCCTCGATGCGCCGGATCTGCGCCGCATCGAGCGCCATCAGCGTCACCATCGCGGGCTCGATCGCCTCGCAGCCGTCCGGAATGCCGTTGGGCGGCACCACCACCTCGCGCCGTGCCTGCCGCTGCTCCTGTTCGACCGCCTGCGCGAAGCGCGCGAGCTGCGGCCACTGGAACAGCGTGCGCACCTGCACCGCCCAGCCGCGCGCACGGATGCGCTCGAGCAGGCCCAGCGCCATCAGCGAATGGCCGCCGAGTTCGAAGAAGTTGTCGTTGCGCCCCACGCGCGCCACGCCGAGCACTTCGGCCCAGATGGCGGCGAGCACCTGCTCGGTCTCGCCCTGCGGCGCCTCGTAGGCCGCGCTCGCGGCGAGCGCGGGTTCGGGCAGCGCCTTGCGGTCGACCTTGCCGTTGGCGTTGAGCGGCAGCGCCTCCAGCGCCAAGATGACACTGGGCACCATGTAGTCGGGCAACTGCCGGCCCAGTTGCTCGCGCAGCCGCACGGGCTCCAGCGCCTGGCCGTCCTTGGCCGACACATAGGCGGCCAGCCAGGTGCCGCTTGCGCTGTCCTTGGCGATCACCACCGCCTCGCGCACTTCGGGCTGTGCGAGCAGTTGCGCCTCGATCTCGCCCAACTCGATGCGAAAGCCCCGCACCTTCACCTGGTGGTCGATGCGGCCCAGGTACTCGAGCTGCCCCTTCTCGTTCCAGCGCGCCAGGTCGCCGGTGCGGTAGAGCCGCCCGCCGCCCTGCGTGTCGAAGGGGTCGGCGATGAAGCGCTCGGCGCTCAGGCCCGGCCGCCCGAGGTAGCCGCGCGCCAGGCCTTCGCCCGCCACGTAGAGCTCGCCCGGCACGCCGATGGGCGCCGCGTTGAGTTCGCCGTCGAGCACGCGCAGGCCCAGGTCGGGAATCGGCATGCCGATCGGGCTGCGCCCGCCGTCCAGGTCGCGCCGCGTGATCGGCCGGTAGGTCACGTGCACCGTCGTCTCGGTGATGCCGTACATGTTGATGAGCCGCGGCTGCGCGTCGCCGAAGCGGTCCATCCACGAGCGCAGCGTCTCGGGCTCGAGCGCCTCGCCGCCGAAGATCACGCAGCGCAGCGCCAGGCCTGCCTCGGCGAGTCCCGGCAGCCGCGTGAGCTGCCCGAAGGCCGAGGGCGTCTGGTTAAGCACCGTCACGCGCTCGCGCCCGAGCAGCGCAAGGAAGTCTTCCGGCGAGCGGCTGACCCAGTAGGGCACCACCACCAGCTTGCCGCCGGTGCACAGCGCGCCGAAGATTTCCCACACCGAGAAGTCGAAGGCGTAGGAGTGGAAGAGCGTCCAGATGTCGGCCGGCCCGAAGCCGAACCACGCGTCGGTGGCGGCCAGCAGCCGCGTCACGTTGCGGTGGCACAGCTGCGCGCCCTTG
>NZ_JBWKNE010000010.1:0-184499 GCF_059415405.1 Variovorax sp. GW821-FHT10C12
CCGCGGCTGCGGTCGTTCAGGCCGAGCACGTCGTCGTATTCCAGGCGCGGGGCGTTCTTGCCGCCGACCGGAAAACGCGCCGGGGCGCTGCCTGTGAGCTGGCGTTTGCCGTCGACGTTCCAGGCGCTCAGGTGCACCTGGGCCACCGACTGGCGCATGCGCCGCACCAGTGCCTGCACGGCGTCGCTGCGCTCCTGAGAGCTCTTGCGGTGAAAGCGAACGGGCGAGCCTGCATCGGCGGGCTGGGTGTCGTTGGACGAGAAGATGACGAGCTTGTGGCCCATCGGCGCCTTCGCGTCTTCCTCGATGCGCCAGGCCAGGCCTTCTTCGGCCAGCAGGCGCGAGAAGAAGTCGAAGTCGCTCTCGCGGTACTGGGTGCAGTAGGTGCGCACGGGCGCATCGGCCAGGAAGCTGTTCACTTCGGAAGAGAAGGCCCAGCTGCCCGCATCCGCATACGGCGCCAGCACGCGCTCGATGATGTCCGAGACGCTGCGCTGCTGGAAGACCTGGCTGCGCCCTTGCTGGGTGGCCAGCCAGAGCCAGGGCACGAGCGTGAGGCGGTAGCGTGCCAGGCCGCCGTCGGCGCCCAGCGATTCGACGGCGCGGATCAAGCCGGTACGTCGTGCGAGCGAACCATTGGCCAGCACGGTGACCAACGTCAGCGGCTGGTCGATCAGCGATGACAGCGCCAGGTCCGCGCGCAGGCTCAGGCACACGATGCGCAACTCGAACAGCTGCGACACCGCCTCGCGCTGCACCCAGCCTTCCACGCGCAAGGCATCGATGCTCTCGCGCGCAGCACTGTTGGACGATGAAGCCGCGCTCGGTGCTTCAAGGCGGTACAGCCGAGCCGTCTGGCTCAGCTCGGCCCACAGGGCGCTGCGGTCAGCGGAAGGCATCGGAAATTCGCTCAGGTTCGAATGCTCAAGGTTTGCAAGGTGCGCCCGGCTTGCAGTCCGCCGTTGCGGCAGTGGCCTGCGCCGACGGTGCGGGGTCGGAGGTCTTGCTGCGCTTGAGCAGCGCGGTCAGCAGGTCGGTGTCGGGATCGGGCCCGCGCGGACGTGCCGCTGTTTGCGTGACGTTGGCGCGCGTCGCTGCCTTGCTGCTGTTGGCGGCGGTCTTGACGGGTTTGCCGTTCGCGGCCGTGCGCACGGGCTTCTTCGAACCCGACGCGATGCGCTCCGGCTGCTTCTTTGCGGCGACGCTGGTCTTGCTGTCAGCACCCGATTTTTTTGCAGGCGACGCGGCTGCCACGCGCCCAGACTTCGCAGCCGGCGGCACGGCCATGGGCTGTGCACCGATCGCGGCGAATGGCGTCGAGGCCGGCTGCTGTTGTGGTGGTTGCTGCGGCGGCGGCGTGCTGTCGCCTTCGACGATGCGCGCGGGCGTGGGCTCCGGCGCAGTGGCCGCAACAGGCGCCTGCGGCTTCGGCGGTTCCACTGCGGCGGGCGCGGCCACGGGCGCCGGCGCCACTGCCGCCACGGTCGCTGATGCATCCGCGCGCTTCGACTGCAGGTGGTAGGTCGTGGCACCCGTCACGCCGATCAACACTGCGAGGGAGGCCCACACACCGGGCCGTGCGAAGAAGGAACGCGCGCCGCTTTCGCGGCCACCGAACTGTGCAAGCACACGCGTGGATTCGCCTCCGGTCGCGGCAGCCGATGTGGCCGTGGTGGGTGCGTTCGAACCGAGCAGGCTCGGTCGGTCCTTGTGGGCGTCTGACGCGCCCATCATGGATGGGTGGTCCGGCTGGCTGCGGGCATGTGATTTCTCCCCTCGGCTTTATGTGGCGTGATCAACGCGATATCGCAATTGGGATGCAACAAGGTGTTGCGTGCGATGGGTTCAAATTTTGGAGCGACTCATACAATTGAGTCGCTCTCATTGAACACCGTTGATCTTCTTCACTCTCTTTTGTTATTTTGCCTTGATGGTGGCAGCACTTGCCATCTTCTTGTTCCCTTCTTTTCGTGACCGTGTGTTGCGAGCGACGGTCTCCATTTCTACTGCTATTGCATTCTTTTTTATTGGAATAGGACGCCGTCTCGGTTTTGTGTCCGAAGCAAGTTTTCAGTTGATGCGCGACAGCGGTTCAGGAGTGCGTACTTTTGCCGTAAGGCATCGCTACTTTTTGCTGTCGGGCATGGGTCTGCTTATCGTGCCGGTGTTGTTAAGTGTGACTTTCGGAAGTGGCCGGGTTCTGTTCTTCGACGACTGGGCCGCCACAAGCGACCCGAAGATCGAGGCCTTGCTCAAGGGCGAGCAGCTGGTGCCGCCGCAGCCGTTGCCGCCCGAGGTGTTTGCCACCGCAGAGGTGGAGCAGATTCGTCCGCTCACGAAAGAAGGCAGTCGGGACTGGGCTGTTCTGGATGTGGACTTTCGTAATCGTTTGCTGCTCGTCTACAAGATCATGAAAGAAAAGCACGGCTACGACCTCGCGTTGCTCGAGGGTTATCGCAGCCCCGAACGACAAGCCAAACTCGCTGCATTGGGCAATACAGTGACCATGGCGAAGGCCAATCAAAGCTATCATCAGTATGGACTTGCGGCAGACAACGCGTTCTATCGCAATGGCAAGCTGGTGATCTCTGAAAAAGATCCATGGGCCATGGAGGGCTATCGCCTCTATGGTGAAGCGGCCGAGTCCGTGGGCTTGGTGTGGGGTGGTCGATGGTCCTTCAGGGATTACGGTCACGTGGAGTACCGCAAGCCGGGATTTAAATTGTCACGCAACTGAATGCCGAGACGACACCTGTCGCACCGGCACACCACGAGGCAATCAAGGGGGAGAGTTCAAATGGGTGAGGATCAACCCGAGGCGGACAACGACCGCCCGTGGATCGTTCTGCATGACAAGACCGACCACGGTGGCTTCGTGATCACCGCATCCGAAAACACGCACATCGACGAACGGCGCGTGGCGCGCATCGGCGACATGGTGTCGTGCCCACGGCCCGGCCATGGCATCAACCCCATCGTGACGGGCAGCGACTGCGTGTCGATCGATGGCCGGCGCGTGGCGCGCCACGGCGACCGCGCAGCCTGCGGTTGCAGGCTGCTGTCCAGCCAGATCGCTTCCGCGTCCGAATGACGGCGGTGTCTCCTTCTTCGGCTGCAGGCATGGCATGCGGTCACGCGACCGCGTGGGCCGCTGCCATCGCCATCGCGTGACCCAGGCGTTCGCAAACCCCTGATGCTGTCGCGACTGATCAAGCCCGTGCTCCTGGCCTGCGCCGTGTTCATCACGGTGTGGGTGCTCGTGATCGTCTACTGGCAGTACACGGCGCGCATGCCGAGCACGAGCGACATCGTGCTCTACCTCGTGGTGCTGCCGCTGGCGCTGATGCTCTTCTATGTGGTGCTGCGCCGCATCTTCACGGCTGCACCCGCTGCTGCGTTGCCTGCAGCCGGGGCGACAGTGGCCGCGGGCGCCGCCGCCTCATCGAATGCCGCAGCAACCGAGGCCTCGCAAGAGCGCCCGCAGATGGCCGTGCTGGCCTTCGCCCTTCGCACGCCGCGCGGCAGCGATGCCGACACGGTGGCCACCGCGATCGGCCAGGCGCAGACGCCAGAGCTGGTTCCCGAACTGCGTGACGGCGAAGGCTTCCCCGTCATCGCGGGCCGCGTCGATGGCATCGACGAGAACGAGCTGCGCGAGCACCTGCGCGAAAGCCTGCAACCGGCTGGCGAAGCTTTCGATGTCGATGCACTTCCCGACGACCGGCTGCGCGCCATCCATCTCATGTCCGACGTGTTGCAGGAGCTGCTGGCGTCCGCGGCCGAGGCGATCGCCAACGCGGGCGATGCGCTCGCGGTGCGCGCGCCCGGACGCTTCGTGTCCAGCGGCGGCGTCATCCCGGGGCCGGCGGCGGCGCCGCAGCTGAACCTCTCGCTGCTGTTGCCAGGTGCATGGAGCGAGAGCGAGCGCGCGATCGCCACGCAGTGGGTGCAGCAGCGCGCGCGCGAGGGCGATGCGTCGCAGCGCTGGCTCGTTGACTGCTTCAAGAGCGAAGACGGCGTGTCCGGCATGGCACTGCTCGACCGCATCAGCCTGTTGCTGCATCGCGAGCAAAGGCCTGCGCTGTGGATCGCGCTGGCAGCCGACTCCTCGGTGTCCGAAGCGAGCATCGCGCGCTGGGAGGCCGACGGCCTGCTGTACACCGCCACGCGCCGCAAGGGCCGCGTGCCCGGCGAAGCTGCCGCGGGCCTGCTGCTCGTGCGCGCCGACGATGCGCTGCTGGCGCCGCCCGAGGCCGTGCGGCTGTCGCGCAGCGCAGGCGGCCAGCGCGATGCATCGGCCGACACCGCGCGCACGCCCGATGCCAGCCTGCTCGATCGCTTCGCCCAGCACCTGCTCGCCACCTCGACGCTCGAGACCGCTCAGGTCGACTGGGTCGTGAGCGACGCCGACCACCGAACCAGCCGCGTCACCGAGGTGGCGAAGCTCGTGCAGGAGCGGCTGCCGCACGTGCCCTTCGAAAACAACCTCTCTGTCTGCGCCACCCTGGGTCACCTGGGGGCCGCGGCCGACATGAGCGCCGTCGTGCTCGCGTGCCACCTGGCCGCGCGCGATGCACGGCATGTGCTCGCCATTTCCGTGCAGGACGCGCTCGCCCGGACGGCCTTGCTGGCCGGCCCGGCGAGCCCCGCGTCACCCGCTACTTAAACAGGACCGATTCCAGAAACTTCTATGCGGCGATTTTTCAGTTTCCTGGCCGATCCGCGCACCTTGTCGGTGATCGGCGCCATCGCGCTCGGCGCGTTCCTGCTGCTCGGGGCGCAGACGCTCGAAGTCGGCGCGATCTGGGCCGTCGGCATCTTCGTGGTGCTGCTGCTGTTGTGGCTGCTGGTGTGGTTCGTGCGGCGCATGCGCACGCGCGCGGCCAACCGCAAGCTCGGCGACATGCTCGAGGACCAGGCCGAGGCGGCCGTGCGCGACAGCGACCCCGAGCGCAAGGCCGAGATCGACGAACTGCGCGGGCGCATGGTCGAGGCCGTCAAGACCATCAAGACCTCCAAGATCGGGCAGATGTCGGGCAGCGAGGCGCTGTACGAGCTGCCCTGGTACATGGTCATCGGCAACCCGGCGGCGGGCAAGAGCAGCGCCATCCTGAACTCGGGCCTGCAGTTCCCGTTCGCCGACAAGGGCAACGCGGTGATCCAGGGCATCGGCGGCACGCGCAACTGCGACTGGTTCTTCACCACCGAAGGCATCGTGCTCGACACGGCGGGGCGTTACTCGATTCACCAGGAAGACCGCAAGGAGTGGTTCGGCTTCCTCGACCTGCTCAAGAAGTACCGGCCGAAGGCGCCCATCAACGGCATCATCATCACGGCCAGCATTCCCGAGCTGATCGGCAGCCGGCCCGACTTCGCGATCCAGCTCGCCAAGAACCTGCGTCAGCGCATGCAGGAACTCACCGAGCGGCTGGAGGTGTTCGCGCCGGTCTACGTGATGTTCACCAAGGCCGACCTGATCACCGGCTTTGCAGAATTTTTCGGCGACAGCGACAAGATGGAGCGCGACCGCGTGTGGGGCGCCTCGCTGCCCTACGACGGCGACGAGAAGCAGGACGCCGTGGCGCTGTTCGACAAGCGCTTCGACGAGCTCTACATGGGCCTGAAGGAAATCAGCGTCTCGCACTTCGCGAACCACCGCAGCAGCGACCCGTCGCCCGAGCTGCTGATCTTCCCGCTCGAGTTCGCCGCCATCAAGCCCGCGCTGCGCGCCTTCCTGGCCACGCTGTTCGAGAGCAACCCGTTCCAGCACAAGCCGGTGTTCCGCGGCTTCTACTTCACCAGCGCCTTGCAGGAAGGCACGATGCGCAGCCTGTCGACCGAGCGCATCGCCAAGCGCTTCGGGCTCACGCTGAGCAACGCGGCCACCAAGTCGAAGGAAATCTATTCGCAGAACGGGTTCTTCCTGCGCGACCTGTTCTCCAAGGTGATCTTTGCCGACAAGAAGACGGTGCGGCAGTTCTCCAGCCCCGTGAAGGCGCGCGTGCGCTACGTGAGCTTCTTCGCGTTCGTCACCGTGCTGGGCCTGCTGCTGGGCGGCTGGACCTGGTCGTACCTGGGCAACCGCCAGCTGGTGGAGAACGTGCAGGCCGACTTGGACAAGGTGGTCAAGCTGCAGGCCAGCGACAACGGCCTGCGCACGCGCTTCGAGGCGCTGGGCATCCTGCAGGACCGCATCGAGCAGCTTGAGAAATTCCGCAACGACCGGCCGCTGTCGCTGTCGCTGGGCCTGTACCAGGGCAACCAGCTCGAAGACAAGCTGGTGGCCGAGTACTACGGCGGCGTGAAGCAGCTGATGCTCGCACCGGTGTCCGACAACCTGCAGGCCTTCCTGCGCGAGGTCAACGCGCACCCCGATCGCCTGAAGCGCGCCGACGCGGTGGCCGCACTGACGGGTGGCGCGGCGCCTGCGCCGCTGCCGGTCGCCGGTGCCGCGACCACCACGGCACCCGCCACAGCGCCGGAAGGCGGCGGCCTGTATGCCGGCTCCTCGCCGGCCGACGTGCAGGACGCCTACAACGCGCTCAAGACCTACCTCATGCTGTCCGACAAGCGGCAGGTGGAAACGGCGCACCTCACCGACCAGATCTCGCGTTTCTGGCGCGGCTGGCTCGAGAGCAACCGCGGCGACATGCCGCGCGCGGCAGTCATCCGCGATGCGGAGCGCATGATCACCTTCTACCTGCGCCGCGTGGGCGACGACAACTGGCCCGCGCTGGCCGACACCAACCTGGCGCTGGTCGAGCAGACGCGCGACAACCTGCGCCGCGTGGTGCGCGGCATGCCGGCGCGCGAACGCGTGTACGCCGAGATCAAGGCGCGCGCCTCCACGCGCTTCGCGCCGATGACCGTGGCACGCATCCTCGGGGCCACGGCCAGCAGCGCCGAAGCCGAAGGCACCCTCGCCGGCAGCGTCGCCATCTCGGGCGCGTTCACGCGCGAGGCCTGGCAGCAGTACGTGGACGACGCGATCCGCGACGCCGCCAACAAGGAAACCTCGAGCAAGGACTGGGTGCTCAACGTCGCCGGCAACGACGACCTGACGCTCGAAGGCAGCCCGGAGCAGATCCGCAAGACGCTGGCCACCATGTACAAGCTGGAGTACGCCAAGGAGTGGCAACGCTTCCTGCAAGGCATCGCGGTGAAGGACATGGGCAGCTTCGAGCAGGCCGTGGTGGCGATGAACCAGCTGGGCGATCCGCAGAACTCGCCGATCCGCAAGGTCTTCGACACCGTGTACGACCAGACCTCGTGGGACAACCCCTCGCTGGTCAACGCCGGCCTGCAGCAGGCGCGCACCGGGGCCTTCAACTGGTTCAAGCGCCTCTTCAGCCGCGCCACGCCGTCGCAGGTGAACGTGAACGTCGACCTCAACGGCGGCGCCACGGAAATCCCGATGGGCCCGATCGGGCGCGAGTTCGCGGGTGTGGCGCGCCTGGTGGTCGAGCGCGACAACACCTCGCTGCTGCGCGGCTACCTGGGCACGCTGTCCAAGCTGCGCGGGCGCTTCAACCAGATCAAGAACCAGGGCGACCCCGGACCGGGCGCGCGCCAGCTCATGCAGCAGACGCTGGAAGGCAACGGCTCCGAGCTGGCCGATGCGCTCAAGTACGTCGACGAGCAGATGCTCACCGGCATGGACGCCGCGCAGCGCCAGGCGCTGCGCCCGCTGCTGGTGCGCCCGCTGCTGCAGGCGTACGCGGTGACGGTGCAGCCGACGGCGGTGGAGGTCAACAAGATCTGGAGCGCGCAGGTGCACCAGCCCTTCCAGCAGTCGCTGGCCACCAAGTACCCGTTCTCGGCGAGCGCGAAGATCGAGGCCTCGCCGGCGGAGATCGCGCAGTTCTTCGGACCTGAAGGCGCCATCGGCAAGTTCGTGACGACCACGCTGGGCTCGCTGGTGATCCGCCGCGGCGACCTGCTGTCGCCGCGCGCCTGGGGCGACCAGGGCCTCACGCTGAGCCCCGATTTCGTGAACGGCTTCGCGCAGTGGGTGGCGCCGCTGTCGGGTGGTGCTGCGGCCGGGGCTGGCGGCAGCGCGCAGCCGCAGACGCTGTTCCAGATCCTGCCGCAGCCCGTGTCGGGCCTGACGGAATACATGGTGGAAATCGACGGCCAGCAGCTGCGCTACCGCAACACGCCGCCGCAGTGGTCCAACTTCGTCTGGCCCAACGCACAGGGCACGCCGGGCGCGAAGATCACCGCCGTCACCTTCGACGGGCGCACGGTCGAGCTGATCAACGAGCCGGGCAACTTCGGCCTGGAGCGCCTGCTGAGCACGGCGCAGCGCACGAAGTTGCCCGACGGCAGCTTCGAGCTCACGTGGGCGCGCGACAACGCGAGCGTGACCGTCAAGCTGCGCGTGATCCAGAACACGCAGTCGGCCGGTTCGGGCGGCGATTCGCCGCAGGGCAAGGGCCTGCGCGGCACGGTGCTGCCGTCGACGGTCGCGGAGATCGGTGTGCCGCGCGCAGCAGCACCCGCAGCGGTTCAGGCACCGGCCCAGACGCCGGTGCAGGCAGGGGGAGCAGGCAAATGAGCGCGCCACAACAGCTGTGCTACTTCGGCAAGTTGCCCGGACGCGGCGACTTCGTGAAGGGCCTGTACAACCCGCAGCTCATCAAGGTGTTCGACCACTGGCTGTCGCAGACCATGGAGATGCTGTCGGAAGACCCGCGCTGGAAGCTGATCTACGACAACGCGGCGCCGATGCACTTCGTGTGCCTGGGCTCGCGCAGCCGCGTGGCCATTGCGGGGCACGTGCGCCCCAGCCGCGACGAGTCGTCGCGCCGCTACCCGTTCCTGGCGGCCACCTCGGTGGACGTGGACGAGGCGCTCGACTTCATGCGCGGCGCGCCGATGCTCATCGGCCCCTACTGGGACCGCATGGCGGTGCAGGTGCAGTCGCTGGCGGCCGGCACCGACCTGGACAACGAGCTGAAGAAGTTCGAGGCCATCGACCCGGCCATCGAGACGGGCTTCAAGAAGTCGGCCTCGCGCGCCACCTATGCGGCGTTCACGCGCGACACCAGCCTGCTGCGCATCGAGCAGATGCTCAACTTCGACGGCCACAAGGTGTCGCTGCGCCGCGCCATCCTGGCGCTGGGCCTGCTGCTGCAGCCGGTGATGGCCAGCGCGGTGTCGCACCTGGAAAAGGGGCTCACGCTGCCGCTGCCGCGCGACCCGGTCGACCGCTCGCTGATCGCCACCTTCTGGCTCGAGATGGTGTCGCAGTTTCTGGCCAAGGCCGACTTCGAGCTGGTGCTGCTGGTCACCGAGATCGACGGCCGCTCGCGGCTGGTGATCGGCTTCAACGGCCTGTCGCCGCGCAGCCTGCAAAGCGTGCTGCATCCGCAGGTATACACCGAGCACAACATCGACATCGACAACCCGGAGTGGGTCGAGGACACCATCCACAGCAACTACGCGATGTTCAAGCTGGTGAGCTACCTCGACCAGCCGCAGCTGCCGCTGGACATCGTGCTCACCGCCTTTCGCGAAGTCTTCATCGGGGAATGACACGGTCATGAATTGTTCTTTGCGCGTTCTCGTGCTGTCCATGGCCTGCGGGCTCGCGCTCGTGCCGGCCGTGCAGGCCCAGCAACCACAACAACAGCAACCCGCAGCGGGCGCCACCGCCGCCCGCGTCGAGACCACGGCCGCGGCCGTCGGCAAGGGCGAGCCGGTGGTGGCCGGCGGGCAGGTGCCCGACGAGGCCACGCGCGCCGCCGTCATCGAGGCGCTGCGCCGCATCTATGGCCCCAGCGGCGTGATCGACAAGATCGAGGTGGTGAGCACCGTCAGCATGCCGGCCAACTGGGCCGCCAACGTGCAGCGGCTGATCACGCCCTCGCTCAAGGACATCCACCGCGGCCAGTTCCAGATCGAGGGCACGCAGATGGCGCTGAGCGGCGAGGTCGGCAACGAGGCGTTGCGCCAGAAGATCGTGAGCGACATGGCGAATTCGCTCAACCCGACCTACACCATCAAGAACAGCCTGCGCGTGCCCGTGTCGGAGCAGATCGCGGTCGACCAGGTGCTGGGCAACCGCACCATCGAGTTCGAGCTGGGCAGCGCCACGCTCACGGGCAAGGGGCGCGCCATCCTCGACGAGATGGCGCCCATCCTGCAGAAGCTCACGAACAAGTCGGTGGCGGTGGTGGGCCACACCGACAACGCGGGCAACCGCACGTCGAACCTGGCGCTGAGCCAGTCGCGCGCCGAATCGGTCAAGGGCTACCTGGTGGGCAAGGGCATCGATCCGATGACGCTCACGACCTCGGGCGTGGGCCCGGACCAGCCAGTGGCGAGCAACGCGACCGACGAGGGGCGTTCGCGCAACCGGCGCATCGAGTTCCGGGTCGGACGCTAAAGAAGAAAGGCCCGCAACGCGGGCCTTTTTCTTTCAGCGCAAAGTCAGCGCGACTCGTCGTCGCCCTTGGGTAAATCGAGCAGGTCCACCAGCTGGGCCAGCTCCTGCTCGTTCTTGATCACGTTGCGCAGCCACGCATGCAGCGGCATGTCGGCCCAGCGCGCGGCCTTGTTCGCCATGTAGGCGGCCGGGCTCGATGGCTCGGTCTGCTCGAAATACGCCGCCACTTCCTTGAGCTGCGCGATGGCCTGTGCGCGGCTGTGGATGCCGGGTGGCAGCGCGGCGGGCACATGCACCGCCGCGTGGTAGGTGGGAGGTGAATGGGGCATGGCGGCGTCGAAGACAGGTTCGATGCGGGTCGGGGCAGCCGGTGCGCTGGCGGCCGGTGCAGCGGCGGTGGCTTGCTGCGCCGCGCCGTTGTCGATCGGCACGCCGGCCTCGCGCGCAAAGCGCTCGACGGTCTGGCGGATGGCCGTGGCCGCGTCCTTCGCGGCGCGAAAGCTCGGGCCGTTGGAGGCGGTGCGTTCGTCGAACACGGCCTCGAACTCGGCCAGCGCCTGCTCGCAGGCCTGCACGTCGCGGTGCGTCTTCTGCAAGAACTTCGCGGGCGTGGCGCGGCGCAGGCGGTCGAACTGGTCGACCGTCACCTTGTTGCGCTGCAGCTCGTCGGCCTGCGCCGGCGTGCGGCGGATCGCCTGGTCGAGCGCCAGCGCGGTCTCCCAGACCAGCGCGCTGTGGCCGGTGCTGCCGTCGCTCACGATGGGCGCGCGCTGCAGCAGCTCGACCGAGCGCGAGATCAGCCACGTGACGGTGCCGATGCGCATCTCGATGTCGCCGCCCTCGGGCTGCGGATGCAGCTCGTCCCAATACTGGCGGCACAGGCCGCTGAGCAGGCGGTAGCCGTCGGCCAGCCCCTCGAAGCCGCGCTGGCTGGCCAGCGCGTCGGTGAGCCACACGCCCAGGCGCAGGTCCTTGGTGGACGCGCGCAGCAGCTTGTCGCACTCGGCAATCACGAAGGGCCAGTTGGCCTCCTTCAGCTCGATGACCCATTCGCCCTGTTCGAGCGAGGGGTCGTCGTGCTTGCGCGCTTCCTGGATGGCGTCGAACTCGCGCGAGAACAGCATGTCCTCGCCGCAGGGCTTGGCCTCCGAAATCGGGGCCAGCAGGGCCGCGAGGTCGAGGCGGTTCGTCGCGGCCGCGGTCATGGCAGCGAGATCGTCAGGTTGGCCTGGCGCGGGCCGAGCTTCACGATGTCCTGGTAGCTCGCGAGCGCGCCCTGCGTGGTGCTGCCCAGGTGCGCCGACAGGCCGATGAAGCCCAGCAACCCGATGAGCGCGAACAGCGCGGCCACCACCCACTGCGGCGCCTCGCGCTTGAGCGAGTGCGAGATCAGGTCGGGCAGCGGCCAGTGCGGCGCGAAGGGCGTGCGCTTGCCGCGCGCGTTGGCGATCTCGTCGCCCACGCGCGCCGTGAGGTAGGCCAGCTTCTCGGTGCCGTCGATGGCGTACTTGCCCTGGAAGCCCAGCAGCAGGCACATGTAGAAAACCTCGAGCGTCTGGATGCGCGCGGCGCCGTGGGCCCGCTCGACCTCGAGCATGTTGAAGAAGTTCTCACCCGCCAGCTGGTCGCCGAACAGCGTGAGCTGCAGCGGCCGGCGCTCCCATTCGGAGCGGATGGCGAACTCGGGCGCCGAGAGCACGAACTCGTCGACCGTGGCGCAGAAGGCGTACTTGGCCGCGTGGATCTGTTCGGCCGTGGCGTCGAGCTTGCGCGCGTTGCGCTCGAACTCGCCCAGGTAGTTGCGGATGCCCGTGAGGAACTGCTCGGTGGTGGCCGGCTGCTGCTTCTTCTTCAGCAGGAACAGCATCACGAAGCCGTCGTACAGCAGGTCGAGCAGGCTGGAGTCGGCGTCGGGTGCCACGCCGGCCGGCGTGAACGAGGCCGGCGGCGCGTCGGCGCCCAGCAGGGAAGGGGCCTTGTTGAGGGTGGTGGTGTTCATACGATCGGGCGGGTGATCAGCCGGTCACGGCGATCAGTTCGAGTTGCATGTCGGGGATGCCGGCCGGCGCGTAGATGGTGACGCTCTGCGCCTGCAGCATGCGGTCGTACAGCTGGCTCTTGCTGTCGATGGAGAAGTAGCAGGCGCCCGCGCGGATCGGAATGGCCGGCGGCACCTGCGGCGCGTAGACGATGCGCACGCCCGGCATGGCCGAGAGCACGAGCTTGTCGACGTCTTCGGGCGCGCCGATCTTGAAGCGCTGCGGCACCACCTCGGCGAGCTCGGCGGCCGGCATGCTGGCGGTGACCGACATGTAGAACACGGTCTTCTCGTCGATCTTTCCGGAGTCCAGGCGCCCCAGGTAGAAGGCGTTGCGCGTCTCGGTGAGCGCAATGGCGAAGTAGCGCGTGGAGATGACGGTGTCGAGCAGGTCGCGCACGATGCGGTCGAGCTCGGCGAAGGCCGGGCCGGGTTTCTCGTGGTCGTACACCGGCAGGTCGTTCAGCGAGTAGGTCTTGGCAAAGGTCATCAGCGCGCCGGCCAGGCTCAGCAGCTCCTGGAACAGGCGCTCCGGGTGCAGCGACGGGTGATGGAACAGGTGCGAGAGCGAGGCAAAGGCCGAGTTGGCCGTGTGCAGCAGCCAGAACGAGGCGATGTCGCCCGAGCGGAACTCGATGATGTTCTTGCTCGGCTCGCGATGAATGCCGTACAGCGAATTGACCTTGGCCTGCAGCACGTCGAGCAGCCGGCGCAGCTGTTGGAACACGGTGGGCGAGGCGTCGATGCTGGTGCACGGCGGCACGAAGCTGCGGTCGATCTCGAAGCCGCCCGCGGCGGTGCGGCGGATGCGGATCACCGGGATCGACACGAACTGCTCGCGCGGCTCGGTGTCGGCCAGGAGCTTCACGCTCTTGCGCAGGAACACCACCTCGGCACTCACGGCGTTGGTGTACAGGTCGAGCGACTGCGTCGCGTCGCTGGTGTAGCGCGCGGCAAAGCCTTCCTCGTTGGGGTCGGTGTAGTTCTTGCCGAGCTCCTTCACCGGGTGCAGCACCAGGTAGAAGGTGATCTCGTTCTGGCCCGGGCTCAGTGTGTCCAGCGAGATGGGCGGAGGCAGCGCGTCGGCCTGCGGCGCCGCGTAGGGCTCGCCGTCGGGGAACACCAGCGACAGCTGCGAGGCGCGCAGCATGCCGCTGGCCAGCGCATCGAGGTCGAAGCTGATGGAGCGCACGCCCCAGAAGTACGGATGCAGCGTCTGCGCCGTGGCGCGCAGGCGCGCCTCGTGGTATGCGTCTTGGCGCTGGAAGTGCTGGGGGCGTAGAAACAAGCCCTCTCCCCAGAGGACCTTGGCTGCGTAGCTCACGTCGGATCAACTCCCCACAATTTTTTTTGAATGTATCGCATCGTCGTGTCGACTCGGACAGGCCCGCCGTCGGTGCTGATCAGGCGGGCGAGGGCCGGCAGGTCACCGGCCCCAACAGGTTGAGCGCGCCCATGGGGGCCGCGCCTTGTGCGTTCTGCTGGCCCACCACTGCGCCTGTCGTGACGGTGAGCGCGCAGGCGTGTGCGCCCATCACGATGCCGGTCTTCTCGGCGTCCGCGGCGTTGAAGGCGAAGCGCCAGCGCTGTGCGTCGGGCGAGTGGAACAGCAGCACCACGGCCACCGCGTTGGCGGTGCGCGGCACGGTCTCGGTCCAGGTGTATTGCTGGTCGGGAATGAGCGTGATCTCGCGGCTCTCGACGAGGTCGTCGCCCAGCTGCGTCTTGTCGCGCCCCGGCGTGACGAAGGCATCGAAGGACGACTGGTAGAAGCCCGTCGTTTCCTTCAGCTTGTAGATGCGCATCACCACGGCCAGCGGGCGGTTGCGGCTGTCGGCGTTGAGGTTCTTGCCGGCGGCGATCGACATCGTCACCTTGCGCGGGGGCTTCTGCGACTCGGGCAGCTCGGGCTTCTTCAGCCCGCTCGCCTCCAGCGCGATGTTGGCGATCGTGAGCACCGGCGAGCTGCACCCGCCGAGCATCAACGCGGCCAGCAGCGCGCCGGATGTAATTAATGTTTTCATTAAAAGACGAGTCGTAACAAAATTCCGATGGACCAAATAGGATTACGTCATTTCAAACATGACTTTCGATTAGGAAATTAGCATTCATCCTCTCCCGTCATTTGCCATCAATGCCGATGTAGTATCGTGTATTGTTATTGTCACCGGTCGCAAATTAATGAATGATTGCGGCCTGCCAAAAAAGTCAGACTAGGGGGGAATGTGTCGATTCGAAAAATCATGACTCGCACGATGATTGCCGGTGCCATTGCGAGCACCGTCTTTTTGTCGGCCTGTACCACCACGCCGGACGCGGCCGTTGCCCAGGCCACCGCGGCCTACAACAAGAGCCTCGCCGACGCCGATGCCGCCGCGGCTGCCGCCACCGGCGACAAGGCGCCCGTCATCCGCCAGTACCAGCAGCTCGCCACCGACAACCCGACCCGCGGTGAGCCGTGGTCGCGCATCGCGCAGATCTACTTCAACGAAGGCCGTTACAGCCTGGCCATCTCGGCCGCCGAGGAGTCGCTGCGCCGCGACCCGTCCAGCCGCCAGGCCAAGAGCATCACCGCCGTGGGCGGCCTGCGCCTTGCGGCCCGCTCCATCGAGGACCTGGGCAAGGACAGCAGCCTGAGCGGCGACGCCAACGCCGACGCCTACCGCCTGGCCGCCCTGCTGCGCGAAACCCTGGGCCTGTCGGTCCTGGTGCCTGCCAGCCCCGAAGCCCGGCCGACGCCCGCGCGCCGCGCCGCGGCCCCCAGCCCGGCACCCGCGCCTTCGTCATCGTCTGCCGCAGCGCCGACCCCGGTCGCCGCCGCACGGCCGGCCCCGGCCCCGGTCGCCGCGCCGCGCCCGGCACCTGCCGCGCCCGCCCCGCGCGCCGGTGGCGGCAATCCATTTGACGCCCTCAAGTAATCATTTTGTTTTTGAATTGGTTTCTTAAACCAATGTATTAACGAATGGGCGTGCGGTTTCCAAATGGGCCGTACAACTTTTTAATTCGTTTCTCAGTCCTATTGCGAAGGTATTGAAACTTATGGCGACCAAAAGACAGAGCGTGCAGAAGCGGCTTCAAAAAGTGCGCCCGCCGCGCGTGCAACTCACGTACGACGTGGAACTCGGTGACGCCATCGAGAAAAAGGAATTGCCTTTCGTCGTCGGCGTGATCGCCGACCTGGCGGGCCAGTCCGAGGTGGAGCAGCCCAAGCTCAAGGACCGCAAGTTCGTCAGCATCGACCGCGACAACATGGACGACGTCATGAAGGGCGTGGCCCCGCGTGCCGCCTTCCAGGTGCCGAACAAGCTCGACGGGCGCGGCGGCAGCTTCGGCGTCGACCTCACCTTCAACTCGATGGACGCCTTCTCGCCCGAAGCCGTCGTCGAGCAGATCGAGCCGCTCAAGCGCCTGCTCGACGCGCGCACCAAGCTGGCCGACCTGCGCAACAAGATGGCCGGCAACAGCAAGCTCGAAGACCTGCTGGCCGACGTGCTGAACAACACCGAGCAACTCCAGCGCCTGGGACAGGGCGTTGGCAAGAAGGACGAAAGCTGACCATGACCGCGCAAGCACTATCGGCATCGAGCGGTGCCGCTTCGTCGGAAGCCTCGGTCGACCTGCTCGACCAGATCGTCGAGAAGAGCAAGGTCGCCAAGTCCGACGTGGAACACACGCGCACCAAGGACCTCATCGGCGAGCTGGTCAGCCAGGTCCTCGAAGGCTCGGTGATCGTCTCCGACAACGTGTCGGCCATGATCGACGCCCGCGTGGCTGACCTGGACGCGCTCATCTCCGCCCAGCTCAGCGCCGTGATGCACGCGCCCGAGTTCCAGAAGCTCGAGAGCACCTGGCGCGGCCTGGAGTACCTGGTCAAGGAAACGCCGACCGGCACGATGCTCAAGATCAAGGTCATCAACGCCACCAAGCGCGACCTGATCCGCGACTTCAAGGCCGCCGTCGAGTTCGACCAGAGCGCGATGTTCAAGAAGGTCTACGAAGAAGAGTTCGGCACCTTCGGCGGTGCGCCGTTCGGTGCGCTGGTGGGCGACTTCGACGTCACGCGCCAGCCCGAAGACATGTACTTCCTGGACCAGATGGCGCACGTGGCGGCCGCCGCGCACGCGCCCTTCATCGGCGCGGCCTCGCCCGAGCTGCTGGGCCTGGAAAGCTTTGCCGACCTGGGCAAGCCGCGCGACATGGCCAAGGTGTTCGACACCGTCGAATACGCCAAGTGGAAGTCGTTCCGCGATTCGGAAGACTCGCGCTATGTCGGCCTCACGCTGCCGCGCTTCCTCGGGCGCCTGCCCTACCACCCGCGCGAAGGCACGGTGGTCGACAGCTTCAACTTCGTCGAAGACGTCGACGGCACCGACCACGCCAAGTACCTCTGGTGCAACGCCGCCTGGGCCTTCGCCACGCGCCTGACGGCCGCGTTCGACGACTTCGGCTGGTGCGCGGCCATCCGCGGCGTCGAAGGCGGCGGCCTGGTCGAAGACCTGCCCACGCACACCTTCAAGACCGACGAGGGCGAGATCGCCCTGAAGTGCCCGACCGAGATCGCCATCACCGACCGGCGCGAAAAGGAGCTCAGCGACCTGGGCTTCATTCCGCTCGTGCACTGCAAGAACTCCGACTACGCGGCGTTCTTCGGCGCGCAGTCGCTGCAGAAGGCCAAGAAGTACAACACCGACAGCGCCAACGCCAACGCGGTGCTCTCGGCGCAGCTGCAGTACATCTTCTCGGTGTCCCGCATCGCGCACTACCTCAAGGCCATGATGCGCGACAAGATCGGCAGCTTTGCCTCGGCGCACAACGTCGAACAGTTCCTGAACCGCTGGATCGCGCAGTACGTGCTGCTCGACGACAACGCGACGCAGGAACAGAAAGCCCAGTTCCCGCTGCGCGAAGCCGCCATCCAGGTCGGCGAAGTGCCCGGGCGGCCCGGCGTGTACCGCGCGGTCGCGTTCCTGCGCCCGCACTTCCAGCTGGATGAACTGTCTATTTCACTGCGCTTGGTCGCCGATCTGCCGAAGTCAGTGAATAAGTAAGGAGGCAGATCGGGTGCGCGGCCGAGGGGCCGTGCTGCAACACGTTAACTGTCAGTAATCAATCAAGAAGGGGAAGAAACATGAAAGATATCTACGTCAAGTTCGGCAGCCCGGCCATCAACGGCGAGTCGCAGGACAAGGACCACAAGGACTGGATCGAAGTCAGCTCGTGGCAGCACAGCATCGTGCAGCCGCGCTCGGCCACCGCGTCGACCGCTGGCGGCCACACCGCCGAGCGCTGCGAGCACGGCGAGATGATCTTCACGAAGGACATGGACGTCGTCAGCCCGCTGCTGTACCAGCACGCGTCGGGCGGCACCACCTTCGACGAAGTCACGGTGCAGTTCTACCGTGCCGACGGCGAAGGCAAGCGCGTGCAGTACATGGAGATCAAGCTCAAGTACGTGCTGATCGCCAGCGTGAACCCGAAGGTCGTGAGCACCGACGTGGCCAGCGTGCCGAGCGAGACCTTCTCGCTGAAGTACGCCGCCGTGCAGTGGAAGTACACGCAGCAGAAGATCGGCGGCAACCAGGGCGGCAACTCGCAAGGCGCCTGGAGCCTCACGAAGAACGACAAGACCTACTCGGTCTGACGCCAGTCGGGCGATGACGACCGCGGCGCAGGCCGCGGTTTCTTTTTGGCGCCGCGCCCCTCGCGCGGCGCCTTGCCCGTTGCTCGACGCGAGAGACAGGGAGTGACCCATGACAGGATTCGAACCGGGCCTGCTCGACAAGCTGTTCGATGACGACTGGCGCGGGCCGGCTTCGCCGGTGCTGCGCCACTTGTCGCTTGACGAGGTCAAGAACGTGGTCGCACGCGACCTCGAATCCCTGCTCAACACGCGCATGGTCTTCGACGACGCCAAGCTCCAGGCCTACCCCGAGTGCCGGCGTTCCGTCATGACCTACGGCCTGAGCGATTTCTCGGGCCTGAGCCTGGCCAGCCACTACGACCGATCGTTCATCTGCCGCTCGCTGGAGCAGGCCATTGCGCGCCACGAGTCGCGCCTGCGCGATGTCTCGGTGTCGCTCGAGGTCGACGGCCAGGCCAGCACCCACATGCTGTATTTCGGAATCACCGCCCTGCTCGTGCTGCCCGAACTGGCCGAGCCGGTGAACTTCGACGCCATGCTGCAGCCCACGACGCTGCAGTACTCCATCACCCGCGGCACCGGCAAGAGCCGGTACGCCTAGCGCCACGCCGGAACCCGACGCCCACCATGGACGAGTTGCTGCCCTTCTACGAACGCGAGCTGGCCTTCCTGCGCGGCTACTCGCAGGAGTTCGCCAAGGGCTACCCGAAGATCGCGGCGCGCCTGGCCATCTCGGCCGACGCCAGCGAAGACCCGCACGTCGAACGCATGATCCAGTCGTTCGCGCTGCTCACGGCCCGCATCAGCAAGAAGCTCGACGACGACTACCCCGAGCTCACCGAAGCGCTGCTCGAGGTGATGTACCCGCACTACCTGCGGCCCTTTCCGTCGTGCTCCATCGCGCAGTTCGACGCCGGCGGCGCGGCGCTCGCCAAGCTCAGCAAGCCTGTCACCATCGCGCGCGGCACCGAGCTCACCTCGCAGCCGGTGCGCGGCGGCGCCTGCCGCTTTCGCAGCGTGTACGACGTCACGCTGGCGGCGGTGCAGGTGTCGAACGTGGTCTACCACGCGGTGGTGAATGCGCCTGCGCAGGCCTCGCTGCCGCGCAACGCCACGGGCTGCCTGTCGGTCACGCTCGAGGCCACCGGCGAGCAGAAGTCGCTCGGCACCCTGGCGCTCACGCTGGCGCGCCTGCGCACCTTCATCGACGCCGAGCCCTCGCTGGCCACGGCGCTGGCCGACGCCATCTTCTTGAAGACGGCCGCCGTCTTCGTGGAGCCCGAGCGCAGCGGCAAGTGGACGCTGGTGCAGGGCGAGGCGCTGCATCCCGTCGGCTTCGAGGAGGCCGATGCGCTCATCGAACTGCCGGCGCGCTCGCACCCGGCCTACCGCCTGCTGAGCGAGTATTTCGCGTTCCCCGAGAAGTTCAATTTCGTCGACATCGACCTGGCGAACGCACTGCGCCACATCGGCTCGTGCCGCTCGATCACGCTGCACCTGGTGATGACCGGCGTGCGCGCCGATTCGCCCACGGCGCGGCTGCTCGAGGGCGTGTCCAGCCGCAACCTGCGCCTGGGCTGCACGCCCGTCATCAACCTCTTCAAGCAGCGCAGCGACCCGATCCGCGTCACGCATGCCGCCGCCGCGTACCCCGTGGTGGCCGACGCGCGCCGCGCCTTCGGCTTTGAGGTCTACAGCATCGACTCGGTCAAGCTCGTGAAGCAGACCGCCGAGGGCGATGCGTACATCGAGTTCCGGCCCTTCTACTCGCTGCACCACGGCGAGCACCCGAAGGAGGCCGAGCACTACTGGTTCGCGCGGCGCAACGAACTCGTGGCGCAGCGCAGCCCCGGCTACGAGACCGAGCTCTCGATCGTCGACATCGACTTCCAGCCCTCGCTGCCGCAGACCGAAACGCTGAGCATCGACCTCACCTGCACCAACCGCGACCTGCCGCACTCGCTGGCCTTCGGCCTGCCCGGCGGCGACCTGTTCATCGAGGGCAATTCGGTGGCGCGCTCGATCCGCATGCTGCGCCGTCCGACGCAGACGCTGCGCATGCCGCGCGGCAAGGGCGTGCAGTGGCGGCTGGTGTCGCACCTGTCGCTCAACCACCTGTCGCTGGCCACCAGCGGGCTGCCGGCATTGAAAGAGATGCTGCGGCTGTACGACCTGGGCCGCTCGGCCGTGTCGGCGCGGCAGATCGAGGCCATCACCGCGATCGAGCAGCAGGCCACCACCCAGTGGTTGCCGGGCAAGCCCTTCGCGACCTTCGTGCGCGGCATCGAGCTCAAGCTCACGGTCGACGAGACCGGCTTCGTGGGCAGCAGCCTGCAGGCCTTTGCCCGCGTGATGGACCATTTCTTCGGTCTCTATGTGCACCTGAACAGCTTCACCCAGCTGGTGATCGTTTCGGCGCGCGACAAGGAGGAGCTGGTGCGATGCAAGCCCCGCAGCGGCGAATCGATCCTCCTGTAGCCGAAAGGCTGCTGCGCGAACCCTACCGCTTCGAGTTTTTCCAGGCGGTGCGGCTGATCGAGCTCATGCTGCTCAAGCGGCAGGAGCGCGACGTGCACCAGCGCCTGGTGCCCGGCGAACGCATGGTGCCGCGCTGGGTGCGCTTTCGCAGCTCCACGAGCCTGAACTTCCCGCCCAGCGAGATCGAGGCGCTGGCGGTGCGCGACGCCGTGGGCGAGCTGATGTCGGGCGCGCAGCTGTGCGAGCCGCCGCTGCCGCACGAGGACGAGCACGGCCTGAGCCGCATCGAACTCACGCCCGCCTCCTTCGGCATGCTGGGCGTGTCGGGCGCGTTGCCCATCGTCTACACCGAGATGCTGATGCGCCGCGAGCAGCATCTGCGCGACAGCTCGGCGCGCGCCTTTCTCGACGTGTTCAGCAACCGCGCCGCCGCGCTCTTCTATGCCGCCTGGCGCAAGTACCGCCTGCCGCTGCACTACGAGCACGAGCGCAGCCGCGCCTACCTGCCGGTGCTGCTGTCGATGGCCGGGCTGGAGCACACGGCCCAGCGCGATCCGCTGACCGACGGCACGGGCACCGTGTTCGACGAGACCGTGGCCGGCTACGCCGCCGCGGTGCGCCACCGGCCGATGTCGGCGGCCTACCTGCAGCGCGTGCTGTCCGATTACTTCCGCAGCCACATCCGCATCGAGCAGTTCCTGGGCAAGTGGTACGACATGCCCGTGCAACAGCGCTCCAGGCTGGGCGAGGGCAACGTGAGCCTGGGCCAGAACGCGATGGCGGGCGAGCGCATCTGGCAGCGCGACCTGCGCATCCGCCTGTGGATCGGCCCGCTCAAGCGCAGCGCGCTGCGCGAGTTCTTTCCGGGCCGCGCGCATGCGAAGGCGCTCGAAAAGATGCTGGCGCTGCTCGCCGGCGTGACCTGCGAATACGAAGTGCGCCTGATCCTGGCGCGCGAAGAAGTGGCCGCCGTGCAGCTCAGCGACAGCGGCGGCAGCCACCTCGGCTGGGACAGCTTCATCACCACCCGCGAGGCCGAGAGCGACCGCAGCGACACGCAGTACGAGCTTCAGCCCCTGCAGTGACCTTTCAACGAACAAGACCGACAGAAGAACACCACCGCTCATGAGCACCTCGCTGAAGACACTGATCACCAAGCTCAACGCCAGCGCCCGCATGGCCACGCAGCGCGCCGCCAACCTGTGCCTGGCCCACGGCCACTACGAGGTCGACCTGGAGCACCTGTTCCTGGCGCTGCTGGAGCAGACCGACAACGACCTCGCCCGCGTGCTGCACGCCAACCGCATCAGCGCCACCGCGATCCAGTCGGACCTGGAGCGCGAGATCCAGACCTTCAAGAACGGCAACACGCGCACGCCGGTGTTCTCGCAGCACCTGCAGCAGCTGTTCCAGCAGGCATGGCTGCTCGCCTCGCTCGACGCGCACGCGGCGCAGATCCGCTCGGGCCACCTGCTGCTCGCGCTGCTGACCCAGCCCGACCTCGCGCAGCTGGCGCAGCGCGGCTCGCCGCTCTTTGCCAAGATCCGCCTCGAGGACCTGAAGCACGACTTCGACAAGCTCACCGACGGTTCGAGTGAAGCAGTGGAAGCCGGTGCCTCGGGCGCGGCGGCCGAGGGCGACGCGCAGCAACCGGCGGCCGACCCGCTGGCCGCGGGCGTGCCCGGCAAGACGCCTGCGCTCGACCAGTTCACCACCAACCTCACGCAGCGCGCGAAGGACGGCGCGCTCGACCCCGTCATCGGCCGCGACACCGAGATCCGCCAGGTCATCGACATCCTGATGCGCCGGCGGCAGAACAACCCCATCCTCACGGGCGAAGCCGGCGTCGGCAAGACGGCCGTGGTCGAAGGGCTGGCACTTCGCATCGCCGCGCAGGACGTGCCCGAGTCGCTGCGCGCCGTGGCGCTGCACACGCTGGACATGGGCCTCTTGCAAGCCGGCGCGAGCGTGAAGGGCGAGTTCGAGAACCGCCTGAAGAACGTGATCGCCGAAGTGAAGAAGAGCCCGCACCCGATTGTGCTGTTCATCGACGAGGCCCACACCATGATCGGCGCGGGCGGCCAGGCCGGGCAGAGCGACGCGGCCAACCTGCTCAAGCCGGCGCTGGCGCGCGGCGAGCTGCGCACCATCGCCGCCACCACCTGGGGCGAGTACAAGAAATACTTCGAGAAGGACGCGGCGCTCGCGCGGCGCTTCCAGGTCGTGAAGGTCGAGGAGCCCAGCGAAACGCTGGCCGCCGCCATGCTGCGCGGCATGGTGCCGCTGATGGAGAAGCACTTCAACATCCGCGTGCTCGACGAAGCCATCACCGAGGCCGTGCGCCTGTCGCACCGCTACATCAGCGGACGGCAACTGCCCGACAAGGCCGTGAGCGTGCTCGACACCGCGTGCGCAAAGGTGGCGCTCGGCCAGAGCGCGACGCCGGCGCTGATCGAGGAAGCGAACCGCGGCCTCGAACGCATCGAAGCCGAGAGCGCCGCGCTGGTGCGCGACACCGCGGCCGGCGGGCGCCATGAAGCGCGCCTGGCCGAACTGGCGGAAAAGAAAAGCGCGCTGCAGGCCGAGCTGGCCGCGAGCCAGCAACGTCTGGCCGAAGAGAACGCGCTGGTCGAACGCATCCGCGCGCTGCGTGCGCAACGCGACGAATCGGCCGCTCAGCAGCCCGAGGCCGCGCCCGCCGTGGCGGAGAAAGCGCCGGCCCGCGCCGCCAGCCGCAAGAAAACCGCTGCCACTGCCGACCCCGCGCGCGACGAACTCGATGCCCTGCTCGCCGAACTGCGCGCGCTGCAAGGCACCACGCCGATGGTGCCGCTGCAGGTCGATGGCCACGTCGTCGCCGAGATCGTCTCGGCCTGGACCGGCGTGCCGCTCGGCCGCATGGTCAAGGACGAGATCAAGACCGTGCGCAGCCTCGACACGTTGCTGGCCGAGCGCGTGATCGGGCAGGACCACGCGCTCGCCGCCGTGGCCCAGCGCGTGCGCACCGCGAGCGCGCGCCTGGAAGACCCCAACAAGCCGCGCGGCGTATTCATGTTCGTCGGCCCCTCGGGCGTGGGCAAGACCGAGACCGCACTCGCGCTGGCCGACATCCTGTACGGCGGCGAGAAGAAGCTCATCACCATCAACATGAGCGAGTACCAAGAGGCGCACAGCGTGTCGGGCCTGAAGGGCTCGCCGCCCGGCTACGTGGGCTACGGCGAAGGCGGCGTGCTCACCGAGGCCGTGCGCCGCCAGCCCTACAGCGTGGTGCTGCTCGACGAGGTCGAGAAGGCCCACCCCGACGTGCTCGAGATGTTCTTCCAGGTGTTCGACAAGGGCATGATGGACGACGCCGAGGGCCGCGAGATCGACTTCCGCAACACGCTGATCATCCTCACCTCGAACATCGGTTCGTCGCAGATCATGCAGGCGTGCCTCAACAAGGCCGACGACGAGCGCCCCGCGCCCGACGCGCTGGCCGAGGCCCTGCGCCCCGTGCTCATGAAGGCCTTCAAGCCGGCCTTCCTGGGTCGCATGAAGGTGGCGCCGTTCTATCCGATCACCGACGCGGTGCTCGAGCAGATCATCGCGCTCAAGCTCGGGCGCATCCGCGACCGCATCGCGACCAACCACAAGGCCGTGTTCGAGTGGGACGATGCGCTGGTCGAGGCCGTGCTCGCGCGCTGCACCGAGGTCGACTCGGGCGCGCGCAACGTCGACCACATCCTCAACGGCACCTTGCTGCCCGAGATTGCCGAGGCCGTGCTCACACGCATGGCCGACGAGACGCCGCTGGCCAAGATCAAGGCCAGCTGCGGCAAGGGCGGCGAATTCCGCTACCGGATCACCTAGGCGCAGCAGCCGCGCGTGCCCACGGGAGAACAAAAACAATGACGACGACCTTCACATCGGCCTCGCTCGGCGGGCTCATGCGCGCAGGCACCACGCAGCGCGATCGCCTGCTGGTGCTGCACACGCCGCTGGGCGAGAACAAGCTGCTGGCCGAGCGCCTGGACGGCGTGGAGTGCATCGACGGCGGCGGCTTTCGCTTCGAACTCACCGCGCTGAGCGACGACGCGCACATCGAACTCAAGACCCTCATCGGCCAGGGCGTGCGGCTCGATCTGCAGACCGCGCAAAGCCGCACCGAGCTGCGCCCCTTTCACGGCCATGTGAGCGAGGCCGAGTGCGTGTCGAGCAACGGCGGCATGGCGCGCTACCGCATCGTCATCGAGCCCTGGATGGCCTTCCTGCGCTATCGCCAGGACAGCTGCCTGTTCCAGCACCAGAACGTGTTCGACATCGTCGATGCCGTGTTCGGCCGCTACCAGAGCCAGGGCCAGCTCGCGCCGCAATGGCGTTGGGAGATCGCCCAGCGCGACATCTACCCCGTGCGCGGCATCACCACGCAGTACCAGGAAAGCGATTTCGACTTCGTCGCGCGGCTGCTGGCGGAAGAGGGCCTGTGCTACTGGTTCGAACACACCACGGGCAAGGACGGCGCACTGGGCAGCCACACCCTCGTCATCGCCGACCACAACGGCGCCTTCCGCGCCAACGCGCAAGCCGCCATCCGCTTCCACCGCGCCGATGCCAGCGAGCGCGAAGACACCATCCAGCAGTGGCGCGGCCACCGCCAGCTGCAGACCAACAGCCTCGCGCAGCAAAGCTGGGACTACAAGAGCGTGAACGCCCGCCCCGTGCAACAGCAAAGCCGCGCCGCGGGACAGCGCACCCTGCACTGGAGCGACGACCCCGGCGCCTACGGCTGGGAGACCTCCGCGCAGGGCGAGCGCCTGCTCGCCAACGCCCTGCAGGCGCTGGAACTGCGCAACAAGCGCTTCGAAGGCCGCAGCGCCGTGCGCACCCTGGCCCCGGCCACCACCTTCACCCTGAGCGGGCACGAGCAGCACGACAAGGACAGCGAGCAGGACCGCCGCTTCGCCGTGCTGGCTGTGCGCCACATCGCGCGCAACAACTTCGACGAAGACCTGAAGACCGGCATCGGCGAGCGGCTGGGCCTGCCGGACATCGCCACCGTGTTCGACAGCGGCAATGGCGACACGACCGCAGACGCCGTCACCCACTACCGCAACGAATTCACCACCGTGCGCGCGGCCATCCCGTATCGGCCCCTGAGCCTGGACGGCCACGGCCAGCGCATCCATCCCAAGCCCAGCGTGCACGGCAGCCAGAGCGCCATCGTCATCGGCGTGGGCGGCGCTGACGCGCCCGTGCACACCGACCGCGACCACCGCATCAAGGTGCAGTTCCACTGGCAGCGCGGCAGTGCGTCGAGCGCGCGCCAGTCGCGCACCGACGGCCAGGACAACGCCCCCGCCGCCGACCGCCTGGGCGCCTGGGTGCGCGTGGCCGCCAGCGCCGCCGGCGACAACTGGGGCCAGATGAGCCTGCCGCGCGTGGGCCAGGAAGTGCTGGTGGAGTTCCATCACGGCGACATCGACCGCCCCGTGGTCGTCGCCGCGCTGTACAACGGCGCCGGCCAGGTCGACGCCCAGCACAACCAGAAACCCGCGGGCGCCGCCCAGTCCACCGGCAACGCGCCCGCGTGGTTCGCCGGCGAAGGCAAGGGCGCCAAGGAGCATGCGCACAACGCCGTCTTCAGCGGCATCAAGACCCAGGAACTGAGCGCCAGCCAGAGCGGCGACGGAGGCTACAACCAGCTCGTCTTCGACGACACCCCCGGCCAGGGCAGCACCAGCCTGGCCACCACCCAGGCCAGCAGCCGCCTGCACCTGGGCCACCACAAGCAACAGGACGACAACGCGCGCGGCAAGGGCCGTGGCCACGGTGCCGAACTGGCCACCACCGCGCAAGGCGCCATCCGCGCCGGCGCGGGCCTGCTCGTGAGCGCCTATGCCCAGCCGAACGCCAAGGGCGCGTTCATGGCCAGCCGCGAAGCGCAGCAGCAGACGAAACAGGCCGAAGAGCTCGCCACCTCACTCGCCCAGAGTGCGCAGACGCAGAAGGCGCAGATCAAGGGTGAAGGCGCTCCGGGCGAGCTGCCAGCCATCGCTGCGCTGAAGCATGTGGCTGAAGTGTTGGAGGCGAAGCAGGAAGGCGGCGCTGCGGCATCGGACAACGGATCGAGCGGCGACATCAAGGCCACCGAAGGCGGCCACGGCAGCGTCACCGCGTACAGCGAGCCGCACCTGCAGTTCAGCGCGCCGATGGGCATCGGCTTCGTTACGCCGAAGGAAGTGATCGCCGTGAGCGGCCAGCACACCGCGATCGTCGCGAGCCAGGATGTCGACCTGCCTGCGCAAGGGCAGATCGCCCTGAGCGTGGCCAGCGGCGTGAGCCTGTACACGGTGGGCGCGAAGGCCGGTGAAGGCGGCGAGCCGAACCAGGAGCGCGGCATCGCGCTGCATGCGGCCAGCGGCAAGGTGAGCCTGCAGAGCCAGGCGGGCGCCACGAAGATCGCGGCGGACAAGAAGGTGACGATCGCCAGCACGGCGAAGGACGTGGCGGTGGAAGCCCCCAAGCACGTGCTGCTGACGAGTGCGGGGGCGTACATCAGGCTGGAGGGATCGAGCATCAAGATCCATGCGCCGGGGAAGGTGACGTTCAGGGGGATGCATAACTTCGTGGGGCCGATGGGGGACAGTGCGAGCAACAGCGTGGGCAAGGCGGAAGCACAGCCATGCCCCAAGCAAAACGATGCCGCAGCCAGCGGCGCCGTCACCCTCTGAGGCCAGGGACAGATGTTCGAAAACCTTGTTCGGCAGTTGGGGGAGGCGCTGCAGGCGGACGATGCCTTGTCCGCCTACCTGCTGGTCGACCCCATGTTGCGCGAGCCCTTCTCCGAGGACCTGTTGCAGGCGGAGCCGCGCGAAACCTGGACCGTTCCTGTTCGTCACCCGTTGTTGAAGCCCGAACAGCGCCCTCGATTGATTCGCCTGCATCCGCACGACACGCATCTGCTGAAGGCGAGCCTGGCCTTGGCGTTGAGCGAGCAGGCAGACCCGGATGCAGAGGGCGAACAAGGGTTCGTCTTGGGCGGCTGGTTGTTGACTGACGCACCGGCAGACGCATTGGCTCGACATTTCGCGCGGTGCATGCAGGGCGGCTTCCCCGGGGAGACCAACCCCAAGTTCATACGCTGGGCTGATCGACGGGTCATCGAGTGGATGTGGCCTGCACTGACACCGAACCAGCAAGCGGGTCTTCTGGGGCCCGTGCATTGCTGGTACAGCCTGGACCGATGCGGCGAACTTGTACGCTACGAGGCCACCTCCGATGCCAAGCAGGAGGGCGTGGGCTTCAGTGCCGATCAGTGGGCCCATGCAACCCGCAACGAAGCGGTTCAGGACTTGCTGCGCGGGTGGTTGCGGTTTGCAGGCGCCTTGCCTTCTGACTATTTGCAGAGAGCCGCCGAGGCGACTGCGGCGACCATCTCCGCGGGATTGTCGAATCGACAAGACCGGGTCTTGCTGGGGGCCTACATCCTGCAGGTCCACCCGCAATTGACCACCCATCCGACCGTGCACTCGTTGATCGCTCGCGCCTTGCGCGGTGACGCCACGCTGGCGCAGGCGCTCGAGGGCGTGCCTGACCCCGAGGGATGGAACACCATTCGGACCGAGTTGGAGCGCCACGCCGGACTGTCGCAGCTTCAACCGGCCACACAGGGAGAACGACTTGGCTGATACACCTGCGCCCAGCTATTCGGCGGGCGCGCAAAAGGCGGCTGCCGGCACGCCCGGATGCACTGCCGGCGGCTGCCCGGCGTGCGCCAAAGCCGGATTGCCGGTGTTGCTCGTACGGCCCGGCCTCGCGGAAAGTAGTTACGCGCAGCCCAAACAGGAAGCGGCGCGGCCGCTGCTCGACAGGCACACCGCGGAGGCGGCGTTGAGTTACAGCCGCTACGCAATGCGTACGCTGCGTGCGGGATTCGTCGTCGTTTTCTATGAGAAGCCCCATACGCCGCAATTGAAGGCCGACAAAGGCTGGCAGATTTTTCGTGTCAGCGATGGTGGGTATCTCAGTCCTTTCCCGCTGCAGGCTGTGCCCTACACGAACAGTGCCAGCAGCGAAGGTGGCTTTGTGTGCCAGCGCTCCGAAGCGTATGCCAATGCGATGCTGCTCGTGATTCCAGAGGCCAAGCTCGCGGGCTCTGTGTGGGTGGGCTACAGCGATCATCCCTGGTCCCAGCCAGTGCGAGACCTGTACGCGTCCAAAGAGGACTTGCGAAAAAGACGCATGACTCTCATCGAGGCTTCGAAGGGAACGGCCAAGCGCTCGATGCCACTGACCACGGGCGCCATCCTGACGCTTGTCGCGGACTACGACGAGAAGCTGCAGCCCAACGATTTGCTGGGTACGCCGTTCCCCCCGTTGAGCATGCAGAAGGGGGCGGCGGGCAAAGCCGGCGTGCGGCCGGAAAGCGCACTGGACGTTTTTCAAGCGGCCGAACGTCTGGTGAGGGCTTCACAGGGGCAATACACCATGGACCATGTGCACATGGTCAGCGTTCCCGATGCCGTTGGTGTGACCTCCGAGTCGGCCTACATGCGTCTGGTCAAGTGCAACAGCGCAGCCCGGTGGCTGAACGAGTACAAGGACTCGGAAGGTAAAAAGCAGGGGCAGTGGCGACTTCAAACGGCGTTGACCATCGAGGGCTTGCTGAAAGAGATCGGTGCACAAGGCGATGCGACCAAGAGACGCATAGCAGGCATGGCGCACCTGAATGGCAAGGCCATCACGAGCGAGGATTTCCGCAAGCAGAAAGCAGCCGGCAGCTTGCCGCCGGAAGCTCGTTGGGTAGGCAATCGCAAGGCAAGGCCGATGTCGAGGGTAGACGCCTACCCCGACCCGATCAATGGAAAAATCGAGCTTCCCAACGAGGGGGAGATCGACCACGACACCGCGGGCCTCAAGGATGACGTTCTTGAGAAGCTCGGATCGGGTGGCAGGTACCCCTTCCGGAGTTTTCTGGAGCAATTCGACAGGCTTTCAAAGGCCGACAAGGATCTTCTTTCGAAGATCGAGCCCGATCATGGGGCGTGGCTCAATTCGGCAGCGCGCAAGCTCGTGACCGAGCATGACTTTGGCCTCAACGAACGCATCGACGGCCTGCACTACGCCAATGCTGTCGCACAGATCACGTTGGGAGGGCACATGAGCACCACGGGACTCGAGTGGTACAAGCCCTTTGCTTCTGACAACCCACATGACAGCCAGGCGCTGCTCACTCGGGCGCTGCTTGGGAATCAGGTGGCATTCTTCGACGCGTTCAAGCCCACCAAGATTCACAAGGAAACCAAGAACATCTTCAAGTTGTTCGAGGAAACGGCACAGGCTCTGAAAGACGCCAGCGCGGGCAAGGGAACTCCCTTGGCCAGCCAGGTCCTCCTTGCCAAGTATCCGTTCTACGACAAGGTCGTCAGCAGCTTGCCGTTGCTGAAAAACGCCGCCTCGGGTCTGGCGCATCCGCTCATCACCATCGTCGGCGGGATCAGCATGGCCACGACAGGCACGGACCCGGCGTCGGTCAAGACACGGCAATTCCTCACGGCCATCATGCAATGCATTACCGCCGGCGCGGCAGGCCCTTCAGGCGCGATGGCGCAAACGGTCAAGATGACCCTGTCGGAGGCTGTGAAGTACTGGGAAAGCCTGCGCGGCGAGTTGGGTCGCCGCGCGGCGCAGGGCGCGGGCGCCGTAGCGGGCGCGGCCAACAAGGCCGGTACCGCCGCCACAGGCAAGCTCAAGAACGTGGCGCTGGCGGGTGGTCTGAGCTTGGCACTGGCGGGGCATTCGCGCGGCCTCAACACGCTGATCGATGTGTGGATCTTCACGGCTGAATCGGCAGACGACCTCACAAAAAAGGCCACCGTCGCAGGGCGCTCCGCCGCCAACGCCGCCGCTCAGGCGGGCCGCTCTGCCGGCAACGTCGCCACTGCGGCGGGGCGGGCGATCGGCAGCGCCACCGCGCCGGCAACGCAAGCGGCCACCCGTGCGGCCGGCTGGACCGCGGCACAGCTATCCGGTTTTGCCAAGGGCTCGGCAGCCGTCATGAGTGGCGGCGCAGCGTCCTTCTCGGCAGCAGGCGCGGTGTTGCATGGATTCTCGATTGCCAAGTCCATCAAGATGCTGGAGAACGGCACGCAAGACCAGCGCACGGCTGCGTGGTTTGGGCTGGCCGGCTCGGGCCTGGGCATCACGGGCGCGAGCCTTGAAGTTGCCGAGCAGGTTGCCAAGGTGAACGGTGCATGGGCTTCGAAGGCGAACATACTGAAGCTGATGGCGAGCAGGTTGTCGGCTGCGGGGTTGTTTGTGGATGCGGGGTTTGCACTCACCAATGGGTGGAAGCGAGGGAGCAACGACGACAAGGATGCTTCGAGGGCCTATTTCGCGTCGGGTGCATTTTTTGCACTCGCAGGCGGAGCAGGATTGATGGCCGCTGGGCAAATAAGTGGGACCGTCGCGAGCGCCGGCCTGTTGGGCCTGTCGTGGACCGGCTGGGGCCTGATTCTGATCGGCCTGGCCATCGGTGTTGGCTACATCGCCATGCTGCTGCAAGACACCCCCACCGAAGAATGGGCCGCTAAAACCATTTGGGGCCGAGCCGATACCAAGTGGGGCAGCCTGGAAGTCGAGCAGCAGGAACTCAACAAACTGCTCATGGGCATTCGCATCGAGTTCGAATACGGCATGAACACCATGGCTACCACCGGGGCCGGCATCGCGCGCGGCAATGGTGGGCTGGGAGCGCTGTTCGTGAAAGACCCGTTCGAAGGCCACAGCGGCCTGTACAAGACCGTCGAACTGAAGCTGTGGATGCCCAAGGCATTGCGCGACAGCCTCGAATGGACCATTGGCATCACGTTGAGCGGGCGCGACGGCATTTCGACCTTGGTCTATGTGCTGGGTCGCAGCGTGCCGCCTGCATCACCGCTGAGCTTGAAAGGCTTGGAGCGCCCGCAACGCAGTGACGAGGGCGATCTCACCCACATCACCATTGACACCGACGGGTTGCTGTACCCGCGAGCCCAGGTCCAAGTCCAGGTACTGGTCGACGCCACCAGTGGAGACTATGTGGTGGACCAGACGATGACCGACTGACATGAAGAAATTACCCGAATACAACGTACTGCTGCCGGATTGGCAAGGACCGGAGACGCAGTTTGACGATATCAGTGACGCGTTGCGCGCGATGCTCAACGGGACGATCACGCGCGTGGCACCCGAAGACAAAAAGCAGCCTGTGCATGAGAGTGCCAGCACCTGCGACTCACTATTGGCTGTGTATCCGGAGGCGATTCAAGTTGGAGCGCCTATGGGTACCGGAGAAGCGGTGGGGAATGGGAATACCTTTGCGGCCTTCTCCTTGGGCTGCATGGGTCTTGGGATTCCTTGGTTTTGGAAAGCTGGGGAGCGTTGGCTGAAATGGTTTACCTATGATGATCCGAGTCCTTGGAGCAACCCACCGAGTGCGGTCGATTTTCTAGAGCCATTGGTTTTCGGTCTCATCATGTTTGGCATGGGCTTCCTCTTCTTCTCCTTCGCCCTGCGGATGTCCCACCTTGCCCCCCGCGACATTCCCGTGGTTTTCAATCGCAAAACCCGCGAGGTCAGTATTTGTGTGTTGGGACGCTTGCGCTTCTGGCGCTTCTGGGAACGCGTGGGCATCGAAAAAGTGATCACCACCTCGTGGGACGATTTGCAGGCCCGCAGCTACAAGGTCATGCAACTCACCGGCGAGGCGGCCCGCGACACCCATGTGCTGCGCCTGCTGTGGGGCGAGGCCCGGAACCCGCGCAAGCTGGAAGGCATTGCCTTGATCGGCTATCTCGGTTGGTACGAAGACGCTGCACTCTGGCGTCTGTGGGAACACATCCGGCGCTACATGGAAGAGGGCGGCCCGGCCATCCAACCGGGCGAGACCTTGCGCACCAGCGGTGCGGGCAAGCTGCCGGAGTTGCCGCCGCAGGTCATTGCTGCGGCTGGCGGGCCGGCGTTGAGTGTGGAAGAGGTTACCCGGCTGGCGGGTGCGGCCGATGCGGCGGCTTAGGGTGCAAGCTGACGTGCACTCGATCTTCACCAGTCAGGCGCAAGCGGCTGTCAAGAAATCAATCGATGCCGACGGTGACGGGATGACGGCGTGACATGAAAAAGCTACCCGAATACAACGTGCTGCTGCCGGATTGGCAAGGACCGGAGACGCAGTTTGACGAGATCGGCGAGGTGCTGCGGCCGATGCTCAATGGAACGATCACGCGTGTGGCGCCCGGGGACAAGAAGCAGCCCGTGCACGAGAGCGCCAGCACCTGCGATTCGCTGTTGGCTGTACATCCGCATGCGATTGAGATTGGCGCGCCCTTTGGAACCGGGGAGACAGTGGGGAATGGGAATACCTATGCGGCTTTCTTTTTGGGATTCATGGGATTTGGGGCTTGGTTTCTCTGGGAAGGATTGATGTCTCGGAGCATTTTTTTTCTTGTTAGTGGAAGCATCATTTTTGCGACTGGCTTCTTTCCCTTCTCCTTCGCCCTACGGATGTCGCACCTTGCCCCCCGCGACATTCCCGTGGTCTTCAACCGCAAGACCCGCGAAGTCAGCATCTGCGTGTTGGGGCGCTTGCGCTTCTGGCGCTTCTGGGAGCGCGTGGGTATCGACAAAGTGATCACCACCTCGTGGGACGATTTGCAGGCCCGCAGCTACAAGATCATGCAACTCACCGGCGAGGCGGCCCGCGACACCCATGTGCTGCGCCTGCTGTGGGGCGAGGCCCGGAACCCGCGCAAGCTGGAAGGCATCGCCTTGATCGGCTACCTCGGCTGGTACGAAGACGTTGCACTCTGGCGTCTGTGGGAGCACATCCGGCGCTACATGGAAGAGGGCGGCCCGGCCATCCAACCGGGCGAGACCTTGCGCACCAGCGGTGCGGGCAAGTTGCCGGAGTTGCCGCCGGAGGTCATTGCAGCGGCCGGTGGTCCGGCGTTGAGTGTGGAAGAGGTTACCCGGCTGGCGGGTGCGGCCGGTGTGGCCTGCGCGCTGCACAGCTGTTCTTGTGCCCTATGAAGCGATTCGCTCTACTTGCCGCAGTTGTTGTTGCAGTCCTCATCGCATCGGCTGTGGCGTACCGCGGCTATCGGGTGAACACGAGCACTTCCGACACTTCAACCGCGGTATCGAGCGACGAGAGCCGGGCCCAGGGAAGGCTGTTGGCGAAGCTTCATTTCGATGCACCGTCCTTTGGCGATTGCGCGGTCCATGACGCGTGGCTGGAAAAGTCCTCCACGTTCGTGACGCGCAGCTGGTTCGGAATCCGTCTTGGAAATGAAACCATTCCGACAGCCGCCATCCATGTGGTCCTCAACATTCCCAAAGATCCGTTCCTGTCTGCGCAAAGTTTGAGCTTCGACGAGACGAACCCGACCGCGTCCAGCCTGGGGCTGACAGGCTCGTTCACCCAGACCGTCACGATCAACGCCAAGCGCTACGGGCTGTTCGGCTCGAACACCGTCTTTCCGCCGCCTGCGGTCATGACATTCAGCTGTGGCACAGCAAACGCACATGCAACGTTGGCGAACTAGGATTCTTCCGGTCCACGCGATGTCGATCGGCCAGCCCCTGAACCGACAGGGCGGGAAGATCGCGCGCGGCCATGCATCGAACGAAGACCGGCACGACCGGCACTGACACCAGGGAGGTGGATATCCATGTCATCAGACACATCAAGCAGCTTCATGCCGACGCCATGGAAGCTCGAAGGCCTGAATGTCGCGCGGCTCTCGGAGCAGGCGCGGCTCATCAAGCTGCAGCTGCCCGCTGCGGCACCGCAGAACGCCGTCGTCGAGCGCTTCACCGGCAGCGAAGGCCTCAACGAACTCTTCGACTTCACCATCGACACGCTGGCCACGTCGAGCGAGTTCGACCCGTTCGCGCTGATCGGCGAGGAACTGAGCCTGCGCCTGCTGCTGGCCAACGGCAGCTTTCGCACCTGGCACGGCTACCTCACGGCCGTCGATGCGCTGGGCGGTGACGGCGGCCTGGCGCGCTACCGGCTGCATCTGCAGCCCTGGCTCGCCGCGCTGGGCCTGCGCCGCGACAGCTTCGTGTACGCCGCCAAGCACGTGCAGGACATCGTCAGCGAAGTGTTCGCGGATCACACGACCGCAAGCTTCAGCTTCGACGTCACGCAGGAGATGCCCGTGCGGCCCACCTGTGTGCAGTACCGCGAGTCGGACCTGGCCTTCGTGCTGCGCCTGCTGGCGGAAGAGGGTCTGAGCTTTCGCTTCGAGCATGAACAGCAGCAACAGTCGACCGCTGGCGGGGGCGGCAACACCACGCCTTCGCACCACCGCCTCGTGATCTTCGACCGCACGGCAACCCCGCCCGACTGCGCCCTTTCTGAGATCCGCTTCCATCGCGTCGACGCCACTGAATCGACTGACGCCATCACCGCCTGGAGCAGTCGGCGCCAGGTCACCACCAACGCCGTCATGCGCAACGCCTGGGATGCCAGCGTTCTGCAGGCCCCCACCGGCGCGGTGCAGAGCGCGCTGGCCATGGGCGAGGTGCCCGTGCTGGAGCACTACGACGGCGCCGGCGCGCAGCGCTATGCCGACAGCGCCACCGCCGCCCGCCGCGCCGAGCAGCAGCTCGTGGCCTTCGAATCGCGCATCAAGCGCTACGGTGCCGCAGGCAGCGTGCGACAGCTCGGTGCCGGCGAGCGCTTCACGCTCACGCAGCACGACCGCTACGACGGCCGCAGATTCGTCGCGCTGCGCGTGCGCCACGAAGCGGCCAACAACCTCGGCGCGCAGGCCGCGCAGGTGCTCGAGGCCGGTGAGCTCGAGAAGGGCAGCTACCGCAACAGCTTCGAAGCCCAGCCGGCCGAGGCACAGGTCGTGCCGCTGTGGCGACCCAAGCCCACGGCCCCCGAGGCCATGGTCGCGCTCGTGGTCGGCGGCGATGACGATGAGGCACCGACCGCCGTCCACACCCAGCGCGACCATCGTGTGCAGGTGCGCTTCCATTGGCAGGCCCAGCGTGCAGGCCAGCAGCAGTCGACCAGCAGCGGACAAGGCAGCCTCGTCGCCGCCGGTCGCCACGCCAGCAACCGCCAGTCCGTCTGGCTGCGCGTGGCCGCCCCCGTTGCGGGCCCGAACTGGGGCGCACATCACCTGCCCCGCATCGGTTCCGAGGTGCTCGTGTCCTTCATCGAAGGCGACATCGACCGGCCGGTGGTCGCCCAGCAGCTGTACAACGGACAGGACCTGCCGCCCTGGTCAGCCGGCACGGATTCATCCGCCAACCATGCAGGCGTGCTCTCGGGCTGGCACAGTCGCGCGCTCGACGGCAGCGGCTACAACCAGTGGATCGCCGACGATGCGCCCGGCCAGGTGCGCACCCGCCTGGCCAGCTCGCACGCGGCGAGCCAGCTGAACCTGGGCCACCTCAATGCCCAGTCACCCGACGAGAGCAGCCGCGGCGCCTGGCGTGGCAGCGGTGCCGAGCTGCGTTCCGACGCCTGGGTCGCCACACGCGCTGGTGAGGGCCTGCTGATCTCCACGCTGGCGCAGGAAGGCGCGGCGGGCAGCGTTCAGGACACCACCAGCGTGCGCGGCCAGCTCGCGGGCGCGTTGCGCGAGGCGCAGAAGCTGTCCGATGCGGCCGGCGGTGCGAAGGCGCTGGCGCTGAGCGCCACGGCGCTGCTGCAGCCGCTCATCGATGACATCGATCCGCAGAAGAACGGGCACTATCCCGGCAGCGTCAACGGACAGGACGCGCGCGAGCCGAAAGGTGGAGAGGGCGCAGGTTCACGCGAAGGGCAAGACCCCGTGCCCGCCTTCGCCCGGCCGCTCATGGTGCTCGATGCGGCCATGAGCCTGAACATGGCCACGCCCGCCAGCGCGACCGTGTACGCAGGCGAGGCCATCCACTGGACTGCGCAGGCGCAAGCTCACGTGGCTGCGGGCAAGACCGTGAGCTTTGCGGCTGGTAAATCCGTGGGGCTGTACAGCCACGAAGGTGGCATCCAGGTCATCGCGCAAGACGGGCCGGTGAGTGTGCAGGCGCACACCGACGAACTCGAATGGCTGGCCAAGGAAGGCTTCACGGTCACCAGCAGCAATGACGAGATCCACGTGCTGGCCCAGCAGAAGGTCACGCTCAAGGGCGGGCAGACGAGCATCGAGCTGGATGGGATGAACATCACCTTGAAGATGCCGGGTCTGCTGGATGTGAAGGGGACGAGCAAGAGCTTTGTGGGGCCCAAGGGGAATCCGGCAGAGCTGATGGGGCTGCCGATGGGGTTGACCAGCGAACCCAAGCATTTCATTGAAGTGGAACGCCGTTACTACGACACGGATGCGGTGCAGGGCGCGGACGTCAAGGTGACGTTCTCGGACAAGAGCGTACGCAGGGGCAAGTTGGGATCGAACGGGCAGCTGCGCTTCGACGGCGTGCCGGCCGGTGCTGCAGACATCGAGATCGGCGAAGACGCCAGGGAATGGCAAATCGACCCCGTCGAGGAGTCTCCGGCCAACCCCGCCTACGGGAAGGACGTGACGCCTGAGCAGGCCATGGCGCTCTACGCGCTGGTTTTCGGTTCGGAGGACAAATGAACGACGCGCTCGATTGGTTCTGGGGCGTCCTGCAGGGCGACTTCAACGAGGATGCCAGCCTGTCGCAAACAGTCGTCGGCAGCATCATCACCGCGATTCCCATCCTTGATCAGCTCGCGGACATTCGCGACGTGATTGCCAATTTGCACCAGCTCTCGAAGGACTCGAGCGACAAGTGGAAATGGATCGCGCTCGCCATCACGCTCATCGGCCTCATTCCGGTTCTGGGGAGCCTGCTGAAGGGTGTTTTCAAGTCGCTGGTGAAGTTTCTCAAGCAGGGTGGCAAGTACGCCGATGAGGCGCTCGAAACGATCCTCGCAATCATCCGTGGCGCTGGCAAGGGAGATCCCGTCAAGTGGCTCAAGAGCCTGCCGATGGATCAGTATGCAAAGAATGCCGTCAAGCGGTTCGACGAGATCACACAGAAGATCATTCTTGGCATCTCCGATGTGCGGCACCGGTGGCTGACCCGGAAGCTGCTGGGCGACAACGTCAAGCGCCTGGAGTTGGTCGAGCAGCAGATTGCAAAACTGCGGGGCATGGGGCAGGCCAAGATTCCTGAAGTCATGCGCTTCCTCAAGTCCGAGCTCGACAAGCTGCTGGAGCGGGCCAAGCCCGCGAAGCTGGATGGCGCAACCGACACGGCCAATACCTTGGCGCACAGCGCCAAGCCGCTGCTTCGGCTCGACTACGAGGTGGCGGTCAAGCGTCGCGTCGGCGGCAAGGTACAAAGCATGCGCGCCGCAGGCAAGAGCGAAGAAGAGATCGCAAAGGCCGCGAACGCCGAGCGCCGTGCACTCGGCAAGGAATTCAAGGACAAGACCGACCCCGAGCTCCGGGAGGTCATCTACAAGCGCAACCAGGCGCTGTACGGCGATCCGCTGGGGCCGAAGTACGAAGACCTGAAGCGGGGCTATGTCATTCACCCCAAGACACGTGAGCGCGTGAATGTCGGCAAGGGCAATCCCAAGACCGATGCCCAGATCATCGAAGGCGCCCAGAATGCAGGGGGCGACGACATGCCGTGGGACCTGATCATGGAGTTCTATCGCCAGAAGAAAACCGGTGACCCTGAGAAGGCAGCCAAGCTTCTCCGTGAAATCGACGCGATCGTCAACCGAGCAAAGAAATAGTCCCATGTGGCTCTACCTGCATCACACCGCCTCCGACCTCATCGACCTGGACCCCACAACCGGCCGCTGGCGCCCCGTCGACGACGCCGAGAAACCGCCAGGCGCCTCGGTACTCGCTGACCTCCCCGTCAAAGGCGGCTACACGATCGAGAACGACAAGCGCTATTACAGCTACTGGACGTCCGACGAGAAGTTCGTCTTCCGCACCGACGACGGTGCCGTGTTCGAGATCTGCCAGAAGCGCGACGACGGCTCCGTGGTGATGCTCTCGCCCGTCCTGCGCAGCGAGATCGCGCCTTCGCGTTATGGCGATGGGCGTTTGCGGCAGGGTTTCAGCCAGTTCCGGCTGATGGACGCCGCGACAGGCAATGTCGTCTTCGAGCTGGACTACAACGCCGAGCGCTATCAACGCCTGTACCAGGCCGACTTCACCGCCGCGGCGGCGGAGCAGGATCTGTCCGACTGGGATTTCTTCGTCGCCTTGCAAGGCGCCATCGAGATCTTCGAAGAGCGTGCCGCGTCCGGCCGCGTCGCGTTCACTGCGGAGGTCGATGGCTCGGCGCAGATCCAGGGGCACCGCATGCGCCGCGATGAGCTGCTGTTTGCGGACACGGGCCAGACCTGCCCTCGCTCGGGCGTCTGGGCTTGCCTGACCGACCTGCGCGTGAGCGCGGCGGTCACGCAGGGCGAGCCGATGCCCTCGAACGGCGGGCAGCCGGTGCAATGGGTCTGGAGCCGCACCGACTGAGCGCAGCCCGCGGCTTTTAACCCCGCCCCAGCCGGGTCACAGACCCTTGCGCATAATTGACGCAAGCTATGACTCTCACCGAACTCAAATACATCGTCGCAGTCGCCCGCGAGCGGCACTTCGGCAAGGCGGCCGAGGCCTGTTATGTGTCCCAGCCGACGCTTTCGGTGGCCATCAAGAAACTCGAGGACGAACTCGAGGTCAAGCTCTTCGAGCGCAGCGCCGGCGAAGTGACCGTGACGCCGCTCGGCGAGCAGATCGTCCAGCAGGCCCAAAGCGTGCTCGACCAGGCCGCCAGCATCAAGGAGATCGCCAAGCGCGGAAAAGACCCGCTGGCCGGCCCGCTGAACCTGGGCGTGATCTACACGATCGGCCCGTACCTGCTGCCCGACCTGGTGCGCCAGGTGATCGCGCGCACGCCGCAGATGCCGCTGGTGCTGCAGGAGAACTTCACGGTCAAGCTGCTCGAGATGCTGCGCGCCGGCGAGATCGACTGCGCGATCATGGCCGAGCCCTTTCCCGACACGGGCCTGGCGATGGCGCCGCTGTACGACGAGCCCTTCATGGCGGCGCTGCCCGTGAAGCACAAGCTGGCCGACCGCGAGTCGATCACCTCGGAAGAGCTGCAGAGCGAGACGATGCTGCTGTTGGGCACGGGCCACTGCTTTCGCGACCACGTGCTCGAGGTGTGCCCCGAGTTCGCGCGCTTCTCGAGCAATGCCGAAGGCATCCGCAAGAGCTTCGAGGGTTCGTCGCTGGAGACGATCAAGCACATGGTGGCCTCGGGCATGGGCGTGACGCTGGTGCCGCGCCTGTCGGTGCCGGCCGAGGCGCTCAAGCCGAAGGTCAAGGGGCGCAAGGAGCCCGAGCAGATGGTGCGCTACCTGCCCGTGCGCGACGCGCAGGACCGCGACCCGCCGATGCGTCGCGTGGTGCTGGCCTGGCGCCGCACCTTCACGCGCTACGAGGCCATTGCGGCGCTGCGCAACGCGATCTACGCGTGCGAGCTGCCGGGTGTCAAACGACTCTCCTAGCGATTCGGGGCCTTCGCCTACGCGCGGGCTGTTTGGGATCGCTGATCGCTGGGATAGAGTGAAGCTGTTGCGAAGCCGCCTGCCGGCTTTCAGAATTTCGGTGTTGTCACCCAACTTCAAGAAAGACCCCTCCGCCATGGCCAAACCCTCGAAGAAAACCAAGTCCCCGTCGCCCGCAGCTTCCGCCGGCAAGGTGCCCAAGAAGGGCGGCGCCGTCGTTGCGCAGGAGTCGGGCAGCCGCAACGCGCCGATCATCAACATCGGCATCGAACGCCAGGACCGCGCGGCCATCGCCGAGGGCCTGAGCCGCGTGCTGGCCGACACCTACACGCTGTACCTCACGACGCACAACTTCCACTGGAACGTGACGGGCCCGCACTTCAACTCGCTGCACGCGATGTTCATGACGCAGTACACCGAGCTGTGGGGCTCGACCGACGTGCTCGCCGAGCGCATTCGCGCGCTGGGCCACTACGCGCCGGGCTCGTACGCCGAATTCAGCAAGATCGCCACCGTGCCCGACGTGCCGCAGACCCCGCCCAAGGCGATGGAGATGGTGCGCATCCTCGTGAAGGGCCACGAAACGGTGTCGCGCATCGCGCGCGAGTTCATCCCGGTGGCCGAAGAGGCCGGCGACGACCCGACCGCCGACATGCTGACCGCGCGCTGCACGGTGCACGACCAGACGGCCTGGATGCTGCGCTCGCTGCTCGAGGACTGATGACGTCTTCCTGATGCTCTCCCGGTGCGCCGGGAGTCCCTGCAAGAGCGGCACAATGGCCGCTCTTTTTTCGTCTGCCCGTCCGTCGCATGCCTCTCGCCCGCCGTTTCGCGCTCTACCTCGATCTGATCCGCTGGAACCGGCCGGCCGGCTGGCTCCTGTTGCTGTGGCCCACGCTGGGCGCACTCTGGTTCGCGGCCGACGGCTGGCCCGGCTGGCACCTGCTCGCGGTGTTCACGCTCGGCACCTTCCTCATGCGCAGCGCGGGCTGCTGCGTCAACGACGTGGCCGACCGTGAGTTCGACCGCCATGTGAAGCGCACGGCCCAGCGGCCCGTGACGAGCGGCGCGATGTCGGTCAAGGAGGCGCTGGGGCTGGGCGCGGTGCTGGCGCTGCTGTCCTTCGGGCTGGTGCTCACCACGAACCGCACGACGGTGCTGTGGTCGTTCGCGGCGCTGGCGATCACGCTGATCTACCCGTTCGCCAAGCGCTTCGTGTCGATCCCGCAGGCGGTGCTGGGCATCGCCTTCAGCTTCGGCATCCCGATGGCCTTTGCCGCGGTGCAGTCGACGGTGCCGGCCTTTGCCTGGTGGCTGCTGGCGGGCAACCTGTTCTGGGTGCTGGCCTACGACACCGAGTACGCGATGGTGGACCGAGACGACGACCTGAAGATCGGCATGAAGACCTCGGCGATCACCTTCGGCCGTTTCGACGTGGCGGCGGTGATGGCGAGCTACGCGATCTTCCTGGCGGTCTGGATCTGGGCCGGTGCCAGCCGGTCGCTGGGGGGGCTCTTCTATCTAGGCATTGCCGCGGCGGTGGCCCAGGCGCTCTGGCACTGGCGCCTGATCCATGACCGCACGCGCGAGGGCTGTTTCAAGGCCTTCCGCGAAAACCACTGGCTGGGCTTCGCGCTGTTCGTCGGCATCGTGGCGGGCTACACCGCTCGGTAGCCGCCCGCCACCGGCTCAGCCGCGCCCGAACTCCTCACCCAGCTCGGCCGCGCGCTTCTGCGCGGCGCGGATGGCGGTCTTGAACTGGCCCTTCACATCCGAGGCTTCGAGCGCGCTCAGGGCCGCGTAGGTCGTGCCGCCCTTGGAGGTCACGCGTTCGCGCAGCACCGACGGCGGCTCGGTCGCACTGTGCGCCAGCGCCGAGGCGCCGGTGAAGGTGCCGATGGCCAGCCGCTGGGCCTGGTCGGGTGTGAGGCCCATCTCGACGCCGGCCTCGGTCATCGCCTCGATGAAATAGAACACGTAGGCCGGGCCGGAGCCCGACATGGCGGTCACCGCGTCGAGCGCGGGTTCGGCGTCGACCCAGATCAGCTCGCCGGTCGGCGCCAGCAGCTGGCCGACGCGCGCACGGTCGGCGCTTTCGACGCCGGGCCGCGCGAAGAGGCCGGTCATGCCCTTGCCGACCAGGGCCGGCGTGTTGGGCATGGCGCGCACCACGCGCTCGGTGCCGAGCCAGCGGGCGATGCTGTCGGACGGAATGCCCGCGGCCACGCTCAGGTGCAGGGCGTCGCCGGCAAAGGCGCGCACCGGGCGCGTGGCTTCCGCGAAGGTCTGGGGCTTGACCGCCCACACCACCACGGCGCAGCGCGCGAGGGCTTCGCTGGCCTCGGCCCTGGCGACGATGCCGTAGGACTGGGCCAGCTTGGTGCGGGCCTCCTCGAAAGGCTCGACCACTTCGAAGTTGTCGGCCGCGACGCCTTGCTGGATCAGGCCGCCGATGATGGCGCTGGCCATGTTGCCGCCGCCGATGAAGGCGATGGGGGGCAGGGGGCCCGGCGCGGTGCGGGGCAGGAAGGTCACGGCGATGGTCATGGTCGGTCGGTGTAGGCGAAAGCGGCGAACTGCGTCACTTGCAGCGGGTTGAAATTGTCGTCGCTCACGACCACCAGCAGGCGGCGGCCGTCGGGCAACGCTGGGCCCCAGCACATGCCCTCGGTGTTGTCGAGGCGCGAGAGGCCGAGGCTGGCGAAGTCGGCCACGAGCGTCTTGGCGGCCGGGCGGTGGTTGCCGGGTGAGAGGGCGTCGATGGCGAGCACGTCGTCGGCGGCGCGGGTGTCTATTTCATACAGGCGCAGCGAATTGCCGGCGCCCGTGGCGTAGGCCCGTTCCAGCACCAGCATGCGGTGGGCGTCGAGCATCAGCGCCTCGCTCACGCCGTTGTCGGCGTAGGTGCCCGGCACCAGCGGGCGCAGCGGAATGGCGTCGGGCACGTAGGCGATCTGGCGCACGGCGCGGCCGGTCGACAGGTCGATCTGGGTGAAGCGGCAGGGGCCACCGGGGGCGGCGGTGGTCGGGGTCGGGCCGTCCTGGACCAGCGCGTTTTCCATCGCGAGCCAGGCCGAGCGGTCGTCGGGCGTGAGGGCCAGGCCTTCGAACGTCAGGTTGTCGCGCGGGCCGCGGCGTTGGGTGGGGTCCGGGGCGAACATCGCCGGCAGGGCGAATTCGCGCAGAAAGCGGCCGTCGCGCGCCGATTCATATAAGGCGGGACCGAAACCGCGGGCGAGGTCGCCTTCGCTGGTCCAGAGCAAGGTGCCGGCCGAGGGGCGCAGGCGCAGGGCTTCGGGGTCGGGAACGGGCAGGCCGGCGACCGCCTGGCGCCGCCCGGGCCAGGGGCCGCCACCGGGGCGTTGCAGCTGGACAACGCCGGTGGGCTCGGGCGCGGCGTCGGCAGGCTGGGGCCAGCGCGCGGTGTAGCAGCGCACGGGGGCCAGGTCTGACCGGTCATCACTGAGAAGCAGGTACTCACCTTTGGCGGTGTCGTAGTCGATGCCGGACAGGCCGCCCGCCGGGGTGTTCTCTATAGAGCGTCGGTGTGCCCAGCGGGCTTCCCCCAGGCGCTGCAGCCGGCCGGTGTCCGGCGCCGGTGTTGCGCTGCGGCAACCCGTAAGCCCCAGTGATCCCAGCCCCAGCAGGCCCGCGCCGCCCGCCAGCAGGCGTCGGCGCCGCACGGAAGGCGGCGAAACGAGGGGGTGGATGGGGGCGCGCACGCCACAAAGTCTAGCGGCTGTCGAAGTTCGCGTGATGAGGCAGTTGACATCGCCCGGCATGGGTGCCACAATCGCGGGCTTCGCTTTCAAAAGGCGAAGCTTTCAGCCCAAAGCGGAAGCGTCTCGAGTGGTTCGAGGCGTGGACGACGGGCCCAAGACTGACCGCGGTGTCTCCCTCCTGGAGGCTCATCGGTACAAGTTGGGAATATCAAGAAATGATCCAAACTGAATCCCGGCTCGAAGTGGCCGACAACACGGGCGCGAAATCCGTCCTGTGTATCAAGGTGCTCGGTGGCTCCAAGCGGCGTTACGCCAGCGTGGGCGACGTCATCAAGGTCAGCATCAAGGAAGCCGCTCCGCGTGGTCGCGTCAAGAAGGGCGAGATCTACAGCGCAGTGGTGGTCCGCACCGCCAAGGGCATCCGTCGTGCTGACGGTTCGCTCGTCAAGTTCGACGGCAATGCCGCCGTGCTGCTCAACGCCAAGCTGGAGCCCATCGGCACCCGCATCTTCGGACCGGTCACGCGCGAACTGCGCACCGAGAAGTTCATGAAGATCGTGTCGCTGGCACCCGAAGTTCTCTAAGGACACAACGCCATGAACAAGATTCGCAAAGGCGACCAGGTCATCGTGTTGGCCGGTCGTGACAAGGGCAAGCGCGGCGTCGTGTCGCTGCGCGCAGACGATTCGCATGTGATCGTCGACGGCATCAACCTCGTCAAGAAGCACACCAAGCCGAACCCCCTCAAGGGTACGACCGGTGGCATCGTCGAGAAGACCATGCCGATTCACCAATCCAACGTGGCGATCTTCAATGCTGCGACCGGCAAGGCCGATCGCGTGGGCATCAAGGTCACCCAAGGTGCCGACGGCAAGCGCGTGGCTGTTCGCGTCTTCAAGTCGAGCGGCGACGAAATCAAGTTCGCCTAAGAGGTACTCACATGGCACGTCTCCAACAACACTATCGCGAAAAGATCGCGAAAGACCTGACGGAAAAGTTCGGCTACAAGTCGCCGATGCAAGTTCCGCGTCTCACCAAGATCACCCTGAACATGGGTGTGGGTGAAGCAGTCGCCGACAAGAAGGTCCTCGACAACGCCGTCGCCGACCTGACCAAGATCGCTGGCCAGAAGCCCGTGGTCACCAAGTCGAAGAAGGCCATCGCCGGCTTCAAGATCCGCGAAAACCAGCCGATCGGCTGCATGGTCACGCTGCGTGGCGTGCACATGTACGAGTTCCTGGACCGTTTCGTCACCGTGGCCCTGCCCCGCGTGCGTGACTTCCGCGGTATCTCGGGTCGCGCATTCGACGGCCGTGGCAACTACAACATCGGCGTCAAAGAGCAGATCATTTTCCCTGAGATCGAGTACGACAAGGTCGACGCCCTGCGCGGTCTCAATATCAGCATCACGACGACGGCCAAGACCGACGAAGAAGCCAAGGCGCTTCTCGCTGGCTTCCGTTTCCCGTTCAAGAACTGAGGCGAACCATGGCCAAACAATCTTTGATCCAGCGCGAACTCAAGCGCGACAAGCTGGTTGCCAAGTTCGCTGCGAAGCACGCGGAACTGAAGGCAATTTCCAACGACGCGAAGAAGAGCGACGAAGAGCGCGCTGCAGCCCGCCTGGGCCTGCAGAAGCTCCCGCGCAACGCGAACCCCACGCGCCAGCGCAACCGTTGCGAAATCACCGGTCGCCCCCGTGGCACCTTCCGTCAATTCGGTCTGGCTCGCGCCAAGATCCGTGAACTGGCTTTCGCTGGCGACATCCCCGGTGTCACCAAGGCCAGCTGGTAAGCCAGGCAGGAGCAAACAACATGAGCATGAGTGATCCCATTGCCGACCTGCTGACGCGTATCCGTAACGCGCAGATGGTGGCGAAGCCCACTGTGTCGATCCCGTCTTCCAAGGTGAAGGCCGCGATTGCACAAGTCCTGAAGGACGAAGGCTACATCGACGGCTTCGAAGTGAAGACCGATGCCGGCAAGTCCGAACTCGTCATCACGCTGAAGTACTACGCTGGCCGCCCGGTCATCGAACGTATCGAACGCGTGAGCCGCCCCGGCCTGCGCGTCTACAAGGCCAGCGCCGCCATCCCGCAAGTCCAGAACGGCCTCGGCGTTGCGATCGTCACGACCCCCCAGGGCGTGATGACCGACCGCAAGGCTCGCGCTACCGGTGTCGGTGGCGAAGTTCTGTGCTACGTCGCCTAACCGAGACATCGAGGAGTTACTGAAATGTCCCGAGTAGGAAAAATGCCGGTCGCCATCCCCGCAGGTGTGGATGTGTCGATCAAGGAAGACCAGATCAGCGTCAAGGGCACGGGCGGCACGCTCAACCTGGCTCGCAATGCGCTGGTGAATGTCGTCAGCAATGACGGCAAGCTGAGCTTCGAGCCCGCCAACGAATCGCGTGAAGCGAATGCGATGAGCGGCACGATTCGCCAGCTGGTGAACAACATGGTGGTTGGCGTGACCAAGGGCTTCGAGAAGAAGCTCAACCTGGTCGGCGTCGGCTACAAGGCTGCAGCGTCCAACAACAAGTTGAACCTGCAAGTCGGTTACTCGCACCCGGTCAACATCGACATGCCGCAAGGCATCACGGTGACCACCGCGACCCCGACCGAAATCGTGATCAAGGGTGCTGACCGTCAGCGCGTTGGTCAAATCGCCGCTGAGATCCGCGCTGTTCGTCCGCCTGAGCCCTACAAGGGCAAGGGTATCCGTTATTCGGACGAGAAGATCGTGATCAAAGAGACCAAGAAGAAGTAAGGGGCAGCAAAATGATGTTGACCAAAAAAGCACAGCGTCTTCGCCGCTCGCGCCAGACCCGCATCCGGATCGCGACGCAGGGCGTGGCCCGCCTCACGGTGAATCGCACCAACCTGCACATCTATGCCACCGTCATTTCCGACGACGGCACCAAGGTGATCGCAACCGCATCGACCGCCGAAGCCGAAGTGCGCGCAGCACTCGGCGCCTCGGGCAAGGGTGGCAATGCCGCCGCTGCCACCGCCATCGGCAAGCGCATCGCTGAAAAGGCGAAGGCTGCCGGCGTCGAGAAGGTCGCTTTCGATCGCGCAGGTTTCGCCTACCACGGCCGCGTCAAGGCGCTGGCCGAGGCAGCCCGCGAAGCCGGTCTGCAGTTCTAATCGGACACGAGATTCAAAATGGCAAAGATTCAAGCAAGAACGCAGAACGAAGGTCCTGAGGACGGTTTGCGCGAGAAGATGATCGCGATCAACCGCGTCACCAAGGTGGTGAAGGGTGGTCGTATCCTCGGTTTCGCAGCACTGACCGTGGTCGGTGACGGTGAAGGCCGCGTCGGCATGGGCAAGGGCAAGTCGAAGGAAGTGCCTGCTGCCGTGCAGAAGGCAATGGAAGAAGCCCGTCGCAACCTGTTCAAGGCAGCGATCAAGAACGGCACGCTGCACCACCAAGTGCAAGGCCATCACGGTGCCGCCAGGGTCGTGATGTACCCGGCTCCCAAGGGTACCGGCATCATCGCCGGCGGCCCGATGCGCGCCGTGTTCGAAGTCATGGGCATCACCGACATCGTGGCCAAGAGCCATGGTTCGTCGAACCCCTACAACATGGTTCGCGCCACGCTCGACGGGTTGAAGAACTCGACGACGGCCGGCAATGTGGCTGCCAAGCGCGGTCTCACCGTCGAAGAAATCTTCGCCTGAGCGCAAGCTCTCGCAAGGCTGAAGGAAGCATTCAAATGACGCAACAACAAACCCTCAAGGTGCAGCTGGTGAAGAGCCCGATCGGCACCAAGGAATCGCATCGCGCGACCGTGCGTGGCCTCGGCCTGCGCAAGCTCAACAGCGTGAGCGAGCTGCAAGACACGCCCGCAGTGCGCGGCATGATCAACAAGATCAGTTATCTGGTCAAAGTTCTGTAAGAGAGACTGATATGGAACTCAATGGCATCAAGCCGGCAGCTGGCGCCAAGCACGCCAAGCGTCGCGTTGGCCGCGGCATCGGCTCCGGCATCGGCAAGACCGCAGGTCGCGGTCACAAGGGCCAGAAGTCGCGCGCAGGCGGTTTCCACAAGGTCGGCTTCGAAGGCGGTCAAATGCCGCTGCAGCGTCGCCTGCCCAAGCGTGGCTTCAAGTCGCACCTGCTGAAGTACAACGCCGAAGTCACGCTGACTGCTCTCGAGCAGCTCGGCCTGGCCGAAGTCGATGTCCTGGCACTGAAGCAAGCCGGCCTCGTGGGCCAGCTCGCCAAGGTCGTCAAGATCATCAAGACCGGCGAACTCACCAAGGCCGTCAAGCTGACGGGCGTGGGTGCGACCGCTGGTGCCAAGGCTGCTATCGAAGCAGCCGGCGGCAGCTTCGCCTGATCACCTTCGGACTGAAAGAAGTTCTTCGTGGCAACTAACGCGGCAACGATCGCAAAAACAGGCAAGTTCGGCGACCTTCGTCGTCGGCTCGTCTTTTTGCTGCTCGCGCTCGTGGTCTACCGGATTGGCGCGCACATTCCTGTGCCGGGTATCAACCCGGACCAGCTGGCAGCGTTGTTCCAGGGCCAGCAGGGCGGCATTCTGAGCCTGTTCAACATGTTCTCGGGCGGGGCGCTGTCGCGTTTCACCGTGTTCGCGTTGGGGATCATGCCGTACATCTCGGCGTCGATCATCATGCAGCTGATGACCTACGTGCTTCCCAGCTTCGAGCAATTGAAGAAGGAAGGCGAGGCCGGTCGCCGCAAGATCACGCAGTACACGCGCTATGGCGCGCTCGGTCTGGCTCTGTTCCAGTCGTTCAGCATCGCAGTGGCCCTCGAATCGTCGGCCGGTCTGGTGATCGCCCCCGGTTTCGGCTTCCGCCTGACCGCCATGGTGAGCCTGACCGCTGGTTCGATGTTCCTGATGTGGCTCGGCGAGCAGATCACCGAACGCGGTCTCGGCAACGGCATCTCGATCCTGATCTTTGCAGGTATCGCGGCCGGTCTGCCCGGTGCCATCGGCGGCCTGGCTTCGCTGGTGACGACCGGCGCGATGAACCCCATCGTCGCGCTCTTCATCATCGCGGTCGTGGTGCTGGTCACCTACTTCGTGGTGTTCGTGGAACGCGGTCAGCGCAAGATCCTCGTGAACTATGCGCGGCGCCAGGTTGGCAACAAGGTCTACGGCGGTCAGTCGTCGCACCTGCCCCTGAAGCTGAACATGGCCGGTGTGATTCCTCCGATCTTCGCGTCGTCGATCATTCTGCTGCCGGCAACGGTGGTGGGCTGGTTCAGCGCTGGTGACGGTGGCTTCCGCTGGATCAAGGACATCGCCAGCGCATTGCGTCCGGGCGAGCCGATCTACGTGCTGCTGTACGCTGCTGCGATCGTTTTCTTCTGCTTCTTCTACACGGCACTCGTGTTCAACAGCAAGGAAACGGCCGACAACCTGAAGAAGAGTGGTGCGTTCATTCCTGGCATTCGCCCGGGTGACCAGACCGCTCGCTATATCGACAAGATTCTGGTTCGCCTGACGTTGGCTGGCGCGGTGTACATCACCTTCGTCTGCCTGCTGCCCGAGTTCCTGATCCTGAAGTACAACGTGCCGTTCTACTTCGGTGGTACCTCCCTGCTGATCATCGTGGTCGTCACGATGGACTTCATGGCCCAGGTGCAAAACTACATGATGTCCCAGCAGTACGAATCGCTGCTGAAGAAGGCGAACTTCAAGACATCGTAGGGCTGTGAGTTTCAGTATTGAGTCCGGGCGGTAGACCGCCACGTTAAACAGTTTTAGGAGAATGAAATGAGAGTTTCGGCTTCGGTCAAAACCATCTGCCGTAATTGCAAGGTCATCCGCCGTAAAGGTGTGGTGCGTGTGATTTGCACCGACCCGCGCCACAAGCAGCGCCAGGGTTGATTGAAGAGTATTAGAGGACGCACATGGCACGTATTGCTGGCATCAACATCCCGCCGCACAAGCACGCTGAAATCGGCCTGACCGCCATTTTCGGTATCGGTCGCACCCGCGCCCGTCAAATCTGCGAAGCGAGCGGCATCGAATATTCGAAGAAGATCAAGGATCTGACCGACGCCGATCTCGAAAAGATCCGCGACCAGATCGCTCTGTTCACGATCGAAGGCGATCTGCGTCGCGAGACGACGATGAACATCAAGCGTTTGATGGACATCGGCTGCTATCGCGGCTTCCGTCACCGTCGCGGCCTGCCGATGCGCGGCCAGCGCACGCGCACCAACGCCCGCACCCGCAAGGGTCCGCGCAAGGCTGCGCAGTCCCTGAAGAAATAAGGATAGACAAGCATGGCTAAAGCACCTGCAAACAACGCCGCACAGCGCGTTCGCAAGAAGGTTCGCAAGAACGTTGCGGACGGTATCGCCCACGTGCATGCCTCGTTCAACAACACCATCATCACGATCACCGATCGCCAGGGCAACGCCCTGTCGTGGGCTTCGTCGGGTGGCCAGGGCTTCAAGGGCTCGCGCAAGTCGACCCCGTTCGCTGCGCAGGTCGCTTCCGAAGTGGCCGGCCGTGCTGCTGTCGAACAAGGTATCAAGAACCTCGACGTCGAGATCAAGGGCCCCGGTCCTGGTCGCGAGTCGTCGGTGCGCGCACTGGCTGCGCTCGGCATCCGGATCAATTCCATTGCCGACGTGACGCCCGTTCCGCACAACGGCTGCCGTCCCCAGAAGCGTCGCCGCATCTGATCGTCAGTCCGCAAGGCGCAGCCAGCTTTCGAGCGGCTGCGCATTTGTTTTTTCACTAAGCCCACCGCCATCGGCACATCCGCCGACGGCTCCCGCAGGCAACTGCGGCAGATGACACCAAGGAAATACCGTGGCACGTTACCTCGGCCCCAAGGCCAAACTTTCCCGCCGTGAAGGCACCGACCTGTTCCTGAAGAGCGCCCGCCGCTCCATTCAAGACAAGGCCAAGTTCGACTCCAAGCCCGGCCAGCACGGCCGCACCTCGGGTCAGCGCACCTCCGACTACGGTCTGCAGCTGCGTGAAAAGCAGAAGGTCAAGCGCATGTACGGCGTGCTCGAGAAGCAGTTCCGCCGCTACTTCGAAGAAGCCGATCGCCGCCGTGGCAACACCGGCGCCAACCTGCTGTTCATCCTCGAGTCGCGCCTGGACAACGTGGTCTACCGCATGGGCTTCGGCTCGACGCGCGCCGAAGCACGCCAGCTCGTGTCGCACAAGGCGATCACCGTGAACGGCCAGTCGGTCAACATCCCGTCGTACCTGGTCAAGACCGGTGACGTGATCGCCGTGCGCGAAAAGTCGAAGAAGCAGAACCGCATTGTCGAAGCGCTGCAACTCGCCCAACAAGTCGGCATGCCGGCCTGGGTCGATGTGAACGCTGACAAGGCCGAAGGCACCTTCAAGAAGGTCCCGGATCGCGACGAATTCGCAGCCGACATCAACGAATCGCTGATCGTCGAACTGTATTCGCGTTGATTTTCTCTACCCGCCTGCGCGTCTTTGCGCCGGCGGGAGATTGATATTGTTGTTCACGTTCCTGCTCCGCACTCTGTTGCGGATCAGGCGCTTCACCAGCCTTACCGGTGTAACGAGCCGGGGGTATTGAGAGGAAGTCTGCATGCAAACCACCCTGCTGAAACCCAAGACCATCCAGGTCGAGCAACTTGCCGCCAACAAGGCCAAGGTCACGCTCGAACCTTTCGAGCGCGGCTACGGCCACACGCTCGGCAACGCGCTGCGTCGCGTTCTGCTGTCGTCCATGGTTGGCTACTCGGCCACCGAAGTCACGATCGCTGGCGTTCTGCATGAGTACTCGTCGATCGACGGCGTGCAGGAAGATGTCGTCAACATCCTGCTGAATCTCAAGGGCGTGGTGTTCAAGCTCCACAACCGCGACGAAGTCACACTGAGCCTGCGCAAGGACGGCGAAGGCCCGGTCCTCGCGTCGGACATCCAGACCCCGCACGACGTCGAGATCATCAACCCCGACCACGTGATCGCGCATCTGTCGCAAGGCGGCAAGCTCGACATGCAGATCAAGGTCGAAAAGGGTCGCGGCTATGTGCCTGGCACGATGCGCCGCTACGCGGACGAGCCGACCAAGTCGATCGGCCGCATCGTTCTCGATGCGTCGTTCTCGCCCGTCAAGCGCGTGAGCTACACCGTCGAAAGCGCTCGTGTCGAACAGCGTACCGACCTGGACAAGCTGCTGGTCGAGATCGAGACCAACGGTGCGATCAGCGCCGAAGATGCCGTTCGCGCATCGGCTAAAATCCTGGTTGAACAGCTCGCCGTGTTTGCGCAGCTCGAAGGCGGCGAACTCGCTGCATTCGATGCACCCGCACCGCGCAGCGCCCAGCAATTCGATCCGATCCTGCTGCGCCCTGTCGACGAACTCGAACTGACGGTGCGTTCGGCCAACTGCCTGAAGGCCGAAAACATCTACTACATCGGTGACCTGATCCAGCGCACCGAAAACGAGCTGCTCAAGACCCCGAACCTGGGTCGCAAGTCGCTCAACGAAATCAAGGAAGTCCTCGCTTCGCGCGGCCTCACCTTGGGTATGAAGCTTGAAAGCTGGCCGCCGGCCGGTCTCGACAAGCGTTGATTTTTGTTTTGAATTGAGCCCCTGAGGGCTCGTGCCCGGGCAGTACCTGATACGGCTGCCTGTTTAATAAAGTAAAGGAAAAGCACCATGCGTCACGGACACGGACTTCGCAAACTCAACCGCACCAGCTCGCACCGCCTTGCGATGTTGCAGAACATGATGAATTCGCTCATCGAGCACGAAGTCATCAAGACCACGGTCCCCAAGGCCAAGGAACTGCGCCGCGTCATCGAGCCGATGATCACCCTGGCCAAGAAGCCCACGCTCGCCAACAAGCGCCTGGCCTTCGACCGCCTGCGCAGCCGCGACAGCGTCGTCAAGCTCTTCGGCGAACTCGGCCCGCGTTTCGCAGCGCGTCCGGGCGGCTACACCCGTATCCTGAAGATGGGTTTCCGCGTGGGCGACAACGCCCCGATGGCGCTCGTCGAACTGGTCGACCGTGCTGAAATTAAAGATGCTGGCGCTGAGCAAAACGCCGCTGAATAAGCTATAATTTATACTTGCCGCGCGATGGAGCAGCCTGGTAGCTCGTTGGGCTCATAACCCAAAGGTCGCAAGTTCAAATCTTGCTCGCGCAACCAATTTAAAAGGCCCTTTGAGAAATCAAAGGGCCTTTTTCTTTGTCCAAATTCTTTTGGAAATTCCCGGTCGAAATTCGACACAAAAAAATGCCCTCGCGAAGAGGGCTTTTCTGTTTCTGGACCGGCCCCAAAGAGGCCGGTTTCGAGAACGTGCGCAGCGAATGCGTCTGAGGGGCTGCGCTGACGCGCAGCCCAAGCGCAGGATCAGTCCGGAATGACCGCCGTCACCTCGATCTCCACCTTCGCGCGATGCTCCACCAGCGCCGCCACCTGCACGCAGGTCATCGCCGGGAAGTTGCGGCCCAGCGCGTCGCGGTAGACCGGGCCGAGCTCGGACAGGCGACGGCTGTACTCGTCGCGGTCCGTCACGTACCAGGTCATGCGCACCATGTGCTCGGGGCCGGCACCGGCTTCGCGCAGCACCTCGGCGATGTTGCGCAGCGCCTGGCCGCACTGGTCGATGAAGTCGTCGGATTCGAACTGCTGCTGGGCATTCCAGCCGATCTGGCCGCCGACGAACACCTGGGTGCCGCGCGCCGCGATGCCGTTTGCATAGCCCTTCGGGGGCAGCCAGCCCGGGGGCTGAATGAGTTTGTTCGTCATGATGGTGTGTTGCTGTTGAGTTGTCTCAATTTGAAGCGCTGGAGTTTGCCGGTTTCGGTGCGCGGCAGCGCCGTCACGAACTCGATCTCCCGCGGGTACTTGAAGGGGGCGATGGTGGCTTTCACGTGGTCCTGGAGGGCCTTCACCATCGCTGCGTCGCCGGTGTTGCCGGGCTTGAGCACGCAGAAGGCTTTCACGATCATGCCGCGGTCGGCATCGGGCTTGCCGATCACGCCGCACTCGGCCACGGCCGGGTGCTTGAGCAGCGCATCTTCCACCTCCGGGCCGCCGACGTTGTAGCCGGCCGTGATGATCATGTCGTCCGCACGCGCCTGATAGAAGAAGTAGCCGTCGTCATCCTGCACGAAGGAGTCGCCAGGGTAGTTCCAGCCGTTCTTCACGTAGTCGGCCTGGCGTGGATCGTCGAGGTAGCGGCAACCGACCGGGCCTTGCAGCGCCAGCTTGCCGACCGTGCCGCGCGGCACTTCGTTGCCCTCGTCGTCGACCACCTTGGCCGTGAATCCCGGCACCGCCTTGCCGACGGCGCCGCGGCGCACGTCGTCGCCGGCGGCCGAGATGTAGATGTGAAACACCTCGGTGCCGCCGATGCCGTCGAGCATCTCGATGCCGGTGGTCTCCTTCCAGAGTTGGCGCGTGGCGTCGGGAAGCGCCTCGCCTGCGCTCACGCAGATGCGCAGGCTCGGCGCCCCGTGCTGCCGGACGAAGGGCGCCATCTGGCGATAGAAGGTGGGCGCGGTGTAGCAGAGGGTCGCGCCGACCTCGTTGATGAGCTTCACGAGCGCCTCGGGCGAGAAGGCGCCCTCGGGAAAGTACACCGACGCACCGGCCCACATCGGGAAGATCAGCAACCCGCCGAGCCCGAAGGTGAAGGCCAGCGGCGGCGTGCCGACCACGATGTCGTCGCTGCGCGCGCGCAGCACGTGGCGTGGCCAGGTCTGGCACATCGCGACCACGTCGCGGTGCGTGGTGACAGGCGCCTTGGGCTTGCCCGTGGTGCCCGAGGTGAAGGCGAGCAGCGCGATGTCGTCGGCGGCCGTGGGGCAGGCGGGGAACACGCCGCTCTTGCTCGCTGCGCGGGCCGACAGCGAATCGGGCGCGTCGGGCTGATTGAAGGCAATCACCGTCGCAAGCACGGGGTGCGCCTGCTGCGCGGCCACCAGCTCCTCGAGCAGGCGGCCTTCGCACAGTGCGGCCACGGGCTGCGATTTCTCGATGATCTCGCCGAGCTCCTTGGCGCGCAGCAGCGGCATCGTCGCCACCGCGATCAGCCCGGCCTTGACCACGGCCAGCCACGACAGCGCCATCCACACCGAGTTGCCGCCGCGCAGCAGCACGCGGTTCCCGGGCACGAGCCCGAGATCCTCGACCAGCACCTGGGCGATGCGGTTCACCTCGACGCCCGCCTGGGCGTAGGTGAGCACGCCAGCGGGCGAGCGCAGCATCGGCCGGTCGCCGAAGCCCTTGGCGACCGCCTTGTCCAGCAGCTCCTCGACCAGGTTCAGCTGGTCGGGGAACTGCAGTTCGGGCAGGTCGTAGCGAAAGACCGGCAGCTGCGCGGCAGGCGGCAGGCGGTCATGAACGAAGCGATCGACTTGGGCAGACACGGTTTCACCCCCGCAAAACGGATTTGCCGATGATCAGTTGCTGGACTTCCGTCGCGCCTTCGTAAATGCGCAGCGAGCGGATGTCCCGGTACAGGCTTTCGATCTTGGTGCCGACCTTCACGCCGAGTCCCCCATGCATCTGCAGCGCCATGTCGATCACGCGGCTCGCGTTCTCGGTGGCGCACATCTTGGCCATGGCGGCAGCCGCCGACACGTCGCCGACTGCCGGTGCGCCGCGGCGCTCCGCGTCGTCGCGCATCCATGCGGCGCGGTAGGTGAGCAGCGCGGCGCTGTCGATCAGCGCGGCCATCTCGCCGAGCTTGGCCTGCGTGAGCTGGAAGTCGGCCAGCGTCTGGCCGAACATGCGGCGGCCCTTGGCGTGCGCGATGGCTTCGGCGAGTGCACGGCGTCCCATGCCGAGTGCGGCCGCGGCGACCGAGGCGCGGAAGATGTCGAGCGTGCGCATCGCGAGCTTGAAGCCGCCGTTCAGCGTGCCCAGCTGCGCCGTGCGCGGCACGATGCAGTTGTCGAAGCGCAGGGTGGCCAGCGGGTGCGGCGCCATCACGTCGATGTGGGCCGAGGTGTCGAGCCCCGGCGTTGTCGCGTCGACGATGAACACCGTGATGCCGCGCGTGCCGGCCGTGGGGTCGGTCTTGGCGAACACGCAGTAGAAGTCGGCGATGCCGCCGTTGCTGATCCAGGTCTTCTCGCCGTTCAGGCGCCAGCCGTCGGCGGTGGGCTCGGCGCGCATCGCCATCGCTGCCACATCGGAGCCGGCCTCGGGTTCGCTGAGTGCGAAGGCCGCGATCTTCGCGCCCTTGCCGACCGCCGTGAGGTACTGCGACTGCTGCTCGGGCGTGCCGTCCAGCGTGATCGCGCCGCTGCCCAGGCCCTGCATCGCGAACGCGAAGTCGGCCAGTGGCGAGTGGTAGCCCAGCGTTTCGCGCAGCAGCACGAGCGCGCGCGAATCGAGGCGCTCGAGCGCGCCGCCGGCACTGCCGGGCACTGCGTAGCGCAGCCAGCCGGCGTCGCCGAGGCGGCGCACCCATTCACGGCAGGCCGCGCGGTCGTCGCGCTCATCGATCTCCTGGGCGGCGCACCAGGGCAGCAGGTCGTTGGCGAGCGCGCGGTGCGCGTCGTCGAAGAACGGCAGCGCGAGGTGCGCGGTCGAAGGTGGGGCAGGAATCTTGGTCATCATGATGCGCGTCAGTCTCCGCCGAACACCGGCTTGCGCTTGGCCGCGAAGGCTTCGTAGGCGCGCTTGAAGTCTTCGGTCTGCATGCAGATCGCCTGTGCCTGCGCTTCGGCCTCGATGGCCTGGTCGATGGTCATCGACCATTCCTGCGACAGCATGGTCTTGGTCATGCCGTGCGCGAAGCTCGGGCCCTCGGCCAGATCGCGCGCGATCTTGGTGGCGGCGTCGAGCAGCGAGGCGCTGTCGTGCAGTGCGTTGAAGAAGCCCCAGGCCTGGCCTTCGTCGGCGGTCATGGCGCGGCCGGTGAACAGCAGCTCCGAGGCGCGGCCCTGGCCGATCACGCGCGGCAGCAGCGCGCAGGCGCCCATGTCGGCGCCGGCCAGACCCACGCGGGTGAAGAGGAAGGCGGTGCGCGTGGCGGGCGTGCCGTAGCGCAGGTCGCAGGCCAGCGCGATCATCGCGCCGGCGCCGGCGCACACGCCGTCGATCGCGCCGACGATGGGCTGCGGGCAGTTGCGGATGGCCTTCACGAGGTCGCCCGTCATGCGCGTGAACTCGAGCAGCTCGGGCATGCGCATACCGGTCAGCGGGCCGATGATTTCATGCACGTCGCCGCCCGAGCAGAAGTTGCCGCCGGCGCCGGTGACGACGATCACCTTCACGTCGGTCGCGTAGGTCAGCGCGCGGAACAGGTCGCGCAGTTCGGCGTACGAGTCGAAGGTCAGCGGGTTCTTGCGCTCGGGACGGTTCAGCGTGATGGTGCCCACGCCGGCTTCGTAGCGCCATGCAAAGTGCTCGGCCTTGTAGTCGGCCTTGGGTTCGAATTGCGCGCGCATGGGATTGCTTGCGCCGATGTAGTGCTTCATGCGGTCTCCGCCAATTGGCTGCTGTGGGAATGTTGCTTGACCTTGCCGAGCAGCTTGTGAAGCTGCGCGATCTCCTTGGGGTTGAGGCTCGAGAAAGCCTCGACGATCCAGTCTTCGTGCTGCTGCGCCATCTCGTTGAAGAGCTTGCGTCCGCGCGGCGTGAGGCGCACGCGCCAGGCGCGGCGGTCGCCCTCGACGTTGATGCGCTCCACCAGCCCTTCGGTCACGAGCTGGTCGGTGATGCCGGTGACGTTGCCGCCCGTGACCATCATGCGGCGCGAGAGCTCGTTCATCTTCAGGCCGTCGGGCGAGCGCTCGAGCTGCGACATGAGATCGAAGCGCGGCAGCGTGGTGGCGAACTGCGCGCGCAGGCCGTTGCGCACTTGCTTTTCCACCAGCTGCGTGCAGGTGAGCAGACGCAGCCAGAGGCGCAGCGCCTCGGGGTGCTCGCTGTGGGCGCGTGCTTCGAGGTCCATGTCAGTGTGTCTCTTCGGCGTCGGCCGCGCGGCCCGCGGCGGCGGTGGCCGCGGCGATCTGCTGCTGCTTGGCGATCTCGCGGTACATCTGGTCGCGGCCGCTCAGGTACTGCTTGGGCCAGTCGACGTCGCGGCTTTGCAGCTTGGCGGCTTCGTGCAGCGTCCACGCCGGGTCGGCCAGGTGCGGGCGCGCCACGGCGCACAGGTCGGCGCGGCCGGCCGCGATGATGCTGTTGGCCTGGTCGGCGTCGGTGATGGCGCCCACTGCGATGGTCGAGATGCCGACCTCGTTGCGGATGCGGTCGGCGAACGGCGTCTGGTACATGCGGCCGTACACAGGCTTCGCATCGCGCGTTGTCTGACCGGAAGAGACGTCGATGAAGTCGGCGCCGGCCTCCTTGAAGAGGCGCGCGACCACCACGGCGTCGGCATCGGTGTTGCCGCCTGGCGCCCAGTCGTGCGCCGAGATGCGCACGCTCATCGGCTTGTCGGCGGGCCACACGGCGCGCATCGCGCGGAACACTTCGAGCGGGTAGCGGCAGCGCGCTTCGATGTCGCCGCCGTACTCGTCGATGCGCTGGTTGGTGAGCGGGCTGATGAAGGCCGACAGCAGGTAGCCGTGCGCACAGTGCAGTTCGAGCCAGTCGAAGCCGCACTCGACCGCCCGGCGTGTCGAGTCGACGAACTGGTCGCGCAGCGTGTCCATCTCGGCGCGCGTGATCGCGGCCGGCAGCTGGTTCTGTTCGCCGTAGGGCAGGGCGCTCGCGCCGAGCACGGGCCAGTTGCCGCTTTCGAGCGGCTCGTCGGTGCCTTCCCAGCCCACGCGCGTCGAGCCCTTGGGGCCGCTGTGGCCGAGCTGGATCGCGATCTTGGCGCTCGACTGCGTGTGCACGAAGTCGACGATGCGCTTGAACGCGGCCTGCTGCGTGTCGTTGTACAGGCCCGTGCAGGCCGGCGTGATTCGGCCTTCGGGCGTCGGGCTGGTCATCTCGACGCAGACCATCGCGGCACCGCCGAGCGCGCGCGCGCCCAGGTGCACCAGCAGGAAGTCCTGCGGCACGCCGTCGACCGCGCTGTAGGTGGCCATCGGCGAGACCACGATGCGGTTCTTCAGCTCGAGGCCGCGCACCTTCAGCGGCATCAGCATCGGTGCCATCGCCTTGCCGCCTGCCAGCCACTGCTCGTAACCGCCGAGCCATTGCGTGTCGCGCACGCGCAGGTTCTCGTGGCTGATGCGCTGCGAGCGCGTGAGCAGCGAGTACGCGAACTGCTCGATCTCCATGCCCGTGTAGCGTGGCACGTTCTCGAACCACTCGGTCGAGTTGCGCGCGGCGTTCTGGATCTTCAGCACCTCGACGCTGCGACGGGCTTCATAGCCTTCGAGCACGTGGTCGAGCGTGCCGCCCTGTTCGAATTCGTTGGCCAGGTCGATCGCGTCTTCGAGTGCGAGCTTGGTGCCCGAGCCGATCGAGAAGTGCGCCGTGTGCGCGGCATCGCCCATGAGCACGACGGGCACCGAGCGGCCCTCGACGTCGATGCGGTGCGTCCAGCGCTCGCACACCACGCGCGGAAAGCGGATCCAGTTGGCCGAGCCGCGCAGGTGTGTGGCGTTGCTGATGAGCGCGTGGCCGCCGAGGTACTTGGCGAACAGCTTCTCGCAGAAGGCGATGGCCTCGGGCTGCTCCATCTGGTCGAGGCCGTGGGCCTTCCACACCGCTTCGGGCGTCTCGACGATGAAGGTCGAGGTCTTGTCGTCGAACTGATAGGCGTGCGCCTGGAACCAGCCGTGCTCGGTCTGTTCGAAGGCGAAGGTGAAGGCGTCGAAGGTCTGGTGCGTGCCCAGCCACACGAAGCGGCAGTTGCGCAGATCGATGTCGGGCTTGTACACGTCGGCGTAGCGCTGGCGGATGCGGCTGTTGAGGCCGTCGCTGGCAATGACGAGGTCGGCCTTGTACTGCGCGGCAATCGCCTGGTCGTCGGTGGCGTCGGTTTCGAACACCAGCTCCACGCCGAGTTCGAGGCAGCGTTCCTGCAGGATGTTCAAGAGGCGCTTGCGGCCAATGCCGCAGAAGCCGTGGCCGCCCGAGCGCACCTGGCGGCCCTTGAAGAAGACCTGGATGTCGTCCCAGTGATGGAACTCGTTGCCGATGAGCGCGGCCGTGGGGCCGTCGGCTTTGCGCAGGTTGCCCAGCGTCTGGTCGCTGAGCACCACGCCCCAGCCGAAGGTGTCGAAGGGGCGGTTGCGTTCGACCACGGTGATCTGCAGCGCCGGGTTGCGGGCCTTCATCAGCAGGGCGAAATACAGGCCGGCTGGACCCCCACCGATGCACAGGATGCGCTGGAGGTCCGAGGCGGGCGCGAGGCGGGGGGAGGTCAAGCTGTTCATGGTTGAATAGTTTAGGCATAAACGATCTGTTGTCAACGAGGGGTTCTCTGCAGAGGCCCCGTGCCCGTGCGGCGCGCGATGTCATGCAAATTCTTGGAAAAATCAATACCATGGCCCCATGCAACACTTGATACCCAAGATCGAGTCGCAGCTGGCCTCGCTGCCCGTGCCCATCGCACTGGAGCTGCCCGACGGGCGCCGGGTCGCCCAGGCGGGTTCACGCGTGACGCTGGCTTTCAAGGAGTGGTCGGTGCTGGCCAAGCTGGCCGGCCGGCAGGTCGGGGCCATCGGCGAGGCCTACGTCGAGGGCAAGGTGCAGATCGAGGGCGCCATGCGCGACCTGATCGACGCCACCGTCGGCCTGTTGCCCGGCAACCCCGCGGAGACCGACACCAGCTGGTGGAGCCGCCTGCAGCACCGCGCCAAGTCGCGCGGCTCGCACTCGCTGCGCAAGGACGCCGCGCAGATCGAGTTCCACTACGACGTCTCCGACGATTTCTACGCGCTGTGGCTGGACCCGCGCCGCGTCTATTCATGCGCCTACTTCCGCACGCCCGAGCTCACGCTGGCGCAGGCGCAGGAAGCCAAGCTCGACCACATCTGCCGCAAGCTCATGCTGCAGCCCGGCGAGCGCTACCTCGACGTCGGTTCGGGCTGGGGCGCGCTGCTGCTGTGGGCGGCCGAGCACTACGGCGTGGACGCCACCGGCATCACGCTGTCGAAGAACCAGCATGCGCATGTGCAGCGGCTCATCGAAGAAAAAGGCTTGCAGGGCCGCGTGCGCGTGGAGCTGCGCGACTACCGCGAGCTGCCCGACGACCAGCCCTTCGACAAGATCTCGTCGGTGGGCATGTTCGAGCACGTAGGCGCGGCCAACATGCCGACCTACTTCCGCAAGATCCACACGCTGCTCAAGCCGGGCGGGCTGGTGCTCAACCACGGCATCACCTCGGGCGAGCTGAACTACCGCCAGCTCGGCGCTGGCATGGGCGACTTCATCGAGAAGTACATCTTCCCCGGCGGCGAGCTGCTGCACGTGACGCACGTGCTGCGCGAGACCGCGGCGGCCGGGCTGGAGATGGTCGACACCGAGAGCCTGCGCCCGCATTACGCGCGCACGCTGTGGGCGTGGTCGGATGCGCTCGAGGCGCAGCTCGATGCCGCGCGCGAGGTGCTGGGCCGCAGCGGTGGCCGCCAGGGCGAGAACGCCGAGCGCGTGCTGCGTGCCTACCGCCTGTACCTCGCGGGCTCGGCGATGAGCTTCGAGCAGGGATGGATCTCGCTGCACCAGATGCTGTCGACCAAGCCCGACGGCAAGGTCGAACATGGCGCCTTGCGCGGTGCGCAATCGGTGTACCCTTTTGCCCGTGACTACATCTACAAATAAGTGAGGACACCACCACCATGCTCTACCGCTTCAAATCCCGGGCCGCCCCAGACTTCGTGATGCTCGAGGTGCATGCGCGCCAACTGCTCGACATCGTCGGCAAGCCGGCCGCGCCGCAGGGCATCATCACGGTCGAGCAGATCCCCGGCGCCATCGCCGCCCTCGAGGCCGCACTGGCCCGTGAAAGCAGCAAGCCCGCGCCGCACAACCACGACGAGCATGCCGTCGAAGGCCACGACGCCGAAGCCGAGAAGCAGCATGTCGGCCTGCACCAGCGCGCCGCGCCGCTGCTGCACATGCTCAAGGACTCGCAGGCCGAGAGCAAGGACGTGACCTGGGGGACCTGAGCGGTCCCGGCTCGTGATCAGTCCACCTTTGCGCCGGACTCTTTCACGACTTTCGCCCACTTCACGTGCTCACTCGCAATGAGCTTCGTGAAGTCCGCCGGCGAATTGCCGCTCGGGATCGCGCCCTGGGCCAGCATCTTTTCCTTGATCGCCGGCGTGCCCAGCGACTTGGCCACTTCCTGCTGGATGCGGTTCACGATCTCCGGCGACGTGCCGGCCGGCGCCAGCAGCCCGAACCATGAGCTCGCCTCGTAGCCCTTGAGCGCGGGGCCACCGGCTTCTTCCACCGTCGGTACATCGGGCAGCGCGGGCGAGCGCTGCGAACTGGTCACGGCCAGCGCCGTGAGCTTGCCGCCCTTGATCTGCGCCATCGACGAGGGCAGGTTGTCGAACATCACATCGGCATTGCCGCCCACCATGTCCAGCAGCGCCGGGCCCGAACCCTTGTACGGAATGTGGGCCATGAAGGTGCCCGTCATGCTCTTGAAGAGTTCGCCCGCCAGGTGGATCGAGGTGCCGCTGCCGCTCGATGCCATGTTCAGCTTGCCGGGATTCGCCTTCGCGTACTTGATGAAGTCCTGCACGTTGCGGATGTTCAGCGACTTGGCTTTTTCGGCGTTCATCTCCATCACGTTCGGCACGGCGGCCACCAGGGTGATCGGCGCGAAGTCCTTGATCGGGTCGAAGGGCAGCTTGGGGTACAGCGCGCGGTTGATGCCGTGCGTGCCCACCGTGCCCATCAGCAGCGTGTATCCGTCGTTGGCCGAGCGCGCGACGATTTCGGCGCCCACGTTGCCGCCGGCGCCCGCGCGGTTGTCCACGATGAACTGCTGGCCGAAGGCCTTCGACAGCTCGGGCGCCACGGCGCGCGCCAGGATGTCGGTGGTGCCGCCGGCCGCGAAGGGCACGACGATGCGCACCGGCTTGGTCGGCCAGGTGGCCTGTGCGTGCGCCGCGCCGCCCAGCAGCGCCAGAGTGGCCGCTGCCGTGGCGACGAGCGCGAAGCGGCGGGTGGAGGAAGTGGTGGAAGAAGAGCGGGAGATGGAAGTCATGCGCGCCTTTGTACAGGGGGGCGCCGCAGGCGTCGCGAGTAAAAACCCCGGCCCGTGGGGGTGGATGCCGCTCAGCCCACCTGCATCCGCTGCGCGAACTGCGCCTCGCGAAAACGCGCCAGCACGAAATCGACGAACACCCGCGTCTTCGGCGGCAGCAGCTTCTTGCTCGGGTAGTAGATCCACACGGCGCCCGAATCCTGGTACCACCCAGGCAGCAGCCGCACCAGCGCGCCGCTGCGCAGGCCGCGTTCCACGAAAGGCATCGGCAGCATCGCCACGCCGAGCCCCAGCAGCGCCGCCTGCGCGATCGCCTCGGGGTCGTTGAAGATCGCGCGCGGGCGCGCCGGCAGGTCGACCATGGTTTCCTCGCCGCTCGCATGCCGCAGCGTCCACGGCCGCAGCCGGCCTGTGGGCGAGGAGCGGCGCAGCAGCACGTCGAAGCGTGCCAGCTCGGACGGATGCGCAGGCAGCGTGCGCCCCGCCAGGTAGGCCGGCGCCGCCACCGCGACCACGTGGATGCGCGCCAGCTCGCGCGCCACCACGCCGGGCGACAGCGCAATACCGCCGCCGATGGCCGCGTCGAAGCCCTCGCCGACCAGGTCCACCTGCTGGTTGTCGAAATGCCAGTCGGGCACGATGCCCGGGTAGCGCGCCAGGAAGTCGCCCATGAACGGCAGCACGTGCTCGCGCCCGAAGGCCTGGCCCATGCTCACCTTGAGCGTGCCCGAGGGCTGGCCGTCGTCCTGCGCGAGGCCGGCCACCGCGTCCTGCAGCGTGGCCAACGCACCGCCCACCTGCGCCAAAAAACGCTCGCCGGCCTCGGTCAGCGTGAGCCGGCGCGTGCTGCGCTGGAACAGCCGCACGCCCAGCCGCGCCTCGAGCCGCGCCACGTTCTTGCTGACCGCTGCGGGCGTCAGCCCCAGGCGCCGCGCGGCGGCCGAGAAGCTGCCGCCCTCGGCGCTCTGCACGAAGGATTCGAGGTGATTGAGCGGTTCCATGCCGCCATTCTGTCGCTCATCTTCAACTTTGGGTTGAATCTGATCGGGCCGATTGATGGCTACCGCAAAGGGAATGGAATTCCGACACTGAAGGCCTTCCTCCTCCAACTGATCGGAAAAATCATGGCTTCCACCTCTGTTTCCTCCTCCCCCGTCCTGGCCGGCAAGGTCGCCTTCGTCACCGGCGGCTCGCGCGGCATCGGCGCCGCCATCGTGCGCCGGCTGGCCCGCGACGGCGCGGCCGTGGCCTTCACCTACGTCAGCGCCCAGGCCGAGGCCGACAAGCTCTCCGGCGAGATTCAGGCCGCCGGCGGCCGCGCGCTGGCCATCCGCGCCGACGCCGGCGACGCCGCCGCGCTGACGGCCGCCATTGCCCAGGGCGCACGCGCCTTCGAGCGGCTCGACATCCTGGTGAACAACGCCGGCGTGTACCTCGGCGGCGAGCTCGACACCTTCTCGCTCGAAGACTTCGACCGCACCATCGACGTCAACGTGCGCGCCACCTTCGTGGCCGTCCAGGCCGCGGCGCGCCACATGGGCGACGGCACGGGCCGCATCGTCAACATCGGCAGCATCAACGCCGAGCGCGTGCTGGACGCGGGCGCCAGCGTCTACGCGATGAGCAAGGCCGCCATCGTCGGCCTCACGCGCGGCCTGGCGCGCGACCTCGGCGCGCGCGGCATCACGGTCAACAACGTGCAGCCCGGCCCCATCGACACCGCCATGAACCCCGCCACCGGCCCGCGCGCCGCCTCGATGCACGACGTGATGGTGCTGCCGCGCCACGGCCGCGCCGAAGAAATCGCCGGCATGGTCGCCTACCTCGTGGGCCCGGACGGCGGCTTCGTCACCGGTGCCAACCTGAGCGTCGACGGCGGCTACACGGTCTGATCGGTTGCGCCGGGATCGGGCGCGCGCTCCACCGCGCGGATCAGCGTGTCGAGCGTGTCGCTCAGGCGGGCCAGCTCGCCCGCATCGACGCCCGCGAACAGCTCGGCCTCGCGCTGCCGTCCCAGCGCGCCGACGGTGGCGTGCAGCGCCTTGCCGGCGGCCGTGAGGTACAGGCGGCTGCAGCGCTGGTCGGTCGGGTCGCTGCGGCGCTGCACGCGCTGGTGGCGCTTCAGGCCGGCCAGCGCGCGGCTCACGGCCATCTTGTCCAGGCCGGTGAGGTCGGCGACCTGCGTGGCGCTGAGCCCCGGCTGCGCGGCCAGCACGGCCATCGCGCGCCACTCGTTCAGCGTGAGCTGGTGCTCGCGCCCCACGCGCTCATGGAACGGCCGCGCCGTGAGGTTGACAACCCGCACCAGCTTGAAGAAGAGCGGGTCCATGGCCGTTCGGGTTCGCGCGTGTCAGCCGGCCAGCTTCTTCGCCGCCGCCACGATCGCGTCTACACCGACGCGCGACTGCGCCTCCAGCACCGGCGCGTAGCCGACCGGGATGCGCGGCGCGCCCAGCCGCGCGACGCGGCAGCCCGTGGCCTCGGCCGCGCTCGCGGCGATCTCGGCGCCGAAGCCCGCGGCCTGCACCGCCTCGTGCACCACCAGCAGCCGCCCCGTGCGCGCGCATGACGACAGCACCGTCTCGCGGTCCCAGGGCCACAGCGTGCGCAGGTCGATCAGGTCCACCGCAATGCCCTCGGCCGCCAGCGCGTCGCAGGCGGCGGCGCAAGGCTGCATCTGCTTGCTCCAGCTCACGAGCGTGAGCGCGTTGCCCTCGCGCACGCGCGCCGCCTGGCCCAGCGGCACGACCAGCGTGTCGTCCACCTCGCCGCGCACGCCCCACAGCGTCTTGTGCTCGATGTAGACCACCGGGTCGCCGCACTGCAGCGCCGCGCGCAGCAGGCCGTGGTTGTCCTGCGGCGTCGACGGGCTCACCACCACCACGCCCGGCAGGTGCGCGAACCAGGCCTCGAGCGACTGCGAATGCTGCGCCGCCGACGCGTCCCAGATGCCGCCCGGCATGCGCGCCACCAGCGGCACGCGACCCTGGCCGCCGAACATGAAGCGATTCTTCGCGGCCTGGTTCACCAGCTCGTCCATGCCGCACAGCGCGAAGTCGACCACGCGCATCTCGACCACGGGGCGCAGCCCCGCGAGCGCCATGCCCACGCCGGCGCCCATGATCGCGGCCTCGCTGATCGGCGTGTCGATCACGCGCTCGGCGCCGTACTGCTGCTGCAGCCCCTTGTACTGCCCGAAGATGCCGCCGCGGCCCACGTCCTCGCCGAGCACGACCACGCGCGGGTCGGCGTCCATCTCCTGCTGCAGCGCGCGCACGGCGGCTTCGGAATAACTCAGCGTCGTCACAGCCATTGGCCTGCTCCCGTGGTCTGCACGTCGGTGAAGGCGGCGCTCGCCTCGGGCCAGGGCGCCGCGTCGGCCACGGCCAGGGCCGTGTCCACCTCGTCGCGCGCGGCGTTCTCGATGGCGTCCAGCGTCGCGGCGGCCACGCCGCTGTCCAGCAGTTGGCCGCGGGCGCGCGCGATCGGGTCGGTCTCCAGCGCGGCGGCCAGCTCGGCCGGGTCGCGGTAGGCCGCGAGGTCGACCGACACATGGCCCTTCACGCGGTAGGTGAGCGCGTGCAGCAGGCGCGGCCCCGCGCCGCTGCGCACCTCGGCCACCAGCCGTGCGGCGGCGGCATGCACCGCGAACACGTCGTTGCCGTCGACCTGCGTGGCCGCGATGTCCATCGACGCGGCGCGCGCCGAGGCACCGTCGCCCGCCGTCATCGGGCCGCTCGCGGTGGTCGCGCTCCAGCGGTTGTCCTCGCAGACGAAGAGCACGGGCAGGTCGTACACGCGGGCCCAGTTCAGCGCTTCGAGGAACGGGCCGCGGTTGATCGCGCCGTCGCCGAAGAAGCAGACCGTGATGTCGTCGCCGTGCTTCAAGAGCTTTTGCGCGTGCGCCGCGCCCACCGCGATCGGCAAGCCCGCCGCGACCACGCCGTTGGCGCCCAGCATGCCCACCGAGAAGTCCGCGATGTGCATCGAGCCGCCCTTGCCGCCGTTGAAGCCCGTGGCCTTGCCGAACAGCTCGCACATCATCCGCGTGAGGTCCGCGCCCTTGGCCAGTGTGTGGCCGTGGCCGCGGTGCGTGGAGGTGAGGTAGTCGCTCGCGCGCAGGTGGGCGCACACGCCCGCCGGCACCGCTTCCTGCCCGGTCGACAGGTGCAGCGGCCCGCGCACCTTGGCGGCGCCGCCCGCCTGCTGGCCGTAGGCGCTGACCCCGCCCTGGCTGGCGGTTTCGGCGGCGTTCTCGAAGGCGCGGATGCGCACCATGACGCGGTACAGCGCCTCGCCGGCGCCTGGGGGGTTGCTCGGGTCCATCTTTTCTCCAACGCCCTTGGGATCGGCGCTTTGAGAAAAATCGTATCAACCGAGACGGATTCGACCTACCGGGCTAACCCTTCGACCCCCCGCCCGGCCTCTTTTTCGAGCGCGGGCTTCCTGTTCTCTTCTCTATTTATTCTTCTTATTTAAGTTAGTAGTAGTAGATAAGGGTAAACCCGTCCTGTGGACAGGACACTTTTTCCCTTGCCTGACAACAACTTGTGACACCCGAGACACTGTGTGCTCCTGTGCTTCCGTGGTGCTATCAAAAAAGGAACAACTTGGGCGCACGCGGTCCCGCTGTGGATAACAGGGGGCTTGTTCGGAAACTGTCCCCAGAGTTTTCCTGAGGAGGCCGGGCCATGTCGCCCGGCCTCCGGTTCACAGCGGAATGTCCGCGACGATGCGCGAGACCTGGCGTTCCACGAGGCTGTGCTCCGCGGCCAGCGCGCGGATGGACTTGCCCGTGCTGTAGTCCGTGCGGATCCGTTCGTTGCGGAGGGCGTCGAGGGCCCGTTGGGCCTTGGGCAGCACGAAGCGAAGCCCCGTGCCGTCGACGGCGTACTCGGCACTGAGGGCGCGCAGGTTGTCGAAGCCGATCAGCGCGGCGAACGGATGGTCGGGGGCCGGGTTCGCCGGAATGTAGATCCGCAGGCCGCCGTAGCGCGCGACGAAGGACATGGTGGCCGACAACCCGATCAGGCGGGCGAACTCCCGCAACCGGGGCGGCAGCAGGTCGCGCGCCGGCGCGGCCCGGCGCGGCCACGGCGCGATCGTGTGCGTTGGAAACGGCAAGGTGCTGACGAACTCGGGAGGGCTCATGGGGTGGGGCTCCGTTTCAGATGTCGGTGGGGCCGATCTGCACCTTGGCGGGCGGGCGCTCCCGCATCGCCGAAGGTTCGACCAGGCCCGCGGCTTCGAGCTGCGGCCGGCAGGCGTCGCAGGCGATCTCGTGCAGGCTGGCGCCGGGCGCCATGCACCAGGCGCAGAAAGAGGGTTCGGTGATGTGCATGCTCATACGGCGGCCACGTCCAGGTTGATCGGCGTGTACTCGCCGGTGACGTCGTTGCGTTCGTAGAAGCGGATGTAGGGCTTGGTGCTGGCGATGCGCATGCTGTCGCCGATCGCCCTCATCGCCTGCTGCCACTTCGCATCGGCGATGTCGTGCCGGCGCAGGCCGAGCACGCGGGCCGTGCTGATCTTGCCCTGCTGGTCGACGTGGAATGCATCGTTCACCAGCACCTTGATGTTGGCGTTGCTGCCCTTGCTCCAGCTCTGGATGCACTCGTCGATGAGCGCCTTGGCCGCCTGCAGCCGTTCGTCGAAGACGACGGTGTCCTGCATCCGGCGTTCCACCTTGTGCTTGCCGTCGAAGCTCACGAGCGTGACGTTGCCCTTGCGGCCGCCCTGCTTCACGTCGTAGGCCGCCAGGCTGCGCTCGATGAACGCGTGCACCGCGTTCATGGCGGCCACCTTGAAGCCGATCAGCGCCGCGCTCTGCTGGCGGGCCTGCTCGCAGAGTTCGCTGACGACGGCATGGCGGTCCTTGTCGATGGGCTTGATCTTCGACACCGGGATCAGCGCGTCGTTGGCGTCTTTCCAGTAACCCGGGTGGTGTGCGATGGCTTCGTGCATGGAATGTCCTCTCAGGAGTTGGCGTTGTTCTGGGGGGTGTCGTTGTCGGAAAGGGCGAGCTGCCCGAGCAAGGCCGCCAGCGACACCTGGCGCAGCCGGCTTTCGATGCGCAGGCCGGAGACGGCGCGGCTGCGCAGGTAGCGGCAGGTCTCGTCGAGCTCGGCCGCCGTGGCGGCCATGAAGTAACCGGTGTCGGGCTTGCCGCAGATGTGCTCGCCCTGCAGCCGCAGCGCGGCGACGTGTTCGCGCGCGCGGCGTTCCTGGGCGGGCGCCGGTGTCGAGCGGCCGGTGATGCGGGCGACGAGATCGCGCACATGCAGGCCGTGCGCGCGCCCGACGCAGGTCCGCAGTTCGGCCAGCACCTGGGCGGCGGTGAGGGTCGGGTCGGCGCTGCTCATTGCGCGGACCCCCAGTAGCCGAACCGCGTGCCGAGCAGCAGGCTCGGCACCCGCGTGAAGTCGAGCGCGCCCGGCCGCACCACGGGGCTGTGCACGGGCATGTAGACGCTGGTGTCGAGCCGCGTCACGCGGCGCGCCGAGGCCATGCGCTCGGCCACGGGCCCGGGGCCGCATCGCCAGCGCCGCCGCCCGCCGATCGTCACGGCGTGGACGTGGCCGCCGTCCGCCAGCCGCGCCAGTTGCCGGCGAAGCGCCGGGCTGCCCGGCTCGGGGCGGTAGCCCGCGAGGTGGTGCGCCAGCATGCGGTCGAGTTCCCCGGCCGATGCCGCGCCGTGCGCTTCGAGGTGCGCGGCAACGGCCCGTGCGAGTCGCTGTTCCCATGCGCGATCCGTGCGATCTGCCTGTTCCGTGGTGTCGTTCATGCGGGGTGTCCTTCCCTGGCCGTGCGTGGCGGCGGCGTGGCGCCCACGTCGCGCTGAAGCACGTAGCGTTTCAACCCGTCGACGCGGCGCGCGCCGATGCGCACGTCCTTCGGCCGCTGCCGCGACCAGGACAGCATCAGTGCGCCAGCCTGGCGCCGGGCCTCGGCCACGTCGTCGTCCGCATCGGCCAGCAGGCTCGCGGCTTCGTCGGCGGTCAGCGCGCGGCGGATGCGCAGCAGGCGCCACAGGCGTTCGGCGAAAGGGGCGCCGTCGCCCGCCATCGGCTCGGCCGTGTCGTCGGGCGGCGGTGGCGGCGCGGCCGCTTCGGCCTGCGCGTTCGCGATGCGCTGCTCGGCGAGTGCCAGCAAGGCCTTGGCGACGAACCATTCGGAAGAAGAGGCGGTGTCCTGCATCACGCACCTCCTGCCAGTCGTTCGAAGCGCATCGCGCCGTCGAACGCGGTCTTTTTCTCGGTCTTGACGAAGCCTTTTCTCACAGTACATTTCTCCTCGCTCGTGGCACTGCTTAGTTCACTGGCACGCCCGGTGAAGGCTGCAACCTTCATCGGGCACTCTTGAAATCACTCGTCTCTTCTTCTTCCTGCGTACACGCCAGGCCCTGGCGTGCCATGTCGGGCACCCCGGCCGCATCCCGTGCGACGAGCCCGCCGGCCACGCTCAGTCAGGTCCTTCGCCGGGAGGTGCCAGCGCATGCGGATTGCGCGTCATCGCAATGCCGCGGTGGCGCGGACGCCGGTAACGGCTGGGCCAGATCGCTTCGGGCTCGAGGGCCAGCGCGCGGGCCACGATGCGCTCCGCCGCAACCCAGGGGCGGTACAGAACTTCATTGATGTGCGCGTATTTGTGTTCTTTGGCCAACTTCGACAGGTTGGTTCCGACCATTGCAAGTGCAGCTTTAACCTGAGCCGGGTGCCAATCCATCGAAAAATCTCGTTTTGTGTTGATGGCCTCAATTATGCACACAAAACAGGTTTTGACAATCTAAAAAAACACGCAAGGCGATATTTCTTGTCGGTGAAACACTTTTCGGGTTGAGAAAGTACCTTTGTGTGTTTAATATGTGCGCCTTCGCACAAAGCAGAGTGATCGTGACGTCGCCCACCCCTACCCCTTTCGACGACACCCAGGTGACCGCCCGCGTCAACGAGCTGGCCCTTGCACAGGGCGCGCGGTTGCGGGACCTGCGCAAGCGCAAGGGCCTCACCATCGACGACCTCGCGCAGCGCAGCGGTCTTCACTTCAATACGGTGGGGCGCATCGAGCGGGGCGTCAGCGACGCCAGCCTCGCGCAGCTGTATGTGATGGCCCTGGCGCTGGGCGTCGATCCGGCGGAGCTGAATCCTTTCCAGTCCGCCCAGCCGGCCAACCCGCTGTCGAGCGGGCTCGACGACGAGACCTTCGTGCTGGTGGAACTGCTCGACGTGCGCGTGAGCGCCGGCGGGGGCTCGTACAACGGCTCGCAGGAAGACATGGGCCGCTTCGCGTTCAACCGGGCCTGGATGGCGCGCAAGGGCGTGAAGCCGGCCTATGCCCGCATCGTCCATGCGCGCGGCGACTCGATGGCCGACAAGATCAACAACGGCGACATCCTGCTGGTCGACACCGCCACCAAGTCGCTCGACCAGGACGGCGTGTACGTGATCCAGCTCGACGGCCACGATTACGTGAAGGTGCTGCAGCGCGACTTCTCGACCGGCGGCCTGCAGATCATCAGCTACAACCCCGCCTACAAGCCCCAGGTGCTCAGCGCCGAGCAGGCCGCCGAACTGCACATCAGCGGTCGCGTCGTCTGGCACGGCGGCGAGATCTGACCCGCGCGCTCCCGCGTTCGGCGGGCAGGCCAGTGTAGGCAGCACCCTGCGCTGAAAAGCAGGTCGGCGCATGTCGACCTCAGCCGATCGAGCCCCACGCCCGACCATGAGGGCATGGGCAAAGACATCTCTCGAAGGTTCTGGCGGCAACCTGCGTCCGCTGAAAAAGGGGGCGCGTCGCCGCGCCAATTGCTGACCGTTCTTGCGCTCAGCGCGGCCGGGCTGGTGGGCATCGTCGCGCGGGAGGGCTACAGCGACAAGGCCTACCCCGACCCCGTGCATGGCACCGCGGTGCCGACCATCGGCTTCGGCACCACCGGCGGCGTTCGCATGGGCGACACCACGGCGCCCGTGCCCGCGCTGCAGCGCGCGTTGCGCGATGTGCAGACGTATGAAAGCGCGCTCAAGCAGTGCGTGCAAGTGCCGCTGCACCAACACGAGTACGACGCCTATGTGAGCCTGGCCTACAACATCGGCGCCTTCAACTTCTGCACGGGCGGCCGCGCGCGCCACACCTCGGTGCTGGTGCAGCGGCTCAACCGCGGGGACTACGCCGGCGCATGCGACGCCATCCTCGGCTGGAAGTACGCGGGCACCACCGACTGCTCCGCGCCCGGCAACAAGACCTGCGGCGGGCTCTGGAAAGACCGCCTGCGCCTGCACGCGCAGTGCCAGGGGAATGCGCCATGACCTTCAGCGCAAGACTGACCGCGATCGGTGTGGCCGTGGGTGCGGGCGCATTGCTGCTCGCTGTCGGCGGATGGGCGGTGCACGACGCAGGCCGCACCAAGGAGCGCGTCCTGTGGCAGGACAAGGAAGCGCAGCGCGCCGCGCAATTCGCGAAAGACCTCGAAGCCGAGTACGCGCGCGGGCGCGCCGCATCGACCCGCTACCAGCTCGGCGCCAGCGCCCTGCAGGCCCGCTACTTCACCCTCGAAGGCCCGTTCCATGATCTACGCCGGCGCGTTTCTCTTGTCGTTCCTTCTGCTGTTCCTGATCGCCGCGCTGAGCGGCCTGGCGATCCTGCGCGACCTGTCGCGCCGCGAGCGGACCCGGATGCTGTCGCGCTTGGCGATGCACAGCGCGACCCTGTCGACCGCGGTCATCGCCTCAGCCTTGCTGCTGTCTGGCTGTGGAACAGCGCCCTCGCGGGCACGGACGTTCCCGCCGGTGCCTGCGGACTTGCTGACACCTCCGTCGAAGCCTGTGCTGCTGACGCCGGCCTCACCGTCGACGACGCCTGGGACAACCACCACCTCAACGCGAAATCCTGCGCCGCCGATCGCCTCCGGCATCGCGCGCTGATCGAGTTCATCACAGAAAGGCCCGTCCCATGAGCGACTCCCACGCCCGCGCACAGGAACTGCTGTTGCTCGGCCAGATCCACGGCCTCGTGCAAGCCCTGAAGGACGGGCAAGACCAGCAGAACCGGCGCATGGACAGCTTCGATGCGCGCTTCGATGCGCTCGACGGAAGGCTGCGTGCCGTCGAGCAGCGCGCGGCCGTGCTCGGCGCCGCCTCGGGCGGCGCGATGGCCATCGGCACCGCGCTGCTCATCGAGGCCATCAAGCAGTGGTTTCGCGGTGGGGGTCCCGGTGCGAACTGAATGCATGAACGAAGGCGCGCGCCGCCGTCTTTTCGCACCAGGGGCCGACAGATGTCGGCCTTTTGCATTTCGGGCCCGGCCGCGACAGTTGATTCACCAACCAACCCAGCCAACGATGCACACCACTTCCATCCACACGATCTTCACGCCGCAGCATTCGGCCGGAGCCGCGGCATGAGCGGCCTCGACACCTTGCGCGCGGCCATTGTCCAGACGCTGAACGGCGTGCCGCAGGTCGGCCGCGTTCACGACCGCGAGCGCTTCGCGAGCGACGAGGCCGCGCTGCGCGCGCTCTACCTTCACACGCTGCCCGGCGGCGCACAGCAGCTGCGCGGCTGGTGGCTGCGCCGCGACGCCACCGAGGAGCGCAGCCTCAATGTCGGTCGCACCCTCAGCGTCGACACCTGGACCTTGCACGGCTACATGGCCGTCGACGACGCCGCCGCATCGGAGCTCGCCTTCGACGCATTGATCGAGGCCGTGCGCGACGCCGTGCGCGCCGACCCGAGCTTCGGCGGCGCATGCGCCCCCAGCCCGATCAAGGACGAGAAAGCCACCGACGGCATGCAGGTCGGCGGCACCGGAGCGGTCAGTTTTTGCGGCGTGCAGTGCCACGGCGCCTCCCTGCAGTTGCGGACCTGGCGCTACCTCTGAGCCAGGCCCTCTGTTCATCAGTCCCTTCCTTCCATCAACCAACCAATCTACGGAGAACGCCGACATGGCAAAACTCATGCGCAAGATGGCCATCCTGGCCAAGCCTGAAACGGTACGCGGTACCGACGCCCTTCCGACCGGTGCGGCCAACGCCATCCTGGTCAGCGAAGTCACCCTGACCCCCATCGAAGGCGATGTGGTCCAGCGCGACAACGTGCGACCCTACTTCGGCTCGCGTGGCTCCGTGCTGGTGACCCAGTACAGCAAGATCGCCTTCTCGGTCGAGATCGCGGGCGTCGCCGCTGCCGGTGATGTGCCGGCCTATGCCGCGCTCATGCGCGGCTGCGCCATCGCCGTCACCACGGCCGCCGGCGTCAGCACCACCTTCGCACCGGCCACCGACAGCCTCGAGTCGCTCACCATCTACGGCAACGTCGACGGCACCGTCTACAAGATGACCGACGCGCACGGCAACGTGAAGGCCACCATCGACGCCAAGGGCATCCCGAAGTGGCAGTTCGAGTTCACCGGCCTGTTCGTGCCCGCCGCCGACGCACCGCTGCCCACGGCCGACTACACCAAGTTCATGGACCCGCTGGGCGTGAACAAGGCCAACACCACCCTCATGCTCGACGGCCTGGGCGTGGCGGCCAGCGCCTTCAGCTTCGATGCCGGCAACACCGTCGTGAAGCGCGACCTCATGACCGTCGACTCGGTCGAGATCACCGCCCGCGTCTCGACCGGCTCGGTCACCTTCGAGAACACCTCGGTGGCCACCAAGGACTGGATCGGCATGGCGCGTTCGAGCAAGCGCGTGCCCCTGGCCCTCAAGCATGGCCAGGGCGCGACCAACGTGGTCGAGTTCCTCTCGCCACGCGCGCAAATCGGCAAGCCCACCTACAGCGACGTCGACGGCGTGCAGATGGTCACCGTGCCGCTCGAGTTCGTGCCCAGCGGCTCGGGCAACGACGAGTGGTCGATCGTCGTGCGCTGAGCACGGCCTTCTTCTTCATTCGCTCAAGCACCCAGTCATTCATTCAAGACACAAGGAAGAGAACCCGATGCCCCAGAAGCTCAAGATCGCCGTGAAGCCCACCTTCATCGCCCCCGTGGTGATGCGTGTGCCCGGTGACGGCCAGGTCGAGGAGGTGCGTTTCGACGCCGTCTTCAAGCGCCTGTCCAAGACCGACAACGAAACGCTGCAGGCGCGGCTGGACGCGCGCAGCCTCACCGACCGCGAACTGCTCGACATGGTGCTGGCCGACTGGAAGGGCTTGGAGGGCGAAGACAACGCGCCCTTCATCTGCACGCCCGACAACCGCGCCGCGGCGGCCGAGGACTGGCCGACCTTCGAGGCGGCCATTGCTTACAGCTACTTCGAGCACGCGTACCCGGCCGCCGTAAAAAACTGAGGGGCGCCGCGCGCTTCGTGCTCGGAGTCGCGCATCGCGTCCATGACGAGCTGGACGACGATCTCCGCAGCCAGTGCGCGTCGCTCGGGCTCGACCCGAAAAAGCTCGTCTCCTCGATGGCGAACGGGGACGGCCCGCCGCCATTCGAGCTGTGGCCGGAACACCAGGAAGCCTTCGAGGTGTTCCACGCCTGCCGCACGCAATGGCGAGTGGTCGCCGGTGCGGCAGGCGCGTGGTTCCAGGGGCTCGACTTCGGTGCGGTCGACGTGGCGATGCGGCGCCTGGGCATTCCGCGTGTGCGCCAGCGTGAAGTGTTCCTGCAGTTGCAGGTGATGGAAGACGAGGGCATTGCGGTGCTGAACGTCTAGCAACAGCGCGGGCCGACGGCCATCGAAGGAGCTTGGGGCCGGCAGATGTCGGCCTTATTTTTTCTTTCTCTCAAACGGACCATACAGACATGGCTGCGACACAACAAATGGCAATCCGGATGACCGTGGACACCTCGTCAATGACGACGGAACTGTCCCGGGTCATGCGTGAATTCGAAAAGCTTGGCGATGCGCTTTCACGAAGTGCGAGCCAGGCATCTGACGCTCAGCAAAAGATCATGGTGTCCGCGGAGCAAGGTACTGCTGCACTCCGAGGTCTACTTGTCGAATCCGTCAAAGGCTTTGAAGAAGGCAAGCTTCCCCTTTCGGCGTTGATCGAGCAGGGGGGGCGGCTCAAGGATACGTTTGGAGGTGTGGGACCTGCAGTCAGAGCGGTGGGAGGCTACGTGGCGGAACTGGCTTCGCCCCTGACCGTAGCGGCATCGGCTGTCGCCGCACTTGGAGCCGCCTACTACCTCGGAGGAAAAGAAACCACGGCATATGGCAATGCGCTGATCTTGTCGGGCAATGCTGTAGGCCAGACGGCAGGTCAATTGCAAGACATGGCCGCATCGATCGCGAAATCGAATGGAGCGTTGACTCAAAGTACCGCGGCGGACGCCATCACGACATTTGTCCGAGCGGGAGCAGCAGGGGCTGAAACCCTTCAGCAATACAGTGCCGCCGCAGCAGACTTTGAGCGAGTGACCGGTCAGTCAGTGGGGGCGACAGCGGCGGTATTCAAGGCTCTTGAAACCGCACCCCTTGAAGCGTCAGTGAAGCTCAAAGGTGAAATCAACCATCTCACGGTTGCAACCTACGAACACATCAAAGCACTTCAGGAAGAGGGACGGTACACCGAAGCCGGAAGAGTTGCGACGGACGCATATGCCGATTCGATGGCCGAGCGGACAACGCAGATCACTCAGAACATCGGCTACATACAGACGGCTTGGAATGGCGTTGCCGCAGCGATGGCGCGCGTGGGAAGTGCGCTGCTGAATGTGGGACGAGCTCCGACCAACGCGGATCAGCTCTCTGAGTTGAGAAAGCTGCTGGCAGCCACTGAAGGGCCTGAGCGTTGGAAATTCGACGACGGCAGTCAGATGGGTAAAGAGGCCTATGCGAGGCGAACAGCGGTGTTGAAGGGGCGGATCGCAGCCCTCGAAGGGGCCGAAAACTTTCAAACGCAGCAGGCCACCGCCAAAGCGGAGGCCGGTCAACGGACCGAAGCGAAGTCACGGTGGGATCAGGGGGGGGTGAAATTCCTTTCTGCGAAAGACAAAAGAGATCGCGAAGTTAGCGTCGCTAGGAATGAAGGCAAAGCCGCAGGCGTTTCCGAAGAAGAAATTGAGACCCGTGTCTCGGACATCAGGAAGGAATACCTGAAGAAGAGCGCGTCAAGTGGCATCAACCGCGCGGGAGACGACGGTCTCGGCGGTCGTATCGAAGCCGTCCGTGAGGAGTACGCCGCGAAGGCGCGAATCACCGCCGAGGGTTTCAAGAACATCGACAGCCTGCGCAAGCGCGACCTGCTCGATGACTACGCAGTTGTGCGCCAGAAGCGGGATCTGCGCCTGAAGGACCTGAAGGACCAAGAAGACGAGATCCAGGCCGAACTGCGCTTGTTGGGTACCAAGAAGGGATCGGCCGCCGACAGGCAGAAGCTGGAGGTCCGTTCGAAAACGGTCGAGCAGCAACGCCGGTTTGTCAACGACGATGCCGAACGCTCGTATGCGGAGCTGGATGCAACGCCTCGAAACGCGGTACTCAAGACTTCGCAGCAAGCCACCGAAAAGGTCCGCGAACAGACGCGCGCCTTGGAAGAACAGAACGCCGTGCATGGCTTGTCAACGGAAGCGATCCAGCAGCGGACCATCGCGCAAACCGAGCGGCAGATCCAGGAGCTCGATGCAACCGAGAACGTCGATCCGGCCTACCTGAAGTCGCTGCAGGCTCGTCTTGTTGCCGAGAAGGAGCTGGCCGCGGCAACGCGGGACTCTGAACGCCTGAAAACCACCGACGAGAAGCAGAAGAAGGAGAAGGAAAAGGACGAAGAGAAGTCGAAGAAGATGGCCGGCGAAATCGGTGGCGTGTTCCGCGACGGCTTCGTGAATCTCCTGGAAGGCGGCGGTCGGGATGCCATAGACAAGATGGGCGAAGGGCTCAAGAAGAAGCTCGTGCAGTCGCTGGCCGATGCGTTCTACGACGCAACGCTGAAGGACGCGGTGGACGGCTTCTCCAAATGGTTGTCGGGCTCGCTCAAGAACGCGATGTCCGGCGGGGACGGTGCCAAGTCCGGTGGTGGTTCCTTGTCGGGGCTTGGAGGCATTCTCGGTGCCGTCTCTGGCCTGTTCGGCGGGTTTTCGGGGTCCACGGCCGCCGGGCTCGCGAACACGTTCGGCGGGAGCGATCCGCTCGGGTTCATGGTCAACGCAATGGGCTTGGTCAAGAGCGCCAACGGCAACGTCTTCGCCTCCCCCGGTCTGCACGCCTACGCCAACAGCGTGGTCGGCAAGCCCACCTTCTTCCCCTTCGCCAACGGCATCGGCCTCATGGGCGAGGCCGGGCCCGAAGCCATCATGCCCTTGCGCCGTGGTTCCGATGGCCGCCTTGGCGTGAGCGCTCAAGGTGCGAGTGGCGGCGGCGCGCTGCACTACGCACCCTCCACTGTCTTCCACATCGATTCGAGGTCCGATCGCGGCGCCGTGATGGCTGATCTGGACCGTGCACTTCAAGCAAACAACCAAGGCCAAATGGAACAACTCAAGCGTATGCGGGTGGTGCCCCAATGAGCATCATCACCTTGCCCCCCACCCTGCCTGTCAAGCGGCAGGACTTCGGCATCCAGACCTTCGACCTGAGCTTCAGCAGTGGCGACACCGGCTCGTCGCAGGTCGCCGTGCTGGCACCGCCGCGCCGCACCTGTGCGCTCGTGAGCGAAGAGCGCATCCCGCTGATGAACGAGGCCGCGATGTGGCGCAGCCTGGTGCATGCGCTGCGCGGCCAGGTCAACGTGCTCGCGGTCAGCGACATGTTGCAGCCGGCCCCGCGCGGTAGCGCGCGGGGCACATGGACGGCGCTGGCTGCTGCGGCGGGCGCGTCGTCGCTGTCGATCCAGATGGGGGCGGCCCAGGCCGGCAAGACCCTGCTGCAGGGCGACTGGATCGGCGTCAACCAGGGATCGATCCAGCGACAGCTGCTGCACGTGCAGGCCGATGCCGTGGCGAACGCGTCGGGGCTGATCGTGGTGTCCGTCGAGCCGGTGCTGCGAGTGGCCGTGGCTGCCGGCAGCGCCGTGATCTGGGACCGCCCGACCTGCCTCATGCGCAAGGTCGATGCCAAGAACAACTGGTCGTCGGAGTCGCGCACGCAGGGCGGCTTCAGCCTCGATCTCATGGAGTCCTGGGAATGACAGTCACCACCAACAGCGGCTTTCAGGCCACCGCCAACGCCGGCGCCTATGGCGAACTCGCACTGGTCGAACTGCAACTGCGCTCGGGCACGGCGCGCTTCACGAACTGGCCCCTCAGCGTCCAGGTCATGGGCGAGACCTGGCAGGGCGTGGGCAACCTCGGCTCCATCGGCGAGCTGCACGAGAGCGAAGACGGGGCGGCCGAGAAGCTCACGCTGACGCTCTCGCCGGTGGACATCGGCACACGTGCTTTGGCGCTTGGCGATCCCTCCGACTACCAGGACCGTCGTGTGCGCGTGTGGATCGCGATGCTCGATGCCAACACGCTGCAGATTACCGGCGCGCCCGTGCTGCGTTTCGTCGGCGTGATGGACCAGATGAAGATCGATCGCGACGGCAACAACGCCTCGATCAGCATGGACTGCCGCACGGCGAGCTACGACGTGCGCAGCAATCCCGCTGCACTGCGCATGAACAACGCGCAGCACCAGGCGCGGCATCCGGGCGAACTCGGCTTCTCCTACCTCACGGGCCTGATCGGCAATCCGTCGATCTGGGTCAGCAAGTGGTTGCAGGCCAATCTTCAATACCGGCAAACCCTGGGGGTGCACAGCAAATGAGCACCGACCTTGACGCCTTCATCGACGCGCGACGCCATACCGGCTTCGCCTATTTCAGGCACGACTGCGCAAGCATTGCCGCGGACTGGGTGCGCGAGCAGCGCGGCGCGGACCCGCTCGAGGCGCTGCGCGCGCCGGGCGGTGCATTGGCGCCCAAGAGGCTGCTGACGGCGCTGCGACATGTGCGTGCCTCGGGCGGTTTCGAGGCGGCGGCCTCCGCTCTCCTGGGGACCTCGCAGCCAGGGCGCATGGCGCAACGCGGCGATGTCGTGCTGGCTCGCAGCGGCCGTCGCATTGGCCGCGTTTCGGGCTACAGCTTCGGCATCTGCACGGGCTCACACATCGTGGCGCCCGGCACCGACCGATTGATTTTTCTTCCAATGACCGAGGGGGTGGCCGCATGGCGCATTTGATTCGACGGTTCTCCGTCCTGTTTGGTCTTCTTTGTTTTGCGGCGGTGGCGCATGCGGAGCCGACGTCCATCATCGGCGGGATCATTTCCGCTATCACGAGCTATGGAGCGGCAGTCGCTGCGGTCGTTTCGATCGTGAGTTCGGCCTACGCCTCATCGCAAGCCAAGAAGAAGGCGCGCCAGGCCGCGGCCCGCAAGTTCGCCGAAGACGTTGCCAACCTGCGTGACCGCACCGCCACGCTGGTCAGTTCGGAAGCTCCCTGGTCGACGGTCTACGGCGCACCTGCACGCGTGGGCGGCGCCATCGTTGCTGTGCTCGACAGCGGTGCGATGGCCCATTTCAAGCACATCGTGATCGTCTTCGCGGCGCACGAGTGCGAGGCCATCGACGAAATCTTCATTGACGGTACGTCGGTGGGACGACCTAACGCGGCCGGCTGGACCGATGGTGCCGAGTTCCAGATGCCGCCGCTGTTCAACGGATGGCCCTCGGAAGGTCCGTCGGTGAACGTGCAGTTTCACACCTCGCCCGGCGGCGTGGACACGGCCGATGGCTTCCTTCGCGCCAGCCTGCACGAGACATTCCCCAATGTCGACTTCTGGACCGAACAGCACAAGCTCAGCGGCTGCACCTATGCGGTCGTCACGCTCAACCTGCTGTTCGATCGTTTCCAGGGGGGCATTCCCGAGATCACCGCGAGGATTCGCGGCAAGAAGGTGCACGACCCGCGCACCGGCCAGACTGTCTACTCGCGCAACCCGGCACTGTGCCTGGCCGACTTCCTGCGCTCGGAGTCGGGGTACCTCGCGGCGGCCGATCAGATCGACGAGAACGCGCTCATCGCTGCCGCCAACGCTTGCGACGAGCAGGTCTACACCGCGGTGCAAGCAGGCGACGCGCTGAACTACGGCAACTCGCGCGCCCGGTACGTCTGCGACGGCATGTTCCGCTCCGACCAGGACCGCGAATCGACCCGTCAGCAGATCGAGGACGCGATGGCTGGCTTCAGCCTGGAGTCGGGCGGCGTCTGGCGCGTCCAGGCCGGCGCATGGAGCACACCGGTGCTCAACCTCGACGACGACGACATGCTGGCACCCACGGCGGTGGCCCAGACCGCCCACCCCGGTGCGAATCGCTTCAACGGCATGCGCGGCACGTATGTCAATGGCGCGCGCAACGGCGTCAGCGAGGACTTCTCGCCCTACCAGAACTCGAACTTCCGTGCACTCGATGCGAAGGACAAGTTCACCGACATGGCGCTGGCCTTCACGGCCTCGCATGTGCGCTGCCACCAGATCGCCCGCGTGGTGGTCGAGCAGAGCCGCGGCGGCTTCGTGTTGCGCATCCATCCGAAGATGCTGGCCTGGCATCTGCAGCCCGGCGACCGCGTCGTGCTCTCGAGCGCGCTGTACGGCTTCACCAACAAGACCTTCCGCGTCACCGACTGGACCTACGCGCGCAACGCACCGCTGTCGCTGCTCGTGATCGAGGACGTGCCGGCCTACTACGACCTGGCCGACGAGGTGCTGGCCGACGCGGCGCCGAACACCAACCTGCCGAGCCCGTTCCTGCAACCGCAGGCACCGTTCGACTTCAAGGTGGAAAGCGGCCCGTCGCAGATGTCGCTGCAGGACGGCGGCATGGTGGCGCGCGCCCGTGTCTCGTGGGCGAAATCGAACGAGCTCAACATCCTGAAGAGCGGCGCGGTCGAGGTGCAATGGCGCTCTCTGGCACCGGTGAGCGACTGGCACTCGTCGCAACTGCCGGGCGATGCCACCGAGACCTTCCTGCTGGGCCTGTCGGTGCGCAGTCTCTACCAGGTGCGTGCGCGCTTTCGAACGCCCTACGCATCGAGCCCGTGGGCTACGGCCGAGCACACGCTGGTCGGCAAGGGCGGCGTGCCTGGCGACGTGGCGGGGCTCACACTCGACGTGACCGACGCCGGCATCGTCGCCACCTGGGGTCAGCCGATCGGGCTCGACCTGCTCGACTGGAGCACGACCCGCGTGCGTATCGGCGCCAGCTGGGAGCTGGCCGACGAGGTGTTCTCCGCCAAGGGCGTGGCGGCCAACCTTGGATGGCTGCGCGCCGGCACCCAGCGTGTCTGGGCTTCGCACGGCAGCACGTCCAACCAGTGGTCGGTGCCGGTCTCCGCGTCCATCGACATCGCGGCGCCTGCGCAGCCGCTCGTGAACGGCACCGTCTGGCGCAACGAGATCGACCTGGCCTGGCAGGACTGCAAGACCATGCAGCCGATCGCGTACTACGAGCTGCGCCGGGGCGCCACGCTCGAGACGTCCGAAGAGATCGGACGCACGGCTGAGCGGACCTTCGTTCGCACCGAAGCCACGGGCAGCTGGCGCTACTGGGTGCGCGCCGTCGATGCCGGCGGCAACGGCAGCGCGGCCGCGTATGTGCAGCTCACGGTGCTGCCCGGCATCGACGAAGCCCTGGAAGAGCTCGAAAAGGGCCTGAACGAAGCCGTCGACGAACTCAAGGCCGTCGACCAGACGCAAGGCCAGGCGCTGACGAAGGAAACGCAGGATCGCGCGCAGGCCCTGAGCGCCGAAGCGGCTGCGCGAACGGCCGCCCTTGCGGCAGAAACGGCCGCGCGATCGGCGGCGTTGGTGTCCGAAGCCCAGCAGCGAACGCAGCAGGTCACGCAGGTGACGAACGCGCTCACCGCCGAAGCCACCACCCGCGCTGCGGCCGACCAGGCCGAGATCACGGCACGTGTGGCAGCCGTCTCGCAGGAGGTGGCCGACCGGAAGGCTGCGGTGACGGCCGAGGCCAGCACCCGCGCCACGGCGATCACCGCCGAACAGAGCGCGCGGGCGGCGGCGCTGCTTGCCGAGACCAATGCCCGCAGCGCCGCGATTGCGGACGAGGCCACGGCGCGGCAGACCGCGGACGAGTCGCTGTCGTCACGCCTCACGACGCTGAACGCATCGTTGAGCACCGCGCAGGCAGCACTGCAGACCGAAGCCACGACGCGCGCCAGCGCCGATGCGGCGGAAGCATCCGCACGCCAGCAACTGGCCACGCAGCTGCAGGCCGCCGACGCGTCGCTGACTGCCGCCATCGGCAACGAAGCCTCGGCGCGCAGTGCTGCGGACGCGGCCGAGGCCCGCAGCCGCGAGTCGCTCACGGTCGCGCTGGTGGGTGCGACGGACCTCGCCGCCACCTTGGCCTATGTGGATGGCGTGTCGCTGGACATCGGGTTTGCCGAGCAGAGCTACGGCGTCTGGCAGGCGCCGGCGCTGGGGCAGGTGGGCAGCGGCCTGATCGCCGAAGAACGCCAGGCGCGCGTGGCGGCTGACGCCGCAGAAGTCAGCGCGCGCGAGACGCTGCAAGCGCAGCTCACCGGTGGCTACGGCGGGTCGGACCTGTCGCAGGTGGTCAGCGGCCTGATCTACCAGGAGCGCAGCGCGCGCGCCACGAGCGACGAAGCCCTGGCACAGCAGATCACGTTGATCTCGGCAGGCGTGGGCGAGCAGTTCGACTACGCAAAGATCTGGTACTTCGATTCCGGCCTGGAGGCCTGGACCGGCAATGGCACGCCCTCCGTGGCGGCGGGATGGATCCGCCCCGCCAACCATGCGACCGATCCCTTCATCGTGTCGCCTGTGGGCATTGCCGCGAACGGTTCGACCTACGGCCAGATCCGCATGCGTGTGCGCAAGGTCGGTGCGCCCGCATGGGACGGCGCGCTGTCCTGGCGCGCGGCGAGCGACAGCGGCTTCGATGCGTCGCGGCGTGTGACGATGACGGAGCCGACCTACGACGGCGCAGGCATCGGCATGGTCACGGTCAGCCCCGGCTGGGATGCGGCCATCGACCAGCTCCGGATCGAGCTGTCGGCGACGCAGACTGCCACGGCGTACTTCGAGATCGACTGGGTCGCCATCGGACGCCCGTCACCGGGCGCCTCGAACGCTGCGCTGCAGACCGAGATCGCTGCGCGTGCGAGTGCGGATGCCGCCGAGGTCTCGGCGCGCGAGAACCTCGCGACGCAACTGCGCGGCGCCTACAACGGCAACGACATCGGCGCACTGAGCTCGGGCCTACTGGCATCGGAGCGCGATGCACGGGTGAGCGCGGACAGCGCCGAGGTCACGGCCCGGCAGCAGCTCGCAGCCACGGTGGCCGGCAACAAGACGAACGCGGATGCCGCGCTCGTGGCGGAGCAGACGGCGCGCGCCAATGCCGATGCCGCCGAGGTCACGGCCCGCCAGGCACTGGCCGCGACCGTGGCCGGGAACCTGGCCACCGTCAATGCCGCGATCAACGCCGAACAGAGCGCGCGTGCCACGGCGGACACGGCGGAAGTCACGGCGCGCGAATCGCTGGCCACGCAGGTGCGCGGTGCCTACACCGGCACGGACGTGGGTGCGGTCAGCTCGGGCCTGGTCTACAGCGAGCGCCAGGCACGCATCGCCGCCGACAACGCGGAGATCACGGCCCGCACGGCGCTGGCGGCCACGGTCGCGGGAAACAAGACCAGCGCCGATGCCGCGCTGGTGACCGAGCAGAGCGTGCGCGCCACCGCCGACACGGCCAATGCCAATGCGATCACCGCGTTGCAGGCGACCGTCACCGGCAACGCGACGGCCGGCTCCGCAGCGCTGCAGGCCGAGGCGGTGGCACGGGCGCAGGCGGACAGCGCAGAGGCGATCCAGCGGCAGGGCCTGTCCGTGGCGCTCACGGGCGTTCCCGACACCTCGGGCAGCCTGGACACGGTGATCGGTGCGTCGCTGGTCAACGACTTCGTGGGCAATGCCTTCGAAGTCTGGGAAAAGCCGACGGGCCCGACGCTCGCCAGCGGCCTGATCTACGAGGAGCGCCAGGCGCGCATCACGGCGGATGCGGCCGAGGTGTCTGCACGGCAAGCGCTCGAAGCGGTCGTCAACACGAACAAGGCAGATGCCGCTGCAGCCGTGGCGGCCGAGCAGAGTGCCCGCGTCACCGCGGACACGGCGAACGCCAATGCGATCACCGCGCTGTCGGCCACCGTCAACCACACGACGAACGGCCTGCCGAGCAAGGCCAGCAACACGGCCCTGACCGCATTGACGACGCGCGTCACGAATGCAGAGGGCCTGATCACGTCGCAAGGCGATGCAATCACCAGCATCAACAGCGGGCTGGAGCTGGGACGTGCCGACTCGCAGGCCAGCCTGACGGCAGACGAGAGCCTGGCCAACGCAGCGGCCTGGCGCAGCCACTACGGCACCAACCTGGCGACGTACTTCGTCACGACCACGACCGGCAAGGTCGCCACGACGGTGTGCCGTTCGCCTGCGGGCGGCGCGAACTTCTGGAACTACTCGAAGAGCAAGGTGGTGATCGACCCGACGCGGACCTACCGCCTCACGGCATGGTTCCGACGCGTGGATGCCAACGGCCCGCACTACTGGACCTGGTGGCGCAACACGATGGGCAACTACGGCAACAGTCCCATCGCACTCGGCAGCCTGCCCAACAACGTCTGGACGCAGATCTCGCTGGACCTGCTCGGCAGCGCCTTCGGCGACACCTCGGTCAGCCCCGGTTTTGCCCTGAACCACACGGGCGGCACGACAGGCTACTCGGAGATCCAGGGGTTCCGCTTCGAGGATGTCACGGACAGCCTGCGGATCACCGAGGCGGAGACCACGAAGGCGGATGCCACTGCGGTCAATGCGCTGACCACGCGAGTCACCAGCGCCGAGGGCTCGATCACGGCCCAGGCCAACTCGATGACTTCGTTGACCGCGACGGTGAACGGCCATACCTCGTCGATCTCGACCAACGCCTCTGCCATCGCGACACTGGATGGCACCGTCAAGTCGCAATGGCGCCTGAACGTCAACGCGGACAAGAAGGTCGCGGGCATGATCCTCAACAACGACGGCACGAAGTCCGAGCTGGTCGTGCTGGTCGACAAGTTCGCCATCGCGCAGGACGGTCCGGGCGGCGTGCCGACGTTCCCTTTCGTTGTCGGCAGCATCGGTGGCACACCTTCGGTCGGGATCAACGGCAACATGTTCGTCGACGGGTCGATCAAGGCCCGCTCGCTGGATGTGGAGCAGTTGACGGCTTCGATTTCCAAGCTGGGCTACATCACTTCCGGCCAGGTCACGATCAACGGGGACATCACGGGAACAGGATGGGGCTACATCCGCAGCCCCAACAAGTGGCGCGACGGTTCCTGGGGCTGGATCATGGCGCAGCACCCCAAGGGCGACATGTTCGTCGACTTCAGTCTCGGCGGCTGCGGGCTCGTGATGCACTACATCCCTGCGAGCTCATACGCCGGCTTCCGTCTCTGGGGGCCTGGTTTCAATCTGGATCAGAGTGGGTTGAGGATCGACCAGGCTGAGGTGATCAACACGCTCAACATTCGAGGCGAAGCGGTCACCGTTCCCAGATTCGCGGTCGCGCCGGGGAGCTCCTCCTGCAGATTGCTCTATAGGAACAACACCGGGGAGACGCTGAAGGTCTTCGTCACGGGTTCCGTCTTCATGATGATGATGGGTGGCGTCAACATCTACGCGAACGGTAACGCCATTTGGGTGGGGGCAGGTGTTGCTGGTTCCACCGTGACGGGAGGAGCCCAGTTCGATTGCGTGCCAGGCGATACCACGTTCGACATCATCTCCACGGCTCCTTCCGGTTACTCCGGTTCCTTCATCTACGCAATCGCTACACGTCGCTAAACATGATTGATTTCACTGTCTATAGAACCGCGACCGGAGAGGTCGTTCGCTCAGGCTATGCCGGCTCCGAGGATGAGTGCCTCAGCCAGGCCTTCGAAGGCGAGTCTGTCTATGTGGGAAAAGCCCGTTTCGACCAATACATCGCGGATGGGACGCCCGTCGACATGCCGTCGAAGCCAGACGAACACCACGTGTTCGATTGGACGCACCGCACTTGGATCGATCCCCGAACGATGGAGGACCGTCGTCGTTCGCTGCGCGAGCGTGTCACCGAGCATCGGTGGGAAATCGAAACCGGCGGCATCACGCTGCAGAACGGCGTGCGTGTTCTCACGGGCAAGCCCGACCAGGACCGCATCACGGCGGTGATCGTCAACGCCGACATCGCAGGCATCGACGCTGTCGACTTCAAGGCCGACAGCGGATGGGCCCGCCTGACCCTTGACGAACTTCGCGGTGTGGCCCGAGCGATCGGCCTGCATGTCCAGGCGTGCTTCAGTGCCGAGCGCACGCACCACGCCGCCATCGACCAACTCCGGACAGAGGCTGAGACCGAGGCCTATGACATCTCCGCCGGCTGGCCCCTCACCCACAACAGCATCGAAACGCAATGACCACCACGCTCACCGAAAAAACATTCGCCGAACTGTTCACCTTCGCAGGGGCTGCACAAGGCACCTTCGTCAATGCGCAGGGCTGGGTTCAGCCGAAGCCGCCGGGCCCCGTGCCGCGTTTCGACCACGACCCACTCACCAAGGTCGCCAAAGGGCTACTCATCGAGAGCACGCGGACGAATCTGTTCTCTTTCTCGTCGCGATTCGATCGGTCTCCGGCATGGACCCGATCGGGCGCTACGCCGGTCCCGGATGCTGCCATCGCTCCCAATGGGCGATGGGATGCGTGCAAGTTGATCTTGAACAGTACGAGTGGCGCTGGCAACGGCCACATCTCCCAGAACATCACGAAATCTGCGACCGCGACCACCTATGCGTACTCGTTCTACGCGAAGCCTGCTGGCGCGCTCAACGGGTGGATCTATGCCCGAGGTGCAGCAGGCGCCGACGGCGTCAGCATTCCCTTCAACCTGTCAACGATGGTTGCGTCAGGTGCCGCCTCCGGCGGCTTTGTGGACGTGTCCAAGAGGGTGGTCGATGTTGGCAACGGGTGGCGCAGGGTCGAGATTGTCTTCACGACGGATGCATCCGCAACGCTGGTCGCGGCCATTTATCCCGGTACCGCGTCGGGGAGCGTGGGCAACGGTGTCGACGGTCTCTATATCTGGGGCGCGCAGCTCGAGGAGGGGCGATTCCCCAGCTCCTATATCTGCAACGTCGAAGCCCTCACCGGGCGCGCGTCCATTGGAAGCTACTACGACGCCGACGGTGTCATGCGCTATGCGGGGGCGGGCGTTGCGCGCAACAGCTACGAGCCGTCGAACCTGATCTTGCCGCCGGTGCTGATGGTGGAGGAGCAGCGCACGAACATTCTGCTCAAGAGTGGCGACATGCATCTGTCGCCCTGGACGGGCGGCGGGATGTCACGCGTCACAGGACGGTTGGCGCCCGATGGCACGCTTCGAGCGGTTGAGTTTTCGGGGACGTCCACCACACCCAACACGCAGAGCGCCGTCGCGACGGCGACCGTGATGACGTACTCGATCTATCTGAAGAACGTGTCGAGGACTGCCAACGTGGACCTGCTGCTGCGCAACACTACAACTGCGACGAACGACATCGGCGCCGGCGTGATCCTGCACGGTGCGAATCCGTTGATTTCGGGGGCGGGGTGGGAGATGCGTGATGCGGGCAATGGGTGGTTTCGCTGTACCTACACGTCGAAGATTGCCATCGCGGTGGGCGATGTTCTGACAGTCTACGCAGTAGTTTCTGGACCGCGAGCGGACAACGGGGCCTGCCTGGCCTGGGGTGCCCAGCTCGAAGCCGGTGCGTTCGCCACCAGCTACATCCCGAGCACCGAGACCTTCACCGGCCGCGCATCCATCGGCACCTACTTCGAATCCACGGGTGTGATGAAGACCGCTGCGGCGGGCGCCGCGCGGATGACCTACAACCCCGCCGACCTGACCATCGCACCCTGGCTCATGCAAGAGGTGTCCAGCACCAACCTGTTGACCGAGAGCGAGTTTCGCAATGGGCTTGCGGATGTGCCCGTCAGGATCGGATGCGCGGCGGCGTCCTGGAGCGAGCTGGGGTTCACGACAGGCATCGCATTCCCTGCGCCGCCGCCAGCCGGCACGTTCGCGTCTTATGCCGCCAAGTCGCCTGTTCTTGCGCCGTCGACCACCTACGTGATTTCCTGTTTCGTGAAGATGGATGACGGCGGAGCGCCCAGCATGCCCGCGTCTGGCGGCGCGGCGGACTTCGCGCTCGTCATCGCGAACGCGCCAATCTCTCCCGCCGCTTGCACCATGACGCATGTCGGGGGCGACGTGTACCGGCTCACGGGCACGCGGACCACCGATGCATCCGTGCCCAGCACTGTGTCGGGTATCTGGAAGTACGGCACCAACAGCGCCCGGGCTTTCAAGTTCACGGGCTTGCAGCTGGAACAGGCGTCGTCCGCGTCGAGCTACATCCCGACAACGACGGCGACAGTGACGCGTCTTGCAGACATCGCCTCATCGGCGGCCACCACGCGCCAAGCGGACACGGCAACTTCGGTGGCAACGACCCGCGCCCTGGACAGCGTCCGCATCGACACCACGAAGGGCTGGTTCAACGCTGCCGAAGGCACGGTGTTCATGGAGTTGGAAGTGCCCCGGATGAGTGACACCGGGACCAAGACGGTCCTGGAGTTCGGCGGGGTGGGCGGGCGCATGGGCGTTTCGTATTCCGCCGGGAATGTCACGAACGGCGTGGCCTACGGGTATACGGTGATCGATGGCACGACCCTGGCCACACCGCCGAAGGTGCTGCCAGGACCGATCGCAAAGCTCGCGATGAGCTACGGGACCGAGGGCGTGCGCTTTGCCTACAACAACCAGCCGATCCAGAAGGTGGCTACGCCGATTGCGGGACCGGGCACCACCTACCTCGGTCTGGGCAGCACCTATGGCGGAGGGAACTGCCCCTTCTTCCGCATCCGCGCGGCGCGCTACCAACCGCAGAAGCTCACCGATGCGGAAGTGGTGGCACTGACGGCGTAAGGGAGGAGTCCTGGCCGCAGGCCCAGCGCAGAAAGCGGCAATCACGCACCAGGCCCCTTCGGGGGCCTTTTTCATGCCCGCTCATGAGCTCTCCGCATCTCCAGGCAATCCTTCTTCGTACAGCAACTCATCACCCATCCGTGCCTTCGCCCACGTCTCGGGGAATTCCCGGGTGCCCGGAACCTCCCGCCGATGGGATAGTTAGTTCGCCACTCAAACTAACTACCCCGGCCCACCGTTCTGAGGAGAGACACCGATGCAACTGACAACGAAACACACCCTGGCCGCCCTGGCGTTCGGTCTCACGGCCGTGGGCGCGATGGCGCAGACCGTGGTCGGCGTGAGCTGGTCCAACTTCCAGGAAGAACGCTGGAAGACCGACGAGGCCGCGATCAAGGCGCAACTCGAGAAGCTTGGCGCGAAGTACATCAGCGCCGACGCGGGCGGCTCGCCCGAGAAGCAGCTGGGCGACATCGAGGGCCTGATGTCCAAGGGCGCGAAGGCGCTCATCGTGCTGGCGATGGACAAGGACGCGATCCTGCCCGCCGTCACGAAGGCCACGCGGCAGAAGGTGCCGGTGGTGGCGTACGACCGGCTGATCGAGGCGCCGGGCGTCTTCTACATCACCTTCGACAACGTCGAGGTCGGGCGCATGGAGGCGCGCGAAGTCCTCAAGGTCAAGCCCAAGGGCAACTACGTGATCATCAAGGGCTCGCCGAGCGACCCGAACGCCGACTTCCTGCGCGCGGGCCAGCAGGAGGTGCTGGATGCCGCGATCAAGAAGGGCGACATCAAGATCGTCGGCGACGAGTACACCGAAGGCTGGAAGCCCGAAGTCGCGCAGAAGAACATGGAGCAGATCCTCACCAAGAACGGCAACAAGGTCGACGCGGTGGTGGCGGCCAACGACGGCACCGCCGGCGGCGCGGTGGCGGCGCTCACGGCCAAGGGCCTGCGCGGCATTCCGGTGTCGGGCCAGGACGCCGACTTTGCCGCGCTGAACCGCGTGGCGCTGGGCACGCAGACCGCGACCATCTGGAAGGACTCGCGCGAGCTCGGCCGCGAAGCCGCCACGGCGGCGGTGTCGCTCGCAGCGGGCAAGCCGGTCGACAAGGCCGCGCCCTGGGCCGGCGGCGCCAAGAAGCTCTCGCTGTCCTCGCGCCTGCTGACGCCGGTGCCGATCACGCGCGACAACCTCGACGTGATCGTCAAGGCCGGCTGGATCAAGAAGGACGAGCTGTGCAAGGGCGTCTCGGGCGCGAACGCACCCGCGGCCTGCAAGTAACGCCGCAACCACCGGCGCGTTTGGCCCCTTTCTGAACGGCTGAACGCGCCGCTCCATCTCTTCGCAACGCAGCTTCCGGCCGACCCGCAAGGGCCAGCCGGCGGTCGGTTGCGCACCTGTAGTCCGTCCTGAGGGGGCTTGAAAAAAATGAGCGATCCAACACCCGGCTGGTGGCGCCGCACCGGCATCGACCTGCGCCTGCTCCTGATGTGCGTGCTGCTGGCCGTGATGGCGGTGGCGTTCAGCGTCATGTCGGGCGGCGTGTTCCTCTCGCCCGAGAACCTCTACAACGTCGCGCAGCAGACGGCGGTGGTCGGCATCGTCTCCACGGTGATGGTGCTGATCATCGTCGCGCGCCACATCGACCTGTCGGTGGGCTCGGTGATGGGCTTCGTCGGCGTGCTCATCGCCTACCTGCAGTACACCTCGGGCTGGTCGTGGCCCACGGCCTGCCTGGCGGGGCTCGCGGTGGCGCTCTTGGTGTCGATCTACCAGGGCTGGCTCACGGCGGTGCTGGGCGTGCCGTCGTTCGTGGTCACGCTGGGCGGGCTGATGTCGTTCCGCGGCGCGGCCTTCCTGGTGGCCGACGGCAAGACGCAGCCGGTGAACGACGAGTTCTTCCAGCGCCTGGGCGGCGGCTACGACGGCGGCATCGGCGTCACGGCCAGCTGGGTGCTCGCGGGGCTGGTGGCGCTGGTGCTGTTCGGGCGCATGGTGCAAAAGCGCCGCGCGCGCCAGCGCTACGACATGCCGACCGAGGCGCTGTGGCTCGACGTGCTGCTCACGGCCGTGCCGGTGGCGGTGGTGGTCGGCTTCGCCTGGGTGATGAACAGCTACCAGATCTCGTCCAAGAGCGAGCCGCAGGGCATTCCGATCCCGGTGCTGATCTGGGCGGCGGTGGCGATCGTGCTGTCGTTCATCGTGCATCGCACGCGCTTCGGCCGCTATGTGTTCGCGATGGGCGGCAACCCCGACGCGGCGGCGCTGGTGGGCATTCCGGTGCAGCGCGTCACGCTGATGCTGTTCGCGCTGCTGGCGGTGCTGGTGACGGTGGCGGCCATCGTGTCGATCGCGCGGCTCAACGCGGGCACCAACTCGCTGGGCACGGGCATGGAGCTGTACGTGATCGCGGCGGCCGTCATCGGCGGCACGGCCCTGGCGGGCGGCAGCGGCTCGATCTTCGGTTCGGTGCTGGGCGCGCTGATCATGCAGTCGCTCGACAGCGGCATGCTGCTGCTCGACGTGCCGATCGGCAAGCGCATGGTGATCATCGGCCAGGTGCTGATCGTCGCCGTGGTGTTCGACGTGCTGTACCGCCGCAAGTTCGGGGAAAACTGACATGGCCGACATCGACAAGACGAAACCGCTCGTCGAGCTGCGCGAGATCCGCAAGGCCTTCGGCGGCGTGAAGGCCGTGGACGGCGTGAGCATCAATCTCTACCCCGGCGAGGTGGTGGCTCTGCTGGGCCACAACGGTGCGGGCAAGTCCACGCTGATGAAGATGCTCGCGGGCGCCTACCCGATCGACTCGGGCGACACGCTCATCGCGGGCGAGAAGGTCCACATCCGCACGCCCGCCGAGGCGCAGGCCCAAGGCATCGAGACCATCTACCAGACGCTCGCGCTGGCCGACAACCTCGACTCGGTGGCGAACCTCTTTCTGGGTCGCGAGAAGATGACGGCGTGGAACACGCTGGACGACCACTTCATGGAAGTGCAGGCGCGCAAGGTGTTCCAGCGCCTGAACAAGAACTTCACCAACATCCGCATCCCGGTGCGGCGCCTGTCGGGCGGGCAGCGGCAGGTGGTGGCGATCTCGCGTGCGCTGTACTTCAACGCGCGCATCCTCATCATGGACGAGCCTTGCGCTGCGCTCGGCCCCGAAGAGACGGCGATGGTCGGGCGCCTGGTCAAGCAACTGAAGGACGACGGCGTCGGCATCTTCCTCATCACGCACGACATGCCCGACGTGTTCTCGCTGAGCGACCGGCTCGCGGTGATGAAGAACGGCAAGCTCGTGGGCACCTACCGCACGGCCGACGTCACCGAGGACGAGGTGCTCGGGATGATCATCGCCGGCAAGCGGCCCGAGGGACGCGAACAGGCGCACCACGCGGCAACTGCGGCCACCGCAGCGGCATGAAGACCATCGGCGACCAGCAGCTCTTGAAGCGCCTGAACCGCAGCGTGCTGCTGCGGTTGCTGCGCGCGCAGCCGGGCTTGTCGCGTGCGCGGCTCGCGAGCGAAAGCGGGCTCACCAAATCGACCGTGAGCCTGCTGGTGCGCGAGCTGCTCGACGAGGGCTGGTTGAGCGAATCGGGCGCGGCCGTGGCCGACGGGCTCGGGCGGCCGTCCACGCCGCTGCAGATCAACGTCGGCGTGCGCGCGCTGATGGGCGTGGAGATCGCCGTCGAAACGTTGCGCCTCGTGTGCGTCTCGCTGCAGGGCGAGGTGCTGCATGCGGAAGCCCAGCCGCTGGACGACGGTGAGCCCGCCCGCGTGTGCGCACAGGTCGCGCGCATGGCTGCAGCGGCGCACGCGCACCTCGACCAGCGCGGCCTGCGCCTGTCGAGCATCGGCGTGTGCGTGCCCGGCGCGGTGGACGACTGCACGGGCGTGGTCCGCTTCGCGCCGAACCTCGGCTGGCGCAACGTGAACCTGCTGCCCGCGCTCGAAAAGGCACTGGCAGCAGCGGGCCTGCCGGGCGTCACCGTGCAGCTGCAGAACGACGCCGATGCGGCCGCGCTCGGCGAGTACGAGTTCGCCGCGGGCGAGGGCGAAGACCCGCTGATCTTCGTCAACAGTGACGTCGGCGTGGGCGCGGGCGTGGTGCTGAACGACCGCCTCTTCACCGGCGCGCAAGGCATGGCCGGCGAGATCGGCCACACCATCCTGCAGCTGGATGGGCCACTGTGCTCGTGCGGCCGGCGCGGTTGCGCCGAGGCTTTTTTCGGCTCGCGCGTGCTGGCACGCGAGGGCGCGGACATGGCGCGCGCCGCCGCCTTCTTCGGCGTGCTGCTGCAGAACCTGTGGGTCACCTTCAACCCGCGCGCGATCGTGCTCGGGGGCAAGGTCTGCGCGGAGCATCCGGAGTTCGCGCAGGCGGCGTTCGAAGGCGTGAAGGGCCATGCCGAGCGTGCCGGCATGCCCGCGCCGGAACTGCGCACGGCGCGCTACGAAGCGCTCGCGCCTGCGGTGGGGGCGGCGGCGTTGGCGCTGCACGATTACCTGCGGCCGCTGCAGCCCGATGCGAAGGCGCGCCGCGCGCGTGCATTGGCGCGCGCCGGCGCCTGAGCCGTCAGTCCGCTGCTGCGCTGCTGTCGTCGTCGCGCCAGCCGCGCAGCCGCCGGTACAGCGTGCCGCGCGACACGCGCAATTGCCGCGCTGCCTGCGACACGTTGCCGCCGTGCGCCGCGAGCGTGTCCTCGATCAGCTTGCGACTGTGCTCGCGCAGGGTTTCGGTCGGTGGTGTCTCGCCGACGGAGGCCAGCGCCACGGGCGGCTCCGCCTGCACGTCGATCGCCGCGGGCGCATCGACCTGTGCGCTCGCCATGTCCGGCATCGCCACCGCGTGCCGGAAGTCCGCGCCGTCCGCGCCCTTGAGCTGCGCCTGCATCCACACGCCGAGCCCGCTGGCCAGCCGCAGCGGCTGCGCGGCCTCGCGCCGGCCCAGCCGCAGCAGGCTCGCAAGATCGTGGCCCAGCAGGCATTCCACGTCGCGGTCGTCGGGGGCCTCGGGCAGCCGCCCCAGCAGCCGCGCGCCGGCGTTGTTGAGCCAGGCGATGGTGCCGTCGGGTGCGATGCCCGCGAGCGCCTCGAGCGGCGTGCCCAGCAGCGTGGGGCTGGCCTGGAAGCGCAGGATGAGGTGGTCGCGCGACTGCGCCTGCAGCAGCCGGTTCTCGATGATGGTGGCGTGCAGCGCCACCATCGAGGCCGCGTCGAAGCCGAAGCGGCGCGCCTCCACCGTGAGGTCGAGCACGCCCGCGAGCTGGCCGCTCACGTCGCGGATCGGCGCCGCGGCGCACTGCATGTGACACAGCACGTCGTAGTAGTGCTCGGCGCCGTCCACGGTGCAGGCCTGCCCGGTGCTGGCCACGATGCCCGGCGCCGTGGTGCCCACGACGCGCTCGGAGATGTTCACGCCCAGGCGCGCGGTCTGGCGCAGCACGGGCTGGTGCGTGCCGGCGGGCTGGCTCGTGACATGCACCACCACGCCGTCGCGGTCGGTCAGGATCACGCGGCAGTCGGTGCCCGCGAGCATGTGCTCCATCTGCGCGAGCTCGTGCCGCGCCACGTCCAGCAGCTCACGGTTGCGCGCGAGCGTGGTGTGCAGCCGGCTGGGCGTGACCGCGTCGAAGGACACCACGCGCTGCCGGTCGGCGTGGGTGCGGCTGCAGCGCATCCACGACTGGATGACCGCCTCGCCGACCAGCCCCGAGGGGCGCACGCCTTCTTCGAAGAACTGCTGCCGCGCCAGCGCCACGCGCTGCGCCGGCGTGCTGGCAAAGAGTTGGCGCGGCGCATCCGCCGTGCCGAGCCTGTCGAGCGCCATGGGTTCGCTGCCTCTTCTGGATTCAGGGACCGTCTCGAATGTGTTCCGCAATGGAACAAGGCTGGACTGGGGAAATCCCGGGGGTGAAGGCTGGCGCCGTGCGAACGATCCTTGGGGCAGAACGACGAAGGAGACAGACCACGATGAAGACGATAACAAAGCCTCTTTCCGGGCGGCGCCTGCTTGCGGGCGCCTTGCTGTGCCTGGGCCTGGCGGCCCCGGCGCTGGCCCAGACCGCGGCCACCCCGCAGGACCGCGCCGGCGCGGCCGCCAAGCGCGTCGACGGCAACTTCGTGCGCGCCAACGCGGCGAAGAAGACGCCCGACTGGCCCAGCCACGGGCTCGACTACGCCGAGTCGCGCTTCAGCAAGCTCGACCAGGTCAACACCGGCAATGTGAAGCAGCTGGGGCTGGTCTGGTCGTACGACCTCGAATCGACACGCGGCGTGGAAGCCACGCCGCTGGTGGTCGACGGCATCATGTACGTCACGGCCTCGTGGAGCATCGTGCATGCGATCGACACGCGCACCGGGCAGAAGATCTGGACCTTCGATCCGCAGGTCGACAGGTCGAAAGGCTTCAGGGGCTGCTGCGACGTGGTCAACCGCGGCGTGGCGCTGTACGAGGGCCGCGTCTATGTGGCCGCCTACGACGGCCGGCTGATCGCACTCGACGCCGCCACCGGCCAGAAGGTGTGGGAGAAGAACACCATCGACGGCCAGAAGGGCAGCTACACCATCACCGGCGCGCCGCGCGTGTTCAAGGGCAAGGTCATCATCGGCAACGGCGGCGCCGAGTACGGCGTGCGCGGCTACGTCACCGCCTACGACGCGAAGACCGGCGACCAGAAATGGCGCTGGTTCGTGGTGCCCGGCGATCCGAGCAAGCCTTTCGAAGACGAGTCGATGGCACGCGCCGCCAAGACCTGGGACCCGAGCGGCAAGTACTGGGAAGCCGGCGGCGGCGGCACCGCCTGGGACAGCTTCGCCTTCGACCCCGAGCTCAACCTGATGTACGTGGGCACCGGCAACGGCTCGCCCTGGGCGGCCAAGGCGCGCAGCCCCAAAGGCGGCGACAACCTCTACCTGGGCTCGGTGGTCGCGCTCGACCCCGACACCGGCAAGTACAAGTGGCACTACCAGGAGACGCCCGGCGACAACTGGGACTACACCTCCACGCAGTCGATGATCCTGGCCGACGTCAAGCTGAACGGCAAGGCGCGCAAGGTGTTGCTGCATGCGCCCAAGAACGGCTTCTTCTTCGTCATCGACCGCACCAACGGCAAGTTCATCTCGGCGAAGAACTTCGTCGCGGTCAACTGGGCCACGGGCTACGACAAGAACGGCCGGCCCATCGAGGTCCCCGCCGCGCGCCAGAACGAGAAGCCGGGCGACAGCATCCCGGGCCCGTTCGGCGCGCACAACTGGCACCCGATGTCCTACAACCCGCAGACCGGCCTGGCCTACCTGCCGGCCCAGCACGTGCCGATCAACCTGATGGACGACAAGGCCTGGAAGTTCGACGAGAACGCGCCCGGCCGGCCGCACGCGGCGCTGGGCTGGAACCTGGGCAAGTTCGCCAACGTCGAGCCGCCCACGAGCAAGCCCTTCGGCCGCCTCGTGGCCTGGGACCCCATCAAGCAGAAGGAAGCCTGGGGCGTGGACTACGCCTCGCCGTGGAACGGCGGCACGCTGACCACCGCTGGCGACCTCGTGTTCCAGGGCACGGCCGACGGGCGCCTCGTGGCCTACCACGCGAAGACCGGCGAGAAGTTGTGGGAAACGCCCACCGGCACCGGCGTGGTGGCGGCGCCCGCGACCTACATGGTGGACGGCAAGCAGTACGTGTCGGTGGCCGTGGGCTGGGGCGGCGTGTACGGCCTGGCGCAGCGCGCCACCGAGCGCCAGGGTCCGGGCACGGTCTACACCTTTGCGGTCGGCGGCACGGCCAAGATGCCCGCCTTCGTCGAGTACCGCATGGCCAAGCTGGTGCAGGGCGTGAAGTACGACCCCGCCAAGGTCCAGGCCGGCACCATGCTGTACGTGAGCAACTGCGTGTTCTGCCACGGCGTGCCGGGCGTGGACCGCGGCGGCAACATCCCGAACCTGGGCTACCTCGACCCGGCCTACATCGAGAACCTCGACAAGTTCGTGCTCAAGGGCCCGGCCATGTCGCGCGGCATGCCCGACTTCACGGGCAAGCTCTCGGGCGACGACATCGAGAGCATCAAGGCCTTCATCCAGGGCACGGCGGACGCGATCCGGCCCAAGTAGAGGCATCGCGGACTCAAACAGAAAAGGCGCCGACGGCGCCTTTTCTTTTGGGGCGGGGCGCTTGTCAGCCTGCGAGGCGCAGCTCGTGGATCAGCCCCGCCACGTTGCCCACCTGCAGCTTGTCGTAGATCGACTGGATGTGGTTGCGCACCGTGGCCGGCGAACGGTTCAGGATGGCGGCCACTTCCTTGTGCGTGTCGCCGCGCGCCAGCAGCTCGGCGATGGTGTGCTCGCGCGGCGTGAGGCTGTCGGCGCGGCAGCGATGGCGGCACTTGAGGAACAGCAGGCGCTGCTCGACGCGGTGCGTGACCACGATCTCGCGCCCGTTGAAGCGCGCATGGCCCTGCAGGAAATGCTGCAGCAGCGCATCGGGCAGCGTGCGGCCGTGCCAAGCCGGCCACTCGGCCTTCAGCATGGCCTCGAACAGCTGGTCGGCGTGGTACAGCACGCCGCGCAGGTCGCCGATGGCCGAGCCGCCGGGCGACGCGCTGCCCGCTTCGAGGCGGTCCAGGTGCATCACGCGGTTCAGCGCCAGCGCCTGCATCACGTGCGGCGCGAGGCTCTCGAGCAGCTGCCGCTCGGCCTCCGACGGGTGGGCCTGCGGGTCGGCGCGGAACAGGCTGAGCCAGTGCACGAAGTTCGTCTGCGGGTTCGCGTCCGAGCTGATGAAGAAGTTGGCCTGCTCGAAGCGCCGGCCGTGCTCGCGCAGCGCGGCCTGGTCGTCGCGGCAGAACCAGGCGTCGGCGTTGAAGGCGAGCGTCGACTTCGGCCGCCTGGCCACCTCGACGGCGGCCGTGTCCATGTGCTTGACCTGCTCGTAGGCCATGACCATCTCGACCGGCTGGTTGTGCAGGTGGATCGTGTGGATGTCGATGCCGTGGTCGGTGCGGGTGGCGGTGCCCCACATCGACGAGTCGAAGGGCAGCACGGGCTTGAGGAGGTCGAGCGCGGCGTCCTGGAAGGCGTCGATGGGCAGCTCGTGCGAGAGGCGGTACAGCCGCAACAGGAGTTCGCTGAAGTCGCGCGGGACACCGGCCGTGAAGGTCATGCGGGGAGTCTTCCAGCCCCGGCGCCACGTGCCCATCCCATGTTCCGGTGACGCGCGCGGGGCTCGGCCGCACGGTTTCAAGAATGGTGCATTTGCATCATTTGATTTCCAAAAGCGAAAGCTATTGTTTGCAGCGCCCTCGGTTGCTGACCAGGCCCTTTCCCTTTTCGAGAGACCCACGATGCCCCACCCCACCTCCAGAATTCCCCACGCCCTGTCCCTTGCCTCCCTGTTGATCCTCGGCGCCTGCGGCGGCGGTGGGGGTGGCGGCGGCGGCGGTGGCTTTGCATTCCCCGTCGGCACGGGCAACGGCGGCACGCCGCCCGCCGCCGAGTCGCCCGGCACGTTGAGCGGCACCGTCGCCACCGGCGCGGCCTTTGCCGGCGCCGCGCTCACCGTGTTCGACCAGACCGGCGCCAAGGTCTGCGAAGTGACCGTGCCGGCCGAAGGCACCTACAGCTGCGTGCTGCCCGCGGGCACCAAGGCGCCGCTGGTGATCCAGGCCGTGCGCGACGACCTCACGCTCTACAGCACCACCGCCAGCACCGCCACCGGCACCACCAACGTCACGCCGCTGACCACCGTGGTGGTGGCGCAGCTGTCGCCCAACGGCGATCCGTCGAAGCTGGCCGCCGCGGTGCAGGCCGATGCCGGCGCCGTCACCCCGGGCGCCATCAGCGACCAGGTGGCCAAGCTCGTGGCTGCGCTCAAGCCGCTGCTGGACGCGCTCAACACCCACATCGACCCGATGAGCGGCACCTTCCAAGCCAACGGCACCGGACAGGACCGCGTGCTCGACACGCTGAACGTGTCGGTGCGCCCCGACGGCACGGCCGCCAACATCGAGATCACCGTCAAGGCGCAGCCCGCGAGCGAAGAGAGCGCGCCCGTGTCCATCGTCTTTCGCACCGGCGAGAGCACCATTGCGCCGCTGCCCGCGGTCGATGCCGCAGCCCTCGTGCAGCCGCCCACGCCGGCGATGGTCAAGGACCTGCTGGACCGCCTCAACGCCTGCTACGCACTGCCGCTGAACGAACGCGTGGACAGCACCATCGGCTCCGACGGCAATGCCTTCGGCGAGGCCGCCAACGTGGTCGCGCCGGCCTGCCGCACGCTGTTCGTGGGCGACGACCCGGCCAGCTTCGTCGCGGCCGGCCTGCACATCGGGCGCGCGTCGAGCGGTCCGCGCCGGCCCTTCGAAAGCCTGTTCCGCTTCGGCCCGACGAACCTGAAGCACGACCGCGGCAACTTCGAATACTTCCACCCGGGCGGCGACGTCGCGCTCACCTACCGCTGGACCGACAGCGTGGGCAACACCGACAACGACGTCTTCAACGCCAGGATCGTGAATGGCGCGCTCAAGCTCACCGGCAACAGCAATGCCTACCGCGCCGCCGTGCGCCCGCAGCAGGAGCTGAAGGACTTCCTCAAGCACGCGAACCTGAAGTACCACGCCGCGGGCTACAACCTGTCGGTGGACAACGTGCTCGACGGCAACGGCGACTCGATCTTCACGAAGGTGGTGGCCACCTCGTCCGCGTTGCCCGGCCGTGAACTGGTCCTCGTGCCCCGGGCCGGGCTGACCACCCTGGTGCTCACCACCGACGGCACCGCCAACGGCGCGCTGAACTCCTCGCTGTGGCGCATGGCCGCGCGCTACGTGGACCCGGCGCAAGGCGGCAACCCGAGCAGCATCGAGCCCGGCAATCTCTTCGCATCGCCGCAGTTCGACGACACGCAGCTGGGCGCCATTCCCGATCAGGCGGTCTGGAAGCTCGAGTTCTTCCTGGCGGCCGGCGGGACCAACCCGGTGCAGTACGCGCGCACCTTCTCGCGCGCGCCGACCCTCGCCGAGGCCGTGCAACTGCCGACCGTGGAAATGACGCCGGCCCTGCGCGCCGAGCTGATGTCGGAAATCGACGGCGTTCCGCGCGGCATCGTGTTCGGCGCGCCGGTTCCCTCCGACCCCAGCGCCAACAACATCGACTTCAGCGCCGAGGGCAACCTCGACGGCTGGTCGGTGCCGAACGGCGCCTACGCCCCGACCACCTTCCTGGTGGCCGGCCGTGGCCCGAACAACAACCGCTTCACCGATTCGATCACGGTGCGCACCTCGGCGCGCAAGGCCGTCATCTACTGCCAGCCGGTGAACTCGCCGAGCGACAACCACTGCGTGAGCGTCGGCAACAACGCTTACCAATACGCGCAGGGCTCGTCGGTCAGCAGCTTCATCTTCACGGCACGCACCGCGCGCCAGGTCGACGTGCGCAAGAACTTCGAGGCGTGGACCGTCTCGCTCCCCTGAGCCTTCCTGCTGTCACCACCGCATGAAAAAAGCCGCCGACCCGAAAGGGCCGGCGGCTTTTTCTATGGGAGATCGAAAGGATCAGTCGGCGTACACGCCAGCGGCCTTGATGATCGGGCCCCACTTGGCGATTTCGGCGGCAACGAACTTCTTGTGCTCGGCCGGCTCGACGCGCTTGTCGGTGGTGATCACGGCGCCCAGGCCTTCTTCACGCTTGATGAACGCCGGGTCCTTCATGGCAGCGCGGATGGCTTCGTTGATCTTCTTCAGCACCGGTGCGGGCGTGCCCTTGGGGGCATACACGCCGTGCCAGATCGACACTTCGAAGCCCTTCAGGCCCGACTCGTCGAGCGTGGGCAGGTCTTTCAGCGCGGGCGTCGTCAGGCGCTTGGCGGTGGTCACGGCGTAGGCCTTGACCTTCTTGGCTTCGATCTGCGACGTGGTGTTGGTGGTCTGGTCGCACAGCAGGTCGATCTGGCCGCCCAGCAGGTCGGCGATGGCCGGCGCGGTGCCCTTGTACGGCACGGGCGTCATTTCGACCTTGAGCGCGCTCTGGAACAGCAGGCCGCACAGGTGCGAGGCGGCGCCCAGGCCGGCGTTGCCCAGGTTGATCTTGCCCTTGTTGGCGTTGATCCAGGTCGCCAGTTCCTTGTAGTTGTTGGCGGGCAGGCCGGGCTTGCCGATGAGCGTCATGGGCACTTCATTGACCATGCCGAGGTATTCGAAGTCGTTCTCGACGCTGAACGGCAGCTTGCGGTACAGCGCCGGCATCGTCGACATGCCGATGTGGTTCAGCAGCAGCGTGTAGCCGTCGGGGTTGGCGCGCGCCACCTTGGCGGTGCCGATCGAGCTGCCGGCGCCGGCGGTGTTGTCCACGATGATCGTCGTGCCCAGCGTCTTCTGCAGCGATTCGGCCAGGTCGCGGGCCACGCGGTCGGTCGGGCCGCCGGCCGAGAAAGGCACCACCAGCGTCACGGGCTTGCCTGCGGGGAAGTCCTGGGCGTGTGCGCCGAAGGCGGCCGCGGCAATCGCCGCGAGGGCGAACAGTTTCTTCATGATGTCTCCGACGGAGTTTTTAAATGGAAAGGGTCGCGATCTTATCGGCTGACCGGGGGCTGACCCATACCGAATAGCCCTTAGGAATGTCACCGTTTTCGCCCCATGCTGGGGCATGATCACGCCCGTCCCGCGCACCCGCGCCGGGGTGACCACAACCACAAACAGGCCAGCCCGACGGGCGGCATCGAGGAGAAGAAACCAATGGATCCCTGGGTCTATCCGCGCGAGCGCTGGCTCGGCAAACTCACGCTCGTGCTGGGCCTGCTGGCCTGGGCGCTGATCATCGTGGGCACGCTGGGCATCGCGCTCGTCTATGTGCTGCTGGGCTTCATCGGCTACGTGTTCGCGCAGTCGGCGGTCATCGCCTGGATCAAGGGCACGGGCGTGAAGCTGTCGCCCCAGCAGCTGCCCGAGCTGCACGCGCGCTTCGTCGACTGCTGCACCCGCCTGGGCATCGCGCAGCCGCCCGAGGCCTACCTGCTGCACGGCGACGGCATGTTCAACGCCTTCGCCACGCGCTTCTTCGGGCGCAACTTCGTGGTGCTGCTGTCCGACGTGGTCGACGCCATGGAGGCGCAGCCCGACGGCATCCACTTCTACATGGGCCACGAGCTGGGCCACATCCGCCGCGGCCACCTCACGGGCCACATCTGGCGCGCGCCCGTGCTCTGGCTGCCGCTGCTGGGCGCGGCCTATGCGCGCGCCAAGGAATACACCTGCGACCTGCACGGCGCCGCCTGCTGCCGCGAGGTCGACTCCGCGCCGCGCGCGCTGGTGGCGCTGGCCGCCGGCGCGCAGCAGTGGCGCAACGTGAACCTGCAGCGCTATGCCGCCCAGTCGAGCGGCAACCGCGGCTTCTGGGGCTCGTTCCACGAACTCATCGGCGGCTACCCCTGGCTCACCAAGCGCGTCGCCCGCGCCATCGACCCGGGCGCCAAGCTGCCCGAGCGCAACCCGGTGGCCTACCTGCTCGCGCTCTTCGTGCCGTATGCCGGCCGGGCCGGCGGCGGCGCGGCGGGTGCGTTGATCGTGGTGGCTGTCATCGGCGTGCTGGCGGCCGTGGCCATCCCCGCCTACCAGGAGTACCAGACCCGCGCCGTCGTTGCGCAGGCCTGGGCCCAGGGCGCGCCGGTGCGCGACGCGCTCACGCGCCACTATGAAGAAAAGGCCGAGATCCCCGACACCCTGGCCGCCGTCGGCCTGCCGGGCAACCTGCCCAACGGCGCGACCCTCACGCTCGACCCGGACAGCATGGTGGTGGAGGTGACCACGCCCCAGGGCACGTTGCGCATGGAGCCGTCGTCGACGGACCGGGGCATTGCTTGGCATTGCAGCGCGGGTGATGGATTGAAGGACAAGGCGTTGCCGGCGAGCTGCAAGAAGTAGCCGTTCACTGGCCCTGATGGCGTCTCCCGCTTCCATCGCAAACGCGTGGCGCCTGCCGCGCGACTTCGCGCTCATCACCGTGGCGGTCGAAGCGGCCATCGTGGGGGTCCACTTCGGTAGGCAGTTGTGGCCCGGCTCGGGGCACGAGGGCTATGGCCTCGACGTGTGGGCGGGCATGGCGGCCAACCTCGCAATCTCCTGGGTGCTGGCGGCGGCACTGGCCTGGAGCCATGCGCGCCAGGCATTGGAGGTGCGTGGCGGTGCGCGCCTGGCGCAGCTGTGCGGCCCGCGTGTGCGCCATGCCGGCGCTTATCTCATCGTGCGGGTGCTGGACTACTTCGTGCTGAGCCCGTGGCTCTACGGGCTGGGGTTGCTCTACATGCCGGGCGGTCGGCTGGTGCAACTGGCGATGCTGGTGCTGAGCGTGTGGTTGGCAACCTGGCTTGCGCTGAGGCAGGGCACTCAGGCATCGGCCGCGTCGTTCGATGCGGGCGATGCCGACGCCGCGGCGCCCGCGAGCGCATCGCCGGGTCGCGCCACGGTAGCGCTGTTGATCGCCGCCGTGTCCGCGTCGATCCAGATTTGGTGCGCGATGGTCACGGACCCGTGGCACGAGGCCATGAGGACCATGGACCGCGTGGCGCCCTTCCTGAGCTGGGTCGCGCCGCCGTTGTTGGTCTTTGCTCTGGCGTTCTGGGGCGCGTGGCTCGGCATCGGCCGTGGCCCGCTCCCCACACGGGTCCGGCCCTTCCGGGCCGTGGCCGCGTCGGTGCTGGCCTTTGTGCTGGTGCTGGCGGGCTGCGCTGCCGTCATCCTCGCGGGACTGGGGTTGCTGGAGCCGTCCCAGACCAGCATGGCCGGTGTCGGCGACCTGGTCATCCTGCTGGCCGCGCTCGTACCGCTCTACCCCTTGCTGACCGTGCTCCTCACGCGCTTCATCACGCGCCGCCTGTACCGCCCCTACTTGTAGCTGCGCGCGTCCTCGATCACCTTGCCGTCGTTCGGCAAGGTGCCCGGCGCCACCAGTTCGATGGTGCCGCGCAGCTTGGTCACTTCGCGCACCGCATCGGCAATGCGTGCGTCGAGCCCGGCCGGTGCGCCAGCGCATTCCAGCTTGAAGGTCATCTGGTCGTCGCCCATCTCGCCCGACACCACGAGCCGCGCGCGCACGATCTCCGGAAAGCGCCGCACGACCTCGGCGACCTGCGAGGGGTGCACGAACATGCCGCGCACCTTGGTGGTCTGGTCGGCGCGGCCGAGCCAGCCCTTGATGCGCTTGTTGGTGCGGCCCGTGGGGCAGGTGCCCGCGAGCACGGCCGAGAGGTCGCCGGTGCCGAAGCGCACCAGCGGGTAGTCGGGGTTGAAGGTGGTGACGACGATCTCGCCCACCTCGCCGTCGGGCACCGGGTCGCCGGTGCCGGGACGCACGATCTCGACCAGCACGCCCTCGTCGATCACCAGGCCCTGGCGCGCGCTGGTTTCATAAGCGATGAGGCCCAGGTCGGCGGTCGCGTAGCACTGGATGCCCTGCACGCCGTGCGCGGCGATCCAGTCGTGCAGGCTGGGCGGAAAGGCCTCGCCGGACACGAGCGCCTTGGTGAACCACGGCAGTTTCTGGCCCTTCTCTTCGGCCTTCTCCAGCAGGATCTTCAGGAAGCTCGGCGTGCCCGCGTAGCCGTCGGGCTTGAGGTCGACGATGGCTTCGAGCTGCTGCTCGGTCTGGCCCGTGCCGCCCGCGAAGATGGTGCAGCCCATGGCGTGCGCGCCGCTTTCCATGATGGAGCCGGCCGGCGTCATGTGGTAGCTGAAGCTGTTGTGGATCAGCTCGCCGCTGCGAAAGCCCGCCGCATGCAGCGCCCGCGCGGTGCGCCAGTAGTCGCGCGCCTCGCCCTCGGGCTCGTAGATGGTGCCGGGGCTCGCGAAGATGCGCGGCATGCGCGGCCCGCGCACGATCGACGCAAAGCCGCCGAAGGGGTCGTCGGCGCGGCGTGCCTTCTGCAGCTCGAGCAGTTCCGACTTGCGGGTGACGGGCAGCTTCGCGAGGGCTTCGCGCGAGGTGACGTCGCCGGGCTTCACGCCGTCGAGGATCTTCGTGAAGGCGGACGTTGCAGTCTGTGCCTGGGCGATCTGCCGGGGCAGCGCGGCCAGCAGGTCACGTTCGCGTTCGGCGGGGTCGCGGATTTCCAGTTGGTCGTAGTGGTCGTTCATGTCCGTACCCTTCGTCTATCGATTCGGTCGCTCTGGGGTGGGTACTTCAGGCCAGCCAACGCTTGCGGCGTTTGTAGCTCTTGACGTCGCGGAAGCTCTTGCGGTCCGCGCCGCCCACGCCGAGGTAGAACTCCTTCACGTCCTCGTTCTCGCGCAGGCTCTTGGCCTCGCCGTCCATCACGATGCGGCCGTTCTCCAGGATGTAGCCGTAGTCGGCGTAGCGCAGCGCCATGTTGGTGTTCTGCTCGGCCAGCAGGAAGGTCACTTTTTCCTTGGTGTTCAGGTCTTTCACGATCTCGAACACTTCTTCCACGATCTGCGGGGCCAGGCCCATCGAGGGCTCGTCGAGCAGCACCATGGTCGGGTTGGCCATCAGCGCGCGGCCGATGGCGCACATCTGCTGCTCGCCGCCCGAGGTGTAGGCCGCCTGCGAGGTGCGCCGCGTCTTCAGGCGCGGGAAATACGCATACACCTTCTCCAGCGTCTCCTGCACCGCGGCCTTGCCGTCGGTGCGCGTGTAGGCGCCGGTCATCAGGTTCTCTTCGATGGTCAGGTGGGCGAAGCAGTGGCGGCCTTCCATCACCTGGATCAGCCCGCGCTTGACCAGCTCGGCCGGCGACAGCGCCTCGATGCGCTCGCCGCGCAGCTCGATGGTGCCCTTGGTCACGGCGCCGCGTTCGCCCGCGAGCAGGTTGCTCACGGCGCGCAGCGTGGTCGTCTTGCCGGCGCCGTTGCCGCCGAGCAGCGCCACGATGCCGCTTTCGGGCACGGTCAGCGACACGCCCTTGAGCACGAGGATCACGTGGTTGTAGATGACCTCGATGCCGTTGACGTTGAGAAGGATCTTGGGTTCGCTCATGGTGTGGTCCGAAGCATTCGCAAGAACGGCACATCGCCGTCCTTGCGAATGGCGGCTCTTGCGAGCCGCCACGGCACTCAGTGCATCAGGATTGGCAATCCGCGGCTTCGCGGCGCGTCAACTTCTTCTCGCCCGCGTACTTGTCGGCAGCGGCCTTCACCATCGGCTTGATGATCTGGCTGTCGGCCTCGTACCAGTCGGACATGCCGCCCCACTTGGCGCCGTCCCAGGTGTGCACACGCGCCCAGGTCGAGCCCATGTGGTCCTGGCACGAGGTGCTCACCGGACGCATCACGCCCGAGAAGCCCAGTGCGTCGAGCTTCTTCTGGTCGAGCGCGAGGTTCTCCATGCCCCAGCGCACCTGCTCGCCGGTCATGACCTTGCCCTTGCCGAAGCGTTCCTGCGCACGCTTGACGGCCTCGATGGTCAGCATCTGGATGATCACGCCGCGCGTGTAGAGCACCGAGCCCACTTCGTCCTTCGGACCCGTGCCCTGGCCCTTGTCGTGCACCTGCTTGAGGATGTCCTGGATCACCTTCGGCTGCGTGCCCGAGGTGTTCAGCGCCAGCGCGTTGTAGCCCTTGGCGTTGGCGCCCACGTCCTTCACGTCGGGTTCGGCGCCGGCCCACCACACGCCGTACATCTTCTCGCGCGGGTAGCCCGTGGCCACGGCTTCCTTCAGCGCGGTGGAGTTCATCACGCCCCAGCCCCACAGCAGCACGAAGTCGGGACGCGACTGGCGCACCTGCAGCCAGGCCGACTTCTGTTCCACGCCCGGTGCGGTCACGGGAATGAGCGACAGCTCGAAGCCGTTCTGCTTGGCGCGCTCCTGCAGCAGCGGGATCGGCTCCTTGCCGAACGGCGAGTCGTGGTACACGAGGGCGATCTTCTTGCCCTTGAGCTTGTCCATGCCGCCTTCTTTTTTGCCGATGTGCTGGATCAGGATGTCGGCCGCGGTCCAGTAGGAGCCCATGAGCGGGAAGTTCCACTTGAACACGCCGCCGTCCTGCGAGGCCGAGAGGCCGTAGCCCAGCGTGATCAGCGGGATCTTGTCGGTGGGCACCTTGTCGGTCAGCGCGAAGGTGATGCCGGTGGCCTGCGGGTCGAACAGCGTCACGCCGGGGCGGCCCTTCAGGCGCTCGTAGCATTCCACGCCCTTGTCGGTGGCGTAGCCGGTTTCGCATTCCTCGTACGTGATCTTCACGCCGTTGATGCCGCCGGTGGCGTTGATGTACTTGATGTAGTCCTGCTTGCCGTTGGCCCAGGGCGTGCCGTTGGGCGCGTAGGGGCCGGTGCGGTACACCAGCAGCGGGAAGAACTGTTCCTTGGCCTGGGCCTGCGCGAGCGAAGGCGCGAAGGCCGCGCCGAGGGTGCTGGCCACCAGGGCGGCGGTCAGAGCGAGCGATTTCAGTGTCATGCCTGTCTCCTTTTGTGGGCACCTCGGTGCCGGGTTTTTACGAACGAACAACAACAACAAGAACGGGAACCTGTCAGTGCGGGAAGGGCCACAGCCGCAGCTTTTCCTTGGCCGTGGACCACAGCCGCGCCAGGCCGTGGGGCTCGACGATCAGGAAGAACACGATCAGCGCGCCGAAGATCATGGTCTCCAGGTGCGAGGCCAATGCGGTCGAGATCGAGAAGCCCAGCCACCCCGGCAGCTGGTTCAAGAAGAGCGGCAGCAGCACGATGAAGGCGGCGCCGAAGAAGCTGCCCATGATCGAGCCCAGCCCGCCGATGATCACCATGAACAGCAGCTGGAACGAGCGGTCGATGCTGAAGGCCGCCGGCTCCCACGCACCGAGGTGGATGAAGCCCCACAGCGCGCCGGCCACGCCGACGATGAAGCTGCTCACCGCAAAGGCCGTGAGCTTGGCGTACACCGGGCGGATGCCGATCACCGCGGCGGCCACGTCCATGTCGCGCATCGCCATCCACTCGCGGCCGATGGCGCTGCGCACCAGGTTCTTGGCGAGCAGTGCGAACACCACCACGAAGATGAGGCAGAACAGATACTTTTGCACCGGCGATTCGATCGGCACGCCGAACACGTTCAGCCCCGCCACGCTCACCGAGCCCGACGACGAGTTGTTGGTGAACCACTGGATGCGCAGGAAGGCCCAGTCGGTGAAGAACTGCGCGGCCAGCGTGGCCACCGCCAGGTACAGGCCCTTGATGCGCAGGCTCGGAATGCCGAACAGCACGCCGATCACCGTGGCGCACAGCCCGCCCAGCAGCAGCGAGGCGATGAGCGGCATGCCGTCGATGCGCACCTGGAAGTTGTAGGCCGCGTACGCGCCCACCGCCATGAAGGCGCCGGTGCCCAGCGAGATCTGGCCGCAGTAGCCGACCAGGATGTTCAGGCCCAGCGCCGCCAGCGACAGGATCAGGAAGGGCGTGAGGATGGCGCGCATCCAGTAGTCGGACACGCCCATCGGCACCACGACGAACGCCACGAGCAGCAGCACCAGGATCGCCAGGCGGTCCTGCGCGATCGGGAAGATCTGTTGGTCGGCGCGGTAGCTCGACTTGAACTGGCCGTTTTCTCTGTAGAACATGTGCTCAGACCCGATCGATGATTTTTTCGCCGAACAGGCCTTGCGGGCGAACCAGCAAGAAGACCAGTGCCAGCACGTAGGCAAACCAGATCTCGATGCCGCCACCGAGCATGGGGCCGAGATAGATTTCAGACAGCTTCTCGCCGACACCGATCAACAGGCCGCCGATGATGGCGCCGGGGATCGAGGTCAGCCCGCCGAGGATCACCACCGGCAGCGCCTTCAGGGCCACCAGCGAGAGCGAGAACTGCACGCCGAGCTTGGAGCCCCAGATGATCCCGGCCACCAGTGCCGAGAAACCGGCCACCGACCACACGATCACCCAGATGCGCGACAGCGGAATGCCGATCGATTGCGCGGCCTGGTGGTCGTCGGCCACCGCGCGCAGCGCCCGGCCCGTGGCGGTCTTCTGGAAGAAGATGGCCAGCACCACCACCAGCGCGGCGGACACCAGCGCGGCGATCAGGTCTTCCTGGCTCAGCAGCAGGCCGCCCTCGAAGGTGCCCTGCAGCACCATCAGCGGTTCCTTGGGCATGCCGACATCGATCTTGTAGATGTCGTTGCCGAAGATCGTCTGGCCCACGCCGTCCAGGAAGTACGCGATGCCCAGCGTGGCCATCAGCAGCGTGATGCCTTCCTGGTTCACCAGCTTGCTCAGCGCCAGCCGTTCGATGAGCCAGGCCACCACGATCATCACGGCCATGGCCGCGATGAAGGCCAGGATGTTCGCGAGGATCTGGCTCTGGAAGCCGAACCACTGCGGGAACCACTCGGCGAAGCGCGCCATGGCCAGCGCCGCGAACAGCACCATCGCGCCCTGCGCGAAGTTGAAGACGCCCGAGGCCTTGTAGATCAGCACGAAGCCGATCGCGATCAGCGAATACAGCATGCCGACCATGAGGCCGCCGAAAAGGGTTTCGAGGAAAAATCCCATGGTCAATGCTCCACGCCGAGGTATGCCCGGATCACGTCTTCGTTGTTCCGAACTTCATCCGGCGTGCCGTCGCCGATCTTCTTGCCGTAGTCCAGCACCACCACGCGGTCGGAGATGTCCATCACCACGCCCATGTCGTGCTCGATGAGCACGATGGTCGCGCCGAACTCGTCGTTCACGTCGAGGATGAAGCGGCTCATGTCCTGCTTCTCTTCGACGTTCATGCCGGCCATGGGTTCGTCCAGCAGCAGCACCTGCGGCTCCATCGCCAGCGCGCGGCCGAGGTCGACGCGCTTTTGCAGGCCGTAGGGCAGGCGGCCCACCGGCGTCTTGCGGTGCGCCTGGATTTCCAGGAAGTCGATGATGTGCTCGACGAACTCGCGGTGCTGCAGCTCTTCGCGTTCGGCCGGGCCCCAGCGCAGCGCCTGTGCGAACAGGCCGCTCTTCATCTTGAGGTTGCGCCCGGTCATGATGTTGTCGAGCACGCTCATGCCCTTGAACAGCGCCAGGTTCTGGAAGGTGCGCGCCACGCCCATCTCGGCCACCTGGCGCGAGTTCATGTGCTTGAAGGTCTGGCCGCGGAAGGTGATGGAGCCCTGCTGCGGCCAGTACACGCCGTTGATGCAGTTCAGCATCGAGCTCTTGCCCGCGCCGTTGGGGCCGATGATGGCCCGCACCTCGTGCTCGCGCACGTTGAAGCTGATGTCGGTCAGCGCCTTCACGCCGCCGAAGCTCAGGCTGATGTTCTGGACGTCGAGGATGACGTCGCCAATTTTCCGATTGCTCATGCGGCGGCCTTCACGATGGGGAAGGTCTTGGCGTCGTTGATCTTCAGCGTGGCGCTGACAACCCCCGTGCGTCCGTCCTCGAACTTGACCTGGGTCTCGATGTACTGCGCGGTCTTGCCGCCGTACAGCGCGTCGACCAGCACGGCGTATTTCTCGGCGATGAAGCCGCGGCGCACCTTGCGCGTGCGGGTCAGCTCGTCGTCGTCGGGGTCGAGCTCCTTGTGCAGCACGAGGAAGCGCGCGATCTGCGTCTCGCCCATGCCGTCCTCGGCCGCGAGGTCGGCGTTGACCTTGGCGATGCACTCGGCCATCAGCGTCAGCACCTCGGGCTTGCCGGCCAGGTCCACATAACCGCCGTAGGCCAGGCCGCGGCGCTCGGCCCAGTTGCCGACCGCCTCGAAGTCGATGTTGATGAAGGCGCAGACTTCGTCGCGGCCGTTGCCGAAGCACACGGCCTCCTTGATCTGCGGGAAGAACTTGAGCTTGTTCTCGATGTAGTTGGGCGCAAAGATCGCGCCGCCCACGAGCCGGCCCACGTCCTTGGCGCGGTCGATGATGCGCAGGTGGCCTTCGCTGTCGAGCACGCCCGCGTCGCCGGTGTGGAAGTAGCCGTTGGCGTCGAGCACCTCGGCCGTGGCGTCGGGGCGCTTGTAGTACTCCTTGAGCACCGACACGCCGCGCACCAGCACCTCGCCGTCGTCGGCGATCTTCAGTTCGATGCCCGGCGCCGCCGTGCCCACGGTCTGCAGCTTGACCTTGCCGTCCTGCTGCAGGCACACGTAGGCGCAGGTCTCGGTCTGGCCGTAGAACTGCTTGAGGTTCACGCCGATGGAGCGGTAGAAGCGGAACAGGTCGGGCCCGATGGCCGCGCCGGCCGTGTAGGCCACGCGGATGCGGCTCATGCCCAGCACGTTGCGCAGCGGGCCGTAGATCAGCAGGTTGCCCAGGCTGTACATGACCCGGTCGCCGGTGCTCACCGGTGCGCCGTTCAGGATGTCGGCGCCCACGCGCTGCGCCAGCGCCATGAACTTCGCATACAGCCAGCGCTTGGGTGCGGCCGCGTCTTCCATGCGGATCGACACGGCCGTGAGCAGGCCTTCGAAGGTGCGCGGCGGGCCGAAGTAGTAGCTCGGGCCGATCTCGCGCATGTCGTTCATCACCGTCTCGGCCGACTCGGGGCAGTTGAGCGTGAAGCCGCCCACCAGCCACTGCGCCACCGAGAACAGGTGGTCGCCCACCCACGCCATCGGCAGGTAGCTCATGATGTTGTCGCCGGGGCCGAGCTTGTCGGTCTCGACGCCGCCGCGGCCCGCCGCGATGAAGCTGGCGTGCGTCTGGCACACGCCCTTGGGGCGGCCGGTGGTGCCCGAGGTGTAGAGGATCACGCCGACGTCGCTGGCTTCGCCGCTGGCCACGGCGCGGTCGTAGTAGCCGGCGTTGGCCTTGTCGAAGGCCCGGCCCAGCTCGCGCAGCTGCTCGTAGCTCATGAGCCCCGGTTGGTCGTAGTGGCGCAGGCCCTTGGGGTCGTCGTAGATGATGTGGCGGATGCCCTGCTGCTGGCCCTCCTGCCCTTGCTGCAGCTCGCGGCATTCGAGCAGCTTGTCGACCTGCTCCTGGTCTTCGACGATCACGAACTCGATGCCTGCGTCGTTCAGCATGAAGACCATCTCGCTCGCGACCGCGTCCTGGTACAGCGGCACGGGCACGCCGCGCAGGCTTTGCGCGGCGAGCACGGCCATGTACAGGTGCGGCCGGTTGGCACCGACGATCGCGAGGTTGTCGAAGGCCTTGAAGCCAAGGCTTGCCAGACCGCAGGCCATCTCGCGCACTTCCTGCGCCACGGCGTTCCAGGTCCAGGTTTGCCAGATGCCAAGGTCTTTTTCGCGCACGGCGGGGGCCTCGGGACGGGCCTCGGCATGCGCGAGCAGCAGACGGGGGAAGGTGGGGGCGGTGGTTTGCACAGTGGGCGGATCGTAGGTCCCACTTTGACGCCCGGTTGTCGTTCCAACGACAATCCTAGGGACACTACTCCCCGGAGTTTCCCGATGCCTCCTGGCAACCTCAACCCACAGAACGTGCTCGGCGGTTCCATCAAGGACCGCGTGCGCCCTGCCAATGCCGCTGAACTCGACGGCATTCCGTGGCTGCCGACGCTCACGCCCGCCGAGCGCCGCCGCGCCGAGGCCACGCTCGTGGTGGGCGAGGCCGAGCCCGGCGACCTCGTGTGCCGCGTCGGGCGTTCGCCCACCTACTGGTTCGGCGTGGTCGAGGGCTTGCTGAAGATGAGCAACGACAACGCCGACGGCGGCTCGGTCACCTACACCGGCGTGCCGCCCGGTGGCTGGTTCGGCGAGGGCACGGTGATGAAGCGCGAGCCCTACCGCTACAACATCCAGGCGCTGCGCCGCAGCCTCGTGGCGGGGCTGCCGATCGAGAGCTTCCACTGGCTGCTCGACCACTCCATCGGCTTCAACCGCTTCGTGATGAACCAGCTCAACGAGCGGCTGGGCCAGTTCATCGCGGCGCTGGAGATCGACCGCCTCAACAACCCCGACGCGCGCGTGGCGCGCAACCTGGTGTCGCTGTTCAACCCGGTGCTGTACCCCGGCGTGGGCGAGGTCTTGCGCATCACACAGCAGGAACTGGCGTACCTTGTCGGCCTGTCGCGCCAGCGCGTGAACGAGGCGCTCAATGCGCTGTCGGCGCAGGGGCTGATCCGCGTGGAGTACGGTGGCCTGCGCGTGCTCGACCTGCCGGGCCTGCGCGCCACCGCGATGTCCAGCCGCAAGAACAACAGCACTTCGAACTGAAAGAAAAAAACATGGCCCTCTCCGACCACCTGCAGATCGTGCCCGCCGACGCCCAGGCGAGCTTTCTGCCGCCGCAGCAGCAACAGGCCACGCAGGCCCGCAACGAGGAAGACGACGGCCCGACGCTGGAAGAAGCCATCGACCGCGCGGAGGCCTTGGGCGAACAGATCGACGCGCTCAACGAGATCCTGGCGCGCCCGCTCAAGGACATCCTGGCCGACCGCGAGAAGTCGGAAGAAGCCGCGCTGGCCTGGGACCGCTTCGGCGCGATGTGGATGCTGTCGCAGCGCGCCATGCGCCGCGTCGCACTCGACCTGGCGGCGCAGCTCGGCGTGAGCGAGGAAGAAGTCGTGGCGCGCGCCATGGCGAACGCCAACGCGGTGCTCAACGGCGCGGACGAGGTCGACCTCGGCGGCTCCATCGCGCCCGCACAGCTGCAGCACATCGCCCGCCACCGCAACTTCCTGCGCGCCCAGTTCCGTACCGGCTGACGCGCGCGGCCTTTCGATATCCCTTAGCCTTGCGGCCTTCTCCTGCCTCCACACCACCATGACCACCTCCGCCTATTCCCACCTCACCGTCATCACCGGCGCCTCGCGCGGCCTGGGCCGTGCCATGGCCGAACAGCTGCTGCAGGCCGGCCACACGGTGCTCGGCATCGCGCGCAAGTCCTCGCCCGAACTGGCCGAAGCCCCCAAGGCGGCCGGCGCCGAACTGACGCAATGGGAGCAGGACCTGTCCGACCCGGTCGCCGCCGCGGCGCGCCTGTCGGACTGGCTGCGCACGCTGGACGGCCAGCGCTTCGACAGCGTCACGCTCATCAACAACGCCGGCACCGTCGGCAACCCCGCGCCGCTGTCGCGCGCCGTGCCGGCCGAACTGGCCCAGGCGCTGCGCATCGGCCTCGAAGCGCCGATGCTGCTCACGGCCGCTTTCCTGGGCGGCACGCGCGAATGGCGCGGCGCGCGCAAGGTGCTGAACATCTCGTCGGGCCTGGGCCGCAACGCCCTGGGCAGCCAGGCGCCGTACTGCGCGGCCAAGGCCGGCATGGACCATTTCTCGCGCGCCGTGGCGCTCGAAGAGGCGCATGCGCCGAACGGCGCGCGCATCGTGTCGCTGGCGCCCGGCATCATCGACACCGACATGCAGGTGCAGCTGCGCGGCGCCTCGGCCGAACAGTTCCCGGACCGCACGCGCTTCGTGAGCATGAAGGAAGAAGGCCGGCTCGACAGCCCCCAAAGCGCCGCGGCCAAGGTGCTCGCCTACCTGGCGCGCGCGGACTTCGGCAGCAACCCCGTGGCCGACGTGCGCGACCCGGCCTGAGCACGACGACAGAAGCACATCATGGCCACCGCAAAGTCCATCGACACCGTCGAATACAAGCTCTTCCCGTCGCCGAGGAACGTGCACCGCATCGTCTTCGAGCACCAGGTGTTCGTGCCCTACCCGTACGCGCTGATCGTGATGGACGAGTTCTATTTCAAGGGCCGCTACAGCCTGTTCTCGGCCTGCCGCATGAGCGACGGGAAGATGGGGCAGGTGGCGACCTTCGAGGAGGCGGCGGACGTCGAGATCTTCAACACGAAGTTCGTGCCTGATTGAGCTCGCCCCCAGGCTTCGCGCACTTCGTGTCGCTTCGCCAACCCCCTACCGGGGGCAACACCAGCGGCCCGGCAAAGCCGGTTCCGCGGTGTTCCTGGTAATAGCCCCTCTTACTCGATCGTCGCGCCCGAGGCCTGCACGATCCCCTTCCACTTCTCGTAGTCGGTCTTCAGCAGCGTGCCGAACTGCTCCGGCGTCATGCTCTGCGGCTCGGCGCCCTGGGCAATGATGGCCGCCTTCATTTCGGGCGTGGCCAGCAGCTTGTTGATCGCCGCATTCAGCGTGGCGACGACGTCCTTGGGCGTGCCGGCCGGCACGAACACGCCGTACCAGGTGCTCACGTCGAAGTCCTTGTAGCCCAGCTCGGCCACGGTGGGCGTGTCGGGCAGCGAGGTGCTGCGCTTGGCGGAGGTGACGGCCAACGGGCGCAGCTTGCCGGCCTTGATCTGCGCCATGGCCGAGGGCACCGACGACACCATCAGGTCGACGTTGCCCGCGAGCACGTCCATCATGGCCGCGTTGGAGCCCTTGTAGGGCACGTGGCGCATCTTGATCTTGGCGGCGCCGTTGAAGATCTCGCCGGCCAGGTGGATGGTGGTGCCGTTGCCGGGCGAGCCGTAGGTGATGGTGTCGGGCGCGGCGCGCGCGGCCTTCACCACGTCGTCCAGCGTCTTGAACCTGGAGTTGGCCTGCGTGACGATCACCACGGGCGTGTAGGCCACGTGGGCCACGGCCGTGAGGTCCTTCACCGGGTTGTAGCTCAGGCTCTTGTAGAGCCAGGGCGCGACGACCATGTTGTCCTTCTGGCCCATCACGATGTCGTAGCCCGTGGGCGTGGCGCGCGCGGCCTCGGCGATGCCGATGGTGCCGCCGGCGCCCGCACGGTTGTCGGGCACCACGGTCCAGTGGTTGGCCTCGGTGAGCTTCTGCGCGACCAGGCGCGCCAGGATGTCGGTGCCGCCGCCGGGCGGGAAGGGCACGACCATGCGGATGGGCTTGGCGGGGTAGGCGGCGGTCTGGGCGTGGGCCGGAGCGGTGGCCGCCACGGCGGTGAAGGCCAGCGCGAAGGCCAGCGGACGGAGGAAGTTCGATGGGGTCATGGGGGGCATTGTCTCGTTCTGGGGGCAGGGGGGATGCAGTCTGCCGGAACTGCCGGCGCGGGGTTTTCGCGGTTCGCGATGGCCCTCGTCTCGGCTGGCGGGGGCAGAACGCGGGGCGGTGCGTACTTTCGGACGCCTTGACATGCCGCGAGGCGAGTCGAATACTCCACCAAATGGTTGAGTATTTCTGGCTCGCCCGGCGCTCGGCGGCTTCCGGGCGCCCTTCCTCTTTGCGGGAGGCTCCCATGCTCGGACACATCAATGCAGTGGCCAACCTGGCGGTGAAAGACCTCGCCGTGGCCCGACGCTTCTACGAAGACACGCTCGGCCTGGCGCAGGTCGATGCCGAAGGCGACGAGGTCATCGTCTACCGCAGCGGCAACACGCGGCTCAACGTCTACCGCTCGGCCTTCGCGGGCACCAACCAGGCCACGGCCGTGACCTGGTCGGTCGATGGCGACATCGAGCGCCTCGTGGCCGCGCTCCAGGCCAAGGGCGTGCGCTTCGAGCACTACGACATGCCCGGCACCACGCTCGCGGGCGACATCCACGTCATGGGCGACATGAAGGTCGCGTGGTTCAAGGACCCGGACGGGAACATCCTGAACCTCATCAACGTCTGAGCAACCCCTGTCCATCCGGCATCCCCCGTTTGGGGGAAGCCAAGGGCGGCGCGCTGCGGACAATCCCTCCTGCCATGCACCGGCCTGGCATGAGGAGTTTCTACATGCGCGCACCGTCGCCCGAGCAGCCCACGTCCGAGCACCCCGCGCGCCCCGAGCGCGTCGCGGTCATCGCCATCCACGGCGTGGCCGACCAGAAGGCCGGCGACACGGCCCGCGCCATCGCCTCGCTGATGCTCAACCACCCCGGCCCCGGCGCGACCTACCGCCAGGCCGATTGCGACAGCCACCTGCTGCCGGTGCCGCCGCTGACCTCGATGGTGCAGCAGCGCACGGGGCATCAAGACAAGAACGAGAAGGCCGCCACGGAAGGCGGCGCCGCGCAGAAGGCCTACGTGCCGCCCGTGCGCAAGGCGATGCGGCAGTCGAAGACCTCGGACTTCAGCGCCGACGACTGGATCTCGACCGCCGAGGCCGACGACGCGGGCGTGGTGCGCGCCGCCAAGGGGCACGGGCTGCTCACGCCGCGCGAACTGAAGAAGAGCAACCCCGACATCGCCTTCAGCGACTACCTGCTGTTCAAGTCGCAGCGCGCCGAGCCCGACCACGAGGCCTACGAGGCCACGCGCGTGCGCATGACGCGCGACGCCACCGATGCGAACGGGCAGCCGGTGCAGCAGCGCATCGACGTGCACGAGATGTACTGGGCCGACCTGTCGCGCCTGCCGGGCTCGGTGGCGCGTATCGTCGCGGAGCTGTTCACCATCGTGTTCCGCCTCTCGCAGCTGGGCCGCGATGCGGTGGACCGCGCCGCCGAAGCGGCCGGCGTGAACAGGAAGCCCAGGCCTCCGGGCGCGCGGCGCTGGGCCTGCCTGGCGAAGCTGCAGACCGCGCTCGACTGGGCCTTTGCCAACCTGCTGGCGAACCTGTTCCTGCAGCTGCTGCTGATCGGGCTGGTGATCGCGGGGCTCGGCGGGCTGGCGCGGGTCGAGCCCGCGCCCCATGCGTTGTCGCTCACCGAACTGCTGCGCCGGGTGCTGGCCGTGGCGGTGCCGGTGCTGGCGATCTGGTGGTACTGCTACCAGGCGCGCACAAAGGCCTCCTCGCGGATCGTGGTGGGCCTGTACGCGCTGCTGGCGGGCTGGTTCCTGTGGGCGCTGGTGCCCGCGCACTGGGTGGTCGGCGTGGCCTGGCTGGCGCTGCTCGCCGCGTTGGCCGACCGCGCCCTGCGCATCGCGCGCGACCGCTTTCCGGCGGCGCGCACCTGGGGGCTGGGGCTGATGGCGCTGACCGCGGCGGCGTTGCTGGTGCACGTGGCGATCAACGCCTCGGCCGCCGGCGCCACGGACGGCCTGCGCCACTGGGTGCGCGCCGGCATGCGGGTGGTCGAGTACCTGCTGCTGGGCGTCGTGGCCTGGTGGGGCGTGGCCGGCGTGCTGCTCATCGCCTGGCTGCTCGCCGGGGAGACGGTGCCCGACCGCGGCGCCGCCGCGCGCGCCAGCATCGCCACGGGGCGGCTGGGGCTGTTCGTGTCGGTGGCGGCGTTCGTGGCGCTGTCGATGGTGTCGTGGGCCGTGCTGACGAACCTCGTGGAACTCGGTGCGAAGGACGTCGACTACGCGCCGTTCTGGTTCGGCAAGGGCATCTACTGGGCCGACGGCGCGAACTTCCTGCACAGCCGCTACGAGAAGAGCACGCAGGCCTTCGCCCTGACGGCCGGCCTCACGCTGTCGCTGTTGGCCTACCTGGTGGCGGTGCTGGTGCCCAGCCTGTTCGCCGAGCTCAAGGTGGCCTTCGGCACGTCGCAGGGCCTGGGCCGCTGGCTCGGCGCGGGCTACCGGCGGCTGGACCGCTTCGTCGCCGTGCTGACCAGCGCCAGCGTGGTGGTTGCCTTCGCGGTGGCCCTGTTGCTGGTGCTCAAGCAGTGCAATGTCTCGGTCGGCGGGTGGATCGACGATGCGGTGATCTGGGTGTCGGCGCTGTCGCAAAGCGGCCTCAAGCCGCTGATCTTCACTGCCGCCACGCTGGCCGCCTCCGTCTCGCTGCTCGGCGGCTTTCTCACGCGCACCGTGCCGGGCCTGCGCATGCCGCTCGACGTGGCGCTGGACGTCGACGGCCATTTCCGCGAGTTCCCGCGCCGCGCCATCCCGCGCGCGCGCATCTTCTCGCGCTACGTGTCGTTGCTGGAGCACGTGGCGGCGCAGGGCTACGACCGCATCGTGATCGTGGCCCACAGCCAGGGCACGGTGATCTCGACCGAGCTGCTGCGCTACCTGCAGTTCCGCGCCGCACAACAGGTCGATGCGCGGGTGACCGACCTTTGGGCGGCGCTCAACAAGAGCCGCCTCCTGCTGCTCACCGCCGGTTGCCCGCTGCGCCAGCTGTATGCGGCGCGTTTTCCGCACCTCTACGGCTGGGTGACGGCGGAAGACGCGAACGGCGGCGGGCCGAGCGCGGCCCAGGTCGGCGTGGCCCGCTGGGTCAACCTGTACACGGCGGGCGACTACGTGGGCCGCTGGCTCTGGGGCGAGGACGACAAGCCGTACGAGCAGGTGACGACGCCGCCGGCCTGGTGCGTCGCGGCCGAGCACGAGGCCTGCCTCGGCCTGGGCGCCCATACCCACTACTTCGACCTCGACCAGGCGCACGTGGCGCGCTGGATCGACTGGATGGTGACGGCGCGCCCATGAAAAAGCCGGCCCGCAGGCCGGCTTTTCTTCATGCCGAAAGCGCGGGCTTCAGCCGAAGTTCTTCGCTGCGAAGTCCCAGTTCACCAGCTTGGCCAGGAAGGTCTCGACGAACTTCGGGCGCAGGTTGCGGTAGTCGATGTAGTACGCGTGTTCCCACACGTCCACCGTCAGCAGCGCGGTATCGGCGGTGGTCAGCGGCGTGCCGGCGGCGCCGGTGTTCACGATGTCCACCGAACCGTCGGCCTTCTTCACCAGCCAGGTCCAGCCCGAGCCGAAGTTGCCCACGGCCGACTTCACGAAGGCTTCCTTGAAGGCGTCGTAGCTGCCCCACTTGGCGTCGATGGCCTTGGCCAGCGCGCCGGTGGGTGCACCGCCGCCTTGCGGCTTCATGCAGTTCCAGAAGAAGGTGTGGTTCCAGATCTGGGCGGCGTTGTTGTAGATGCCGCCGCTGGACTTCTTGACGATCTCTTCGAGCGTCATCGCTTCGAACTCGGTGCCCTTCTGCAGGTTGTTCAGGTTCACCACGTAGGCGTTGTGGTGCTTGCCGTGGTGGAACTCGAGCGTTTCCTGCGAATACTCGGGGGCCAGTGCGTCGATGGCGTACGGCAGCGGGGGAAGGGTGTGTTCCATGGTGGAGCCTTTCTTTCTAGTTGGTGGAAGGGGAAAACAAAAACAGGTCGGTGCTTCAGGCGCGGGCCTTGGGCACGATGCGGTAGGCGCAGCGCCGCGCGCCCGCGAGCACGTGCTCGACACGGCTCACGTCGGCCTCGGGCCCCAGCACCTCGTCGAAGAGCTGCAGCTCGCTGCGGCAAAAGCCCGTGCAGGCCTGCGCCGCGGTGCAGATGGGGCAGTGGTTCTCGATGAAGAGAAAGCCGTCGCCCTCGGCCCGGTACTCGGCCATGTAGCCCTCGCGGCTGCGGATGTCCGCGAGCCGCTCGAGCCGCGTCTCGAGGTTGCGCGCGCCGCGCATGGCCTCGGTGTAGGTGGCGCGCATCGTGGCTTCGCGCGCGCCGATGAGCTGGTCCATGCCCTTCTCGCCGAACACGCTGATCACGGCGCTGATCATCTGCACCGTCATCTCGGCGTGCGTGTCGGGAAAGCGCCGGTGGCCCTCGCCGGTGAGCCGCCAGATCTGGGTCGGACGGCCGCGCCCGCTGGAGCGGCTCTCGGCGTCCACCAGCCCTTCGGTCTCGAGCTTGGACATCTGCTGGCGCACCGCCTCGACCGTCACGTGCAGCACCTTGGCGATGTCGGGGATGCCGAGCGCGCCACGGGTCTTCAGCGTGGAGAGGATGCGGTCTGCCGGCTGGTGCGGCATCCAGGTGGGCTTGGTGGCATCGGGGGCGGACATGGCGGCTTCGGTCGTGGGGGAAAACAGCGTCATTGTCAGGTGGTTGGGGCTCCCCTCGCATCCGTGGGCGCTTGCCAGCCTCCGCCCAGTGCTTTGTAAAGCGCGACGAGGCTGGTGAACGAGGCCGTTTCAGCCTCGGCCACGGCATCCTGCGCGCGCAGCAGGGTGCGCTGCGCGTCGAGCACGCTCAGGTAGGGCGCGGCGCCTTCGCGGTAGCGCACCTCGGCCAGCTCGGCGGCGCGGCCGCTGCGGGCCGAGGCCTCCAGCAGCCGCTGCAGGCGCAACTGGTTCTGGCCGTAGCCGGTGAGGGCGCTTTCGATGTCCTCGATGGCGCGCAGCACGGTCTGCTCGTAGACGGCGCGCTCGCCCTCGGCACGGGCCTCGGCGCCGCGCAGGCGGGCCTTGACCGAGCCCAGCCGCAGCGCAGGCCAACTCACGCCGGGCGTGACGCTGAAGGCGCGGCTCGACGAACTGCCGAGGTCGGCCCCGCGCAGCGCGATGAAGCCCAGGAAGCCGCCGATGTCGACGCGCGGGTACAGCTCGGCCGTGGCCGCGCCCACGTCGGCGGTGCTGGCGGCCAGGCCGCGCTCGGCGCGCAGCACGTCGGGCCGGCGGCGCAGCAGCTCGCCCAGGTCGCCGATGGGCAGGCGCTTGTCGAGCACGCGCAGCGGGTGCGGCTGGAGCATGGGCGCCAGCTCGGCCGGGCGCAGGCCCGCCAGCACGGCGACGCGGTGCGCGGCCTGGCGGCGCGTGGTCTCGAGCGCGGGCAGCTGGCTTTCGGTGCTGGCCAGGTTGGCCTGTGCGCTGGCCAGGTCGCCCTCGAGGCCGCGCCCGGTGCGCACCTGCGCCTCGGTCACGCGCAGGCTCTGGCGCAGGCTCTCGAGCGTGCGCTGCGTCACGGCCAGGCGCTGCTCGGCGCCGCGCATCTCGTAGTAGTTGCGCGCCAGTTCGGCCACGGCCACGATGCGCACCTGCGCGAGATCGGCCGCGCTGGCCTGGGCGCGCGCGGTGGCGGCTTCGTCCAGGCGCTGCAGGCGGCCGAAGAGGTCGATCTCCCAGCCGGCGTCGAAGCCGGCGCGGCTGCTCTGGGCCAGCGTGCGCGCATCGGCCGGCACGCCGTTGCCCTGGGCGATGCTGCGCGTCTTGCTCGCGCCCAGCGTCACCACGGGCAGGCGGTCGAGCTCGGCCTCGGTCTGCATCGCACGCGCTTCCAAGAGCCGCGCGTGGGCGATGCGGATGTCGTGGTTGCCGGCCAGTGCGCGTTCGATGAGCGCGTCGAGCTGCGGGTCGTCGAGCTGGCGCCACCAGTCGCGCTGCACCGCGTCGGGCGCGAACAGCGCGCGCTCGGGGGCGGCGATGGCCACCGGCGCGTCGTTCGGCGCGGCGTACTTCGGACCGACCGCGCAACCGGCCAGCACCAGCAGGCTGAGTGCGAACGGTGCGGCGTAGGAGAAAAGTCTTGTCGTCATGGTCATGCTCCCGGTGTCGTCAGGCGGGCTCGCGCGCCACCAGCGCTTCGAGTTCGGCGGCACGCTGCGAGCGGCCCACCGTGCGGTGGTCGCGCGCCAGCAGCGTGTACATGGTGGGCAGCACGAACAGCGTGAACAGCGTGCCCACCAGCATGCCGACCACGATCACCAGGCCGATGCTGAAGCGGCTGTTGGCGCCCGCGCCGCTGGCGAACAGCAGCGGCACCAGGCCCACCACCATCGCGGCCGTGGTCATCAGGATCGGGCGCAGCCGGATGCGCGCGGCCTGCTCGATGGCGGCGCGGCGCTCCAGGTTCAGGCGCTCCTGGATCTCATTGGCGAACTCCACCATCAGGATGCCGTGCTTACTGATGAGCCCGATGAGCGTCACCAGCCCGATCTGCGTGTAGATGTTGATGGTGGCAAAGCCCAGCGCCAGCGGCACCAGCGCGCCGCAGATCGACATCGGCACGCTGACCAGGATGATCAGCGGGTCGCGCAGGCTCTCGTACTGCGCGGCCAGCACCAGGTAGATCACCACGATCGCGAACACGAAGGCCATTACCAGCGCCGAGCCTTCCTGCGTGAACTGGCGCGCGTCCGACTGCCAGTCGTAGCTGAAGCCGGCCGGCAGCTTCTTCGCCTCTTCGCTGAGGAACGCCACGGCGTCGCCCATGGTCACGCCCGGCATCGGAATGGCCTGGAAGGTCGCGGCGTTGAGCTGGTTGAACTGCGTGAGCTTGTTGGGGCCCACGCTGGTCGACAGCTGCACCAGGTTGGCCAGCGGCACGGGCTGGCCGCTCGCGCTCTTCACGAAGTAGCGCGCGAGCGCCTCGGCCGTGAGCCGCTGGTCGCGCGGCGACTGCGGAATCACGTCGTACGAGCGCCCGTCCATGCCGAAGCGGTTGACGTAGTTCTCGCCCACCAGCACGGCCAGCGTGTCGCCGATGGCCTTCATGGTCACGCCCATGCTGTTGGCCTTGGCGCGGTCCACGCGCACCTCGGTCACAGGGTTGTTGAACTCCAGGTCGCTGTCGACCACGGCGAACTTGCCGCTCTCGCGCGCCGCCTTCTTCAGTGTTTCCATCGCCTCGAACACGCTGCGGTGGTCGCCCGCACTGCGGATCACCATCTGCACCGGAAGCCCACCGGTCGAACCGGGAAGCGACGGCAGCTGAAAGGCGAACACGCTGCTGCCCTCGACCTCGTTCATGCCGCCCTGCACGTCGCCCTGGATCTGGTCGGCGTTGCGCTGGCGAGCGTTCCAGTCGGACAGCTGGACGCCGCCGATGCTGTTGGAGACGCCGTCCGAGCCGTTGATGAGCCAGCGGCCGGTGTTCTCGGGCAACTTGGCCAGCACCTCGTCCCACTTCTGGCCGAACTTCTCGACGTAGTCGATGTTGGCGTGCTGCGGCGACTTGATGACGGTCATCACCATCGCCTGGTCTTCGCCGGGTGCCAGCTCGCGCTGTGCCGCGTTGTACAGGAAGGGCAGGCTCACGAGCACCGCCGCGGCCAGCAGGCCGGTGACCCAGCGGTGGTGCAGCGACACGTCGAGCAGCCGGCCATACGCGGTGGCCAGCTTGTGGAAGAAGGCCTCGGCATAGCGCGCCATGCGGCCCGCCGTGGCATCTTGCGGCAGCAGGAATGAGCTCATCACCGGCGACAGCGTGAGCGCGATCACGCCCGACACCACCACCGCGCCTGCCAGCGTGAAGGCGAACTCCTTGAACAGCGACCCCGTGAGCCCGCCCATGAGGCCGATGGGCGCGTACACCGCGGCCAGCGTGAGCGTCATCGCGATCACCGGGCCGGCCACTTCGCGCGCGCCGATCAGTGCGGCCTGCACGCGCGACTTGCCTTCCTCGATGTGGCGGTGCACGTTCTCGACCACCACGATCGCGTCGTCCACCACCAGGCCGATGGCCAGCACCATCGCCAGCAGCGTGAGCAGGTTGATGCTGAAGCCGAACAGCAGCATCAGCGCCGCCGCGCCCAGCATCGACAGCGGAATGGTCACCACCGGAATGAGCACCGCGCGCAGCGAGCCCAGGCACAGGAAGATCACCAGCACCACGATGGCGATGGCTTCGAGCAGCGTCTTCTGCACCTCGTCGATCGAGGCCTCGATGAAGCGCGCCAGCTCGAAGGGCAGCTGCACCTCCACGCCTGGCGGCAGGTTCTGCTTGATGCCGGGCAGCAGGTCGCGGATGCGCTTCACGATCACCAGCGGGTTGCCGTTGGGCGCGGCCTGCAGGCCGAGGTAGATGGCCTTGTCGCCGTCCATGGTCGCGCTGCTGTCGGCGCTCGCCGCACCCAGTTCCACCGTGGCCACGTCGCCCAGCCGCACGATGGCATCGCCGTCGCGCTTGATGACCATGTCGCGGAACTCCGCCACGTTCACCAGGTCGGTGTTCACGCGGATGTTCGACACCACATACAGGCCCTTCACCTGCCCGGGGGCGGCCTGCACGTTGTTCTGGCGCAGCGCGTCGGCCAGCTCGCCGGCCGAGATGCCGCGCGCGGCCATGCGGTTGGCGTCCAGCCACACGCGCATCGCCAGCGTCTGCCCGCCCGACACCTCGACGCCCGAGACGCCCTCGATCGACGCGAACTGCGGCTGCACCACGCGCGAGAGGTAGTCGGTGAGCTGCGGCACGGGCATCGTCTTGCTCGAGAAGCCCACGTACGCGACGGCCGTGGCCTCGCCCGACGACTTGAGGATCACCGGGTCGAAGGCCTCGGCCGGCAGCCGGTACTTCACCTGGCTGACCTGCGCCATGGCCTGCGTGAGCGCCTGGTTGGCGTCGGCGTTGAGCTTCATGCGCACGCTGATCACGCTGCGCCCGAGCGTGGACGACGACGAGAGGTAGTCGACGTTCTCGATCGTCGCCACCGCCTGCGCGATGGGCTGCGTGACGAAGCCCTGCATCAGCTCCGGCGAGGCGCCGGGGTACTGCGTGGTGATGGTGAGCGTGGTGCTCTCGGTGAGCGGGTACTGGCGCACCGGCAGGTCGCCCAGCGCACGCGCGCCGAGCAGCAGGATGAGCGTGCTCACCACCAGCGCCAGCACGGGCCGGCGCACGAAGAGGTCGGTGAACTTCATGACTTCGCGTCCTGCAGGGCCAGCGTGTCCTTCGCGGCCGGGGCCACGGCGGCGCCGTTGTACAGGCGCAGCTGGCCCGAGGTGACGACCTGCTCGCCGGCCTTCAGGCCTTCCTCGACAACCACCAGGCCGTCTTGCCGCTCGCCGGTCTTCACGAACACCTGCTGCACCGAGAAGCCGTCGCCCTTGTCGCCGGCGCGCACCACGAACACCGAGTCGCCGTGCGTGCTGTAGGTGATGGCGGTCTCGGGCACCGCGATGGCGTCGGCGCGCGCGGGCAGCGCCACCTTGGCGTTGACGTACATGCCGGGCGTGAGCGCGCCGTCGGCGTTGTCGACCGTGGCCTGCAGCCGCACGGTGCGCGTGTCGCTGCCGATCATGGGCTCGATGGCGCTGAGTTTGGCGGGGAACACGCGGCCCGGGTAGGCATCGACCGCGAGCGCCACCGCCTGGTTGCGCCGCAGCGCCGGCAGCGCGTTCTCGGGCAGCGTGAGGTTGGCGAACAGCGTGCGCGCATCGGTGAGCGACACCAGCGCATCGCCGGCGCGCACGAACTGGCCGAGGTTGACCTTGCGGATGCCCAGCACGCCGTCGAACGGCGCCTTGATGTGCTTTTGCTCGATGAGCGCCTGCACGCGGCGCAGCTCGCCGCTGGCCTGGTCGAAGGCGGCTTGCGCCTGTTCCATCTGCTCCTGCGTGGCGGCCTGCTGCGGCAGCAGACGGCGCGTGCGTTCGAGCAGCGCCCTGGCATTGGCCTGCTGGGCGCGCAGCCGTTCGAGGTCGCCCTGCTCGGGCGCGTCGTTCAGTTGCACGAGCAGCTGGCCGGCGCGCACCTGCGCGCCCGGCGTGAAGAGGATCTTCGCGACCCGTCCCTCCACCTCGGCCGGTACTTCGACCTGCCGGTTGGCCTCCAGCGTGCCGATGCCACCGAGAAAGCGCGCCATCTCGGTCTGCCGCGCGGGGGCCACCGCCACCTTGGCCGGCGGCATGACGCCGCCCTGTGCATGGGCCGGCTGGAATTTCGCCACGAGCCCGTAGCCCGCCGCGCCCAGCACCGCGACCGTGAGACCGGCGCCGAGCCAGGTCCTGGATTGTTTGTTCATACGCAACCTGCTTTTTTATCAAAGAAAGTGCTTTGATTATTAGATCGCGTCCGAACGCTGTCGAGAAAGACGTGGCAATGGCCCCGATAGGGCAGGGCTATCTTTGGCGTCGCGTGCATGGTGGGTGCTCCGGGTGGTTGCGCGGGGACATCCCCGCACCCCGAAGACGGGCAGCGCGTCGCTTTTGTGACGCGGCGCCGGCGTGCAATCGCCGTACGGCCGCCGGGACATCGCTCGCTGCGCCAGGCGCCGATGTACATTGCGACCTGCGCATGAACCTATTCAGCATGGCCACCAAACCCCGTAAGAAGTCCGCGGCTGTCACCGAGGACGAGGTCTTCGACATGGCCGCCGACCTGTTCCGGGCCATGGCCGCGCCCATGCGGCTGAAGATCGTGAGCCTGCTATGCAACGGCGAGAAGAACGTGAGCGAGCTGCTCGCGCAGATCGACACCACGCAGCCCAACATGTCGCAGCACCTGAACACGCTCTACCAGGCGGGCGTTCTCGCGCGACGCCGCGACGGCGTGAGCATCTACTACAGCATCGCGAACGAGACCGTGGTGGCGCTGTGCCGCAGCATCTGCGTGCAGATCGCCATCGAGCAGGAATAAGAAGAGAAGAAGAGGGCCGGCATCAGCCGGCTTTCGCGCCTCAGGGCTTCAGGTAGACGTAGCCTTCCTTCGCCTGCAGCCGCGCCACCTCGGCCACGCCCGAGGGCACTACCTTGGTTTCCATCAGCAGCTTGCCCGCGTCGATGTTGCGCGTGGTCAGCGTGTTGTTGCACACCTTGAACTCCACGCCGCGCCCGGCCAATGCGCTCACCGGGCCGCTGAACTCGCGGCCCCGGCTGTCCTTGGCGTCGCTCAGCAGGAAGTCGATGCCGGGGCCGTGCGTGACCACCACGATCTTCGCCTTCGGCTCCGCGTTCAGGTGGTTCGTGATGTTCGCCAGGATGGCGGCGCTGCTCTCCACGCCGGTGTTGACGTGGTAGACCACCTTGGTCTCCTGTGCGCCCGCGAACGTGGCGACCATGGCGAGCAGGAAAGCGATGAATGCGTGTCTCATGGGGAAACCCTCTGGCTGTTGTCGTTGCCCGCAAAATATCATCTTCTGCTTATATTTACAGCCGGGCAAGCCCGCGGCCCTCGCCGCCCAGCCCGCAGGAGACGACCCACGATGTTCCCGTGTCGGCCCACCGCCGTTCGCGCGAAGGCGCTGCTGATGTGCGCCGCGCTCTGGCTGAGCGCCAGTGCCGCGTTCGCAGCCCCCGAGATCCGCCCGCTGCCGGTGGCGCCCGACATCTACTACGTGCAGGGCATCCCCGCGCTGGGCTCGAAGGAGAACCAGAACTTCATCTCCAACGCCGGCTTCGTCGTCACGCGCGACAGCGTCGTGATGATCGACGCGCTCGGCTCGCCCGCCGTCGCCGAGCGCATGGTGGAGGAGATCCGCAAGCTCACGCCCAAGCCGATCAGCCACGTCATCCTCACGCACTACCACGCCGACCACATCTACGGCCTGCAGGTGTTCAAGGCGCTGGGCGCGCAGATCGTGGCGCATGCGCGGGGCAAGACCTACCTCACGTCCGACACCGCGCGGCTGCGGCTCGAGGCCTCGCGCCAGGAACTCGCGCCGTGGATCGACGAGCGCACGCGGCTGGTGCCGGCCGATGTGTGGATCGACGGCCGCACCGAACTGACGATCGGCGGCACGCGCTTCGTGATCCAGCCCGCCGGCCCCGCGCACACGCCCGAAGACCTCGCCATCTTTCTGCCGCAGCAGAAGGTGCTGTTCACCGGCGACATCGTGTTCCGCAACCGCACGCCCTACGTGGGCTCGGCCGACAGTCGGCACTGGATCGCGTCGCTCGACGCGCTGCTCGCACTCGACGCGCGCACCATCGTGCCGGGCCACGGCCCCGCGTCGGACGACCCCGCGCAAGACCTGCGGCAGACGCGCGACTACCTCGTCTTCCTGCGCGGCGCGATGCAGAAGGCCGCGACCGAGATGACGCCCTTCGACGAGGCCTACGCCGCCACCGACTGGTCGCGCTTCGAGGCCTGGCCGCTGTTCAAGGTGGCCAACCGCATGAACGCCTACAACACCTACCTGCTGCTGGAGCAGGAGGCGCGATGAGCGGCGAGCGCACGCGCCGGCAGCTTCTCGCGGGCCTGACCGCGTGGTGCGTGGCGCCGATGGCGGTGCATGCGGCCGACGTGCAACTGCCCGCGCCCGCCTCGCTGGCCGGCGCGCTCGCCGCGGCGCTGGCCCGCGCGCAACCGCTGGTCGTCATGGCCAGCCTGCAGGGCTGTCCCTTCTGCAAGATCGTGCGCGAGCACTACCTCATGCCCGAACTCGCCGCGGGCCTGCCCGTGGTGCAGATCGACTTTCGCGACCCACGCACGGTGCGCGACTTCGACGGCGCCACGCGCACGCACGACGCGCTCATCAAGGCGTGGCACGTCAGCGTCGCGCCGACCGTGCTCTTCTTCGGCCGCAACGGCCGCGAGGTCGCCGAGCGACTGACCGGCGGCGACTCGGACTTCTACGGCGCCTACCTCGAAGCACGCCTGCAGCAAGCGCGCACCGCCGTCCGAAGCTGACGTTATGCATGGCGAAACCGAACGGGTTTCCCCCAAGGGCAAAGCCCTTCCCTTGTTCACGATCGTCCCTAAAATCAATACATAACGATTTACTTATTTAATGATGAAACCGGCCGCTTCGGGGCGCGTTTCGAGGAGACCGAATTGAAGTTGCTGCTGCCGTCGCTCGCCGTCGCTGTCACCGCCTTGCTGCTGTCGACACCGGCCCTTGCCAACAAGGAACTGGCCCAGAAGAACGCCTGCCTCGCCTGCCACGCGGTCGACAAGAAGCTGGTCGGCCCCGCCTACCTCGACGTCGCGAAGAAGTACACCGGCCAGGCCGACGCGCTCGCCGTGCTCACTGCGAGCATCCAGAAGGGCAGCACCGGCAAGTGGGGCGCCGTGCCCATGCCCGCGCAGCCTGCGATGAGCGAGGCCGATGCCAAGGCGCTGGCCGCCTGGGTGTTGGGCGGCGCCAAGTAAGGCCCACGGACGCGACGCGATGAGCGGCAGCATCCAGCAGACCGGGCAGGTGCGCAAGGCACCCGAGAACTTTCTCGACGCGCAGGGCGTGCGCGCCGTCTTCGCCGAAGCCGGCAAAGGGCGGCGCGACTTCATCCGCAACGCCTTCGCAGCAGCCGTTGCAGGCACAGCAGCAACGTCGTCCGCGCTCGCGCAATCGCGCCCTGCCGTGGGCGACGGCGACCCCGCTATCCTGAACCTGCCCGCGCACAGCACGGGCCTCGGCCAGCCGGTGGTCACCGATGGCTACGGCAAGCCTTCCAAGTACGAAGCCAATGTGCAGCGCCGCCAGAGCCCGGGGCTCACGCCGACCGCGCAGGCCTCGGTGTCGTTCGCGCCGCTGCAGTCGCTGTTCGGCATCGTCACGCCCAGCGGCCTGCACTTCGAGCGGCACCACCAGGGCTGGTGGGACATCGATCCGTCGAAGCACCGGCTGATGGTCAACGGCATGGTGAAGACGCCGAAGGTCTTCACGCTCGACGAGCTGATGCGCCTGCCCTCGGTGTCGCGCTTTCACTTCATCGAGTGCGGCGCCAACACCGGCATGGAGTGGGGCAACGTCGCCGTGCCCACGGCCCAGTACACGCACGGCATGCTGTCGTGCAGCGAGTTCACCGGCGTGCCGCTGATCACGCTGCTCGAGATGGCGGGCGCCGACCTCAAGGGCGAGCGCTTCGTGCTGGCCGAGGGCGCCGACGGCTCGTCGATGACGCGCACCATTCCCATGAGCCTCATCCGCTCGGGCGAGGTGCTCGTGGCCTACGGCCAGAACGGCGAGATGCTGCGGCCCGAGCAGGGCTACCCGCTGCGGCTCGTGGTGCCCGGCGTGCAGGGCGTGAGCTGGGTCAAGTACCTGCGCCGCATCGAACTCGGCGACCAGCCCTACGGCGCCAAGGACGAGACCGTGCACTACGTCGACCTCATGCCCGACGGCCAGCACCGCCAGTACACCAGCATCCAGGAATGCAAGAGCGTCGTGACCACGCCCTCGGGCGGGCAGATGCTGCTCGACAAGGGCTTCTACAACATCACCGGCCTCGCATGGTCGGGCCGCGGCAAGGTCAAGCGCGTGGACGTGAGCGTGGACGGCGGGCGCAACTGGCGCACCGCGCGGCTCGAATCGCCCGTGCTCTCGAAGTGCCTCACGCGCTTCAACATCGACTGGGTGTGGGACGGCACGCCCGCCATCATCCAGAGCCGCGCCATCGACGACACCGGCTACGTGCAGCCCAGCTACAAGCAGCTGCGCGCGGTGCGCGGCACGCGTTCGATCTATCACAACAACGCCATCCAGTCGTGGCAGGTGCAGGCGAACGGGGAGGTGGCGAATGTCCAGCTTTCCTAAGCGCGCGCTGCTGTTGCTGGTCCTCGGTTGTAGCGCAGCCGCATGGGCACAGCCCAAGGCGGCAGGCTATGCCGGCATCGGCCGCGACGCCACGCCCAAGGAAGTGGCCGCGTGGGACATCGACGTGCGCCCCGACTTCAAGGGCCTTCCGCCCGGCTCGGGCTCCGTCACGCGCGGGCAGGACCTGTGGGAAGGCAAGTGCGCCTCGTGCCACGGCGTGTTCGGCGAATCGAACCAGGTGTTCAGCCCGATCGTCGGCGGCACCACGGCCGAGGACATCAAGAGCGGCCACGTCGCGCGCCTGAAAGACCCGGCCTTCCCGGGCCGCACCACGCTGATGAAGGTCACGAGCCTGTCGACCGTGTGGGACTACGTGTACCGCGCCATGCCGTGGAACCAGCCGAAGTCGCTGACGCCCGACGACGTGTACGCCGTCACCGCCTACATGCTGAACCTCGGCGGCATCGTGCCCGACGACTTCACGCTGTCCGACAAGAACATCCGCGAGGTGCAGGCCCGCATGCCCAACCGCAACGGCGGCACCACCGCGCACGCGATGTGGCCCGGCAGCGAGTTCGGCCGCGCGGCCAAGCCCGACGTGTCGGCCGTGGCCTGCATGCGCGACTGCGTGCCGGCGGCGTCGTCCGTCGCGCAACTGCCGCCGCATGCACGCGGCAGCCACGGCAATCTCGCCGACCAGAACCGGCTGGTGGGTGCGCAACGCGGCATCGCCACCGCCGCACCCGCTGCCGTGAAGACCAGCGCACCCGCTGCAGCCGCACCGAAAGTGCCCGTGGCGCTGCTCGAGAAGAACAGCTGCACCGCCTGCCACGGCATGACGCAGAAGCTCGTCGGCCCTGCCTTCTCGGACATCGCGAAAAAGTACCCCGGCCAGACCGACCACCTGCTGCAGAAGATCAAGGCGGGCAGCACCGGCGTCTGGGGGGCGATCCCGATGCCGCCGCAGACCCTCGGCGACGATGATGCCAAGGCCATCGCCCGCTGGCTCGCCGACAGCGCCGGACCATGATTCGACAGGAGACAACCCCATGAAAAACCGCAGACAGATGCTCACGCAGTCCGCCGCCCTCGCAGGCCTGGCGGCCACCGCCGGCTGGCTCCCCGCCACCGCCCTCGCGTATTCGAAAGACGCCTTCGACGCCAAGAGCGTGGCCGACGCGCTCAAGGCCGTCGGTGTCACCGGCGCGCCCACCGAGAGCAAGGACGTCACCATCACCGGCCCTGACATCGCCGAGAACGGCGCCGTGGTGCCGCTCAGCGTGGCCACCGCCCTGCCCGGCGTGAAGCAGCTCATGCTGCTGGTCGAGAAGAACCCCAACGCCGTGGTCGCGATCTTCAACACCTCGGAGTTCGTCGAGTCGAACTTCACCACGCGCGCCAAGCTGGGCCAGTCGTCCGACGTGTACGCGATCGCGGTCATGAACGACGGCAAGGCGCTCTTCGCCAAGAAGGAAGTCAAGGTCACGCTCGGCGGCTGCGGCGGCTGAGCGACGGGCTTCACACACAGAACACGACGAGAAGAAGGAGACCACCATGGCAGATCCCATGCGCATCCGCGCCCAGGCCGCGGGCGACAAGACGACCGTGCGCATCCTCATGGCGCACGAAATGGAAACCGGCCAGCGCAAGGACGCCGCCGGCAAGACCATCCCCGCCTGGTTCATCCAGGAGGTCACGGCCTCGCTCAACGGCAAGACCGTGCTCACGGCCGACTGGGGCCCGGCGGTGTCGAAGAACCCCTTCATGCAGTTCACGCTGAAGGGTGCGAAGGCCGGCGACAAGATCGCCGTGACCTGGAAGGACAACCGCGGCGACACCCGCACCGACGAAGCCACCGTCAGCTGACGCTTTCTTCGCCCACGCGGGCGCTCGCTCGCGTGTTGTGTTCCCCACGAGAAAAAAAGGCGGCCCCATGAGGACAACCACATGCCTGAGCCTGCTGGTGCTGGCCGGCAGCATCGCACTGCCCGCCGCGGCGCAGAAGACCACGGCCGAAGGCATCGCCGAGTACCGCGCGCTGCTGCAGGACGGCAACCCCGCCGAACTGTTCGAGGCCAAGGGCGAAGACCTCTGGAAACAGAAGCGCGGCCCCAAGGCCGCGTCGATGGAGAAGTGCGACCTCGGCAAGGGCCCGGGCGTGGTGAAGGGCGCGTTCGCCGAACTGCCGCGCTACTTTCCCGACACCGGCCGCGTGCAGGACATGGAATCGCGCCTGCTCACCTGCATGGAAACCTTGCAGGGCTTCGACGCCGCCGCCATCGCGAGGACGCCGTTCGGCCAGGGCGAGCAGAAGAACCTCGAGGGGCTGGTGGCATGGATCTCGGCCGAATCGAAAGGCCTGCCGCTGAACCTGCCGCAGTCGCACGCGAGCGAACGTCGTGCGTACGAAGTGGGCAAGCGCCTGTTCTTCCTGCGCGCCGGCCCGCACGACTTTGCCTGCGCCACCTGCCACGGCGCCGACGGCAAGCGCATCCGTTTGCAAGACCTGCCCAACCTCACGAAGAACCCCGGCGCCGGCGAAGGCTTCGGCGCCTGGCCGGCGTACCGCGTGTCGTCCGGCGAGCTGTGGGGCATGCAGCGCCGGCTCAACGACTGCTTCCGCCAGCAGCGCTTTCCGTACCCGGGCTACGCCAGCGACGTGACCGTGGCACTGGCCGTGTACATGGGCGTCAACGGCAAGGGCGGCAAGACCACCGCACCGGCCATCAAGCGCTGAAGGAGCCACGCCATGAAGACTGATCATTTCTTCGGCCTGGCCGCCGTGGCCTGCGCGCTCACCGTGTTCGGCTGCGCGTCCGTCGACAGCGCCGCCGAGCTCGACAAGCTCACCGCCGACGCGCTGCAGCGCTCCTTCCGCGACCAGGGCATCGCCAAGGTCGACCGCCTCGTGCAAGACCCGGCCAACCTCGCGTGCAGCGAGGCCGAGGCCAGCGGCAAGCCGCTGGACGAGCAGCGCACCAAGGAGATCGAGGCCGCGAACATGAAGACCGTGCGCTGGCCTTCCGATGGCAAGTTCGTCGGCGACTGGCGCGAGGGCGAGAAGATCGCGCAGAACGGCCGCGGCCTCACCTGGACCGACGCGGCCAACGCCGCCAACGGCGGCAATTGCTACAACTGCCACCAGATGTCGAAGGAAGAAATCTCCTTCGGCACGCTCGGCCCGAGCCTGTACCACTACGGCAAGCTGCGCGGCGTGAGCGACCCGGCCAGCGCTGCGTCCAAGCCCATCGTCGAATACACCTGGGGCAAGCTGTGGAACGCGCGCGCCTACAACGCCTGCTCGAACATGCCGCGCGTCGGCCATTCCGGCATCCTCAACGAGAAGCAGATCCGCGACGTGATGGGCTTGCTGCTCGACCCCCAGTCTCCCGTCAACCGCTGAACGCCCGGCTTCTTCCTTCATGAACCTTTCCAAGCGCGAGTTCGTCCAGATGCTCGGTGCCGGCGCTGTCGCCGGCCTGGGCCTGGGCCGCCACGGCAGCAGCATGGCCGCCGGCCTCGACGGCATGTACACCGTGCCGGCCTTCGGCAACGTGTCGATGCTGCACATGACCGACTGCCACGCGCAGCTCAAGCCGCTGTACTTCCGCGAGCCGGGCGTCAACATCGGCGTAGGAAACATGCGCGGCAAGGTGCCGCACCTCGTGGGCGAGCATTTGCTCAAGGCCGCCGGCGTGAAGCCCGGCACGCGCATGGCGCACGCGCTCACCTACCTCGACTTCGACAAGGCCGCGCAGCGCTACGGCAAGGTCGGCGGCTTCGCGCACCTGGCCACGCTGGTCAAGCAGCTCAAGGCCAGCCGCCCCGGCGCGCTGCTGCTCGACGGCGGCGACACCTGGCAGGGCTCGGCCACCTCGCTGTGGACCGACGCGCAGGACATGGTCGACGCCTGCAAGCTGCTCGGCGTCGACGTGATGACCGGGCACTGGGAGTTCACCTACGGCATGGCGCGGGTGCAGCAGATCATCGAGAAAGACTTTGCGGGCAAGGTCGAGTTCGTGGCGCAGAACGTCAAGACCGCCGACTTCGGCGACCCGGTGTTCAAGCCCTACGTGATGCGCGAGATCAACGGCGTGCCCTGCGCCATCATCGGCCAGGCCTTTCCGTACACGCCCATCGCCAACCCGCGCTACATGGTGGCCGACTGGACCTTCGGCATCCAGGACGACAACCTGCAGCGCGTGGTGAACGAGGCGCGCGGCAAGGGCGCGCAGGTGGTGGTGGTGTTGTCGCACAACGGCATGGACGTCGACCTCAAGATGGCCAGCCGCGTCACCGGCATCGACGCCATCCTGGGCGGCCACACGCACGACGGCACGCCCATGCCCACGCTGGTGAGCAACGCGGGCGGCAAGACCATCGTGGTCAACGGCGGTTCCAACGGCAAGTTCCTCGGTGTGATCGACTTCGACGTCAAGGGCAAGAAGGTGAGCGACTTCCGCTACCGCCTGCTGCCCGTGTTCTCCGACCTGATTCCGGCCGACAAGGAGATGGACGCGCTCATCACCCGCGTGCGCGCGCCCTACGAAGCCAAGCTGTCCGAAACCCTCGCGCACACCGACGGCGCGCTGTACCGGCGCGGCAACTTCAACGGCACCGGCGACCAGCTGCTGCTCGACGCGCTCATGGAGGTGCAGGACGCGCCCATCGCCTTCTCGCCCGGCTTCCGCTGGGGCACCTCGCTGCTGCCCGGCCAGGCGATCACGCGCGAGTGGCTGATGGACATGACGGCCACCACGTACTCGTACGCCACCGTCACGCAGATGACCGGCGAGACGCTCAAGACCGTGCTCGAAGACGTGTGCGACAACCTCTTCAACCCCGACCCCTACTACCAGCAGGGCGGCGACATGGTGCGCGTGGGCGGGCTGCAGTACACCTGCGACCCGACCGCCGCCATGGGCCAGCGCATCCAGGACATGCGCCTGGGCGGCAAGCCCATCGATGCCAGCCGCAGCTACAAGGTCGCGGGCTGGGCGCCCGTGAGCGAAGAGGCGCGCACCGCCGGCAACAAGCCGGTGTGGGAAGTCATCGAGCCGTGGCTGAAGTCGCGCAAGGTGGTGACCACGCGCCGGCTCGACGAACCCGTGCTGAAGAACATCGCGCCGAACCCCGGACTGGCCTGAATTGAGCCCCCGCGCGCGCGAGGGCGCTCCCTAGAATCGGGGCATGTCCATCGCGCAGCTTTCCCTTCTCACCACGCTCGCGCTCGTGGCGGCCTTCGTGCTGTCGGCGGTGTTCGGCGCCGTCGCGCGCGCCACGCGCTTTTGCACCATGGGCGCGATCAGCGACGTGGTGGCGCTGGGCGACTGGACCCGCGTGAAGCAGTGGGCCGCGGCCGGTGGCGTCGCGCTCATCGGCTTCTCGGCGCTCGTGTTCGCGGGGCTTGTCGATGCCGACCGCACCCTGTATGCCTCGCACCAGATCCTCTGGCTCGCCGCGCTGGTCGGCGGCCTGCTGTTCGGCGTGGGCATGGTGCTGTCTTCGGGCTGCGGCAACAAGACGCTGGTGCGCCTGGGCGGCGGCAACCTCAAGGCGCTGGTGGTGCTGGTGCTCATGGGCGTGTCGGCCTTCGCCACGCTGAAGGGCATCACCGCGGTGCTGCGCGTCGCGACCGTCGATGCGGTGCACATCGACCTGGCGATGAATGCGTCGCTGCCCGATGTGCTGGCCGCGTCTTTCCAAATGAACGCGGCCTCGCTGCGTCTCGCGCTCGGCCTCGTGCTGGGCGGCGCGCTGCTCGTGTGGGCCGCATGGGGCCGCGAGACGCGCGACGTGCGCAGCCTCGTCGGCGGCATGCTGATCGGCGCGCTGGTCGTCGGTGCGTGGTGGCTCAGCGGCCACTGGGCGGTGGTCGAGGAGCATCCGCTCACGCTCGAGCACGTGTTCCTCGCCACCAACTCCGGCCGCGCCGAAGCGCTGAGCTTCGTCACGCCGGTGGCCTACGCGCTCGACTGGCTCATGTTCTACAGCGACGTCAACAAGCGGCTCACGCTGGGCATCGTGTCGGTCGCCGGCGTGGTGGTGGGCGCCGCGCTGCATGCGCTGTGGTCGCGCGAATTTCGCTGGGAAGGCTTCGCCGGCACCGGCGATCTCGCGCACCACGCGACGGGTGCCGTGCTCATGGGCATCGGCGGCGTCACGGCCATGGGCTGCACCATCGGGCAGGGCCTGAGTGCGTTGTCGACGCTGAGCATCGCGAGCCTGCCGGCCATCGCGGGCATCGTGATCGGTGCGGTGGTAAGCCTGAAGTACCAAGCCTGGCAGCTCGAACGCACGCTCTGATTTTTCAGGGCATGCCTTGAAGCGAATCCTCACAATTTAGTTCGGTGCGCGGGACGTTTTTCGCGCGTTCGCGACGATCGGGCGCGGTGGCGCTGGCTATCATTTTCCGCACCTGTTGCCGCTGCGAACGATGGCCTTCATCGACGGGCGCGGCACCGAACAACCACAACCGAGGGAGAGCGCCATGACTGCGCACAACAACCGATCGGCGCGCACGCGCCTGTTTGCCTTGAGCCTTTGCTTCTGCGCCGTGCTCGCGGCCTGCAAGGAAGACAACAAGCCGACGCCGGCGGCGGCCTCGCCATCGCCGTCCGCATCGGGCAAGACCCAGCCCGCCAAGGACCCGGCCCGCGTGCAGGCCGCGGCCCGCACCACCTACAGCCAGGGCTACAACCGCCTCATCGACGACAACCGCAGCGTGGGTGCCAAGTACAAGAGCTACGTGCAGATGAACGTGAACGGCAAGTCGCCGAGCGGGAACTCGTTCTATGGCAGCCCTTCCGATGTGCAGTCCATCGTGGACGACCTGAAGAAGGCACGCGCCGACGGCTCGGGCGACGCGGCGCTCGACGCGGCCGTCGACGGCGTGGTGGCCACGGGCGAGAAGCTCGTCGCCGTCTGGACGCCGATGGACCCGTACTACCGGTCCAAGAGCTTTCTCGAAGACAAGTGGGTCAAGGCCCGCGCGGCCGACGCCGACATGAACGCCGGCTTCAAGGGCCTGCTGGCCAGCATCGACAAACTGGGCAGCGAGCTGGACCGCGTGCAGGAGGCGTCGCGCACCGAACGCATGGCCAAGCTCAAGGCCGAGGGCGACATGCTCAACTACCACACGCTCGCCTCGATGGCGGTGGCCAAGAAGTTCGTCAACGGTCTCGACCAGATCGACGGCCTGAAGAACAAGGACGCCGTCGCCAAGGTCGATGCGGCGGCCAGCGAATTGCAGGCTTCGCTGGAAGAACTCTCCAAGGCGCTGGAAGAAGCCAAGGCCGCAGCCAAGGCCAAGGGGGAAGCAGGCAAGGCGCCCAACTACAACTACGAGTCGCTGCACGGCAGCCTGCTGAACATGATCGGCCAATGGCGCACGTTCAAGGACAGCAAGTTCCCGTCGACGTACAAGAACATCGTGAGCTACTACAACTCCGCCGTGGGTTCGTACAACCGCGGCTTCGGCCGCTGACCCGGGCCATGGGCACCGCGCGGGTTCTTTCGCGCGGCCGCGTCGCGGCCCTGGCGGTCGCGGCGCTTCTCGTTGCGACGGGGGTGGCGGGATGCGGCAGCGCCCGCGAGACGCAGCAGATTCCCGTCACCGCGTTCCGGAACTACGGCGCGTCGCCGCTGCAGCACACCTTCTACATCGGCTCCGACGCGCGCTTCCACCGCTTCCAATGGTCCAGCGGCAAGCAGGGCGGCACCTGGCTGATCGCGCGCGCCGAGATGGACATCGTCAACGAGAAATCAGTCGACGACCCGGACGTCGGCCGCGCCGGTTACTTCCTCAGCCAGCGTGACGACGGGCGGTGGATGGCGCACTGAGCCTGTCGCTCGCCCGAATCAGGGCACCACGTCCATGACCACCGGGTAGTAGATGTCATAGACCGGGCCTCCGTCTGGGGTGTAGCGGAACTGAACCTGTGCGCTGTAGTGTCCAGGCGGCAGGCATTGGTTGTTGTAGCAGGCCTGCACCTGCGTGCTCCAGCTGTAGCTCTTCGTCGCGTACCTGGGCAAGCCCGCTTCGTTGTAGAAGTAGTCATAGAGCCACAGGTTCGGCCCTGGGTACATGCTGGTGTCCACGTCGGGCGGTGTGTTCATCACCGTGCCCATGTAGCGCATCTTGTCGCTGGTGTTGCCCGGGAAGAAGACCGCGTTGTCCTGTGCGGGCGCCAGGGTGGGCGTTCCTTCCTTGACCACGAAGCGCGCTTCCGGTCTGGACAGGACGTAGGGCGCGCTGGAGGGGTTGGTCAGCACGCTCACTTCGAGCAGCCTGGACAGTTTCTGCCCGTCCGAGGTGATGGCGCTCACGCTGAAGCTGGCCTTGTACGACGAGGCGCTCGGCAGCAGCGCCGGCAGCGAGACCACGAGGTTCGGCGAGTCGTCGGCCGCCTTCTCGACCTTGAAGATGTCGGTCGACCCGATCGCCGGCGCAACGGCCCACGAGGTGGCGCCCTCGGGCAGCGTGACCGGAACGGTCACAGGCGCCACGGCGGCGCCGAAGGGGGTGACGAAGTCGACGTTCTTGCTGCCCAGGACCAGTCCGGTCTTGACGGTGATCGCATACGGAATCTGCGGATTCTCGACCCGGATTTCCGACTGGCATGCCGTGTCCAGGCAGGCCTTGATCGTCATGTTGCCCTTGTAGGTCTTGGGGCCGTCGGGTGCGATCTTGCCGGTCATGTTCAGCGAAGCCGACTGTGCCGCGGCATTGATGGCGATGGCGGGCTTCTCTTCGAACAGCGGATCGGGCATCACGACAAGGAGCACCAGCACCTTGCCGCTGAGCAGATTCACGTCGCCCGACAGCGTGCCCGACACCAGGACGCTCGGGACCATCTGCCCTTCGTAGACCGTCTTGTCGATGCTGGCCGGCTGGTTGATGCGGATGGACAGGCCGTTGACATAGTTCACAGGGGGTGCGACGGGCGCGATGCCGATCGGAAAACCACCACCACCGCCTCCTCCTCCACCACCACAAGCGGCGATCACCAGGGACGCAAGGCCGGCCGCAGCCGCCTGAAAGACACGCTTCAGTTTCATCTCTTCCTCTCAGTGGTTTTCACTTTTTTGCGGGCCCGATTGATCGCTCTTTCGGTCCGCACCCTCTTTGGTTGGCGCTGGCTTCCGGCGCGCTTGTTTTGAGAGATTGTTGTCGATTCCACCTGGCGGCGGCAAACAACCTGACAGGCGCCACCGATCGCGCTGTCTTGGCAGACATGCACCCGACCCGATCGGCAGATAGCATGCGCGTTCATCCCCACCAACTTCGCCCCCGCATGACCCTCTCGACGAGAAACCTGAAGGCGCTTCCAGACATTCCGACGTTGAAGCGACTGACCCAGTCTCTTGCAATGCTCGACGCCATGCTCTCGCCGGAGTGGGAGTACCGGTACTACGCGTTCAACGCCGCGTGGTCGGATGAGGCGGCGATGGCATCGATGCGCAATGGTTCGGGCGATCATTGGTTTGCCATCTTCTGCCAGGCCGGCGCCGCGCTCCACGGGCTTGCGCACGAGGCTCCGGCATTCCGGCCGGGGACGCCATGGCCCGGAATCTTCGAACGGCTGCCGGCGGAGTTCCACACCAACCTGCTGGAAGAGCCGGCGTTCACAACCAGCGACAGCACCTTCTGTCTCTGGCGCCTGAGCAATGAAGAACGCTGGACTTGCGGACCGGTCGAGCTTCCGCCGGGGGAGGATCCGGATGGCTCCGCCGAGCTGCTTGGCATCCTCGCCGGCCGGCCCGAGCAGTACGTCGAATTCGCGACCGACTACTACGAATGCGACCTCGACCTGGGCGATGTCGAGGCGATCTATCGGCATCAACCGCTCAGCGACGCGCTGGTCCGGCGATTCAATCCCGACCTCGACATAGCATCGCTCGAAAATGACATCGCCGAGATCGGGTATCCCCGGCAGGTGGACTGACAGGGCCGCGCCATCGGCAACAGCCTCGGCTGTTTGAATGGGCCCGGCCCCTTGCTGGAGCTCGCCGAGACATTCGACGCGACGCACCCGGCGGGCCTCATCCTCTGCGTTGCCCGCGTTTTTACGCTTTCTTTACGGCCCCCCACTCACTCTTTCCCCCGGTTTTACGCACGCCTGCCGAGACTCCTTTCATCTTGTTTGCAGGAGTGATGAATGGACATCGTCTGGATGGGCGCCTTGCTGGCGCTGTGGGTCGTGGTGGCGGCCATGGTCGTCGGGTTGAACCGGCTCGAAGGACCGCACAAGCCGCACGCGGGCGTTGATACGACACGCACGCCGGGGGATGCATCGTGATCGGCCTCGAAGTCCTGTACGGCTTTGGCGCGCTGGTCGCCGTGGTCCTGTTCGCGTACCTGGTGTTCGCGCTGATCTGCGCCGAGGAGTTCTGACATGGAAACCTCGGCCTGGGTCTTGCTGGCCCTTTTTCTCGGTGCCCTGCTCGTGCTGGCCTGGCCGCTGGGCAAGCTGCTGGCCGCGCTGTGCGCCGAGCGCGTGCCGCGCTGGATGCAGCGCGTCGAAGCACCGTTGTACCGCCTCGCGGGCACGCAGCCCGAGCAGTCGATGCACTGGCTGCGCTACGCGCTGGCGCTGCTGGCGTTCAACGCCATCGGTGCGATCTTTCTCTATGCCCTGCAGCGCCTGCAGGGCGGGCTGCCGTTCAACCCGGCCGGCATGGGCGCGGTGTCGCCCGACTCGGCCTTCAACACGGCGGTGAGCTTCGTCGCCAACACCAACTGGCAGGGCTACGGCGGCGAGTCGACCATGAGCTACCTCACGCAGATGCTCGGCCTGGCGGTGCAGAACTTCCTGTCCGCCGCCACCGGCATCGCGGTCGCCTTCGCGCTGGTGCGCGGCTTTGCGCGCCGGGGCGACGGCAAGGGCCTGGTCGGCAACTTCTGGGCCGACGTGACGCGCGTCACGCTGTGGGTGCTGCTGCCGATCTCGTTCGTGCTCGCGCTGTGCCTGGCGGGGCAGGGCGTGATCCAGAACTTCGACGCCTACAAGAGCGTGCAGACGGTCGAAGCCACGGCCTTCCAGCAACCGAAGAACGGTCCCGACGGCCAGCCGCTGAAGGACGACAAGGGCGCCCCGGTGATGGAAGACGCCACCACTCAAACGCAGACGCTGGCCATGGGCCCGGTCGCTTCGCAGGAAGCGATCAAGATGCTCGGCACCAACGGCGGTGGCTTCTTCAACGCCAACTCGGCGCACCCCTACGAGAACCCGACGGCGTTCAGCAACCTGCTGGAGATGCTGGCGATCTTCCTGATCCCGGCGGCGCTGTGCTTCGCCTTCGGTCGCGTGGTCGGCGACCTGCGCCAGGGCTGGGCCGTGCTCGCGGCGATGACGGTGCTGTTCGTGGTGGCGGTGCTGGCCGTCACGCCCGCCGAGCAGGCCGGCAACCCGCTGCTGGGTCCGCTGGGCGTGGACCAGGTGGCCAGCGCGCTGCAAAGCGGCGGCAACATGGAAGGCAAGGAAGTGCGCTTCGGCATCGACGCCTCGGCCCTCTTCGCCGCCGTGACCACCGCCGCCTCGTGCGGCGCGGTGAATGCCATGCACGACTCGCTCACGCCTATCGGCGGCATGGTGCCCATGGTGCTGATGCAGCTGGGCGAGGTCGTCTTCGGCGGCGTCGGCAGCGGCCTGTACGGCATGTTGGTGTTCGCCATGCTCGCGGTGTTCATCGCGGGCCTGATGATCGGGCGCACGCCCGAGTACCTCGGCAAGAAGATCGAGGTGCGCGAGATGAAGCTGATCTCCATCGCCATCCTAGTCACGCCGGTGCTGGTGCTGGCGGGCACGGCGCTGGCGGTGAGCGCGGGTGCGGGCAAGGTCGGCATCGCCAACCCCGGCGCGCACGGCTTCTCCGAGGTGCTGTACGCGCTGACCTCGGCCGCCAACAACAACGGCAGCGCCTTCGCGGGCCTGTCGGCCAACACACCGTTCTACAACGGCCTGCTCGGCCTGGCGATGTGGCTCGGGCGCTTCGCGATGATCGTGCCGGTGCTCGCCATTGCCGGCGCGCTGGCCGCCAAGAAGCGCCTGCCCGTCACCAGCGGCACGCTGCCCACGCACGGCCCGCTGTTCGTCTTCCTGCTGATCGGCACCGTGCTGCTGGTCGGCCTGCTCAACTACGTGCCGGCACTGGCCCTCGGGCCGATCGTCGAACACCTCGTGCTCTGGAAATAAGAAGGAGCGCACCATGACTGTCAAAACCAAAACCTCTCTTTCGCTGTTCGATGCAGCACTGGTCAAGCCCGCGCTGTGGGGCGCCTTCGCCAAGCTGAACCCGCGCACCCAGTGGCGCAACCCGGTGATGTTCATCGTCTACATCGGGAGCATCCTGACGACGCTGCTGTGGGTGCATGCACTGAGCTTTCCGGGCGACACCGGCATGCAGCCCGCCTTCGTGCTGGCCGTGACCATCTGGCTGTGGTTCACCGTGCTGTTCGCCAACTTCGCCGAAGCATTGGCCGAAGGCCGCAGCAAGGCGCAGGCGGCCTCGCTGCGCGGCCTGCGCAAGGACACCTGGGCCAAGAAGCTGAAGGACCAGCAGCAGCCGCACCACGGTGCGCCGTGGCTGCCCGAGCAGGCACCCAACCTGCGCAAGGGCGACGTCGTGCTGGTCGAAGCCGGCGATGTGATCCCGCTCGACGGCGAGGTGATCGAAGGCGTGGCCTCGGTCGACGAAAGCGCCATCACCGGCGAATCGGCGCCCGTGGTGCGCGAGTCGGGCGGCGACTTCTCGGCCGTCACCGGCGGCACCCGCGTGCTGTCCGACTGGCTGGTGGTGCGCATCTCGGTGAACCCCGGCGAGTCGTTCCTGGACCGCATGATCGGCATGGTCGAGGCGGCCAAGCGGCACAAGACACCGAACGAGATCGCGCTGACCATCCTGCTGGTCGCGCTCACCATCGTGTTCCTCATGGTCACCGTCACGCTGCTGCCGTTCTCGGTGTTCAGCGTCGAGGCCGCAGGGGCGGGCACCGTGGTGTCGCTCACCGCGCTGGTCGCGCTGCTCGTGTGCCTGATCCCGACCACCATCGGCGGCCTGCTCTCGGCCGTGGGCGTGGCCGGCATGAGCCGCATGATGCAGGCCAACGTGATCGCCACCTCGGGCCGCGCGGTGGAAGCCGCCGGCGACGTCGACGTGCTGCTGCTGGACAAGACCGGCACCATCACGCACGGCAACCGCCAGGCCAGCGCCTTCCTGCCCGCGCCCGGCGTGCCCAAGGGCCGCCTCGCACGCGCCGCCATGCTCGCCTCGCTGGCCGACGAAACGCCCGAAGGCCGCAGCATCGTCGAGCTCGCACGCCGCGACGGCCTGGAAGCCGCCTCCGTCGACGTGCTGCGCTACGTGCCCTTCACCGCGCAGACCCGCATGAGCGGCGTCGACCTGCCGGCCGCGCCCAACAGCCTGGACACCGATGCCATCGTGCTGCGCAAGGGCGCGGTCGATGCGGTGCGCCGCCATGTCGAATCGTTCGGCGGCACCATGCCGGCCGAGATGTTGCGCGCCGCCGAAGAAACGGCACGCCGCGGCAGCACGCCGCTGGCCGTGGCCGAAGGCAACCGCGTGCTCGGCGTGGTCGAGCTCAAGGACATCGTCAAGACCGGCATCCGCGACCGCTTTGCCGAGCTGCGCCGCATGGGCATCAAGACCGTGATGATCACGGGCGACAACAAGCTCACGGCCGCCGCCATCGCGGCCGAGGCCGGCGTGGACGACTTCCTGGCCGAGGCCACGCCCGAAGACAAGCTCGCGCTGATCCGCAAGTACCAGGCCGAAGGCCGGCTGGTCGCGATGACCGGCGACGGCACCAACGACGCCCCCGCGCTCGCGCAGGCCGACGTGGCCGTGGCCATGGGCAGCGGCACGCAGGCCGCGAAGGAGGCCGGCAACATGGTCGACCTCGACTCCAACCCGACCAAGCTGCTCGAGGTGGTGGAGACCGGCAAGGCGCTGCTCATGACGCGCGGCTCGCTCACCACCTTCTCGATCGCGAACGACGTGGCGAAGTACTTCGCGATCATTCCGGCGATCTTCGTGTCGACCTACCCGCAGCTCGGCGCGCTCAACGTGATGCGCCTGGCCAGCCCGTCGTCGGCCATTTTGTCGGCGGTGATCTTCAACGCGCTCGTCATCGTGTTCCTGATTCCGCTGGCGCTCAAGGGTGTGCGCTACCGGCCGGTGGGCGCCGCCGCGCTGCTGCGCCGCAACCTCGCCATCTACGGCCTGGGCGGCTTGCTCGTTCCCTTCATCGGCATCAAGTTGATCGACTGGCTGCTGGTCGCAGTCCATCTGGTCTGAGGAGTTCTTCACCATGAAAAACAACAACGGCAGCATCGTCCGTCCCGCGCTCGTGCTCTTCGCGCTGCTGAGCGCATTCACCGGCCTGCTCTACCCGGCGGCCGTCACCGGCGCCGCGCAGGCGCTGTTCCCCGCGCAGGCGGCGGGCAGCCTGGTGATGCGCGACGGCAAGCCCGTCGGCTCCGCGCTCATCGGCCAGAACTTCAGCGACCCGAAGCACTTCTGGGGCCGCCCGTCGGCCACCGCGCCGCAGCCCTACAACGCGAGCGCCTCGGGCGGTTCCAACCAGGGCCCGCTGAACCCCGCGCTGGCCGATGCGGTGAAGGCACGCGTCGAAGCGCTGCGCGCGGCCGACCCGGGCAACACCGCGCCGGTGCCGGTGGACCTCGTCACGGCCTCGGCCAGCGGGCTCGACCCCGACATCAGCCCCGCCGCCGCGCATTACCAGGCCGCCCGCGTGGCGCGCGAGCGCGGCGTGCCGATCGATCAGGTGAACGCGTTGATCGCGAAGAACACCCAGTCGCCGTTGTGGGGCGTGCTGGGCGAATCGCGCGTCAACGTGCTGGCGCTGAACCTGGCGCTCGATGCTTCTTCGACGGTGCGTTGAGGAGAAAGACATCCATGGCCTATGCCGCCTACCGTGAACATCCTGTCGCCGTCGTGCGAAGTCCGATCGCGCCGCGCACGACGCAGTTCCATGTCCTCGACGTCACCGTCTGCTGCGCCGACGCGCTGCGCGTGCGCCGCAGCATCGCTGCCTGCGCCGAGGCCGGCGTGGTGCGCTGCGAGCCGCTGCTGCATGCCTGCAGCTCGCAGGAGAGCGACGCGCCCTGCGTGCGCCTGATGATCCGTTTCCCGACCGCGCGCTATGCCGAGGTGCTGCACCGCCTGATCGAGTGCGTGCCCTCGGGCGAGATCGGCCGGCTCATGAGCTGGCGCGATCACCTCGCGCGCTGCGGGCTGCGCCATGGTCACTGACCTGCTGCACGCGCTGCTGGCCATGGCGGCACTGTTCGTGCCGCTGGTCTTCGCCTGGTGGGTGCTATCACGCACTGCGCGCCGGCATGAACGGCGACGCAAGAGCGGACCAATGCGATAACCTGCACCCCCTCATGCCCGAGACCCGCCCCGACCCCGACGCCCTGCTCGCGCAACTGCGCAGCGACGAGGCGCGCGCGCTGCGCGGCAAGCTGCGCATCTACTTCGGTGCCAGCGCCGGTGTCGGCAAGACCTGGGCCATGCTCAGCGCCGCCCGGCGCGAGCGCGAGGCCGGGCGCGACGTGCTCATCGGCGTGGTCGAAACCCATGGCCGCAGCGAGACCGCCGCGCTGCTTACAGGGCTCGACACGCTGCCGTTGCGCGAGCTGCCCTACCGCGGCCGCACGCTCGCCGAGTTCGATCTCGATGCCGCCCTGGCGCGCAAGCCCGCCGTGCTGCTGGTCGACGAACTGGCCCACACCAACGCGCCCGGCTCGCGCCACGCCAAGCGCTGGCAGGACGTGCAGGAGCTGCTGGCCGCCGGCATCGAGGTGTGGTCGGCACTCAACGTGCAGCACCTGGAAAGCCTCAACGGCACCGTCGGCGCCATCACCGGCGTGCGCGTTCACGAGACCGTGCCCGACACCGTGCTCGACGAGGCCGACGAGGTGGTGCTGGTCGACGTCACGCCCGACGAACTCACGGCGCGGCTCGCGGCCGGCAAGGTCTACCTGCCGCAACAGGCCGAGCGCGCCGCACAGAACTTCTTCCGCAAGGGCAACCTGATCGCGCTGCGCGAGATCGCCCTGCGCCGCACCGCCGAGCACGTGGAAGACGACGTGCGCGGCTGGCGCGTCGAACAGTCGGGCCCCGGCGGCAACGGGCAGGGCGGCGCCGCGCTGCAGGCCTGGAACACCTCGGGCGCGATCCTCGCCTGCGTCGGCCCGCACGAGGGCGCGGCGCAGACCGTGCGCACCGCCGCGCGGCTCGCGGGCCAGCTCAACGTGCGCTGGCATGCCGCGTATGTCGAGACACCGCGGCTGCAGCGCCTCGATGCCGCGCAGCGCGACCGCATCCTCGCCGTGCTCAAGCTGGCAGAGGAACTGGGTGCGGCCACGGCGGTGCTCACCGGCGCCGACGTGGCGGAGCAACTCTCCGAGCAGGCGCGGCGCCTCAATTGCGCGACGCTGGTCATCGGGCGATCGGAGCCCGTGCGCGGATGGCGGCGCGGGTGGGGCGCGTCCGCGGTGCCGCTGGCGCGCGCACTGGCGAAACAGGCGCCGGCACTCGACATCCTCGAGGTCGGCCGCGCCGACAGCGCACGTCGCCTGTCGCAGGCGCCGTTCGCGGCGACCCGTGCCGACGATGAGGACGACGAGCGCGCGCAGTCCCGCTGGCCCGGCTACGCCTGGGCGGCTGCCACCAGCATCGCGCTCACGCTGCTCTGTGCGCCGCTGGCCAATGTGCTGGAGCTGACCAACATCGTCATGCTGTTCCTGCTCGGCGTGGTGGGCGTGGCGATGTGCTTCGGGCGCGGGCCTTCGGCGCTTGCGGCCATGCTCAACGTGGCGGCCTTCGACTACTTCTTCGTCGCGCCGCGCCTGTCCTTCGCGGTCAGCGACGTGCAGTACCTGCTGACCTTCGCCGTGATGCTCGGCGTGGGCCTGCTGGTGGGCCAGCTCACGGCCGGGCTGCGCTTCGCGGCCGGCGTGTCGACCAGCCGCGAGCGCCGCGCGCGCTCGTTGTTCGAGCTCACGCGCGAACTCTCGGCCGCGCTCGAAAGCACCCAGGTCGTCGCGCTCGGCGCCGCCGCCGTGCAGGCCCATTTCGGCGGCCATGCGCGCGTGCTGGTCACCGACGCGGCCGACCAGCTCGTGCCCCCCGCCGACCCGCCGCCCGGCTTCGACGCGCAGGTGGCCGACTGGGCCTTCCGCCACGGCCAGCCCGCCGGCCTGGCCACCGCCACGCTCGCCGCCCAGCCCTGGCACTACGTGCCGCTGCGCGCGCCCATGCGCGTGCGCGGCGTGCTCGCGCTGTGCCCGGCCCGCCCGCGCTGGCTGCTGATTCCCGAGCAGGCGCAGCAGCTGGACACGCTCGCGCGCCAGATCGCCATCGCGCTGGAGCGCGTGCACTACGTCGAAGTCGCGCAGCGCGCCGTGGTCGAGATGGAGTCGGAGCGCCTGCGCAACGCGCTGCTCGGCGCCATCTCGCACGACGTGCGCACGCCGCTCACCGCGCTCATCGCGCTGGCCGAATCGCTGCAGACCCTGCCGACCGAAGAACACGGCGAGGCCGCGCGCGCCATCGTCGCGCAGGCCCACGCGCTGCATGCGCTGGTCAGCAACCTGCTCGACATGGCGCGCCTCGAAAGCGGTGTGGCCGGCGGCGCGGTCAACCTGCGGCGGGACTGGCAGTCGGTCGAAGAGGTGGTGGGCGCCGCCATCCGCGCCGCCCGCCCCGCGCTGCGCGGCATGACCGTGCAGACCGCGTGGGACCCTGAGCTGCCGCTGGTCGAGTTCGACGCCGTGCTCATCGAGCGCGTGCTCGTCAACCTGCTGGAGAACGCCGCCAAGTACGGCGCCGCACCCATCGAGGTGGGCGCACGCGCCGAGCCCGGCACGCTGGTGCTCACCGTGCGCGACCACGGCCCCGGCCTGCCCGCCGCGCTGCAGGGCCGTGAGCAGACCCTGTTCGACAAGTTCACGCGCGGCGAGGCCGAATCCGCCACGCCCGGCGTCGGCCTCGGCCTGGCCATCTGCCGCGCCGTGGTGAGCGCGCACGGCGGCGAGATCAGCGCGGCGAATGCGCGCGATGGCGGTGCAGAATTCACCGTCACCTTGCCGCGCCGCGAGCCACCCGAACCCGCTGAAGCCCAGCTCTGAAACCCGCCATGCCATCCCCCACCGCCATCGTGATCGAAGACGAGCCGCAGATCCGCCGCTTCGTGCGCGGCGCGCTCGAGGCCGAAGGCTGGCAGGTGCACGAGGCCGGCACCCTGCGCGACGGCCTGGCGGCCGCCGGCACGCGCCAGCCTGATCTGCTGGTGCTCGACCTGGGCCTGCCCGACGGCGACGGCGTGTCGCTGATCCGCGATGTGCGCGGCTGGTCGCAGGTGCCGATCATCGTGCTCTCGGCCCGCACCGACGAAGCCGACAAGATCGCCGCGCTCGACGCCGGCGCCGACGACTACCTCACCAAGCCCTTCGGCACGGGTGAGTTGCTCGCCCGTGTGCGCGCCAACCTGCGCCGCCCACGCGCCGCGGGCGGCAACGGCGACGAACCGGCCGCCGAGGCCGTGTTCCGCTTCGGCGAGATCGAACTGGACCGCGCCGCTCGCATCGTGCGCCGCGCCGGCGCTGAGGTGCACCTCACGCCGACCGAGTACCGGCTGCTCTCCGTGCTGGTGGCCAACGCCGGCCGCGTGCTGACGCAACGGCAGCTGCTGCGCGAGGTGTGGGGCCCGTCGCACACGGACCAGAGCCACTACCTGCGCATCTACATGGGGCATCTGCGGCAGAAGCTGGAGGCCGATCCGGCGCAGCCGAAGCATCTGTTGACGGAGACGGCGGTGGGGTACCGGCTGGTCGTCTAGTCGAAGCAAAGGGAAGGGCTCTTCACCACCCACAGAGCCCGGCAGGCGGTGTGGTGTGGGCGGTCCCTCTGTGCCGCCGAGGAGCGCAGCGTTTCGCGGATCAGGGCTCGCAGCTGTTTGAGCCGCAGGCGAGTTCTGCGAGACCCCGCGAAACGCGAGCACCGCAGGGCAGCCGCGAAGCGGCCGGCACAGTGGGGCCGACCGCGCCGCGCCGCCTGTCGGGCGCGCTCCCGAGAGAGCGCGCACCCGATCACCCCTTGTTCGGATTCAGCAGGAATTTCTCCCCCGTCGCCTGCTTCCCATACACCCCGATCGCATCCAGCTGCAGCGCCTCGACCAGCGACACCTCCCGCGTGTAGTGGCTGGCAAACGTCGTCTTCAACTCCGCGATCACGCGCGAACGCAGCCGCTGCGTGCCTTCATCGCCCAGCTTCTGCAGGAACGGGAACAGCAGCCAGCCGCCCATGCCCCAGGCCATGCCGAAGTTGCGCACGAACTCGGTCGGGCTGCGGTCCAGGCCGCCGTAGATGTAGACCTGCTTGTGCGTGGTCGAGCCGTAGCGGCTGTATTCCTTGGCCGTGCGGTTCAGCGCCGCTTCCATGCAGCCGAGGATCTGGCCGGCCAGCTTGCCGCCGCCGGTGGCGTCGAAGGCCAGCGTGGCGCCGGTGGCGACCAGTGCGTCGGTCAGCTGCTCGAGGAAGTCCGGCGAGCTGGCGTTGCAGACGTACTTCGCGCCGATGCCGCGCAGCAGCGCTTCCTGCTCGGGCTTGCGCACGATGTTGACGAGGTCGATGCCGTCCTTCTGGCAGATCTTGTTGAGCATCTGGCCGAGGTTGGAGGCGGCCGCGGTGTGCACCAGCGCCTTGTGGCCTTCGCGCTTCATGGTCTCGACCATGCCCAGCGAGGTCAGCGGGTTCACGAAACACGACGCGCCTTCGGCCGGCGTGGTGCCCGCCGGCAGCTCGAGGCACATCGCCACGGGCACCGCGCGGTACTGCGAGTACATCGCGCCGCCGATGGCCGCCACGGTCTTGCCCAGCAGCGCCTGCGCAGCCGGCGACGAACCGGCCTTGACCACCACGCCCGCGCCTTCGTTGCCCACCGGCATCGACTGGTCGAGCCGCGCCGCCATCGAGGCGCGCGCGCGTTCGGGCACGGTGGCGGTGACGACGGGGCGGTCGGCGGTGCCGGAGGCCACGGCGGTGCTCATGTCGGCGGCGCCGAAGAGCAGGCCCAGGTCCGACGGGTTCATTGGCGAGGCCTCGACGCGGATCACCACCTCGTGGGCCTGCGGTTCGGGCATCGGGTCGTCGTGCAGGGAGAGTTCGAGTTCGCCGTTGGAACGGACGAGGGAGCGCAGTTGGAGTGCCATGGGAAAGCCCCTGTGAAAGGTCGTTCGGAGATGGCCATCGGCCACGGGGCGGCCAGTATAGGAGCGGGTGCGCGCGCCTGCTGGCGCCTTCAAGACACCATGGGCATCACCGGGGCATGGGCCAGCGCATGGCGCATCCGCAGCGGGTCGAGCCGCTCGATGTAGCGCGGAATGTTGCGCCACAGCGTGTGGTACCCATAGCCGCCGCGCAGCATCTCCTGGCGCGCGCTGTCCTTGTCCCAGTCCTGCACGGCCATGCGGTAGACGGCCGCCACCACGCCCGTGCGGTCGGCGCCGTGCATGCAGTGGATGAGCACTGCCCCTTGCTTTTCGGCCTCGCGCATCGCGACCAGCGCGCGCAGCACCTTGGCGTCGTCGATCGACCAGGTGTTGATCGGCACGCGCACCAGCCGGATGCCGCTGCCGGCAAACACCTTCCGGTCGTCGTTGAAGGAGCGCAGGCTCACGACGGTGCGGATGCCCAGCGATTGCAGCGCCGCCACGTTGGCGCGCCGCGGCTGCGCGCTGCGGTACAGCGTGGGCGTGATGCGGTGCAGGTTCTCGACCTGCAGGGCGTCGAGCGGATCGGCCCAGTGGCCGGGGCGCAGGTCGTCGGTGTCTTGCTTCATCGTGCGCGGCGCGGCCAGTGGCGACGCACCAGGATCAGCAGCGCCACCGCGAGCCCGCCCCAGTAGTCGACCGGCGCGCCCCACAGCCAGTGCTTGTGCCAGAAGGCCTTCACGGGGTTGAAGTTCTCGAAGCCGAAGGCCGGGTTGATGAGAAACCACAGGAAGTCTTCGCAGACCCAGAACACGATCAGCCCCGCGAGCGCCAGCCCCCAGTCGCGCAGCGTCCAGCGTCCCTGGAAGGCCAGCGGCGAGAAGAACACCAGCATCATGAAGGTGAACACCCAGGCGTGGTACCCCGTCATCGCGCGCCCGCCCCAGAACAGGTCGAGCCAGATGTTGTTCTCGATGCGCCAGGTGGGCAGCGAGGTGGCCCAGCCGGCGCCGCCTTCGATCTGGATCTCGGCGTTGGCGAAGAAGAACGCCATCGTCACGACCCACGCGAGGTAGACCAGCGTGCGGCCGATGCCGGGCCGCTGTTCCGTGGCGACGCCGCTCATTCGCTGACGCCCAGCACGCGCTGCAGCACCGCGCGCGCGGCCTGCGGCTTGCCCAGGGCGCGGCTGCGCGCGGCCATGGCCGCGAGCTTGGCGGGGTCGGCCATGAGGCGCGCCACCTTGTAGTCCAGGCCGATGGCGTCGTAGGCCAGCCAGGCCGCGCTTTCTTCCATGAGGAAGCCGGCGTTGTGTTCTTCCTGCCCCGGAATCGGCGAGATCAGCAGCATCGGCTTGCCCAGCGCCAGGCACTCCGACACCGTGAGGCCGCCGGGCTTGGTCACGACCAAGTCGGCCGCGGCCATCATCTTGTGCATCTCGTTCGTGAAGCCGACGGCCACCACGCGGCCCGGATGGCGCTGCGACAGTGCTTCGAGCCGTGCATGGGCTTCAGCGTTACGGCCGGCCACGGCGATGACCTGGAAGGGCGTGTCGCCGCCGAGCGCCAGCACGCGCTCGACCATGCTCGGCAGGTCGCCCACGCCGGCACCGCCCGAAGCCATCAGCAACACCGGGCGCGCGGGGTCCAGGCCCAGCGCACTGGCGCAGGCCGCGTGCGCGAGCTCGGGCGCATCGGGCTCCGAAAAAGCCGGCATCACCGGAATGCCCGTGACATGCACGCGCTCCGGAGGAATGCCGCGCGCGCGCAGCCGGAAGGCGACTTCTTCCGTCGCCGCGAGGTAGCCCGTCATGCCCGGCACCAGCCACATGTTGTGCAGGTCGTAGTCGGTGATCTGCAACCACACGGGGCATTCGATGCGGCCCCGGTTGCGTTCGCGCATCAGCAGCTCGGCCGGCAGGAAGTGGGTGCAGATCACGGCGTCGGGCTTGGCGCGGCGGATCTCGCGCACCAGCGCGCCGGTGCTCAGGCGCTCGATGCCGCGGCGCAGCCGCTGCGAGGGCGCGTGGTGCGGCGTGACGTCGGTGCGCTGGTGCAGGTACGACCACAGCTCGGGCGCGCGGTTCACCAGCTGCAGGTACCAGTCGGTGTACACCTTGCGAAAGCCCGCCGGCACATGGGCCATGGCGTCGACGTGCACCGCGGTGTGCGGCGCGTACGACCGGGCGAGGGTGGCTTCAAGCGCCTGGGCGGCGCGCACATGGCCGTTGCCGGCGCTCACACTGAGGATCAGGAGGTGGGTCATGCAGGAGGGGTGCCGGCGGCGTGCCGATTGGCGCGCATTATCGCCACGCATTGCGACACATCGGCCCCGGGCATGGCGCGGCGCCCGTCATCGGCGAAAATGTCACGGGACGCCCCGTCCCGCGGGCTGTGCATCGCCACCCGCCAGCCGCAACCATTGCTCCCATGACCGACACCGCCCCCGCCCCGATCCGCCTCAACAAACGCATGGCCGAACTCGGCCTGTGCTCGCGCCGCGAGGCGGACGACTGGATCGCGCAGGGCTGGGTGCGCGTCAACGGCAAGCCCGCCGAGATGGGCGTGAAGGTCACGCCCAACGACCGCATCGAGGTCGACAAGGCCGCCAAGGGGCAGCAGGCGAACCAGGTCACCATCCTCATCAACAAGCCGATCGGCTACGTGAGCGGGCAGGCCGAGGACGGCCATGAGCCGGCGGTCACGCTGTTCACGCCGCAGAACCGCTGGGTGGAAGACAACGCGCGCTTCTTCTTCGGACCGCAGCAGCTGCGCGGCCTGGCGCCGTGCGGGCGGTTGGACATCGACTCCACCGGCCTGCTCGTGATGACACAGGACGGCCGTATCGCGCGCCAGCTCATCGGCGAAGACTCGACGATGGACAAGGAATACCTGGTGCGCGTGGCCTACCACGGCCTGGACCAGCCCGCGCCCACCGGCCAGCTGGTGCGCCTGGACGACGACGACCCGGTCACCACCAACGTGCAGGCGGTGTTTCCGCCCGCCATGCTGGCCCGGCTGCGGCACGGCCTGAGCCTGGACGGCCAGGCGCTCAAACCGGCGCGCGTCGAGTGGCAGAACCCCGAGCAGCTGCGCTTCGTGCTCACCGAAGGCAAGAAGCGCCAGATCCGCCGCATGTGCGAGCTGGTCGGCCTCAAGGTGGTGGGCCTGAAGCGCGTGCGCATCGGCAAGGTGATGCTGGGCAACCTGCCGGTGGGCCAGTGGCGCTACCTGGCGCCGCACGAGAAATTCTGACGACCTGCCCATGGCCGCGGTGCTGAGCCGTCGCGCGCTGAACCGGGCCACGCTCGCGCGGCAGATGCTGCTGGCGCGGCGCAAGGCGAGCGTCGTGCAGGCCATCGAGAAGCTGGCCGGGCTGCAGGCGCAGGCGCCCAACCCGCCCTACGTCGGCCTGTGGAGCCGGCTCGAAGGCTTTCACCGCGCGCAGCTGACCGATGCGCTGAAAACACGCCGCATCGTGCGCATGTCGACGCTGCGCGCCACCCTGCACCTCATGACCGCCGCGGACGCGTGGGCCTGGCGGCCGCTGCTCGAGCCCGTGCACCAGCGCGGCCTGTCGGGCCTGCATGCGCGGGCCCTCGAAGGTGTCGACCGCGCGGCCGTGGTGAAGGCGGGCCGTGCGTTGCTGGGCGACGGGCCGCTCACCGGCACGGCCCTTGGCCAGGCGCTCGCGGCGCGCTGGAAAGACCATGCGCCGGCCTCGCTCGCCGCGCTCATCCGTAACAACGTGCCGCTGGTCCACCTGCCGCCCGCGGGCAGCTGGAACTCGCACCAGAACGCGCTGCTGCAGCCGCTCGGCGATTGGCTGGGCGATGCCACCGGCGAGATCGCCGCCGCCACGCAGGACGACCTGCTCCTGCGCTACCTCGCCGCCTTCGGCCCCGCGACGCTGGCCGATGCCGGCGCGTGGTCGGGCCTCACGGGCTGGAAGGCCGTGGCCGATCGGTTGAGGCCGCAGCTGCGCGTGTTCACCGGCGACGAGGGCCAGGAGCTCTTCGACCTGCCGCGCGCGCCGCGTCCCGACCCCGACACGCCCGCGCCGCCGCGCCTGGTCGCCGAGTGGGACAACCTGCTGCTCTCGCACGCCGACCGCCGCCGCGTGCTCGACGAGGCGCACCGCGCCCGCGTCCTCACCATCAACGGCATCGTGCGCGGCACGGTGCTGCTCGACGGCTTCGTGGCGGGCACCTGGAAGATCGAGCGCGCGACGCAGGCGGCCACCGTGGTGCTGGAGCCCTTCACGCGCTGGTCCGCAGCCGACCGGCGCGGCGTGGAGGAAGAGGCGCTGCGCCTGCTGGCCTTTGCCGCGGACACAGAGACCGAGCGGCACGCGGTCCGCGTCCTAAGCCCCGCCTAAGTCTTCGCGCCTACGCTGCGCCGAGGCGCAGGGCCCCTGACGATCATCCCGGTCGCGTGCTACCTTGCGCGCAAAGGAGTCGCCGCGATGCGCGTGCTGCTGGTGGAAGACGACGAAATGATCGGGCGCAGCCTGAAGCAGGCGCTCGAGGGCGCGGGCTGGTCGGCCGACTGGGTGCGCGACGGCGAGCTGGCGCACAGCGCGCTCGGCGACGGCGGCTACACCTGCGTGCTGCTCGACCTGGGCCTGCCCCGCCAGGATGGCACCGAGGTGCTGCGCCGCGCGCGCGAACGCGGCGACGCCACGCCCGTGCTGGTGCTCACCGCGCGCGACGGCCTGGACGACCGCATCCACAGCCTGGACCTCGGTGCCGACGACTACCTGCTCAAGCCCTTCGAGTTCCGCGAGCTGCTCGCGCGCATGCGTGCCGTGGTGCGTCGCCGCGATGGCGCCGCGCATTCGCTGGTCGGCACCGCCGCGCTGCAGCTGGACCTCACGACGCGCGAGGTGGCCGTGAACGGCGTGCGCGAGGCGCTCACCGCGCGCGAGTTCGCGCTGCTGCACGCACTGCTGGAGCGGCCCGGCGCCATCCTCTCGCGCGAGCAGCTCGAGAACCGTATCTACGGCTGGGGCGACGAAGTGACCAGCAACGCCATCGATGTGCTGATCCACGGCATGCGCCGCAAGCTCGGCGCCGACGCGATCCGCAACGTGCGCGGGCTGGGTTGGCGAGTGGCTGCATGACCGGTGCCGCCCGCCGCTGGTGGCGCCCGCGTTCGCTGCGCACCCAGCTGCTGCTGTGGCTGGTCACGCTGCATGTGGTGGCGGCGGTGCTCACGGCGTGGTTCTCCTTCCTGGCCTACGGCAACCTCGTGCACAACGCACTGGACGACCAGATGCGGCTGGTGGCCGAGTCGTACGCGGGCAACGACCCGCCCAAGACCCCGCGCGCGATGGACGGCGAGGCGGCCTTCTCGCGCGGCGCCTTCGTGGTGCAGATCTGGAGTGCCGACGGCGCCACCTTGCGCGCGAGCTCGTGGCCCGCGCTGTCGGTGCCGCTGCAGCCCGGCAGCGGCTTCAGTGACGTGCACGCCGAAGGGCCCGCGCATTCGCGCTGGCGCGTGTTCACGGCCGAGCCCGCGCCGCATGCCGACGCGCCGCGCGTGCAGGTGCTGCAGAACGAGGACTACCGCCATCGCCGCGCACTGCGCCGCGCCCTGCTCGAAGGCCTGCCGATCGCGCTGCTGTTGCCGGCGGCGCTGCTGGTGCTGTGGCTCATCGTGTCGGCCGCCTCGCGCTCGCTGCGCGGCGTGGCGCGCGACGTGGCCTCGCAGGACGAGCGCCGACCCACCGCGCTGTCGCTGGCGCGCGTGCCCGACGAGATCACGCCGCTGGTGGGCGCCTTCAACCACCTGCTGTCGCGCGTGCGCAGCGCCTTCGCCACGCAGCGGCGCTTCGTGCAGGACGCGGCGCACGAGCTGCGCACGCCGATGGCCGCCATCGGCCTGCAGATCGAGAACCTGCGCGCGCACGTGCCGGCCGGCGAAGCCACCGAGCGCTTCAACCAGCTCGAGGCGGGCGTGACGCGCGCGCAGCACCTCATCGAGCAGCTGCTGCAGCTGTCGCGGCAGGACGCGCCGCCCTCGGATGCGCCGGGCGAGCGGGTCGACATCGAGGCGCTGCTGCGCGAAAGCCTGGGCCAGCGCATGGTGCTGGCCGACGCGCGGCGCATCGACGTGGGCTTCGAAGGCCTGACCGGCGCGATGGTGACTGCGCCTGCCGCCGAACTGCGCAGCGTGTTCGACAACCTGATCGACAACGCGCTGCGCTACGCGCCCGAAGGCGGCGTGGTCGATGTGCGGTTGCACCGGGTCGACGGGCAGGCAGTGGTCGATGTGCTCGACAACGGGCCGGGCATTCCGCCGGCCGAACTGGAGCGCGTGTTCGACCGCTTCTTTCGCGTGCCGGGCGCGGCGGCGGGCGGCAGCGGGCTGGGCCTGGCGATCGCGCGCACGGCAGCCGAGCGGCATGGCCTGCGCATCGAATTGCGCAACAGGGACGATGGGCCGGGGCTGAGGGCGCGGGTGGTGCTGTCGACGTAGGCGGGGCGGCGGTGCTCACTCCCGGCTCATTCTTCGCTCACGCTGGCCTCAGTCAGGCTGCCTAGAGTGGCTGCAGGTCCTGCTGCGCGCGGTCCGCGCGACGGCACTGGACCGGAGACAACCTGCCCTCAGGAGAACACACCATGCGCACTTCGTTCAAGCTTCTCGCCGTTGCTTCCTTCACCGCGTTCGCGGCGCTGGGCACGGTCAACGCCTCAGCCGAAACCACCGACGGTTCGGACTTCCACCCGCTGCAGATGAATTCGCCGGAGAACCCGGAAGTGCAGGCCGGCGCGATGGCGGCGGCACGTCCGAGCGGCACGGAGCCCATTGGCCAGTCGACGTCGGCGCCGGCAGTCAATGCGATGACCCCGGTGTCCGACATCCAGGCCGGCGCCTATGCGGCCTCGCACCCGACGGGCACCGAGCCCATCGGGCAATCGACTTCACTGCCGATGGTGAAGTCGGGCAGCGGAAGCTGATTCCGCTGCCAGGGACTTACCAGCTCAGTCGTCGTTGCTGCTGAGCAGTGCGCGGTAGATCACCGCGCCGATGATCGCGCCCGCGATCGGGGCGACCCAGAACAGCCACAGCTCCGACACCGCGTACGACGGGCCGAACAGCGCCGGGCCGGTGCTGCGCGCCGGGTTCACCGAGGTGTTGGTCACGGGGATCGACACCAGGTGGATCAGCGTCAGGCACAGGCCGATGGCCATGCCCGCGAAGCCGGCCGCCGCGCGCTTGGCGGTGGCACCCAGGATCACGATCAGGAACACGGCGGTCATCACCACTTCGCTGATGAGCGCGGCCGTCATGCCGTACTTGCCGGGCGAGTGCTCGCCGTAGCCGTTGGTGGCAAAGCCACCGATGTCCGCGCCCGGCTTGCCGGTGGCAATCAGGTACAGCACGCCGGCTGCGGCGATGGCACCCAGCACCTGCGACACGATGTAGCCCGGCAGCTGCCCGGCCTTGAAGCGGCCTGCGGCTGCGAGGCCGATCGACACGGCCGGGTTGAAGTGGCCGCCCGAGATCGGACCGAGCGCATAGGCGCCGGTGACCACCGTCAAGCCGAAGGCCAGCGAGACGCCGAGCAGGCCGATGCCGACGCCCGGAAAGGCCGCCGCCAGAACTGCGCTTCCGCAGCCTCCGAGCGTGAGCCAGAAAGTACCAATGAATTCTGCAGACCACTTTTTGTAGGTACTGTGTTCCATAACGCTCCATCCTGAAGTTGAGAAAGCACGCTCGGCGGGGGCCGAACGCGGGCCGCATTCTAGGAACGGGAAATGGAGGCGTCGAGCAAACCGGCGCGCTTAGCGGCAACTGTTCACGAATGCTGTGGATTTGTGCCCTGCAGCATTTGCAAATGGTCGGGCGAAGGCGAGGCCGCGTCACATCGTCGTCATGCCATCGTCACGACGACCTTGCCGAACGCGCCGCGTTCCAGGTGGTCGAGCGCGGCGGGCAGCGCGTCGAAGCCGTAGCGCGCGGCGATCACCGGCTTGAGCGCGTTCGCATCGACCGCGCGCACGAGTTCTTCGAGCGCGCGCCGGTGGCCGACGCCGATGCCCTGCACCGTCACGCGGCCGAGCACCATCGCGTAGAACGACGCGCTCAGCGTGTCGCCACTGAGCATGCCGATGATCGACACGCGCCCGCCCTGCTTCACGGCCTGCAGCGAGCGGTCGAGGTCGGGGCCGCTGGAGAGTTCGAGCACGTGGTCGGCGCCGCGCCCGTGCGTGAGCCGGCGCACTTCGGCGGGCCAGTCGCTGTCGCGCGCCAGCACGTGCGTGGCGCCGAGCGCGCGCGCCGCGGCCTGCTTGTCGGCGCTGCCCGTCACCACGATGGCCTGCGCGCCATGCAGCCGCGCGAGCTGCAGGCCGAACAGCGCGACGCCGCCGGTGCCGTGGACCAGCACCGTCTCGCCCGCGCGCAGGGCGCCGGTTTCCACCAGCGCGAACCACGCCGTGAGGCCGGCGCACGGCAGCGTGCTCGCTTCTTCGAGGCTCAGCGTGGCGGGCGCGGCCACGGCCCAGTTCGCATCGATGCACACGTGCGAGGCCAGCATGCCCGGTCCGGGGCCGCCGAGCAGCGTGGTGTCGGCGTGCCAGTGGCTGTCGGTCCAGCCGCCCCAGAAGGTGTTGATCACGCGGTCGCCCACGGCGAAGCGGCGCACGCCGGGGCCCACGGCCACCACCGTGCCCGCCATGTCCGAGCCGGGCGTGAAGGGCAACTCGAGCGCCATGCCCATGCCGTCGCGCACCATGAGCAGGTCGCGGTAGTTGAGCGCCACCGCGCCCACGCGCACGAGGATCTGGCCCGCGCCCGGCGAGGGCATGGGCGCTTCGGCCTGCGCGAGGTGGGCGCGGCCCAGTCGGGGAAGCTGCCAGCGGCGCAGCACGTCGGGTTCTTGCATCGGAAAGGCTCCATCGGAAAAGATCGGCCTCGATGCTATTGACGAGGAAAACGATCCGGTGGTGGATAATTTTCCGAAGAATGGTGCTTGAAAGTATCCAATGAGCCAACGCCTGCAAGGCATCGAGGAGTTCGTCGCGGCGGTGGAGGCGGGCAGCTTCGCGCTCGCCGCGCAGCGCCTGCACGTCACCCGTTCGGCGGTTGCCAAGAGCATCGCGCGGCTCGAGGCGCGGCTGGACACGCGCCTGTTCCTGCGCACCACGCGCAGCCAGAGCCTTACCGAGGAAGGGCACGGCTACTACGAGCGCTGCCGCCGCGCGCTGGCCGAGCTGGAGGCGGCCGAGGCGCTCACCGATGCCGCGCGCCACACGGCCACCGGCCTCGTGCGCCTGAGCATGCCGGCGATGCTGGGGCGGCTCAAGGTCGGGCCGCTGCTGCTGGCCCTGGCGCGCCAGCATCCGCAGCTGTCGCTGGAACTGGCCTTCAACGACCGGCGCGTCGACCTCGTGGAAGAGGGGCTCGACCTGGCCATCCGCAGCGGCGAGCTCGACGACAGCGTGGGGCTCGTGGCGCGGCCCGTCGGCGTGCAGTGGATGCTGCTGTGCGCCGCGCCCGCGTACTTGGCCGAGCGTGGCCATCCGCGCGACTTCGCGGCACTGGTCGCGCCGCACGAGGCCGTGTACTACGCCCGCGACGGGCAGGTCTCGCCCTGGCGTTTTCGCGAAGGCGACGCGATGGTGGAGGCCGCGCTGCCCTCGCGGCTGCGCTGCGACAGCGCCGAGGTGCTGCTGGAGGCCGCCATCGGCGGCATGGGCCTGGCGCGGCTGCCGGCCTGGCTGGCGGCCGACGCGCTCGCGGCCGGCACGCTGGTGCGCGTGTTCGACGAGCCCGAGCCTTTCGGTTTTCCGCTGCACGTGATCCGCACGCCGAGCCGCTACCTGCCGCTGAAGACGCGCGTGGTGATCGACTGGCTGGTGGAACACCTGCCGCCGCTGCTGGCGACACGCTGAGCCCACGAACGCAGACGGGCGCTATCCTGCGCTTTCAAACAACGAGGAGACCTGCGCATGCCTTCATTCGCCCCGCCACACACCGTGCGTGCCCTGGCCACCGCCTGCCTGGGCGCGGTGCTCCTGCTCGGGGCGCCGCTGGCCGCCGCGCAAGGCACCGTCAACGCGCTGTGCAGCACCGACGTGGGCTGGTGCGAGGCGGCCGCCACGGCCTTCACGCGTGAGACCGGCATCAAGGTGCAGCAGGCCCACAAGGGCACCGGCGAAATCGGTGCGCAGTTGCGCGCCGAAGCCGCCAACCCCAAGACCGACCTCTGGTGGGGCGGCACGGGCGACCCGTTCCTGCAGGCCGCCGAACAGGGCCTGCTCGAGCCCTACCGGCCGGCCTACATCAACGACCTGCACGACTGGTCGGTGCGCCAGTACGCCATGTCGCAGAACATGGTGGGCGGCTTCTACACGAGCGCCATGGGCTTCGGCTTCAACACCGACCTGCTGAAGAAAAAGAAGCTCGCCGAGCCGAAGTGCTGGGCCGACCTCATCAAGCCCGAGTACAAGGGCGAGATCGAAATCTCGCACCCCGCCACCAGCGGCACGGCCTACACCGTCATCGCGGGGCTGGTGCAGCAGATGGGCGAGGAGCCCGCGTTCGAGTACCTGAAGAAGCTGCACAGGAACGTCACCAGCTACACGCGCAGCGGCCAGGCCCAGGCGCCCAACGTGGCCAAGGGCGAGGTGGCGATCGGCGTGAGCTTCATCTTCGGTTTCGAGCGCTGGCGGCACGAAAAATTTCCGGTGAAGACCGCCGCGCCCTGCGAAGGCACGGGCTTCGAGATCGGCGGCATCGCGCTCGTGAAGGGCGCGCGCAACAAGGAGAACGCCAAGCGCTACTACGACTGGCTCATGAGCCCCGCGGGCCAGTCCATCGGCGCCAAGGCCGGCAGCCTGCAGTCGCCGGCCAACAAGACCTTCAAGCCCGATCCGCGCATTCCGTCGATGGAGAGCGTGAAGCTCATCAAGTACGACTTCGAGAAGTACGGCAAGGCGGCCGAGCGCAAGCGGCTCATCGACCGTTGGACGCGCGAAGTCGAGTCGCAGCCCCGGTAGCCCGTCGCCGGGCTCCGGGGACGCAACAGGCGTGCCTTACGAGCAGGCCTTGTTGTGCGCGGCGTGCATGCCCTTGGCCTTGGCATCGGCCTCCGTCAGGTACTCGCCCTTCTTGGTCTTGCCGTAGTAGCGGTCGCCCATGCAGTGGTAGACCTTGGTCTGGTCGTTGGCCCAGACCTTGCCGGCGCCGCCACCGGGTGCCGCAGTCATCTTCGAGGGATCAGGCGCGCCAGGCGCCTTGGTCGCGGCACCCGCGGTCGGGGCCGGCGCTGCCGGGGCGGCGGGTGCAGCCGCAGGCGTGGGGGCGGTTGCGGGTGCCGCAGCTGCGGCCTTGGCCTCCTTGCCGTACCAGGTCTGGATGCCCTTGTGGCCGCGGCAGGCGCCCGACTTCGTGTCCGGCGAGGCATAGCTGCCGTCCTTGCACTGCACCGTGGTGCCCGCCGGTGCATCGGCCGGCACCTGGGCCTGGGCTGACAGGGCGGTGAAGGCCAGGCCCGCGCAGGCCAGGAACAGGGCATTGAAATTTGTCGTCATGAGAATCCCTTCGGAGGCAGGTGGTAAGGCGGCCGAGCTTCCGCGCCTGATCCCAGCACCACCTGACTTGCTGCGCCATCGGGGGCCGCGGCGTGAACTGCGCCACGGATGGGGAAGAATGCTGCTTTCCCGTGCCCGGCCGGCCGCTTGCCAAGCGGGCGATCCGGGCGTGCCGCCGAGGCGACCCGGCTTAGAATTTTTCGGCTCCGATATCCTTCTTTCCCATGGCTGATTCCTCCAATACCAAACTCCCGTTCCAGGCTGAAGTCGCGCAACTGCTGCACCTCGTCACGCATGCGCTGTACTCCAACAAGGAAATCTTCCTGCGCGAGCTGATCTCGAACGCGTCCGACGCGTGCGACAAGCTGCGCTTCGAGGCGCTCGACCACCCCGAGCTCTACGAAGACCAGCCCGATCTCGACGTGCGCCTGTCGTTCGACAAGGCCGCGCGCACCCTCACCATCACCGACAAGGGCATCGGCCTGTCGCGCCAGGAAGCCATCGACAACCTGGGCACCATCGCCAAGAGTGGTACCAAAGACTTCATGAGCCGCCTGAGCGGCGACCAGAAGGCCGACGCACAGCTCATCGGCCAGTTCGGCGTGGGCTTCTATTCGGGCTTCATCGTGGCCGACAAGATCACGGTCGAGTCGCGCCGCGCGGGCCTGCCCGCCGACCAGGGCGTGCGCTGGGTGAGCGGCGGCGCCGGCGACTTCGAGGTGGCCGACATCACGCGCGCCGCGCGCGGCACGAGCATCACGCTGCACCTGCGCGACGACGCCGACGAATACCTCAACGCCTGGAAGCTCAAGCAGATCGTCGGCAAGTACTCCGACCACATCTCCCTGCCCATCCTGATGGAAAAGGAAGAGTGGAAAGACGGCGAGAACGACCAGCCCGGCGACATGGTGAAGACCGGCGAGTGGGAAACGGTGAACAAGGCCAACGCCCTGTGGAGCCGCCCCAAGAAGGACATCACCGCCGAGCAGTACGAAGAGTTCTACAAGAGCATCAGCCACGACTTCGAGGCGCCGCTGGCCTGGAGCCACAACCGCGTCGAAGGCAGCACCGAGTACACGCAGCTGCTGTACATCCCGTCCAAGGCCCCGTTCGACCTGTGGAACCGCGACAAGAGCGCGGGCGTCAAGCTGTACGTCAAGCGCGTCTTCATCATGGACGACGCCGAGGCGCTGCTGCCCAACTACCTGCGCTTCGTGAAGGGCGTGATCGACTCGGCCGACCTGCCGCTCAACGTGAGCCGCGAGCTGCTGCAGGAAAGCCGCGACGTGAAGGCCATCCGCGAAGGCAGCACCAAGCGCGTGCTGTCGATGCTCGAAGACCTGGCCAAAAAGCAGAAGACCGCGCCCGACAGCAACGAAGGCAAGACCGATGTGGGTTCGGGCGAATCGGTGCCGGCTCCCGAGCCGACCGAAGGTGTGACCGACGTGGTCGACAAGAACACGCCCACGGCCGCTGAAACGGCCGCCGCAGCCGCCGACGAATCGGGCAAGTTCGCCAAGTTCTACGCCGAGTTCGGCGCGGTGCTCAAGGAAGGCCTGGGCGAGGACATGGGCAACCGCGACCGCATCGCCAAGCTGCTGCGCTTTGCCTCCACCACGAGCGACGTCGCGAGCGTGAGCTTCGCCGACTACAAGGCGCGCATGAAGGAAGGCCAGGACGCCATCTACTACATCACGGCCGACAACCTCGCCGCCGCCAAGAACAGCCCGCAGCTCGAAGTCTTCAAGAAGAAGGGCATCGAGGTGCTGCTCATGACCGACCGTGTCGACGAGTGGGCGCTGAACTACCTGAACGAGTTCGACGGCACGCCGCTGCAGAGCGTGGCCAAGGGCGCGGTCGACCTGGGCAAGCTGCAGGACGAGGCCGAGAAGAAGGCCGCCGAGGAAGCCGCCGAGTCGTTCAAGCCGCTGCTCGAGAAGCTGAAGGAGGCGCTCAAGGACAAGGCCGAAGACGTGCGCGTGACCACGCGCCTGGTCGACTCGCCCGCCTGCCTCGTGGTGGAAGACGGCGGCATGAGCACGCAGCTCGCGCGCATGCTCAAGCAGGCCGGCCAGCCCGCGCCCGACCTGAAGCCCGTGCTCGAAGTCAACGCCGAGCACCCGCTGGTGAAGAAGCTCGAAGGCTCCGCGCATTTCGACGACCTCGCGAACATCCTGTTCGACCAGGCCCTGCTGGCCGAAGGCGGCCTGCCGGCCGACCCGGCCGCCTACGTGAGGCGCGTCAACGCGCTGCTGGTGTGAACGCCCGGCCGCGCATCGTTCGTCGCGCAGCGGCTGCCACCTCGGCGCTGCTGCTGTTGCTTCTGGTGGGCGGCTGTTCGCACTATCACATCGGCATCCCGCTGGTGCCCGGGCTCTCGCTCGGGCTCGGTGCCACGAAGGACGGCAACTTCTCCGTCGGCCTGAACACCGGTTGGGGCCCGCTCGGCGCGGGCGTGGCGCTGCACGACAACGGCGCCGTCACTGGCTCGGCCAGCGTCGGCGTGGGCGTTGGTGTCGGCCCGATCGGTACCGGCGTAGGCGTCGGCAAGAGCGTGGTGCTGCACAACCCGTACGAGACGGCGCCCGCAGCGCCTGGGCAGGCGACGCCTGGCGTGGTGGTGCCTGCTTCGGCAACGGCCACCGCGCCTGTCAGCGTCACCAAGGCCGGCGTCACGCGGCCGATGTCGCCGTCGCCACCGATCGCCGCCACACCCGTGCCGGCGGCACGCGTGTCCTACCGCGCCCCCGCTGCGAAAACAGCGGTCGTGGCCGGCGAAGCAGGCACGCCCGGCAACCCCATCGCGCCCTGATGGTCGCGCCCCTCCCACCCCTGACCGCGCCGCGGCCCGGCGCGAGGCTGCCCTTTCCATGAGTCTCAGTACCGAAGCCGTCCTCGCGCTCGCGCCGGACGACGCCTCCGCGAAGGCCGCCAAAGGCCTGCTCGCGCCCGCCAAGTGGCCCACGCTCGGGCATTCCGACGACGCCGTCTGGGGCGAATGCCAGGGCAGCGGCAGCAAGCCCTACCAGACGCAGGTCGACCTGTCGGGGCCCGTGTTCCGCTGCTCCTGCCCGAGCCGCAAGTTCCCTTGCAAGCACGGCTTGGCGCTCTTGCTGCTGCGCGCGCAGAGCGAAGCCAGCTTCACCGCCGGCGCGCCGCCGCCCTGGGTGGCCGACTGGCTCGCCTCGCGCCGCGAGAAGGCCGAGAAGAAAGAAGCCCGCGCCGCCGAACCGGCCGCCGCACCCGATCCCGCCGCGGCCGCCAAGCGCGACGCGCAGCGCTGGAAGCGCATCGAGGCCGGCGTGCAGGAGCTCGCGCGCTGGCTCGACGACCAGACCCAGCGTGGCCTGGCCGCGCTCGGCAGCGAGCAGGCCGAGGGCTGGGCCGCCATGGCCGCGCGCATGGTCGACGCGCAGGCGCCGGGGCTCGGCCAGCGCATCACGCAGGCGGCCGAACTGATCGGTGCCGGCGAGGGCTGGCCCGCGCGGCTGCTCGACCGGCTGGGCCGGCTGCAACTGATCGTCGATGCGGTGCCGCGCCGCGACAGCCTGTCGCCCGCCACGCGCGCCGACTTGCGCGCCGCGCTCGGCTGGCCGCAGGACCGCGAGGCGCTGCTGGCCGACGGCGAACGCGTGAGCGACCACTGGCTCGTGCTGGGCCAGTGCCTCGACGAGCGTGACACCAAACTCGTCGAGCGCCATGTGTGGCTGCAAGGCCGCGCGAGCGGACGCCGCGCGCTGCTGCTCGACTACTCGCACGGCGGACGCGGCTTCGAGACCGGCTGGGTCAGCGGCAGCGAACGCGCCGCCGTGCTGTGCTTCTATCCCGGCCACGCCTCGCAGCGCGCGGTGGTGGCCGAACTGCCGGCCGAGGCCGCATCGACCGCACCGCCTGTCGCAGCCAATGACGAAGCCGGCGAATGGCAACGCATGGCCCAACAGATCGCGGCCAACCCGTGGCAACCGCTGCTGCCCCTGGTGTGGGCCGATGCCGTGCCCGCGCGGCACGGCGACCAGTGGTGGCTGCGCCTGGGCGCCGCGTCGCAGGCCCTGCCGATGCAGCTGGCCGCGGCGGAAGCCTGGCAGTTGCTGGCGCATTCGGGCGGCGCGCCGCTGCGCGTCTTCGGCGAATGGGACGGCGAGCAGTTCGCGCCGCTCACGGCGTGGGCGGCCGAGGGTGGAACACCCGTCTGGACCTTGAGCGGAGCACGCGCATGAGCCATTGGAATACCTTGCTGCAGACGGCCCTCGTCGGCACCGCACGCCAACCCGTGCCGGCCGCCGACGGCATGGCCGGCGATTTCGGCGCGCTGCTTCAAGCACTGCAACAACCCACCGACTGCGCGCAGGGCGTGCTGCTGCGCGTCGCGGGCGCCGTGGCCGTGGGCCGCCGTGCGGGCTTCGTCGCGCCGGGCCTTTCCGCCGACGACGCACCGCCCGCCGCCAACGACACCTGCCCCGCGCTCGGCGACCCCGCCTTGCTCGCCGTGATCGCCGATGCACTCGCCAGCGGCCCGCAGCGCCTGCAGCACGAGGTGCTGGCCGTGCTCGCCACCGCCGGCTGGCGCCTGCCGCCCAGCCTGCTGCCCGCCGCACTCGATGCCGGTCGCCGCGACACCGCACTGCGTCCCGCTGTCGTCCTCGCGCTCGGCGAACGCGGGCGCTGGCTGGCCGCGCGCAACGACGACTGGCGCTACGCCGTCGGCGCCAGCGCGCAGGCCGACACGCAGACCCGCTGGGACGAAGGCAGCATCGACCAGCGCCGCGCCGTGCTGGCCGAGCAACGCCGCGACGACCCGTCCGGTGCGCGCGAACGCCTCGCCGCCGAGCTGCCGCAACTGCCCGCCAAGGAGCGCGCCGAGCTGCTCGGCGCACTGGCCGAGAACCTCGGCCCCGACGACGAAACGCTGCTCGAAGCCCAGCTGAAAGACCGCGCGCGCGACGTGCGCCAGACCGTGGTCGAGCTGCTGCAGCGCCTGCCGGCCAGCGCGCACGTGCGGCGCGTCGAGGCCTTCCTCGCGCCGCTGCTGTCGTCGCAAGGCGCGACGTGGCAACTGAACGCCCCCGAGGCCGCCGACCCGCGCTGGAAGGACGACGCCATCGACGCCGCGCGCCCCACGCACGACAGCCTCGGCGAGCGCGCGTGGTGGCTCTACCAACTGGTGCGCCAGATGCCACTCGCGTGGTGGACCGCGCGCACCGGCCTGACGCCCGTCGCATTGCTCGACTGGGCCGCCAAGGGCGACTGGCATGACGCGCTATTGCGCGGCTGGAACGAGGCCGTGCTGGCCGCGCCGGATTTCGACTGGTGCGACGCGCTGCTCGACCGCCCGCGTGCCCATCGTGGCGGCGTGGGCCCGCTGCTGGCGCTGCTGCCGCGCGAGCGCCGCGAGCGCCACTGGGCGACGCAGCTCGGCGATGCCGGCCAGGGCGTGCAGGACGTCGTCGCGTTTGCCGACCAGGCCTGCGCGCCCGGCGACACGCCCTCGGCCGCGCTGTCGCTGCGCATCGCCCAGGCGCTGCGCATGCGCGTCGAGCGCGGCGACCTCGTCAACGACTACGTGCTGCGCCAGGTGCTCGGCACCGCCGCCGCGCTGCTGCACCTCGATGCACTGCCGCTGCTGGCCGACCTGCCGCGCGCGGCCGAGGAAAGCCCCGGCCTCGCCAACGCACTGGCCGACACCGCGCGCATCGTGCGCGCGCGCCGGCTGGTTGCAACTCTTCCTTCTTCTTCTTCCTCACTTTCAACCTCTTCCCAAGGCCGTCCATGAGCAATGTCCTGCGCCAGCATGCCGAACAGCAATTCGCCGAAGAACTCGAAGCGCTCCAGAAGGTCGACGACCGCCAGCGCCCGGCCAACTGGAAGCTCTCGCCCTGGGCCGTGCTCACCTACCTGATGGGCGGCAAGCTGGCCAACGGCTTCGAGGTCAGCCCCAAGTACATCGGCAATTCGCGGCTGATGGAAATCGCCGTGTCCACGCTCGCCACCGACCGCGCGCTGCTGCTGTACGGCGTGCCGGGCACGGCCAAGTCGTGGGTGTCGGAGCACCTGGCGGCCGCCGTGAGTGGCGACTCGACGATGCTGATCCAGGGCACCGCCGGCACCAGCGAAGAGCAGCTGCGCTACGGCTGGAACTACGCCGAACTGCTGGCCCATGGCCCTTCGGAAAAAGCGCTGGTGCCGAGCCCGCTGGTGCACGCCATGCGCCTGGGCAAGATCGCGCGCGTCGAAGAACTCACGCGCATCCCGGCCGACGTGCAAGATTCGCTGATCACCGTGCTGTCCGAAAAGACGCTGCCCGTGCCCGAGCTCGGCACCGAGGTGCAGGCCACGCGCGGCTTCTCGGTGATTGCCACCGCCAACAACCGCGACAAGGGCGTGAACGAGCTGTCGAGCGCGCTCAAGCGCCGCTTCAACACCGTGGTGCTGCCGGTGCCGTCGAGCGAGGCCGAGGAAGTGCAGATCGTCGTCAAGCGGGTCGGCGAACTGGGCCGCGCGCTCGCGCTGCCGGCCGAGCCGCCCGCGCTGCAGGAAGTGCGCCGCGTGGTGCAGATCTTTCGCGAGCTGCGCAACGGCCAGACCGAAGACGGCAAGACGCGCATCAAGTCGCCCACCTCCACGCTCTCGACCGCCGAGGCCATCTCGGTCATCAACAGCGGCATGGCGCTGGCCGGCCACTTCGGCGACGGCGTGCTGCGCTCGGCCGACGTGGCCTCGGGCCTGATCGGCGCGGTCATCAAGGACCCGGTGCAGGACCAGGTGGTGTGGAAGGAATACCTCGAGACCGTGGTCAAGGAGCGGGCCGACTGGAAGGACCTGTACCGCGCCTGCCGAGAACAACTCTGACGCGAGCCGGCGCATGAGCACGAGCGCGGCGCCTTCGCCGCTGCACTACTTCGGCATCCGCCACCACGGCCCCGGCTGTGCGCGCAGCCTGCTGCGCGCCTTCGAGTCGCTGCAGCCCGACTGCATCCTCGTCGAGGGCCCGCCCGAGGCCGAGCCGCTGCTGTCCTTTCTCGCGCACGCCGACCTGCAACCGCCGGTGGCGGTGCTGATCCACGCGAGCGAAGACACCGGCCTGGCCGCTTTCTATCCCTTCGCCACCTTCTCGCCCGAATGGCAGGCGCTGCACTGGGGTGCCGCGCGCGGCGTGCCCACGCGCTTCATCGACCTGCCGCAGGCGCACCGCATGGCGATCGAGCAGGCCGCACGAGCGGCCGACGAGGCCAAGGCCGCAGGGCCTGTCGACACACCGCTCGGCGATGACGAGACCGACACGGTGCCCGTCGCCGAAACGGTCGAAGCCCCCGAGGAAGAACAAGCGGCGCACACGCTGCCCGACGACCCCTTCGACTGGCTCGCCCACGCCGCCGGCTATGCCGATGGCGAGAGCTGGTGGAACCACATGGTCGAAGAACGCGGCGACGGCGAAGACCTGTTCGGCGCCATCGCCGAAGCCATGACCGCCGTGCGCGCCGAAACGCCCGAAGACCGGCGCGGCGTGCGCGCGATGGAACGCGAGCAGCGGCGCGAAGCCTTCATGCGGCAATCGATCCGCGAGGCCGTCAAGGCCGGTCACCAGCGCATCGCCGTCGTGTGCGGTGCGTGGCACGTGCCCGCGCTGCAGGGCGCGGCCACCGCCAAGGCCGATGCGGCGCTGCTCAAGGGCCTGCCCAAGCTCAAGGTGCTCGCGACCTGGGTGCCGTGGACGTACCGGCACCTCACGAGCGCCAGCGGCTATGGCGCGGGCATCGATTCGCCGGGCTGGTACGAACACCTGTGGCAGCAGGGGCACGAGGTGGCGGGGCGCAGCACCGGCTGGCTCGCACGCGTCGCGCGCTTGCTGCGCGAGCACGACCTCGACTGCTCTTCCGCCCACCTGATCGAGGCCACGCGCCTGGCCGACACGCTGGCCGCGCTGCGCGAGCGCCCCGCGCCCGGCCTGCCCGAGCTCGACGAGGCCGTGCGAAGCGTGATCTGCATGGGCGAGCAGGCGCCGCTCACGCTCATCCGCGAACGCCTCACGGTCGGCGACCGCATGGGCCAGGTGCCGGCCGACGTGCCCACCGTGCCGCTGCAGCGCGACCTCGAACAGGCGCAGAAGAGCCTGCGCCTGAAGCCCGAGGCCACCGCGAAGACGCTCGACCTCGACCTGCGCCAGCCCAACGACCTCGCGCGCAGCCACCTGCTGCACCGCCTGCGCCTGCTCGACCTGCCATGGGGCGAGGTCACCGCCGGCCAGCGCGCGAGCCGCGGCACCTTCCACGAGGTGTGGCAGCTGCAGTGGCAGCCCGAGTTCGCGCTGCGCGTCATCGAGGCCAGCCGCTTCGGCGCCACCGTGGCGCATGCCGCCAGCGCGCGCGTGATGGAAGGGCTCGCGGCCGAGACCTCGCTCACCGCACTGGCCGAGCAGGTCGACACCGTGCTGCTGGCCGACCTGCCCGTGGCCGTGCAGGCCGTGACCCGCGCGCTCGAAGACCGCGCCGCGCTCACCGGCGACGCCGTGCAGCTCATCGGCGCCGTGCCGCCGCTGGCCAACGTGTTCCGCTACGGCAGCGTGCGCCAGACCGACAGCGCGCTGCTCTCGCACGTGCTCGACAGCCTCATCGTGCGTGGCGCCATCGGCCTGCCGATCGCCTGCGGCGCGCTCGACGCCGAAGCCGCCGAGTCGCTGCGTACCCGTCTCATCGGCGCGCACGACGCGGTGCGCCTGCGCGACGGCGAAGAAACGACCACCGCCTGGCGCAACGCATTGCGATCCATCGCCTTCGGCGAAACCGGCGCGCCGCTGCTGCGCGGCGTGAGCTGCCGGCTGCTGCTCGACGATGCGCAGATCGACAGCGACGGCGCTTCGCAGCAACTCGCGCGCAACCTCTCGGCCGGCGCGCCGCCCACCGATGCAGCGGCATGGCTCGAAGGCTTTCTCAACCGCAACGCGATGGTGCTGCTGCACGACGATGCCGTGTGGTCGCTGGTCGACGGCTGGCTCGCGGGGCTCGGCGAGGAGCACTTCGTGCAGGTGCTGCCGCTGGTGCGGCGCAGCTTCGCGGACTTCTCGGGCGCCGACCGACGTGCGCTCGGTGAACGTGCCAAGCGCGGCGCCGTCGGCGGCACCTTGCCGTCTGCCGTGGCCGCCACCGACTGGGACGAATCACGCGCGGTGCTCGCGCTGCCGCTGCTGCGGGAACTGCTGGGAGTGAAGGCATGAGCGCGAACCCGATGGAAGACGAGACCCTGCCGCCCACCGACCGCCTGCAGCGCTGGCGCCTCGTGCTCGGCAGCGAGGCCAACGCCAGCTGCGGCGCCATCGAAGGCCGCGTGCGCGAGATCGACCAGGCGCTGGCCGCGCTCTACGAAGCCGACGGCCGGCGCGGCCTGGGCCAGGGCGGGCAGCGCGGCGGCCGGGGCGATTCGGCGCCCAGCGTGGCGCGCTGGCTCGGCGACATCCGCAAGTACTTTCCGAGCCAGGTGGTGCAGGTGATGCAGCGCGACGCGATGGAGCGGCTCAACCTGCGCCAGATGCTGCTGCAGCCCGAGATGCTCGAGAACGCGCAGCCCGACGTGCACCTGGTGGCCAACCTCGTCGCGCTGGCGAGCGTGATTCCGGCCGGCACCAAGGACACGGCGCGCGCCGTGGTGCGCAAGGTGGTCGACGAGCTCATGAAGAAGCTGGAGGAGCCGATGCGCAGCGCCGTGAGCGGCGCGCTCAACCGCAGCCAGCGCAACCGCCGCCCGCGCCATTCGGAGATCGACTGGCACCGCACCATCCGCGCCAACCTGCGCCACTGGCAGCCCGAGTACCGCACCGTGGTGCCGCAGACGCTGGTGGGCTACGGGCGCAAGGCGCGCCAGCCGCAGCGCGAAGTGATCCTGTGCATCGACCAGAGCGGCTCCATGGCCGCGTCGGTGGTCTATTCGAGCATCTTCGGCGCGGTGATGGCGAGCCTGCCGGCGGTGTCGACCAAGCTCGTGGTGTTCGACACCGCCGTGGTCGACATGACCGAGCAGCTGCAGGACCCGGTCGACCTGCTGTTCGGCGTGCAACTGGGCGGCGGCACCGACATCAACGGCGCCGTGGGCTACTGCCAGACGCTGGTGCGCGAGCCGCGCAACACCATCCTGATCCTCATCTCCGACCTGTACGAAGGCGGCGTGGAAGACGGCCTGCTGCGCCGCGCCCACCAGCTGGTGGAGGCCGGCGTGCAGTTCATCGCGCTGCTGGCGCTCAGCGACGAGGGCGCGCCCTCGTACGACCGCGACCTGGCCGCCAAGCTCGCTGCCCTGGGCGTGCCCTCGTTCGCCTGCACGCCCGATGCGTTCCCCGGCCTCATGGCCGCGGCCATCAAGCGCGAGGACGTGTCGACCTGGGCCGCGGGGCAGGGCCTCAAAACCAGCCGGGCCGCCCCGTGACGACGTGCCGCCTGCCGGACCTGACACGGCGGCGGCTGGCCGCGTCGCTGGGTCTGGTGGGTCTGGTGGCGGGCACGGCCTGGGCACAGCCCTCCGACGACACCGCGCGCCCGATCCGCTGGATCGTGCCCTTCCCGACGGGCGCGATCGCCGACGTCGTCGCGCGCGCCATCGGCGCCCAGCTCGCCATCGACACGGGCCAGCCGGTGCAGATCGAGAACCGCCCCGGCGGCAACACCGCGCTCGCCGCCCTCGAGGCCGCGCGCGCACCGGCCGACGGCCACACCGTGCTGTCGGCCGACAACGGCATGTGGGTGTTCAACCCGGCGCTGTACCGCAGCCTGAGCTACAGCCCGTCGCGCGATTTCACGCCCGTCACGCAGCTGGTGCGGCTGCCGATGGTGCTGCTGGTCGGCCCGGCCAGCGGCGTGCGCGATGCACGTGCCTTCATCGAGGACGCGCGCGCCTTTCCGGGCCGCTTCAGTTTTGCCTCGGCCGGCAACGGCAGCGCGCAGCACCTCGCGATGGCGCTGCTGGCGCGCGAGGCCGGGCTGGAGATGGTGCACGTGCCTTACCGCAGCGCCGGGCCCGCGCTGGTCGAGGTGGCGGGCGGCCAGTTGCCGTTCGCGATGGGCGAGCTTGCGACGGCGCGCCGCTTCATCCAGGGCGGCCGGCTGCGCGTGCTCGCGGTGGCGAACCCCGCGCTCCTGGCCCAACTGCCGGGCGTGCCGACCTTCGCGGAACTGGGTTTGCCGAAGGTCGAGGCCGCGATCTTCCACGGCCTCGTAGCGCCGGCGGGCACGCCGCCCGAGGTGGTGGCGCGGCTGCAGCGCGCGGTGGCCAGCGCCCTGCACAACCCGGTGGTGCAGCGCCGCCTCGCCGAGGCCGGCGTCGAGCCGGTGGGTGGCACGCCGGCCGAGTTCGAGACCCTGCTGGCGCGCGAGTCGGCGCGCTGGCATCCGCTGATCCGCGCGCTGAAGCTCTCGCTGGATTGAGCTGGTCAGCGCCCCGCGCTGTCGTCGCTCGGCAGGAAGGAATCGCCCGGCGTCAGCGGCGCATGGCGGTAGCTGGCCGGCGTGCGGCTGAGCTTCACGGGCGCGCCGATGCCGCGGTAGCCGCCTTCCATCTCCACCACCATCTCGCGGTGCAGCGTGTGCGGATGCTGCAGCGCAGCCGCCACCGACAGCACCGGCGCGGCGGGCACGCCGGCGGCCATCAACTGGTCGACCAGCGTGCGGCCGTCGAAGGCGGCGAGCGCGGCTTCGAGCTGCTGCTTGAGGCCGTCGCGGTTCACCGAGCGCGCGCCGGCGGTGCGGTACAGCGGGTCGTCGGCCAGTGCGGGCAGGTCGATGCAGCGGCAGAAGCTCGCGAACTGGCGGTCGTTGCCCACGGCCACGAAGATCGGGTCGGTGCCCGTGGCCAGCGCGTCGTAGGGGTAGATGTTGGGGTGCGCGTTGCCGGTGCGGCGCGGCGCCGTGCCGTCCATGAACCAGTTGGCCGCGTGCGGGTGCAGCAGCGAAAGGCCGCTGTCGTACAGCGCCGCTTCCACGAACTGGCCGCGCCCGCTCCGGTGGCGCTCCTGCAGCGCGAGCAGCACGCCGATCACCGCGTTGAGCCCGGTCACCATGTCGACCACCGGCAGGCCCACGCGCAGCGGGCCGCCGTCGGCCTCGCCGTTGATGCTCATGATGCCGGTCATGGCCTGCACGGCGGCGTCGTAGCCGGGCAGCGCACCCAGCGGGCCGTCGGCGCCGAAGCCCGACACGCGGCACCACACCAGGCGCGGAAAGCGCTGCGACAGCGTCTCGTAGCCGATGCCCCAGCGCTCCATCGTGCCGGTCTTGAAGTTCTCGATCAGCACGTCGGCCTCGGCCACCAGCGCCAGCAGCGCCTCGCGGCCCTCTTCGGTCGAGAAGTCCAGGTGCTGCACGCGCTTGTTGCGGTTCAGCCCGTGGTAGTACGAGGCCACGCCCTCCTTGAAGGGCGGGCCCCAGGTGCGCGTGTCGTCGCCCTGCGGCGGCTCGACCTTGAGCACGTCGGCGCCGTGGTCGCCGAGGATCTGGCCGCAGTACGGGCCGCCGAGGATGCGCGAGATGTCGAGCACGCGGATGCCCGCGAGGGCTCCGGTCGAAGAAGGGGCGGTGGTCATGGGGTGGACTCGGAAGAAGAGGGAGCGGTGCGCGGCACCAGCTTGAAGGTGCCCGTGGCCAGCGCGAGCAGCTCGCCGTCGGCGTTGCGCGCCTCGCCGCGCGCGAAGCACATCGCGCGGCCGCGCCGCTCGCACACGGCGGTGGCGATCACGTCGCCGGCGCAGGGCGCGGTGTAGTGCACCGTGATGTCGACGGTGACCACGCCGAAGGCCGTGGGCGCGTGCGAGCGCACGGCGCTGGAGAGCGCGCAGTCGAACAGCACGGCGATCGCGCCGCCGTGCACGTCGCCGCGGCTGTTGGTGTGGTCGGCGCTGTAGGGCATGCGCACGCGCGCGCGCTCGTCGCCGATGGCCTCGCCGCGCAGCGCGAAGGCGCGGGCCATCGGCATGGGCAGGCCGAACAGCACGCCGGCTGGCTCGTTGGTGAAATCGGAGTCCTGCATGCGGCGCACCTTGTGGTCAGTCAAGCAGGCCGCGCTGGCGCAGGCGCGCCACGCGCTCCTTCTCGCGCGCGGTGGTGGCCAGCGCGTAGCGGCGGTACTGCTCGGGGTCCATCGCGTTGGCCTGCTGGTTCAGTTGCTCCAGCACGCGCAGGCCGGCGGGCGATGCCAAGGCTTTGCGGAAGGCGTCGTGCACGGTCTTCACGCGCCCCGGGTCCATGCCGGCGGGGCCGGCGATGCCGTAGGGCGAATCGATGACCGCGTCCACGCCCTGTTCGCGCAGCGTGGGCACCTGCGGGTAGCGCTTGACGCGCTGCGGCGTGAGCATCACGAGGTAGCGCATCTTGCCGGCGTCGATGTGCGGCACGGCCACGCCCGAGAGCGGCGCGGCGTCGATGTGGCCGCCGAGGATGGCGTTGGTCACTTCGGCGTCGCCCTTGAAGGGCACCATGTTGAGCTGGACCTTCGCCATCTCGGCGGCCTCGTCCATCACGATGCGCGGCGTGCCGACCGCACCGGTGGCGCCGACATTCAGCTTTCCCGGGCGGCGTGCGGCATCGGCCGCGAAGTCCTGCCAGGTCTTCCACGGTGCGTCGGCCTTCACGGCGAGGCCGAAGGTGTAGTCGGACAGCATCACCACGTACGAGAAGCTGCGCGCGGGGTCGAAGGCCACCTTGTTGATGAAGGGCTCGCGGTAGACCGAGGCCGGCAGCACGGCCAGCGTGTAGCCGTCGGGCGCGGCGCGCACCAGCGCGGCGGCGCCGTTGGTGCCGCTCGCGCCGGGGCGGTTGTCGAGCACCACGGGCTGGCCGAGGGCCTTGGCGGCCTCGTCGGCAACGGCGCGCAGGTGCTGGTCGGTGGGTCCGCCCGCGGCGTACGGAACGATCAGCGTGACGGGGCGTTGCGGGTAGGTCTCGGCCGTGGCGGCGCCGGCTGCGGTGAACAGCGCGGTCACAGCGATCAGGCGTGACAGCAGGTGCGTCTTCATCTTCTTGTCTCCTTGTTTTTTCTTGTGCGTCGTGGCGGTCAGTCGAGCTGCGCGCCGGACTTCTTCACCACGTCCTTCCACTTGGCCGTTTCGCTGCCGATGAACTGCGCCAGCTTCTGCGGAGAGGTGTCCGCCGTGGCTTCCAGGCCCTGCGCGGCGAACATCTGCTTGACCTTCGGCGAGTTGAGCACCTCGGCGAACGCGTGGTTGAGCTTGGTCACGCGGTCGGCCGGCGTGCCGGCCGGCGCGACGATGCCGAAGAACACGCTCACGTCGTAGGGCTTGTGCAGCTGCTCGGTGAGGGTGGGCACCTCGGGCAGCGCCTGCGAGCGGGCCGAGGTGGCCACGCCGAGTGCGCGCAGCTTGCCCGCCTTGACGTAGGGCAGCGCGGTGAGGATGTCGGTGAAGGTCATGCTGACCTGGTTGCCCAGCAGGTCGTTGAGCGCCGGGCCGGTGCCCTTGTAGGGCACGTGCAGCAGGTCGGTGCCGGCCACCGAGTTGAACAGCACGCCTGCCAGGTGCGACGAGGCGCCGTTGCCCGACGAGGCGTAGCTGAGCTTGCCCGGGTTGGCCTTGGCGTAGGCGACCAGCTCGGCCACGTTCTTCACCGGCAGGGCCGGGTTCACCACCAGGATGTTCGGCAGGTAGCCGACCTGGATCACGGGCGCGAAGCTCTTCGTCGGGTCGTAGCTGATCTTGCGGTACAGGCTCACGTTGATGGCCAGCGGGCCCGAGGTGCCGAACAGCAGCGTGTGGCCGTCGACCTCGGCGCGCGCCACGTAGTCGGCGCCGATGTTGCCGCCCGCGCCCGCGCGGTTCTCCACGATCATGGGCTGGCCGAGCTTGTCGCGCAGCTCGGCGGCCAGCGTGCGCGCCATCGCGTCGGTCGGGCCGCCGGGCGGGAAGGGCACGACCAGCGTCATGGGCTTGGTCGGGAAGGCGCCGGGCTGGGCGTGCACGGCGGGCGTGGCTGCCAGCAGCAGCGCGGCGCAGGCGGTGCCGAGGATGAGGCTGAGTCGTTGTCGCATGGGGTCTTGTCTCCGTTGTTCTCGAAAAGGGGCTCAGGCGGCCGTGCGCACGAGCGCGGCGTGCCAGTCGGCGGGCAGCGCGTCGGGTGCCAGCGGGTCGCGCGGCAGCACGCGGTGCAGCAGCACCAGCTGGGCCCAGCGCAGGCGCGCGGCGGAGCCGCCGGCCGAGGCCTCCCAGGCCATCGCGGCAGCGCTGGTGCAGTGGTACAGCGCCGAGGCGGCCTGGCGCGCGAGCACGTCGCCGCCTTCGCGCGCGGCGGTCTCGGCCAGGGCGCAGGCGCGCGCCATGGTGTCGCGCAGCGCGGCGGCAAAGGCCGGCGTGAGTTCGGTGGCGTCGCTGATCAGCTTCTCGACGTGCGCGCGCAGCACGGGCAGCGAGCCTTCGCGCTTCACAGCGCGGATCACGTCGAGTGCCACGATGTTGCTGGTGCCTTCCCAGATCGAGCCCAGGTGCGCGTCGCGCACGAGGCGCGGGTCGCTCCACTCCTCGATGTAGCCGCAGCCGCCGCGCACTTCCATCGCGTCGCCCGTGACCTGGCGCGCGTCGCGGCAGGCGCGGAACTTGATGAGCGGCGTGAGGATGCGCAGCAGCGCGTACGCATCGGGCTCGCCGGCGTCGGAGCGTGCCAGCGCCTGCGCGGTCTGGCAGACCATGGTGCGGGCCTGCTCGGACGGCACGCGCAGCTTGTCGAGCTGGCGCTGCATCAGCGGCATCTGCTCCAGCGCGCGGCCGAAGGCGCGGCGCTCGGAGGCGATGTACTCGGCCTCGGCCACCGCGCGGCGCATCAGGCCGGCGGAACGCACGCCGTTGGACAGGCGCGAGTTGTTGACCATGTCGGCCATCTGCTGGAAGCCGCGGCCTTCCTCGCCCACGAGGTAGGCCACCGCGCCTTCGAGGCGGATCTCGCCGCTGGCCATCGAGCGCGTGCCCAGCTTGTCCTTGAGGCGGATGATGCGGTAGTGGTTGAGGCTGCCGTCGTCCAGTTCGCGCGGCAGCAGGAACAGCGACACGCCCTTCATGCCCGCAGGCGCGTCGTCGGCGCGCGCCAGCACCATCGCAAAGCCGGCGTCGGGGTTGGAGCAGAACCACTTGTCGCCGGCCAGGCGCCAGCTGCCGTCGGCCTGGCGCTGCGCGGTGGTGGCGGTGGCGGCGATGTCGGAGCCGGCGGCCTGCTCGGTCATGAACATCGCGCCTTGTGCCAGCTCGTCGAAGTCGAGCGAGGTCAGGCGCGGCAGGTACTTGGCGACCAGCTCGGGCGCGCCGAACTTCTTCAGCGTGCGCGTGAGCGAGTCGGTCATCGAGACCGGGCAGCACAGGCCGAACTCGGCCTGCACGAACAGGTAGGTCAGCACGTACTTGACCAGCGGCGGCATCTTGCCGCTCCAGCCCAGCGTCTCGTCGCGGTGCGAGATGGCGGCCAGGCCGAATTCGCTGAGCGCCAGGCGCTCCATCTCGACGTAGGCCGGGTGCTTGATGACCTTCTGCTCGTCGATGCCGGTGCGCGTGCGCTGCTTCAGCGTGGGCGGGTTGCGGTCGGCGGTGCCGGCCAGGTCGTCCAGCAGGCCGCCCGCCAGGCCGCCCAGGCGCTCGAAGTGCGGGCGCATGTGCGTGCGCAGGGCCTCGGGCAGGTACAGCGCGAGCAGCGTGTGCAGCTCGGTGTCGGTGGTGAAGAGGTTCTGGCCGTGGCGATCGGGGATCGGGTGCGCGGCGGCTGTGGCAGCGGAAGCAGCGGGTGTGGGCATGCGGGCGTCTCCTGGTTCGCCGCATTGTTGGATGGGCAATGATCCGTGTCTAATATTGATTTGGTCTTGTACGATTTGATTTGACTATTCATGGAACTGCGGCACCTGCGCTACTTCTCCGTGCTCGCCGAGGAGCTGCACTTCGGGCGCGCCGCGCGGCGGCTGGCCATTTCGCAGCCGCCGCTGTCGGTGGCGATCCGCCAGCTCGAAGACTCGGTGGGCGCGCGCCTGTTCGAGCGCAACAGCAAGGAAGTGCGGCTCACGCCCGCGGGCGAGGCGCTGCGCGTGTCGGCGCGGCGCGTGCTGCTGCAGGCCGAAGAGGCCGCGCTGGAGGCGCGCGACGTGGCCACCGGCTCGGCGGGCCGGCTGCGCATCGGTTTCGTGGGCGCCATGCTCTACCGCGGCCTGCCGCCCGCGCTGCGCGCGTTCCAGGCGCGGCATCCGGCGGTGCGCATCACGCTGAGCGAACTCAATTCGGGCGTGCAGATCGCCGAGCTGCTGCACGACCGGCTCGACCTGGGCTTTGTCCACACCAGCCGCATGCCGGCCGAGCTGCAGCACCGGCTGCTGCTGTCGGAGCCCTTCGTGGCCTGCCTGCCCGCGGGCCATGCGCTGGCGCGCAAGCGCGTGCTGGCGCCGGCCGACCTGCGCGACCAGCCCTTCGTGCTGTTCTCGCGCGAGGCCTCACCCGACTACCACGAGCGCATCCTGTCGATCTGCGCCGAGGCGGGCTTCTTGCCCGAGGTGCGCCACGAGGTGCGGCACTGGCTGGCCGTGGTGTCGCTGGTGTCGCAGGGCATGGGCGTGGCGCTGGTGCCGCAGGCGATGCGGCACTCGGCGCTGCGCGGCGCGGTGTTCCGCCCGCTCGACCGCGCGGTGGCGCAGTCGGAGGCTTATGGCGTGTGGCGCGCCGGGCCGGTCAATGTGCTGGTCGAGCGGCTGCTCGAAGGCGTGGCGCAGAGCCTGGCCGCGAACGCCGCTCAGTGATCACGCGTAGAGGGGCTCTTCGGCCATCTGCTCGCACTGGTCTTCCAGCACGAGGATCTGGCCCTTCCAGTAGTCGCTGGAGCCGAACCACGGGAAGTTGATCGGGAAGATCGGGTCTTCCCAGCGCCTTGCCAGCCAGGCGCTGTAGTGGATGAGCCGCAGCGTGCGCAGCGGCTCGATGAGCGCCAGCTCGCGGCGGTCGAATTCGCGGAACTGCTCGTAGCCGTCGAGCAGGCCCGACAGCTGCGCCGTGCGCTGCGCGCGGTCGCCCGACAGCAGCATCCACAGGTCTTGCACCGCGAAGCCCGTGCGCGCGTCGTCCAGGTCGACGAAGTGCGGGCCGCCGCCGGGGCGGTCGGTGGGCGTCCACAGGATGTTGCCGGGGTGCACGTCGCCGTGCAGGCGCAGCTTGCGGGGCTTGAAGTCGGAGGCCGGCGGCTGCAGCGCCAGGGCGGTGGCGCGGACCATGTCCAGCGCCTCGTTGCAGATCTTTTCCCAGTCGCGCTGCATGTCGAGCGGGATCTTGTCGTTCTCGAGCAGCCAGTCGCGCGAGTCCAGCCCGAAGGTCTGCAGGTCGAGCGCGGGGCGGGCCTCGAAGGGCTTGGCGCTGCCCACCGTGTGGATGCGCGCCAGGAAGCGGCCCACCCATTCGAGCACCTCGAAGTTGTCGAGTTCGGGCGCGCGCCCGCCGCGGTAGGGGCTCACGCTGAAGGCAAAGCCGGCGTGGTGGTGCAGCGTCTTGCCGTCGAAGGCCCGCGGCGGCACGGCCGGCACCTCGCCGGCGGCCAGCTCGAGCGAGAAGGCGTGCTCTTCGAGGATCTCGGCCTCGCTCCAGCGGCCGGGGCGGTAGAACTTGAGCACCACCGCGGGATGGGGGTTCGGGTCTTCCAGGTAGACCTGGTAGACCCGGTTTTCATAGGAGTTCAGGCCGGTGAGGCGGCCGTCGCCGTGCAGGCCGAGTGTCGCGAGCGCGTCGAGCACCACGTCGGGCGTGAGGCTCTCGTAAGGATGGGTGTTCGCGGGCGCGACAGAAGAAGGGGTCATGCGGCGATTGTCGCCACATGGGCCCCGTGCGGGTCAGCGAGCGCCCGCTTGTTTGTAAAGCGAAAGGATATGGCCGGTGCGCGGGTCGCCCTTGCCCGCCAGCACCTGCGCGTAGGCGGCCTGCACCGCCTCGCCGCCGTGGTGGTGCTCGGTGTGCAGCCAGGGGTTGCTGGCGTCGGTCACCGTGGCCAGGAAGCGGTGCCACGCGGCCACCATGCGCCGGCCGAACTCGTCGGCGCCCCATTCGGTGGTGCGCTTCTTGATCTGCGCCGGCGCGAAGAACAGCGTGGCGCGCGGGCCGGTCAGGCTCTTGCCCGCGCCCTTGGCGGCGAGCTGCTCCACGTGCGTGCCGCCGATCGAGCTGCTGTACTTGAGGTTGGTGAAGCGCTCGTGGATCGCGGTGCGCAGCTCGCCGTTGCCGGCGAAGTCGATGTACACGCAGGGGGTGTCGGCCGCGATGGTGTCGAGCGCGTCGTAGGTCACCACGCGGTCGTAGCAGCCCAGGCTCTGGCAGAAGGCCACGTTGGCGGGCGAGGTGAGGCCGACCACTTCGATGCCGTCGCGCTGGTGCAGCTGGAAGGCCGTGCCGTAGGCCGTCTTGCTCGAGGCGCTCGACAGCAGCATGGTGGTGGCGCCGAAGAAGTCGTTGTCGGCCATGAAGTCGTCGATCAGCCACGAGGTGATGAACAGCGGGCGCAGCAGCGCCTGCAGGTCTTCGGTGTCGGTGGTGTACAGCGGATCGGCGTTGCAGCGGAAGTACTGGTTGTAGACCGCGGGCAGCTCGGCGCGGTGCGCCGCCGCGTCGGTGAAGCGCGAGGGCGAGAGCCGGTCGGGGCTGAGCACCGCGCTCGTGGACATCGGCCAGTAGCCGTAGATCCGCTCGCCCACGGCCACGCCCGGGTGCTGCGACTGCACCACGCTGGCGAAGCCCCACACCGGGATGCTGCCCCAGCCTTCTTCCTCGGAGGGAAAGAACTGCCAGTAGCTCATCGCATCGCCGAAGGCGGCGTAGGTGATGTTGTTGGAGGTGAGCGCAAAGCTGTCGATGCGCACGCGCACCTGCCCGTCGGCCAGTGGCCGTTCGGTGGTGTCGGTGTGCAGGCGCGCGGTGGCCAGCTGGTCTTTGCGGATCAGGAGGTGGGTGGTGCTCATGGGGTCGATCTCCACGGGTGTGTGTTGAAGACGGGTGGCGGGACGGGCGAGACGTGCGGCCACATTAGCCAAGCTTGGTGAAAGGCGCTATCTCGGCGTGCGTTTCGGCGTCACCCGTGAGACAGACATGAAAAAAGCGCCCGGGCTTGGGGCCGGGGCGCTTTTTTCGTGAAACCGTCAGAGCGGAATCAGACGATCGTCAGTTCCACGTCGATGTTGCCGCGGGTGGCGTTCGAGTACGGGCAGACCTGGTGGGCGGTGTCGACCAGCAGCTTCTTCTGTGCGTCGTCCAGGCCGGGCAGCGAGATCGCCAGTTGCACCGAGATGCCGTAGGCCGCGCCGCCGTTCGTCGGGCCGAGGGAAACCTTCGAGTCGATGGCGACCTCTTCCGGCACCTTGACGCTGATCTTCGGGCCGACGGCCTTCATGGCGCCGATGAAGCAGGCGGCGTAGCCGACCGCGAACAGCTGCTCGGGGTTGGTGCCGGGCTTGCCCGAACCGGGCGAGCTCAGCTTGACGTCGATGGCGCCGTCGCTGGACTTGCCGGCGCCGTCACGGCCGCCGACGGTGTGGGCTTCTGCGGTGTAGAGAACTTTGTCGAGCTTGGTGGTCATGGTGATTTCCTTTGGGCTTGGGGGTGGTGAAAGGGCTTCCTGGGGAGGCCGGGGGAACTAACTCTGGCTGATTTGTGTGTCAGGCGGCTTTGCGGATGCGGTCGCGCAGGGTCTGGATCTGCTGCGTGAGGGCGATCAGCTCGGGGACGGAGCATTCGGCGGCGGCCATGAGGCACTCGGGGACGTTGGCGGCTCGGGACTTGAGCTTGCGGCCTGCGGTGGTGAGCGTGATGTGGACGCGGCGCTCGTCTGCGACGTCGCGGACTCGGGCTACGTAGCCGTTGGCTTCGAGGCGCTTGAGCAGAGGGGTCAGCGTGCCGGAATCTAGCGAGAGACGCTCGCCGAGGGCGGTGACGGTGGGGCCGTCTTGCTCCCAGAGGGCGAGCATCACGAGGTATTGGGGGTAGGTGAGCTGGAGCTTTTCTAGCAACGGCTTGTAGAGGCGGGTCATTGCCAAGGAGGCGGAGTAGACGGCGAAGCAGAGCTGGTTGTCTAGCTTGAGAAGGTCGTCTGTGTTGGGTTTCGTTGGCATGGGGGGAATTGTAGTTCGCAATTCAATTGTGTGCAATGTAGTTGTTTTGGGTGACTTGGGCTGGTGGTCGTTTTGCTTCCCGAGGCCGGGACTCGCCCCGGCGGGCGACCTACTTTTCTTTGCTTCGCCAAAGAAAAGTAGGCAAAAGAAAGGCGACCCCACTGTCTGCGACCCTTCGCTTCGCTACGGGCAACCTGCGGTGCTCACGTTTCGCGGGGTCTCGCA
>NZ_JBWKNE010000011.1:0-152011 GCF_059415405.1 Variovorax sp. GW821-FHT10C12
CTTTCTTCACCACTCACAACCAACACCCCTAAGAGCACCAGTCGCTTCGAAAACCAGAGGTATTCAGCAGCGAAGCCCACGAGTATATGACAGATTTCGGCTCGTGCAAGCCAAGCCGAAAGAAACTTGAAGAAGACCTTTGCCGCCCCGCTTGCCGCCCGCTTCAAGCCTCTTCCCTGGTTGCCGACGTCTCTCCCAGGGAACTCCAGCCCCTTCTATATAGAGAGCCATAAAGAAGCCTTCTCCCCCAGCCGCCAGGCGCCGTCACCCGCCCCTCCGATAATCCGTGCCACATGGCACTCATCACACTCCTCGACGCGCAGCTCGCGTTCGGTCACGTCCCGCTGCTGGATCATGCGGACTTTTCTCTTCTCGAATCGGAACGCATCGGCCTGATCGGCCGCAATGGCGCCGGCAAGTCGTCGATGCTCAAGATACTGGGCGGGCTGGAAAAGCCCGACGACGGCACGCTGCAGCTGCAGCAGAACCTGCGCGTGGCCTACGTGGCACAGGAACCCGCGCTCGACATGGATGCGGACGTGTTCACCGCCGCCAGCCAGGGCCTGGGCGAAGTCATTGCCATCCGTGACCTGTATCTCTCCGGCGCGGACGGGCTCGACCTGGACGCCCTGCAGTCCAAGATCGAAGCCTACGACGCCTGGAACTGGGAGCAGCGCGTCGAAGAGACGCTGCACCGCCTCCACCTCGACCCCACCGCGCGCGTCGGCTCGCTCTCGGGCGGCACGCGCAAGCGGGTCGCGCTGGCCCAGGCCCTGGTGGCCGCGCCGGACGTGCTCTTACTGGATGAACCCACCAACCACCTGGACCTCGACTCCATCGAGTGGCTGGAACAGCTGCTGATCGACTTCAAGGGCAGCGTCGTCACCATCACCCACGACCGCAGCTTCCTGAACCGCGTCGCCACCCGCATCGTGGAGCTCGACCGGGGCAAGCTGGGCTCCTACCCCGGCAACTTCGAGCAGTACCTCCTCCAGAAGGAAGAACAGCTCGCCCAGGAAGCGATCATCAGCGCCAAGGCCGACAAGCTGCTGGCGCAGGAAGAAATCTGGATCCGCAAGGGCGTCGAAGCACGCCGCACGCGCAGCCAGAGCCGCATCACGCGGTTGCAGGAACTGCGCGCCAGCCGCGCCGCGCGCCGCGAGGTGCAGGGCAGCGTCAACATGGACGTGGCCTCGGGCCAGTCCAGCGGCAAGATCGTGGCCGAGCTCACCGACGCCACCAAGTCCTTCGGCGAGAAGACCGTGATCCGCGGCTTCAGCGGCACCATCCTGCGCGGAGACAAGATCGGCCTGCTCGGCCCGAACGGTGCCGGCAAGACGACACTGCTCAAGCTGATCCTCGGCGAACTCGAGCCCGACAGCGGCAAGATCCGCCGCGGCACCAACCAGCAGGTGGCGTACTTCGACCAGATGCGCGACAAGCTCGACCTCGACGCCACGCTCGAAGACTTCATCAGCCCCGGCAGCGAGTGGATCGAAATCGGCAGCCAGAAGAAGCACGTCAAGAGCTACCTGTCGGACTTCCTGTTCTCGCCCGCGCGCGCCAACTCCCCCGTGCGCTCGCTCAGCGGCGGCGAACGCAACCGCCTGCTGCTGGCGCGCCTGTTCGCGCGCCCGGCCAACGTGCTGGTGCTCGACGAGCCGACCAACGACCTGGACATCGACACACTCGAGTTGCTCGAAGGCCTGCTGCAGGACTACGACGGCACCGTGTTCCTCGTGAGCCACGACCGCACCTTCCTGGACAACGTGGTGACCAGCACGATCGCCTTCGAAGGCGACGGCCGCTGGCGCGAGTACGAAGGCAGCGTGGAGGACTGGCTGATCCAGTCCAAGCGCGCGCGCGAGATCGCCGAGCAGCGCCTCGCATCGGCGCCACCGCCGCCTCCAGCCGCCGCACCGGCCCCGGCCCCCGCGGCCGCACCCGCCGCCGCCCCCACCGGCGGGCCCCGCAAGAAGCTCTCTTACAAGGAGCAGCGCGAACTCGAAGCCCTGCCCGCGCAGATCGAAGCCCTCGAAGCCGAACAGAAGCGCATCAGCGAAATGCTCGAGCTCGACGGTGGCGCCATCTATGCGAGCGACGCCTCGCGCGCGGTCGAGCTGAGCGAGCGCCACGCCAAGATCGACGACGAGCTGCTCGCCGCGCTGGAGCGCCAGGAAGAACTCGGCGCCGGGCGCTGAGCGTCGCCTTCCTGCGCCGATTGGCCGCCCGTCCCACCCACGGCGGGCGCCAACTCGGCTATACATGCGGCACCGCCTTCCCCAGCCCCCGGAAAGACCCCGCCGCATGCTTTCTTCTTCCTTCCACGCGTTGGTCCGCCGCAGCGTCGCGCTGCTGGCGATCCTGGTGCTCGGCGCCTGCGCGCAGCTGCCGAAGGAGGTGGACCGCCCCGTCTCGACCGCGCTCGCCTCGCCCGACGGCACGGCGCTGGCCACGCTGCTGCAAGAGCGGCGGCAGGCCGACAAGGCGCGCTTCGACTCGGGCTTCGTCTTGCTCGGCGGCCCGCAGGCCGCCTACGGCAGCCGGCTGGCGCTGATCGAGAACGCGCAGAAAACGCTGGACCTGCAGTACTACGCCATCCACGCCGACGCCAGCACCGGCCGGCTGGTGCGCGGGCTGCAGGCGGCGGCCGAGCGCGGCGTGCGGGTGCGCATCCTGCTGGACGACTTCCACACCATCGGCCGCGACGCGCTGGTGCTCGGCCTGGCCTTCATTCCGAACATCGAGATGCGCCTGTTCAATCCGCTCGCGGGCTCGCGCGGCACCGGCTTCAACCGCATGCTCAACGCCATCGGCGAGGTCTCGCGCATCCAGCAGCGCATGCACAACAAGCTGTTCCTGGCCGACAACGTGATGGGCGTGACCGGCGGGCGCAACCTGGGCGACGCCTACTTCGGCAACGCCACCACCGGCAACTTCGTCGACGTCGACGTGCTGGCGGCCGGCCCGATCGTGCAGGACCTCTCGCGCAGCTTCGACAGCTACTGGAACAACGAGCGCGCCTACCCCGTGCAGTCGCTGGTCTCGCGCGAGGAGTTCCAGCACATCCGCGAACGCGCCCGCCGGGTCGACAAGGAACTCGACGACGAAGCGGCCGAAGCCCGCAACCGCTCGAAGCCGGCAGACGACAAGCCCCGCCCCGGCGCGGCGCCCACGGCCGAGCAGCGCGCCCGCGCCTGGGACGAGAAACCGCTCGACCTGCGCAGCGCCGCCTTCGTCTGGGCACCGGCCCTGATGCTGGCCGATGCGCCCGGCAAGATCCCGGCCGACAACGGCCCCGGCGCGATACGCAACCCCGACCTCGTGGTGAGCCGGCCCGACATGCCCTCGCGCAACGCCGCGGCCCTGGCCGACCTGGCCTCCAGCGCCGATACGGTGGTCGAGGGCCTGCTGCAGCTGATCGGCCAGGCGCGCAGCGACCTGCTGATCATCTCGCCCTACTTCGTGCCCGGCCCCGACATGCAGCAGGCCTTTGCCGCGGCGCGTGCGCGGGGCGTGCGCATCCGGGTGCTGACGAATTCACTGGCCTCGAACGACGCCCCCATCGCCCACGTGGGCTACGCGCGCCACCGCAAGGCGCTGCTCGCCGCGGGCGTGGAGCTGTACGAGCTGCGCAGCGAACAGACCAGCTTCGGCAATGTGTTCGGGTCTTCGGGCGGCAGCGGCGTGGGCGGCGAATCGCGCGCGATGCTGCACTCCAAGGTGCTGGTGATGGACGGCCGGCTGCTGGTGGTCGGCTCGATGAACCTGGACCTGCGTTCGCAGTTGCAGAACACCGAGATCGCGCTGCTGATCCGCAGCGGCGAACTCTCGCGCATGGCGGCCGAGCAGATCGAGCGCGGCATGCGCGAACGCTCGTGGCATGTCGAGCTGGTGAAGGGCGCGCTGGTGTGGCAGGCGCCCGAAGGCAGCGGCCTGCAGGACACAGACACCGAGCCCGACGCGAGCGCCACGCTGCGCTTCCTGCTGCGGCTGTTCGGACCCCTGGCGCCGGACCAGTTGCTCTGACGGTCCGGTTCAACCGGCTCAGTGCTTGTGCTGGTGCGCACCGCCCGCTGCGGGCGCAGCAGCAGCGGTGCCTTCCGGCGCACCGACCGGCAGCTTCAGCTCCAACGTCGTCTTCGCGCCCTTGGCGTCCTCGAACTTCAGGGTCATGGGCACGGTCGCGCCCTTGGTCATGGCGCCCTTCAGGTCCATCAGCATCACGTGGTAGCCGCCGGGCTTGAGCTCGACGGTCTTGCCGGCCGGCAGCTCGAGGCCGCCCGCGAGTTCGCGCATGCGCATGGTGTCGCCTTCCATCTTCATCTCGTGCACCTCGGCCACGCCGGCGGCGGGCGTCGAGATGCCGACCAGCTTCGTGCCCGTGGGCGCGGTGAGCTTCATGAAGGCGCCCGTGCCGCTCTGGCCCGGCACCGACTGGCGCACCCAGGCGTCGCGCACGTCGACCGTGGCCACGCCCTGCGCGACCACGTCGAGCTTCGCCGCGGGTGCCTTCAGGCCGGCCGTGGCGCTGCCCGACGCGGGCACTTCGGCCCAGTCGACGCTGCCGACGTCGCAGTCCTGGCGCACCTTGAACCACAGCGGGCCCGGCGTGGCGGGCACCTTGCCGCGCAGCACGAACTCGCCGCGCTCGCTGCCGGGCAGCGCGTTCTGCGGCGTCTCTGCCGTCCAGCGCACTTCACCTTCGGCGCTGCCGGCCTTCGGCGCGTCGAGCTTCCAGCCCTTGCGCGCCTGGGCGTCGGTGAGCACGAAGCCCTTGGGCAGGCGCACCGCGAGGCCGGTCGTGGCCTTGGCGCCTTCGCAGGCGTGGCCGACGCGGAAGGCGGCGTTGTACTCGCTGCCGACGGTGGCGCCGCCCGGGGGCAGGCTCACGTGGGCGCCGGCGGCGCCGGCACCGGCCAGCAGGGCGCAGGCGGCGAGGATGTGGAAAGTGGGGGTCGAAAGCTTCGTCATGGCGTGTGTCCTTGGGTAGGAAAAAGTGAGGGTCAAAGGTCGAACTTGAGTTCGGCCACGAAGGTGCGTTGCGGGTACGGGTGGAAGGCCCAGTAGGTGCGGTTGTTCAGGTTGTCGATGCCGACGGCGGCGCTCCATTGGCGGTCGATGCGGTAGCGGATGCGCGCATCGACCACGAAGAACTTCGAGAAGCCCATGAAGGCCATGCCGTTCGGGTCGCTGTTGTCGAGCGTGCCGTACTGCCGCCCGCTGTAGCGCACGCCGACGGTGTAGCTCCACTTCGCATCGGGCCGGTAGGTGGCGAGCAGCGAGGCGCGCACCTTGGGCACGCGCGGCTGGTCGCGCCCGACGCTGGCCGGGAAGCCGCGGTTGGCGGTGATCTTCGAATCGGTCAGCGTGAGGCTGCCGCCCAGGTCGAGCCCCTGGATGCCCGCGTCGACCGTGTTGATCGCCACCTCCAGCCCGCGCGTGCGGATGGCGTCGACGTTCTGCACGGTGCTCACGAGGTTGGTGAGCGCCTGGGTGTACAGCGCGTCCTTCGTGTGCTCGAAGAACAGCGTGGTGCGCAGCACGCCATCGACGCCCCAGCGCTTGAGGTCGCGCTCGGCGCTCAGCTCGGCGGTCCACGAACGCTCCGGGCGCAGCTCGGGGTTGGTGTTGACGATGCGGTTGCCCTCGATCGAGCCCTGGTAGAGCTCGCTCACAGTGGGCATGCGCACGGCGCGGCCGACCGAGGCCTTGAAGTGCCAGTCGGGCGTGGCCTGCCAGGCGAGCGCGGCCTTGGGCGAGACGAAGCTGTTCTTGCGCGGCGCGAAGTCGAGCAGCCGCGCCGCGTTGCCGAGCTGGCTGCCGTACGCCTCCCAGCGCTCGTGGCGCAGGCCCAGCGTGGTCTTCCAATCCTGCGCGAAGCGCCAGGTGTCCTGCACGTAGAGCGAGCGCAGCCGCGTGTTGCCGTTGAAGGCGGAGAACGGCGACACGGCCGGCCCGCCGATCCAGTCGCGCGTGTTGCCGATGGCGCTGCGCAGCCGCGCGGTGTCCTGCTGGACGCCGAAGTCGACCACGTGCGCTCCCACGCCTTCGGCCGAGCCGGTGGGCCGCCAGGTGCCCGCGGCCTTGAGGGTGTGCCAGCCGGAGCCGCCCATGTCGGTGGTGCGGCCAGGGCCGCCGTAGAAGGCGCCCGGCAGCGCCGTGGTCGGCGTGCGCGAGGTGTCCCTGGCGTAATCGAACAGGCTCGCCGCCACTTCCCAATCGAACACGCCGCCCGTGTGGCTCTTCACCGAGAGGCCGTGCATGTAGTGGGTGAGCGCCGTCTCGGTCGGCGCGAAGGCCGCCGCCGGTGCGTCGAGGGTGTAGGTGCGTCCGCCGAGGTTCACGCGCCCGCCGTACACCGGCTGGCCGAGCGCATCGCGCAGGTAGGTGTCGGTGCTGCCGTGCGTGGTGTTGTGCCAGGCGCCCAGCGTGTAGGTGGCGCGCACGGTGGGCGAGAAGTCGTAGGCCAGCTTGAGCTTGGCCTGCTCCTGGGTGGTGTCGTAGGCGGTGATGCCGCCCAGCAGCCACCACGGCTGGTTCGACGGGTTCAGCCCGAGCACCGCGCCCGTGACGGGCGTGCCCGCGCTGCCCACCGTGCCCGCGCTCACGAGCCGGTTGGCGAACGACAGCGACTGCCCCTTGCTGTGGGTGCGCGAGGCGCCGAGCCACCACGACCAGTCGCCGCTGCGGCTGCCCAGCGACAGGTCGAGCTGCTGGCCGCCCGGCGACGAATGGCTGTTGTACAGGTCGAAGTTCGAGGTGAAGCCGCTGAGCTTGACGTGCGCCTCGAGCTGCGTGGGCATGCGCGTCACGTAGTCGACCACGGCGCCCACCGAGTTGCCCGGGTAGGCGGCCGAGAACGGGCCGTAGAGCACGTCGACACGCTCGATCTCGTCGGGCGACACCATGCCCCAGCGCGGCGCGAAGGTGGCGCCGTTGCCCAGCGGGTTCGACAGCATGATGCCGTCGGCGTAGACCATCGCACGGGCGCTGTTGCCCGTGCCCGAGGCGCGCGTGGCGAGCACCGCGTGGTTGAAGTCGCCGATGTAGCGCTTGCGCACCAGCAGGCTCGGCAGGTACTTGAGCGCGTCTTCGGCGTCGGTCGCGTTGACCGTCTCGGCGATCTGCTCGGCGGTCACGCCTTCGATGGTGGTGGGGATCTGCGTCGGCAGCGAGGTCGGCCGGCCGCCGCTGATGGTGACGGTGCCCAGCGCGCGGCCTGGGGCGGCCGTGGCCTCAGGCGGCGGTGGCTGCTGCTGCGCCCAGACGGGCGCGCTGAGAGGAAATGCCATGGCGATTGCCAGGGCGTGGGAATGCTTTTTCAAGGGGAACCGACTCCACGAACTTCAAGCCAGGAGGACCGACTGTTGACACCCGGGGTGCGCAGACAGACAGCGATGGTATGGATCGCTCAGGCGAAGTTCGGGGGCCCGCGCGCCGGCAGCGGCGCGGCGGTGGCCGCGGCATGGCGCGCGGCGGGAATCGGTTGAAGCACGCGCCCCAGCGGCAGGGGCACATCGAAGGCGGTGGCCACGGGCGGCGGGGGCGGTGCGCCGGTCAGCACGCACAGCGGGCAGTCCATGTGCGTGGCGCCCATGTCCTGCACGCCGTCTTCGGTGTGCACCACCACCTTGATGGTGCCGGCGCCGGAACACACCAGCTCCATCGCCTGCGGATGCACCACCGGCGACGCCACCGCCACGCCCAACGACAGCACGAACCACAGCAGCACCCAGCGGCCGAGACGGCCGATCAGGCGGGGGTGGGGGCGCAGCGTGTGCATGGCGGTCGCGATTATCGGCGCACTTTGCTGTTCGCGGCCTTGGGGGCGGCACGGGGTGCGGCCTTGCCCTTGGGCGCGGCAGCGGCCTTGGACGCCGGCTTGGCCCCGCCCTTCGCGGCGGCCTTCTGGCCCGTGCCCTTGGCTGCCTTCTGCCCCTTCACGTTCTTGCCACCGCGCACCGCCTTGCGGGCTGGCGGCTCGGGCGCCGCGAGCGCCGGCATCGGCAGCGCCTGCTGCGCTTGCGCCTCGGTGAGCACCGGCGTCACGGTGAAGCCGCGCGCCGCCATCAGCGTGGGCAGCCCCTGCGCGCCGACCATGTGCAGCGCGCCGACCGCGGCGAACGCGCTGCGCCCGCCCGCATGCAGGCGCTCGATGCCGTCGGCCAGGCCGGGGTTGCGGTCCTCGAGCAGGCGCTTCATGAGGCGCTGCTCGGCCGGCGTGTTCAGGCACTCGCACCACTCGGGGTAGCGCGCCAGCCGGGCCGCGTCGCTGCGCGCCCAGATGTCGGCCAGCGTCTTGAGCTGGCCGCGCAACCGGCCCGACTCCAGCTCGTCGAGCATGGCGTCGATCTGCTCGGCCTCTTCCGCTTCGGAGCCACCCGTCAGCCAGCGCAGCTGGTCGGCCGCGTTCTCGAGCGCGACGATCGGCTTGTTGCTGTTGCGGGCCGAGACGGCCAGCGTCTCGTCGACGCCGAACTCCGCGTACAGGCCGTCGGCGCGCGCCGCCAGCGCGGTCAGCGCCGTGACCTGCAGGATGGGGGGCAACCGGGCGGTCGAGCCCGGCGGCACACAGGCCTCGGCGTTCTGGCGCTCGAGCCGGCGGGCGCGCTCGCCGCTGAGCACGCGCGCCACCGCGGCCGGGTCGGCCGGCTGGCTCAGGGCGCGCACCGTGGCGTCGTCGCGCGAGTCGAGCTCCAGCGCGAGCGTGTCGCTTTGCGCCAGCGCCTTCTGCACGGTGGGGCCGGGACGCACCCATTCGCCGCGCCCCAGGTGCAGGGTGCCGTAGAGCCACGAGGTGCGGCCGTCGCGCTCGATGCGCCACAGCAGGCCGCGGTCGATGCCGTTGCGCAGGCCGATGCCGGGCTTCTCCAGGCTGGCGATGGCCGAGGGCGGGCAGGCGGCGGCATGTGCGGCCACCGCGATGAAACAACCGCCGACAGCCGCGAAGGCCTGGCGGGTCAGACGTGCAAGAAGGCGCTGGGGCGCCGGCCGGTCGGTGCCGCGCGACAGCAGGCGCAGCGGTGCGACGAGGGCTCGGAGTATCCGCAAGGCGAGCTCCATGATTGAAAGAAAGTCCGGCATTCTCACAGCACCGCTGCCCATAATCCAAAACCATGCAAAGCATCTTTCACCTTGCCTTCCACGTGCGCGACCTGGACGGCGCCCGCCGCTTCTACGGCGACGTGCTCGGCTGCGCCGAAGGCCGCAGCACCGACACCTGGGTCGACTTCGACTTCTTCGGCCACCAGATCTCGCTGCATCTCGGTGAACCCTTCGCCACCACCCGCACCGGCCGCGTCGGCGATGCGATGGTGCCCATGCCGCACTTCGGCATCGTGCTCGCGCTGCCCGACTGGCAGGCACTGGCGGGGCGCCTCGAGGCCGCCGGCACCGAGTTCGTGCTGAAGCCGCAGGTGCGCTTCGAAGGCCAGCCGGGCGAGCAGTGGACGATGTTCTTCTGCGACCCCTTCGGCAACCCGATCGAGGTCAAGGGCTTCCGTTCGCTCGACACGCTTTACGACAAGTGACCCTGCGCCCGCCCGCTCCCGCTTTTCGGGCGCCCCGGGCGGCCGCGTCCCTCCTCGGCCCGGCCGCGATCGCACTGGCGGCGCTGCTGGGTACCCCGACGGTCCACGCGCAGCAGGAGTGCGAGCTCAACGGCCAGCGCGTGAGCCCGGCCGACGGCAACAGCACCGCCGGCAAGACCGGCCTGATGCGCTGCAAGGACCGCGGCACCGGCGAACTCCAGCGCGAGCAGCAGGTACAGAACGGTGTCTTCATGGGCCTGGTGCGCTTCTACGAAAAGGGCAAGCTCGCGCGCGAGCACACCGTCAACGCCAAGGGCAACATGCACGGCCGCGCGCGCGAGTTCGCGCCCGGCGGCCAGGTGCTGCGCGACGCCATGTACGACGACGGCCAGGAGCGCGGCCTGGTGCGCAGCTTCTACCCCGGCGGCCAGTTGCGGCGCGCCACCTTCTACCCCGACCGCGGCACCGAGCGCGCCATGGTCGAGTTCACCGAGCGCGGCCAGATGTCGATGCTGCGCTGCGCCGAGGCGCCCGTGCTGGCGCCGGTGGCCGACGATGCCAAGCTGTGCGGCTTCACGGGCGGGCCGTCGAACGTCGACCTGTTCGACGCGCGCGGCACCCTGCGCTCGAAGCTCTCGTACCAGGCGGGCAAGCGCGTGCGCACGCAGGAGTTCTACGACAACGGCAAGCCGTCGGTGGTCGACGAGACCACCGGCAACCGGCGCGTGGAGCGCAGTTTTTCGTCAGAAGGCGTGAAGCGGCGCGAAACCGTGTGGCTGCTGGTCGGTCGCTCGTCGATCCGCCAGCGCGAGCAGGAGTTTTCCGACCGCGGCTCGCTGGTGCGCGACCAGCGCTGGAACGCTGCGGGCGAGCCCGTGAGCGACGACAGCTTTCACCTCAACGGCCAGCCGCGCAGCAAGGCCGTCTACAGCGGCGCCGGCAGCGAGCGCACGGTCGACGTGACCGAGTTCTACGACAGCGGCCAGCGCGCCGCGCAGGGCCGCTACCTCGCGCCGGGGCGCGGCCGGCAGGTGCCCGTGGGCACGCACCAGCGCTTCAATGAAAAGGGCGAGCTGCTGGCCGAGTCGAGCTTCGACGACAAGGGCCGCGTGACGCGCGAACGCAGCTGGGACGAGAACGGCGAGCTGCAGCGCGACGACGAAGTCTTCGAAGACGGCTCGCGAAAAGCGTTCGCCCGCTAGGACGAACGCCCCCCCGGCGGCATCAGTCCAGCTTGATGCCCGCCTGCTTGATGATCGGGCCCCAGCGCTTCGATTCCGCGCGCGACAACGCCGCGAACTGCGCCGGCGTGCCGGGCATCGCTTCCATGCCGAAGTCGTCGAAGCGCTTTTGCACGGCCGGCGTGCTGAAGGCCTTGTTCAGGTCGCTGTTGAGCTTGTTCACCACGGCGGCGGGCAGGCCGGCCGGGCCGAGGATGCCCTGGAATGCGAACACCTCGGTGTTGGGCACGCCCACTTCGGCCAGCGTCGGCACGTCGGGCAGGCGCTTGCTTCGCGCGCCCGAGCCGATGGCCAGCACGCGCACCTTGTTGCCCTGCATGATCGGCAGGCCCGAGGCCAGGTCCAGGAACATGCACGGCACCTGGCCGCCCATCACGTCGGCCATGGCCGGCGCCGCGCCGCGGTACGGGATGTGGGTGATGAAGGTGCCGGTGCGCGCCTTGAACATTTCCATCGCCAGGTGGTGCGGCGAGCCGTTGCCGGGCGAGGCGTAGTTGACCTTGCCGGGGTTGGCCTTCACGTAGGCCAGGAACTCCTTGAAGGTCTTGGCCGGAAAGTCCGGGTGCACCACCAGCGCGAGCGGGAACTTGCCGATGGCGCCGACGTAGGTGAAGTCTTTCTCGGGGTTGAACGGCAGCTTGGTGAACAGGTGCTCGTTGAAGGCCAGCACGGCGTTGTCGGCCGACAGCACCGTGTAGCCGTCGGGCTTGCTCTTGGCGACCAGGTCGGCGCCGATGTTGGTCGACGCGCCGGGGCGGTTGTCGACCACGATCTGCTGGCCCAGCGTCTGGCGCATGGCCTCGGCCAGCACGCGCGCGATCACGTCGGTGCCGCCGCCTGCGGGGTACGGCACGACCCACTTGATGAGCTGCGCAGGGTAGTCCTGTGCGTGGGCGAAGGGGGCTGCGGCCACGGCGGCGCCGGAGGCGAGCGTGGCGAGAAGGGTGCGGCGATCCATGAGATCAATCTCCTGTTTTTTGTTCGGAAGCGGACAGCGATGGTACGGGCAGCGCGCGCAACGCGTCGGCCAGCGCGGCGTGGCAGCGCGCCTCGTCGCCGACCTGCTCGAACAGCAGCAGCGCGAGCCGCGCGAGGAACAGCGATTCGCGCTCGGCACCGGCCTCGGTGATGGCGCGTGCGCACTCGGCGTACAGGCGGTCGCGGGCGTCGGGGTGGAGCGAGGGGGCGGAGGTCGTCATGCGGGAATGTCCTGTGAAGTGGCGACAGCCGCGCGCGCCAGCGCGGCAGGCAGTGCGCCGGCCGGCAGGCGGTGCCAGCGCGCAGCCACGTGGCCGTCGGGGCGCAGCAGGTAGACGGCGCCATCGTCGGCGCCGAGCGCGGCGAAGACGGCGGGGGATGCCTGCGCATCGGTGCGGTCGTTGCTCCCCAGGTTGCCGATGGTGCGCACCTCGAACGGCAAGGCGCCTTGCCGGGCCTGCGCGATGTCGGCGTCGGGCAGCGGCGCCAGGTCCGGCTGCAGCACCAGCAGCGTGAACACGGGGCCGATCCAGTCGGTCAGATGGCCTTGCGCGAGCGGCTGCTCGGGCAGCGCATCGCCCGGCAGCGGCCCGGCGGGCAACGCATCGCCTGTGCTCGACAACGCCGAACCGGCGTAGCGCACGGCCTGCGTTTGGCGCGGGTTGATGAGCTGCGCGATGCCGCGATGGGCCTCGGACAGCGACAGCGCCGCCTCGCGCAGCAGGTCGAAGCCGCGCGAGGGCGGCGACATGAACTCGGTGCTGCGCATCGCGCTCTCGGCGTTGATGTGAAAGGCCGCGATGCGCTCCTGCGAGTACGAATCCAGCAGCGCCGGGCCCGACAGGCCCTGGGCCACGAAGGCCAGCTTCCAGGCCAGGTTGTCGGCGTCGTCGAAGCCCGAGTTGAGCCCGCGCACACCGAAGATCGGCATGGCGTGCGCCGCGTTGCCCGCGAACACGACGCGGCCGTGGCGGTAGCGCTCGAGCGTCATCGCGCCGGCGCGGTAGACCGAGGTCCACACCGTCTTCCACGGCAGGTGGCCTTCGCCGATGGCGTCGAGGTGGCGCTGCACGAACGCGGCCACGGCCGCGGGCTGCAGCGCGTCTTCGGTGCTCTGGCCGGCGCGCAGCTGGTAGTCGATGCGCCAGATGTCGTCGGGCTGGCGGTGCATCAGCACGGTCGAACCGGGGTTCCACGGCGGGTCGAACCAGGCGCGGCGCTCGGTCGGGTGGCCGCTGTGTAGCTCGATGTCGATGATCACGTAGCGGCCTTCGTAGCCCGTGCCCTCCAACACCAGCCCGAGCGACTTGCGCACGAAGCTCTGGCCGCCGTCGCAGGCCGCGAGCCACTGGCCGCGCAAGCGGTAGGCGCCCTCGGCGTTGCGCACGTCGAGCGTCACGCCCTCGCCGTCCTCGTCCTGCGCGAGCGCGGTGAGCTCGGTGCCCCAGCGGATATCGATGAGCCCCGGCGTCGCGGCGTTGCGGCGCTCGATCTCGTCCAGCAGGTACTGCTCGATGTAGTACTGCTCCAGGTTGATCATCGGCGGCAGCTTCTGTTGCGCGGCCTGCGGCATCTCGAAGCGGAACACCTCGGCCGTCTTGTAGAAGCTGCGCCCCACGCTCCACGGCAGGCCCTTGCCCATGAACGCCGGCAGCGCGCCCAGGCGCTCGACGATCTCCAGGCTGCGGCGCGAGATGCAGGCCGCGCGGCTGCCCACGCAGACCGTGTCGTCGGCCTCGAGCACCACGCAGCGCACGCCGTGGTTGGCGAGCCCCAGCGCGAGCGCCATGCCCACCGGGCCGCCGCCCGCGATCACGACGGGGTGGCGGCCGGGCTCCATGCCGTCGGCGCCGAGCGACGGCAGCCGGGGCGTGAAGCGCGTGTAGTGGAAGGCGCCGACCGAAGGCGGCAGCGCGGTCGCGGAGGGCGGCGGCGGCACGGGGCCGGTGGCGGCGTCGGCGGTACGGGTGGTGGTCATGGAACGGGATTGTCCCGATGCACCGCCCGCGCCAATGTCATAACTTCGTAGGAGGTATTTACCCTGATCTCGCTCTTTCGAAACCCATGAAACGCTGGCGCCTCCACCCTGCCGCCGACGCCCAGCTGTCGGCCGCCGTCGTCGGCGACGTGCTGGCGGGCATCGGCACGCCGCACCTGGCGGCCAGCTGCCTGGCGGCGATGCACCGCGTGATGCCCGTCACCTTCTGCACCGTGTTCGGCGTCGATGCCACCGGCCGCATCGAGACCGTGTCGGCTGCCAGCAGCTACGGCCACACGGCCGAGCGCACCGCCGAGCGCTACGTGGCGCAGCGCTTCGACCGGCTCGACCCCCACATGGCCTGGCTGGCCGCGCGCAAGCTGCCGAAGCGCGCCCAGCTGTGGATGGGCCACCAGCACGGCGACGAGGTGGCCGACCCCGCCTACCGCGCCGCCTGCTACGGCGACGTGGGCATCCGCGAGCGCAGCTCGGTGCTGCTGCTGCGCCCGAGCGGCCAGCGCGTGGCCGTGAGCTTCTACCGCAGCCTGGCGCAGCCCGAGTTCGGCGACACCGACTTCGGCGTCATCGCCGCCCACGCCACGTTGCTGGCCGACGCCGCCAGCGCCCACAGCCGCAGCGCGGCGGCCGTGCACGAAGCGGCCGCGCCCACCCTCGCCTCGCGGCTGCTGACGCTGAGCCTGCGCGAGCGCGAGGTGATCGGCCACCTGATGGCGGGCCGCACGGCGAAGGAAACGGCGCGCGTGCTGGGCGTGGAGCTCAGCACGGTGCGCACGCATCAGTACCGGGCGTTCCGGCGGTTGGGGATTCGGACGCAGAAGGAGTTGCTGCGGGGTGCGATGCCTGCGGCCGTCACGGCATCGTGACGATCTGCCGGATGGCCTCGCCGCGCTGCAGCCGGTCGAAGCCCTCGTTGATCTCCTCGAGCTTCAGCCGCCCGGTGAGCAGCCGGTCCACGGGCAGCTTGCCCTGGCGGTACAGCGCGATGAAGCGCCCCAGGTCGCGCCGCGGCACGCAGCTGCCGAGGTAGCTGCCCTTGAGCGTGCGCTCCTCGGCCACGAGGTGCCAGACCGGCGTGTTCAGCGTCTGGATGGCGGCGGGCAGGCCCACGGTCACGGTGGTGCCGCCGCGGCGCGTGACCTTGTAGGCGAACTCCAGCGCCTTGGCCGAACCCACCATCTCGAGCGCATGGTCGACACCGCCCTCAGTCATGTCGCGCAGCCGCTTGGCCGCATCGGGGTCGCTGGCGTTGACGCTGTCGGTGGCGCCCAGCGCGAGGGCGAAGTCGAGCTTGTCCTGCGCCAGGTCGACCGCGATCACGCGCGCGGCGCCCGCCGCCAGTGCGCCCATGAGCGCAGCCAGCCCCACGCCGCCGAGCCCCACCACGGCCACGGTCTGGCCCGGCCGCACCTGCGAGGTGTTGACCACGGCGCCGACGCCCGTCACCACGGCGCAACCGAACATGGCGGCGATCTCCAGCGGCAGCTCGCGGTCGATCTTGTGCAGCGAGCGGCGCGACACCGTCGCGTACTCGGCAAAGGCCGACACGCCCACGAAGTGGTCCATCGGCTCGCCGCGGTACGACAACCGCCGCGCGCCGCCCAGCAGCGTGCCCGCCACGTTGGCCGCGCCGCCCGGCTCGCACAGCGCGGGCCGGCCCTCGGCGCAGGGCGCGCAATGGCCGCAGCTCGGCACGAACACCAGGATCACATGGTCGCCCGGCGCCAGGTCGGTCACGCCCTCGCCCAGCGCCTCGACCACGCCGGCCGCCTCGTGGCCCAGCACGATGGGCGTGCGGCGCGGCCGGTCGCCGTTGAGGATCGACAGGTCCGAGTGGCACAGCCCCGCGGCCGCGATGCGCACCAGCACCTCGCCGGGGCCGGGCTGCGCCAGCTCGACCTCCTCGATCTCGAGCGGTCGGCTCTGGGCATAGGGCGCAGGGGCGCCGAGGCGCTGCAGGACGGCGGCACGGACTTTCATGGGGTCTCCTTGGGTTCGGTCAGGCGATCAGGACTTCGCTGCAGCAACCAGCGGGCACTTGCTCTTCGACAAGGGCTGGAAGGCCTTGTCGCCGGGGATCGTGGACAGCACCGTGTAGTAGTCCCACGGGTACTTCGACTCGGCGGGCTTCTTCACGCTCACCAGGTACATGTCGTGCACCATGCGGCCGTCGGCGCGGATCGTGCCGCCCTGCGCGAAGAAGTCGTTCACCGGCATCGCCTTCATCTTTGCGGCCACGGTGGCGCCGTCGTCGGTGCCCGCGGCCTGCACCGCCTTCAGGTAGTGCGTGACCGCCGAGTAGGCGCCGGCCTGGATCATCGAAGGCATTTTTTTCATGCGCTCGAAGTAGCGCCGCGCCCAGGCCCGCGACTCGGGCGTGCGGTCCCAGTAGAAGCCGGTGGCGAAGGTCATGCCCTGCGCCTGCGCCAGGCCCAGCGCATGCACGTCGTTGATGAACATCAGCATCGGCACAACGCGCTGCTTGGGCGACACGCCGAACTGCCGCGCGGCCTTGACGGCATTCACCGTGTCGCTGGTGGCATTGGCCAGCGCGATGGTGTCGGCCCCCGAGGCCTGCGCCTGCAGCACGTACGACGAGAAGTCGCTGGCGTTGAGCGGGTGGAACACGCTGCCGATCACCTTGCCCTGCAGCTCGCCGACGAATTCGGTCATGTTGGCGGCCATGGCCTTGCCGAAGGCGTAGTCCACGCCGATCAGGTACCAGGTCTTGCCGCCCTGGCGGCTCACGCCCTGCGCGGCGCCGTTGGCCAGCGCGTAGGTGTCGTAGGTGTAGTGGACCGAGGTCGGCGCGCAGGCTTCGTTGGTGAGCGCCACCGAGGCACCGCCGGTGTTGATCGACAGCTTCTGCCGCTCGCGCGCCAGGTTGACCACCGACAGCGCGACGGCCGAGTTGTTCATGTCGAAGATGGCGTCGACGCCGTCGCGGTCGTACCAGGTGCGCGCCAGCGAGGCGCCGATGTCGGCCTTGTTCTGGTGGTCGCCCCAGACCAGTTCGATGGGCCGTGCGAGCACCTTCCCCCCGAAGTCCTCGATGGCCATGCGCGCGGCCTCGACCGAGCCGCGCCCCGCGGTGTCGGCGTACAGGCCCGACATGTCCGACAGCACGCCCACGCGCACCTTGTCGTCGCTGAGCTTCTGGGCGGCGGCCTGCCCGGCCAGCGCCAACGCCATCCCCGCGCACAGTGCGCGCCCCGCCAGCTTCGGCATGCCCATGGACCTGTCTCCTTGCAGTGAACGGATCGCTGCATCCTAGGCAGCGCCCGCCGCGCAGGGTTGGGCTTTGCGGAACGGGGGCTTCCGGCCAGCCGAACGGGGAGAAACCCCGACAGGGCCTGCGTCAGCCTTCGGCGGCGGGCTCCGGCGCGGTGCCGGTGTCGGTCCCGGCCTGCGGCTTGGTGAGCGACACCGGCGCCTCCACCGGCCGCCCCGCCGTCGACACGATCTCCTGGTCGATCGCGCCGAACAGCGAGCGCCCGTCCAGGCCCTTCATCTCGATGCGGATGGTGTCGCCGAACTTCATGAAGTCGGTGGCGGGCGCGCCGTCCTGGATGGTCTCGATGCAGCGCTTCTCGGCGATGCACGAGTAGCCCTTGGGCCATTCCATGCGGCCGTTCTTCTCGACGCCCTTGTTGCTCACGGTGCCGCTGCCGACGATGCTACCGGCGCGCACGTTGCGGGTCTTGGCGATGTGGGCGATGAGCTGGCCGAAGTGAAAGGTCATCTCGGGGCCGGCGTCGCACAGGCCGACCTTGCGGCCGTTCCAGCTGCTTTGCAGCGCCAGGTGCACGCGCCCGTCCTGCCAGGCCTCGCCGAGCTCGTCGAGCGTGACGGCCACGGGGCTGAAGGCGGTGGCGGGCTTGCTCTGGAAGAAGCCGAAGCCCTTGGCCAGCTCGGCCGGGATGAGGTTGCGCAGGCTCACGTCGTTGGCCAGCATCACGAGGCGGATGCCGTCCAGCGCCTGGTCGGGCGTGGACCCCATCTTCACGTCGCCGGTGACGACGGCGATCTCGGCCTCAAAGTCGATGCCCATGGCTTCGCTGGGCACGATCACGTCGTCGACCGGGCCCAGGAAGTCGTCGCTGCCGCCCTGGTACATGAGGGGGTCGGTGTAGAAGCTCTCGGGCACCTCGGCGTTGCGCGCCTGGCGCACCAGCTCGACGTGGTTCAGGTAGGCCGAACCGTCGGCCCACTGGTAGGCGCGCGGCAGCGGCGCCATGCACTGGGCGGGGTCGAAGGGAAAGGCGTGGCGCGCGCGGCCGTGGTTGAGGGCGTCGTACAGGTCCTGCAGCTGCGGGCTCATGAAGCCCCAGTCGTCCAGCACCTGCTGCAGCCGGCTCGCGATGCCGGTGGCGTAGTGGGCGAGCGTGAGGTCGCGCGAGACGACGACCAACTGGCCGTCGCGCGAGCCGTCCTTCAGGGTGGCGAGTTTCATGGTGCGGGCGTGAGCAAGAAAAAGGGCGCGGCGCCGCGCCCACTAAACTGGTTGAACGGGCGGCAGTGTACCGAGTGGACTTCGTGAACCTCGGCGCCGCAACCCACTCCACACACCCATGTCGACGCACGTCGCGCCCCCACCGCTGTCCCTCGGCCTGCCCGGGCGCCCGTCCTGGCGCGCGCTCGCGGGGCTGACGCTGGCGGTGGCGCTGGCGCACCTGCTGCTGCTTGGGCTGGCACCGATGGCCATCGGGCCGGAGCCCTCGCCGCTGGCCAGCAAGTTCATCACGCGCACGATCGTGATCGCGCCGCCCGCAGCGGAAGCTCCCGCGGCACCGGCCGCCGCGCCGGTCGCGGCCAAGCCGCCGCCACCGGCCAAGCCCCGGCGTCCGCGCGAGGCGTCGGTGCCCCGCCCCAAGCCGGCCCCGGCGCCCGTGCCGGACGCGCCGGCCCAGACACCGCCCCCGGAAACGCCCGACCAGACCGCGCAGGCCGCTACAGATTCAGGAGCGGCAGCCCCCGAGGCGCCAGCCAGCGCCCCGGCCGCCGCCACCGGCACCACGGCCGGTGGCACGCAGGGCGGCACGACCACGGCCGGCAGCGGCGCCTCGGGCACCATCGCCGGCACCCAGGCGCTGCGGATTCCGGGCTCGGTCACGCTCGATTTCGAGGCCACGGGCCAGAAAGGCGCCTCGCCGCAGCGCGGCGTGTTCGGCGAGCTGGTCTGGCTGCAGGACGGCAGCCGCTACGACGGGCGGCTCACGCTCAAGGCGGTGTTCTTCACCCTGCTGAACTGGCACAGCACCGGCAAGATCGGCCCCTCGGGCCTGGAACCCGAGCGCTATTCGGAAAGCCGCAAGGCCGAGGTGGCCTCGCATTTCGCGCGCGACCAGGGGCAGATCATCTTCAGCAACAACGCCCCCAGCGTGCCCCTGCAGCCCGGCGCGCAGGACCGCATGAGCGTCATGATGCAGCTGGGCGGCCTGCTGGCGGCCAGCCCGGGGCGGTACCCGGCCGGCACCCGGATCTCGGTGCAGACCGTGGGCGTGCGCGACGGCGATGTGTGGGTCTTCGAGGTCGGCGACGAGGAGCAGCTGAGCCTGCCGGCCGGCGACTTCACCACGCGCAAGCTCACCCGCACGCCCCGCAAGGAGTTCGACCGGAAACTGGAGCTCTGGCTGGCACCGCAGTACGGCTATCTGCCCGTGCGCATCCGGCAAACCGAGGCAAATGGTGATTTTGCTGACGCCCAATTGCGCAAACCCCTACCCCAGGCGCCCGCCAATTGAGGCAAAAAGGTTCACATATCAACGGCGCGACGACAACTGTTCTTGAAACTGGCGCGTTGATTGCTATCTAACCCCCATGAACGCCATCGACATCCTCACAGGGCCCGCCATGAACATGCTTTACGACTCCGAGTCCTTCGTCGTCGTGCACGTGCAGCCGAACGACGGCGACGAGCCCAGCACGACGCCCAACGGCCCCGTGCTGGAACGCCACGGCTTCGAGATCGTCGACAAGCGGTCGGGCAAGGAGGTGTACCTCGACGGTTCCTGGGCCGAACTGTTCCAGCAGCAGATCGCCGCCTGGCAGCTCAACACGCCCACGCAGGAAGAGGTCGAGGACACGCTCGAAGGCTATGCCGAGCTGGCGCACACGCCGGTGCTGGTGCACTGAGCGGCCTGAGCAGGCCAAACGAAAAAAGCGCCCCGCGGGGCGCTTTTTCTTTGCCTGTCTCCCGAACCCTCAGCGCTCGGTCCAGCGGTACATCGGCCCCACGATCAGCAGCACCGCCACCAGCCGGCACACCTGGAAGGCCGTGACCACCGGCACGCCCAACTGCAGCACCTTGGCCGTGATCGACATCTCGGCGATGCCGCCGGGCGAGGTGCCCAGGATCATCGTGGCCGGGTGCAGCCCTGTCGCCCCCGCCAGCAGCCAGGCCGCGCCGGCGCACAGCACCAGCATGCCGACCGTGCCCAGCGCCACCGAGCCGAGCCAGCGCGGCGCCGTGTGCAGGAACTCGCGGCTGAAGCGCACGCCCAGGCTCACGGCAATCACCAGCTGCGCGGTGTTCGACAGCCAGGTCGGCACCGCTGACAGCGACTGCCCCGCCACAGTGAAGCCCATCGCCACCAGCAGCGGCCCCATGAACCACGGATTCGTGCGGCCCAGCGCCCGCATCACGAGCCCGCCCGCGCCGGTGGCCAACACCAGCAGGGCCAGCCCGGCCGGGTTCACCTCGCGCACGCCGGGCGGGTTGATCTCCAGGCCGTGCAACCCGCTCCACTGCATCGCGAACGGGATCGTCACCGTCACCACCATCAGGCGCAGGCTGTGCGCGGCGGCCACCAGGTCGGTGCGCGCACCGGCCGATTCGGCCAGCAGCGTCATCTCCGAAGCCCCGCCGATGGCGCCTGCGAAGTAAGTCGTGGCTCTCATGGATTTCGCCGGCACATGAGGCATGCGCGCCGCATGCACGCGGTGCAGCCAGCGGCCGAAACCCCAGCCCAGCAGCAGCGCCCAGCCGATGGCCAGCAGGATCGCCCACCACACGCCGGCCACCAGCGTCACCACCTGCGGCGTGAAATACAGGCCCAGCGCCGTGCCGATGGCCCATTGGCCCATGTTGCGCAGCGGCGTGTGGCTCGCGGTCGGCAGGCCCGCGATCGAGGCCAGCGACACCGCGAACAGCGGGCCGATCATCCAGGGCAGCGGGGTGTGCAGCGCGACACAGGCGAGTGCGGCGGCCAGCGCCAGCAGCAGCGTGGCCAGCACGCGGAGGGGAAAACGAAAGGACACGGGCAGAGAAAGCAGCGGAAAAGGACGACAGCCCGGTGCAGGGCGCCGGGCATAGTATGGCGGGATGCCTCCTCGCCCTTCCCGTGCTTCCCGGTTCCTCGCGCCCCTGGTCGCCGCCGCCCTGCTCGCCGGCTGCGCCGCGCTGTCCGCCGAGGCGCCCGTCGCGCGCCGCGTGGCGGCCCTGCTGCCGGCCGATGCCCTGCTGCTCGGCGAACAGCACGACGCCCCCGAACACCACGCGCTCGAACGCGAGACCGTGCAGGCCCTGGCCGAGCGCGGCCAGCTCGCCGCCCTGGCGCTCGAGATGGCCGAAGAGGGACGCAGCAGCGCCCGCCTGCCCACCGATGCGACCGACGCGCAGGTGCAGGCCGCCCTCGGCTGGAACGACAAGGCCTGGCCCTGGACGCGCTACGGCCCGTCCGTGATGGCCGCCGTGCGCGCCGGCGTGCCGGTGGTCGGCGCCAACCTGCCGCGTGCGCGCATGAAGGACGCGATGGCCGACGTCTCGCTCGACGTGCAGCTCAACGGCGAGGCCTACGCCATGCAGCAGGAGGCCGTGCGCGAGGGCCACTGCAAGCTGCTGCCCGAATCGCAGATCGGCCCGATGACGCGCATCCAGGTCGGGCGCGACCGCGCCATGGCGCAGGCACTGGTGAAGGCGCGGCAGCCGGGCAAGACGGTGGTGTTGATCGCTGGCGCGGGCCACGTCACCAAGGTGCTTGGCGTGCCGCAGCACCTGCCGACCGACGTGTCGGTGAAGACCGTCCACCTGCAGGCCGGCGGTTCGACTGAAGACGACACCGCCGCCTACGACGCCACCTGGCGCACGCCGGCGCTGCCCGAGAAGGACTACTGCGCCGAACTCAGGCAACCGCCCGCCAAGCGGCCCTGAGATGAACCCCGTCTCCTACTTCGAGATCCCGGTCCAGGACATGGAGCGCGCCCTGCGCTTCTACGGTGCGGTCTTCGGCTGCGCCTTCGAACGCGCGACCGTCCATGGCAACGACATGGCGTTCTTTCCGCATGCCGAAGGTGGTCGCGGTGCGAGCGGCGCCCTGGCCAAGGGCGACAGCTATCTTCCGGGGAAATCCGGCGCACGCCTGTACTTCAGCGTGCCCGACATTCAGGCCACGCTGGCCAAGGCCGTCGAGGCCGGCGGCACCGTGCTGTTCCCGGAAACCGAGGCGGGGAGCTTCGGTCGTGTTGCGGAGATCGAAGACCTGGAAGGCAACTGCATCGCGCTGCACACCGCAGCGCGATGAACCGGCTAGCGGCCGCCGCCCTTCAGGCGTGCTTCCTGATCGAATCCGCCAGCGTGTTGACCAGCGTGTCGATGTGCTGCTTCTCGACGATGTAGGGCGGCGCGATCACCAGCACGTCGCCCGCAGCGCGCACCAGCGCGCCCTTGTGGAAGCAGTCGAGGAACACCTCGTACGCCCGCTTGCCCGGTGAACCGGCAATCGGCGCCAGCTCCACCGCCGCCGCCAGGCCCAGGCTGCGGATGCCGATCACGTTCGGCAGGCCCTTGAAGGTGCTGTGGAAGGCATCGCCCAGCACCTTGCCCATTTCGCCGGCGCGCGCGAACAGGTTTTCTTCCTTGTAGAGATCGAGCGTGGCCACCGCCGCCGCGCAGGCCACCGGGTGGCCCGAGTAGGTGTAGCCGTGGAAGAACTCGACCACGTGCTCGGGCGCGTCGGTCTTCATCATCGCGTCGTAGAGCTTGTCGCGGCAGATCACGCCGCCCAGCGGAATCACGCCGTTGGTCACGCACTTGGCGAAGTTCAGCATGTCGGGCACCACGCCGAAGAAGTCGGACGCGAAGTTGGTGCCCATGCGCCCGAAGCCGGTGATCACCTCGTCGAAGATCAGCAGGATGCCGTGCTTGTCGCAAATCTCGCGCAGACGCTTCAGGTAGCCCTGCGGCCCCAGGTACCAGCCGGCCGAACCGGCCACCGGCTCCACGATGATCGCGGCGATGTTGCTCGGGTCGTGCAGCGGCAGGATGCGCGTCTCAAGTTCGACCAGCGGGTCTTCGGCCCACACCGGCTCCTGGTTGTGGATGTAGGCATGGTTCACCGGGTCGTGAATGAAGCGCATGTGGTCCACGCGCGGCAGGAAGGCCGAGCCGAACACCTTGCGGTTGCCCGGAATGCCGCCCACCGACATGCCGCCGAAGCCCACGCCGTGGTAGCCCTTCTCGCGGCCGATGAACACGTTGCGGTGGCCTTCGCCGCGCGCGCGGTGGTAGGCCAGCGCCACCTTCATCGAGGTGTCGGCGGCCTCGGAGCCCGAGTTGCAGAACAGCACCTTGTTCAGGTCGCCCGGGGCCAGCGCGGCGATCATCTCGGCCGCCTTGAAGGCCTTGTCGTTGCTGACCTGGAAGGCGGTGGCGTAGTCCAGCGTGTCCAGCTGCTTCTTGATCGCCTCGTTGATTGGCTTGCGGTTATGGCCCGCGCCCACGCACCACAGCGAGGAGATGCCGTCGACCACCTTCTTGCCGTCGTGCGTGGTGAACGTCATGCCGTCGGCCGCCACGAAAACCCGCGGGTCCTTCTTGAAATGGCGGTTGGGCGTGAAGGGCAACCACTGGTTGTCCATGTTGAAGTCCTGGAAGGCCATGTCTCGCTCCTGCGGTTATGTATGGAGGGAAAATCGCGATTCTGGCACCCCTGCCACAATCCTGCCCCTGATGACGACCACTACGCCTGCCTACATCCTGAACCTCTCCTGTCCCGACCGGACGGGCATCGTGCACGCCGTGTCGGGCTTCCTGCTCGAGCGCGGCGCCAACATCGAAGAGGCCGCCCAATACAACGACCACGGCACCGGCCTGTTCTTCATGCGCGTGCGCTTCGCCTGCGGCGAGCACAGCGAAGCCGTGCTGCGCGAGGAGCTGAAGGCCTTCGCCACCGGCTTCGGCATGAGCCTGCAACTGCACGCCGCCGCCGACCCGATGAAGACCGTGATCCTGGTCAGCAAGGAAGGCCACTGCCTGAACGACCTGCTGTTCCGCTGGAAGAGCGGCCTGCTGTCGATCGACGTGCGCGCCATCATCTCGAACCACCGCGACTTCTACCAGCTGGCCGCCAGCTACAACGTGCCCTTCCACCACATCCCGGTGACGGCCGCGACAAAGGCGCAGGCCGAGGCCAGGCAGCTGGAAATCATCGAGGCCGAAGGCGCCGAACTCGTGGTGCTCGCGCGCTACATGCAGATCCTGAGCAACGACCTGTGCAAGAGCCTGGCCGGCCGCGCGATCAACATCCACCACTCGTTCCTGCCCAGCTTCAAGGGTGCCAAGCCCTACTACCAGGCGCACGACCGCGGCGTGAAGCTGATCGGTGCCACCGCCCACTACGTGACGGCCGACCTCGACGAAGGCCCGATCATCGAGCAGGACGTGGCCCGCGCCGACCACACCGACACGGTCGAAGACCTCACGGCCCGTGGCCGCGACACCGAAAGCCAGGTGCTGGCCCGCGCCGTGAAGTGGCACAGCGAGCACCGCGTGCTGCTGAACGGCCACCGCACGGTCGTGTTCCGCTAACCCTCAACCCTCCTCATCGCCGCTCCCAGATGCGCCTGCAGCTTCCGCTTTTCGCCCTCGCTGCCGCTCTGGCAGCGCCCGCCACCTTCGCCCAGGACGCACGCGCCGGCAGCGCCCCGCTGGCGCCCGACGCGCTGTTCGCGCGCGTCTCGCCCAGCGTCTGGGTGGTGCAGGCCAGCGACGCCCAGGGCAAGGTCCTGGCCACCGGCAGCGCGGTGGCCACCGGCCCGGGCACGGCCGTCACCAGCTGCAAGCTGCTGGCCAAGGCCAGCGCCGTGGCGCTGCGCCGCGACAACGTGAGCTACGGCGCCGCGCTGGAGCACCCGGACGTCGAACGCGACCTGTGCCAGCTGCGCATCGCGAACCTCGTGTCGCCGACCCTGGGTGTCGTGCCCGCGGGGGCACTGCAGGTCGGGATGCCGCTGTACGTCATCGGCGCGCCACGCGGGCGCGAGCTGACGCTCGGCATTTCCATGCTCGGCGGCGTGCGCCGCAACGCCGCGGGCGCGCTCGAGTCGCTGCAGCTGGCCACGCCGACCGAGGCAGGCCTGGCCGGTGCCGGCCTGTTCGATGCGCAAGGTCGCCTGGTGGGCCTCGTCGCGGGCTCGGCCCCGGCAACCCTCGCCCTGCCGGCCGCGTGGATCGCAGAGCTGCCGACGCGCGGCCAACGCGCCATCGAGCGCCTCGCCGCCCAGCCGGCTCCGCCGTCGCTGCAGCGCCCGAGCCTCGTGGAGTACCAGCTGCACGACCGGCTCACCAACACGCACCGCAAGGTGATCTACCGTGCGGACACGGCCACCACCACCGACGATCGCCTCAGTTTCAACAACGGCGGTTGGATCGAGAAGCCGGGCGGCGAGGTGATCGGCGTCACGACGGCCGTGGCCGGCGAGTTCGACAGCGTCATGCCGCCGGGCGGCTGGGCCCGGCCGAGCCTGGAGCCCGATGCGGCCTGGGCCTCCGAGTACGACGCCACCATGGGCGGCACGCGGATCAAGATGGACCTGCGCGCCACCGTGGTGGACGACGCCGCCACGCTGCCGTTCGACGGCCGCGAGCTCAAGGTGGTGAAGATCGACTACCGCGGCCACACCCAGCGCTTCGCGAACGCGGGTGCCTGGAGTGGCAACCAGTACGGGACCTACCGCGCCAGCGTGTGGTTCTCGCAGGAGCTGGGCCGCGTCGTCCGCTTCGAGGTGCAGACGCGCGGCGGTGCGAGCGGCGGCGCGTTCCAGGTCAGCGAAGTGCTCGAGCTGGTGAGCATCCGCTAGCTCTATCGATCAATTGCGGTACGGGTTGTCCGGACGCCGGTCCTGGCGGTTCGGCACGCCGTCGCCGTCGCGGTCCCAGCGGCCGCGGTTGTATTCCCAGCGGCCATTGTTCTCGCGCCATTCCGGCGCGCGGTAGGCATAGCCCGGGCGGGCACGCACGTACATGCCGCGCACCCACACATGGCGACCGCCACGCCACTCATAGTGACCCGGCGACCACACATAGCCGCGACGCGGCGGCGGCATGCGCTCGTAGCGCGGCGGGGGCGGCGGCCCCTGGATGGTGATCACCGCCTGCGCCTGCGCGGCCGTGGGAACGGCCAGGGCGCCCACCGACAGCAGCGAAGCGGCACCGATGGAAAGAGCGACTGCGAGTGTTTTCATGAGAAAGCCCCATGGTTGTTGGAGGAGCCTTCATGCTGCCGGGACCGTGTGAAGCGCCTGTAAGCGCTGCGCGAAATCTTGTGTAGAGCTGTTGCGCTGCCGCAGACGCGCTTTATTCCTGCAATTCGCGCAGGTCGATGGCCGCGGCCATGGCCGCGTGGCCGGCGCGGTTGGGATGCAGGTGATCGCCGCTGTCGAATGTCGGATTCAGCTGACGCGGCGCAGCGGGGTCGCGCAGCACGGCATCGAAGTCGATCACGCCGTCCACGTCCTGGCGGCTGCGCACCCAGCGGTTCACGGCCTCGCGCATGGCCTCGTTGGCGTCGGTGGCGTAGGGCGTGTTGCCGAAAGGCGGCACGGTGCCCAGAAGCACCTTCACGCCTTTGGCGCGCGCCTGCTTCACGAGTTGCCCGAGCCCGTCGGTGATGCGCTCGACCGTGGGCACGTCATGCGGTGCGACCTCAGCGGCCGGCAGCATCGCGAACACGCTGCGACCGATGTCGTTCGTGCCGAGCAACACGATGACGTGCGTCACGCTGCTCTGGCCCAGTGCATCGCGTGCAAAGCGCGACAGGCCGTTGGGACCGATGCCGTCCACCAGCAGCCGGTTACCGCCGATGCCGGTGTTGATCACCGACACCGCATGCGCGGCCTGCGGGCTGTCGCGCAGCCGCGTCGCGAGCATCTCAGGGTAGGAGCCGTTGCCCGACTCACCGCCCCCTGCGGTGATCGAATCGCCGAACGCGACCACAGTGCGCATCGGCCGTGTCGTGAGCACGTCGAGCCCGGTCACGATGTGGTTCATCGGCAGCGGCGTCGCCTTCGGCAACCGGGGCGCCGTGACGGCGTTGCCGGCTGTCACCCAACCCGTGTCCGCAGACAGCAGGTAGGCCGTGGAGAACGGTGTCGCACGGTCGAAAAAGAGGCTGACCGCCACCGACTGCCCGGCCTCGACCGCCAAGGACACGCCGTCGCTCCAGGCCTCTGCGCCCGGCGCCACGGTGACGGTGGCGCGCCCGCCAAAACGCAAGGTGCGCATCGAGGCGGGCGAGACCGCGTTCGCACCGGTGCCCAGCGCCACAGTGGCGGCAGCGATGCGCAGCGGCTCCTTGCCGAAGCGGTTGGACACGCGCACACGCACGCGCTCGCCGTCGAGCGTCGGTTGCAGCAACTGGCGCAGGGTCTGGCCCTGGAACACATGTGCGACCGGCCCGCCCATGGACGCGGTGCGCGGGTTCGCGGCCAGCTCGCGGAAGTCGAGCGGCGCCACAGCCCAACTCGCGACCCAACGCGCCTCGGCCGGCTGGCGCACAGGCTTGTCGGCCCACACCGCCTGCACACCCGCGAGCAGCATCGCAAGGCCGATAACGGCCATCCAGTGTGCGGGGGAGTTGGAGGCGTCGCGCAGACGGGCGCGCCAACGGGCGAAAAGATTCATGCAAGCAAAGCGCCCCAGTGTACGGAGCCGCCTTGCCCGCGCAGGTGACGAGGTCTAAGCCTGCGTTACCAAGTGTCGACGTAGGCCGAGACCGCCTCGGCCGGCCGCGTGGCCGACGCCAGCCCGCGCACCAGCCAGCTGCGCGTGTCGGCCGGGTCGATCACGGCATCGATCTCCAGCGTCTGCGCCATGTGGATCGCCTCGCCGTTCGCGTACTGCTGCGCCACCAGCTGCTTGAACAGCGCGTCACGCTCGGCGCCCTCGGGCACGGCCGCGAGTTCCTTGCGAAAGCCCAGTCGCACCGCGCCTTCGAGGCCCATCGCACCAAACTCGCCGGTGGGCCAGGCCACGGTGAACACGGGCGCATCGAAGCCGCCGGCGGTCATGGCCTGCGCGCCCAGGCCGTAGCCCTTGCGCAGCACCACCGCGAAGAAAGGCACGCGCAGGTGCGAGGCCACCATGAACATGCGGCACACGTGGCGCACCTGCGCCTGCGCCTCGACCTCGGGCCCGACCATGAAGCCGGGCGTGTCGCACAACGACACGATCGGTAACCCGTGGGCATTGCACAGTTGCATGAAGCGAGCGGATTTGTCGGCCGCCTCCACGTCGATCGCGCCGCCCAGGTGGTGCGGGTTGTTCGCCATCAGGCCGACCGGCTTGCCCTCGATGCGTGCCAGCGCCGTGACGATGCCTGCGCCGAAGCCCGCGCGCAGTTCGAGCAGCGAGCCGGTGTCGGCCACGCCGCGCATCGCGGCGCGCACGTCGTACACGCGCAGGCGGTTCTCGGGCACCACATGGCGCAGCGTGCGCGGATCGGCGCACTGCCAGTCGGTGGTTGCCCCCTGAAAGTACGACAGGTACTGCTTCGCAGCCGCCACGGCTGCAGCTTCGTCTTCCACTAGGATGTCGATCACGCCGTTGCGCGACTGCACGCTGCTCGGCCCGATCTGCTCGGGCGCGAAGGTGCCCAGGCCGCCGCCTTCGATCATCGCGGGGCCGCTCATGCCGATGTTGCTGCCCTTGGTGGCAATGATCACGTCGGCGCAGCCCAGCAGCGCCGCGTTGCCCGCGAAGCAGCGCCCGTGCACGATGCCGACGACAGGCACCTTGCCCGACAGCGCCGCGAACTGGCTGAAGGTGTGGTTGTTCAGGCCCGCGACGATCGGCATGTCGGTGTCGCCCGGCCGCCCGCCCCCGCCCTCGGCGAACAGCACCACCGGCAGCTTGAGCTGGTGCGCCACCGCGAGCAGCCGGTCGGTCTTGTGGTGGTTGCGCATGCCCTGCGTGCCGGCCAGCACGGTGTAGTCGTACGCGAGCACGGCGCAGCGCGACTTCTCGGGCCCGAACTGCTTCGCGTTGACGCTGCCCAGCCCCGTCACCATGCCGTCGGCCGGCGTGTTGGCGATGAGGTCTTCGAGCGTGCGACGGCGCGTCTGCGCGGCGATGGCGAGCGCGCCGTACTCGATGAAGTTGCCCGGGTCGCCGGCCGTGTCGCACAGGTCGGCGATGTTCTCGCGCGCGGTGCGCCCGCCCTGCGCATGCCGCTTGTCGACGGCCGCCTTGCGGTTCGCGTCGAGCGTGGGCGCATGGCGGTCGATGACCTTCTGCAGGTCGGGGCGGATCGCATCGAGGTCGTGCGCGACGCGCGCCTGCGCCTCGACACCCTGCGCATCGACGGCCTCCAGCCGCACCAGCGACTGGCCTTCGACGAGGTAGTCGCCGGGCGCGGCCAGCAGCGCCAGCACGCGGCCGGCCACGGGCGCGTGCAGCAGGTGCTCCATCTTCATGGCCTCGAGCACGCCCAGCTGCGCGCCGGCAGGCAGCACGTCGCCCACCGCGACCTCGAACTGCACCAGCTTCGCAGGCATGGGCGCCTTGACCGTGAGGCCGTCGTCTTCGTCCTCCTCCTGCGCCGGTGCGCTCGCGGCTGCGGGCGCGGTGACCTTCTTCGTGTGCTTCTCGAACGCCTTCGCGTCGGCGAGCAGATCGCCCAGGTGCGCTTCCACGAAGCGCGTGTGCACCGCCTGCGTCGCGAACTCGGGCCGCGCGGCAATGGCGCACAGCAGCGGCAGGTTGGTGGCGATGCCGTCGATGTGGCATTCGTCGAGCGCGCGCAGCGAACGACGCAGCGCGCCCGCGAAACGCGGCGACGGCGAATGCACGATGAGCTTGGCCAGCAGCGTGTCGTAGTGCGGCGAGGGTGCGAGGCCCGTGTAGCCATGCGTGTCGACGCGCACGCCGGGGCCGGCCGGCAGGTCGAAGCGCGCGAGCGTGCCGCCCGCGGGGCGCGCGTTGCCTTGCGCATCGAGCGTCTCGGCGTTGATGCGCCACTGCACCGCGAAGCCGCGCTGCGGCGCTGTGCGATCAACCTCTACACCAAGTGCGCTCAAGGTGTCGCCCGAGGCGACCGCGATCTGCAGCTGCACGAGGTCCAGCCCCGTCACCGCTTCGGTCACCGTGTGCTCGACCTGCAGGCGCGGGTTCGCCTCGATGAAGACAAAAGGCAGGGTGGTCGAAGCGGCATCGACCAGGAATTCAAAGGTGCCGAGGCCGCGATAGCCCACGGCCTTGGCCATGCGCAGCGCGGCCTGCGTGACCTGCGCGCGCAGCGGCTCGGGCAGCGAGGGGCTCGGCGCGATCTCGACCAGCTTCTGGAAGCGGCGCTGCAGCGTGCACTCGCGCTCGCCGAGGCTGGCCACGGCGCTGCCGTCGCCGAGCACCTGCACCTCGATGTGCCGCGCGTTGCGCATCAGGCGCTCGACGTACACGCCCTCGATGCCGAACGCCGCCTTGGCTTCGGACATGCAGCGCGCATGCGCCTCGGGCAGCTCGTCGGCCGTGAGCACCGCGCGCATGCCGCGCCCACCGCCGCCGCCGATGGCTTTCACCATCACGCCCGCGCCCTGCGCGTGCTGTTCGGCGAAGAAGGCCTGGGCCTGCGCGAGCGTCACCGCGCCGGCGCTGCCGGGCATCACGGGCACGTCGCACTGCGCGGCCAGTTCGCGGGCGCGGGCCTTGTCGCCGAACAGGCCCAGCTGCCCGGGCGTGGGGCCGATGAAGACCAGGCCCGCGTCGGCGCAGGCCTGTGCGAAGTCGGCGCGCTCGCTGAGGAAGCCGTAGCCGGGATGCACCGCATCGCAGCCTTGCGCCTTCGCCACCGCGATCAACGCGGCCACGTCGAGGTAGGCCGAAGGGCCGGTCGCGTCGAGCGCCACCGCCACGTCGGCCAGCTGCACATGCAGCGCGGCGGCATCGTCGCGCGCATGCACCGCCACGCTGGCAATGCCCAGGTCGCGCAGCGCACGCACCAGGCGCACGGCGATCTCGCCGCGGTTGGCAATCAGAACTTTGGAAAACACGCGAGGAAGCCTTTCAGGTCTTGTCTTTGAGCAGGCGGCGCAGCACCTTGCCTGCGCCCGTGGTGGGCAATGCATCGATGAAGCTCACGGCGCGCGGCGCCTTGTAGCTCGCCATGTTCTCGCGCGCCCAGGCCACGAGCGCGTCGGCCTCGAGCGCGGCGCCGGGCTTGCGCACGATGAAGGCCTTCACGACCTCGCCCTTCTCGGGGTCGGGTTGCGCGATGACCGCCGCCTGCGCCACCGCCGGGTGCTTGATGAGGATGGTCTCGACCTCTTCGGGGAACACGCTGTAGCCCGAGACCTTGATCATTTCCTTGAAGCGGCCGATGAAGGTGAGGTAGCCGTCGGCGTCGAGCTTGCCCATGTCGCCCGTGTGCACCCAGCCGTTGCGCAGGGTGGCGGCCGTGGCCTCGGGCTTGTTCCAGTAGCCCTTGAACGAGCCGGCGCTGGTGAGCACGATCTCGCCGACCTCGCCCGTGGGCATGTCGGCCTGGGTGTCGGTGTCGATGATGCGGATGGTCACGCCCGGCACCGGCACACCCTGCGTGCCCCAGCGCGGCGCCACGTGCGGCGTGTAGGTGTCGCAGGTGTGGGTTTCGCTCAGGCCGTAGGCGGCCTCGAACGAGCTGCAGTGGTTGGCGTGCGAACGCCACTGCGCGGCCAGCGGTTCGGTGAAGGCGATGCCGAAGCTGGTGACCGGGTTCATCTTCAGGCTCGACAGGTCGAAGCGGGCGATGTCGGGCACCTGCATGCACGCCACGTTCATCGGCGCGATGCTGTACCACCAGCTCACCTTGTAGGCGGCAATGGCCTGCAGCACGGCGCGCGGATCGAAGCGGTGCATCAGCACCGAGGCGGCGCCGCTGAGCACGGGCACGTTGACGCCCATCAGCATGCCGGCGATGTGGTACAGCGGCGCGATCGACAGCAGCACGTCGTCCGGCCCCACGCCGTTGCAGTCGGCCGCGGCGCGCGTCTTGAAGAGCGCATTGCCGTAGCTGAGCATCGCGCCCTTGGGCAGCCCGGTGGTGCCCGACGTGTAGGTCATGAGCGCGATGTCGTCCATGTCGATGGCGACGGGCTGCGGCGTGGCGCCGCTGCGCATCACGGCGAGGAAGTCTTCGCAGCCGTCGGGCACGGTGCGTTCGGCCGTGCGCTCGGCGGCCAGTTCGGCCGGCAGGTCGATCGTGGGCTCGGCGGGCAGCAGGTCGGCGTAGTGCACCACGAACACATGCGCGAGCGCGCTTTCGGCCTGCACCTTGCGCACCACCGGCACCAGCGGCGCGGCCGCGACGATCACGCGCGCCTTCAGGTCGTTGACCTGGTAGGCCAGCTCGTGCTCCTTGTTGAGCGGTCCGCTCGGGCAGACGATGGCGCCGATCTTCTGGATGCCGAAGTGCGCCACCAGGTACTGCGGGCAGTTGTTGAGGAACAGCACCACGGGTTCGCCCTTGGCCACGCCCAGGGCCTGCAGGCGCGCGGCGAAGGCGTCGCTCGCGCGGTCGAGCTCGGCCCAGCTCAGGGCCTGGCCGTACCAGAGGCAGGCGGTGGCGTCGCCGCGCGTGCGTGCGTGGTCGCGCAGGTAGGCATGCAGGGGCTGCTGCACGCGCGGCGGCAGCTCTTTCAGACGTGCGGGGGTGGCGGGCGTTGTCTCCATGGCGTCACTTTCTCAGGGTTATCGATAGCCGCCTGCACAGGGCCGGCGCTTGCCAATGCGGCATCGTGCACGAACAATCCTACCCATGGGTATAACTTCCGCGACACCGAACAAACCCTCTGCCACGCACACGGCACTGGCGGCACAGCCGCACCTGCCGCAGGGCACGGGCCGCCAGCGCGCGGCCACGCAGGGCACCGACCTGCAGCGCGAGCGCATCCTGCAGGCGGCGGCGCAGCTGTTTGCCGCGCAGGGCTACGCCAACACGACCATGGCGCAGATCGTGCGCGAGCTGGGCGTGACCAAGCCCTTCGTGTACTACTACTTCCGCGACAAGCAGGAGATCTTCGAGACGCTGTCGTGGCGCCCCGCGGTCGACTGCTTCACCGCGCTCGACTTCGCCGCCGCCGACCCGCGCCGCGCGAGCGAGAAGGTGATGGAAGGCATCGAGCGGCTGATCCGCGCCACCATCTCGCACCACCCGGTGGCCTTCTTCGCCTACCGCGAGCCGCAGGTGTACCGCCCCGAGTACCTCGAAGCGCAGAAGAAGCTCGCGCACCACTTCTACGACCTGCTGTGCCCGCTGCTCGAAGAAGCCCGGCGCGACGGCGACCTCGACTTCGACGAGACCAAGATCACCGCGCTCGCGGCCTGCAGCCTGCCGGGCTTTCTCTACAGCTGGTACCGCCCCAACGGGCGCCTCTCGCCCGACGAGGTGGTGGCACAGCTCACGAAGCTGGCCAGCCGCGTGATCGGGCTGCGCGCGACGCACTGATTCCGTCTTTCACACACCCTCCGGAGACACCCATGAAGCTCACGCATGCGCCCCTGGCGCGGATCGCCCTTGCCTCTCTGTTTGCCATCGCCGGCACCGCAGCGCAGGCGCAGCAGCCGACCTACAAGATCGCCTACATCGATCCGCTGTCGGGGCCGTTCGCCAACGTGGGCGAGCTGATGCTGATGCACACGCAGTACGCCATCGAGGACATCAACGCCAAGGGCGGCGTGCTCGGCGGCATGAAGCTGCAGCTGCTGCAGTTCGACAGCAAGCTCTCGGCGCAGGAAAGCCAGAGCGCGCTGCAGGCAGCGATCGACCAGGGCGCCAAGGCGATCGTCACGGGCGGCTCGGGCTCGTCGGTGGTGACGGCGCTGGTGCTGGCCGTGGCGCGCTGGAACCAGCGCAACCCGGGCAAGGAACTGATCGTGCTGAACCACTCCTCGATCGACCCCGAGATGACCGGCAAGGGCTGCAGCTTCTGGCACTTCCAGACCGAGGCCAACACGGCGATGAAGATGAAGGCGCTGGCCAACTACATCAAGAAGACACCGGACGTGAAGAAGGTCTACCTGCTGAACCAGGACTATGCCCACGGCAAGCAGTGGGCCAGCTACGGCCGCCAGCTGGTGGGCCTGGCGCGCCCCGACATCCAGTTCGTCGGCGAGACGCTGCACCCCATCGGCCGCGTGAAAGACTTCGCGCCCTACATCGCCAACATCAAGCAAAGCGGCGCCGACTCGGTCATCACCGGCAACTGGGGCCAGGACATGACGCTGCTGCAGAAGGCCGCGGGCGACGCGGGCTACAACCTGCGCTACTTCAACCACAGCGCGGGCTCGGTGCCGGGCACCGTCACCGCCGTGTCGCAGGCCAAGACCGGGCAGCTCACCTGGGTGGCCGAATGGCACCCGGGCCAGGCCGACACGCCGAAGGTCGACGCGCTGGCCAAGGCCTACAAGGCCAAGACGGGCAAGGACTTCCTCGCGCCGCGCATCGACCTGACGCCACGCCTGCTGGCCGCCGCCATCGCCAAGGCCGGCAGCGCCGACACGGTGAAGGTGGCACGCGCCCTCGAAGACCTGAGCTTCGACTCGGTGGTGGGCCCGGTGCGCATGCGCGGCGAAGACCACCAGCTGCTGCTGCCGCAGGTGGTGAACACCATCGCGCCGGTGGACGGCAAGGCAGTGAAGACGGGCTGGGAAGGCACCAACTACGGCTTCCGCACCGATGCGGTCTATACCGGGAACGAGCTGGCGCAGGGCACCGACTGCAAGATGGTCCGGCCCTGAGTGCTTTCGGGGTACGTACCCAGGACACGCGGCTGGTGCTCGCCGATCAACGTGCACTGTGAATGACGATCACGCTGATGGGGTGCCTTGCGCAGCGAAATCAAGGGGGAGCCCGAAGGGCGGAGGACATTCGCGGAGCAAGGTGCCCCGTCGGCGTGATCGCGCCCTGAACTGACTCTGTAAACGGCCCCGGCGCCTCCTAAGGGAAACCCCGTCCTGCCCACCCCCTGTGCCATCGGGATACTCCGGATTCGCATCCCGGACATCCGAAGCGGGTCCATACCGAAGGCACAACAAGGTACACCATGGCAGGAAAGAACTCGCTCCATCCGATCCCCCATCCGGCGAAGAAACCCTTCGTCGGCAATCTGCTGTCCATCGGCTCCGATTCGCCGGTGCTCGACATGTGGAAGATCGCGCAGGACCTCGGCGGCATCTACTGGCTCGACATGCCGGGCATGCCGGTGATCGTGGTGTCGTCGCCCGCGCTGGTCGACGAGCTGTGCGAAGAAAAGCGCTTCGACAAGAGCACGCGCGGTGCGCTGCGCCGGCTGCGCGCCGCGTCGCACGGTCTCTTCACGTCCGACACGCACGAGGAGACGTGGTCGAAGCCGCACAACATCCTCCTGGCCAACTTCAGCCAGCGCGCGATGCAGGCCTACCACCCGATGATGCTGGACATCGCGGGGCAGCTGGTCACCAAGTGGGAGCGCCTCAATTTCGATGAAGAGGTGGACGTGGTGCGCGACATGACCGCGCTCACGCTGGACACCATCGGCCTGTGCGGCTTCGGCTACCGCTTCAACTCGTTCTACCGCGAGGGCTTCCATCCTTTCGTCGATGCGATGGTGCGCACGCTGGAGACGGTGCAGAACCGGCGCGGCATTCCGCTCGAGGAGCTGATGCTCAAGAAGGAGCTGGCGCAGCAGCGCAAGGACATCCGCTACATGCACAAGATGGTGGAAGACATCATCGAGGAGCGGCGCGCGAGCGGCGCCGACATCGCCACCAAGCCCGACCTGCTGAGCTACATGATCGCGGGCGTGGACAAGAAGAGCGGCGAGAAACTCACCGACAAGATGATCCGCGACGAGTGCATCGAATTCCTCATCGCGGGCCACGAGACCACCAGCGGCCTGCTGTCGTTCGCCATCTACTTCCTGCTGAACAACCCCGAGGCGATGGCCAAGGCGCAGGCCGAGGTCGACAGCGTGTTCGGCGGCGACACCACGCAAAAGCCCACCTACGCGCAGGTCAACCGGCTGCAGTACGTGATGCAGGTGCTGAAGGAATCGCTGCGCCTGTACCCGACCGCGCCCGCGATCTCGATGCGCGCGAAGGAAGACACGAAGATCGGCGGCCAGTACACGATCAAGAAGAACAACATGGTCATCATGCATGCGCTGGCGCTGCACCGTGACAAGGGCATCTGGGGCGAGGACGCCGACCAGTTCAACCCCGACCACTTCAGCCGCGAGGCCGAGCGCGAGCGGCCCGTGAACGCCTTCAAGCCCTTCGGCAACGGCCAGCGCGCCTGCATCGGGCGGCAGTTCGCCCTGCAGGAGGCGGTGCTCACGCTGGGCATGATCCTGCAGCGCTTCAACCTCGTCGATCACACGGGCTACAAGCTCAAGATCAAGGAAGCGCTGACGATCAAGCCCGAGAACTTCAAGATCAAGGCGCTGCTGCGCGACCCGGCCTCGCGCCCGCGCGGCAACGCAGAGGCGACGACCGCGCCCGCCATGCCGACGAAGCCCGCCGCGCGCAAGCCGCAGGCGGCGCGCCACGGCACCTCGCTGCTGGTGCTGCAGGGCTCCAACCTCGGCACCGCCGAAGACCTGGCGCGCCAGCTGGCCGAGGCCGGCGAGCTGCGCGGCTTCTCGACCCAGCTGGCCTCGCTCGACGACTACGCCGAGCGGCTGCCGGCCAGCGGCGCGGTGGCGATCGTCTGCGCCTCGTACAACGGCGTGGCGCCCGACAACGCAGCGGAGTTCCACCGCTGGCTCGACAAGGCCGACGATTCGCTCAACGGCGTGCGCTTCAGCGTCTTCGGCTGCGGCAACACCGACTGGGCCGCCACCTACCAGGCGGTGCCGCGCCGCATCGATGAGCGGCTCGAAGCACTGGGCGCCGACCGCGTGCACGAGCGCGGCGAAGGCGATGCGCGCGAGGACATGGACGGCGCCTTCCAGGACTGGAGCGACGCGCTGTGGCCCGCGCTGGTGAAGACCTTCGACATCAAGAACGGCGCCGACACGCCGGCCGAGGCCGAGCCGCTGTACACGCTCGAAGAGCTGCCGCCGCCGCAGAAGAACGCACTGGTCGATGCGCTGGGCGCCGTGCCGCTGCGCGTGATCGAGAACCGCGAGCTGCAAAGCGCCGGCGCCAACGGCGAGGCCGGGCGCTCCACGCGCCACGTCGAGCTGATGCTGCCCGAGGGCGTGAACTACGTGCCCGGCGACCACCTGAGCGTGGTGCCGCGCAACAGCCCCGCGCAGGTCGAGCGCGCGATGGCGCGCTTCGGCTTCGACCGCTCGGCGCACGTGCGCCTGTCGGCCGTGCCGGGCCGCAAGGCCGCGCTGCCGGTCGACCAGGTGATCGCAGTCGATCGCCTGCTGGGCGACTACGTCGAGCTGCAGGACGTGGCCACGCGCAAGCAGATCGCCACGCTCGCGGCGCACACCGAGTGCCCGTTCACCAAGCCGAAGCTGCAGGCGCTGTCGGGCAGCGACGAGGCCTCGCAGGCCGCGTACAAGGCCGAGGTGCTGCACAAGCGCAAGTCGCTGCTGGAGCTGCTCGAAGAGCACCGCGCCTGCCAGGTGCCGTTCGCGGTGTTCCTGGAAATGCTGTCGCCGCTGTCGCCGCGCTACTACTCGATCTCCTCGTCGCCGACGATGACGCCGGGGCGCTGCAGCGTGACGGTGGGCGTGGTGAGCGCGCCCGCGCTGTCGGGCAACGGCACCTTCGAGGGCGTGTGCTCCAACTTCCTGGCGCGCGCCGAGGCTGGCGACACGGTGCACGGCGTGATCCGCGAGACCACCGCCGAGGGCTTCCGGCTGCCGGAGGACGCGAACCGCCCGCTCATCATGATCGGCCCGGGCACCGGCCTGGCGCCGTTCCGCGGCTTCCTGCAGGCACGCGCGGCGCAGGTCGAACGCGGCGACGCGCTGGGCGAGGCGATGCTGTTCTTCGGCTGCCGCCATCCCGAGCAGGACTTCATCTACGCCGAAGAGCTGCAGGCCTGGTCGCACCGCGGCCTGATGAAGCTGCACACGGCCTTCTCGCGCGCCGGCGACCGCAAGGTCTACGTGCAGGACCTGATCCGCGAACAGGGCGCGGCCGTATGGAAGCTGCTCGAAGCGGGCGCCGTGGTGTACGTGTGCGGCGACGGTTCGCGCATGGAACCCGACGTGCGGCGCACGCTCAGCGACCTCGCGCGCGAGCACGGGCAGGACAGCGCGGCGTGGATGGACCAGATGATTGCCGAGCAGCGCTATGTGCTCGACGTGTGGGCCGGGGCCTGAAGAACCAAGCCTGGAGCCTCAAAGAAGAAGACCGGCATTCGCCGGTCTTTTTTATTTGGAGGTGATCGCCTCAGCTCAGACGTTGCGGTCCGGGTCCGGGTACACCAGCGGCCCGAGCATGCCGCGGTTGAACGGCTTCCACTCGCCCTCGGGCTGCGCCAGCCGGTCGGCCACCGCATAGAGCACGGCCGGGTGCGCGCCGAGCCCCAGGTGGCTCGCGACGACCTCGATGTTCTCGGACTGCGGACCGGTCTTCTCGAGGCTGCAGCGCCACGCCACGACACCGTCGGTGCGGCTGAAGATCGAGGTCGTGGGCACGGGCGGCGTGGGTTCAACGAACTTCATGCGGCGCGGATCATGCGAGCTCTGGCCGCTCACGCCTTCGTACACGCGCCAGGCATTGGTGGCGCGCGGGCTGCCCGAGAACGGACTGCCCAGCGTGATCACGTTGCGGATGAGGTCCTTCTGCGCCGAGGCCAAGAGCCGCGCGTACACGCCGCCCAGGCTCCAGCCGATCACGCTGACCTTCTGGCCGCTCTTGTCGGCCAGGGTCTTGAGCAGGTCGACCATGCCGTCCTCGACGCCGGCGCGCGGGCCCAGGTTGCGGCCCTGGCCCCAGCCGTGCGCGTCGTAGCCGCGGCTGCACAGGTAGCGGCGCAGCAGCAGCGTGGACATGTCGCTGGCCACGAGACCCGGCAGCACGAGCACGGGGTGCCCGTCGCCGCGCGGCGCGAGCTGCAGCAGCGGCCACATGGCGAGGCCGGCGCCGGTTTCCCAGAGGGCGCGCGCTTCGGCCAGCAAGAGCAGGCGCGACGGCGGTGCGATGGGTTCGTGGGTGGCGGTGGTCATGATGGCGGCTTCCTTTCTGTTTCTTTCTTCTGTAGGACGACGATGGGGGTGCGAAGTTGCATTCCCCGTCGGACGACGACTTCATTTATCCGAGGTATTTGCCCCTCAGGTAATCAAGATAAGCCCTCGATTCGCTGGAAACATACGGAGAAACCAGCGTGAGTGTGTAGAAAGCCGCCAAACCGGGGTCGGCTTGCGCCAGGGCGTCGCGTCCCGGCACCAGCCGTTCGAACGAGAGCCAGCAGGTGGTGGTGAAGACCATCTGCAGCGCCAGGATGCGCGCCTGCTCGGCGCTGGTCTCGATCACGCCCGAGGCCACCAGCCCTTCGCACAGCGTCTGGGCCGCCAGCAGGTTCTGCGCGGTCATGGCCTGGGCGCGCTGCCCCAGGGCCGGGTACTCGCTGGCCAGGAAGGCCATGTCGCGGTAGATGAAGCGGTATTCGTCGATGGCCTCGAAGCGCAGGTGCAGTGCGAGCCACAGGTCGTCGATGGCGGCAATGGACGCCGACGAGCCGTTGAGCACCTCGAGCCGCTGCTCGAAGCGCCGGAACAGCCATTCGACGATCAGCTGCTTGGCCTTGAAGTGGTAGTGCAGGTTGCCCGGGCTCATGCCGAGTTCGGCCGCGATCTTGTGCGTGGACACGGCCGGAAGACCTTCCGCGTTGAACAGCGCAAGGCTGGTCTGCAGGATGCGATCGCGCGTGGTGTTGGAGCTGGCCACAAGCGGCGTGTTGCGTGCGTTGCGTGCCGCTCAGCGCTTGCCGCCGGAGCCGCCTGAACTGGCGCGTGGGCCGGACGGTTTCTCGAGTGTCGCGAGGCGTTCGCGCAACTGCGCCACCTCGTCGCGCAGGGCCTGCACCTCGTCGGCGCTGGGCATGCCCAGGCGTTGCAGGGCGGTGGCGACACGCTGGTCGAACACGTCCTCGAACTTGCGGATGCCGAAGGTGTCCAGGCTGGGGAAGCCGCGCGTCAGCGCCGCCTTGGCACCGGCCACGTCGGCCTTGCCGTGCCCGATGCCGAGCAGGCCTTCGATCACGTTGGCCTGGCGCTTGGCGACGTCGTTGCGCACGTTGTCCAGCGCCTTGAGGCCGGCGCGCAGCAGCGCTTCGGCCTTGTTGGTGCCGGCCGCAGCTGTGTCTGCGGGCGGTGCTTTCGCAGCCGGCGCCGCCTTGCGGGGCGCGGCTTTCTTCTTCGCCGCCGGAGCCTTCTTCGCAGGCGTCGCCCTCTTCTTCAACTTGGCAGTGTCATCGGGACGGGTCGCCATGCGGTGGTGCTCCAGGGGCGGTAGAAATGAAAAGGGCGCGGTCAGCGCCCCGGGATCAGGCCGCCTTGCGGGCAGCGCGACGAACCGGCTTCTTGGCCGCAGCGACCTTGGCCTTCACGGTGCGCACGGGGGCGGCTTCTTCGGTGCGGCTCACACGGGCTTCGATCTGCTTGGTGCCGGCGACGATGCGGTCGGCGATCTGCACCGACACGGTGGCGAAGGGCTGGTTCACGGCCGACAGGGCGTTCAGCACGGTGGTGGCAGCGGGCGATTCGATCTGGGCGACGCGGTTGGCGACGGTTTCGATGCCGCTGGTGGTGCCGGCAGCGACGCGGTCCATCGCGTTCACGAGGCGGCTGGTGTCGATGTCCAGGCGGTTGGACAGGAAACCATGCACCTTCTCTTGCGCGCCGATCAGGTTGGCCTTGATCTGCTCGCTCACCATCGGGATCTGGCGGTTGCCCAGGAATTCGCTGTAGCGCGAAGCGGCACCGCCCAGCAGGCGTTGCACGCCGGTGCGGTAGGCACCGACCAGGGTCTTGCCGGCGTCGTTGTACTGGCCGACGACGTGGATGGCGGCGGAAGCGATGTTGGTTTGCGTGGACATGTGAGATTTCCTTGAAGTTGAGTGGCTCGCGGGGAATCGCGATGGGCCAATCATCTTCCGCAGGGCCTAGGCCTGGAAAACTAGAACGGTCGGAAAACTAGTCCAACTGCCCCAATTTTTTGCCCAGGCCGGGCCCGCCCGTCGATCATGCCGCAGCGGCGCGGGGCGATGCGGCGGCCTTGCGGGCCGCGGGCCGGGGCGCGGCCTTCTTCGCTGCAGCCTTCTTCGCAGGGGCTTTTTTCGCTGCCGCCTTGACCGGCGCGGCCTTGGCAGGAGCCTTCTGCGCCGTCTTCTTGGCGGCGACGGCCTTCACCGGGACCTTCTTGCGCGCCGCCGGCTTGCGGGCCGGCGCGGCGGCCTGGGCCTCTTCGTCGGCTTCCGGCGCGGGGGCGGCCACGGGCTTGGGCGGTGTGGCCGGCGCGCCGGAGACGGCCGGGTGCTTCTGCGTCAGCTCCATCAGCAGCTTGTGCTCGGCGAGCAGGTAGTCGCCGATCTCGGTGATGTCGGGCACGGCGCGGCGGCAGGCGATCAGGCCGTAGTCCATGCGGCCGTTGTAGCTTTGCACGGTGACGTTGAGCGCGGTGCCGTGGCTGGCGATCGACACCGGGTAGTAGCAGGTGACCAGCGCCCCCGCGAAGTACATCGGGAACGGCGCGCCCGCCACGTTCGAGACGGCCACGTTGGCCGCCGGTGGCAGCAGGTTGACGATGCCCGAGCGTCCCACCATCGACGCGATGCCCGACACCAGCCAGGGCGCGGCGAAGGTCGGGAAGTCGTCCAGGATCACGGCCTTGAAGCGGTTCATCGTCGACTTGGAGGAGTTCGACGAGGCGTTGATCGCCTTCAGCCGCTGCAGCGGATCGGTGATGTCGGTGGCCAGGCTCACGAGGATCATGCTGGCCTGGTTGTTGGCCGTCTGGTCGCCGGCCTCGCGCAGGCTCACGGGCACGCCGGCCACCAGTGGCTTGGCCGGCAGCTCGTTGTTGTCGGCCAGGTAGTGGCGCAGCGCGCCGGCCACGGTGGCCAGCACCACGTCGTTGAGCGACACGCCGAAGTGCTTGGCGATGTACTTGGTTTCGGCCAGCGAGATGGTGCGGCCCGCGAAGGTGCGCTGGTTGGTGATCGACACGTTCAGCGAGGTGCGCGGCGCGAAGAGGTTGAACTTCTTCGGCGCGGTGGCGGCCGCCTTGTCGGCCGCCTTCTCGTCGGGCTGGGCCAGCCCGCCGATGGCGCGCGCGATGGCCGGCGCCATCTTGAAGAGCTTCACGTACTGCTGCGCCGTGTTGCGCAGCGCCGCCGTGGCGAGCTCGGCCATGCCCAGCTGGTAGCCGTTGCTGCGCGGGCGCGCACGCGGCGGCTTGATCACGCGGCCGGTGGCCTCGAGGTCGAAGATGGCCTTGCCCAGCTCGACGCCGGCCTGCCCGTCGATGCCCGCGTGGTGCACCTTGGTGTACAGCGCCACCTGGCCGCTCTTGAGGCCGTCGATGATGAAGAACTCCCACATCGGCCGGCTGCGGTCCATCAGCGTGGAGTGCAGCCGTGCCACGTACTGCTGCAGCTGGCGGTTGGTGCCGGGCTTGGGCAGCGTGATGTGGCGCACGTGGTAGTCGAGGTCGATGTCGTCGTCCTCGACCCACACCGGATTGGTCATGTCGAAGGGCATCAGCGCGAGCTTGCGCGTGAACACATCGGCCAGGTGGATGCGGCTGGCCATGAAGGCCTTGGCGTCTTCGTAGAAGTCGCCCTTGTAGCCCTTGGGCAGGTCCAGCACGTTGAGCGAACCCACGTGCATCGGCATCTCGGGGGTTTCCAGGTGCAGGAAGGTGGCATCAAGACCGCTCAGGTGTTTCATGTGTGGTTCTCCTCGTTGGGGCATGCGCCGTCCGGCAGGATACCGTGGGCATCGCGTTCGTGGGCCTTCGCTTCTTCAGTGTTTCCACCGGGGGAAGGCACGCGCGAGACAGGGGTTTGCCCCAAGGATGGCCGGGGCGCGCATCCACATGTAATGAAAAAATCGACGCGCCTCGAATGCAGCAACAACTGCTCACAGGCCGCCGCATTCACGGGGGCTTCGTACACTGTGCCGCATGACCTCTGCGCACAACGACGACCCCCATCTCTGGCTCGAAGACATCGACGGCGAAGCCGCTCTGGACTGGGCTCGCCAGCAGAATGCACACGCCGTTCACACCTATGCGCAGTCGCCGACCTTCCAGGCGATCGAGCAGGGCCTGCTCGAGGTGCTCGACTCGGACGCGCGCATTCCGATGGTCAGCAAGATCGGTGCGCTGTACTACAACTTCTGGCGCGACAAGGCGCACCCCAAGGGCCTGTGGCGCCGCACCACGCTCGATGAGTACCGCACGCCCGAGCCTGCGTGGGAGACCGTGCTCGACCTCGACGCGCTGGCCGCGCAGGACGGAGAGAACTGGGTCTGGCACGGCGCCGACTGCCTGGAGCCCGCGTACGAGCGTTGCCTGATCTCGCTGTCGCGCGGCGGCGCCGATGCCGACGTGGTGCGCGAGTTCGACCTCGTGAGCATGACGTTCGTCGAAGGCGGCTTCGCGCTGCCCGAGGCGAAGAACCACGTCACCTGGAAAGACATCGACCACCTGTACGTGGGCACCGATTTCGGCCCCGGCTCCATGACCAGCTCGAGCTACCCGCGCCTGGTGAAGCAATGGCAACGCGGCACGCCGCTGGCCGAGGCCGTCACCGTGTACGAAGGCGCTCACGAGGACATGTCGGTGAGCGCCTGGAGCGACCACACGCCCGGCTTCGAGCGCGACTTCGTCTCGCGCCAGATCGACTTCTATGACAGCGAGACCTGGCTGCGCGCCCCCGACGGCACGCTGGCCAAGATCGACGTGCCCGACGACGCCAACACCGGCGTCACGCGCGAGTGGCTGCTGATCGAGCCGCGTGAAGACTGGACCGTGGCCGGCCGCACCTACACCGCCGGCTCGCTGCTGGCCGCGCGCTTCGACGACTACATGGCCGGCGCGCGCGAGCTCACGCTGCTGTTCGAGCCCGACGACACCACCGCGCTGGACGACTACTCGTGGACGCGCCACCACCTCATCCTCAACGTGATGCACGACGTGGTGAACCGGCTGGAGGTGCTCACGCCGCCCGCGGACGGCCTGGGCGAGTGGGCCCGCGACAGCCTGGGCGGCGCGCCCGCGCTCTCGTGCGTGGCGGCCGGCGGCATCGACGAGACCGAGAGCGACGATTACTTCCTGACCGTGAGCGGCTTCCTGCAACCGACCACGCTGTACATCGGCACCCTCGGCCAGGGCGAACCCCAGCCGCTGAAGCACAGCCCCGGCTTCTTCGACGCCTCGCGCTTTCGCGTGAGCCAGCATTTCGCGACCTCGGCGGACGGCACGCGCGTGCCCTACTTCGAGATCGCCGCGAAAGACCTCGTGGCCGACGGCGCGAACCCCACGCTGCAGTACGCCTACGGCGGCTTCGAGATCTCGCTGGAGCCGAGCTACAGCGGCGGCATCGGCCGCGCCTGGCTCGAACGCGGCGGCGTGTACGTGGTGGCGAACATCCGCGGCGGCGGCGAGTACGGCCCGCGCTGGCACCAGGCCGCGCTGCAGGAGAACCGCCTGCGCACCTGCGAAGACTTCGCGGCCGTGTCGCGGGACCTGTTCGCGCGCGGCATCACCTCGCCCGCGCACCTGGGCGCCATGGGCGGCAGCAACGGCGGCCTGCTCATGGGCAACATGCTCACGCTGTACCCGCAGCTGTACGGCGCCATCGTGAGCGAGGTGGCGCTGCTCGACATGAAGCGCTACACGCAGCTGTCGGCCGGCGCCTCGTGGATCGCGGAGTACGGCGACCCGGAACTGCCCGACGAATGGGAATTCATCCAGACCTTCTCGCCCTACGAGAACGCCAAGGCCGACACGCCCTACCCGCCCGCCCTTTTCACCACCTCCACGCGCGACGACCGCGTGGGGCCCGTGCATGCGCGCAAGATGCACGCGAAGCTGGTCGCGCAAGGGCACGACAGCAGCTTCTACGAGAACATGGAAGGCGGCCACAGCGCCGCCGCGGACAACAAGGCGTCCGCCTTCATGGATGCGCTCGGCTACGCCTACCTCTGGCACCACATCGGGAGACCGACATGAACAGCAGCAGCACCGGGACCACCACCCTCGAACTGATCGGCGCGCCGACCGACATCGGCGCCAGCGTGCGCGGCGCGGGCATGGGGCCCGACGCGCTGCGCGTGGCCGGCCTGGCCGAGGCGCTGGCGGGCCAGGGCTTCGCGGTGCTCGACCGCGGCAACCTCGCGGGCCCGGCCACGCCGTGGGCACCGCCGGCCAACGGGCTTCGCCACCTCCCCGAGGTGATCGCGTGGAACCGCTCGGTCTACGCCGCCGTCGACACCGCGCTGGGCGCCGGCCATGTGCCGGTGATGCTGGGCGGCGACCACTGCCTGGCAATCGGCTCCATCAGCGCCGTGGCCTGGCATGCGCGCCAACGCGGCAAGAAGCTGCGCGTGCTGTGGCTGGACGCGCACTCCGACGTCAACACCGAGACCACGAGCCCCAGCGGCAACCTGCACGGCATGCCGGTGTCGTGCCTGCTGGGCCACGGGCCGGCGGACCTCACGGGCTGGAGCGGCGAGCCCGCGGCGCTGGCGCACGACGCCATCCGCTTCATCGGCATCCGCAGCGTGGACGATGACGAGAAGCAAGCGATTCGCACGCTCGACCTGACCGTGTTCGACATGCGCCACATCGACGAGAACGGCATGCGCACCACCATGACCGAGGCGCTTCAAGATGTGGACGAGGACACCCACCTGCACGTGAGCTTCGACCTGGACTGCCTCGACCCGGCCGATGCGCCCGGCGTGGGCACGGGCGTGCGCGGCGGACCGACCTACCGCGAGATGCAGCTGTGCATGGAAATGATCGCCGACACCGGCCGGCTGGGCTCGGTCGACGTGGTGGAACTCAACCCCGCGCTCGACGTGCGCAACCAGACGGCCGAGGTGGCGGTGGAGCTGATCGAGAGCCTGTTCGGCAAGTCGACGCTGGTGCGCTGAGCGCGAAGCCTGTTCAGCCGCGGTTGGGCGACGGCGATACCGGGAAGGTCGTTGCAGCGGGGCGCGCCGTCGGCTTCGGTGCCTCGTCCGCGGGTGTGACATCGGCCGGCATGTCGGGGCCGCCGCCCTGCAGGAAGCGCTCGACCAGCGTGAAGAAGCGGTCGTAGAAACGTTCGTCGCTGAGCGTCTCGCTCGCCACCTTGACCATCGCCTCGTTGCTGCCGCCGAAGGGCAGCGAAAGCGAGCCGATGGCGCCCACGCCCAGGCTGGCCGAGTTGCTGCCCTTCTTCAGGCCGTAGCGGTCCTGCAGCGCGGTCGCGAAGGCCACGGTGCTGCGTCCGGCCGAGGCGCTGCCAGTACCCATTTCTCGCGCGCAGACCACGCGGAACTCGACCTCGACGTGCGTCTCGGCCGCGGGCTGGAAGCTCTTGCGCGCGGTCACCAGGTCGGCGTTGGCGGCCGTGACCATGTAGCCCTGGCTCAGCAGCGCGCGGCGCGCCGCCTCGCAGGTCTGGGCCTCGCTGGCGGCGTAGTTGCGCGTGTGGGTGGTGGTCGAGTCGAAGTCTTCGGGCTCGTAGGTCTGGCGCGTGCCCAAGGTGCCGCAGCCGGCCAGCACGAGCACCGACAGCAGGCTCGGGAACAGAAACGCCGGCACGCGGGCCGGCGAAGAGAAGAAAGCAGCAGAAGTGGTGGGGGGCATGGCAGGGCGGGAAGGACACCGGATGCTAACCAACCGGTGGCTTCGCTTCGAGCCCCCGGCAGGCCGGGGGTTCCCGAAAGGCCCTGCAAGCCCCGGAGATCGCGTCAGGGGTACAGGCCGCGTTCCTGGCGCGCCATCAGGATGCGCTCGCAGGCGACCGCGTAGGTGGCGGTGCGCAGCGGGATCTTGTGCTTGTCGGCCGTGTCCCAGATCTGGTTGAGCGCGTTCATCATGATGCGGTCGAGGCGCACGTTGATCTCGTCCTCGTCCCAGAAGAAGGACGAGAAGTCCTGCACCCATTCGAAGTACGAGACCGTCACGCCGCCGGCGTTGCAGATCACGTCGGGCACGACCAGCACGCCGCGCTCGGCCAGGATGTCGTCCGCCTCGGGCACCGTCGGACCGTTGGCGCCTTCGAGCACCAGCTTGGCGGTGGTCTTCTTGGCGCGTTCGGCCGTGAGCTGGCCTTCGAGGGCGGCAGGGATCAGGATGTCGCAGGCCACGTCCCAGAAGTCTTCGTTCGGCACGATGTCGCCGCCGGCCTTGAAGCCGACCACGCCGTCGGTGCGCGAGATGGGCACCAGCTGGGTCAGATCGAGGCCGTTGGTGTTCACGATGGTGCCGGTGTGGTCCTGCACCGCGACGATCTTGGCGCCCGCCTCGACGAAGAGTTCGGCCGCGACCGAGCCCACGTTGCCGAAGCCCTGCACCGCGATGCGCGCGCCGCGCAGGTCCATGCCCAGGCGGCGGGCCGCTTCACGGCCGGTGACGAACACGCCGCGGCCGGTGGCCTTCACGCGGCCCAGCGAACCGCCCAGGTGCAGCGGCTTGCCGGTGACCACGCCGGTGGCGGTGCCGCCGACGTTCATCGAGTAGGTGTCCATCATCCACGCCATGATCTGCGCGTTGGTGTTCACGTCAGGCGCGGGGATGTCGGTGTGCGGGCCGATGATGATGCCGATCTCGCTGGTGTAGCGGCGCGTGACCTTCTCGAGCTCCTGCAGCGACAGCTTCTTCGGGTCGACGCGGATGCCGCCCTTGGCACCGCCGTACGGCAGGTTCACGGCGGCGGTCTTGATGGTCATCCAGGCCGACAGCGCCATCACTTCTTCCAGCGTGACGTCGGGGTGGAAGCGCACGCCGCCCTTGCCCGGGCCGCGGCTCATGTTGTGCTGCACGCGGTAGCCCTCGAAGTGGGCGATGGTGCCGTTGTCCATCTCGATCGGCACGTCGACGATCAGCGCACGCTTGGGGCGCTTGAGGGTTTCGACCCAGCGCGCCAGCGGGCCGAGGTACGGCACGACACGATCGACCTGCGACAGGTAGGTGCCCCAGGGGCTGTTGGCCGTCGGATTGACGAAGGAGAGTTTCTCGTTCATGGAAGATTCCCTTGGTTGGAATGGATGGGCGCAACGATATGCCGACTGCGGGCCGCGCGCCATGGCTTATGCATGCCGCGATGGCGGTTATGCAAGAGAAGTTGGAAGGCCCCTTGCGGTCCCTCTCGGCGCGGCCCGATGCAGGTGGATACGCACATGACAAAACCGTCATCCAGACGTTATCGGTCGCGTGGATGCGCTTCGTACAGTTGTTCTCACCAACCAAGCAACCACCTCAAGGAGTGAACGAACATGAAGCTGTCTTCCACCACCCGCCTGCTGAACACCGCCGCCGTCGCCGCCCTGCTGGGCCTCGTGGCCGCGCCGAGCTTTGCCGGCAACTACGCCGAAGGCGACCCGCGTCCCGCGCCCTTCGCGTCGTCGACGACGCGCGCCGCCGTGACGGCCGACGCCCAGCAGTGGCTGAAGACTGCGCCCACCCAGGGCTACAACGAGAACATGGGCCAGGAGCCGGTCGTGGTCTCGGCCAACAGCCGCGCCGCCGTGGCCGCCGACACGCAGCTGTGGATCCGCTCGGGCCTGGCCGCCCAGCAGTCGGGCGAAGCCGGCGCCGACACGTCGCGCCCCGGCTACCGCGAAGCCCAGGCCGCCTACACCAAGCTGCGCGAAGGCCCGGCCTACGGCGCGCTGGTCGACCAGCTCTCGGGCCGCCAGGCTGCCGCACCGGGCTCGACCACGGTGCGCTGAATGCGGTGACCCACGGCTTTCGGTAGTCCAAATGACTGCGAAAGGGTAGTCCAACGGCATTTCCTTGGTTCTATCTCCTATGGCCGTGGCAAATAGGCCGCATTTCTTGCAGTCGATCGGTGCGTGCGCCGGATAATCCTCGAATGCTTGATCTGGACCGCATCGATCTGCGCCTGCTGAAGATCCTTCAGGAAGACGGCCGCATCACCAACCTCAAGCTGGCGGAGGCGGTCGCGCTGTCCCCCACCGCCGTGCTGGCGCGCGTGCAGCGCCTCACGCGCGACGGCTTCATCCTGGGCTACGAGGCCCGGCTCGACCCCTACAAGCTGGGGCGCGGCTTCACCGTGTTCGTCGAGGTCCTGCTCGACCGCACCACCGCCAACGTGTTCGACCAGTTCAAGGCCGCCGTGCAGGTGCGCGACGAGATCATGGAATGCCACATGGTCGCCGGCGGCTTCGACTACCTCCTCAAGACCCGCATGGCCGACATGGCCGCCTACCGCGAGTTCGCCGGCACCGTGCTGTGGCAGCTGCCCGGGGTGCGCGAGACGCGGACCTATGCGGTGATGGAAGAGGTCAAGAGCAGCGCGCGCCTGCCGCTGGGGGTCTGAGGCGCACGCCCGCCCGGGGCGTTTGGGCCGGCGTTATTGCATGCGACAATTAAATTTTGTCGACAATATGTCGTCCCGCGCCACGTGGGCGGCATGCCCCCGAAGAAGCAAACCATGGAAAACGAGCCTGGAAAAACGCTGTCCCAGACCATCTCGGACCGCCTGGCCGAGGAAATCGTGCTGCGCCGTTTCCAACCGGGCGAGCGCCTGGACGAACAGACGATCGCGACGCGCTTCGGCGTCTCGCGCAGCCCGGTGCGCGATGCGCTGCGGCAGCTGGCCTCGACCCGGCTGATCGAGCACCTGCCGCGCCGGGGCTTCTCGGTGGCGACGATGGCGCCCGCCGATCTGGACGGCCTCTTCGAAGCCTCCGGCGAACTGGAAGCCCTGTGCGCCAAGCTGTGCGCGCTGCGCGCCGCGCCGTCGGAGCGCAAGCGCATCGAGTTCGTTCATCAGCAAGCCGGGCGCGCCGCGGCCGAGGGCGACGCGAAAGCGTACGCCGCGCTGAACGAGGAATTCCACGCGCTGATCTACGCCGGCGCCCGCAACAAGACGCTGCAGGACCTCGCGCTGAGCCTGCGCCAGCGCCTGGCGCCCTTCCGCTCGCAAGGCTTCTTCACGACGGAAAACCGCCTGCAGCATTCCCATGTCGAGCACGAAGCCCTCGTTGCCGCCCTGCTGGCGCACGACGGTGACGCCGCCGCCGCCGCCATGCACAGCCATGCGGCCAACTCGGCGATGAACGTGCTGCAGCACTTCGACGGCAGCGCCTCTCGCACCCCGTCGTCCAGCGCCGCCGCCTGACGCGGCCGCCGCGCCCTCTCCCTCCCTCCCGTTTCCGCTGCCCGCCCCGGCCCGCCGTTCCCGGCCCAGGCCGGCCGCGGCGTGCGTCTGCACGCCCGTTTCAGTCACGCCGCGACAAGCCCTTGACGTTCGTGAACACCAAAACATAAAATTGCACACAATTCGCAGACACTGAATGCAAAACACCTGTCGCGGATTCCAACCCACCTACAAAAGAGGAGTCAATCGAATGTCCTGGATCGCGCTCGCCACTTACCGCCGCGCCGGCGGGCTTGCCCCCGCCCTGGTGCTGGACGACCAGCTGTACGACCTGGAGGCGGCCCGCTCGGCCGGCCTGCCGCCGCTGCCCGAGGCCTGGGTGACGCAAGGCGTCGAAGCCATGCTGCGCGACTGGGCGAACGCGCAGGCCTGGCTGCGCGACGCCACGCCCATCGCCGCCGCGCTGGCCGCCTCGGGCGCGATCCGGCCGGTGGCCGACGGCGCCGCGGCCGTGGCTGCGCCCTTCGTGCCGAACCGCATCTTCTGCGCCGCCTCGAACTACGCCTCGCACGCCAACGAAATGGGCACCGTGCTGGCGGCCAAGTCACAGAGCAAGCCGTACATGTTCCTGAAGCTCTCGAACACGGTGATCGGCAACGGCGAGACGATCCAGATGCCGCCCGAAACCAGCAAGCTCGACTGGGAGGTCGAACTCGCCGCCGTGATCGGCAAGCGCTGCCGCCGCATCTCGGTCGAGGACGCGCTGGACGCCGTGGCCTGCTACACGATCGTCAACGACATCTCGGCGCGCGACCTCAACATCCGCGGCGACTACCCGTTCAAGCACGACTGGTTCCAGGGCAAGTGCCACGACACCTTCGCCCCCATCGGCCCGTGGCTGGTGCCCGCCTGGCAGATCCCCGACCCGCAGGCCGTGCAGATGCGCCTGGACGTGAACGACGAGCCGATGCAGCAGGACAGCACGGCCAACATGATCTGGACGGTGCGCGAGCAGATCGCCTACCTGTCGACCATCGTCACGCTCGAGCCGGGCGACGTGATCGCCACCGGCACGCCCACCGGCGTGGGCATGGGTCGGGGTATCTACCTGAAGCCGGGCGACCGGCTGGTGGCGAGCATCGAGGGCATCGGACGGCTGGCCAATCAAGTGCAGGCAGAGCGCGTCTGAGCGTCGCCGCGGCGGGGCCACGGCCCCGTTCTTTCGCATCACAACAAGGTATGGAGACAAAGACATGCAACCCACCCGCAGAGGATTCGCCGCGATCGCGCGAGCGCTGACCGGCCTCGCCTGCAGCGCGCTGCTGGCCGGCGCGCCCCCCGCGTTCGCCCAGGAGAAGGTCACCTACAACATGGCCTGGCTGCCGCAGGGCAGCTCGGTGGGCGTGATCGTCGCGCAGGCGCAGGGCTACTTCCGCGAGCTGGGCCTGGACACCGCCATCGTGCGCGGCTACGGCGGCAACCGCACCGCCAACGAGCTGGACCAGGGCCAGTTCGAGTTCGGCTATGTCGACCCGATCAGCCTGGTGCTCAACCGCGCCAACGGCGGCAAGATCCGCATGATCGGCGCCATCAACACGCGCTGGCCTGCGGGCATCTGCTTCGACACCAAGCGCCACCAGCCCAAGACGCCGGCCGACATGAAGGGCCTGCGCCTGGGCGGCGGCTCGGCCTCGCCGGTGCACAACGTCGTGCCCGCCTGGCTGGAGCTGAACCGCCAGCCCAAGGACAGCATCCGCCTGCTGCGCATGGACCCCGCCGTGGTCGACGCCTCGCTGATCGAAGGCAAGGTCGACCTGGCCGAGTGCTGGCGTGGCAGCAACCGCGCCGTCACCCAGAAGCAGGCCCAGGCCGCGGGCGTGACGCTGGGCTGGATCGAGTACAGCGACTTCGGACTGGACGCCTACGGCAGCGGCTTCGCGGCCAGCGAAGACCTGATCAGGAAGCGCCCCGAGGTGGTGAAGAAGTTCCTGCGCGCGTCGTACCGCGGCTACGAATTCGCCATGGCCAACCCCGAGCAGGCGGCCGATCTCATGGTGAAGATGTTTCCCACCACCGACCGCGCCGTGGCGCTGGCGCAGATCAAGGACATGAACGACCTGCTGGTCGACCCGGCAGCCAAGGCCAAGGGGCTGGGCCACCTGCGCGATGACCGCATGCGCGCCACCGTGCAGTTCGTCGACAAGGCCTTCGGCCTGGGCGGCAAGGTGAAGCCGCAGGACGCGTACAGCAACGACCTGCTCGCACCATGAGCGCGGGAGCAACACCGATGGTTCAACGCCCCCGTCCCCAGCGCCTGGGGCACGTCGTGCTCAACGTGCGCGACCTGAAGGCCTCCGTGCGCTTCTATACCGAGATCGTCGGGCTGGAAGTGTCCGACCACATCGAGGACCAGATGGCTTTCCTGCGCTGCGGGAACGACCACCACGACCTGGCGCTGGCGCAGATCGCGCCCGGCGATCCGCAGCATGCGGCCACCTACGTGCCGGGACGGCCCGGGCTGGAGCACTTCGCCTACCAGCTCGGCTCGCTGGCCGAGATCGAGGACGCCGCGCGCTACCTGCAGGCGCAGGGCATCGACATCGTGCGCGGCATCGGCAAGCACGGGCCCGGCGAGAACCTGTTCCTCGTGTTCAAGGACCCCGACGGCAACTACTGCGAGTTCTACGCGGAGATGGTGCAGATCACGCCCGCGCAACCCTACACGCCCCGTGTCTGGAAGAACGACCTCGCGGCCTTCGACCAATGGCACTTCGACCGGTTCGTGGTGCCGCCGCCCGAGTGGGGGCCGCGCACGGCCCGGGACGAAGACAGCGACGACCCGAAGCGCTGAACGCCCACCACGCGACAAGACAAGACACGACACATAAAAAAGATCCGGAGACAAGACACATGCACCTCGCCCCTTCCTCGCGCGCCGAATCGTGGCGCCGCTTCACCGACCCCGCCCTGCTGTTCCTCGCACTGGGCCTGCTGTGGGAAAAATCGGTCGACGTGTTCGGCATCAAGCGCTACCTGCTGCCGCCGCTGTCGCAGGTGCTCGACAGCCTGTGGACGAACCGCATGGCACTGCTCGTGCAATCGTGGGTCACGACGCAGGAGGTGCTGGCCGGCTTCGCGCTGGCGGCCATCGGCGGCGTGCTGCTCGGGCTCGCGATCCACGCCATCCCGGTGGTGCGGCGCGCGCTGTACCCGCTCATCGTGGTGTTCCAGGGCCTGCCCAAGATCGCGCTGGCGCCGCTCATGGTGATCTGGTTCGGCTACGGCGACACCTCGAAGGTGCTGATGGCCTTTCTCTTCGCCTTCTTCCCGGTGGTGATCGCCACCATGGGCGGGCTGGCGGGCACGCCGGCGCACCTGGTGGAGCACTTCCGCGCCATCCGCGCTTCGTCGTGGACCACCTTCCGCCGCCTCTACGTGCCTTCGGCCCTGCCGTCGATCATGGACGGGCTGCGCTCGGCCATGCCGCTGGCCGTGATCGGCGCGATCGTGGGCGAGTTCGTCGGCTCCGAGCGCGGGCTCGGCCACCTCATCCTCGAGGCCAATGCCAACGCGCGCACCGACTACCTGTTCGCCGCGCTGGTGGTGATCTCGGTGGTCGCCGGCCTGCTGTACCTGCTGGTCGAGCTGGCCGCCAAGCGCATCTGGTGGCGCGGGCTCTGAGCCCCTTCCTTTTCTCTTTCGCCTTTTCCAAAGATTTCAACTCAGGAGACATCCCCATGGCCAAACTGCGTCACATCGCCCTCGCCGTTCCCGATCCCCAGAAGGCGGCCAAGTTCTACAGCGAGGTCTTCGACCTCACCATCGTCGAGCCCACGCACTCGCCCATCGCCGACGGCGTGTACCTCACGGACGGCACCATCTGCCTGGCGCTGCTGAACTACAAGACCGACGAGGCGGCAGGCCTTGAAAAGGGCAAGGACTGGATCGGCACGCACCACTTCGGCTTCTGGGTCGACGACCTGGACGCGCAGCGCAAGGCCATCGAGGACCACGGCGGCACCTTCTTCATGGACCTGCCGCACGACAAGAAGAGCCTGTACTACGAGATGAAATTCCGCGACCTCGACGGCGTGGTCTTCGACATCTCCGAAGGCGGCTGGGTGGGGGCTCGCAAGTGAAGCCTGGGACCGTGGCCACCGGCGAGCCGCCGGTGCGCGCCCCCGGAGCCATCGACACAGCGATCGGCGTCAGCCGCGTCGCCAAGACCTTCGACGCGCGCCACAGCGTGCGCGCGCTGGAGCAGGTCGACTTCACGGTGCAGCGCGGCGAGTTCGTCTCGATCCTCGGACCGAGCGGCTGCGGCAAGAGCACCCTGCTGCGCATCGTGGCCGGGCTGATCCAGCCCGACGCGGGCGGCGAGGTGCGTGTGCTGGGCCACCTGCAGACGCGGATGTCCGACGATGTGGGCGTGGTGTTCCAGACCCACAACATGCTGCCGTGGGAGACCGTGGAAGCCAACATCCGCCTCGCGGCCGAGGTGCGCAAGCTGCCGAAGAAGGACATCGACGAACGCGTGGAAGCGCTGCTGCCGATCCTCAAGCTGGAGAAGTTCCGCCGCAACTACCCGCACGAACTCTCGGGCGGCATGCGCCAGCGCGCGGCGCTGGGGCAGATCCTCGTGATGCGGCCCCAGGTGCTGTTGCTCGATGAGCCCTTCGGCGCGCTCGACGCGCTCACGCGCGACCAGCTCAACGTCGAGCTGCTGCGCCTGTGGCAGGAGATGCGCCAGACGGTGATCCTCATCACCCACAGCATCTCGGAAGCCGTCTTTCTCTCGGACCGCGTGCTCGTGATGTCCGAGCGGCCGGGGCGCATCGTCGAGGACATCCGCATCGACCTGCCGCGCCCGCGCGACCCGCGCACCACCAAGGAAGCGGCCGCCTTCGGCCACTACGTGGTGCAGCTGGGCCACCTGATGGGCGTCGACTGACGCCGCCCGTCGCCCCCTCTTCGTTCTTCTTCCGGAGCTCTCTTTGAACCTCTCGAAATTCCACGGCGTGGTGCCCGCCATGGCCACGCCTTTCACCGCCGACCACCGGCTCGACGAAGCCCGCGTCGGCGAGCTGATCGACAGCTACATCCGCGCCGGCGTGCACGGCATTTCCGTCGCCGGCAGCCAGGGCGAGTTCTTTGCCCTGGAGCGCGACGAGCACATCCGCCTGCTGGAGCTGTCGATGCGCGCCATCGACGGCCGCGTGCCGCTGTACGCCGGCACCGGTGGCGCCACCACGCGCGACGCCATCGCGCTCACGCAGGCCGCCGAAGCCCTGGGCGCCGACCTCGCGCTGGTGATCACGCCGTACTTCGTGCAGCCCACGCAGGACGAGCTGGTGGCCCACTACACCGCCGTGGCGCGCGCGACGAAGCTGCCGGTGATGCTCTACAACAACCCACCGCGCACCGCCGTCAACGTGCTGCCCGCCACGCTCGCGCGCTGCATGCAGGCGGCCGACAACATCGTGGGCATGAAGGACTCGGGCGGCGACCTCACGCAGTCCATCGAGTACCTGCTGACCGCGCCGCGCCCCGCGCTGCTGTTCTCGGGCCGCGACACCATCGCGCTGTCGATGATGTTCCACGGCGCGCAGGGCACCATCTCGCCCGCCGCCAACGTGTTCCCCGAGCTCATGGTGCGCATGTACGACGCGCTGCGCGCCGGCCGCCACGACGAGGCGCTGCGCGTGTCGAACATCTTCGCGCCGCTGCGCGCGGCCTGGGCCTGGGGCTCGTTCCCGGTCGTCATCAAGGAAGCGATGACGCTCGCGGGCCGCAGCGCCGGGCCGACGCGCCCGCCGGTCGCGGCGCTGCCGGAGAAGGTGCGCGCCGACCTGCGGGCCGTGGTCGAGCGCATCGGCGCCAGCGCGTAACCCACCATGCCGCCGAACCCCACGGCCGGCGACGGCGAGCGCCGCTACAACGCGCGCCTGGCCGTCCCGCACTATCAGGACATCTTCGACGGCTGGGCACGCGCGTCCGCCGCGGTGCGCGAGCGCGCCCGCGCGCGGCTCGACATCGCCTACGGGCCGCACGCGGCCGAGCGCCTCGACCTGTTCCTGCCCGAGGGCCGCCCGCGCGGCACGCTGATGTACATCCACGGCGGCTACTGGCGCTCGCTCGACAAGAGCGACGCCTCGCTGGTCGCGCCGCCCTTCACTGCCGCCGGCTACGCGGTGGCGGTGGTCAACTACGCGCTGTGCCCCGCAGTGAGCGTGGAGACCATCGTCGCGCAGATGCGCAGCGCGGCAACCTGGCTCGCCGCGCACCACGCGCAGTGGGACGCACCGCCCGGACGCCTGTTCGCCTGCGGCCATTCGGCCGGCGGGCACCTGGCAGCGATGCTGCTGGCCACCGAACCCGAAGTGAAAGCCGCCGTCTGCATCAGCGCGTTATACGACCTGCGCCCACTGCTCGACGTGCCGTCGGTGATGGAGGCCACGCGCTTCACGCCGCACAGCGCAGCGGCCCTGAGCCCGGCCCTGTTGCGACCGGTCTCTGCCGCGCCCCTGCTCACCGCGCTGGGCAGCGAGGAGAACGCCGGCTTTCACGAACAATGCGGGATCATCCGGCGCCAGTGGCACGACGTGCACGCCGGCCACATCGACTGCCCCGGCCACGATCACTTCTCGATCCTCGACGCATTGACGCAGGCCGACGGCGCCATCGCCATCGCGGCGCTTCGCCTGATGCGGTCTTTCGACGACACACCTTCCCCATGATTCCAGACAGCGCCCTCGACACCCTCTTTCGCCAGGCCCGCTCCCACAACGGCTGGCTGCCCCGACCGGTCAGCGAAGCGCAACTGCGCCAGATCCACGAGCTCGTGAAGTGGGGTCCGACCTCGGCCAACTGCTCGCCGATGCGCGTGGTCTTCGTGCGCACCGACGAAGGCCGCGAACGCCTGCGGCCGCTGCTCTCGCCCGGCAACGTCGACAAGACGATGACGGCGCCCGTCACCGCGATCCTCGGTTTCGACACGGCCTTCTACCGCGAGCTGCCACGGCTCTTTCCGCACCGGCCGTCGATGCAGGACGACTTCACGGGGCCCGACAAGGAGGCGCACGCGATGCGCACGGCCTTTCGCAACGCGAGCCTGCAGGCGGCCTACTTCATGCTCGCGGCCCGCGCCATCGGGCTGGACTGCGGGCCGATGTCGGGCTTCGACGCAGACGGCATGGACGCGGCCTTCTGGCACGGCACCTCGGTGCGCACCAACTTCCTGTGCAACCTCGGCCACGGCGACCCCGCCAAGCTGTTCGAGCGCCACCCGAGGCTCGCGTTCGAAGAAGCCTGCCGCTTCGCCTGAGGGTCGCACGATGCTTGTCGATGCGACGTTGATCGCCGCCGCCTTCGTGGCGGGCACCCTGAACGCGGTGGCCGGCGGCGGCAGCTTCCTGACGCTGCCGGCCCTGGTGTTCGCGGGCGTGCCGGCCGTCAGCGCCAACGCCACGGGCACGCTGGCGCTGCTGCCCGGCTACCTGTCGGCGGCCTGGGGCTTTCGCGGCGACACCCAGCCACCGCCCGGACTGTCCATGCGGGCGCTGGTGCTGCTCTCGCTGCTGGGCGGCAGCGCGGGCGCCGCGCTGCTGCTGATCACGCCCGATCACACCTTCCGCCGCGTCGTGCCGTGGCTGCTGTTGCTGGCCACGCTGCTGTTCGTGCTGGCGCCGCGCCTCACGGCTTCGCGGCAGGCGGGCGCGCGCAGTCCGGCGGTCGCGAGGGTCTCGGTGCTCGCCGTCACGGTCTATGGCGGCTACTTCAACGGCGGGCTGGGCATCCTGCTGCTGGCGCTGTTCGGCCTGCTCGGACAGACCCGCCTGCTGGCCGCCAACGGGCTCAAGAACCAGGTGTCGGCGCTGCTCACGCTGATCGCGGTCGCCCTCTATGCCTGGGGCGGCCTCATCGCCTGGCGCGAGGCCGCGACCATGGCCGGCGCCGCACTGCTCGGCGGCTACCTGGGCGCACGCGGCGCGCGGCGCCTGCCGCCGGCCTGGCTGCGCGCGGGCATCGTCGCCACGGGGCTGACGATGAGCCTGCTGTTCTTTCTTCGCTCCTCGTGAAGGCCCGATGGACGCTGGCGCATCGGGTGGCGATGCGCCCACGCGTTCACACGCCGATGCGCTTGAAGGTGTTCGAGCGCAGCAGCCCGATGAAAGCCTGGCTCGCGCGGCTGGCGCGGTAGGTCGTCCCGAAAGCCAGGCAGGCACGGAACATGAGCGCCGGTTCGAAAGGCACGCTGGCCAGGCCCTGGTTGTGGAACTTGTGCGCCACGATGGGATTCGTGATCGCGATCCCCGCGCCGGCCAGTGCCAGTTCGCATTGCGTGAGGCTGTAGGGCGTGCTGATCGCGGGCTGCCAAGGCACGCCGGCGTCGACGAAGCTGCGCCTCATCTCGGCGCATGCGGGGGCCGGCGGAGAAAGCGCGATGACGGCTTCGCCCGCCAGGTCAGCAGGGACCAGAACCGCCCGCCGCGCCAGGCGATGGCTGACCGGCATGGCGCAGACGGCGGGCACCTCGTAGAAGCTCGAGGCCGTCAGCCCGGCCAGGTCGACCTCGTCGCTGAGCACCGCGAAGTCCGCCTTGCCCGCCAACAGCGCGTGGCGAATGCTGCGTGAACTCTCCACCATCAAGGTGAGGCGGATCGTGGGAAAGCTCTGCCTGAACTGTCCCACCGCTTCCGGCAGCACCGCGGTGGCCAGCGCATGCAGGCATGCCACCGTCAGTTCGCCCTTCGCCGGCGAGCGCAATGCGTCCAGGCGCGCGCCGACGCGCTCCATGGCGCCGAACACCTCGTCGATGTCGCCCACCAAGGCCTGCGCGGCCGCCGTCGCGGCAACGCGGCCATGACGCCGGGTGAGCAGCTCGACACCGCAGTCGCGCTGCAGCTGCGACAGCGTCTGCGTCACCGACGGCTGGCTGACGTGCAGCGCCTGCGCCGCCCGGCTCAGCGAGCCCAGTTGCACCACGGCCCGCAGCACTTCGAGCTGGCGCAACGTCGGTGTCCAGTCGGGGGCCGGGGCGGAAGGGGTCTGACGGGTCATAAGGCCAACTTATATACCCTAAGGCCCGCTGGCTGGCCGCGCTGCGGTGCGCTGCCTAGACTGCCCGCATGCCTTTTCCCGCCCCCCAAGACTTGCAGCCCGCGCATCGCAGCGGCTTGCGCTGGAACCCCGCTCTCGAGGGGCTGCGCTGCCTCTCGTGCGGCACGCTCTATCCCGTCTCGTTGCGCCACGATGGCTGCGCGAAGTGTGCCGCCGACGGCCGCCACGTGAGCCTGGCCGCCTCCTATGCGGGCGCTCCTGGCCAGGGCATCTCGCTGCCCTTTCTCGGTTTCGCGCAGCAGACACTGGCCGGGACCTCGCGCTCGCTGCCGGCGTTCGCCCAGGCCCTGGGCGTCGCGCAGCTCACGGTGCACGACGAAAGCCGCAACCCCTCGGGCTCGCACAAGGACCGCATGTCGGCCTTCGGCGTGGCGCACGCGCTGCTGGCCGGCGCCGACACGCTGGCGCTGGCCTCGAGTGGCAACGCGGCCCTCTCCGCAGCGGTCTACGCGCGCGCCGCCGGCCTGCGCTGCGAAGTCGCGACATACGCCGACATGCCGCCGCCCTATGTCGACGCGCTGGAAGCTCAGGGGGCCGTGCGCTTCGTCTTCCCGGACAACCAGGGACGCTGGGACCACGTGGCCCGCCGCGCCGGTGACACGGGCGTCCTGCCGTTGACCAACTATCACCTGCCCGCCTTGGGTGGCGCACCGCTTGCCATCGAGGGCTACAAGACGATCGCGGCCGAAATGGCCGCCTGGAGCGCGTTGCCGGACCACATCGTGGTGCCGACGGCACGCGGCGATCTGCTCTGGGGGATCTATCGCGGCCTGTCGGAACTGCAGGCCGCGGGACGCATCCGGGCCATGCCTCAGCTGTGGGCCGTGGAGCCGTTTCCCCGCCTCTCCCTGGTCTTGAACGGGGCCTCGCTGCACGCCTCCCACCCCGGCCAGACCGTCCAGTTCTCGACCGCCGGCGCCACGACCACGTGGCTGCAGCATCAGGCCGTCACCGCAACGGGCGGCGGCGCGGTGGCGATCGACGACGCGACGGCCCGGCGGGCCAGGGTCAGCTGGCAGGCCGTGGGCAGCCAGCCCGAGCTTTGCGCGGCCGCGACCCTGGCCGCCGCGCAGCAACTCGTCGCCACGCAGCGCATCGACCCGTCCTCGCACGTGTGCCTGGTGCTGACCGCCAATGCCACGCGCGACCCGGCGTGGCCGGACCCGGCCACCACCCCTTCCTTGTTCGAACCCTCCCACGGAGTCCCCGCATGACGCTGCATCCCTCCCGACGCCAGGCCGTCCTTGCGCTCCTTGCCGCCGGCCTCGCAGGCCGGGCGAGCGCCCAGGCCGCGCCGATCAAGATCGTGGTGCCCTGGGCGCCGGGCGGCAGCACCGACGCCATCGCACGGGTGCTGGCGCAGCGGCTGTCGGAAACCATGGGCCGCACCGTGCTCGTCGACAACAGGCCGGGCGCGGCCGGGCAGATCGGCACCGATTCGGTCGCCAAGGCGCCCCCCGACGGGAACAGCCTGCTGATCGTGGAGTTGCCGCACGCCATCGCACCCGCGGTGACGGCGAAGCTTCCCTATGACCTCCTGCGCGACTTCGCGCCCGTCACGCTGCTGGGCACGACGCCCCTCGTTCTCTTCACCAGTGCCGATTCCGGGGCGCCCACCGACTTCGCGAGTTTCGTGGCACGCGCCAGGAGCGAGCCGCCGCTCGCGCTGGCCCACAGCGGCGCCGGGACCATCAGCCACCTGTCGTCCGAATTGCTCGCCGCGCGCAGCGGATTGAAGTTCACCCTCGTGCCCTACAAGGGCTCCGCGCCGGCACTGGTCGATGTCGCGGGCGGCATCGTCGCGGGGCACTTCTCGTCGCTGGCAGCCGGTGCGTCGCTCTACCAATCGGGCAAGCTGCGCGCCCTCGCCGTCACTTCCGCGAGCCGCATCCCCCTGCTGGCGAACGTGCCCACGCTGAAGGAACTCGGTGTGCGCGACATGGAGATCGACCAGTGGTGGGCCCTGGTGGCGCCGGCGCAGGCCAACGCGGACATGCTGGAGAAACTGCGCTTGCAGGTCTCAGCGGTCATGGCCCACCCCGGTGTGAAGGACAAGCTCTCGTCGCTGGGCATCGTGCTGCGCTTTTCCTCGTCCCGGCCCGAGTTGGCCGAGTTCATGCAGGGCGAAGTTCGACGCTGGGGTGCCGTCGCGCGCGGGCTCGCCTTGAAGCCGGAATAGGCCCGCGGGTTGCCGGCAGTTTCAGGCCGGCTTGCGCGCCCTGCCGCCGAAGATCGCCGTCCCGACCCGCACCATCGTGCTGCCGGCGCTGACCGCCGCCTCGAGGTCAGTGCTCATGCCCAGCGAGAGCGTGTCCAGCGCGATGCCCGCCGCGCGGATCGATTCAAACACCGCGTGCGCGCGCAGGCACAGTTCGCGCTGCGCCGCGAAATCCGCCGCCGGTTCGGGGATCGCCATGAGCCCGCGCAGCTGCAGTTGTGGCAAGGCCGCCACAGCGCGTGCCAGCGCCAAGGCTTCTTCCGGCGGCACGCCGGACTTGTTCGCGCCGCCGTCCACGTTGACCTGCAGGCACACCTGCAACGGCGGCAGGTGGGCCGGCCGCTGGGCCGACAGGCGCTCGGCGATCTTCAGGCGGTCGATGCTGTGGACCCAGTCGAACTGCTCGGCCACGGGCCGTGTCTTGTTGCTCTGCAGAGGGCCGATGCAGTGCCATTCGAGCCCCGCGCGCAGGTCGGCCAGCGCGGCGATCTTGTCCAGGCCCTCCTGCACGTAGTTCTCGCCGAAGGCCGCCTGGCCGGCCGCGTGCGCCTCGCGCACCGCCTGCGGCCCGAAGGTCTTGGACACCGCCAGCAGGCGCACCGCCAACGGGTCGCGCCCGGCGTCTGCACAGGCCTTGTCGATCCGGGCCCTTACTTGCTGGAGGTCGTCGCCAATCATCGTCATAATCTTCCGAATTCGTATCAAAACGTCACTAAAGCCTGCCTGAGGAGCCCCGTGGACATCACCCAACTGCTGGCGTTCAGCGTCAAGAACAAAGCCTCCGACCTGCACCTGTCGGCCGGCCTGCCGCCGATGATCCGCGTGAACGGCGACGTGCGCCGCATCAACGTCGATGCGCTGGACCACAAGGCGGTGCACGCCATGGTGTACGACATCATGAGCGACACGCACCGCAAGCACTACGAAGAGTTCCTGGAGGTCGACTTCTCGTTCGAGATCGACGGCCTCGCGCGCTTTCGCGTGAACGCCTTCAACCAGGCACGCGGCGCGGCGGCGGTGTTCCGGACCATTCCCTCGAAGATCCTCACGCTCGAGCAGCTCAACGCCCCGAAGATTTTCGGCGAACTCGCGCTCAAGCCGCGCGGGCTGGTGCTGGTGACGGGCCCCACGGGTTCGGGCAAGTCGACCACGTTGGCCGCGATGGTGAACTACCTCAACGAGAACGAGTACGGTCACATCCTCACGGTGGAAGACCCGATCGAGTTCGTGCACGAATCGAAGAAGTGCCTGATCAACCAGCGCGAAGTGGGGCCGATGACGCTGTCGTTCTCGAACGCACTGCGCTCCGCCTTGCGCGAAGACCCGGACGCGATCCTGGTGGGCGAGTTGCGCGACCTCGAAACCATTCGCCTCGCGATGACCGCGGCCGAAACGGGCCACCTGGTGTTCGGCACGCTGCACACCTCGTCGGCCGCCAAGACCATCGACCGGATCATCGACGTGTTCCCGGGCGAGGAAAAGGAAATGATCCGCGCGATGCTGTCCGAATCGTTGCAGGCCGTGATCTCGCAGACGCTGTGCAAGACCAAGGACGGCCAGGGCCGCGTGGCGGCGCACGAGATCATGCTGGGCACGCCGGCCATCCGCAACCTGATCCGCGAGGCCAAGGTCGCGCAGATGTACTCCACCATCCAGACCGGCCAGGGCTCGGGCATGCAGACGCTCGACCAGAACCTGACGGAGCTGGTGCGCCGCAATACGATCTCTGCCGCCGAAGCGCGCGGCAAGGCCAAGATCCCAGAAAACTTCCCCGGCTGATTCGAACAGCCACCCGGAGCACAGACATCATGGAACGCGATCAAGCCAGCCAGTTCATCAACGACCTGCTCAAGCTCATGGTGAGCCGCAACGGCAGCGACCTGTTCATCACCGCCGACTTCCCGCCGGCCATCAAGGTCGACGGCAAGGTCACCAAGGTGTCGCAGCAGGCGCTGGGCGCACAGCACACGCTGGCGCTCACGCGCTCGATCATGAACGACCGCCAGACGGCCGAGTTCGAGCGCACCAAGGAGTGCAACTTCGCGATCTCGCCGACCGGCATCGGGCGCTTTCGCGTCAACGCGTTCGTGCAGCAGGGCAAGGTCGGCATGGTGCTGCGGACCATTCCCGCCAAGCTGCCGACCATCGACGGCCTGGGCATGCCGCAGGTGCTGAAGGACGTGGCGATGACCAAGCGCGGCCTCACCATCCTGGTGGGCGCCACGGGCTCGGGCAAGTCGACCACGCTGGCCGCGATGATCGACTGGCGCAACGAGAACTCCTACGGCCACATCGTCACGGTGGAAGACCCGGTCGAGTTCGTGCACCCGCACAAGAACTGCGTGGTGACGCAGCGCGAAGTGGGCATCGACACCGACAGCTGGGAAGCGGCGCTGAAGAACACGCTGCGCCAGGCGCCCGACGTGATCCTGATGGGTGAAATCCGCGACCGCGAGACCATGGAACATGCCGTGGCCTTCGCCGAAACCGGCCACCTGTGCATGGCCACGCTGCACGCCAACAGCGCCAACCAGGCGCTGGACCGCATCATCAACTTCTTCCCCGAAGAGCGCCGCGCGCAGCTGCTCATGGACCTGTCGCTGAACCTGCGCTCGCTGGTGTCGCAGCGGCTGGTGCCCACCGAGGACGGCCAGGGCCGCGTGGCGGCGGTCGAGATCCTGCTGAACACGCCGCTGATCTCCGACCTGATCTTCAAGGGCGAGGTGGGCGAGATCAAGGAGATCATGAAGAAGAGCCGCAACCTGGGCATGCAGACCTTTGACCAGGCGCTGTTCGACCTGTTCGAGGGCAACGCGATCAACTTCGAAGAAGCGATCCGCAACGCCGACTCGGCCAACGACCTGCGCCTGCAGATCAAGCTCAACAGCCAGCGCGCGCGCAGCTCCGACCTGGCGGCCGGCACCGAGCACTTCGCGATCGTCTGAGGCCGCCCCGCCGGTGCGTTCGTGGGGCGCGCCGGCTTTCTTTCTTTGGCTTTAAGCTGTCGGCCATGAGCAGCATCAACCCCCGCACCTACGAATCCGTTCCCGCCCAGACGGTGGCCTTCCTCGGCCTCGGCGTCATGGGCGGGCCCATGGCCGGGCACCTGGCCAAGGCCGGCCACACGGTCACGGTCTACAACCGCACGCCCGCCAAGTCGCAGGCCTGGGTCGCCGAGTTCGGCGCGCCCGGCCGCCACGCCCCCACGCCGCGCGAAGCCGCGGCCGGCGCCGACATCGTGTTCTGCTGCGTCGGCAACGACGACGACCTGCGCTCGGTGGTGCTCGGCGACGACGGCGCCCTCGCCGGCATGAAGCCCGGCGCCGTGCTGGTCGACCACACCACGGCCTCGGCCGACGTGGCGCGCGAGCTGTCGAAGGCGGCGCTGGCGCGCGGCCTGCACTTCATCGACGCGCCCGTGTCGGGCGGCCAGGCCGGCGCGCAGAACGGCGCACTCACCGTGATGTGCGGCGGCGATGCGGCCGTGTTCGAGCGCATCAAGCCGGTCGCGATGGCTTTCTCGCGCGCGGTCACGCTGCTGGGCGAGAGCGGCGCAGGCCAGCTCGCGAAGATGGTCAACCAGATCGCCATCGCGGGGCTGGTACAGGGCCTGTCGGAAGCCATCGCCTTCGGCCAGCGCGCCGGCCTCGACATGGAAGCCGTGCTGGGCGTCATCGGCAAGGGCGCGGCCCAGAGCTGGCAGATGGACAACCGCGGCAAGACCATGATCGCCGGCAAGTTCGACTACGGCTTTGCGGTCGACTGGATGCGCAAGGACCTGGGCCTGGTGCTCGACGAAGCCAAGCGCAACGGCGCGCGCGTGCCGGTGACGGCGCTGGTCGACCAGTTCTATGCCGACGTGCAGCAGGCCGGCGGCAGGCGATGGGACACCTCGAGCCTGATCATTCGGCTCAAATGAAAAAAGCCCGCGGAAGCGGGCTTTCTTGTTTCAGCGGACCGGCGCGGTGGTCGCACCACCGGACGGCGCCGGCAGCGGCTCCATCGGCGGCAGCGGCACGCGCGAACCCGAGGAGGCACCCGGCGTCGACGGCGTCGCGTTGCTCACCGGTGCCGGGCCCGTGCCGCCACGCTGTGCCGCGGCCTGGTTGGCCGCCTGGCTCGCGGCGAGGTCGGCCTCGCTCACCACCTCGACCACGCGCACGACCTTCGCCACGCCCGTCACGCCGCGCGTGATCTCGGTGGCGCGGTCGGTCTCGCGCCGCGTGGCGATGCCCATGAGGTAGACCGTGCCGCGCTCGGTCACGACCTTGAAGGAGTTGGCGAAGATGTCCTTGGCGTCGAGCAGCGAGGCCTTCACCTTGCCGGTGACGTACAGGTCGTTCGAACGGTCCTGGAAGGTGCTCGGGGCGCCAATGGTGAGCTCGTTCACCACCGAGCGCACGTTGACCACGCGGCTCACTTCGTCCTCGACGCGGCGGCGGTCGGCGTCGTTGCCGACGGCGCCGGTCAGCAGCACCTGGCGGTTGAAGCTGGTGACGCTCACGTACATGTTGTCGTTGGCGATGTCGCGCACGCGGGCCGCAGCACGCAGCTCGATGCCCTGGTCGTCCAGCTGGGCGCCCGAGCTGCGGCGGTCGGTCGCCACCATGCCCACGCCCACCACCGCGGCGCCGCCCACGACGAGCGGCACGCAGGCGGACAGGCCGCCCACCAGAGCGGCGCCGAGGGTGAGCGCCAGAGCGAAACGTTGGGTCGAGGCCTTGGTCAGGGTCGTCATGGTCATGAGGAAACTTCCTGTTCTCCGAGTAACTGGGCATCCACACCGTCGCACAGGCAATGCAGCGCGAGCAGGTGGATTTCGTGAATGCGCGCCGCACGCTCGTGCGACACGCTGATCTGGACGTCGGTTTCGCGCAGCGCGCGGCCGATGGTGCCACCTGTGCCGCCCGTGCCGCCGACGCCCGGCGCTGCCGTTGCCAGCCCCGTGGCGGCGTTGCCGAGCAGCGCCACCACCGTCATGTCGCGCTCATGCGCGGCGAGCACGGCGGCCAGCACCGCGGACGAATGCCCGCTGGCGCTGAGCACCAGCAGCACGTCGCCGGCCTGGCCGAGCGCGCGCACCTGGCGCGCGAAGCGGTCGGCATCGGCGGCCTGCGGGCTGTCGGCCGCCGGGTCGGTGGTGTCGCCGGGCAGCGCAATGGCGCCCAGCTCGGGCCGCTCGCGTTCGAAGCGGCCCACGAAATTCGAGGCGAACTGCGCGGCCAGCAGGCCCGACACGCCGGCGCCGCAGGCCAGCACCTTGCCGCCGCTGGTCACGCAGGCCAGCAAGGCCTGCATCGCTTGAGAGATGGGTTTGCTGAGGACCGGGCCGGTCTGGTATTTGAGGTCGGCACTGTCAATGAAGTGCTGCTGAATCCGTTGCTCGAGCATGGGGCGCGATGATAACTGGGGGTCGTGAAACAAGACGTTTGAGTGGTGGAGCCTTCAGCAAGGCTTCAGTTCCCTGGCGGGTGCGTCAGCCGGCGTCGAAGGCGGCTTTCAGCCAGGTGATTTTCTCCTCGATCAGCACCACATCGAAACGGCACGGCGGCAATGCGCGCAACCGGCCCAGATAGTGCCGCGCGGCCAGCACGATGCGCCGCTGCTTGCCCGCCGTGATGCTGCCGCCCGCGCCGCCGTGCGAGGCCGCGCTGCGTTGGCGCACCTCGACGAACACCAGCGTGCCATCGCGCGGATCGCGCATGATCAGGTCGACCTCGCCGCCGCCGCGCCCCGGCGTCCGATAATTGCGCGCGACCGGCACGAGGCCGGCCCGGCGCAGGTGGTCGAGCGCGGCGTCTTCCGCCGCATCGCCGCGATGCTTCGTCGTCGTGGTGCTTGTCGTCATGGCTCCCTGCCCTGTTTTTTGTTTTCGCTGCCCTACGGAGAAACCTCTTGGCTTCACTCGCCCCTGCTTCCTTCGGCGCCGCCCTGCCGGCCGCGCACGACGCCGCGGGCGCGCAGCATTATCCGCAGGGCACGCTCTACGTCGTCGCCACGCCGATCGGCAACCTGGCCGACATCACGCTGCGCGCGCTGCATGTGCTGCAACTGGTGGACGTGATCGCCTGCGAGGACACGCGCCACACACAGACGCTGCTGCGCGCCTACGGCATCGACCGCCCCGGCGCACGGCTGCTCGCGGTGCACCAGCACAACGAGGCCGAGGCCGCACAGGCCGTGGTCGCGCGGCTCGCGCAGGGCGAGCGCATCGCCTACGTGAGCGACGCCGGCACGCCCGGCGTGAGCGACCCCGGCGCGCGCCTGGCGGCCGCCGTGCGCGCGGCCGGCCAGCGCGTGCTGCCGCTGCCGGGCGCGAGCAGCGTCGTCACGCTCGTGAGCGCGGCGGGGCTGGTGGCCGACGGCGGCGAGAGCAACGCGCACAACAGCAGCGCCTTCGTGTTCGCGGGTTTCCTGCCGAGCAAGGCCGGCGAGCGCGACACCGCCGTGCAGGCCCTCGCGCAGGAACCGCGCGCCGTGGTGTTGCTCGAAGCGCCGCACCGCATCGAAACCCTGGCCCGCGCACTCGCCGTGCTGGGCGAGCGCCGCATCACCGTGGGCCGCGAGCTCACCAAGCAGTTCGAAGAGATCGCCACCGTGGCCGCCAGCGCGCTGCCCGAGTGGTTCGGCGCCGACCGCGACCGCACGCGCGGCGAGTTCGCATTGGTGCTTCACCCCGTGGCCGTGAGCGGCGACGGCGGCGCGGAAGGCGAGCGCGTGCTGCGCCTGCTGCTGGCGGAACTGCCGGTGAAGACGGCCGTGAAGCTGGCGGCCGAGATCAGCGGTGCGCCGCGCAACACGTTGTACGAGCTGGCGCTGCGCATCCGCAACGAAGCCGGCGCACGATGACGGCGCGTAACCCTCAACCGTCCAGCTCGGCGTAGCGCCGAAAGATCCCGTCCTCGTTGAACGCGATGCGACGCGGGCTCTGCAGGTAATCGTGCACGCGCTGGCGTCGCCGGATGTTGGCGTGCAGCTTCACGACAGCGGGCGTATCGGCCAGCGCCCGCGCAGCGGCTTTCGGAAAGGCGTACTGCAACCCATCCACCAGCTGGAACAGCGACAGATCGGCATAGGTCAGCACGTCGCCGACCAGGTGCAGGTCGCCCGAGGGGTTGCGCTGCAGCACCTGCTCGAACCAGTTCAGGAATTTCGGGATGCGCGCCTCGCGGAAGGCGCGCGCACGCTGCACGGCCGCGTCGCGCTGGTCTTCGTAGTAGTCGCCGGTCGAGATCGGGTGATGGGTGTCGTGCGCCTCGGCCACCGCGTCGGCGATGGTGAGCTGCAACTGGTGGGTCCACAGGCCGTCGGATTCGCCGATGCCGGCCAGCCCGAGCTTGGGGCCGAGGTACAGCAGGATCGCGGCGGTCTGACCGACCACGATGTCGCCGTCGACGAGGAACGGCGGTGCGAACGCGGCGCGCGGGTTGCCGGGGTCGCCGAGCCGTCGGCCCAACGCGGACTCGCCACCGCCTTGCGAGACGGGCAGCCGCGCGACATCGACGTAATCGGCGCCCGCTGCTTCGAGTGCGAGCCGCACGAATTCGCCGCGGCCCTGGATCGTGGGCCAGTAATGCAGTTGGTATGCCATGCGGCCATGGTGGCAGGGCCGGCGGGGCGCTGCAACCGGCGGCCGGCTGCGAGAAAGCTCAGATCAGGCGGCGAAGGCGCGCGGCCGGTTCACCAGAACTTCCACCACGGACGCGGTGGCTGGCGCAGGGCCAGGGGGCGGGTGTCCAGGTCGGCGCTCTGGCTCGGCGGCATCGAATCGCCGAAGCGGCGGCGCATCTCGGCCTCCAGGGCATGTGCGATGCCACGGGCCTGTTTCTCGCCGCGCAGCGCGCGCCGACGCCATTCGGCGGCGTGTGCTGCGAGGCTGGTTTCGTCCAGTTCGGAGAGCTCCATCATGCGGGGAATTTTTACATGCGTGCGTCCGGGTGACAGGGTGCAACGGCGTGTCACGGCCCGGTCGCGCGGATCTCCGGATCGGCCTTGTCGCGCAAGGCCGCGCCGGGTCGGGGAAGAAGTGAAAAAACCGGAAGCCCTTGCGGAATTTCCGGTCTTGAAGGTGGTCCCGCCGCCAGGAATCGAACCTGGATCTCAGCCTTCGGAGGGCCGAATTCTATCCGTTGAAATACAGCGAGAGGGGTGCTCCGGAATGCACCGGAGCCACACATTATGGCCTATCAGGCCGCGGCGGTTTCCGCGTCCTGCGCCGTCGGGACGCCACCGGCCGGCGTGCGCGGGAAACCGAGCCCGGCCAGGTAGACGCGGAAGGTGCGCCGGCCGGTCGACACGAGGTCGAAGGCCGTGGGGTCGAGCAGCCAGTTCTGGATCAGCCCGCCCATCAGGGCGTGCATGCCCTGCGCAGCAACCGCGCCCGGCAACGGCAGCCGGATGCGGGTGCGCCGCGCGGCCAGCCGCAGGGCCTTTTCGAAATCGATCACGCAGGCGTTGCGCGCGTCCAGGTGGCGCTGCTGCACCGAGGCCATGTCATGCGTGTACTCGACCTTGTGGGTCGCGATGTCGAACACGCGCCGCACCTGCGGGTCGGCGACCATGAGCGTCAGCGCGTGGATCAGGCCTTCCTCGATCTCGACCAGCGGATCGTCGCTGCCTCCGGGAGCGTCGCTCTTGGGCGGCGTTTCCAGCGGCAGGATCACGCGCTCCATCATGGCGTTGAACAGGTCGGCCTTGTCCTTGAAGTGCCAGTAGATGGCGCCCCGCGTCGCGCCGGCCTGCTGCGCGATCTGCTGCAGCGTGGTCTGCGAAACACCTTGCGCCTGAAACAACAGCTCTGCGGCATCGAGCAATCGATTCCGCGTCGCCAGTGCTTCTTCCTTCGTACGACGTGCCACCAAGTCTCCTGATTTGTAAAGCGAACGCCCTTTGCGTATCGTGGGGCCATTGCATGGCTGTCACTATACATCCATGAATGTATGTAAACTAGCGCGCTTCTCGGATGGCCCACCTGCCCGTGCTGGTTTACGGATCTCTCCCGCAAACGCGCCATCTCCCGTCTTCGCATCAAAGGAATCACATGCCTCTTCTGCATGTCTCGCGTCAACCGTCCTTGTCGTTTTCGCCGCGTCTCGCGACCGTGGCCCTCGTCTCCCTCCTGTTCCTGGCCGCCTGCGGCAAGGGCGAGGCCCCGGCCGGACCGGGCGGCGGTGGCGGTGGCGCCCGTCCGGCGCCTGAAGTCGGCGTGGTGACGGTCAAGCCCACCGACGTGGGCCTCGTGACCGAGCTGCCCGGCCGCCTCGAAGCCTCGCGCATCGCCCAGGTGCGCGCCCGCACCCCCGGCATCCTGCTCAAGCGCGAGTTCCGCGAAGGCAGCGACGTGAAGGCCGGCCAGCTGCTGTTCCGCATCGACCCGGCACCGCTGGTGGCCGCCACGCAGAACGCCCAGGCCGCCCTGGCCCGCGCCGAAGCCAACGCCGTGCAGGCCAAGGCACTGGCCGACCGCTACAAGCCGCTGGTCGAGGCCAACGCCGTGAGCAAGCAGGAATATGCAACGGCCGTGGCCTCCGCCAAGACGGCCGAGGCCGACGTGGCCGCCAACCGCGCGCTGCTGCAGACCGCCAAGATCAACCAGGGCTACGCCGACGTCACCTCGCCCATCGCGGGCCGCATCGGCCGCGCGCTGGTCACCGAAGGCGCACTGGTCGGCCAGGGCGACGCCACCGAGCTGGCCGTGGTGCAGCAGATCAACCCGCTGTACGTGAACTTCACGCAGTCGGCCTCCGACGTGCTCAAGCTGCGCCGCGCCGTGGCCGCCGGCCAGTACAAGCGTGCCAGCGGCGAAGAAGCCGCGAGCATCCGCGTGGTGCTGGAAGACGGCACCGACTACGGCCAGGACGGCAAGCTGCTGTTCTCCGACCTCACGGTCGACCCGACCACGGGCCAGGTCACGCTGCGCGCCGAGATCCCGAACCCCAAGGGCGAGCTGCTGCCCGGCCTGTACGTGCGCGTGAAGCTCGAGCAGGCCCAGGTGACGAACGCGATCACGGTGCCGCAACAGGCCGTCACGCGCACCCAGCAGGGCGACCACCTGACGGTGGTCAGCGCCGACGGCAAGCTGAGCCAGCGCACCGTGAAGATCAGCGCCGCCAAGGACAACCAGTGGGTGGTGCTCGACGGCCTGAAGGCCGGCGAACAGGTGATGGTCGACGGCTTCCAGCGCCTGCAGATGATGCCGCCCGGCACGCCCGTGAAGGCAGTGCCGTGGCAGAAGCCGGCGCCGAACGGCGCGGCTGCACCCGCGGCACCGGCAGCGTCTGCTGCCGCAGCGGCACCCGCCGCCAGCCCGGCTTCGGCCCCGGCTGACAAGAAGTAATCAGGAGCGCCTCGCATGGCCAAATTCTTTATCGACCGACCGATCTTCGCGTGGGTGATCGCACTGTTCATCATCGTGGTGGGCGGCGTCGCCATCACGCAGTTGCCGATCTCGCAGTACCCGCCGGTGGCCCCACCGGCCATCGTGATCAACGTCGCCTACCCCGGTGCCTCCGCACAAACGCTCGAGGACAGCGTGCTGTCCGTGATCGAGCGCGAGATGAACGGCTCGCCCGGCCTGATCTACATGGAATCGGTGGCCCAGGCCGACGGCACCGGCGCCATCACCATCAGCTTCGAGGCCGGCACCAACGAAGACCTCGCGCAGGTGGACGTGCAGAACCGGCTCTCGCGCGCCACGCCGCGGCTGCCCTCGGCCGTGACGCAGCAGGGCGTGCGCGTCGACAAGTCGCGCAACAACTTCCTGCTGTTCGCGATGCTGTCTTCGGACAACCCCGACTTCGACCCGGTGGCGCTCGGTGACTACGCCGCGCGCAACATCGTGCCGGAACTGCAGCGGATCGACGGCGTGGGCCAGGCCCAGCTGTTCGGCTCCGAGAACGCGATGCGCATCTGGATCGACCCGGCGAAGCTGCAGGGCTTCAACCTGTCGGCCAACGACGTGAATGCCGCAATCCGCGCGCAGAACGCCCAGGTGGCCTCGGGCACGCTCGGCGACCTGCCGAACATCCCCGGCCAGGCGATCTCCGCCACGGTCACGGTGAACGGCCAGCTCAACAGCGTCGAGCAGTTCCAGAACATCGTGCTGCGCGCCAACACCGACGGCTCGACCGTGCGCCTGAAGGACGTGGCACGCGTCGAACTCGGCGGCCAGAACTACGCCACCTCCGCACGCCTGAACGGCGTGCCCGCGGTCGGTATCGGCGTGCAGCCCACGCCCACCGGCAACGCGCTGAAGTCGGCCAAGGCGGTGCGCGCCAAGATGACCGAGCTGGAACGCTACTTCCCCAAGGGCGTGAAGTGGGACATTCCTTATGACAGCTCGCGCTTCGTGCAGATCTCGATCTCCGAAGTGGTGAAGACGCTGTTCGAAGCCATCGCGCTGGTGTTCCTGGTGATGTTCCTGTTCCTGCAGAACTGGCGCTACACGATCATCCCGACCATCGTGGTGCCGATCGCGCTGCTGGGCACCTTCGCCACGCTGCTCGCGCTGGGCTTCTCGATCAACGTGCTCACCATGTTCGGCATGGTGCTGGTGATCGGTATCGTGGTGGACGACGCCATCGTGGTGGTGGAGAACGTCGAGCGCATCATGAGCGAAGAGGGGCTCTCGCCACTCGACGCCACGCGCAAGGCGATGCAGCAGATCTCGGGCGCCATCATCGGCGTGACCGTGGTGCTGATCTCGGTGTTCGTGCCGCTGGCCTTCTTCGCGGGTTCGACCGGCAACATCTACCGCCAGTTCTCGGCGGTGATGGTGGCCTCGATCGGCTTCTCGGCCTTCATGGCGCTGTCTCTCACGCCGGCGCTGTGCGCCACGCTGCTCAAGCCGGTGGAAGCCGGCCACCACCATGAGAAGCGCGGCTTCTTCGGCTGGTTCAACCGCGGCTTCTCGCGCACTGCCAAGGGCTACGAAGGCGTGGTCGCGCGCATCCTGCGCCGCGCCGCACGCTACCTCGTGATCTACGCTGCGATCATCGGCGCCGTCGCGTACTTCTACTCGCACCTGCCGAGCTCGTTCCTGCCCGAGGAAGACCAGGGCAACATCATCGTGAACGTGCAACTGCCCCCGGGCGCGACGCAAGAGCGTTCGCTGTCGGTGATGCAGCAGGTCGAAGGCTTCATCCTGAAGCAGCCTGAAGTGCAGAGCATCGTGAGCGTGATGGGCTTCAGCTTCTCGGGCCAGGGCCAGAACGCGGGCCTCGCCTTCGTGACGCTGAAGGACTGGGAAGAACGCAAGGACCCGGCCCACTCGGCCAGCGCGCTGGCCGGCCGTGCCTTCGGTGCGCTGTCGGGCATCCGCGACGCCTTCATCTACCCGCTGAGCCCGCCGCCGATTCCCGAGCTGGGCAACGCCAGCGGCTTCAGCTTCCGGCTGCAGGACCGTTCGGGCGCAGGCCACGAGGCGTTGATCAATGCACGCAACCAGCTGCTGGGCATGGCCTCGCAGAGCAAGATCCTCGCGCAGGTGCGCCCTGACGGCCTGGAAGACGCGCCGCAGCTGGAGATCGACATCGACCGCGACAAGGCCAACGCCCTCGGCGTGAGCTTCGACGCGATCAACAGTGCGCTGTCGACCTCGCTGGGTTCGAGCTACATCAACGACTTCCCGAACCGCGGCCGCCTGCAGCGCGTGGTGGTGCAGGCCGATGCGCCGGCACGGATGCAGCCGGACGACCTGCTGCGCCTGAACGCCGTCAACACCAAGGGCCAACCGGTGCCGCTGTCGGCTTTCGCGACCACCAAGTGGGTCTCGGGCGCCACGCAGACCGTGCGCTACAACGGCTACCCCGCCATCCGCATCAGCGGTGACGCGGCGCCGGGCCAGAGCACGGGCGCGGCCATGGCCGAGATGGAAAAGCTCGCCGGCCAGCTGCCGCAAGGCTTCGGCTTCGAGTGGACCGGCCAGTCGCGTGAAGAAAAGCTCGCCGGCTCGCAGGCCATGATCCTGTACGGCTTCGCGATCCTGGCGGTGTTCCTCTGCTTGGCCGCGCTGTACGAGAGCTGGTCGATCCCGCTGTCGGTGATCCTGGTGGTGCCGCTGGGCGTGCTGGGTGTGCTGGTGGCGACGATGCTGCGCGCCTACTCCAACGACGTGTACTTCCAGGTGGGCCTGATCACGATCATCGGCTTGTCGGCGAAGAACGCGATTCTGATCATCGAGTTCGCGAAAGACCTGCAGGCGCAGGGCCGCGGCGTGGTCGAGGCCGCGCTCGAGGCCGCGCACCTGCGGTTCCGTCCCATCATCATGACCTCGCTGGCCTTCGGCCTGGGCGTGCTGCCGCTGGTCCTGGCCTCGGGCGCTGGCTCGGCGAGCCAGCGCGCCATCGGCACCGGCGTGCTCGGCGGCATGGTGACCGGCACGATCCTGGCCGTGATCTTCGTTCCAGTGTTCTTCGTGGTGGTGCGCACGCTGTTCAAGGGCAGCGCGCGCCAGCACGAGGCCGACAAGCGGCATGCGGCCGCGGCCGGCATCACGGGAGACCAAACACATGACTAAGAAACCTCTGATTCCTACCGTGCTGGCGGCGGCGATGCTGCTGGCAGGCTGCTCGCTGATTCCGACCTACGAGCGCCCTGCGGCGCCAGTGCCGACCACCTTCCCGGGTGACCCGGCGCAACCGGCCGGCCAGGCTGCGGCCGCCCTGCCCTGGCAGGACTTCTTCACCGACCCGCGCCTGGCGGGCCTGATCCAGACGGCGCTGGCGAACAACCGCGACCTGCGCGTGTCGGTGCTCAACATCGAGCAGGCGCGTGCGCAGTTCCAGATCGAACGCTCGGCGCTGTTCCCGGCGCTCGGCCTCACGGGCACGGGCTCGCGCTCGAGCCCCAACGCCTACCAGGCGATCGATCCGACGCAGGGCAGCGTGGCCTCGCAGTACGCGGTCAACTTCGGCTTCACCGCGTGGGAGCTCGACTTCTTCGGCCGCATCCGCGCACTGAAGGACCAGGCGCTGTCGCAGTACCTGGCCACCGAAGAGTCGCGCAAGGCCGCGCAGATCAGCCTGATCGCGGCCGTGGCCAGCGGCTGGCTCACGCTGCTGGCTGACGACGAGCTGCTCGAGATCACGCGCCAGACGATGGTCACGCGCGACGAGTCGGTGCGCCTGACCAAGCTGCGCTTCGACAACGGCGTGTCGTCCGAGATCGACTTCCAGGCCGCGAACTCGCAGGCCGAGACCGCTCGCGCCGCCTATGCGCAGCAGCAGCGCGCCCGCCTGCAGGACGAGAACGCGCTCGCGCTGTTGCTCGGTGCGCCGGTGCCGGCCGAGGCCACTGCCGGCGGCACCAAGGGGCTCGCGGGCATCCGCCCGATGCCCGACGTGCCGGCCGGCCTGCCCTCCGACCTGCTGACCGAGCGGCCCGACATCCGCGCGGCCGAGCAGCAGCTGATCGCGGCCAACGCCAACATCGGCGCAGCGCGCGCGAACTTCTTCCCGCGCGTGTCGCTGACGAGCTCGATCGGCACCGCGAGCAGCGAGTTCTCGGGCCTGTTCGACCGCGGCACCAAGGCCTGGAGCTTCGCGCCCACGGTCACGCTGCCGATCTTCGATGCGGGCCGCAACATCGCGGGGCTCAACTCGGCCAAGGCCGGGCGCGAGATCGCGGTGGCGCAGTACGAGAAGTCGGTGCAGACCGCCTTCCGCGAAGTGGCCGACGCCCTCGCGGGCCGCGCCACGCTGGGCGAGCAGGCGCGCGCGCAGACCGCGCAGGCCGACGCCGAGGCGGTGCGCTACAAGCTCTCCGACCTGCGCTATCGCAACGGCATCGCCAGTGCGCTCGACCTGCTCGACGCACAGCGTTCGCTGTTCACGGCGCAGCAATCGGCCGTGGCCACGCGCCTGCTGCAATTGCAGAACCAGGTCACGCTGTACAAGACGTTGGGTGGCGGCTGGACCACACGCAACAACGGTTGAGACACCTGCGCGTCCGATATGGAGAGGTCAATTGCCCGCGCGGGCAAAGGGCCTCTCTATAATCGCCGGTTGGTTAGAAAAAGCCCCCGACGAGCCCCCCGTTATTGAGGACGCCATGAGCGCAGACCCGCACAACCAGGCCACAGAAGAAGCCCATACCGGCCCGATCAAGAACCCGAAGCAACTGCTGCTCGCGGTATTTTTCTCTTTCATCATTCCGATCCTGATCATCGTGGGCCTCGTGTCCTATGTGGTCTCGGGCACCAAGCCCGCCGGTACAGCGGAGGGCGACAACATGGCGCTCTACGGCGTGACCAAGGAATCGCGCGACCGTGAAGTGGCCGAGCGCCTGAAGAAGGTCGGCTCCATCGAGATCCGTGACGCCAACCGGCCGCTGGCCGCTGGCGATGCCGTGTTCAAGGCCCAGTGCGTGGCCTGCCACGGCGCACCCGGCATCCCCGGCGCCCCGCACCTGAACGACGCCGCAGCCTGGGGCCCGCGCATCGGCCAGGGCTACGCAACCCTGCTCGAGCACGCGCTCAAGGGCAAGGGCGCCATGCCCGCCCAGGGCGGTGGCGACTTTGAAGACATCGAAATCGGCCGTGCCGTGGTGTACCTGGCCAACGCCGGCGGCGCCAAGTTCCCGGTGCCGGACCGTCCGGCAGCGGCTGCCGCGCCGGCCGAAGGTGCTTCGGCTGCGGCCAGCGCACCTGCCAAGTAAGCAATCGACGGCGCCTCGCGCCCATGAAAAAACCGGCTCTCAGGCCGGTTTTTTTACGTCCGGACAATCCGGAATGCTATCTTTTCAGTAGCTATCAAGCCGCACCTGCATGATGTTCTGCCGGGCTCAGCACATGCCCGAAGCGCCCCGGCAGGTCGTCCGCCTGCACCGCCTCCGGCGTCCAGAGTCCCTGCTCGATCGCTTCGGCGGCGATGCCCACGTCCTGCGTGTGCACCAGCCCGAGCCCTGCCGGCGCAACCAGATAGAGCCGGCCCTGCTCGTCGAGCAGGCAGCCGGTCACCTCGGCCGGCGCGCCCGTGTGGGCCGTGACCGTGAACGCGTTCTCGCCCTGCTGCGCCACGCGCCACACCAGCGGCGCCGCCTCCAACTCGACGTACACGCGCTGCGGCCCGTTCTGGAAGAACCACTGGCCGTCCGCGTCGTGCTCGTAGTTGCGGTGAATGAAGTCGATCAGCTTATCGTGCCGGAGCATCGAGCCCTTGGCGCTGCGAAACGGGCCCTGGGCCTGCGTACGGTCGTCGCGCATGTACCAGTTGCCGCGCGCGTCCAGGCCCAGCCAGCCGTAGCAATGCGGCACATTCGGCCACTTGGCCAACGCCTGTTTGACGATGTCATCCATGGGCCGTATTTTGCGCCTGCGTCGACGAGAGGTGGTGGGCCAGCCACCCGCCCACGCGCTCGGGCATCCCGCCCACATGCCCCGGCGGCAGGCCGAGCGGAAAGCCCACGTGGCCGCCGCCCGCGGGCTGCCACAACGTGACGTGCGACCCGACCTCGCTGGGCCCGGGCAGGCTGCGGGCCGGAATGAAGGGGTCGTTGCGGGCGTTCACCACCAGCGCGGGCACGCGGATCGCGCCCAGCAGCGGCTTGGACGAGCCGCGCGCCCAGTAGTCGTCGGTGTTGCGAAAGCCGTGCAGCGGCGCCGTGAACACGTCGTCGAAGTCGTAGAGATCGCGCGCCGCCATCAGCCGGTCGCGGTCGAACAGGCCCGGGAACTGCGCCAGCTTGGCCAGCGCCTTGGGCTTCATGGTGGCGAGGAACATGCGCGTGTAGACCAGCCGGTTGAAGCCGCGCCCGATCGCCTCGCCGCCCGCTGCGAGGTCGAGCGGCGCACACACCGATGCCACCGCATCGACCGAGGCGCGCGCGGTGTCGCCCGCCTCGCAGGCCCAACACAGCAGCGCATTGCCGCCCAGCGAGACGCCGGCCGCCAGCACCGGCCCGCCGCCGCCCTGCACCACGTGCTGCGCGTGCATGCGTCGCAGGATCCAGTCGATCTCTTCGTGGTCGCCCGAGTGGTAGGCGCGCGGCGCGAGGTTCAGCTCGCCGCTGCAGCCGCGGAAGTGCGGCACCGCGAAGGCCATGCCACGCGACGCGGCAAAGGCCGCGAAGGCTTCGGCGTAGTGGCTGCGCGACGAACCCTCGAGCCCGTGGAACAGCACCAGCAGCGGTCGGGGGCCGGGCTGCGGCGCATCGGCGAAGTCGACGTCGATGAAGTCGCCGTCCGGCGCGGTCCAGCGCTCGCGGCGGTACACCGGCGCCGGCCCGTCGAAGCGGCGCGCCCACAGCGCGGCCCAGATGGTCTGGAGATTGCCGCCGGGCAGCCAGCGCGGCGCGATGTAGCCCATCGCATCGTGCGCAGCGGGCGACGCAGAAGTCGGAGAGAAAGAGGACGAAGGAAAGGGAGAGGCCATCGCTCGGGGCAGGACTCAGTGAAGAACCTGCGGCGTATCGTTCGCATCGTCCGGCTCGCGCGCGCTGCCCGGGCTCGCGTGGTGCGCCACCAGGCGCCAGCCCTGCGCGGTCTTGTGATACACGTTGGTGGCCAGCACGAATGCGTGGCGCGGCCCCTCGGCCGTGAGCACCTCGATGCGCTCCAGCACGTTGTGCACGGCGCTCGCGAGCGACTCGATCTTGCGCACGCGCGCCGGCGTCGCATGGATCGCACCGTTGCCGAACATCTGCTCGAAGGCCGCGCGGATCGCCACCGCGCCCACCAGCCGCGGGCCGCCCGGGTGGACACAGAACACCTCGTCCTCGTCGGCCCAGCAGGCCATCAGCGCATCGACATCGCCGCGTTGCAGCGCTTCGTAGAAGGCGGCCTCGACATCGTCGGCAGTGCCGCCGATGGCCGCGGCGGCGCGGAAAGGGGTCTTGGGCATGGCGGTGAAGGGCGAGAGCGAAGGGGGTACGGCAGATTTTGCCCTGCCCGCGTCACGGCCATGTGGCAGCAGGTGACCGGGCCGCGGGGGCTTCGGTAACGGACGCGGGAATCAGCCACGCGCGCGCCGCGGCCTCGGTGGCGCCCTGCGCAGCCTGCCACACCATCTCGGGCGCGGCCACGTGCACGCCCGGCGGCGCCACGCGCAGCGCGAGGTCGACCAGCTCGGCCATCTTGGGCGCGCGCACCGGCTGCTCGTTGGCCGGCACCATGAACCGCATGATCGACAGCATCCAGGCGGCCAGCCGCTCACCCACATTGGCCAGGCGCACGTCGGCCGGCTTGCGCGCCGAGCGCAGCAGGATCAGGCGCTCGAAGCCGCAGGCGACCACGGCCTGCTCGTCGAGGCTGGCCAGCCCGCGCTTGAGCGCCTCGGGCAGCCGGCCGCGGTCGTGCGGCTGCACGATGGCCAGCGTGCGCACGCCGCTGGCGCGCAGCCAGCGCGCCAGTTCGGGCAGGTCGGCGGGCTCGGGGTGCCACAGCGCGCGCTCGCGGCCGTGGTACAGGCGCGGCGGGTCGAAGGCGATCACCGCGACATCGGCCGCGACCGGCGGCCACTGCGCGATCGGCAGCGCCGGGCACAGAACACTTTCGACGCCGGGCAGCCCGTCGTGCATGGGCTCGCGCGCCAGCACGCGCGTGAGCTGGAAGCGGTGGCGGCCCGCGAGCCGGTGCAGCAGCTCCTGGCCGAGCGCGCCGGTCGCACCCGCGATCAGCAGCGTGCCGGTGGGCGGCGCGGCCGCCGGTGGGAGCGCGCGGTTCGCAGCTTGCAGGGCGTGGAGGGGATCGAGGGCCATGACCCCATCTATGCTAACTTCGGCCTCCTTCTGCGGAGGTAATGCAAATGATGATGAAGCGCTGGTTCCTGATTCTCGCGGCCGTCCTGTCCCTCAGCGGATGCGGCTACAACCAGTTCCAGTCCCTCGACGAGGCCAGCAAGTCGGCCTGGAGCGAGGTCCTCAACCAGTACCAGCGGCGTGCCGACCTCGTGCCGAACATCGTCGCCACCGTGAAGGGCGAGGCCAGCTTCGAGCAGGACACGCTCACCAAGGTGATCGAGGCGCGCGCCAAGGCCACCTCGATCCAGGTGACGCCCGAGACGCTCAACAACCCCGAAGCCTTCAACAAATTCCAGCAGGCGCAGGGCGAGCTTTCGTCGGCGCTGTCGCGGCTGATGGTGGTGTCGGAGCGCTACCCCGAGCTCAAGGCCAACCAGGCCTTCCGCGACCTGCGCGTGACGCTCGAGGGCACCGAGAACCGCATCACCGTGGCGCGCAACCGCTACATCGAGAGCGTGCAGGAGTACAACGTGCTCGCGCGCAGCTTCCCGACCAACCTCACGGCCATGGTCTTCAGCTACAAGCCCAAGGCGAACTTCTCGGTGCAGAACGAAGCCCAGATCTCGACGCCGCCCACGGTCGATTTCAGCGCCCCGAAGAAGTAAGAAGCGGCGCCGATGGCCGCTGCCCTGATCCACCGCGCACTGGCTGCGATCTTCATCGCAGCCCTCGCCTGGGCCGGCCTGCCCGCGCTGGCGCAAAGCCTGCTGCCGATCCCCGCGCTCACGGCGCGCGTGATCGACCAGACCGCCACGCTCGACGCCGCGCAGCGCTCGGGCCTCGAGACCAAGCTCGCGGCCTTCGAGCAGCGCAAGGGCTCGCAGATCGTGGTGCTGATGGTGCCGACCACGGCGCCCGAAGACATCGCGAGCTACGCGCAGCGCGTCGGCGACGCCTGGAAGATCGGCCGCAAGGGCGTGGGCGACGGCCTCCTGGTCATCGTCGCCAAGGACGATCGCAAGATGCGCATCGCCACGGCCAAGACGCTCGAAGGCGCGGTGCCCGACCTCGCGGCCGTGCGCATCATCGACGAGGAGATGAAGCCGCGCTTTCGCAACAACGACTTCGCGGGCGGCTTGAACGCGGCGGTGGACCGACTCATCGGCCTGGTCGACGGCGAGCCGCTGCCCGAGCCTTCGCGCAACAGCAGTAGCGGCAGCAGCAACGACGGCTTCGACTGGGAGAACCTCGCGATCTTCCTGTTCGTCGGTGTCTTCGTCGGCGCGCCGATCGCGCGCGCCATCCTGGGCAAGACGCTGGGCTCGGTCGCCATGGGCGGCGGCATCGGCGTGGTCGCGTTCTTCCTCACGACCAGCACCGTGATCGCGGTGATCGCCGGAATGATCGCGCTCATGGTCTCTCTGTTCTCGGGTCTCGCCGGCTTCGGTCCTGGTCGCGGCGGCCGAGGAGGAGGCGGCGGCGGTGGCGGCTGGAGCAGCGGTGGTGGAGGCGGCGGCTGGGGCGGAGGCGGCGGTGGTGGCGGCGGCGGTTTCAGCTCCGGCGGCGGTGGCAATTTCGGCGGCGGCGGCGCCTCGGGAGACTGGTGAACGACATGGCTACTGCAGACCCCACGCTCTTCTCGAAGCTGGGCCGCATCTGGCGGCATCGCTGGACCGACGAAGCCGCGGTGCGCCGCGTGCTGCCGGCCGATGCACTGGAGCGCCTGGCCGGCCGCGTGGCCGCGAGCGAGCGGCGCCACAGCGGCGAAGTCCGCATCTGCGTCGAGGCCGGCCTGCCGATGTCCTACCTGTGGCGCCACGCGTCGCCTCGCGAACGCGCCGTCATGCTGTTCGGCAAGCTGCGCGTGTGGGACACCGCGCACAACAACGGCGTGCTGATCTACCTGCTGCTGGCCGAGCACGCCATCGAGATCGTGGCCGACCGCGGCATCGACGCGCATGTGGACAGCGCCGAATGGGCCGCGATGACGCAGCGCATGGGCACGGCCTTCCGCGAAGGCCGCTTCGAGGACGGCATCACGCTGGCGCTGGAAGAGGTGTCGGCGCTGCTGATGGCCCACTTCCCGCTGGCCGACGACCAGCCCGACACCAACGAGCTGCCCGACGCGCCTGTGGTGCTCTGAGGCCCGGCGCCCTCGGCGCCCGTGCCTTGCAATCCGTGTACATGGCCCTATTTTTCGGGCATGACCGAATCCGAATCGCTGCACATCGTCTGCCCGCACTGCCACACGACCAACCGCGTGCGCACGGCGCAACTGGGCAGCGCGCCCGACTGCGGCAGCTGCCACCGTCCGCTGTTCACCGGCCACTCCACCGCACTGCCCGACGTGACCACCTTCGATCGCCACATCGCGCGCAACGAGATTCCCGTGCTGGTCGATTTCTGGGCGCCCTGGTGCGGCCCGTGCCGCCAGATGGCGCCGGCCTACGAACAGGCGGCGGCCCAGCTCGAACCGCAGGTGCGGCTGGCCAAGGTCGACACCGAGGCCGTGCAGGCGCTGGGCGCGCGCTTCAACATCCGCAGCATCCCGACGCTGGCCCTGTTCAAGGGTGGCCGCGAGGTCGCGCGGCAGGCCGGCGCGATGGGCGCGGCCGACATCGTGCGCTGGGTCAAGGCGAACGGCGCGGGCTGATCCGACCACCGGCCGCGCTCACTTGCGCGGCGGCATCTTCGCCATCGCGTCGAGCATGTTCATCTTCATGCCGTTGCCCATGACCATGTCGCCCGGCTTCTGGCCCGGCTTGCAGGGGCCGACCCATTTGGCGTCGACGACGCTCGTGCCTTCGGTGCGGCCCATCAGTGGCGGGCTGTAGGTCGACTTGCTTTCGACGCGGTAGGCGCTGCTGAAGTCGCCGGTCATCACGGCGCGCGAGGTCGCGGTGGTGGGGCCGATCTTGCAGACCGAGTCGATGACCAGCTTCACGCCTTCGAGGCGCAGGTCCTGCTTGGAACACATGTCCTTGCCCATGCCCTGCCCCATCTCGCGCATTGCCTTGTCGGTGGCCGCGTCGATGCATTGCTGGATCGTCTGGCCCGGCGTCTTGGCCGGGGCCGCGCCGCCCTCGCCGGTCTGGATTTCCCACAGGCCCGCCTTGCGTGCCGGGTAGTCGATGGCGAAGGCGGGGCCGGCCAGGAGGCAAGCAGCAGCGGCGATGGAGAGCAGGCGAAAGGTCATGGCGGGCTCGGTGAACAGCGATGCCGCTTTGTACCGTCGGTGCCCGCGCGGCGGAATACCGCGATCGGTCTACGCCGCGACCGGCGCCAGCGCCGCCGATGGGCGCTCGCGCAACGCGAAGCCCATCGCCAGACCCAGCCCGAGGCCACCCAGCACGTCGATCAGCACGTGCTGGCGCACGGCCATCGTCGAGTACACGATGGCCACGGCCCAGACGAGGTTGAGCAGCCGCAGCCAGCCCGGCGCGCCGGCTTCGCGCAACTGCCGCGCCAGCACGATGCAGGCGAAGACCGAGAACGACACATGCAATGAAGGAAAGGCGTTGCCCGCCGCATCGAAGGTCTTGAGGAAGTGCAGCGACGAGCCCGGTGCAGCATCGATCGCGAAGTTCGGGATCGCCGTCGGCATCCACCAGAACACAGCCAGCGCGATCGCCGTCATCACCGCGCAGCCGATGGCGATGGTGTTCAGCTCGCGCCGGTCCTTCGCCAGCAGCACCGGCAGCGCGATGTAGGCCCACAGCGTGAGGTACACCGGCAACATCGCCGGCCAGAACGCGATCAGCCGGTCGACGGCCGTGAGCGGCAGCACCCACGCGGGCCCGGCGTTGTGCATGACCCAGAAGTACAGCGGGAAGAAGCCCAGCGTGGCGACGGTGTTGCCAGCGAGCTTGAGCAGCCACAGCGTCCGGCAGCGCTGCCAGAGGGCCGCGGGCCAACGGTGGGTGCCCGCAGCGACGGGTTCGGAGGAGGCGAGGGTCATGGATGGCAGAGGCGTGCGCCCGTGTGCATCCACTGTATTCGCTTCAGCGCACCTCCGACGTGACCACCGTGGCCGGGCATGCGCCCGAAGCAGCACCGCTCGGCACAGACATCAGCGTCTCTCTCAGGGTGAGCAACACCCGGCGCGAGCACTGCTCCGACACCAGCGCCGCTCGCTCCACCTTCTCCGTCTTGCCTTCGAAGTAGCGGAAGGTTCTCTGAGGAGTCGCGCCACCTGGCATCGTCTTCGCGGCCATGGACACGGCAAGCTCCACGGACTCTCGCATCAGTGCCCCCGCCATCTGGCGCAGCGGTGCACCGTTGTCGCGACGCCAGTACCCCAGGATGTCGGGCTCGTCGAGCGGCGACGACACGACGCGGATCACGCTCTCGTAGACGGGCGCGCCCTGAGTCCCCGCACGCCGCACGCTCACGGCGTTGTCGAGCACGAGTGCGGCCTGATCCTGCGTGAGCGCGAACACGGGCGCGCTCTGCACAGACCACGTCTCGCCGGTCGAATCGGCAGGCGCCTGCACGCTCGATGCCAGCTCGGCATGCGTGTAGGCCGAGAGCATCGGGCGGTAGGGCAGCAGGACGCGATCGGCCTCTTCCTGGAGCTTGGTCTTCTGCGCGTTCTTGGCGGATTCGTTCATCAGGCCGTGCACGATGATCGCGGCCAGCAGGCCCGCGGCATTGGGCGCGGGGTACACCATGGGCGCGCTGCCCACGCCGGCACTGTCGAAACTCTCCAGCCCCCTGAAGGCCACGGGATCGGTGGTGGGCAACTGGATCGCCCATCGCGGCGACGTGGCCACGGCCGACGGCGGCGCAAGAGACGCCGGCGGTGCCGCCGGCTCTTCCTGCGCACAGACGCTGGAAACCCCCAGAACGGCGCATGCGATGGCAGCCCGCCACACGGCGATCGGCGCCCGGGCGCTCGGTGACGCGCGCACAGGCCTACTGCCCGTCGGGTGCGGTGGCGGCAGACGCGCCCGCGGCACGAAGCGCGGCGCTGCCGAGCGGCTTGAGCACGCTGTCGCGGCTGGCCTCCACGACCTGGAAGTAGGCATTGGTCAGGCCCGGGAACTTGGGCGGCTCGTCCCATTTCTCACCTGCACTGCGGCTGACGTCGATCGGCAGGTACCAGAGGTAGGTGTTGGACTTCAGGTCGACCAGGTAGGCGGCGCCGGTGACGACGGCCTTGGGGTCGCTGGTGGGCACATAGGACGAATACGTCCGCACGTAGCCGACCAGGGGCATGTCGATGACCAACAGCTTGTCGATGGCATGCTTGGTGCGCAGCGAGGCGAAGTCCTTGCGCGACGCTGTGGGCACCTCGGTGCGGATGTCGGGCAGCGACTTGAGATCGATGGGTTCCTTGATGACGACGACCTCGACGTTCTTCTTGCGCAGCGCGGTCGCTGCGTCCTCCTTGAGTGCCCCCAGGTCGTCGTGCGCCAGGGTCTCGGAGTGCTTGGTCAGCGAGGCGTTGGATGCGCTGGCAAACGCGTAGCAAAGCAGGCAGCCTGCGCCGGGGAAGTAGGTGTCGACCTTGGGCAGCGCCGACATCGCGACGCCGACCCGGGCACCCTTCGAACTCAGCGCCTCCGCTTCCAGGGGCACCGGCTGTTGCGGCTTGATCGCGCACCCGCTCAGAAAAATGCCAAGCACCGCGGTGGCGGCCATCAGATTCCATCTCATCTTCTTCTCCTCGTTTGTTATGGACGGCAGAACTGACGGGATTAAACCTGCGCCCGCGGAAGCGCCGCCACGCCTTTGAGAAGGCGCGGCTCAAATTGTGACATTTTGTGAACTAGTTGCGAAACTTTCGATGCCGTGCCGTCACCACGACGTCCACTTCAGCTCGCTTCCAGCCGACGCCACCGTGCGCTCGATGAAGCGCACGCCGCGCGCCCCGTCTTCCACGCGTGGATAGTCCGCCGCCAGCGGATCGGCCACCTGCCCCGCGAGCCGCGCGCGGATGTCCGCCGCCACGCCCGCATAGACGTTCGCGAATGCCTCGATGAAGCCTTCGGGATGGCCGGCCGGCAGGCGGCTCGCGCGCCGCGCCGACTCGCACAGCCAGGGCGCGCCGCGCGTGAGCACGCGCCGGGGGCCGTCGTGCGGCAGGTGCACGAGCTGGCTCGGCTGCTCCTGGCGCCATTCGAGCGTGCCCAGCGTGCCGGAGACGCGCAGGCGCAGGTCGTTCTCCAGCCCGGTGTTGATCTGCGAGGCCACCAGTACGCCGCGCGCGCCGCCTTTGAAGCGCAGCAGCAGGCTGCCGTCGTCGTCGAGCAGGCGGCCCGGCACCAGCGCGCCGAGGTCGGCGCACAGGCTCTCGATCTCCAGGCCCGTGACGGTGGCGACGAGGTTCTCGGCGTGCGAGCCGATGTCGCCGATGGCACCGGCCGCGCCGCTGCGCGCGGGGTCGGTGCGCCAGTCGGCCTGCTTGTTGCCGCCCGCGGCTTCGACGTGGCTGGCGAGCCAGCCCTGGTTGTATTCGACGACGACCTTGCGGACCTCGCCGATCTGGCCTGTGCGCACCATCTCGCGCGCCTGCCGCACCATCGGGTAGCCGGTGTAGTTGTAGGTCACGCCGAACACCGTGCCCTGCCGGGCCACGGTGGCGACCAGCGCATCGGCCTGCGCGCGCGTGTGCACCAGCGGCTTGTCGCACACCACATGAAAGCCCGCCTCGGCGAAGGCTTGCGCCACCGGATAGTGCACGTGGTTGGGCGTGACGATCGAGACGAAGTCGATGCGCTCATCGGCCGGGCGCTTCAGCTCGTCGGCCAGCAGCGCCTGCCAGTCGCCGTGGTTGCGGTCGTCGGCCAGGCCGAGGTCGCGGCCCGAGGCGCGCGCCTTGTCCGGGCTCGACGACAGCGCACCGGCGACCAACGCGATCTGGCCATCGAGCGCCATGGCCTTGCGGTGCACGGCGCCGATGAAGGCGTCGCGACCGCCGCCGACCATGGCGCAGCGCAGGGGACGTGAAGCGATCTCGGTCACCTTAGAACGGCGAGTTCGGGTGGTAGAAGTCCTTGGCGTTCTCTTTGGTGATCAGCACCGACGGAATGATCGTGGTCGCCGGCAGCTTCTCGCCCTTCAGGCGCGCCTCGGCCGTGAGCTTGATCGCGTCGTAGATGAACTTGGGCGAGTAGCTCACGTCGGCCGTGATGCGCTTGTCCTTGGCGTCCATGATGGTCTTGACCATGTCCTTGGCGCCCGCGCCGCCGAACACGATCTTGATGTCGTCGCGCTTGGCCTGCGCGATGGCCTTGAGCACGCCCACGGCCATGTCGTCGTCGGCGGCCCAGATGGCGTCGATCTGCTTGAAGCGCGTCAGGTAGTCCTGCGTGACCTTGAAGGCGTCGTCGCGGTTCCAGTTGGCGTACTTGGCGTCGAGCAGCTTGATGTCGGGGCTGCCCTTGAGCACGGCGTTGAAGGCGTCCATGCGCTCGTTGTCGAGCGTGGTGGCGATGCCGCGCAGCGCCACCACATTGCCCTTGCCGCCGAGCTGCTTGACGATGTACTCGGCCGGGATCTTGCCGAAGGCCGTGTTGTCGCCGGCCACATACGCATCTTGTGCGCTGGTGTCGGTGAGGCCGCGGTCGACCACGGTGACGTACGCGCCCTTGGCCTTGACCTGCGCGACCGGCTTGGTCAGTGCGGCCGATTCAAAGGGGAACACGACGAGCGCGTTGATCTTGGTGACCGTCGACAGGTCTTGCAGCTGGTTGGCCTGTTCGGGCGCGTTGGCTGCGGTCTTGATCGTGATCTTCAGGTCCTTGTGCTCTTTCTCGAGGTCCTTCTTCGCCTGGTTGGCCCAGTAGTTGATGCCGCCCATGAAGCTGTGCGTGGCCGCGGGAATCGACACGCCGAGGTTGACCTTGTCCGCGGCAAGCGCGGGCAGGCTGGCGGCGAACGCTGCGGTGGCAACCGCCGTGAGCGCGAGGCGTCGGGTGAAAGTCGTCATGCTGGATGTCTCCTCTTGGGTGGGTGGAACGGGAACGGAACGAACAACGAAAAACTAGCGGCGTCCGCGCTGCAGGAACGCGACGACGATGATCACGAAGCCCTGGACGGCTGCGTTGAGGTACACGCTGATGATGCTGGTGAGGTTCAGGATGTTGCTGATGACCGAGAGCAGGATCGCGCCCACCACCGTGCCGGTGATGCTGCCCGCGCCGCCCTTCAACGCGGTGCCGCCGACGATCACCGCGGCGATCGCTTCGAGCTCCCACAGCAGGCCCGTGGTCGGCGAGGCCGAGCCCAGGCGCGGCACGTACAGCAGCGTGGCAATGCCCACGCACACGCCGAGCAACACGTAGGTGAGGATCTTCACGCGGTCGACGTCCACGGCCGCGTAGCGTGCCACCTGCTCGTTGGAACCGATGGCCTGCACGTAGCGCCCGTAGGCGGTGCGATTGAGGATGACGCCGCCGATGATCGCGACGATCACGAACACCCACACCGGCACGGGAATGCCCGCGAGGCTCGCGTAGTACACGGGCGCGTAGAGATCGGACAGCTCGTTGTCGAGCGTGAGCGCGCCGCCGTCGGCAAAGTACGTGAGGTACGCGCGGAAGATGCCCAGCGTGCCCAGCGTCACGATGAAGGGCTCGATGCGTCCCTTGGTGATGAGCAGGCCGTGCGCCAGGCCGAACAGCGCGCCGAGCACCACGGCGAGCACCGCGCCCATCATCACCGCCATCAGCGGCGAGCCCGAGGCGGGCCCGGCCCAGTTGATGAACATGATCACGCTGCCCGCGATGAGCGCGGCCATCGAGCCGACCGACAGGTCGATGCCGCCCGAGATGATCACGAAGCACATGCCCACCGCGATGATGCCGATGAAGGCGGTGCGCGTGAGCACGTTCATCGCGTTGTCGACGGTGGCGAAGTCGCCGTTGAGCAGCGTGCCCGCGATGCACAGCAGCACGAGGCCGATGACCGGGCCGAGGCCGTGCAGGCGCTCGGTCCAGCGCGGCTTGGCCTCGCTGCGATGCGCTGCTGCCGCGGTGACGGCCGCTTCAGGCTGCGGTGGAGGTGTCTGCAGTTCCGGTGGCATGAGCGATGAGCTCCTCTTCAGTCAGGTGGGTCGCGTCGAGCGTGGCAACGAGCCGGCCCGCGCGCATCACCGCGACGCGGTGGCACAGGCCGATCAGCTCCATCAGTTCGGACGAGACGACGATCACCGCGAGGCCTTCGCGGGCGAGTCGCTGGATCAGGAAATAGATGTCGCGCTTGGCGCCGATGTCCACGCCGCGCGTGGGCTCGTCCAGCACCACCACCTTGGGCTGTGGCTGCAGCACTTTGGCGAGCGCGAGCTTCTGCTGGTTGCCGCCCGACAGCGACGAGGCGCGCACGTCGAGCGAGCCGGTGCGGATGCCGTAGTCCTTCACCGCCTCGCCGAGCGCCGCGCGTTCCGCGTCGGGCTTCAGCCAGGGCTGCGCGTAGCGCTCGAGCGCCATCAGCGTGAGGTTCTGGCGCAGGCCGAAGTGCACGTGCAGGCCCTTGCCCTTGCGGTCTTCGCTGAGATAGGTGAGGCCGTGTTTCGCCGCGTCGCGCGGGTTGCGCCAGCCCTTGCCCTGCGGCACGGGCTCGCCACGCATCTCGACGGTGCCGCTGGCCGGGCGCAGCCCGAGCAGGCCTTCGAACAGCTCGGTGCGGCCGGCGCCGACGAGGCCCGCGAAGCCGAGGATCTCGCCGGGGCGCACCTCGAAGCTCGCGTCCTGCGCCCAGCCGGGCACGCTGAAATTGCGCACGCGCAGGGCGGGCTTGTCGGCGGCCACGACGAGGTCGCGCGGCGGGTACAGGTCAGCCAACTCGCGGCCCACCATGAGGTTGGCCATCTGCTGGCGCGAGACCTCGGGCGTCGGTGCGCGCGCCACGAAGCGCCCGTCGCGCATCACGATCACCTCGTCGGTGACCTGCTCCACTTCGTCGAGCTTGTGCGAGATGTAGACGATGGTCACGCCGTCGGCGCGCAGCTGCGCGATGAGCTTGAACAGGCGCTCGGTTTCGCCGGGCGTGAGCGTGGCGGTGGGCTCGTCCATGACGAGCAGGCGCGCGCGGCGGGCGATGGCCTTCGCGATCTCGACGAGCTGCTTCTCGGCGACGATGAGGCGGCGCACCTTGGTGCGCGGGTCGATGGCCAGGCCGACGGCGGCGAGCGCGGCGGCGGCATCGCGCTCCATCGCGGCGTCGTCGAGCAGCCAGCCCTTTTTCTTCTCGTGGCCCAGGAAGATGTTCTGCGCCACGCTGAGGTCTTCGGCGAGGTTGAACTCCTGGTGGATCAGCACGATGCCCAGTGCCTCGGCATCGCGCGAGCTCGTGAACTGCTGCGGCTGGCCGTTGATGCGCAAGGTGCCGCTGGTCAGCGACTCGTAGCCCGACAGGATCTTCATCAGCGTGGACTTGCCCGCGCCGTTCTCGCCCAGCAGCCCGTACACGCGCCCCGGCGCGAGCGCAAAGCTCACACCGTGCAGCACCTGCACGGGGCCGAAGGCCTTCACCACGCCGTCGAACTCGACGGCCACGCTGCCCTTGGTCTCGACGGCGTTCGTCATGGCGCCACCCCGCGGGCCTTGAGCGTTTCCTGCATCGCCAGCACGCCCGCGCCAACGAGGCCACCCTGCGTGCCCAGCGGCGTGTACTGGATCTCCAGGTGCCGCGTCGACAGCGCGAGCGAGCGCTGGTAGACGCTCTGGCGCACGGCCGCGAGAAACAGCGGCCCGATGCGCGTGATGCCGCCGCCGATGAACACGTGCGAGGGATTGAAGAAGTTGACGACCGACGCGAGCATCTGGCCGATCAGGCTGCCCGCGCGCTGGATGATGGCGTTGGCCGCCGGGTCGCCGCCGCGGCTGGCCTGGCCCACATCGAAGGCATCGATGCGCCCGCGCGTGCGCAGGCACTCGGCGAGCGTCGCGCTTTCGCCGGCTTCGGCCGCCTGCATCGCCATGCGCGTGATCGCGGGGCCGGCCGCCATCGCCTCGACGCAGCCCAGGTTGCCGCAGTGGCAGCGCGGGCCTTCCTGATCGACGCAGATGTGGCCCACGTCGCCGGCCGAGCCGGCGGCGCCGCGGTACACCTCGCCGTGGCAGACGATGCCGCAGCCGATGCCGGTGCCGATCTTGATCACGAGGAAATTGGAGAGCGAGCGCCGCAGCCGCCACAGCTCGCCGAGCGCCATCAGGTTGACGTCGTTGTCGACGAACACCGGCGCGGCATAGTCCTCGCGCAGGTAGTCGCGGATCGAGAAGCTGTCCCAGGCCGGCATGAGCGGCGGGTTCACGAGCTGGCCGATCTCGAAGTTGACCGGGCCGGGCACGCCGATGCCGATGCCCAGGACGTTGCGTGCGCCCTGCCCGCAACGCGCGAGCAGTTCGCGCATCAGCACGCGCACACGGGCCAGCACCACGGCCGGGCCTTCGCGCACGTCGGCGGCTTCTTCGTGCTGGGCGAGCACCGTGAGGTCGGGGCGCAGCACCGCGACGTCGAGGCTGGTGGCGCCGATGTCGATGCCGACGAGCACGCCGAGTTCGGCATTGAGCTGGAGGTTTTCGGCGCGCCGTCCGCCCGAGGAGCGTTGCAGGCCGGCCTCGGCGAGCAGGCCCTGGTCGACGAGGCCGGCGATCAGGCCGTTGGCCTTGCTCTTGGAGAAGCCGAGCTGTTCGGCCATGGCATGGCGCGAGCCGCCGGCCGACCAGAAGGTCGATTCCAGCAACCGCATTTCGTCGGTCGTGATGCCGCTCCAGGGTGCCACGCGTTTGTCTCCGCTCTTTTTGGAAAGGCGCCGGTCGAACGATCGGGTGATCGGCAGCCGGGCGAAGGCGAATACTAGGAGGGCATCTTCAGCCGGGCAAGGCTGAACTTCGACCTATTTCAGATCGAACACACCTTCGTCCTGGCAGGGACAGACGAAAAAAAGCCGCCCGGAGGCGGCTTTCTCGTTGCGTCTGCCCGAAGGCAGAGGCGTTGATTTACTTCTTCTGGCGGTACTTGCGCAGCGCAGCGATCTGCGCGGCCATCACGGCCAGTTCCGACTGCGCCATCGCGATGTCGATGTCGCTCTTCGCGTTCTTCAGCGCTTCCTCGGCGGCCGCCTTGGCGTGGTTGGCCTTCTCGTCGTCGAGGTCCTTGCCGCGGATCGCGGTGTCGGACAGCACGGTGACGGCGTCGGGCTGCACTTCGAGAATGCCACCGGCCACGAAGACGAACTCTTCGCCGCCGTCGGCCGTTTCGATGCGCACGGCACCCGGGCGGATGCGCGTGATCAGTGGCGTGTGACGCGGATAGATGCCGAGCTCACCGGCTTCACCGGGCAGCGCGACGAACGTGGCTTCGCCCGAGAAGATCGACTCTTCCGCGCTGACCACATCGACGTGAATGGTGTTGGCCATCTGAGTTCCTATGCCGCCTTAGGCGACCTTCTTGGCTTTTTCGAACGCTTCGTCGATGGTGCCGACCATGTAGAACGCTTGTTCCGGCAGGTGGTCGGCTTCGCCGTTCACGATCATCTTGAAGCCGCGGATGGTTTCCGACAGCGGCACGTACTTGCCCGGCGAACCCGTGAACACTTCGGCCACGTGGAACGGCTGCGACAGGAAACGCTGGATCTTGCGGGCGCGGGCCACGGCGAGCTTGTCGTCGGGCGCCAGTTCGTCCATGCCCAGAATCGCGATGATGTCGCGCAGTTCCTTGTAGCGCTGCAGCGTGCCTTGCACGGCGCGGGCCACGTTGTAGTGCTCTTCGCCGACCACGTTCGGGTCGAGCTGGCGCGAGGTCGAGTCCAGCGGGTCCACGGCGGGGTAGATACCGAGCGAAGCGATGTCACGTGACAGCACCACGGTCGAGTCCAAGTGGGCGAAGGTCGTGGCGGGCGACGGGTCGGTCAAGTCGTCGGCAGGGACGTACACGGCCTGGATCGAGGTGATCGAGCCGACCTTGGTCGACGTGATCCGCTCTTGCAGACGGCCCATTTCCTCGGCCAGCGTCGGCTGGTAGCCCACGGCGGAAGGCATGCGGCCCAGCAGTGCCGACACTTCGGTACCGGCCAGCGTGTAGCGGTAGATGTTGTCCACGAAGAACAGCACGTCGCGGCCTTCGTCGCGGAACGACTCGGCGATGGTCAGGCCGGTCAGGGCCACGCGCAGACGGTTGCCCGGGGGCTCGTTCATCTGGCCGTAGACCATGGCGACCTTGGAGTCTTCGAGCTTCTCGAGGTTCACGACGCCGGAGTCGGCCATCTCGTGATAGAAGTCGTTGCCTTCACGGGTACGTTCGCCCACACCAGCGAACACCGACAGACCCGAGTGGGCCTTGGCGATGTTGTTGATGAGTTCCATCATGTTCACGGTCTTGCCCACGCCGGCACCACCGAACAGGCCCACCTTGCCGCCCTTGGCGAACGGGCACACCAGGTCGATCACCTTGATGCCGGTTTCCAGCAGGTCTTGCGACGGCGACAGTTCGTCGTACGCGGGGGCCTTGCGGTGGATGGAGGCGGTCAGCGTCTGGTCGACCGGACCACGCTCGTCGATGGGCGCGCCCAGCACGTCCATGATGCGGCCCAGCGTCGCCTTGCCCACGGGCACGGTGATGGGGGCTTGCGTGTTGGTCACGATCAGGCCGCGGCGCAGGCCGTCGGAAGAACCCAGCGCAATCGTGCGGACCACGCCGTCGCCGAGCTGCTGCTGGACTTCGAGCGTCAGTGCGCTGCCTTCGAACTTGAGGGCGTCGTAGATCTTGGGCATCTTGTCGCGCGGGAATTCCACGTCGACCACAGCGCCAATACACTGAACGATCTTGCCTTGAACTGCTTCTGCTTGAGCCATGTCTGCTCCGATAAAAATTTAAATCTGTTGAGGTCCGAAGGGCTCAGACACCGGCGGCCGCCGCAGCGCCCGAAACGATCTCCGAGAGCTCCTTGGTGATACCGGCCTGGCGGGTCTTGTTGTAGACCAGCTTCAGCTCGCTGATCACGTTGCCTGCGTTGTCGGTGGCAGCCTTCATGGCCACCATCCGCGCCGAATGCTCGGACGCCATGTTCTCTGCCACGCCCTGGTAGACCAGCGACTCCACATAGCGAACCAGCAGCTCGTCGATCACGCTTTGCGCATCGGGCTCGTAGATGTAATCCCACGAATGCTGGCCTTCCTCGACTTGCAGCGAGTCAGCGGCCAGCGGCAGCAGCTGCTCGACGAGCGGCTCCTGCTTGATCGTGTTGATGAACTTCGTGTAGCACAGGTACACGGCCGAGAGCTTGCCTTCCGCGTAAGCGTCGAGCAGCGTCTTGACCGGACCGATGAGCTTGTCCAGATGCGGCGTGTCACCCAGGTGGGTGACGTGTGCCACCACGCGGGCGCCGATGCGGTTCAGGAAGCCGAGGCCCTTGCTGCCGATGGCGACCGACTCGATGGCCACGCCAGCGGCCTGCGCTTCGCGCAGCTTGGTCGTCACGGCGCGCAGCAGGTTGGTGTTCAAGCCACCGCACAGGCCCTTGTCGCTCGTCACGATGATGAAGCCGATCGCCTTGGCGTCGTTCTTCTTCATGAAGGCGTGCGTGTACTCGGGATTCGCCTTGCCAAGGTTCGCCGCAATGTTGCGGATCTTCTCGCTGTAGGGGCGTGCGGCACGCATGCGCTCTTGCGCCTTGCGCATCTTGGAAACCGAGACCATTTCCATGGCCTTGGTGATCTTCTTGGTGTTCTCCACCGATTTGATCTTGCCGCGGATTTCCTTACCAGCTGCCATATGAGCTCCTTCTTGCGTCGGTCAAAAGGTCGCTCAGGCGAACGACTTCTTGAACGAGGTGGCTGCGGCCAGCAGTTCGGCTTCGGCGTCCTGGCACACCTTCTTGAAGGCCTGCTTTTCTGCGCTGTCGTCCGGCTTGGCGGGCTTGGCATCCCACTTGGCACCGTTCTTTTCCATGGTCTCGAGCAGCGCAGCGTGGCTGGTCTTCAGGAGCTGGTGGAAGCCGTGTTCGAACGGGAGCACCTTCTTGACTTCGATGTCGTCCATGAAGCCCTTGTTCACTGCGAACAGCGTGGCATTCATCAGCGAGATCGGCAGCGGGCTGTACTGGGTCTGCTTGAGCAGTTCCGTCACGCGCGCACCGCGGTCGAGTTGCTTGCGGGTCGCTTCGTCCAGGTCGGAAGCGAACTGCGCGAACGCGGCCAGTTCACGGTACTGGGCCAGGTCGGTACGGATACCGCCCGACTGGTTCTTGATCAGGTTGGTCTGCGCCGACGAACCCACGCGCGACACCGAGATACCGGCGTTGATGGCGGGGCGGATGCCGGCGTTGAACAGGCTGGTTTCCAGGAAGATCTGGCCGTCGGTGATCGAGATCACGTTGGTCGGAACGAAGGCGGACACGTCGCCGGCTTGCGTTTCGATGATCGGCAGTGCGGTCAGCGAACCGGTCTTGCCCTTGACTTCACCCTTGGTGAAGGCTTCGACGTAATCGGCGTTCACGCGGGCTGCGCGCTCGAGCAGACGGCTGTGGAGATAGAACACGTCGCCGGGGTAGGCCTCGCGGCCTGGCGGGCGGCGCAGCAGCAGCGACACCTGACGGTAGGCCACGGCTTGCTTGGACAGGTCGTCATAGACGATCAGGGCGTCCTGGCCGCGGTCGCGGAAGTACTCGCCCATCGTGCAGCCCGAGTAGGCCGACACGTACTGCATGGCAGCCGATTCGGAGGCCGAAGCAGCCACGACGATGGTGTAGTCCATCGCGCCGGCTTGTTCCAGCGAGCGCACCACGTTCTTGATCGACGAAGCCTTCTGGCCGATCGCAACGTAGACGCAGGTCATGTTCTGACCCTTCTGGTTGATGATCGCGTCGATCGCCACGGCGGTCTTGCCGGTCTGGCGGTCGCCGATGATCAGCTCGCGCTGGCCACGGCCGACGGGCACCATCGAGTCGATCGACTTCAGGCCGGTCTGCATCGGCTGGTCCACGGACTTGCGTGCGATCACGCCGGGAGCGACCTTTTCGATCACGTCGGTCATCTTGGCGTTGATCGGACCCTTGCCATCGATCGGCTGGCCCAGTGCGTTCACCACGCGGCCGATGAGCTCGGGGCCCACGGGCACTTCCAGGATGCGGCCCGTGCACTTCACGGTGTCGCCTTCGGAGATGTGCTCGTACTCGCCCAGAATCACGGCGCCGACCGAGTCGCGCTCGAGGTTCAGCGCCAGGCCGAACGACGGCGTGCCGTCAGCCGTGGGCGGGAACTCGAGCATTTCGCCTTGCATCGCGTCCGACAGGCCGTGCACGCGCACGATGCCGTCGGTCACCGAGACCACGGTGCCCTGGTTGCGGATGTCGGCGCTGACGCCAAGGCCTTCGATACGGCTCTTGATCAGTTCGGAAATTTCTGCGGGATTGAGTTGCATGACTCTTTCCTTCTTTCAATAAATAGGGCCAACCGCGGCTCGCCGCCTCAGGCGGTGAGCGCTGCTTTCATTTGTTCGAGACGCGCCTTGACGGAGGTGTCGAGGACTTCGTCCCCCACCACCACACGGATGCCGCCGATCAGCGAAGGATCGGATTCCACACGCGTGTTCAGCGTGCGACCGAAACGGCGTTGCAGCGCGACGGCGACCTCGGCGAGACTCGCCGCGTCGATCGGGAAGGCGCTGTAGATCACCGCGTCGGACGTGCCGCCCTTGGCGTTCTTGAGCTCGCGGTACTGGGCCGCGACTTCGGGCAATGCAGCGAGCCGGCCGTTGTCGATCACCGTGCGCAGGAAGTTCTTGCCGGCGTCCGGCAAGGCTTGCGGCAGCAGACCGGAGATCAGGTCGAAGACCTGTTCCGGCGACACCTTCGGGTCGGCAGCGAACTGCAGGAGCTGGGGATCGGCAGCGAGAGCGGCCAGCTGGCCGATCCAGCCGGCCGTGCCTTCGAGGTCGCTCGAAGTAGCCTCGAAGAGCGCGTCCGCGTAGGGGCGGGCAATGGTCGCAAGTTCGGCCATATCGTCCTCAGAGCTCGGTCTTCAGGCGCTGGAGCAGGTCGGCGTGGACACCGGCATTGACTTCCTTGCGGAGAATCTGCTCGGCACCCTTGACGGCCAGTGCAGCGACCTGCTCACGCAGGGCTTCACGGGCACGCACGGACTGCTGTTCGGCTTCGGCGTGCGCGTCGGCCACGATCTTGTTGGCCTCCACCGTTGCACGGCCCTTGGCCTCTTCGATGATCTGCTGGGCGCGGCGCTCGGCATCGGCCAGGCGGCTGGTGGTCTCGTTGCGAGACTGAACCAGTTCCTGCTCGACGCGCTGGTTGGCGGAAGCGAGTTCAGCCTTGGCCTTCTCGGCGGCCGCCAGGCCCGCAGCGATCTTTTGTGCGCGTTCATCCAAAGCCTTCGCGATGGGCGGCCACACGAATTTCATCGTGAACAGCACCAGCAGCAAGAAGACGATGGCCTGAACGAACAGGGTCGCGTTGATACTCACGGCAACACCTTTCTGGAGTGGCGTTGAACCGGCTTACTTGGGCAGGTTGGCCAGCAGGGTCGCGGCGAACGGGTTGGCGAAGGCGAACAGCAGAGCGATGGCCACGCCGATCAGGAAAGCCGCGTCGATCAGACCAGCCAAGATGAACATCTTGGTCTGCAGGTCGTTCATGAGCTCAGGTTGACGGGCCGACGATTCCAGGAACTTGCCACCCATCAGCGCGATGCCGATGGAAGCACCGATGGCGCCGAGACCGACGATCAGACCACAAGCGAGAGCGACGAGACCGAGAATGTTTTCCATGATGACTCCTTAGAACAGATTTAAAGCAAACGAAAAGAAAAAGGGAAACTCAATGCGCCTCATGCGCCTGGCCCAGATAGATCAGGGTCAGCATCATGAAGATGAAAGCCTGCAGCGTGATCACCAGGATGTGGAAGATCGCCCAGACAGTGCCGGCAATGATGTGCCCGATGGGCAGCAACACACCGGAGAACGAGGCCGCCATGGCACCGCCCATGAGGGCGATGAGCATGAAGACGAGCTCGCCTGCATACATGTTGCCGAACAACCGCATGCCGTGCGAGACCGTCTTGGCCAGGTACTCGATGACCTGCATCAGCAGGTTGATGGGCCACAGCAGAGGGTGGGCACCGAAGGGCGCGGTGATCAGCTCATGGCCCCAGCCGCCCAGGCCCTTGACCTTGACGCTGTAGAAGAGGCACAGGAGCAGCACAGAAGTCGAAAGACCGAGCGTGGTCGAGAGGTCGGCGGTCGGCACGGCACGCATGTAGGCGTGGTGCGGATCGTGGCCCAGGGCCGAGTAGACCTGGGTCCAGATGGCCGGCAGCAGGTCGACCGGCAGCATGTCCATCGCGTTCAGCAGGAAGATCCAGACGAACACGGTGAGCGCCAGCGGGGCAATGAACTTGCGGCTCGCGGCGTTGTGCACGTTGGCCTTGGCCTGGTTGTCGACCATCTCGACCAGGATTTCGACCGCGGCCTGGAAGCGGCCGGGCACGCCGGGCGTTGCCTTGCGGGCAGCCAGCCACAGCACGAAGCAACCCAATGCGCCAATGATCAGCGCGTAGAGCACCGAGTCAAGGTTGATGACGTTGAAGTCAACAATGGCGGATTGAACGACGGGCTTGAGGCTCCAGTCGACTTGCCAGTGCTGGAGGTGGTGAACGATGTATTCACTCGCGGTCGGGGCGTGTCCTTCGGCGGCCATCTTTCAGCGTCTCTCTTCCAAAACAGTCAAATCCGGTTCAAAAATTTGGGCCGCACCAACAGTGCCACCCAGTACATCTTCATGGCGACCACCACGCCAGCCACCATGGCCAGCCAGACGAGCCCCCCGATCAGCCACGGCGCCGCGGCCAGCAAGGCAACGGTCAGCGCGATCTTGATCATCTCCCACACAAAAAACCTCAACATGACAGCCTGCGACGGCATGCCCGGTTTGCGCCGGACACCGCGGACAAACAAGGCCGCGGGGATCGCTACTGTCATGGCTCCGTAAAACGCCGAGATTGCAGCCTCGGATCGCGCCGTCCAGATCCACGCCAGGCAAGCTACCACCACACCTGCAGCCACTTGGGCTGCGATCACCCACCAGGGCGACAGCTCGGGGTTTTGCTCGCGCAACTTCTGGGCCTCTTCGGCCGTGAGTGGCTTGAAATCTGATTCTTCGGCGTCAACCTCAGGGACAGGGGCGTTGGTTGTCATTCGAATGCACCCCGTGTTTGTCCCCGGAGAATTTTACAAAGCCATTGATTATAAGTAAAACCTAGCGGGGTCCCGACATAACGTGACACTTCGTCGACAGTTCTGCACCGAGTGTGGCGTCCGCCCATAATTTGCGGATGCAAGACATCACCTCGGCACTGCCCGACACGCCGTGTTTTCTCAACGGCGAATTCACCCCCCTGCGCGACGCGAAGATCAGCGTCCTCGACCGCGGCTTCATCTTCGGCGACGGCATCTACGAAGTCATCCCTGTGTACTTCGGAGCGCCCTTCTGCTTCGACGAGCACATCGCGCGCCTCGAGCGTTCGCTGGCCGAACTGCAGATCGACAACCCCTACTCGCGCGACGAATGGCGCGACATTGCAACACAGCTTGCCGCGCCGCTGGGCCAAGCACCGCAGGCCGTGTACTTCCAGGTTTCGCGCGGCGTCGCACCACGTGACCACGCCATGGTGCGCGGCCTGCGCCCCACCGTGTTCGCGATGGTGAACCCCCTGCCGCCGGTGGCCGATGCGGTGCGCGCCAAGGGCGTGACCTGCGTCACCGCCGACGACTTCCGCTGGCAGAAGGCCCACATCAAGAGCACCAGCCTACTGGGCGCGGTGCTCGCACGGCAGATCAGCGTCGAGGCCGGTGCGACCGAGACCGTGATGTTCCGCGGCGACTGGCTCAGCGAGGCCTCGTCGAGCAATGTGTGGATCGTGAAGGACGGCACGCTCATCGGCCCGCCCAAGGACAACCTCGTGCTGACCGGCATCCGCTATGGCCTGCTCGAGCGCCTGTGCCGGGACAGCGGCATTCCCTTCGCGCTGCGCCGCGTGTCGCGTGACGAGGTGTTCGGCGCCGACGAGCTGTTGCTGTCCTCGGCCACCAAGGAAGTGTTGCCCGTCGTCACACTCGATGGCCAGACCATTGGCAATGGCCGTCCCGGCCCCATCTACCAGAGCTTGTATGCCGCCTACCAACAGGCCAAGCAACGCAACGCTGAGAAGCCAGGAGCCCTTGCATGACCGACAACACCACGCCCCCGACCGACGACACCACCGCCCCGATCCCCGACCCGCGCAAGGAGTCGCTGATCGAGTACCCCTCACAGTTCCCGATCAAGGTGATGGGCGCCAAGACCGACGGCCTGGTGCACGCCATCACGCAGATCGCCGAGCGCTTCGACCCCGCCTTCGACGCCACCACCGTCGAGCTGCGCGACAGCAAGGCCGGCAACTACCTGGGCGTGACGATCACCGTCACCGCCACCAGCCGCGAGCAGCTCGACGACCTGTATCGCGCCCTGTCGTCGCACCCGTCGGTCAAGGTCGTTCTTTGACCATCGAAGCGCAGTCGCTCGGCCGGGCCGACTACCTCGCCACCTATGCGGCGATGCAGCGCTTCACGCAGGAGCGCACGCCCGAGAGCCCCGACGCGCTATGGATTTGCGAGCACGACCCCGTGTTCACCCAAGGGCTGGCGGGCAAGACCGACCACATCCTGGCCCCCGGCCCGATCCCCGTCGTGCAGACCGACCGGGGCGGGCAGGTCACCTTCCACGGCCCGGGCCAGGTGGTGGCCTACCCGCTCATCGACCTGCGGCGCGCGGGCTACTACGTCAAGGAATACGTCTACCGCATCGAGGAATCGGTGCTGCGCACGCTCGCCCACTTCGGCGTGACCGGCCACCGCGTGCCGGGCGCCCCGGGCATCTACGTGCGCCTGGACGACCCGTTCTCGCATGCCGCGCTGACCGGCCCGATGCCCGGCGCCGACCCGTTCCGGGGCCTGGGCAAGATCGCCGCGCTGGGCATCAAGGTGAGCCGTCACGCCACTTACCACGGTGTGTCGCTCAATGTCGCGATGGACCTCGAACCCTTCTCGCGCATCAACCCTTGCGGCTACGCGGGGCTGAAAACGGTCGACCTTTCTACAATCGGCGTCCAAACCACATGGGAAGAAGCTGCCGGCGTGCTGGGCCAGAAGCTCATCACCTTCCTGGCACCTTAGCAATCCAATGAGCACCACCGAAGTCGTCCGCGACGCCCAGAGCGCCGAAAACTACAACCCCCTGGCCAAGCAGAAGGCCGCGGCCAAGCTGTCGCGCATCCCCGTCAAGGTGGTGCAGACCGGCGAAGTGCTCAAGAAGCCCGAGTGGATCCGCGTCAAGGCCGGCAGCCCCACCACCCGCTTCTACGAGATCAAGCAGATCCTGCGCGAAAGCAACCTGCACACGGTCTGCGAAGAAGCCTCGTGCCCGAACATCGGCGAATGCTTCGGCAACGGCACGGCCACCTTCATGATCATGGGCGACAAGTGCACCCGCCGCTGCCCGTTCTGCGACGTGGGCCATGGCCGCCCCGACCCACTGGACAAGGACGAGCCGCTCAACCTGGCCAAGACCATCGCCAAGCTGCGCCTGAAGTACGTGGTGATCACCAGCGTCGACCGCGACGACCTGCGCGACGGCGGCAGCCAGCACTTCGTCGATTGCATCGCGAACATCCGCGAGCTCTCGCCGATGACGCAGATCGAGATCCTGGTGCCCGACTTCCGCGGCCGCGACGACCGCGCGCTGGAAATCCTCAAGGCCGCGCCGCCGGACGTGATGAACCACAACCTCGAGACCGCGCCGCGCCTGTACAAGGAAGCGCGCCCCGGCAGCGACTACCAGTTCAGCCTGAACCTGTTGAAGAAGTTCAAGGCGCTGCACCCGAACGTGCCGACCAAGAGCGGCATCATGGTCGGCCTGGGCGAAACCGACGAAGAGATCCTGCAGGTGATGCGCGACATGCGCGCCCACGACATCGACATGCTGACCATCGGCCAGTACCTGTCGCCGTCGGGCTCGCACCTGCCGGTGCGCCGCTACGTGCACCCCGACACCTTCAAGATGTTCGAGGAAGAGGCCTACAAGATGGGCTTCAGCCACGCGGCCGTGGGCGCGATGGTGCGCTCCAGCTACCACGCCGATCAGCAGGCGCACGCCGCCGGCGTCTGACGCCCCCTGCCCGACCGCCCGCCGCACGCGGGCGTCGGCGCACACCCCTCTTCCCGCCCCCTTCGACCTCGCCCCGCAGCCGCTTCCCGACGGCCGCGGCGACGGTCTTGCGCGCCTGCCGCGCCATCCAAAAAACTGATTAAAACCTTCGGGGGAAATAACTCGGGGTATCAAAAAATTTGCGGCGGCATTCGCTTGCGCCTGCCAAATTCATCCCCTACGCTGACCTCCTGATTTCGCTCGGCATGGAATTAAAAACCCAGAGCCGACGCGACCTCAAGATCCCTCGGAGGCTTTGACAAGGAAATTGAGCCGTCAATTTCCAAGGCATTGTTTTGCCAAGAATTAATTAAAACCGCATCGCACGAAAAATTCAGTCGCCACGGCCCGCGCGTTTCCATCTCACGGAGAAACCGGAATGCATGCCCTGCTCGAAGCCATCGATTCGCCCCATTCGCTGCGCCAGCTCGGCATTGCGCAATTGCCGGGCCTTGCTGATGAATTGCGATCCTTCATCGTCGACAGCGTGTCGCGCACGGGCGGCCACTTCGCCTCCAACCTGGGCACGGTCGAGCTGACGGTCGCCCTGCACTACGTGTTCGACACCCCGCGCGACCGCATCGTCTGGGATGTCGGCCACCAGAGCTACGCCCACAAGATCCTGACCGGCCGGCGCCAGGCCATGCCCACCTTGCGCCAATTCGGCGGCATTTCCGGATTTCCGAGGCGCACCGAATCCGAACACGATCATTTCGGCACCGCGCATTCCAGCACGTCCATTTCCGCCGCCCTGGGATTTGCACAGGCCGTCCGCATTTCCAATTCGACCGACCACGCCATTGCGGTAATCGGCGACGGGGCCTTGAGCGCCGGTATGGCTTTCGAGGCCATGAACAATACGCAAGCATGTGGCCGCTTGTTGGTGATATTGAATGACAACGACATGTCGATTTCGCCACCCGTCGGCATGCTGCGCCTTTATCTGGGCGGATTGATTTCGGAACGCGCCTATGCCAGCGCCAATGAAGCCAGCCGGCAAAGATGGCGCGCCATGCGCCCGGCGCTGGCCCCCTGCGAGCCCTCGGAACTCGGCCTCGCGTTCGGCCCCGACGGCGGCTGCGTTCGCACCGGCGGGGGCGACAGCCCGCCTCGCGCCGCCCTCACGGCCCGCCATGCGCGGGAGGTCGACGGCGGCATCCTCGTGTGGGTTGATCATGCCGGCCTGCCACCGACCTGGGAGATGCCGACCCAGGACTTCGAGGCAGGCTCCGCTGCGCTGTACGTCCACTAGGAGCTGAAGGGCCAGGCGCACGACGGCGTCGAGAACAGCGCGGACGTCGCACATTTCGGCTGGGTCCACGGCCTCACGGACACGCAGATGTCGTACCGGATCGACGGCAGCCTGTTCGAAGTCACGCTCACGGCGCGCTGGAAGGGACAGCGCTTCCTGGGCACCTTCCTGAACTACGGCGTGGGCTGCGCTGTGGGTCTTTTCCACATGCCGGACCTCGGGGTCCGGCTGAATTCCATCGCGCATTTCGTCCAGACCGAGCCCTTGAAGTGGCGCCTGGACGTGGCGAACCAGCTGAGCATCGCACGGGTCAACCGATGGCCGCCGATGCTCAGAAACCTGACCTATCGCATGCTCGTGCCGTTCGCCAATTTCTGGCTGGGATGGTTTGTCAAGCCGGACTACCAGATCTGGAACGCCAAGCGCTTCGTGAGGCATCCGCAGCTGATCGCGAGCGACAAGACCATGATCGCCCACCGGCGCTGGGCCTCCCGCTTCTACCCCGGCGGCCTGGTGGACGGCCTCGACCCCGGCGCCCTCCCGGTGCCTTCGCAGCGCGATGCCGCACCGGTGCGTCTTCGGGAAGCCAGCCATGCGCCATGAAGCACGGCAGATGCCGGCAGCGGACATCGAGCCGGCCGACACCTTCGAAGAATGGATGCGCGGCACGGTCCAGCGGACCGAAGCTGCCCTCGGCATGCACCTGCCGCCGTCCGACACCCTCCCCTCGCGCCTGCACGAGGCATTGCGCTACGCCACGCTCGGCGGCGGCAAGCGCATCCGCCCGCTGCTGTGTCAGGCCGCAGGCGCCCTGGTAAACGCACCGCCCGACGCGCTCGACGCCACGGGCGCCGCCATCGAGATGGTCCACGTCTACTCGCTCGTGCACGACGACCTGCCCGCGATGGACGACGACGACCTGCGCCGGGGCAAGCCGACCGTGCACGTGGCCTACGACGAAGCCACGGCCATCCTCGTGGGCGATGCACTGCAGGCGCAGGCCTTCCTCACGCTGGGCGAACTGCCGCTGCCGGCCGAGCGCCGCATCGCACTGGTGCGCGAGCTCTCGGAGGCGGCCGGCTCGCGCCAGCTCGTTGGCGGCCAGGCCATCGACCTGCAGAGTGCGGGCCGGTCCTTGAGCCAGCCCGCGCTCGAGCAGATGCACCGCATGAAGACCGGCGCGCTGATTCGCGCGGCGGTGCGCATGGGCGCGCTGTGCGGCGTGGCCGACACACCAGCGAACGCCGCGCTGTACCGCGCGCTCGACGACTACAGCAGCGCCATCGGCCTGGCCTTCCAGGTCGTCGACGACATCCTCGATGCGACCACCGACACGGCCACGCTCGGCAAGACCGCGGGCAAGGACGCGTACGACGACAAGCCGACCTGTGTATCGATGCTGGGCCTCGACGCCTCGCGCGCGCTGGCCCGCACGCTGAACGCGCGCGCCCATGCGGCGCTGGCGCCCTGCGGCGTGCGTGCAGAGCGGCTCGGGCAGCTGGCCGATCTCGTGGTCCACCGCGTGAACTGACCCCTCCAACCTCTCGAGGAGCCCCCACCATGCGCGTCATCCTTGCCCAGCCCCGAGGCTTCTGCGCCGGCGTCGTGCGGGCCATCGACACGGTCGAACACGCGCTGCGGCGCCACGGCACGCCCATCTACGTGCGCCACGAGATCGTCCACAACAAGCACGTCGTCGACGACCTGAAGGCGCAGGGCGCGGTCTTCGTCGAGGAGCTGGCCGAAGTGCCCGCGGACGCGGTGGCGATCTTCAGCGCGCATGGCGTGAGCCAGGCCGTCGAGACCGAAGCCCGCGCGCGCGGCCTGCGCGCGATCGACGCCACCTGCCCGCTCGTCACCAAGGTGCACGAGCAGGGGCGCCGCTATGCCGCCAAGGGCTATGCGCTGATCCTCATCGGCCACGCCGGGCACCCCGAGGTGACGGGCACGCTGGGGCAGATTCCCGCGCCGGTCACGCTGGTGCAGACCGAGGCCGACGTGGACGCGCTGGTGCTCGATGCCGACACGCCGCTGGCCTACATCACGCAGACCACGCTGTCGGTGGACGACACGCGCGGCATCATCGATGCGCTGCAGCGGCGCTTTCCGCAGATCGTCGGCCCCGACACGCGCGACATCTGCTACGCCACGCAGAACCGGCAGACGGCCGTGCGCGAACTGAGCCAGCAGGTCGACGTGGTGCTGGTGGTCGGCGCGCAGAACAGCTCCAACTCGCAGCGCCTGCGCGAGATCGCGGCGCAGGCCGGCGTGCGCAGCTACCTCATCGCCCAGGGCAGCGAGCTCAAGCCCGACTGGGTGCGCGACGCCGGCGCGGTGGGCGTCACCGCCGGCGCGTCGGCGCCCGAGACCATGGTGCAGGACGTGGTGGCCGCGCTGCGCCGGCTGGCCGAGGTGGAACTGCTGACGCTGCCCGGGCGCGAGGAGCACGTGGTGTTCCGGCTGCCGGCGGAACTCGCAACGGAAGTGGCCGTGCCATGAAACCGCCCGTCGCACGCCGCCTCTCGCGGCAGGTGCGCGTCGGCGCGGTGCGCATCGGCGGCGATGCACCCGTGGCCGTGCAGGCCATGACCAACACCGACACCGCCGACGCGGCCGCCACCGTGGCGCAAGTGGCGGCACTCGCGCGCGCGGGGGCCGAGCTGGTGCGCCTCACGGTCAACAACGAAGAGGCCGCCGCGCAGGTGGCGCCGATCCGCGACGCGCTCGCGCGCCAGCAGGTGCACGTGCCGCTGGTGGGCGACTTCCATTTCAACGGCCACCGACTGCTCGCGCAGCACCCCGACTGCGCGCAGGCGCTGGCCAAGTACCGCATCAACCCCGGCAACGTCGGGCGGGGCGACAAGCGCGACGCGCAGTTCTGCCAGCTCATCGAGATCGCCTGCCGCCACGGCAAGCCGGTGCGCATCGGCGTGAACTGGGGCAGCCTCGACCCCGCGCTGCTGGCGCGCCTGATGGACGCCAACGCGCAAGCTGCGCAGCCGCAGCCCGCCGACGAGGTGATGCGCCAGGCGCTCATCGTCTCGGCGCTGGAGAACGCCGCGCGCGCCGAAGACGTCGGCCTGCCGCCCGATCGCATCGTGCTGTCGGCCAAGGTGAGCCAGGGGCAGGACCTGATCGCCGTGTACCGCGAACTCGCCGCGCGCTGCGACTACCCGCTGCACCTGGGCCTGACGGAAGCGGGCATGGGCTCCAAGGGCATCGTGGCCTCGGCCACCGCGATGGGCGTGCTGCTGCAACAGGGCATCGGCGACACCATCCGCGTGTCGCTCACGCCCGAGCCGAACGGCGACCGCACGCGCGAGGTGCTGGTGGCGCAGCAGATCCTGCAGTCGATGGGCCTGCGCGCCTTCACGCCCAGCGTGACTGCCTGCCCCGGCTGCGGGCGCACCACGAGCACCTTCTTCCAGTCGCTGGCCAGCCAGATCGAAGGCTGGCTGCACGCGCAGGCGCCGGCCTGGCGCGTGCGTTTTCCGGGCGTGGAAGACATGCACGTGGCCGTGATGGGCTGCGTGGTCAACGGCCCCGGCGAGAGCCGGCTGGCGCACCTGGGCATCTCGCTGCCGGGCTCGGGCGAGCAGCCGGTGGCGCCGGTGTACATCGACGGCGAACGCGCGCTGACGCTCAAGGGCGAGCACATTGCCGACGACTTCACGCGGCTGGTCGAGACCTACGTGGCCGCGCGCTACGGCGCCGATGCCGAGGCAAGCGAGCGGCTGGGTGCGTGGATGAAGCCGTCTTCGCGCGAGCGCGTCGTGCCGATCGCTTCCGTCTGAAGGCATCGCCATGCCCACGCAACGCCTCACCCTGCTCGGCGCCACCGGGTCGATCGGCGACAGCACGCTCGACCTCGTGGCGCGCCACCCCGACCGCTTCACGGTGCATGCGCTGACGGCGCACCGCAACCTCGACAAGCTCTTCACGCACTGCGTCGCCTTCCGCCCCGAGGTCGCGGTGGTCGGCGACGCGCAAGACGCCATGCAGTTGCAGAACCGTCTGCGCGCGGCCGGCCTGCGCACCGAGGTCATGCACGGCCCGCAGGCGCTGTGCGAGGTCGCGCAGTCGGCGGGCTGCGACACGGTGGTGGCGGCCATCGTCGGCGCGGCGGGGCTGCTGTCGTCGCTGGCGGCGGCGCGCGCGGGCAAGAAGATCCTGCTGGCGAACAAGGAGGCGCTCGTGATGTCCGGCGCGCTGTTCATGCGCGCGATGGCCGCGCACGGCGCCGCGCTGCTGCCGCTGGACAGCGAGCACAACGCGATCTTCCAGTGCCTGGCCGGCGCGCCGGCCGGCGGCGCGGGCGTGCAGCGGCTGGTGCTCACCGCCTCGGGCGGGCCGTTCCTGCACCGCCCGTTGGAGGCGCTGGACCGGGTGACGCCCGACGAGGCCTGCGCGCACCCCACCTGGCGCATGGGCCGCAAGATCTCGGTCGACTCCGCGACGATGATGAACAAGGGCCTCGAGACCATCGAGGCGCGCTGGCTGTTCGCGATGCCGCCCGAGCGCATCGAGGTGGTGATCCACCCGCAGAGCGTGATCCATTCGATGGTGGCCTATGCCGACCAGTCGGTGCTGGCGCAGCTGGGCCGCCCCGACATGCGCACGCCGATCGCGCACGCGCTGGCCTGGCCCGAGCGCATCGACTCGGGCGTGGCGCCGCTGGACTTCCTGCAGCTCGCCCACCTGAGCTTCGCCGCGCCCGAGCTGAAGCGCTTTCCCTGCCTGCGCCTGGCGCTGGAGGTGCTGCGTGAGGGGTGCGCGGCCAGCGTGACGCTCAATGCGGCGAACGAAGTAGCGGTCGATGCCTTCCTGAACGGGCGCCTGCGCTACACCGACATTGCGCACGTGGTGGAAGACTGCCTGCAACACGCGCCCGCATCTGCGCACGAGAACCTCGACGACATCCTCGCGGCCGATGCGCATGCGCGCGTGCTGGCGGGTCAGGCGATCCAGCGTGCGGCGTTGCGGTCCCCATCGCCGGCTGTCCCGCTTTCCGAGTCGGTCACCTTGGACGAAGGCATGGGGGCGCGGCTGTAGCGCGACAGCCACTTGGCCGCGACGGCCAACGCCATCGGCGGCGGGGTCTCACGCACGGCGCGCGACGCGCCATGCGCCTCGTGCGCCGCGCCGCTCACCATGGCAGCGAATAGGTCTTGGTGTTGGTGAAGCTCTTCATGGCCTCGAGCACGCCTTCCTTGTAGCCCAGGCCCGAGTCCTTGATGCCGCCGAAGGGCGTGAGCTCCAGGCGGTAGCCCGGCACCTCGCGCACGTTCACGCTGCCCACATTCAGCTCGCGGATGAAGCGCGTGATGTAGTCCAGGCGGTTGGTGCAGATCGAGGACGACAGGCCGTAGGCCGTGCCGTTGGAGATGCGGATCGCCTCGTCGATGTTCCTGAAGCGGATCACCGGCGACACGGGGCCGAAGGTCTCGTGCTTGGCGACGGTCATCTCGGGGTCGACGTGGTCGAGCACGGTGGGCGAGTACAGCGCACCGCGGCGTTCGTTGCCGTACAGGAGCTTGGCGCCGGCCGCGATGGCTTCGTTGACCACGGCTTCGAACTGCTTCGCAGCGGCCTCGTCGATCACGGTGCCCATGTCGGTGTCGGGGTCCATCGGGTCGCCGTACTTCAGTGCGCGGGTCTTCTCGACCAGCAGTTCGACGAAGCGATCAGCGACCGATTCGTGCACCAGCATGCGCTTCACCGCCGTGCAGCGCTGCCCCGAGTTCTTGTAAGAACCATTGGCGGCCAGCGTCGCCGCTTCCTCGATGTCCGCGTCTTCCATCACGATGATCGGATCATTGCCGCCCAGCTCCAAAATCTGGCGCTTGTAGGTGGCCTTGCCCGCGATGTACTTGCCGATGGGCACGCCGCCGGTGAAGGTGACGAGGTCGACGTCGGCATTGGTCAGCAGCTCGTCGGCGATCTCCTTGGGGTCGCCCGTGAGCACCGACAGCATCTGCGGTGGCAGGCCCGCTTCGTACAGGATGTCGGCCAGCAGGAAGGCCGTGAGCGGCGTCTTCTCGCTGGGCTTGAGCACGATGCGGTTGTTGGTCGCAATGGCCGGCGCCACCTTGTGGATCACCTGGTTCAGCGGGTGGTTGAACGGCGTGATGGCGGTGATGGCGCCCAGCAAGGGCTCGCGCATCGTGTAGACCTTGCGGCTCTTGCCGTGGTGCGTGAGGTCGCAGGAGAACACCTGGCCGTCGTCCACCAGCGCCTGGTTGGCGGCGAACAGCAGCACGTCGGAGGCGCGGCCCACTTCATACAGCGAGTCCTTGCGCGACAGGCCCGACTCGAGCGTGATGGTGCGCGACATTTCATCCAGGCGCGAGGCGATGATCTCGCCGGCGCGCATGAGGATCTTGTAGCGCTCGTAGCGCGTGAGCGTGGGCTTGTAGTCGCGGGCGATGCGCAGGGCATTGCGCACGTCGTCCAGCGTGGCCTTGGGCACGGTGGCGATCACCTCGCCGGTGTACGGGTAGGTGACCTCGATGGTGCGGTCGCGGTGGACTTTCTCGCCGGCGATGCGCAGCGCTTCGCGGTACACGGTGCCGGGCTTCAGGGCGGCGTGGTCGGACTTGCTCATGGAATGCTCCGTCAAATAAGTTCAGGCGGCGGCCACCAGCGGGCCTTGGGCGTGGTTCAGTGCGAGGTCGAGCGCGTCGAAGTTGCGCAGCCGGCGCGTGCTCGCAACGCCCGCGACGGGGCGGTTGCAGATCAAGGGCACCTTCTGCTCCGACACGCCGCCGTGCGAGCGCAGCGGCACTTCGAGCGCCGTGAGGTCGTGGCGCGTGGCCGAGGTTCCGATGACGGTGCTTTGCTCGCTGACGACCACGATGTCGCCGATGCGGTCGGGCGGCAGCTCGAAGCGCTGCGCGGCCTCCTTGCGCGAGAGCACGAGCTGCATGCCGGGGATGCGCTGGATGCGGTCGATCCAGCCGGGCACCTCGTCCTCGCTGGGCACGTACACGGTGGCGAACGAGCCGAGCGCGCCGTGGTGCACCACGTACGGATCGGTGATCGGCAGGATCACGCGCGCGCGGTCCGGGCCGTACCAGCCGTCGAGCACGTCCTGCAGGTAGATCACGTTGGGCGAACCGTCCGCGCCGTGCTTGTCGTTCATGCCGTGGTCGGCCGTGAGCACGATGGTGGCGCCCAGCGCATCGAGCTGCGCGAGGTAGCCGTCCATCATCTGGTAGAAGGCATTCGCTGCGGGGCTGCCCGGCGCGGCCTTGTGCTGCACGTAGTCGGTGGTCGACAGGTACATCAGGTCGGGGCGCTGCGACTCCATCAGCTTCACACCGGCCGCGAACACGAACTCCGAGAGTTCGGCGCTGTACACCGAAGGCACCGGCATGCCGACCATGTCGAGCACGTTGTCGATGCCGTTCTCTTCCATCGTCACCTGGTCCGACTTTTCGGACGAGAAGCAGATGCCCTTCATCTTGTGGCCCAGCAGCTTGCGCAGCTTGTCCTTGGCCGTGACCACCGCGAGCTTGGCGCCCGCGTCGGCAAAGGCCGCGAGCACGGTGCCGGCGCGCAGGTACTTGGGGTCGTTCATCATCACTTCCTGGCCCAGCTCGCGGTCGAAGAAGTAGTTGCCGCAGATACCGTGCACCGCGGGCGGCGCGCCGGTCACGATCGACAGGTTGTTGGGGTTGGTGAACGAGGGCACGACGCAATCGGCGAGCAGGTCGGCGCCGCCCTTGCGCATGGTGTCGAGGTAGGGCGCGACGCCGGCTTCGATGGCCGCGTCGAGGTACGCAGGCTCGCAGCCGTCGACGCAGACGACGACGACCGGGCGGACCATCCAGCGGTAGCTGCGGCCGTTCACTTCGAGTCGATCGGATTTCATGAAGAGGTGCTCCTTGGAAAGTTGGGGCTTCAGCGGCGGATGAACACCGCGATGCAGGCGCTGATGAGGCAGCTGGCCGCGACGATGGGGAACACCATCGAGGTGTTGCCCGAGTGGTCCAGCATCCGGCCGATCAGCGGTTCACCGAGGCCGGCCAGCAGGTACGAGAAGAAGTTCATGACACCGGTGGCGGTGCCGGCGCGTTTGGCGCCCACGAGGTCGGGGCACAGGGCCCAGAACGACGAGGCCGGGCCGTAGACGAAGAAGCCCGCGAGGAACAGCAGCCCCAGGCCGAGGATGCTGGTGGGCAGCAGGTACATGCCCATCGAGGCGACGCAGCCCAGCAGCATGTACAGCACGATGGCCTTGTAGCGCTTGGAGCCGAACACCTTGTCGGAGATCCAGCCGTTGGTGAGCGCGCCGAAGGCCATGCCCACGGGCAGCGCCACCGAGATCCAGGCCGGGTCGATCATGCCGTCGGCGGCCTTGGCCCAGTCCTTGCCCAGGAAGTGCACCGGCACCCAGACGATGAGGCCATAGCGTGCCGCGTTCTGGAAGCCGATGGCCAGCGCGGCGATCATCAGCTTGGGGTTGCTGAGCACGGCCTTGTAGCGCGACCACGAGCTTTCTTGCGGTTCGCCATCGGCCACGCCGGCCTGCGCCTCTTGCGGGTTGTTGTTGGCCACGCCGGTGTCGGGCGACTTGAAGCCCATGTCTTCGGGCCGTTCACGGGCGATCAGGTAGAAGGCGATGCCGCCCACCAGCATCAGCAGCACGGGGAGCCGGAAGATCCAGCGCCAATCGAGGTGCAGCACGTTAACGACGATGATCGACGTGACGAACGACAGCACCGAGGCGCAGCCGGCGGCGAACACGTAGAAGCCGTAGACCTTGCCGCGCTCGCCCGCGCCCCACCAGTTCGACAGCAGCCGGCTGCCCGGTGCCCAGCCCAGGGCTTGGAAGTAGCCGTTGATGCCCCAGGGAATCGCCAGGCTCTTGAAGCCGACCGCGAAGCTCACGACCCAGTTGGCGGCGCACGAGAGGATGGCGCCGGCGGTCATCACGCGGCGTCCGCCGAACTTGTCGCCCAGGTTGCCGTTGATCGCCTGCCCGACGGCATAGCACCACAGCAGCGAAGTCGAGGCCCAGCCGAGCACTTCTTTGGAAAGACCGAACTCCTTCTGGATGCCGGGGATGGCGAAGCCGAAGGTCTGGCGCCCCGTGTAGAAGAAGAAGTAGCAGAACATGGCCGCCAGCAGCATCCGCCACTGCGCCTTGCGGAACGAATTGTCGAGGGGGCGTGCGTAGGTGCCCGCCTGCAGGATGGGATTGGCCGCTTGCATGGTATGTCTCCTTGTCTTGACGGGCGTGGGGCCCGTGGGGCCGGCTCGATGGCCGGCATGCTGTCTGTCTGGTTGTCTTGTCTCGCTGCGCAGTCCCTGCCTGTCAGGCCAACGCCGCCGCGCCGATGAAGTTCTTGCCGCGCGCCCCGTCCATGGCACGCGCGATCATGGCCGCCGCTTCGCTGTCCGCCACGCCATAGTCGGCAAACTCGGTCTTCACGCCAAGCCCCTGCAGGAAAGCCCTGAGGCGCTGCGTGGCGGTCGCCAGGTCGGAGCCGAACAGCAGCTGCAGCGTCTGGTCGCGGTCGGGCGAGCGGGCCCAGGCTTTCTCCAGCACCAGGGGCAGCGTGAACGAGCAGGCGATGCCGTGGGCCAGGCCGTGGCGCAGCGTCATCTCGTAGGAAATGGAGTGCGCCAGCGCCGTCTTGGTGTTGGAAAACGCCATGCCGGCCTTCAGCGCGGCCAGCGCCATGCGCTCGCGCAGGTCGAGGTTGCCCAGGTCTTTGAGCAGCGCCGGCAGGCAGTCGAAGATGTCGCGCACGGCCGAGACGGCGAAGGTGTCGGAGACCGGGTTGGCGTTGACGTTCCAGATCGCTTCGAGTGCGTGCGAGAGCGCATCGAGCCCCGTCGACACCGTGGTGCCCGCCGGCACCGAGAGCATGAGCTCGGGGTCGACGATGGCGGCCTCGGGCCAGGTGGCGTCCAGGTGCAGCGAGTATTTCTTCTGGTTGCCGGCGTCCCAGATGGTGGCCCACGGCGTCACCTCGCTGCCGGTGCCGGCGGTGGTCGGCACGGCGATCAGCGGCTTGACGCTGGCGGGCACGAAGGGCTTGCCGGTGGCCAGCAGCGCAACGAGCTCGTCGAACTGGCCGTTGGCCGTGCCCACCATCAGGGCCTTGGCCGTGTCGATGGCGCTGCCGCCGCCGACCGCCACGATGGCGTCGCACGGCGCGTCCGATTGCCAGAAGGTGTTGTACAGCTCGCGCAGGTGGGCGACGTCGGGGTTGGGGCGCACGTCGTCGATGACGGTGACAAGCGCGTCGCCCAGCAGCGCCTGCAGGCGATCGGCCAGGCCCAGGCCGCGGGCCTCGGGGAAGGTGACGAGCGCGACGCGGCGCCCCGCCAGGAGCGAGGGCAGCCGTGCGAGGCTGCCTCGCCCGGAATGAATGGACACGGGATTGCGGTAGGCGTGGGGCATGTTTTTTGTCTCTGGTTTCTGTCTGGGCCGCAGTGTCGAAGCGGCGCACCGGGGCGTCCAATCGCATTTCGCGCGTGCGACCCGTCCAAAACCGATGGATGCCTTCGGGAAAGCCTGCATAGGCGCAGGCGCTGCATCTGAGGGAGGCTCGGCGCACGCCCCTCACGATCGCCCCATGTTTCACCAGTACTACAAGTGGATCCGCTGCTTCCACGCCGTCGCCAAGACCGGCGGCTTCACCACGGCCGCGCGCTACCTGCACATCGGCCAGCCCACCGTGACCGACCAGGTCAAGGCGCTCGAGGAGCGCTTCAACGTCGAGCTGTTCCTGCGCAGCGGACGTGCCGTGCGGCTCACGGCCGCAGGCGAGCAGCTGTATGCGATCACGCAGGGCCTGTTCGGGCAGGAGGAAGAGGCGATGCAGTTCCTGCAGCGCGCCCACACGCTGCGCACGGGGCTGGTGCGCGTGGGCGCGGTGTCGCCGCCCATCGCGCTGGAGCTGGCACGCAGTTTCAAGCGCCGCCACGCCGGGCTCGACCTGACGGTGTCGATCGGCTCCGAGGCCTCCACGCTCAGCGGGCTGCAAGACTTCGACATCGACGTCGGCATCCTCGTCGAGCCGCCCGAGATCGAAGGCCTGTACCAGGTGCCGTACCGCGTGGAGCGCATCGTGGCCGTGGTGCCAGCGAAGCATCCGTGGGCCAAGAAACGCACCATCGCCACGCGCGACATCGCGGGCGAGCCCGTGATCCTGCGCGAGCCCGGCTCCAAGACGCGCCACCGCGTCGAGCGCGCCTGCGCGCAGCAGGGCGTGCAGATGCACTGCGTGATGGAGATCAACAGCCGCGAGGCCATCCTGCATGCCGTGGCCAACGGCATGGGCGTGGGCTTCGTGACGCAGATCGAGTGCATTCCGCTGCCCGGCCTGAAGATGGTGGAGATCGACGACGACGAGCTCTCGATCAGCTACTCGCTGTGCTGCCTGGCGGTGCGCAAGGACCGGCCGCTGATCCGCGCGCTGTTCGAGGTGGCGCAGCAGGGCGACGACACGGCCGGCTGATCGGGTTTCGTCGCGGGCGGCACACCCTGCGGCGGGCTTCTTCGCTATCCTGCCGTCTGGCCTCAGACGAAGGATCGACCTTGAACTTGCACCCCGCCCTCCAGGACGCCGCCGCGCGCGACTTCGGCACCCTTGCCGACCTGGTCCGCCTCCACGCCCAGCACACCCCCGAGCGCCCCGCGCTGGCCGATGCCCAGCAGACGCTGGACTACCGCGCGCTCGACGCGCTCATGGACCGCATCGCCGCCGCCCTGCAGCGCGACGGCCTGCGCGCGGGCGACGCCATCGCCGTCTGCGCCGCCTCGTCGGTGCCCTACGCCGCCGTGTTCCTGGGCGCGCTGCGCGCCGGCGTGGCGGTGGCCCCGCTGGCCCCCGGCTCGGCGCCCGCCAGCCTGGCGCGCATGATCACCGACGCCGACGCGCGCCTGCTGTTCACCGACGCTTCGGCCGCCGAGGTGGTGGGCGCCGCGCAGGCCACGGGCCTGCCGCACATCGCGCTCGACGGCTCCAATGTCGGCCGCGCGCTCGACGACTGGCTCGCGGCGCCCGGCGCGAAGCCGGAGCCGGTCGACGTGCAGCCCGACTGGGCCTTCAACATCATCTATTCGTCGGGCACCACCGGCGAGCCCAAGGGCATCGTGCAGGGCCACGGCATGCGCTGGTCGCACATCCAGCGCGGCGCCAAGTACGAGTACGGGCCCGAGACGGTCACGCTGCTGTCGACGCCGCTGTACTCCAACACCACGCTGGTGGTGTTCTTCCCCACCCTCGCCTTCGGCGGCTGCGTGGTGCTGATGCCCAAGTTCGACGCGCTGGGCTACCTCCAGCTGGCCGTGCAGCACCGCGTGACGCACACCATGCTCGTGCCGGTGCAGTACCAGCGCCTGATGGCGCACCCGCGCTTCGACGCGCACGACCTGTCGACCTTCCGCCACAAGTTCAGCACCAGCGCGCCCTTCAACGCGGCGCTCAAGGCCGACGTGCTCCAGCGCTGGCCCGGCGGGCTGGTCGAGTTCTACGGCATGACCGAAGGCGGTGGCACCTGCATCCTGGAGGCGCACCTGAACCCGACCAAGCTGCACACCGTGGGCCAGCCCGCGCCGGGCAGCGACATCCGCCTGATCGACGAGGAAGGCAACGAGCTGCCGCGCGGCGACACCGAGGTGGCCGGCGAGGTGGTGGGCCATTCGGCCGGCATGATGACCGGCTACCACCGCCAGCCCGCGAAGACGCGCGAGGCCGAGTGGTTCGACGCCACCGGCAAGCGCTTCATCCGCACCGGCGACGTGGGCCGCTTCGACGCCGACGGCTTCCTCACGCTGTTCGACCGCAAGAAGGACATGATCATCAGCGGCGGCTTCAACATCTACCCGAGCGACCTCGAAGGCGTGCTGCGCGGCCATGCGGCGGTGGCCGACGTGGCGGTGGTCGGCGTGCCGTCCGAGCAGTGGGGCGAGACGCCCGTGGCCTTCGTGGTGCGCCGCGAGGGCGATGCCACCACCGAAGACACGCTGCTCCAGTGGGCCAACGCCCAGGTCGGCAAGACCCAGCGGCTGGCGCGCCTGCGCTTCATCGACGAGCTGCCGCGCAGCGCGATCGGCAAGGTGCTCAAGCGCGAGCTGCGCGACCTGAGCGCCTGAGTGAGCGCCGCAAGCACCGACACCGCCCCGCCCGAACACGGCGGCGGCAACGGCCTGCTGTGGGTGCTCGTGGCCGTCGCGGTCGTGTTCGCCTTCGTGCGCCCGCGCGCGCCGATGGACTGGCTGCGGCTGGTCGATTGGCAGACCGTGGGCGCGCTGGCGGGCCTGCTCGCCATCACCCAGGGCGTAGAGAAGAGCGGCATGCTGCAGGCCGCCGCGCGGCGCCTGCTGGCGCACACGCACAGCCAGCGCGGCCTGGCGATGGCGCTCACGGCCACGGCCGCGCTGCTGTCGGCGCTGGTGACCAACGACGTGAGCCTGTTCCTGCTGGTGCCGCTCACGCGCGTGCTGGCCGTGCAGGCGCACCTGCCGCTGGCGCGGCTGGTGGTGCTGCAGGCGCTGGCCGTGAACGCGGGCTCGGCGCTCACGCCCATCGGCAACCCGCAGAACCTGTACCTGTGGCACCGCTCGGGCGAGAGCTTCTTCGGCTTCATGGCCATGATGGGCCCGACCGTGGCGGTCATGCTGTTCTGGCTCTTCGTCGCTGTGTGGTGGCTGGTGCCGCGCACGCCGATCGCGCTGCGCGAGGAGGCCGAGGCCGCGCCCGTGCAACCGCGCCTGCTGGCGCTGGCCGGCGTGCTGTTCGTCGGCTTCGTGGTCGCGCTCGACCGCCACTGGTTATTGCCCGGCCTGGGCGCGGTGTTCGGCGTGCTGCTGCTCACCTACCCGCGCGTGCTGCGCGGCATCGACTGGGCCTTGCTGGCCATCATCGCACTGATGTTCGTCGACCTGCGCCAGGCCGCCGAGCTGCCCGCCGTGGCAGCGCTGCTGGGCCACTGGCCCATCGGCGAAGGCTGGCGCGCCTACCTGGCGGCCATTGCCGCCTCGCAGGTCATCAGCAACGTGCCGGCGGCGATCCTGCTCGACCGCTACGTGCACGACCTGCCCGCGCTCGCGGCCGGCGTGAGCGTGGGCGGCTTCGGCTGCGTGCTGGGCTCGCTGGCCAACCTGATCGCGCTGCGGCTGGCCAAGCTGCCGCACGGGCTGCGCGAGTTCCACCGCATCAGCATTCCGTTCCTGCTGGTGTGCGCGGCCTCGGCGCTGCTGCTGCGGCTGGGGTGATGACAGGCGGCGGGGCGGCGCGGACAATCGCTCCCGCCATGCACACGCCCGCCCCCGTCCTCTCGCTGCGCGACTACACGCAATCTCGCGGCAGCCATGCGCACGACCACTTCCAGGTGCTGCTCGGGCTCGACGGCGTGCTCGAGATCGAAGTCGAAGGCCGCGGCTCGGGCATCGGTACGGGCCAGGCCCAGGTGGTCGCGCCCGGCGACCGCCACGATTTCGAGGCCCGGCGCGGCGGCAGCGTCTGCCTCGTGCTCGACACGCCGCATGCCCCGTGGGCACGCTGCGTCGAACAGCCGCCGGCCGATGCGCCCCGGCTGCACGCGCTGGCCCGCTACCTCGCGCACTGCCTGCAGCAGCCGCAGCACGCGGCGCTCGCCCTGCAGCACGGCCCGGCGCTGCTGCTCGAGGCCTGGGGCGCCGCCCCGTCGGTCGCAGACACGCGCCGCCGCCGCATCGACTGGCCGGCCCTCGCAGCCTGGGCGCAGGCGAACTGGCACCGGCCGCTGGGCGTGGCCGACCTGGCCGAGGTCGCCTGCCTGAGCCCCAGCCAGTTCGCGCAGCGCTGCCGCGAGGAACAGGGCCGCAGCGCCATGCTCTGGCTGCGCACGCTGCGGCTGGCCCATGCGCGCGAACTGCGGCTCGAAGGCCTGAGCGTGGCCGAGACGGCGCGCCGCACGGGCTACCGGTCGCCGTCGGCGCTCACGGCCGCGCTGCGCCGCTGACACCGTCGTTGCGCGACGACACACCGTCGGGCCGCGACGAACGCCGCGCGTAGCCTCGGCATCCATGCCCGCCACCGTCTACGCCCTGCTCGCCATCGCGCTGTGGGCCACCCTCGCCACCTTCGGCACCGCGCTGTCGCACCTGCCGCCCTTCCTCCTGACCGGGCTGGCGCTGATCGTCGGCAGCGTGCCGAGCTGGCCGCTGGTGCTGCGCGACCGCCGCGCCTGGCGCGTGCCGCCGCGCACGCTGGCGCTCGGGGTGTACGGGCTCTTCGGCTTTCACTTTTTGCTGTTCATCGCGCTGCGGCATGCACCGCCGGTGGAGGCCAACCTCGTGAACTACCTCTGGCCGCTGCTGATGGTGGTGCTGGCGCCGGTGCTGCTGCCGGGCGTGTCGCTGCGCCCGCTGCATGTGGTGGCGGCGCTGCTGGGCTTTGCGGGCGCGGCCATCGCGATCCTCGGCGCGCGCGGCGGCAGCGCGGCGCTTCCCGGCGCGCCCGCCACCTACTGGGGCTTCCTGCCCGCGGCCGGCTCGGCCTTCATCTGGGCCAGCTACTCGCTGTGGACCCAGCGCGTCACGCCCTTCCCGACCTCGGCCATTGGTCTCTTCGGGCTGGTGTCGGGCGCGCTCTCGCTGGCCTGCCATGCGCTGCTGGAGCCTGCCGTTGCGCTGTCGGCGAAAGACGGGCTGCTGGTCGCGCTGTGCGGCCTGGGCCCGCTGGGCGCGGCCTTCTTCGTGTGGGACATGGCGCTCAAGCGCGGCGACGCGCGGCAGATCGGCATCCTGAGCTACCTCACGCCGCTGGCCTCCACCGCGCTGCTGCTGGCCGTGACCGGCCGGGCGCTCACGGCCAGCATCGCGCTGGCGGCGGCGCTGGTCATCTCGGCCGCCGTGATGGGCACGCGTGCGAAATGAGACAAATCAGGGCGATGCCCGACAGAGCTTGTCGTTTTTTGTGGCTAGAGTGGAGGCTCAGGAAAAAGGAGTCACCCCAATGGATCAGAAGAACAACAAGACCGAGGATTTCGAGATCACGCCCAAGCTGGTGTTCGACATGAACCTGGCGCTGTACCTCGACCTGGTGGCCGCGCTGGAGGGCGCGGGCGCCGTCACCTACCGGCAGATGGCGGCGCGGGTCCTGAACATCAGCATGGACGCCCGCACCGACGGCGACACCAACCTGTCGACCGTGCTCGAAGGCATCGCCCAGGGCTTCGCAGGCCACGGCGACGGCCTCTCGATCGAACTGCTGAAAGCCGCGCGCGGCCTGCGGGAGGACGATGCGATGGGCGACATTCCGATGCGGCCCAACCTGGACGATTGAGGTCCGGGGCGCCGAGGCGCCCCTTCTCTTGTTACTCCTCGGCGACCTGGAGCACCAGCTTGCCGAAGTTCTCCCCCGCGAACAGCTTGTTCAGCGACTCGGGGAAGGTGTCGAGGCCCTTCACGACGTCTTCCTTGCTCTTCATGCGGCCGTCTTTCAGGTAACCGGCCATCTCGGCGATCGCGATCGGGTAACGGTCGGCGTAGTCGAACACCACGATGCCTTCCATGCGCGCGCGGTTCACGAGCAGGCTCAGGTAGTTCTTCGGGCCTGCCGCCGGCATGCTGTTGGCGTTGTTGTACTGGCTGATGGCGCCGCAGATGATCACGCGGGCCTTGCGTGCCAGGCGTGCCAGCACGGCGTCCAGAATCTCTCCGCCGACGTTGTCGAAGTAGATGTCCACGCCCTTGGGGCAGTGGGTTTTCAGGCCTTCGCGCACGGCGCCCGCGCCGGCCTTGTAGTCGATGCAGGCGTCGAAGCCCAGCTCCTTGACCACCCAGTCGCACTTGGCGGCGCCGCCGGCGATGCCGACCACGCGGCAGCCCTTGATCTTGGCCAGCTGGCCCACGGTCTGGCCCACGGCGCCGGCCGCGCCCGAGACGACGACGGTTTCGCCGGCCTGGGGCATGCCCACGTCCATCAGGCCGAAGTAGCCGGTCATGCCGGGCATGCCCAGCACGTTGAGCCACTGGGTGATGGTGCCCACGCGCAGGTCGACCTTCACGAGGCCGTTGCGCTTGATCTGGTCCTGCGGGATCAGCATGTATTCCTGCACGCCGAGCGTGCCGTACACGGTGTCGCCCACGGCGAACTGCGGGTTCTTGGAGGCCACCACGCGGCCGATGCCGCCGGCGCGCATCACCTCGTCGATGGCCACGGGCGGGATGTAGCTCTTGGCGTCGTTGAGCCAGCCGCGCATGGCGGGGTCGAGCGACAGCGACAGCGTCTTGACCAGCACGCCGCCCTCGTCGGGCTGGGCCACGGGCTCGGTGCTGAAGCGCCAGTGCTCGCGCGTGGCCGTGCCCTCGGGGCGCTTGGCAAGACGGACCTGGTGGTTGGTGAGGGCGCTGCTCATGGTGTCTCCTTGATGGGTGAATGTGCCGGGCATCGGCGACGCAGCCGCATCGTAGTCGCGGGCCAAGACCCCGCGCGTAGCGCAGGCGACAGCCCGCGCGCGCCCTCCGGGCACCCTGCTATGGAAGCAGGAGCAGCCCGTACGCCGCCGCCGTGGCGACGCCCAGCACCGAGGCCACGGCGCCGACGCGCCGCGCCCAGCCGGGCCGGTAGCTCACGAGGCCGACCACCACGAGCGCGGCGGCCGTGAGCGCGCCCAGCCACAGCACCCAGCCCATGGCCGGCCCGCGCAGCCGGAGTGCCGCGACCAGCGACAGCCCCAGCAGCGCCGCGCCGCCCAGCTGCTGCCAGGGCCGCGACGGGCCCGGCGTGCGGCCGCGCCCGTGGGCGTCTTCGTAATGCCGGTCCATCGCCAGGCTCAGCGTGACGAAGCCGCCGAGCGCCGACGCGAACAGGGCGCACACCAGCGCGAAGGTGCTCATCAAAAGCACCCCCGCGCCGGAAGCCCCGCCCTCACCGGACGACGAAGCTCAGCGTGGCGACGTGGCGCGTCTGCGTGTAGGGCTTGCCATCCCAGCTGCCCTTGCCGTCCTTGTCGGTGTGGTTCACCTCGACCACGTACTGGCCGGGCCAGGGCGTCTGCAGCGTGACCTGGCCGGCGTCGTCGGTGGTGAACTTCTTCTCCCACTTGGGCGGGCCGAACACGACCACCTCGGCCTTGGGCAGCGGCTTGCCCGCGAGCAGCAGCGTGAAGCTGTTGCTGTGGGCGGCCTGCGGCACGAGCTCGAGCGTGTGGCGCGCGACGGTCTCGGTGCGGCCGGTGCGCGCCTGGTAGAGGCTCGCCACGCCCTTGTCGCTGACGTAGGCGCCCACGAGGCGCGCGTCGCCGCTGGCGTCGGCCTTGACCACGAAGTGGTCGGCATGGCGCGTGGCGGGCGTCTGCTTGCCGTCGGCGGCGATGCCGCGCGGCGCGCTGACCAGCTTCAGGTGGCCGGACTCGGTCTCGCGCAGGTCGTCGGCCCATTCGCCGAAGTAGGCCTTGGCCTCGCCGCCCGCGGCGGGTTCGAGCCAGACGAAGTGGGCGTGCGCGGCGCCCGAGAAAACGAACGCGGCCGCCGCGAGGGTGGCAAGGGAGAACAGGGGTTTCTTCATGGTCGATGCTCCAGGTTGATTGATGGTTGAGACGGAATGGAAGGCTGCTTGTTCAGAACTTGGCGCGCAGGGTCAGGCTCACGTTGCGCGGCTCGCCCCAGAACACGCTGTCGTAGAAGCCCACGTTGCGGTAGTACTTCTTGTCGAAGACGTTGCGGATGTTCAGTTGCGCCGTGACGTTCTTGTTGATCTCGTAGCTGGCCATGAGGCTGAAGACCGCGTACGCCTTCTGCGAGATGCGCGGCAGCGGGTCCTTCATGCTGAACAGCGGCGGCTGCCCGTACCACGACTCGCCGTAGATGCCGCTTTGCGCCGTCATGTCGCCGCCGACCTTCAGGCCGCGCCAGGCGCCACTGAAGCGGTAGGCGGTCGACAGGCGCAGCAGGTGCCTGGGCTGGTTGGGCACGGCACGCGCGCCCTTGGCGGTCTTGGCATCCAGGTAGGTGTAGCCGGCGGCCACGTTCCAATCGGGCGTGATCTGGCCCGACACGTCGAACTCGAGGCCGCGCGCCGTCACGCCGTCGCCGCTGGCCACGTAGGCCTGGCCGCCGTCGGGCAGGCGAAAGCCCGCGGGCACGCTGCGGTCGAGCTCGGCCAGGTTCTTCTTCTTGACCTGGAACACGGCCGCCGACGCATTGAGCGCGCCGCCGAAGTACTCGCCCTTCACACCGAGCTCGGCGCTGGTGCCGGTCTCGGGCGTGAGGTACTGGTCGTTGCGGTCCTTCGAGGTCTGCGGACGGAACAGCGTGGTGTAGCTGGCATACAGCGAGTGGCGTTTGTCCAGGTCGTAGACCACGCCGACATACGGCGTGACCTCGTCCTTCGACTCCGACTTGCCCGTGGTACGCGTGTACTGCAGCGCCGTGTTGTAGGCGTGGGTGTAGCTGCGGTAGTTGCTCACGCGCGCGCCGACGATCACGCTCAGCGGGTCGGTGAGGCTGAAGCGGCCCGCCACGTAGCCGCCGTTGAGCTGCGTGAAGCCCACGGTCTTGGAGCCGTCCGCCAGGAAGATCGGGCGCGGGATGTTGCCGGTCCACGTGCGGTAGTCGGGAATGGCCTCGGCGTACGGGATCACCGGCGTGCCGCCCTGCGAGGTGTAGGTCTGGTTGCCGCCGTTCCATCCGGCGATGAAGGTGTGGCGCCGCCCGAACAGGCTGAAGGGGCCGGTGGCGTACAGGTCGAAGTTGTCGTTGACGTACTCGCCCTCGCCCCACACGCCGCTCCACAGCTTCATGCCCTGGCCGGTGAAGCGGTTGGGGTAGCCCGCGCCGCCGTTGGCCACGGTGGTGTTGTTGGTGCTGGTGGTGCGCGCATAGCCCAGGTGCACCTTCCAGTCGTTGTCGAAGCGGTGCTGCAGCGAGACGAAGGCCGTGTGCTGCTTGTTGGCCCAGGTGCTCCACGGCGCGCTCAGGCTGGTGTGGCGCGGCAGGTTGGCCAGCGTGCCGTCGTGGTTCCAGTACGGAACGGCGCCCCAGGTCGCGCCCGTGGGCTTGTTGTCCTGGAAGTCGATGCCGGCGGTGAGCAGCGTGGAGCGCGTGAGGTCGGCCTCGACGATCACCATGCCCACGGTCTTGCGCTCGTGGTACAGGTCCATGTACGAATCGCGGTCCTGCCAGGCCAGCGCGGTGCGCGCGCGGATGCGGCCGTCGGCGGTGAGCGGTACCGACAGGTCGACCTCGGCGCGCTTGTGGTTCCAGCGCCCGTAGCTGAGCGAGGCGCTGCCCTGGAACTCGCGCGTGGGGCGCTTGCGCACCGAGTTGATGGTGGCTGACGGATCGCCCGTGCCGCCCATGAGACCGGTGGCGCCGCGGATGACCTCGATGCGGTCGTACAGCACGGTGTCGGACAGCGGCGAATTCGGGCCGCGCGGCATGCCGTCGATCTGGAAGTTGTTGATCGAGAAGCCGCGCGCCGAGTAGTTCACGCGCTCGCTGTCGGCCTGCCCGACCATGATGCCGGTGGTCTGGCCCAGCACGTCGTCGATGCGGGCGCTGCCCAGGTCGTCCATGCGCTCGCGCGTGATCACGGTCACCGACTGCGGCGTCTCGCGGATCGACAGGTCCATGCGGGTCGCGGTGGAGGCCTGCTCGGCGGTGTAGGAGCGGCTGCCCTCGGTGCGGCCGCTGCGGTCGCCCGAGACGGTGACCTCGGACAGCGCCGCGCCGCTGGCGGCGGGCTGTTGCTGCTGCTGCGCGCTGACGACGCCGCAGCAAAGCAGGGCGACGAGGGCCACGGGAGACCGCCGGAAGCGGGCGCGTGAAAACGAATGCTGGTTCATGGCATGAAGAAAGGGGGCGGCCCGACCCGGGAGGTCGGCAACGCCCGTTGGCAGGAGATGGCTAGCGACGCACCCGGCCGCGAAGGGGCCGGCAGCGACCTGGCTGCGGAGAAAAAACGCGGTGCGTCAGTAGGTGCCGCGCAAGGTCACGAGCAGGTGGCGCGGGGCGCCGTAGAAGCTGCTGCTGGTGCTGGTGCGGTAGCGCGTGTCGAAGACGTTGTTCAGCGCCACCGACACGGCAAGGTGCTTGTTGATCGGGTAGCGCGCCATGAGGTCGAGCGTGGTGTAGGCCTGCTGCGTGAAGCGCGCATGGCCCGAGGGACCGAGGCCCGTGCTGTAGGTGTCGCTCTGCCAGTTCAGGCCACCGCCCACCGTGAGGCCGTTGCCGATGCCGGCGATGCGGTAGCTGGTGAAGAGCTTCAGCAGGTTCTTCGGCACCTGCGTGTTCAGGCGCCGGCCGGCCGCGTCGCGGGCCACGCTGTGCGCAAAGCCGCCGCCGACCTGCCAGCCGGGCAGCAGCTCGCCGGCCACTTCGAACTCGTAGCCGCGCGTGGTCGTGCCCTTGGCGGCGCGGTAGGCGGCCGAGCCGTCGGGCGCGAACTCGTTGTCCAGGCGCACGGCGAGGTTGTCCTGCTTCACCTGGAACACGGCGGCGCTGAGGTTGAGTCGGTCGTTGTGGAAGGCGCCCTTCACGCCGGCTTCGTAGGCGTGGCCCTCGAGCGGGTCGAGGTAGGTGCCGCTGCGGTCCTTGCTGGCCTGCGGCTTGAAGATGCTGGTGTAGCTGGCGTAGGCCGACCAGTGTTTGTCGAGGTCGACCACCACGCCCGCGTACGGCGTGACGACGCCCTTCTCGCTGCGCGTGGTGAGGGTGGCGGTGCGCTGCAAGGGGACGGTGCGCGTCGCGTCCTTCCAGTCGCTCGCGCGTGCGCCGACGATCACCGAGAGCGCATCGGTGGGCCGCAGCCGCACCGTGGCATAGGCGCCCGACTGGCGCGTGGCGGTTTCCTGCCGGCCGGTCACGGGCTGGTGCGGCTGGGCGGGCAGGTCGCCGGTCCAGCTGTTGAAGTTCGCGATCCACGGATCGAAGCCCGCGACGTTCCAGCCCGCGTACAACGGCGCGTCGCTGTGCGTGCGCGAGGCGTTGTAGCCCAGCACCAGCTCATGGCGCCGGCCGAGGAGCTCGAAGGGGCCGCTCGCGTACAGATCGAATGCGTTCTGCACCGGCACCGCGTTCCAGCGGTTCGTCCACAGGCCGAGCCCCGCACCGGTCGCGCGGTCCATGTAGCCGCGCAGCGCGTAGCCGATGACGTCGTCGTAGGCGCGGCGCGAGCGGTTGAAGGCGGCGTGCACGGCCCAGCCGTTGTCGAAGCGGTGGTCGAGCGCGGCGAAATACTGGCGCTGGTCCTGGTACGAATGGGCCCAGCGCGCGGCGGCGCTGCGCGAGCGGCCGTAGTCGGCCTCGGTGCCGTCGCTGAAATGCAGCGGCAGGCCGGCGCGCGCCACGCCGTCGTTGTCGTGGCGCTGCAGTTCGAAGCCGGCGCTCAGGCGCGTGCTGCGCGCGAGGTCGGCTTCGACGATGCCGTAGAACAGGCGCTTCTTTTCGTGGTGACGTTCGATCCACGAGTCGCCGTCCTGCACGGCCGCGACCACGCGCGCGCGCACGCGGCCGTCGGCGGTGACGGGGCCGCCGATGTCGAGCTCGGCGCGCTGCCGATTCCATGTGCCTGCGCTGAACGAGGCGCTGGCCTGCAGTGCGCTGCCCGGTCGCTTGCGCACGAGGTTGACGGTGGCCGCCGGCGTGCCCACGCCGTTGAGCAAACCGGTGGCGCCGCGCACCACCTCGACGCGGTCGTAGAAGGCCAGGTCACCGGTCTGCATCAGCCAGGTGCCGGCCTGCGGGATGCCGTCGACCTGGTAGTTCTCGACCTCGAAGCCGCGCGAATAGACGGCGTTGGCGTCGGTGCCGGCGTTGCCGCTCTGCACGAAGCTCAGGCCGGGCGCCTGGCGCAGCACGTCGCTGATCTGGCTCAGGCCCTGGTCGTCGAGGCGGTCGCGCGTGAGCACGCTGACCGACTGCGGCGTCTCGCGCAACGAGAGTTCGAGCCGCGTCGCGGTGCCGATCGCGCCGTCGGTGGTGTAGGAGCCCGTGCCCTCGGTGACGGTGCCGGTGTCGCGACCGCCGGTGACCGTGACTTCGCTGAGCGCACCGCCCGCGGGCGCTTCGGCCTGCGGCTTGGGGCCCGGTGCGCGCTGCGCCGCGACGCGCAGCGCGTAGCCGCCCGACGCACCGCGCACCGCTTCGAGGCCGCTGCCTTCGAGCAGCTGCAGCAGCGCCTCGCGCGCCGTGTAGCGGCCCTGCAGCGCGGGCGCGCGCTTGCCGCGCACGACCTCGGCATCGACACCGAGCAGCAGCCCCGTGCGCACGGCGAGCGCGGTCAGCGCGCTGCTCAGCGGCTGCGCGGGCTGGTGCCACTCGAAGGCCGCATCGGCGGCGGGCGCTTGCGCGGCAGCCGGCACGGCGAGCAGCACCAGGCTCGCGAGCGCGAAGGCACGGCGCAGGCGATGCCAGCGCTGCGCGGTCTCGGTCGGGTCTGCGGGTCCTGTCATGGTGTGGTGAATCTCTTTTCACCACCTATGACAAGCGGGCACGGGAAACGGGTAGCGGTGTGCGCGAAAAAGTTCGACCGCCCGGTCACGGCGGCGCCGTGGTGGTCACCCGCACCAGCCACGGCGACAGCGTCGACACGCGCAAGCTCGGCAGTGCGCTGGCAAGCAGCGCGAGCGCGGCGTCGCTCTGCTGGATCGGCAGCACGCCGGTGAAGCGCAGCGCGCCCAAGGCCTCGTCGTCGGCCAGCAGCAGGCCGGGCCGGTGCCGGCCGAGCTGGCGCAGCACCTCGGCCACGGGCGCGTCGTCGAACACCAGCCGGCCCTGCGGCCAGGCCAGGCCGCCGGGCGCGGCGGGCACGGTGTCGGTGGTGACGCCGCGGCGGTCGAAGCGCACCTGCTGCCCCGCCTGCACGTCGACCCAGCGGTCGTCGCCGCCCTCCAGCGGCTGCACGCGCACGCGCGATTCGGTGACGGTGACGAGCGTGTCGCTCGCCTCGCGCCGCACGGCGTAGCGCGTGCCGAGTGCCTGCGCGCTGCCGTCGCGGTCGACCACGGCGAAGGGCTTGTCGCCGTGCGCGACCTCGACGAAGACCTCGCCGCGCAGCAGCTGCACGCGGCGCACGCTGCCCGAGAAATCGATGTCGATGGCCGAGTCGCTGTTCAGCGCGACGCGGCTGCCGTCCTCGAGCCGCAGGTGGCGGATCTCGCCGACGCCGGTGCGTTCATCCGCCAGCCAGGCCTGCCACGGCATCGCGGCGCCCGCCACGAGCAGGCAGGGCAGCAGCACGAGCGCGCCCAGCGCCTGGCGCGAGAGGCCACGGCGCGCGGGCTGCGGCGCGGGGGTGTCGGGCGTGACCGACTCCCACATGCGGCGCATCTCGGCCAGGAGCCGCGCATGGCGTTCGTCGAGCGCGCACCACGCCGCGCAGGCGGCGCGCGTGGCGTCGTCCACGCTGTCGTCGGCGAGGGTCACGGCCCACAGCGCCGCCTCCTCGCGCAGGCGCTCGGCGGCCGCGTCAGGCATGGGCCGGGACGTCGGCGCTTTCCGTCTCGGGCACGGCCGCGGCCATGCGGCCGTGGCAATGCGCCAGCACCTTCGCGAGGTACTGCTTCACGCGCGTCTCGGACACGCCCAGTTCGGCCGCGATCTCACGGTACGAGCGGCCTTCGACGCGCGCCATCAGGAAGGCGGTGCGGCTCTTCACGTCGAGCTCGGTCGCCAGGAGCGCGAGCACCTGGCCCAGCAGCTCGCGCGCGCAGGCCCTGTCCTCGGCGCTCGGCGCGCAGGCGTCCTCGGCCATCAGCGCCACGGTGCGCAGCACCTCGGCCTCGACCTGCATGCGGCGAAAGCGGTTGATCATCAAACGGCTCGCCACCACCTGCAGGAAGGCGCGCGGCTGGCGCAGCACCGGCTGCTGGGGCAGCTCGATGAGGTTGAGAAAGGTGTCGTGCGTGAGATCGGCCGCGGTGAAGCCGCAGCGCAGGCGGCCCAGCAACCAGCTGCGCAGCCAGCCCTGGTGGTCGACGTACAGCTGCCGGACTTCCGGATGGGACATGGTGTGAAGGGGCATCGCGGGATACGATGCAATTGAGAGTTATTCTCAATTATATAGATTTGTAAAGATTTCCTGTCCCCCGAAACGCCTCATTCCACACAGGGCGCGTGGCGCGCGCTACCCGTTTCGGCGCCTCGCACGTCTTAGCAGCATGACCCTCGCTTTCTTCCGCAAGGGCGCCCGGTGACGGCGCCCGCTTCCCGTTCGCGCGCCGGCCGGCGCCTGCGCATCGCCGCCTTCGCGGCCCTGGCCCTGGCCGCCGCCGCGGTGGCCTACGTTTGGGCAAGTCCGCGCGACCCCGGCTGGGACACCGCCGTGCTGCGCCGCGGCGACATCGAAAGCAGCGTGACCGCCATCGGCACGCTGCAGCCGCGCCGTTATGTGGACGTGGGCGCGCAGGTGTCGGGCCAGATCCTGCGGTTGCACGTGCAGCCCGGCGACGCGGTGAAGAAGGGCCAGCTGATGGTGGAGATCGACCCCAGCGTGCAGCAGGCCACGGTGGACGCCGGCCGCGCCTCGCTCGCGGGCCTGCGCGCGCAACTGGCCGACCAGCACGCGCAGCACCGGCTGGCGCGCCAGCAGTTCGCCCGCCAGCAGCAGATGGCCGCCGAGGGCGCCACGCGCGCCGAAGACGTGCAGACCGCCGAAGCCACGCTGGCCTCGGCCGCCGCGAAGATCGCGCACCTCGAAGCCCAGATCGCCCAGACCCAGGCCACGCTGAAGGCCGACGAGGCCCGCCTGGGCTACACGCGCATCTACGCGCCGATGGCCGGCAGCGTGGTCTCGGTGCAGGCGCGCGAGGGCCAGACGCTCAACGCCACCTACCAGACGCCCGACATCCTGCGCGTGGCCGACCTGTCGAGCATGACGGTGTGGACCGAGGTCTCGGAAGCCGACGTGCGCCGCGTGAAGCGCGACATGGCCGTGTACTTCACCACGCTCGGCGCCGACCGCCGCCGCTGGGAAGGCACCGTGCGCCAGGTGCTGCCCTCGCCGCCCGTGCCGGCCGGCAAGAGCAGCGGCGACGCGCCGCAGGCGCCGGCCGCCAGCAAGGTCGTGCTCTACACCGTGCTGTTCGACGTGGACAACGCCGACGGCGAGCTCATGCCGCAGATGACCGCGCAGGTGAGCTTCGTCGCCGCCTCGGCGCGCGACGTGGTGGTGGCGCCGCTGCCCGCGCTCACGGCCGTGAAGGGCCAGAGCGGACGCTTCACCGCGCGCGTGCTCGGCCCCGACGGCCAGCCCGCGCCGCGCGAGGTGCGCATCGGCGTGCGCGACCGCCTCTCGGGCGAGGTGCTCGAAGGCCTGGCCGAAGGCGAGCGCCTGATCACCGGCGAGCGCGCGGCCGGTGGCGGCACGCGGAAGTTCCAGCTGTGAGTGCGGCCGAGACGAAGACGACCCCGCTGATCGCGCTGCACGACCTGCGCAAGTCCTACGGCGGCCACGACGGCGCGCCGGCCGTCGAGGTGCTGCGCGGCATCACGCTGGAGCTGCATGCGGGCGAGTTCGTCGCCATCGTCGGCAGTTCGGGCTCGGGCAAGTCGACGCTGATGCACCTGCTCGGCTGCCTCGACCGCCCGACCGGCGGGCGCTACCTGTTCGCCGGCCAGGACGTGGCCGGCATGGACGCCGACGCGCTCGCGCGGCTGCGGCGCGAGGCCTTCGGCTTCGTGTTCCAGGGCTACCACCTGATCTCCACCGAGTCGGCGCAGGAGAACGTCGAGATGCCCGCCATCTACGCCGGCGCGGCGCCCGCCGAGCGCGCGTCGCGCGCTCGCGGGCTGCTCACACGCCTGGGCCTGGGCGAGCGGCTGGGCCACCGGCCGCACCAGCTCTCGGGCGGCCAGCAGCAGCGCGTGTCGATCGCGCGCGCGCTCATGAACGGCGGGCGCATCGTGCTGGCCGACGAGCCCACCGGCGCGCTCGACTCGCGCAGCGGCGAAGAGGTGATGGCGCTGCTCGACGAGATGGCCGCCGCCGGCCACACCGTGATCCTCATCACGCACGACCGCGAGGTGGCGCAGCGCGCGCGCCGCGTGATCGAGATCCGCGACGGCTGCATCGTGTCGGACAGCGGGCGCGCGCCCGCCGACGCGCTGCCAGAGCCGCTTCCCTTGCCCTCCCCTGCGAACACAGCCGACGCAGCCGACACGCCGCGCGCCCTGCTCTCCGAGCTGCACGAGGCGCTGCGCGCGGCCTGGCGCGTGATGTGGATCCACCGCTTTCGCACCGGCCTCACGCTGCTGGGCATCGTGATCGGCGTGGCCTCGGTCATCGTGATGCTCGCGGTCGGCACCGGCTCGCAGGAGGCGGTGATGAAGCAGATCTCGCTGTTCGGCGCCGACAAGATGTACGTGGCCGCCATTCCCGACAGCGCGCGCGGGCGCGGCGGCAAGCTCACGCTGGCCGACGTCGACACCATCCGCCGCCTGCCCAACGTGCGCGTGGCCATGCCCTACATCGAGGGCTTCGTGGTCGCGCGGCGCGGCAACGTGGACCACCGCACCGAGGGCGGCGGGGCCACCACCGACTTCGAGCAGGCACTGAAGTGGCCGACCGCGCGCGGCATCTTCTTCGACGAGAGCGACGAGCAGGGCCTGGCCAAGGTCGCGGTGATCGGCGAGCGCGTGCAGGCCGCGCTGTTCGCCGACGGCACCGACCCGGTGGGCCAGCGCATCCTGCTGGACAACGTGCCCTTCGACGTGCTGGGCGTGCTCGCCGCCAAGGGCGCGGGCGGCGGCCAGGCCAGCGAGGACGAGCGCGTGATCGTGCCCTTCTCCACCGCCGCCGCGCGGCTGTACGGCAGCAACCATCCGACCTGGGTGGCGGTGGCCGTGCACGACGTCGACAAGGCCTCCGAGACGGCCGCCGAGATCGTCGAGGTGCTGGCCACGCAGCGCCACGTGCGCGACGTGCAGGTGTTCAACCAGACCGAGTCGATCAAGGCGCGCGCGCAGACCCAGCGCACCATGACCGTGATGCTCGGGCTGATCGCGGCGGTGTCGCTGGTGGTCGGCGGCATCGGCGTGATGAACGTGATGCTCATGACCGTGCGCGAACGCACGCGCGAGATCGGCATCCGCATGGCCACCGGCGCACGGCAGCGCGACATCCTGCGGCAGTTCCTGGTCGAGGCGGTGCTGGTCACGGTGACCGGCGGCGTCGCGGGCGTGGCGGGCGGGCTGCTGTTCGGCGCTGCGCTCATGGTGGCGGACGTGCCGGTGATCTTTTCCCTCACGGCCATCGCGGGCGCCTTCGGCTGCGCCGTGCTCACCGGCCTGGTGTTCGGCTTCATGCCGGCCCGCAAGGCCGCCGCACTCGATCCGGTCGCAGCCCTGTCTTCCGAATGACGAATGCCATGACGCGCCTTTTCTTCTCTCCCGCCGCGCTGGCCCTGGCGGCGTTGCTGCTCACGGGCTGCGCGACACCTTCCACCGATGCGCCTGCGCGCACACCGACCGTCGCCGATCCGTGGTGGACGGGCTTCGGCAGCACCGAGCTGCCGGCCTTTGTCGCCGCGGTCGATGCCGGCAACCCCGATGGCGATGCCGCCGAAGCGCGCCTGCGCCAGGCCGAGGCGCAAGAGCGCATCACCGGCGCCTCGGCCTGGCCCGCGCTGTCGGCGACCGCCGATGTGCAGCGCCAGGGCCGGCTCGGCGGCGATGCGAACGTGAGCGGCAACCGGCGTGCGCTCGGGCTCGATGCGCGCTACGAGGTCGACCTGTGGGGCCGCCTGCGCGCGCAGCGCGACAGCGCCGGCGCCTCGCGACAAGCCAGCGCCTTCGACCGCGACGCGGTGCGGCTTGCGCTGCGTGCGGGCGCGGGTGCCGCGTGGCTCGAAGCGCTGGGCGGGCGCGAGCGCACGGCCATCGCGCGGCGCAGCCTGGACGACGCCGAACGGCTGCTGCAGCTGGTCGAGGCCCGTGCGCGCGCAGGCGCGGCCTCGCCGCTCGAGCTTGCGCAGCAGCGCGGCATCGTCGCGTCGCAGCGGCGCACGGCCGCCACGCTGCACCAGCAGTCGCGCGCGGCGGACATCCGCATGGCGCGCTGGCTCGGCCAGGCCGGCAGCGAGGTGCGGATCACGGCCACCAGCCTGCAGCAGCTCGCGCTGCCCGCGGTGGACGCCGGCCTGCCGGCTGACCTGCTCGCGCGTCGGCCCGACATCGCACGCGCCGAGGCCGCATTGGCTTCAGCCGATGCTGACGTAGCGGCGGCGCGCGCGGCGATGTTCCCCACGCTCACGCTGAGCGCCGGCCTTTCGGCCGCGGGGCCGCGCTTCGGCACGCTGCTCGATCACCCGGTGTACAGCCTGGCGGCGGTGCTCGCGGCACCGGTCTTCGACGGCGGCCGGCGCGCAGCGGCGCGTGACCTGTCGGCCGCGCGGCGCGAGGAACTGCTCGCGAACTACCGTGCCGCCACGGTGGCCGCCTTCACCGACGCACTGACCGCGCTCGAGGCCGTGGCCGCGCTCGACACGCAGCGCGTGGCACAAGACGAAGAACTGGCGCAGGCCGAGCGCGCGCGCACGCTCGCCGAGTCGCGCTACCGCGCAGGTGCCGAGACGCTGCTCACACTGCTCGACGCGCAACGCACGCTGTTCGCTGCGCAGGATGCGCGCGCGCAGTTGCTGCAGGCACGGTTGCAGGCTGGCGTGGCGCTGTACCACGCGCTCGGCGGCGGATGGTCCGCCGAAGCCACCACGCGCCTCAGCCGAACCGCACGCTGATCTGCAGGCCGGGGTGCGCGTTGCGCACCGTGAGCCGGCCGCCGTGGGCTTCGGCGATGAGCCGGCACAGGTACATGCCGAGGCCGACACCGCCGGTGGCGCGCGCCCGCGCGCCGTCGGTGCGATAGAAGGGCTCGGTCAGGCGTTCGAGCTGCGCGTCGTCCACGCCGGGACCGAAGTCGCGCACCTCCAGCTCGGCACCGCCGTCGGCCGGCGCGCGCAAGCTCACGGTCGGCGGCTGCGGCGCGCCGGCGCTGTAGCGCAGCGCGTTGTCCAGCAGGTTGCGCACCATCAAACGCACGCGCATGCGGTCGACGGGCTGCGGCGCCAGGCCGTCCGCGAGGTCGAGCTGCACCGCTTGCGCGCCGGGCATCTCGGCCACGATCTCGCGCACCAGCGCGGCCAGGTCGACCGGCTCGCGCTGCAACGCGGCATGCGGGCTCGCGAGGCGTTCGCTCTCGAGCAGGTCGCTGATCAGGTCGCGCATCTCGTTGAGGTCGCGCAGCAGCGCCTCGCGCTCGGCCTGGCCTTCGGGCGTGGCGGGCAGCAGCTCGGCGTTGAGGCGGGCGCGCGTGAGCGGCGAGCGCAGCTCGTGGCTCAGCGCCAGCAGCAGGCCGCGCTTGGCATCGAGCATGGCCTGGATGTCGCTGGCCATGGTGTTGACGCGCTGCGCGAGGTCGCCCAGGTCGTCGTTGCGGCGGATCGGAATGGGCTGCGTGAACTCGCCGCGGCCGAAGCGCTGCGCGCCCTCGCGGATGTCGATGAGCGGACGCAGCAGCCGGCTCACCAGCGCGTAGGCCACCACCACGAGCAGCAGCAGCACGCACAGCGTGGTCCAGCCCGCCGCACGCGGCGCGAGCTGCCACAGCCGGGGCGCCCAGCCGAAGATGACCTTGTGCCCGTCGGCCGTGGGGCGCACGAACCAGCGCTCGGTGGAGAACATCGACTCCTCGCGGTCGCGGTCGTAGAACCAGCCGCCGCGCGCGTGCATGTCGTTGCCGGGGTTCGACTCCCAATTCACGCTGGGCCCGGTGATGCGGATGGTGATCGGCAGCCGGTCGACCAACGCCTGCGCGCGCACCGTGTCGGGCGGCGTGCCGAGTTCGGCAACGAGGCGGTCGGCGTAGTCCATGAGCATCGGCTGCGCGGCCTCGGCCCAGGTGCTGGAGAACGAACGCTTCATGCCGCCCACGAACACCGCCGCCATCACGAGCGCGAGCACCACGAACATCATCACGATCCGCACGCGCACCGAGCTGCGCCAGCGCTGCTGCATGTGCGCGTGCATGCGCGCATGCCAGTGCCGGCGGCGCTCCTTGCCGGGGCACAGGCCTTCGTTGTCGGCGGGCACGGCGCCTGCGCGCCTGCGGGGAAATCTCATGAAGACGGCTCGCCCGGCGCCACGGCCAGCGCGTAGCCGGCGTTGCGCAGCGTCTTGATGCAATCGAGCGGCTCGAGCTTCTTGCGCAGCCGGCTCACCACGATGTCGACCGCGCGCGTGAAGAGTTCGGCCTCGTGGCCGCGCAGCCGGTTGAGGATGTCGTCGCGGCTGAACACCTTGCCGGGCTCGCCGGCCAGCAGCGCGAGCAGGTCGAACTCGGTGCCGGTGAGTTCCACGCGCTCGCCGTGGCGCGTGACCTGGCGCCGGTCGAGGTCGATCGAGAGGCCGTCGAACACGCGCAGCTGGGCATTGGCGGCGGCTGTCGCCGGCGCGCTGCGCTGGCGACGCAGGATGGTCTGCACGCGCGCCACCAGTTCGCGCGGCTCGAAGGGCTTGGGCACGTAGTCGTCGGCGCCGAGTTCGAGGCCGACCACGCGGTCCATCACCTCGCCGCGCGCAGTGAGCATCACGATGGGGATGTCGCTTTCCTTGCGGATCTCGCGGCACAGTTCGAAGCCGTCCATCTCGGGCAGCATGACGTCGAGGATGGCCGCGTCGTAGTGCCCCGCGCGCAGCTTGGCGATGCCTTCGCTCGGGCGCTTGGCGCTGTCGAGCGTGCAGCCGAAGCGTGCGAAGTAGGTGGTCAGCGGCGCGGCGAGGTGTTCGTCGTCGTCGATCAGCAGGATGCGCGGCATGGCGGGATTGTGCCTCCTGGCAAAGAGAGCGCGAATGGCAAGGCTTGCAATCAATCCGGCCGGCATCGCACCGTCCAGACCAGGCCGGCGGTGAGGCCGGCGAGCAAGAGCACGTGGTAGACCACGTCGGGCACCGTGCGCGGGCCGATGCCCGCGACGATGGTGCCCAGGCCGACCAGCGTGCCCAGCAGGGCAAAGCCCTGTCCGGCGATCGCCGCCGTGCGGGCATGCGCGGGGCGGCGCCAGGTTTCGAGCGCCGCGAGCACCAGCACGGTGGCGATCACGGCCTCGGCGGTGCGGGCCTGCGGATGCGCGTGGCCGGCCACGAGCCAGCCGCCGTGCACCGCCGACGCGGCGGCGAGCGTGAACGCCTCGCCCAGCATCACGGTGCGCGCGAGCGCGGGGCGCATCAAGGGACGCGAACGGGCCACGGCACTCACCACGGATCGGCGCGGCCGATGCGGCCGAGGTGGGTGGACGCAAAGCCCGTCGCGTACTTCAGGCCGAAGCCCAGCGCATGGTCGAGCCCGACGCGGGCCAGCCAGATCAGCCCGCCGGCCACCGCCCACGGCTGCGCCGCGAACACGCCCAGCGCCAGCAACAGCACCGGCCCGATCAGCGCATGCGCGGCGTTGTACAGCGCCGCGCCGACGCGCGGCCCCGCGAGGTAGCCGAGCAGCGAGAGGTCGGGCGCGAACAGCCAGAGCGCGAACACGCCCCAGCCCATGCCGAACTGCGCATAGCCGACCAGCGCCACCGCGAGAACCACCGCGCCTTCGAAGCGCAGCACGGTGCGCACGCCGTCCATGGCTGGCACCGCGGGGTCGCGGGACACCGCGAAACCCACGTGCTGCTGCGGCTCTTGCAGAGCGGGCCGATGCAGCGACACGAAGCGCGCCCAGCCCGGGGGCGAGCCGATTTCAGCCATGACGCGACCAGCGGCGGCCGCCGCGCTCCATGAAGTCACGCACCTTCTGTTGCTGGGCGGGGTTCAGGTGGTCGAAGAAGTCTGCTGCTGCGGCGATGACCTCGGGGCTGCCGGTGCGCACCACGGCGGTCTTCTCTTCGATCAGGCGCGCGGCGCCGGTCTGGTCGAGCGTGTTGCCCGCGAACAGCGCCTTGAACTGCGAGCGCGGATCGCCCGATCCGCCCGCACCGCGCATGGCCTGGCGCTGCGCCTGCAGCTTCTCGGCGAGCACAGTGAGCTTCTGCTTCTGCGCGGCGTCGAGCTCGAGCTTGCTGCCGACACGCTCGACCATCTTGGCGCGGAACTCGGCGCTGTCGCCGCCCCAGCCGTGGCGGTTGCCGGCACAGCCGGCGATGCTGCCGGCCACGACGGCCAGGCCGGCGAATCCGAACAGGGTTCGTTTGATCCAGTGCTTCATAGGGGTGCTCCTTCATGCGCCCCTGCGCGGGGCTGCTTCAGTGATGGACGAGGCGACGGCGGCGACGCCCGGGGCGCCGCATCGTCGGCTCAGAGACGGTTGCCGCTGTCGCGTGCGGCGGCGGCACGCGCGTCGACGGGGTTCTGCATCGTCGAGATGACCTTGCTGTTCACGCGCGAACCGGAGGTCACGTTCTGATCGGGTGCGGCGGCGGTGCGCACGGCTTCGGCGATGACGCGGGCGCGGTCGGTCGACACGGCCACGGTCTCGGGGCCGCGCGAACCGCGCACGACGTTCTGGTCGGGGGCGGCGGCAGTGCGCACGGCTTCGGCATTGACGTCGGCGCGGCTCATGGCCGACACGGGGGCGTGAACGCCTTGATAGGTTTCAGCCTTGGCGCCAGCGGCGGCGAGCATGGCGAAGGAACCGACAGCGATGAGCTGGGCGACGGAAAAAGACGACTTGACGATCATGATGCAGGCCTTTCTTTCAGGGGTTGGAAGAGGAGACCTGATGGTGCGCGTCGATGCCCGGCGAGTCCTTTCGCCCCCGTATCGCCGTATTTCGGTTTGTTTCACCAGACGTGGCTCGCCCCAGGCTGCGCGCTCTTCGTGTCGCGCGCGCCTTCCCCCTGCCGGGGGCAACACCGACGGCCCGGCAAAGCCGGTTCCGTGGTGTTCCTGGTGCTTGCGTCCCGCCGCGAAGGGCGGGGTTGCGGGCTCAGCCCGCGAGTGCGGCGGCGGGATCGTCCGCGTCGAGCACGCTCCGCGCCCAGGGCTCGAGCTTGCCGGTGTCGGCACGCAGCACTTCCTGCTTCACGGCGAGGATGCGCGACGGGTGCATCGAGAAGCTGCGCAGGCCCAGGCCCAGCAGCAGGCGTGTGAAGGCGACATCGCCCGCCATCTCGCCGCACACCGACACGCCCTTGCCCTGGCGACGGCACTCGGTGATGGTGTCGGCCACGAGCTTGAGCACCGCGGGGTGCGCGGGGTCGTAGAGGTGGGCGACGGCTTCGTCGGCGCGGTCGATGGCCAGCGTGTACTGGATCAGGTCGTTGGTGCCGATCGACAGGAAGTCGAAGTGCTTCAGGAAGGTCTTGAGCGTGAGCGCGGCGGCCGGGATCTCGATCATGGCGCCGAGCTTGACCGGGCCGTACACCGCGCCGCGGTTGTCGAGTTCGGCGCGCGCAAAGTCGATGAGCGAGAGCGTCTGGCGGATCTCGCTGGCGTGCGCGAGCATCGGAATGAGCAGGTGGATCTCGCCGTGCGCCGCCGCGCGCAGGATGGCGCGCAGCTGCGTGAGGAACATCGCCGGATCGGCCAGGCTCCAGCGGATGGCGCGCAGGCCGAGCGCGGGGTTCAGGTGCTCCTGCTTGCTGGCCGACTTGCCGTCCAGCGGCTTGTCGGCGCCCACGTCGATGGTGCGGATGGTGACGGGCATGCCCTGCATGCCCTCGACCGCGCGCTTGTAGGCCTGGTACTGCTCTTCTTCATCGGGCAGGCGCGTCTGGCGCGCCGAGTTCTCGCGGCCCATGAAGAGGAATTCGCTGCGAAACAGGCCCACGCCCACGGCGCCGGCCTTGACGGCGCCCAGGGTGTCTTCGGGCATCTCGATGTTGGCCAGCAGCTCGACGCGCTGGCCGTCGAGCGTGACGGCGGGCTTGTGGCGCAGCCGCGCGAGCCGGCCGCGTTCGAGGTCGCCCTGGCGCTGCTTGAAGCCGTACTCGGCCAGGATGATCGGCGACGGGTCGACGATCATCACGCCGGCTTCGCCGTCGATGATGACCCAGTCGTCCTGGCGCACCAACTGGCTCGCGGAGCGCGCGCCGACGATGGCCGGGATGTCCATGCTGCGCGCCACGATGGCGGTGTGCGAGGTGCGCCCGCCCACGTCGGTCACGAAGCCCGCGAACACGCTCTTCTTGAACTGCAGCATGTCGGCCGGCGAGAGGTCGTGCGCAATGAGCACCAGCGGCACGTCGAAGCCGTCGCCCGCGGTGGGGTCGTCGTCTTCGTCGTCGTGGTCGTGATGGGCGGCGGCGCGCTTGCGCCGCGGCGGGCTCGGCGCGAGCACCGCGGCCGTGCCCTTCATGCGATGCAGCATGCGCTCGACCACCTGTTCGAGGTCGGCCTTGCGCTCGCGCAGGTACGGGTCCTCCATCTCGTCGAACTGGCGCGCGATGATTTCGAGCTGCGTGGTCAGCGCCCATTCGGCGTTGTACAGCCGCTCGCTGATCCAGTGCTTCACGCCGCCGCTGAGCACGTCGTCCTGCAGCAGCATCTGGTGCACCTCGAGCAGCGCCGCGAGTTCGTGCGGCGCGTCGTTGGGGCCCATCTGCGCCACGCTGGCCTGCAGCTTGGTGAGTTCGTCGGCCACGGCGTTGCGCGCGGTGCGCACGCGGTCGATCTCGCTCTCGATCTCGTCGGGCTTGATGAAGTAGTGCGCCACATCGATGCGGCTGGACACCACCAGCACCGCGCGGCCGATGGCAATGCCACGGGCGACTGGGAGACCGTGGACTGCGAAGGTCATTCGAGGGTCCTTATTCGCCTTCGCCGAACTTGTCGTCCATGAGCTGGACTATCGCGTTCATGGCTTCGTCTTCCTGCGGGCCGTTGGTCTCGAGCTCGACGGTCACGCCGAGGCCGGCGGCCAGCATCATGACGCCCATGATGCTCTTGGCATTGATGCGGCGGTCGCCGCGCGACAGCCACACCTCGCAGGGGAAGCTGCCCGCGAGCTTGGTCAGCTTGGCCGACGCACGTGCGTGCAGGCCCAGCTTATTGCTGATGGTCACGGATTTCTTGATCACTGTGCTTTCTTTTCGCCTGGTTCTGGGGAGCCGCCACCGCCACCTGCATCACGCCGGCGGTGCCGCCCGCGAGGGCGCGCTGCACCAGGGTGTCGAGCGGTTCGTGGCGGTAGGTGACGGCGCGCAGCAGCATCGGCAGGTTGACACCGGCCACGAGCCGCGAGCGCACGCCGTCCACCAGCTTCTGCGCGACGTTGCAGGGCGTGGCACCGAACACGTCGGCCAGCACCAGCACCTGCGAACGCGGCGCATGCAACTGCTGCGCGAGCGTGATGCGCGCGGCGGCCAGCGTTTCTTCGGGCGACACGTTGGGCAGCACGTCGAGCGCCACGACCGCCTGTTCGCAGTCGGGGAACACATGCAACGCGCACTGCCGCAGCGCCTGTGCGAACGGAGAGTGGGCAATGATGAGGATGCTGTTCATGCGGCTCGGAGGACGACGCGTCGATTATGCGGGGGCGCCCAGAGGAAGTAGAGACATGGATGGAGGACACAACGCGCCAGCCGGGGAAGGCGGCCATTGGCGCCACGGCAACAGCTACAAAAACGATAGCTGCGCCTCACGGCCCGGGCTCAGGGCAGGCGCAGGCCCTCGAAGAAGGTCTTGGTCGCCTCGGGCGAGGACGGGCGGCCGAGCACGGTGGCCTGGTAGAGCGACACAGTGCCGTCTTTCTGCGACTGCGCGAACCAGAGCACCTGGACCGGCGCCACGCCCTGCTGCGCCGATTGCCCGTCGAGCCGCACCGGCGCGGGCACGGCCGTGGCACGCGGCAAGGTGGCCGGTGCCTCGATCACCTGCGCCACGCCGAGCTGGCCCCGCGTGGCCGTGCGCCAGGCCGTGAGCCAGGCCTCGGCCTGCGCCGGGCTGGTGGCGGCGGCATGGGCCACGGCGAAGGTCGCGCCGCCGGCTTCGCAACCGGTCATGTCGACCTGCACCGACTCGGCCCCCAGCGGCAGCGCGCGCTGGGCGCGGTCGGCCTTGCAGGGCAACAGCGCGACCAGGCCGGCGTCGGCGATCGGCACTTCGCGCCAGTTGAAGGTGGGGCTGCAGGCGCCCAGCGCGGCGGCCAGGGCGAGCACGGGCCAGGAGGGGGAAGGAAGCGAGGGCATCGGAGGACGATTATCGAGCGGCCTTCGGGAGGATGAAGGGCCTGCGCCCACGCGATCCTGCACGCGGAACTAAAATCGCCCCGCCTTTCTCTTTCAGGTGCCCATGAAAAAATACATCGCTGCCGCCGCCGTCGTGATCGCCCTGGCCGCCGGCGTGGGCGTGTACCTCGGTTCGGGCAGCACCACCGCCCCGGCCTCGACCTTCGTGCTGCTCGACGGCACCACCAAGAGCACCGCCGACCTGAAGGGCAAGGTCACACTGGTCAACTTCTGGGCCACGAGTTGCGTGACCTGCGTCGCCGAGATGCCCAAGGTGATCTCGACCTACGACAAGTACAAGGCCCAGGGCTACGACACGCTGGCGGTGGCCATGAGCTACGACCCGCCGAGCTACGTCGTCAACTTCGCCGAAACCCGCAAGCTGCCGTTCAAGGTGGCGATCGACAACACCGGCAGCGTGGCGCAGGCCTGGGGCGACGTGAAGCTCACGCCGACCACCTTCATCGTCAACAAGAAAGGCGAGATCGTGAAGCGCTATGTGGGCGAGCCCGACTTTGCCGAGCTGCACAAGCTGATCGAGAAACTGCTAGCCGAGGCCTGATCTCCCGGCCCTCCAAAGCAAAAGGCGCTCCGAGGAGCGCCTTTTTCATTGCGGAAGCCCGCGGCTTACTGGTTGCGGAAGCTGTCGTGGCAGGCCTTGCAGCTCGCGCCGGTCGGGCCGAACTGGGCCTTGAGCGCGTCGATGTTGCCGGCCTTGGCGGCGATGACGAGCTTGCCGGTCTCGGCGATCACCTTGTCCTGGTGTTCCTTGAACTTCGCGGCTTCCTTCCAGACTTCGGGCTTGGCCTTGCCGCCCTCGGTGCCGGCACCGAAGCCGGCCCAAGGCAGCTTGGCCATGTCGGCGACGATCTCGGCGTTGGCGGCAGCGGCGGCGGCGTCGTAGGGCGCCCGGCCGTTGGCCATGGCGCCGAGGCGGCCGAAGTGCTGAGCCATCACGAACAGCGCGCTCTGGCGGTACTTGATGGCATCTTCGGGCTTGGCGAACTGTGCCGCGGCGGGCAGGGACATCGCAGCGCAGGCGGCTGCAAGGGCGAACGAAGCAAAACGGGTCATCGTGGGTCCTTGTGTGGGGTTTCGGCACCGTCGAACGCGGTGCTGCAGGCAGTGTAGGGGCTGCCCGTGTCGGGCGCATAGCAACAACCCGGTGGAAGGACCGGGCCGGACTTTGCTAATCTGCGCCTTCCGCAGCCTCGCGCCCCGGCGCCTTTTTCGATGACCGACACCCTCTCGGTGGCCCGCACACGCGTCTGGGACCTGCCGACCCGCCTCTTTCACTGGGCGCTCGCCTTCGCCGTGATCGGCCTGATCGTGACGGGCCTGAACGGCATCATGGAATGGCATTTCCGCCTCGGCTACACCGTGCTGGCGCTGCTGCTGTTCCGGCTGGTCTGGGGGGTCGTGGGCGGGCGCTGGTCGCGCTTCGCGGCCTTCATCTATGCGCCGGGCTCGGTCATCGCCTACCTGCGCGGCAAGTCGCACCCCGACCACCTGATCGGCCACACGCCGCTGGGCGCGCTGTCGGTGTTCGCGGTGCTGGCGCTGTTGATCCTGCAGGTCGCCACCGGGCTGATGGCCGACGACGAGATTTCGGCCTCCGGGCCGCTGACCCGCTTCGTGTCGGGCGCGATGGTGAGCCTGGCGACGGGCTGGCACAAGGCGCAGGGCAAGTGGATCGTGATCGCCCTGGTGAGCCTGCATGTGCTGGCGGTGCTGTTCTATGTGCTGGTGAAGCGGCACCGGCTGGTCGGGCCGATGCTGTCGGGCGACAAGCTGGTGATTGCGGGTGCGGCCTCCAACGGGAACGGCAATGGCAATGGCAACGGCGTGGCCCCGAGCCGCGACGATGCGGTATCGCGCACGCTGGCACTGGTGCTGTTCGCGCTGTGCGCTGGCGTGGCGTTCTGGGTGGCGTCGTTGCGCGTATGAGCGGCTTTTCCGTCTCCCGCCCGCTGCCGCTGTCGGACATGCCGGCCGTGGTGCTCCTCGTGCCCGACGAACCGCATGAAGTCGACGCCGTGCGCGCCATCTTCCGCGACTACGCGGGCTCGCTGACCATCGACCTCGCGTTCCAGGACTTCGACAGCGAGCTGGCCGACCTGCCCGGCGAGTACGCCGAGCCGCGCGGCACCTTGCTGCTGGCGCTGGTCGATCCCGCCCATGTGAACGAAGACGCCGGCCGCGCCGCGCCCACGCTGAAGCGCGCCGACGGCACGCTCGCCCACGTGGCGGGCTGCTGCGCGCTGCGCCCGCTCGACACCACGGACTACGCGAACGCGGCGGAAATGAAACGTCTGTATGTGCGCCCCGGGTTCCGGGGGCTTGGGCTTGGCCGACAGCTGGCCGAAGCCATCCTGGATGCCGCGCGCAGCGCAGGCTATGCCTGCGTGCTGCTCGACACCCTCGACGACATGGAGTCGGCGCGCGCCCTCTACGAAGACCTGGGCTTCGCAGAGGTGCCGCCCTACTATCACAACCCCGTCGCCGGGGCTCACTACCTCAAGGTAGATCTCTAGGCTCGCCCCCAGGCTGCGCGCACTTCGTGTCGCTTCGCCAACCCCCTACCGGGGGCGGGCCGGCCGCTTCGGGCGGCCGTGCGCGGCGGCCCCCACGAAAGATCCGAGTTCAGCCGCGGGCTTGTGCGAGAAGCGTGTCGGCGTCGCTCACTTCGAACTTGCCCGGGCCTTCGACGTTCAGCGTCGCGACCTTGCCGTCTTTCACGAGCATCGAGTAACGGTTGCTGCGCAGGCCCATGCCGCGGCCAGTCAGGTCGAGCGTGAGGCCGGTGGCTTTGGCGAAGTCGGCGCTGCCGTCGGCCAGCATGCGCACCTTGGCGCCGGTCTTCTGGTCGCGCGCCCAGGCGCCCATCACGAACGCGTCGTTCACGCTCACGCACCAGATCTCGTCCACGCCGGCGGCCTTGAAGTCGTCGAAGTGCTGCACGTAGCCCGGCACATGCTTGGCCGAGCAGGTGGGCGTGAAGGCGCCCGGCAGTGCGAACAGCGCGATGGTCTTGCCTGCCGTGGCCTTGGTCACGTCGACCGCGTTCGGGCCGATGCTGCAGCCCTCGCCCTCGACTTCGGAATATTCCTGCAGGGTGGCCGAAGGAAGGGTGTCGCCGACTCTGATCATGTAATTTGCTCCTGAAAAAGAAAAACGGCCCACATTGTGGGCCGTTTTCGGATGGGTTGCCTCGAGGGCGACCGGGTGCTTGATCAGACCAGGGCGGCCTTCTCGACCAGACGGGTCACAACCCAGTTCTTGGTCTTCGAGATCGGACGGCTTTCCGTGATCTCGATGGTGTCGCCCAGCTTGTACTCGCCCTTTTCGTCATGGGCGTGGTACTTGCTCGTCTTGGCCACGATCTTGCCGTAGAGCTCGTGCTTCACACGGCGCTCGACCAGCACGGTCACGGTCTTGGCACGCTTGTCGCTGACCACCTTGCCGATCAAGGTGCGCTTGAGGGATTTTTTAGCTTCCGTCATGTTCACTCCTTACTTGGCGGCTTGGGTCTCTTGCTCTTTCTGAGCAAGAATGGTCTTGGCGCGAGCGATGTCGCGACGCGTCACGCGCAGCGTCGTGGTGTTCGACAGCTGTTGCGTGGCTTTCTGCATGCGCAGGCCGAAGTGGGCCTTCTGCAGATCCTTGATTTCGGCTTGCAGGCCTGCGACGTCCTTCGTGCGCAGGGTTGCGGCCTTCGTCACCTTGGCCGAAGCCGCGGTTTCTTTCTTCTTACGTGTTGCCATGGGTGTTCTCCTCTCAGGCGCCGAGCTGGCGAGCGACGAACGTCGTACGCAGCGGAAGCTTGGCGGCGGCCAGGCGGAACGCTTCGCGGGCGAGTTCTTCGGGCACGCCGACGATCTCGAACACGATCTTGCCAGGCTGAATTTCAGCGACGTAGTACTCGGGGTTGCCCTTACCGTTACCCATCCGCACTTCAGCGGGCTTGGTAGAGATCGGCTTGTCCGGGAACACGCGGATCCAGATACGGCCACCGCGCTTCACGTGACGCGAGATCGCGCGACGAGCGGCTTCGATCTGGCGCGCCGTGAGGCGACCGCGGTCGGTGCATTTGAGACCGAAATCACCGAACGCAACCGAGTTACCCGTGGTTGCGATGCCGGTGTTGCGGCCCTTTTGTTCCTTGCGGAACTTTCTGCGTGCAGGTTGCAGCATGTTTTGTTACTCCGTGAGGGCCCCAGGCACTTGCGTGCCCGGGAGCGACCGATTACTCGGTCTTGGCACCGTCCGCTGCTGCAGCGGGCGCGGCTTTGCGGACGCGCTTAACGGCGGGTTTCGAGTCTGCACCGGCACCGCCGGTTGCTTCTGCGGGCTTGTCGCTGCCATCGGCCGGAGCGGTGTTGCCACCGATCGGACCACGGGCACCGGCACGGGGGCCGGGACCACGACGGTCGCCACCCGGACGGTCGCCAGGGCGACCATCACGGCGGGGACCACGCGGGCGGCGCTCTTCGTCCGGACGCGGCGTTTCGACAGCCGGCAGGTCGTTACGACCCAGCGTGTCGCCCTTGTAGACCCAGACCTTGACGCCGATGACGCCGTACGTGGTCTTGGCTTCCGAGGTGCCGTAGTCGATGTCGGCGCGCAGCGTGTGGAGGGGCACGCGACCTTCGCGGTACCACTCGCAACGAGCGATTTCGATGCCGTTCAGGCGGCCCGACGACATGATCTTGATGCCCAGGGCACCCAGACGCATGGCGTTTTGCATGGCGCGCTTCATGGCACGGCGGAACATGATCCGCTTTTCGAGCTGCTGCGTGATGCTGTCGGCAATCAGCTGCGCATCGATTTCAGGCTTGCGCACTTCTTCGATGTTGACTGCAACCGGCACGCCGAGCTGCTTGCCCAGTTCGCGCTTGAGGTTCTCGATGTCTTCGCCCTTCTTGCCGATCACGACGCCCGGACGAGCCGAGTAGATCGTGATGCGTGCGTTCTTGGCGGGACGCTCGATCATGACGCGCGACACCGAAGCGTTCTTCAGCTTCTTCTTCAGGTATTCGCGAACCTTGATGTCTTCGGCCAGCATGCCCGCGAAATCGCGGTCGCTTGCGTACCAACGGCTGGACCAGTTACGGGTGACCGCAAGGCGGAACCCGGTTGGGTGGATTTTCTGTCCCATATTTCTTCCAGGCCTTCTTAGTTGCCAACCGTCACGTACACATGGCACGTGGGCTTGCTGATGCGATTGCCGCGACCCTTGGCGCGCGCCGTGAAGCGCTTGAGCGTTGCACCTTGCTCGACGTAGATGGTCTTGACCTTCAGCTCGTCGATGTCGGCACCGTCGTTGTGCTCGGCGTTGGCAATTGCCGACTCGAGCACCTTCTTGATGATCACAGCGGCCTTCTTCTGCGTGAATTGCAGAACGTTGAGCGCTTGATCGACCTTCTTGCCGCGGATCAGGTCCGCGACCAGACGGCCCTTGTCGACCGACAGGCGGACACCGCGGAGGACTGCACGTGTTTCAGACATGGTCGTTCCTTACTTCTTCTGGACTTTTTTGTCCGCGGGGTGCCCCTTGAACGTGCGCGTGAGCGCAAATTCGCCGAGCTTGTGGCCGACCATCTGGTCGGTGATGTACACGGGCACGTGTTGCTTGCCGTTGTGCACAGCGATGGTCAGACCGATGAACTCGGGCAGAACCATCGAGCGGCGCGACCAGGTCTTGATCGGCTTCTTGTCCTTGTTCGTCACGGCCTTGTCGGCCTTGGCCACCAGGTGGTGGTCGACGAAAGGACCCTTTTTGAGAGAGCGAGTCATTGGCTATCCCTTACTTCTTGCGACGCGACACGATGAAGACCTGCGTGCGCTTGTTGTTACGGGTGCGATAGCCCTTGGTCAGGTTGCCCCACGGGTCGACAGGATGGCGGCCTTCGCCAGTCTTGCCTTCGCCACCACCGTGCGGGTGGTCGACCGGGTTCATCACCACGCCGCGAACGGTCGGGCGGATACCCATGTGACGCTTCACACCGGCCTTGCCGAGCTGGCGCAGGCTGTGTTCTTCGTTCGCCACTTCACCGATGGTCGCGCGGCATTCGATGTGAATGCGGCGGACTTCGCCCGAACGCATGCGGACCTGGGCGTAGACGCCTTCGCGGGCCAGCAGCGTGGCCGAGGTACCGGCCGAACGAGCGATCTGCGCACCCTTGCCGGGTTGCAGCTCGATGCAGTGGATCGTCGAACCCACGGGGATGTTGCGGATCGGCAGGGTGTTGCCGGCGCGGATCGGGGCTTCTGCGCCCGACATCAGGGTTGCACCAGCTTCCAGACCACGCGGGGCGATGATGTAGCGGCGCTCGCCGTCGGCGTAGCAGACCAGAGCGATGTGGGCGGTGCGGTTCGGGTCGTACTCGATGCGTTCGACCTTGGCCGGGATGCCGTCCTTGTTGCGCACGAAGTCGACAATGCGGTAGTGGTGCTTGGCACCACCGCCACGATGGCGGATCGTGATGTGACCGTTGTTGTTACGGCCGGCCTTCTGGAACTGGGGTTCCAGCAGGGCTGCGTGAGGCGCACCCTTGTGCAGGTGGTCACGCGAAATCTTCACCGCGCCGCGTTGGCCCGGCGAAGTGGGTTTCATCTTGATGACGGCCATGATTAAGCGCCTTCCCCGACGAGGTTGAGCTCTTGACCGGCCTTCAGCGTCACATAAGCCTTGCGAACGTTGTCGCGGCGGCCGATGGACTTGCCAAAGCGCTTGGTCTTGCCCTTGGTGTTGAGCACCGACACGCCCTGGACTTCGACCTTGAACATCAGTTCAACAGCGGCCTTGATCTCGGGCTTGGTGGCGTCTTGCAGCACCTTGAAAGTGACAGCGTTCGACTTCTCGCCGACCATCGTGGCCTTTTCGGACACGATCGGTGCGACCAGCACGTTCATGAGACGGCCTTCGTCGAACTTACGTTGTGCAGGGGTGGGGTTCACGCGGCTCATGCGAACATCTCCTTGAGCTTGTCGACGGCACCCTTGGTGACCAGCACCTTCTTGTAGTGAACCAGCGACACCGGATCGGCGTAACGGGGTTCGACCACGAGGATGTTGACCAGATTGCGCGAGGCAAGGTACAGGTTTTCGTCGACTTCTTCGGCGATCACGAGCACGGACTCGAGATTCATTGCCTTGAAACGGGCTGCCAGCGGCTTCGTCTTGGGCGAATCCACGGTCAGCGAATCGACCACGGCCAGACGGCCTTCGCGAGCGAGCTGCGAGAAGATGGCGGCCATGCCGGCGCGGTACATCTTCTTGTTGATCTTCTGCGAGAAGTTTTCGTCAGGCATGTTCGGGAAAATACGACCGCCTCCGCGCCACAGGGGCGAGGACGTCATACCGGCACGGGCGCGGCCCGTTCCCTTTTGCTTGAAAGGCTTCTTGGTCGAGTGCTTGACCTGTTCGCGGTCCTTCTGGGCGCGCGTGCCTTGACGGGCGTTGGCCTGGAATGCAACGACGATCTGGTGAACCAGGTCTTCGTTGTAGTCACGGCCGAACACGGTCTCGGGGGCGTCGTACTTCGACGCGGCCTGGCCTTGTTCGTTCAGGAGTTCGAGTTGCATTACTTCGCTCCTTCAGCCGCTTGCGGCTTGGCCTTGATGGCGGGACGCACGGTGACGAAGCCACCCTTCGAACCCGGGATCGCGCCCTTGATGAGCAGCAGCTGACGTGCTTCGTCGATGCGGAACACGTCGAGGTTTTGCGTCGTGCGGGTGACGTCGCCGAGGTGGCCCGTCATGCGCTTGCCGGGGAACACGCGACCGGGGTCTTGTGCCATGCCGATCGAGCCGGGCACGTTGTGCGAACGGCTGTTACCGTGCGACGCGCGCTGCGAGCTCATGTTGTGACGCTTGATCGTGCCGGCGTAGCCCTTGCCGATGGTCGTGCCTTGCACGTCCACCTTCTGGCCCACGGAGAACACGCTGCTTGCCGCGATCACGCCGCCAGCCTTGTGCTGACCTGCGGTATCGGCGGTGACGCGGAATTCCTGGCTGATTTCACCAGCTTCGACACCTGCCTTGGCGAGGTGGCCGGCTTGGGGCTTGGTCACGCGCGATGCTTTGCGCGAACCGAACGTCACCTGCAGGGCGACGTAGCCATCGGTCTCTTGGGACTTGATCTGGGTCACACGGTTGTTGGACACATCCACCACCGTGACAGGAACTGCGTCCCCGTCATCGGTGAAGAGACGCATCATCCCCACCTTGCGGCCCAGCAACCCGAGGGAGTTGCTCAGACTCATTTGTTTTCTCCAAAAATGGAAGACTTCCTTCGCCGCTGCCACTTCAATTGGCGACAGCGTTTGGCTGGTTTCCCGGCCTGCGAGAGAAGGTTGATAAATCTCTGCCAAAAGGGGCGCCCGAACGGACGCAACAAGGGCAGAGCCAGAGATTATAGCCCGCAGTCGAACCGGGGCGCAAGTAGCCCTGTTCGGGCCGGATTCAGGGGCTTCCGGCCCTGCTTGGGCGGCTTTTCAGCCTATTTCGCAGGCTGCGAAATGATGTTGTCGCCGTCCGGAAGCGACTTGACGTCGCCGTTGGCCTTCATGGCGGGGGCCGCCGCGCCGGTCTGGATCGGGATGGAAACGGCGCTGGTCCGTCCACCTTGCTTGATGAACACATTCAGGTAGGCCAGGCCGTCGCCCTGGCTGACCACGGTGACGGAAGCGTCGGAACGCGGCCCCGGTGGCAGGCTCAGCGACGCGCTGCCGGACAGCGTCAGGCCCGCATCGACCGTCAGCGCCACGCTGGCGCCGGCGGGGTCGGTGACACCGTCGAACTGCAGGACGACCACAGTCGGCTTGCCGGCCTGCGGCGCGCCGCCCAGCCTGTATTGCAGCTTGACGCCGGAGTCGTTGGGTTTTCTCGACGCGGTCACCCAGGGCGTGGCAGAACCCTTCAGGCCTGCAGGCGACAACTTCGCGGTGGTGCGCGCCGGCGGCATCCCGTCAGCCAGGGCGCAGGCCGCGAGCGCGGACAGTGCAAGCCCCGCCGTCAGTGCGGCGGCCAGAGAGAGGCGAGTGTTCAGGATCATCGCGAGCCTTCCCTTCCTTATTGAACGAGCACGTTGAGGCACAGCGGTGAAGCAGAGGAGCTCGTCATTGCCGCATCCCGCACCGCCAGAACGTACTCACCCACGCTCAGGCTGACCCGGTTGCCCGACCGGGCGATTTCTCCGCCCCGGAAGACGTCGAAGTCCGGCGCCGTGGCACCCCCGACCGTGACCTGGTAGTCCCGGTTCGCCGGCGCGGTGAAGCGCAGGTAGGCGATGTTGCCGAGCTTGTTGCCCGTGCCCGCCACGTTGGAGACACAGACGTTGTTGAGCATCGCACCGACCGTCAGGGCCTTGTACATCGGCAGTACGCCGGGCACGCTGGGCACCCCGCCATCGTTCGTTTCGCCCGCGCCGAATGCATCGTTGGAGATGATGTTCTGCGCGCTCAACAGGCTGTTCAGTGCCGAGGCGTTGCCAGGCGACGTCGCATTGAACGCCGCGGCGAAGGCGTGGATCGATGTGACCGCCGCGCCGCTTCGGAACTGGAAGCCGGTCAAGGTGTCGTGGATGGGCTTGAAGCCGGCCTGTCGGTTGAGGTTCCACAGGATGGCCTGGACCGACAGTTCGCGGAACCAGCCCGGGTTGCCGGTCGGGGGCCCGGCGGACAGATCCAGGCGCCCACCGTCGCCCTGCTGCGCACCCGTCGAATCCACGTAGTTGCTTCGGTTCAGGGCGATGCCAGACCATGCATTGCCCCAGCCCTCGGAAAATGCGAGCCGCCGGTCGAGACGATCCGTTCCGTCATGCTCGCCCCCCATCGAGTCGTCGCGGCTGAAGGCCGACTGGTAGTAGTGGCCCCACTCGTGCGCGATCACCGGCGCATCGAACTCGTCGGTGTCGACGCCTTCCTTGCCAAGCACGTAGATCTGCCGGCCGCTGCTTCCGTTGTTGAAGAAAAAAGTCGTGCCGATCTGGCCCGCTGCCAAGCTGCCGGCCGAGGGCGTGTTGTTGATGCTCCAGAAGACCTTCAGCGAAGGGAACGCCGAAGCCGGCGCCACCGACAGCACCTTCTGCATGGAGGTGTAGACCGTGTCGAGCACGGCGAACGGCGCCGCGACCCGCGTCCCGCTGTATCGCGAGCCGTCCCAGCCACTGTCCGCCCGCAGGTCGCGCGTCAACGCCGCGCTCCCCGATGAGAAGCTCGGCGACTGCATGGAATACATGGCGTCGCTGCGGGTGTTGTCGCGCACCGTGACGTCCCAGGTGGCACCCGAGCCGGTCCGGGTCAACTGGGCTCGCACGCGCACGGCGATGTTCGTGTTGGCCGGCACCGAAACCGCGTAGTTGCCACCGTCATCCGTGGTGGTCAGCGCGAGCTGCGCCGACGTGTTGGCATCGAGCACTTCCACCGTGGCGCCGCGCACGGGCTTGGCCGTGGTGTCCGCGTACACAAGGGGGCCGCTGTTGTTCGGCACCGAGTCGTAGGTGGCTTTCCCGCTCAGGGCGACCGGGTTCAGCACGATCGGCAGGCCGATGGGGAACCCACCGCCGCCTCCGCCGCCACCGCCTCCCCCACCGCAACCTGCCAGCAATGCCGCGGCAATACACGCCGCACCGAATGCAAAAGAGAACTTCTGGCTCATCACGTGTGCTGCCCTCATTTCAGCCCCGGCGCACTGCGTCCCGCAGGCCGGTGCGCGAGGATGCCACAGTTGAGAAACAAACGTGAAGCACAAAAAAGCCCGCCGGCATTTCTGCGGGCGGGCTGTGCTCGGAATGCGACGCGAGGTCGAATTACTGCAGCTTGATCTCGACGTCGACGCCGGCCGGCAGGTCGAGCTTCATCAGCGCGTCCACGGTCTTGTCGGTGGGATCAACGATGTCCATCAGGCGCTGGTGCGTGCGGATTTCCAGCTGGTCGCGCGACGTCTTGTTGACGTGCGGCGAACGCAGGATGTCGAAACGCTTCATGCGGGTCGGCAGGGGCACGGGGCCCTTGACGATCGCGCCGGTGCGCTTGGCGGTGTCCACGATTTCAGCGGCCGACTGGTCGATCAGCTTGTAGTCGAATGCCTTCAGGCGGATGCGGATCTTTTGCTTGGTAGCCATGGTGATTCCTTTGCTTCCAGCTTAGATGTCGAGGATCTTGGCCACGACGCCCGAACCCACGGTACGGCCGCCTTCACGGATGGCGAAGCGCAGGCC
>NZ_JBWKNE010000012.1:0-148793 GCF_059415405.1 Variovorax sp. GW821-FHT10C12
AAGTCCACCTGCACGCGCCATTGCTGCTTGCGGTCAGGACTGGCTTCGCGGTTCTGGCTGTCTTCGGCCACGTCCTCGATGAGGAAGCGGGTGTCCAGGATCAGGTACTCGGCATTGGCTGATTCCCTCGGGTGCTTCTTCAACTGGAAGGTGCATCCGGGCACCATGCCCCGCAGATTCCCGCTGGCCTGGGCTCTGGCGCCCTGGGTGCGCAGTGCCTGCATGCGCAGCAGGGAGAGCAAGCGACCTTCGCTGTGAGGATCGGTGCCGGCATCAGCCCCCGCATTGGGCTGGGCGTAGTGGCTACCTCCTGCTTCGGGTGCATGCCACTGGTAGACCTCGCCATCGGCCTGCCCCGTGGGGCGTGGATCACTTCTGGAGACACTCAGATCCGCCCTGGGGCGCGTGTAGTCGTAGTCCCGAGTCGCGTACTTCCCACTCGTGAGTTGATGGGCAGGCACGAAGCTGTGGATGTACTCGGCATCGATCTTCCAGCCGGGGGCGTGGTATTCCACCTGCTCGTACAGCGGATCGCCAGCCGCATAGGCCCCCATGGCATCCGAGAGCACCAGGCGGTGCTTGCCGTCCGAATGCTCGAAGTGGTAGCTGATGCCCCATTCCTGGCACAGGCGACAGAAGAAGGCGAAGTCGCTCTCGTTGAACTGGGTCTGGTAGTCGCGCACGGGGTAGTGCTCGATCAGGCGTTTGTCCACGGGGAAGGCGTAGCCGCCCAGGAGTTCGTCCAGGATCTGCACGACGCTGAGGTTCTGGAAGATCCTGCAGTCGGTGCGCAGGGTAGCCAGGTGCAGCCAGGGGCGCAGGGTGAGCTTGTACTGGGCGTGACGCCCTTCTTCGCCCCACAGGGCTGCGTCGGTGATCAGGGCGTTGATCTGGCGAGGGGCAGAACCATCGAGTTCGATCTCGCAGCTGATCTCGCGGCCGATGAAGGCATCCAGGTCGAAGTCGGCGCCAGAAGAGAAACCAGACAAGCCCAGCGCATCGGGGGTCTTGAGGAACAGCTCGTAGGCAAAGAGGCTGTTGATCCCCTCATGCCCCGACAGCCGCACGGGCTCCAGTGCAGCCTGACCAAGAACAACAGGGATCGCAGCAGAAGAAACAGACAGCGTGCGCGGCATCGACGACTTCCTTGAGAGAAGGAGGAGAGGTCGGCGCAGTCTGCAGGGACTGCGCGGCGCACACTGCGAACAATCGTCACCTCACGCGCTGCCCGCGAAAAAGGGCGGAGCAAGCGCGAAGAAGTTGGCGCCGAAGGGCCGACTCAGCCCAACGCCGGATAGTCCGTATACCCCTTCACCCCACCCCCATACATCGTCGCCTTGTCCAGCTCGTTCAACGGCGCGTGTTCGCGCAGGCGGCGCACCAGGTCGGGATTCGAGATGAAGGGCTTGCCGAAGGCCACGAGGTCGTCGCCTTCCTTCACGGCTTCTTCGGCCAGGGGGCGGTCGTAGCCGTTGTTGACCATCCAGGCGGCCTTGCCGCCGGCGGCGCGGTAGGCGGCCTTGAGGGCTTCGTAGTCGAAGGGGCGGTCGGCGATTTCGCGCGGGCCGCCGGTGGCGCCTTCGATGATGTGGATGTAGGCCAGGTTCAGCGGCGCGAGCTGCTGCACGACGTAGGTGAACAGCGGCTGCGGATCGCTGTCGTGCACGTCGTTGGCGGGCGTGACGGGCGACAGGCGGATGCCGGTCTTGCCGCCGCCGACCGCGTCGACCACGGCGCGGGTGGACTCCAGCAGCAGGCGCGCGCGGTTCTTGATGGAGCCGCCGTAGTCGTCGGTGCGCTTGTTGCTGCCGTCCTTGAGGAACTGGTCGAGCAGGTAGCCGTTGGCGCCGTGCAGCTCCACGCCGTCGAAGCCCGCGGTCTCGACGGCGTTGCGTGCGGCCGCGGCATAGGCGTGGACGATGCCGGGCAGTTCGGCCGCGTCGAGCGCGCGCGGCTCCGAGGTTTCGACGAAGGTGGGCACGCCGTCCTTGATGAGCACGGTCTTGGTCTTGGCGGTGATGGCCGAGGGCGCGACGGGCTTGCCGCCACCGGGTTGCAGTTCGGTGTGCGAGACGCGGCCCACGTGCCACAGCTGCACGACGATCTTGCCGCCCTCGGCGTGCACGGCGTCGGTCACGCGCTTCCAGGCGTCGAGCTGCTCGGTGCCGTAGAGGCCGGGCACGTCGGCGTAGCCCTGGCCCTGGTGGCTGATGGCGGTGGCTTCGGTGATGAGCAGGCCGGCGCTGGCGCGCTGGGCGTAGTAGGTGGCGGCGATGTCGGGCGGGATCGCGTTGGGCGAGCGGTTGCGCGTGAGCGGCGCCATCACGATGCGGTTGGCGAGCTGCAGGTCGCCGGCCTGGACGGGGTCGAAAAGGGTGGACATCGTGGATTGAGGGGGCAGAGTTGAAACAGGCGCAAGGCTAAGCCGCCCGCCTCAACCCTGCTGTCGCACGGTTGTCCCGATTGGTGCTAGGGACGACAACAGCTCAGGGCAGCGCCAGGGCCTCGGGGATCAGCGACGCCCCGGCGTTGGCCCAGACGGCGAAGGGCATCTCGATGTCGGACACGAAGCGGTCGCCCCGGTACCAGAAGCGTCCCGCGAGCGCGATGCGGCCCTGGGTGTCGAACACGCGCCGCTCCATGTGCGCGATGGGGGTGGCGAAGGAGCAGTGCAGGTACTGCGCGAGCAGCAGGTCGGCCGGCGCCACGGTGAGCGTCTGCTGCACCTTGTGCATGCGCTCGGCGGCGTGCTGCTCGAGCAGGTGGGCGATCTTGTGGTGCTGCTCGCTGTCGGGCGGGAAGAGCGCGTGGATCTCCGACGCCACATGGATCTCGACGAGGCAGAAGGGCTCGTCGTCGTGCACGTGGATCTTGCGGATGAAGGCGTAGTCCGGGAAGGTGGCGCTGCCGCGTGCCAGCCCTTCGGGCAGCGGCTGTTGGCGGCGCTGCTCGAGGATGTCGAAGCGGATGTTGCGCGCCCGCGGATCGTTGATGGCGTTGCGCAGCAGCGGGTCGGCGCAGGCGGCGGGCTGGGCGGCGACGAAGGTGCCGCGGCCGCGCTGGCTGGTGAGCAGGCCTTCGCGCGCGAGCACGCCGTAGGCCTGGCGCACGGTGACGCGCGCGAGCTTGTAGTCGGCCGCGAGCTGCGCCACGGTGGGCAGCTGCTGGCCGGCCTGCAGTTCGCCGTGGGCGATGCGATGGCGCAGCACGCTGGCCAGCTGCAGGTACTGCGTGACGCCCGCGCCGTGTTCGCCGCCCAGGGGCGAAGGAAGAGGGGACGCGGCGAGAGGGTTCATGTCGGGGCGGTGCGCTGTGCGGCAGTGGAGGCACTGCGCCTCAGGGATTGTCGATGCGCAGCGAGCGGATGAATGGTACCCATCGCGCGCGCTCGGCCCGCCCGTAGGCCTCGGCCTGCGCGGGCGTGGTGGGCCCCAGCGGGTCGGAGGCCCCCTGCGCGAGCCGCGCCTGCACGGCCGGCAGCGCCAGCGCCTGGTTGAGTGCGGCATTGAGTTTGGCGAGCACCTCGGGCGGCGTGCCGGCGGGCGCCATCAGTTCGTTCCAGGTGTAGGCCTCGTAGTCGCGCAGGCCCTGCTCGGCGAAGGTCGGCAGCGCGGGCGCCATCGGGCTGCGCCTGTCGCCCGAGATCGCGAGCATCTTCAGCTTGCCCTGCTTCGCCAGCGGTGCGGTGGAGATCAGCCCGTCGAACAGCAGCTTCACGTGGCCGCCCGAGAGGTCGACCAGCGCGGCGCCGTTGCCCTTGTAGGGCACGTGCAGCAGCTGCACGCCGGCGGCCTTGGCGAAGGCTTCGCCGACGACGTGGCTGATGGAGCCCGGGCCGCCGGAGCCGTAGCTGACCTGGCCCGGCCTGGCCTTCGCCAGCGCGATGAGGTCCTTCAGCGTGCCCGGCATGTCCGCGCTGGCCACGAGCACCAGCGGCGTGCGCGAGACCAGGCCGATGGCCTGCAGGTCTTTCTCGACGTCGAAGGGCAGCGAGCGGTACAGGCCCACGTTCATCACCAGCTGCGAGCTGGTGCCCAGGCCGATGGTGTAGCCGTCGGGCGGGGCCTTGGCGACGGCCTCGGTGCCGATCACGCCGCCGCCACCGCCGCGGTTTTCCACCACCACGCTCTGGCCGAGGCTTTGCGTCATCGCGACCGCGAGTTCGCGCGCGATGGTGTCGTTGCCGCTGCCGGTGCTGAAGGAGACGATGAGGCGGATGGGTCGCGACGGCCAGGCCGGCTGCGCCGGCGCATGCAGTGGCGCGCCGAGCACTGCGGCGGCGCAGCTGCCGAGCACGAGCTTGCGCCGCTGGATGCGCGCGGCGTTCATGGCAGCAGTGCCAGCAGGGCGCTGCTCGCGCGCACCGGCATCGCGAGCAGGATCTGTCCCATGCCCTTGCCCAGCGGGTCGTTGCGCAGCGAGGCCATGCCGCCGCCGCCGAGCGCCTGCTCGCAGACGAAGTTGAAGGCGTCGATGCCGGGCACGTCGTAGCGCGTGACGCGGCCCTTCACCAGGTGCGCGAGCCACGCGGCCACGCGGACCTCAGTGAGCTGCGCACGCAGCAGCGGCAGCAGCGCGGGGTGGCGCGCGATGATGCCGATGTTGGAGGTGTCACCCTTGTCGCCGCTGCGGGCCCACGCGAGGCGGATCAGCGGCACCTCGATGCTGTCGGCGGTGTCGACGTCGGCCTCAGTGACTGGGGAGGCGACCGCCGCACGTGCGCCGCCATCGCCCGCCAGCGTGGGCGGCACCTCGACCGGCGCGCCATCGACCGCGACGCGCGGCTGCACGCGCGCCTTGTCGAGCAGGAACGCGTACTGCCGGATCGACGGCGAGACCGACGCGCGGCCACCGCCCGAGCCCGTGGTGCCCGGCGCCCACGAGGTGCCGGCCGGCGCGACCTCGCGTGCGAACAGCTCCAGGGCCTCCTTGCGCGGGTGCGTCACCGCGAGCCGCAGGATGGCTTCGCGCGTGTGCGTGGCCTGGGCGTGCGGTCCGTAGCAGGACTCGGCGCCCAGCACTTCGAGCTGCGTGCCGCTGTAGGGCCCGAAGCCGGCCGTCGCGATCAGCTCGCCGGTGCGCGTGAGGATCGCCTCGCCGGTGCGCCGCGCCTTGGCCACCGCGTCGAAGCCCACGATGGTGAGCTGCGCCGCGGTCTTGAAGCCTTCGACGTAGGTGGCGCAGACCTTGTAGGTGGCGGTCGGTGCGCGCCCGCGCGCGCCGTGCACGGCCACGCGATGTTCGCCGGCCTGTTCGATGCGCACCTGCGTGAAGTCGGCCACCACGTCGGGCAGCAGGTAGCTTGCGGGGTCGCCGATCTCGTAGAGCATCTGCTCGCCGACCACCGCCGGCGTGAGCTTGCCGCCGGTGCCGGCCGGCTTGGTGACGGCGAAGCTGCCGTCGGCGCTGCACTCGACGATGGGGTAGCCGATGTGGGGCCAGTCGGGCACGGTGTCCCAGTCGGTGTGCAGGCCGCCGGTGGCCTGGCAGCCGCATTCGATGATGTGGCCCGCGAGGCTGCCGGCCGCCAGCAGGTCGTGGTCGCCGGGTTGCCATTTGAATTCGTGCATCAGCACGCCGAGCGTGACGGCCGAGTCGACGCAGCGGCCGGTGATGACCACCTGCGCGCCCGCATCGAGCGCCGCCTGCACGGGCCTGGCGCCGAGGTAGGCGTTCGCGGTGAGCACGCGTTCGGGCAGGGCCGCGCCGCTCTGCAGTTCGCGCACGGGCGGTTGCGATGCGCGCAGCTCTGGCAGCAGCGGCGACACGTCGTCGCCGCTCACCACCGCGATCTTCAGCGCGATGCCCTGCTCGGCGGCGAGCGCGGCCAGTGCGTCGGCGCAGCCTTGCGGGTTGACGCCGCCGGCATTGCTCACGACACGGATGCCTTGCGCCACCACGTCCTTGAGCACGGCCTTCATGGCGACCGAGACGAAGTCGGTGGCGTAGCCCAGTTCGGGCTTCTTCAGCCGCGCGCCGGCAAGGATCGACATGGTGAGTTCGGCCAGGTAGTCGAACACCAGGTAGTCAATCTGTCCGCTGGCCACGAGCTGCGGCGCGCCCACGCTGCTGTCGCCCCAGAAGCCGGAGGCGCCGCCGATGCGGACGACGCGGTTCTTGTCGCTGTGGGTCTTGCTGTTCATCGGCCACTCCATTGCGGTTTGCGTTTTTCGCGGAAGGCGAGCTGGCCCTCCGCGGCGTCTTCGGTGAGGGCGAAGAGGGCGATCTGGCTTTCGGTGAAGGCCATCGATTCCTCGAAGGCCATGGCCTCGATCTTCTTCATGGTGTACAGGCCGCGGCGGATGGCGGCGGGCGACTTGTCGAGCATGCGCCCGAGCAGCCAGTCGACGCTCTCGTCGACGTCGTCGCTCACGCGGTTGACCAGGCCGTGTTCGAGCGCCTGGGCGGCGGTGATGGGCTCGCCGGTGATGCACATCTCGGACAGCACGCGGCGCGGCAGCAGGTCGCCGAGCACGCTGAGCACCTGCGCGGGAAAGAGGCCGACCTTCACCTCGGGCAGGCCGAACACGGCCTGGCTGCTGGCCACGGCCATGTCGCACATGCCCATGAGCCCCATGCCGCCGGCCATGCACGCGCCGTTGACGCGCGCGATGAGCGGCACGGTCGATTGCTTCGCCTGCCGGAACAGGTTGGCGAAGCCCTGGTAGGGCTGCGAGTAATCGAACTTGAACGCGCTGCCGCTTTGCAGGTCGGCGCCCGCGCAGAAGGCGCGCGTGCCCGCACCGGTGATGACGACGGCGCGCACGTCGGTGTTGCGGTTGGCGCGCGCCAGCGCGTCGGACAGGCCCGCGAGCACGTCCGCACTGATGGCGTTGCGGCGTGCTTCGCGGTCGATGGTGAGCCACATCACGGCGCCGCGCATTTCCTCGCGCAGTTCGGTGGTGGACGGGGCGTGGTCGGTCATGCGGTGGGTCCTTGGTTCAAGAGGAAGAGGAGGGGGAGGAAGAGGAAGGCGAGGCGGGCCACTGGAAGCGCGCCGGCCGGCGCTGCGTGAAATCGTCGATGGCCTGGCGGTGGTCGTCGGTCGCGAAGGCCAGGCCTTGCGCCATGGCTTCGAACTCGAACATCGCGTCCATGTCGCTGTCGAAGGTGCGCTGCAGGCCCTGCTTGGTGAGGGCAATGGCGGTGGCGGGGCCGTTCGCCAACGCGGCGGCGAGGGCCTGTGCGTGCGGCAGCAGCGCATCGGCGGCGATGACTTCATGGACGATGCCCCAGTCCATCGCGGTCTGTGCGTCGAGCTCGCGCGCCGACAGCATCAGCGCCTTGGCGCGGTGCAGGCCCACGCTGCGTGCGAGCGTGAAGAGCGCGCCGCAGTCGGGCACGAGGCCCACCTTCATGAACGACATGCAGAAGCGCGCGCTGGGCGCGGCCAGCACGATGTCGGCCGTGAGCGCAAGACCGAAGCCGCCGCCGTAGGCGCAGCCCTCGACGGCCGCGATGACGGGCTTGTCGCTGTGCATCAGCAGGCGCATGCCGGCCTGTGCGTCCTTCATGCGCAGTCGGCCTGCGGCAGCTTCGAGGCGCTCGATCTCGCGCATGCCCTTGACGTCGCCGCCCGCGCAGAAGTGGCCGCCGCGTCCGGTGAGGACGATGGCGCGAACCTGCGGGTCTTCGACGGCATGGCGGATCGCATCGAACATCTGCGCGCGCATCTCGAGGTCGAAGGCGTTGCGGCGTTCGGGCCGGTCGAGCGCGAGGGTGGCGACGTGGCCGTCGATGTCGCAGGCGACGAAGGAAGAAGTGGTGGTGGTCATCAGGATGCGCGCACGGCGCGGTTGTGAATGAGGGTGTCGATGCGCGCGTCGTCGTAGCCCGCTTCGCGCAGCACCTCGCGGCTGTGCTGGCCCAGGCGCGGCGGCGGCGTGGCGGGGCCGGGCGGCGTGCCGGACCATTCGCTGGGCACGGCCATCTGGCGGATGCGTCCGACGTCGGGGTGGTCCATCTCGCTGAAGAAGCCGATGTCCTGCAGGTGGGCGTCGGTGAGCAGCGTGTCGAAGGTGTGCATCGGGAACACCGGGATGTCGGTGCCCGCGAGCAGGGCCTGGCATTCGGCGGTGGTGCGCGTGGCGAGCGCCTCGCCGACCATCGCGTAGAGCGCGTCGATGTGTCGTGTGCGCGCGCGGATGTCGGCAAAGCGCGGGTCGCTGTCGAACAGCGCGGGCTGGCCGATGGCTGCGAGGAAGGCGCGCCACTGCGGGTCGGTGTAGATGAGGCAGCAGACATGGCCGTCGCGCGTCGGGTAGGGCCGGCGCTCGGGCGAGAGCAGGCGCGGGTAGCCGAAGTCGCCCTGCGGCGGCACGAAGGTCTGGTTGTAGAGGTGGTCGCCGAGCACCTGCGGCACCATGGTCTCGAACATCGGCACGTCGATGCGCTGGCCGCGGCCGGTGCGCTCGCGGCCGTAGAGCGCGGCGCTGATCACGCCGAAGGCGTACAGGCCCACGCTGCGGTCGGCGATGGTGATGGGCAGGTAGCGCGGCGTGCCGTCGGGGCTGCCCATGGCCATGGCCTGGGGCAGGGCGCAGGCGGCCTGGATGAGGTCGTCGAAGGCGGCGCTCGCGGCATGGCGTCCGCGCTGCGAGAAGCCGAACATGCCGACGTAGAGCAGGCGCGGGTTGAGGGCGGCCAGCGCGTCGTAGCCCAGGCCCAGGCGCTCCATGGCCTGCGGGCGCACGTTGTAGGTGAGCACGTCGGCGTCGCGCACGAGGTCGAGCAGCGCGGCGCGGCCTTCGGGCGACTTCAGGTCGAGCGCGATGCTGCGCTTGTTGCGGTTCATGCCCAGGAACAGCGGGCCCATCTTCTGCTGGCCCTGGGCGCCGATGCCGCGCACCACGTCGCCCTCGGGCGCTTCGACCTTGATCACGTCGGCGCCGAGGTCGCCGAGCATCTGCGTGGCCGAAGGGCCCATGAAGATGGTGGTGACGTCGACGACGCGCACGCCGGTGAGCGGGCCGCGTGCACAGGGTTCGTCCTGGGGGGAGGAAGGAGAAGACATCGGCCTCAATCTCTAAAGTTCTATTTATAGAGTTTATGAGGCGAAAGAAAAGCCGCGCAAGGCGGCTTCTGGCTGAATCGATCCGGGTTTTCCCCCGGATCGGTGGGCTTCGGCTTACTTCAGCAGGCCTTCGGCCTTCATCGCTTCCTGGACGGCGGGGCGGGCGGCCACGCGGGCGTGCCAGGCCAGCACGTTGGGGAAGCCCGAGATGTCCAGACCGGTGGGCTTGGACCAGTTGGTCACGGTGAACAGGTAGCCGTCGGCCACGCTGAAATGCTCGCCCATCAGGTACTGCTTGTTGGCGAGTTCGCTGTCGAGCCATTCGAAGCGGGCCTTGAGCTTGTCCTTGGAGATGGTCTTGGCTTCCTCGGGCATGGCCGGGTTGAACAGCGGGCTGAAGCCCTTGTGCATCTCGGTGCCGATGAAGGTCAGCCATTCCTGCAGGCGGTAGCGCGGCATCGTGCCGTTGGCGGGCGCGAGGTTCTTGGTGGGGGCGAGGTCGGCAATGTACTGGACGATGGCCGGGCCTTCGCGCAGGCGGGTGCCGTCGTCGAGCTCGAGCATCGGCACGTAGCCCAGCGGGTTGATGCCGTAGTAGTCGGTGCCGTCCTGCAGCTTGTGGCTCTTGGTGCTGGCCAGCACGGGCTCGAAGGCGATGCCCGCTTCGTGCAGCGCGATGTGGGGGGAGAGCGAGCAGGCGCCGGGCGAGTAGTACAGCTTCATTCGAAAACACTCCAATGGATAGAAGGAAAAGATCTGTGTGACCGCAGGGGATGCTAGCGGGTTTGGCCGCATCGCGTTTTTGTCCTACGGCGGCTTGCGCGCACCGACTATCGGGTGGCTGGTCGGGGCTTCCTACAGTCCGGACACGGCGGCGCATGCCCGCTGCAAAGCAACCAAGGAGTGGTTCACCATGCTCAAGTACGCGATCATTTTTGCGGTCATCTCGCTCGTAGCGGGTCTGCTGGGCTTCGGCGGTGTGGCGGCCGGTGCGGCAGGCATCGCCAAGCTGCTGTTCGGCCTGTTCCTCGTGCTGGCGGTGCTGTTCGTGGTGCTGGCCGCACTCGGGGTCGGCACGGTGAAGAAGGCGCTCGATTGACCGCCTTGCCGCATGCCATGCACCTGTCGCACATCGACCTGCGCCTGGCGTACGAGGTCGACGCGCCGGCGCACCTGCGGCTGAACATCGAGGCCGCGCGCACGGGCGCGCAGGCGGTGCTGGCCGAAACGCTCACCATCGAACCGCCCGCGCGGCTGCGGGTGGGCTGCGAGGCCGACAGCGGCAATCGCTTCGTGCGTTTCGACGCGGCGCCCGGCCCGCTGACCATCGCCTACCGCGCGACGGTGCGGCGTCCGGTGGTGCATGTGCCGACCACCTTGCCCGAGGTGCCGGTGAGCCAGCTGCCCGACGCGGTGCTGGGCGACCTGCTGCCCACGCGCTACTGCGAGTCCGACCTGCTGGCGCGCTGCGCCCAGCAGCTCTTCGGCGACCTGCCGCCGGGCATCGGCCGCGTGCAGGCGATTGCCGACTGGATCCACGACAGCATCGTCTACGTGCCGGGCAGCAGCGACTCGACCACCACGGCGCGCGAAGTGTTCGTGCAGCGCGCCGGCGTGTGCCGCGACTTCGCGCACCTGGGCATCACCTTCTGCCGCGCGCTCAACATCCCGGCGCGGCTGGTGGTGGGCTACGTGTGGTTCGACGAGCCGCCGCAGGATTTCCATGCCGTGTTCGAAGCCTGGCTCGGCGGACAGTGGGTGCTGTTCGACCCGACGCGCATGGCGCCTGTCGACCGGCTGGTGCGCGTGGGCACGGGGCGCGACGCGAAGGACGTGGCCTTCTCCACGATTTTTGGCGCCGTGCGCATGGCCGACAAGAAGCTCACGGTGCAGGAGCTGCAGGACGAGCGCGCGGTGCCGCCGCGCACGCCGGCGCCCAGCGGCGAGTTGCGCGGCATCGAAAAACCCGATCCGGTGCCGGAGCCTGCGCAAGCGCCCGCCTGATGGGGGTTGGATGCTATTAAATACATAGCAAACTCCACAATGACGACAGGGGTTCTGGCCATTTTTGGCGTGGCCCCCTAGCTTGTCCACACCGGGGGCACGACAGGGCATCGCCGCTTAAAATTAGTGCCCTTTTTTGCGCCGCGCACGCGTCCTGTGGTGCGCTCCCTTTTCCAATGCTGTACCCCGAAGAATTCGATGTGATCGTCGTCGGCGGTGGCCATGCCGGCACCGAAGCCGCGCTCGCTTCCGCACGCATGGGCGCCAAGACGCTGCTGCTCTCCCACAACATCGAGACGCTGGGGCAGATGAGCTGCAACCCGTCGATCGGCGGCATCGGCAAGGGCCACCTCGTGAAGGAGGTCGACGCGCTCGGCGGCGCCATGGCCATTGCCACGGACGAGGCGGGCATCCAGTTCCGCATCCTCAATTCGAGCAAGGGCCCGGCCGTGCGCGCCACGCGTGCGCAGGCCGACCGCGTGCTGTACAAGGCCGCGATCCGCCACCGCCTGGAGAACCAGCCGAACCTGAGCCTGTTCCAGCAAGCCGTCGACGACCTGATGATCGAAGGTGACCGCGTCGTCGGTGCCGTTACGCAGGTGGGCATTTCTTTCCGCGCGCGCACCGTGGTGCTGACCGCGGGCACGTTCCTCGACGGCCGCATCCACGTCGGCCTCGACAACTACCAGGCCGGCCGCGCGGGCGACCCGCCGGCCATCAGCCTGTCGGCGCGCCTGAAGGAACTCAAGCTGCCGCAGGGCCGCCTGAAGACCGGCACGCCGCCGCGCCTGGACGGCCGCAGCATCGACTTCTCGAAGTGCACCGAACAACCCGGCGACGGCATGCCCGGTGGGGCAGGGCCGATGCCCGTGTTCAGCTTCATGGGCAAGGTCGAGATGCACCCGCAGCAGATGCCGTGCTGGGTGACGCACACCAACCAGCGCACGCACGACATCATCCGCTCGGGCTTCGACCGCAGCCCGATGTTCACCGGCAAGATCGACGGCGTCGGTCCGCGCTACTGCCCGAGCGTCGAAGACAAGATCAACCGCTTCGCCGACAAGGACAGCCACCAGATCTTCCTCGAGCCCGAAGGCCTGACGACCAACGAGTACTACCCGAACGGGATCTCGACCAGCCTGCCGTTCGACATCCAGTACCAGCTGGTGCGTTCGATGCCGGGCCTGGAAAACGCCCACATCCTGCGCCCGGGCTACGCCATCGAGTACGACTACTTCGATCCGCGCGAGCTCAAGAGCAGCTTCGAAACCCGCGCGATCCGCGGCCTGTTCTTTGCCGGACAGATCAACGGCACCACCGGCTACGAAGAGGCGGCGGCCCAGGGCCTGTTCGCCGGCATCAATGCCGCACTGCAGTGCCGGGGCGAAGACGCCTGGCTGCCGCGCCGCGACGAGGCCTACCTCGGCGTGCTGGTCGACGACCTGATCACCAAGGGCGTGACCGAGCCGTACCGCATGTTCACCAGCCGCGCCGAGTTCCGGCTGCAGCTGCGCGAGGACAACGCCGACATGCGCCTGACCGAAGCAGGGCGCAAGCTGGGCCTCGTGGACGACGCGCGCTGGGACGCTTTCAGCCGCAAGCGCGACGCTGTTTCACGTGAAACAGAGCGGCTCAAGTCGATCTGGGTGAACCCGCGCAACCTGCCGGCGGCCGAGTCGGCCCGGGTGCTGGGCAAGGCCATCGAGCACGAATACAACCTGGCCGACCTGCTACGCCGGCCCGACGTGAACTACGAAACCCTGATGTCGCTGGACGGCGGCAAGTACGCCGCCAGCACGGCCTTGGGCGAATCCGAGATCGAGCAGATCGAGATCTCGGCCAAGTACTCCGGCTACATCGAGCGTCAGCACGACGAAGTGGAGCGCGCCGCCCACTTCGAGAACCTGAAGCTGCCGGCCGATTTCGACTACGGCCAGGTCAAGGCCCTGAGCTTCGAGGTGCGCCAGAAGCTGGACAAGCACCGGCCCGAAACGCTTGGGCTGGCATCGCGCATCTCGGGTGTGACGCCCGCCGCGATCTCGCTGCTGATGATTCACCTGCGCAAGGGCGGGCACAAGGCCTTCGCCCGCGATGCCGCCGACACCACAACAACCGCTGAAGCTGCTGCCACCGAGCCGCACACCGCACCATGAGCGCAACGCCCCTCGACACGCTGCGCGCAGGCGCAGCCGCCCTGGGCGTGGCCCTGTCCGACACGCAGGGCGAACAGCTGCTGGCCTACGGCACGCTGATGCTCAAGTGGAACAAGGTCTACAACCTGACGGCCGTGCGCGACCCGGCCGGCGTCATGACGCACCACCTGCTCGACAGCCTCGCGGCCGTCGCACCGCTGCAGCGCGAGTGGGCAGGGGAGGGCAGGCTGCTCGACGTCGGCTCCGGCGGCGGTCTGCCGGGCGTGGTGATCGCCATCATGCGGCCCGACATCGAGGTCAGCTGCCTCGATGCCGTCGCCAAGAAGGCGGCCTTCGTCCAACAGGTGGCGGCCGAACTGGAGCTGCCGAACCTGCGCGGCCTGCACGCGCGAGTCGAATCGCTGGCCGGCAGCTACGAGGTGATCAGCTCGCGCGCCTTCGCGTCGCTGCCCGATTTCTTCAACGGCTCGGTGCATCTGCTGGCACCGGGCGGCGTCTGGCTGGCCATGAAGGGCAAGGTGCCGACCGACGAACTGGCCGCCTTGCCGGCCGGCGTCGCAGTGTTTCACGTGGAACAACTGACGGTGCCGGGCCTGGACGCCGAGCGCTGCATCGTCTGGGCGCGCAAAGAGGCCGCCTGATTTCGTAAAAGATGCGACGGCGCCGGCAAAAGCTGGTGCCGGAGCAATCTTCCCGGCGCTGGCCTGCCTTAGACTCGAAGCCTCCCCCTGGCTCTCTTTTTCGAGGCAAATCCCATGTTCGGCATCGCTGACTACGGCGCATTCGTCGCCGCCATCGTCCTGTTCCTTCTGATTCCCGGTCCGGGCAATCTGGCGCTGATCACCTCGACCAGCAAAGGCGGCATTCGTGGCGGCCTGGCAGCGACCTTCGGCGTGATCCTGGGAGACCAGGTGCTGATGTGGGCGGCGGTGGCGGGCGTGTCGGCCGTGCTGGCTGCTTACCCGGCGGCCTTCAAGGCGGTGCAGTGGCTGGGCGCCGCCTATCTGGCGTGGCTCGGCTTCAAGATGCTCCTGGCCAAGCCCGGTGCGGCACCGATCTTGAACATCCGCCCGAGCCACTTCCTGCGCCAGACCTTGATGATCACCTTGCTGAACCCCAAGGCGATCGTGTTCTACATGGCCTTCTTCCCGCTGTTCGTCGACCCGGCGCGCCACCAGGGCGTCATCACTTTCGGTGCCATGGCCGTGACCATCGCCGTGCTGACCTTCCTGTACGGCCTGACCTCGACGCTGCTCACGCACTTCCTGGCCGAGCGCATCCGCGCCAATCCCCGCATCTCGGCCACGCTCGAAAAGCTGGCCGGCACCTTCCTGATTGCCTTCGGCATCAAGCTCGCGATCTCGCGCTGACCGACCCCGACGACCCGCACTGACGACACATGGCCAAGATTTTCTGCATCGCCAACCAGAAGGGCGGCGTCGGCAAGACCACCACCACTGTCAATCTCGCCGCCGGCCTGGCCAAGGTGGGCCAGCGGGTGCTGATGATCGACCTCGATCCCCAGGGCAACGCGACCATGGGTTCGGGCATCGACAAGCGCCAGCTGGAGCTCACGGTGTACGACGTGCTGCTCGAGTCGGCCTCGGTGGCCGAGGCGCGGGTGAAGTCCGACAAGCTCGTCGAGGCGGAAGCCAGCTACGACGTGCTGGGTGCCAACCGTGAGCTGGCCGGCGCCGAAGTCGAAATGGTGGCGCTCGACCGCCGCGAAAAACGCCTGCGCACCGCGCTGGCCGCGGTCGGTGCCGAGTACGACTTCGTGCTGATCGACTGCCCGCCGAGCCTGAGCCTGCTGACGCTCAACGGCCTGTGCGCGGCCCACGGCGTGATCGTGCCGATGCAGTGCGAGTACTTCGCGCTCGAAGGGCTCACGGACCTGGTCAACACCATCAAGCAGGTGCACGCCAACCTCAACAAGAACCTGCAGATCATCGGCCTGCTGCGCGTGATGTTCGATCCGCGCATCACGTTGCAGCAGCAGGTGAGCGAGCAGCTCAAGTCCCACTTCGGCGACAAGGTGTTCGACACCGTGATCCCGCGCAATGTGCGCCTGGCCGAAGCGCCGAGCTACGGCCTGCCGGGCGTGGTGTTCGACCCGTCCGCCCGCGGCAGCCAGGCCTTCATCGCCTTCGCGGAAGAGCTGGTCGCCAAGATGCCGCCCGCGAGCGCCTTTGCGTCGGGCGCGGTGGCGCCGCCGGTCACGCCCCCGCCGCGCGTGGTGCCCGACCTGCCGATTCCCGACGATGTGCTGGCCGCTGCGCCTTCTGCTTCCGTCGCCGATACCGATCAAAACCCCGTCTGATGCTCGCCCAATGGGCGGCAGGCGCTATCAAGTTCGTAGCAACCAGCCATGAGTGAACCCCGCATCCTGCTGCTGCCCGGATGGCAGAACAGCGGCCCTGGCCATTGGCAGACCCTCTGGGAGTCGGTCTACGGCGACCACCGCATCGACCAGCACGAGTGGATGCGCCCGCTGCGCGGCGACTGGTCGATCCGCCTCGAAGAGGAAGTGCTGGCCGCGCCGGGCCAAGTGGTGCTGGCCGCTCACAGCCTCGGCTGCATCCTTACCGCCGCCTGGGCCGCACATTCGCGTAACACGCACAAAGTGCGCGGCGCGCTGCTGGTGGCCCCCGGCGACCTGGAGCGCGACGACCTGCGCCAACTGATTCCCGGCTGGGCGCCCATCGTGCGCCGGCCGCTGCCGTTTCCGGCCGTGCTCATCGCCGCCAACGACGACCCGTACTGCGAAGCCTCGCGCTCGAAGCAGCTGGCCAGCGATTGGGGCGCACGCTTCATCGATGCCGGCACCGGCGGCCACCTGAACGCCGAATCCGGCCTGGGCGACTGGCCCGAAGGCCGGCAACTCCTGAACGACCTCTCGAAAGACACGCACTGATGGCGACCAAGAAACCCAAGGGCCTGGGCCGCGGCCTCGAAGCGCTGCTCGGCCCGACGGCCGCACCCTCCGCCGACCCACTCGGCAATGGCGGCGACCGCGCCACGGAAGAGGGCGGCGCCCCGCAGAACCCCAACACCCTGAAGCTCGACCAGATGGTGGCCGGCGTCTACCAGCCGCGCACCCGCATGGACGAGGGCGCGCTGTACGAGCTGGCCGAGAGCATCAAGGTGCAGGGCATCATGCAGCCGATCCTGGTGCGCCGGCTCGACGCCGAGTCGGCCGCGGCCAAGAACGCCGAGTACGAAATCATCGCGGGCGAGCGGCGCTTCCGTGCCGCCCGGCTCGCCGGCCTGGACACCGTGCCGGTGCTGGTGCGCGACGTGCCCAACGAGGCCGCGGCGGCCATGTCGCTCATCGAGAACATCCAGCGCGAAGACCTCAACCCGCTGGAAGAAGCCCAAGGCCTGCAACGCCTGGTGACCGAGTTTGGGCTCACTCACGAAATGGCGGCCCAGGCCGTCGGCCGTTCGCGCAGTGCCGCCAGCAACCTGCTGCGCCTGCTGAACCTGGCCGAGCCCGCCCAGCTGATGCTGATGGCCGGCGACATCGACATGGGCCACGCGCGCGCGCTGCTGTCGCTCGACCGCGGCACGCAGATCACCGCCGCCAACCAGATCGCCGCCAAGAAGATGTCGGTGCGCGAGGCCGAGGCGCTGGTGAAGAAGCTCGCGGCCGAGTTCACACTCACGCCCTCGCGGCGTGGCAATGCCGGCGAGAAGTCGCGCGACCTGCAGCGCGTGGAAGAAGAGCTGGCCGACCTGCTCACGGCCGAGGTCGAGGTGCGCATCAAGAAGCGCACGAAGCGCGGCGAAAGCGGCGAGCTGGCGATCCACTTCGGCTCCATCGAAGCACTCAACGGACTCATCGAGCGCATCCGCCGAACGGCCTAGTTCGACCTGTGTTGCGAAGACGGACCCCAGCGTTCGTTTGATTGATTCCTGCAATCCTTTGCGCGTATCCTCGATCGCGGTTTTTCTTTCAGCCCTGCAAGACCACCACCATCGAAACGAGGGAGTCCACCATGCCGTTCTTCGCCACCAAGTTCCCGCTCGCCGCAGTCGCCGTCGGCGCATTGCTGCTCACGGGCTGCGCCACCACCGACATGCAGATGGGCAGCCAATCGGCCAAGACCATGGCCACGGGCAGCGCTGCGGGCGGTGCCACCTCGGGCGAGAGCAGCCAGCTCGAGCGCTGCGAATCGCCGCTCGGGACCGTGTCGCTGGTCGAGAACGTCAACGCCGGCTGGTACACGATCCTCACGGGCGAGTACCGTCTGCCGCCTACTGCAAATCTGTTGCGTTTGCTGGTGCAGCAGTCGAACTGCTTCGTGGTGGTCGAGCGCGGCGCCGCTGGCATGAACGCGATGACGCGTGAACGTGCGCTGCAGCAGTCGGGCGAGATGCGCGGTGGCAGCAACTTCGGCCGCGGCCAGATGGTGGCGTCCGACTATGGCCTGTCGCCCGAGATCGTGTTCAGCAACAGCGATGCCGGCGGCATCGGCGGCGCGCTCGGCGGCCTCGTGGGCGGCGGCCGTGGCCGTGCCATCGCGGCCGTCGGCGGCAGCATGCAGACCAAGGAAGCCAGCGCGCTGTTGACGCTCATCGACAACCGCTCGGGCGTGCAGGTCGCAGCAGCCGAAGGCAGCGCCTCCAAGACCGACTTCGGCGCCTTCGGTGGCCTGGCCGGTCGCAGCGGCGCCGGTGGCCTTGGCGGCTACACGAACACCGCGCAGGGCAAGGTGATCGCCGCGGCCTTCATGGACGCCTTCAACCAGATGGTCCGTTCGCTGCGCAACTACAAGGCGCAGACGGTGCGCGGCCAGGGCCTGGGTGGCGGCGGCCGCCTGGGCGTGGACGGCGGTGCGGCACCGTCGCAGACCTACGTGCCGCCGGAGCAGGCGCCGGCGCGTCGCCGCAAGTAAACAACGCTGGCCTTCGGGCCACGAAAAAGCCCGGCGCTCTTGCGAGCCGCCGGGCTTTTTCATTGATGCGTGATCGCGAGGGGTCAGAGGCTGAAGATCTTGCCCGGATTCATGATGTTCTTCGGATCGAGCGCGCGCTTGATCGTGCGCATCATGTCGATCGCGCCCACGCCGGCTTCGGTCACCAGGAAGTCCATCTTGTGCAGGCCCACGCCGTGCTCGCCGGTGCAGGTGCCTTCGAGCGCCAGTGCGCGGCTCACCAGCGCGTGGTTCAGCTCTTCGGCCTTCACGCGCTCTTCGGGGATGTTCGGGTCGAGCAGGTAGCCGAAGTGGAAGTTGCCGTCGCCCACGTGGCCGACGAGGAAGTAGGGGATGCCGCTGGCATCGGCTTCGGCCACCGAGTCGAGCAGGCAGTCGGCCAGGCGCGAGATCGGCACGCAGGTGTCGGTCGAGATCACGCGGCAGCCCGGGCGCGACTGCACGGCCGCGAAGTAGCTGTTGTGCCGCGCGGTCCACAGGCGCGTGCGTTCTTCCGGCGTGCTGGCCCATTCGAAGGCGTTGCCGCCGTGGCCGCTGGCCAACTCTTGCACCGTCTCGGCCTGCTCCTTCACGCCGGCGGGCGAGCCGTGGAATTCCATCAGCAGCATCGGCTCTTCGCGCAGGTTCAGCTTGGCGTAGGCGTTCACCATGCGCACCGTGTTCACGTCGATCAGTTCCACGCGCGCGATCGGCACGCCCAGCTGGATCGTCTCGATGGTGGTGCGCACCGCGGCCTCGATGCTCGGGAACGAGCAGATCGCCGCCGACACCGCCTCGGGCAACGGGTAGATGCGCAGCGTGACCTCGGTGACCACGCCCAGCGTGCCTTCGCTGCCCACCATGAGGCGCGTGAGGTCGTAGCCGGCCGACGACTTCTTGGCGCGCGTGCCGGTGCGGATGATGTCGCCGCTGGCCGTGACCACTTCGAGCGCCAGCACGTTCTCGCGCATCGTGCCGTAGCGCACCGCGTTCGTGCCGCTGGCGCGCGTGGCCGTCATGCCGCCGATGGAGGCGTCGGCGCCCGGGTCGATGGGGAAGAACAGGCCCGTGCTCTTGATCTCTTCGTTGAGCTGCTTGCGCGTGACGCCCGGCTGCACCGTCACCGTGAGGTCGTCGGCGTTGATCGACAGCACCTGGTTCATGCGCGACACATCGATGCTGATGCCGCCTTGCACCGCGAGCAGATGGCCTTCGAGCGAGGAGCCCACGCCGAAGGGAATGACCGGCACGCTGTGCTCGCTGGCGAGCTTCACGGCATCGGCAACATCTTGCGTGCTTTCGGCGAACACCACGGCCGCGGGCGGCGGTGCGTCGAACGACGACTCGTCGCGCCCGTGCTGCGTGCGCACCGCCATCGCCGTGGAACAGTTGTCGCCGAAGCGTGCCTTCAGCCCGTCGATCAGGGCTGCGGGGACATCGCGCAGATGAAGCGCCGGCATCAGGTGCGAGGTGGAAGTCGGGGCGTTCATCGGGCGTCTCCTGGAGGGGCTGAGGGGGATCGGCCATTTTACGGAGCGCGCACCATAATGCGCTTCGGTAAAAGACATGAACCCCACGACCCTTGCAGCCCTCGCGGCCTTTCCCTCGCAGCTCGAAGCTCACTACGCGGCCATTCCCAAAGCCTTTCGGCATTGGGCGCCGCCTTCGTGGGAGGGCGTGCCCAGCGAGGCCTTCACCGCCATCGAGCAGCTGTGCCATGTGCGCGACATCGAGATCGAGGGCTACCACGTGCGCTTTCGCCGCACGCTGGCCGAGATCCATCCGACGCTCGCATCGATCGACAGCGAGCCGCTGGCCATCGAGCGCCACTACGGCGCGGCCGACGCGACGACGGTGCTCGCCGAGTTCCGCCTGGCGCGCGTGCAGACGATGGAAATCATCTCGCAGCTGAGCGACGCACAGCTCGCGCGCACGGCCGTGTTCGAGGGCTACGGCCCGCTCACGATGCGCAGCCTCATCCATTACCTGTGCAGCCACGACCAGCAGCATCTGGCCGGACTGCAATGGCTGGCCGGCAAGATCGACGCCGCCAGCGTCACGACCTGAACCGAGGAGCGCCCATGGGCAACCGACTTTCCCAGATCGCCACCCGCACCGGCGACGACGGCACCACCGGCCTGGGCGACAACACCCGCGTGCCCAAGGACCACCTGCGCGTGCACGCGATGGGCGACGTGGACGAACTCAACTCGCACATCGGCGTGTTGCTGTGCGAGCCGCTGCCAGAGCCCGTGCGCGAGCTGCTGGTCGACGTGCAGCACCAGCTCTTCAACCTCGGCGGCGAACTCTCGATGCCGGGTTTCACGCTGCTCAAGCCCGAGGCGCTGCTGCAGATCGACAACGCGCTGGCCGACCACAACGCCGCCTTGCCGCGCCTGGCCGAATTCATCCTGCCCGCCGGCACGCGCGCCGCCTCGCTCGCGCATGTGTGCCGCACCGTGGCGCGGCGTGCCGAGCGCGCCGTGGTGTCGCTGGGCGCCACCACCGAACTCAACGACGCGCCGCGCCAGTACCTCAACCGGCTCAGCGATCTGCTCTTCGTGCTCGCGCGTGTGCTCAACCGCATGAACGGCGGCGACGACGTGTACTGGAAGAGCGAACGCATGGCCCGCGCGGCCGCCGCCGAATCCGAAGACCACTCCCAGGGGACGACGCCATGAAGAAGCTTCACATCACCACCGCATCGCTCGCCGCCATCGCCGCCGCGCTCTGGCTGCCCGTCACCGCGCAGGCGCAAAGCGCCGACAACCCGCCCCAGGCCGAACGCGCCCACACGATCAAGTCGCCCTCGCGCAGCGGCAAGGTCGTGGGCAGCGTGCAGCGCGGCACCAACGCCGCCGGCCGCGGCGTCAACCGCGCCGATGCGGCCACGCGGCGCGGCGTGAGCAACGTGTCGGAAAAAGCCAGCCGGCCCGTGCGCAACGTGGGCGAGGCCTTCGGACGCAAGCTGGCACCGGGCTCGAGTGGGCGCGCGGCGCCGCCGCCTGTGGGGCCGCAGGGCAACGCGCCCTGAGTCTTTGCTGCGGTCGTTGATCGGCCGCACACCAGCGCTGCGTCCCGTGCGCAGGGCACTGGGTGCTTCCCGCAGCGAAATCAAGGAGGAGGGCGAAGCCCGGGGAACATTCGCGGAGGGAAGTACCCGGTGGCCTGTGCACGCGCCCCGAACCCAGCCTCAAAAAAACGAGAAGACATGGCCAGAAACATAGAGATCAAGGCCCGCATCGACAGCGTAGACCGCATCGCACTCATCGCAGCAACGCTCGCCGACCAGGGCCCCATCGAGATCGCGCAAGACGACACCTTCTTCCGCTGCGAGCACAGCGCCGACCGCCTCAAGCTGCGCACCTTCGCGCCCGACCGCGGCGAGCTCATCTTCTACCGCCGCGCCGACAGCACCGGCCCGAAGGAATCGTTCTACCTGATCACGCCCACCGCCACGCCCGACGCGCTGCGCGAATCACTCACGCTCGCCTGGGGCCAGGCCGGCCGCGTGCGCAAGCAGCGCCGCCTGTTCCTCGTGGGCCGCACGCGCGTGCACCTCGACCGCGTCGAAGGGCTCGGCGAATTCCTCGAACTCGAAGTGGTGCTGCAAGAGGGCGAGCCCGCCGATGCCGGCGTGGCCGAAGCCCATGCGCTCATGGCCCGGCTCGGCGTGGCCGATGGCCAACTGGTGCAGGGCGCCTACGTCGACCTGTTGCGCGCGCAGGCCGCCTGAGCCATCGGGCAGCCGGCGGGCACGCGTGCCAGCAGGTCTTGCCGCAGCGCGTTCAGCTCGGCGAGCTTCTGGTCGATGACCGCGACCTTGTCGGCCAGCAGCGCCGCAATCGCCTCGTCGGGCGCGGCCGATTCCCACACCGCGGGCAGGTTGTCGCCGATCTCGTGGAGGCTGAAGCCGAGCTTCTGCGCGGTGCGGATGTAGCCCACCATCTGCACGGTTTCCTTCGCATAGACCCGGTAGCCGTTGCTGCCGCGTTGCGCGCGGATCAGGCCGCGCTCTTCGTAGAAGCGCAGCGTGTCGCGGCTCAAGCCCGTCGCCGAAGCCAGCTGGCCGATCTGCATGGTCGTGGTTCCTTCGCCGAAGAATGTGCTTGACCCTGGAGCGTACCCGAGGCTTTAGCTTCCGGGGCTTCTTCACTCCTGCAGGGCTCTTCCTCATGATCGCGCTTCCCACCTACCAACGCATCGTCCGCGCCAGCGCCTGGTACGACCTCGTGGTGACCATCGGCTTCGCCACCCCGTGGACCTTTGCGGCCGTGCACGCCCTGCTGCTGTGGACCATCCAGACGCTGCAGCTGCCGGGCAGCTTTCCGGCCTTCGACCCCGTGCACATGCTGATGGCCAACCTGCTCGGCTCGGTGGTCACCGTCTGGGCCGTGCTGCGCATCCGCGATCCGCGCCTGCGCTATGGCCGCTACGACGCCGTGGCGCGCTTCCTGTTCGCGACCTGGCAGGTCTACGCCGTGACGCAGGGCGCCAGCCTGATCATCCTCGGCTTCACCGCGATGGAACTGCTGTTCGGCGTGCTCGAGAGCCTGCCGGTGCGCAGTGCCACAGCAGGCGCACCGATGCGCTCCAACAGCGCAACAAACCTCAGCGCCAGCCCGCAGCCTTGAGCTGCTCGGCCAGCTGCTGCGCCACCTGGGCGTAGCCCTTCGCGTTCGCATGGATGCGGTCCGAGCGCAGGGCCGCATCCGACAGCACGCTCGAATACACACCCGCGACCAGCAGCGCCTGGCCCGACTTCCCCACGACCTCTTCGTAGAACGGCGCGTCACTGAGCGAGCCGACCACCGCGCGCATCGCATCGGGCGCCGGCGTGGCCAGCACCGCCACGTGCGACGTGTGCGCGCGCGCCTGCTCGATGAGCGCCGCAAGGTTCTCGCGCGTGTTGGCAGGCGACACGCCGCGCAGCATGTCGTTGCCGCCGATGCCGATCAGGATCGCGTCGTAGCTGCCGGCGGACAGCAGCGCGGGCAGGCGCTCCAGCGCCCCCGCCGAGGTGTCGCCGTTGACCCCCGCGTTCTCGACCTGCCAGCCCGTGAGTTCGCCCAGCTTCGCGGGCCATGCCGTCTCGGGCGATGCGCCGTAGCCGAAGGTCAGGCTGTCGCCCAGCGCCAGCACGCGGGCATCGGGCTTCAACGCGTTGGCTGAGGCCTTTCGTTTGCCGCACGCGGAGAGCAGCAGGGCGGTGGCCGGCACGCCGGCGAGCATCTGGAGGAGGTGGCGTCGCTTCATGTGGCGCGCAGCTTAAACGAGGCCGCGCGGCCGCTGGCGCTTGCCCCTTCGCTTGCTCGGAAAGCGCATAAGCCTCTCCGTTTTCGTTCCTTCCCGCCACGAGGACAGCGGCGAAGAATCGCGGCCCTGCACATCCTTTCACTGTCATTGAGGTCCGCCCCATGCTGCCGCTGTTCACCCGCCATCGTTTCCTGCGCCATGCGGTCGCACTGTCCGCCGCCTTGCTGGCCACGCCGCTCGCGGCCTGGGCCGCACCCGCCAGCGGCGAGCCCGTGTGGTTCGGCGTGAGCGGCCCGCTCACCGGACAGAACGCGCAGTACGGCGCGCAATGGAAGGCCGGCTTCGACCTTGCGCTCGAGCACATCAACGCGCAGGGCGGCATCCACGGCCGGCCGCTGGCCTACAACTTCGAGGACAGCCAGAGCGACCCGCGCCAGTCCGTCGCCATCGCGCAGAAGCTCGTGAACGACAAGCGCGTGCTCATCGAGCTGGGCGACTTCTCCAGCCCCGCCTCGATGGCCGCCTCGCCCATTTACCAGCGCGCGGGCCTCGTGCAGCTGGGCTTCACCAACTCGCACCCCGACTTCACCAAGGGCGGCGACTACATCTGGAGCCCCTCGATCAGCCAGGCCGACGCGCAGCCGCTGCTGGCCGACCTGGCCGTGAAGACGCTGGGCTTCAAGCGCATCGCCGTGCTCTTCCTGAACACCGACTGGGGCCGCACCAGCAAGGACGTGCTCGTGAAGGCCGCGCAGGAGCGCGGCGCGCAGCTGGCCATTGCCGAGGGCTACCAGCCCGACGAGAAGGACTTCCGCTCGACCCTGGTGCGCGTGCGCGACGCCAACCCTGACGGCGTGGTGCTCATCTCTTATTACCCCGACGGCGCGCTCATCGCGGGCCAGGTGCGCAGCGTGGGCCTGAAGCAGCCCATCGCCGCCGTGGGCTCGGTGTACTCGCCCAAGTTCATCGAGCTCGGCGGCGCGGCCGTGAACGGCATCCACACCAACACTGCCTTCTTCCCCGAGGAGCCGCGCACCGAAGTGCAGGCCTTCGTGAAGAGCTTCCGCGCCAAGTACAGCAAGGAGCCCGACGCCTTCAACGCCTATGCCTACGACGCCGTGGTGTACGCCGCCGCCGCGCTGCGCGAAGCCGGCCCCAAGGCGGACCGCAAAGCCGTGCGTGACGCGTTCTACAAGATCAAGGACGTGCCCAGCGTCATCTTCGGCAAGGCCACCTTCGATGCGCAGACGCGCCGCGTGATCGGCGTGAAGAGCGTCAACCTGGTGGTGAAGGACGGCAAGTGGGCGCAGATCGACGAGAAGGCGGCGGCGCTGGCATCGGCCAAGTAGATGAGCTTCACCTCCTTTTTCGACCACACGGTCAACGGCCTGATCATCGGCAACATCTATGCGTTGCTGGCGGTCGGGCTCGCGCTGATCTTCGGCGTCTCGCACCTCATCAACTTCGCGCACGGCTCGGTCTACACCGTGGGCGCGTACATCGGCTGGGCGAGCATCACCTACCTGCACACGCCGCTGCCCATCACCATCGCGCTGGTGGTGATCGGCTCGGGCGCACTCGGCATGCTCATCGAGCGCGTGGGGCTGCGGCCATTGCAGGGCGCCGCGCGCATCGCGCCGCTGCTGGCCACCATCGGCATCAGCTTCGTGCTCGACATCCTCGTGCAGCTGGTGTTCAGCCCCGACCCGCGCGCGCTGCCCACGCAGCTGCCCGACTGGCGCCTGCAGATCGGCACCGGCACCATCGGCGCGCTCGACCTGCTGATCGCTGGAATCGGCATCGCGAGCGCTGCCGTGCTGTTCGGCTTCCTGCGTTTCACGAAGCTGGGCTGGGCCGTGCGCGCCACCGCGCAGGACCGCGACGCCGCGCAGCAGATGGGCGTGGACGTGAACCGCGTGAACCAGACCGTGTTCGCCATCGCCGCCGCACTGGGCGGGCTCTCGGGCCTGCTGGTGGGCATGTACTACAACAACATCGGCCCGGCGATGAGCTTCCAGGCCACGCTCAAGGGCGTGGTGGCCACGGTGGTCGGCGGCGTGGGCAACGTGCCGGGCGCCATCGTCGGCAGCCTGCTGCTGGGGCTCATCGAAAGCTATGGCGTGGCGATCCTCGGCACGCCGTACCGCAACCTGTTTGCCTTCGCGCTGCTGCTGGTCATCCTGGTGTGGAAGCCCAACGGCCTCTTCGGCCGCCAGCGCGCGCTGCCGCCCGAGCCGCTCACCGGCACCTTCATCGCACCGAGCAAGCCGTGGCGCGTGCCGCCGCGCCTGTTGCTCGCGCTGTTCGCCGCGGCCGTGCTGTTGCCGCTGTTCGACCCGTCGCCCTACGTGCTGCAGACGCTCACCAACGCGTGGCTCTACGGTGCGCTTGCCCTGAGCCTCACGCTGGTGGCCGGCACCATCGGCCAGATCTCGCTGGGCCATGCGGGCCTGCTGGCCATCGGCGCGTACGCCTCGTCGCTGCTGGTGCTCGACCTGCACCTGCCCGTGGGCACGGGTATCGTGGCCGCGGGCGTGCTCACGTCGCTGATCGGCACGGCGCTGATCTTCCCGGCCTTCCGGCTGCGCGGGCACTACGTGTCGATCGCCACGCTGGGCATCGGCGAGATCGTGGCGCTCACCATCCTCAACTGGGAAAGCCTCACGCGCGGGCCCATCGGTGTCTCGGGGATTCCGCCGCTGTCGCTGTTCGGCCGCGATGCGTCGTCGAACGAGGCGATCTACTGGGCCTCGTTCGGCGCACTGGTGCTGCTGGCCCTGCTGCAGTGGCGCCTGCTGCGCTCGCACCTGGGCCGCACCTTCCGCGCGGTGCGCGAAGACGAGGTGGCCGCGCGCGCCTACGGCGTGAGCCCCGACCGCTACAAGGCGCTGGCCTTCGGTTTCGGCGGCTTCGCGGCGGGCGTGAGCGGCGCCTTCACCGCGCACATGTACTCGTACATCAACCACGAGACCTTCGGCTCGCAGATCTCGATCCTCGCGCTCACGATGGTGATCCTCGGCGGGCTCGGGAACATCAGCGGCGCACTGCTGGGTGCGGTCGCGCTCGTGAGCCTGCCCGAGCTGTTCCGCGTGACGGCCGAGTACCGCATGTTGATCTACGGCGTGGCGCTGCTTCTGTTGATCCGCTTCCGTCCCCAAGGCCTGCTCGGCACCGTCTGAAAGAACCACACACCATGAGCCACCTCAACGACTACCTCGCCGAGAAACGCACCGCCGTGCTGGCCCGCAATGCCGCCGTCGCGGCCGGCACCGCGCAGCCCTCGCAGCTCAAGGCCAGCGTGCGCGCCGAAGGCCGCAGCGGCGTGCGCCGCCTGCGCATCCGTGAGCACCAGGTGATCAGCGACAGCCCGCCCGATTTCGCGGGCTACAACCTCGGCCCGAGTTCGCCCGAGCTGCAGCTGGGTGTGCTCGGCACCTGCGTGACGCACATCTTCCTGATCCAGGCGGCCGAACGCCAGGTGCCGCTCGAAAGCCTCGAGGTCGAGGTGACCGGCGTCATCGACCCGCGCGGCGGCAAGCCGGGCCACGAGCAGACGCCCATCTGGCCGCACGAGATCGGCTACACCGTGCACATCGATTCGCCCGCGAGCCGCGAAGAGATCGACGCGCTGTTCGAAGCGGTGGAGCGCAACTGCCCCATCCTCAACCTGCTGCGCAACCCGCAGGCCATTCGCGCCGAGGTGAAGCTCGTGAACTCGAAGGCGAAGGTCGCGGATGCCGTCGCTGCTTGAGGTCCGCGGCCTCGTGCGCCGCTTCGGCGGGCTCACGGCCGTCAACACCGTCGACCTGCAGGTGGGCGAGGGCGAACTGCTGAGCGTGATCGGCCCGAACGGCGCAGGCAAGACCACGCTGTTCAACCTCGTCACCGGCCTCGACAAGCCCGATGCCGGGCAGGTGCGCTTCGACGGGCACGACATCACCGGCCTGCCCGCGCAAGCGCTCGCACAGCGCGGCCTGGCGCGCACCTTCCAGCACGGGCGCGTGTTCGCGAACCTCTCGGTGCTCGACAACGTGCTGGTCGGCGCGCACACGCGGCTGCGCGCCGTGAAACCGCGCGTGGGCGGCGTGCCGGGCCTCGGGGCACTGGCCGAGCTGGCGCTCGCGCTGGTGCAGCCGGGGGCGGTGCGGCGCGAGGAAGAAGCGCTGCGCGACGAGGCGCGCGAGATCATCGCGCTCTTCGGCGAACGGCTCACGCCGCGCACCGACCATCCGGCCTACAGCCTCTCGTACGCCAACCGCCGCCGCGTGGAGATCGCGCGTGCCCTCGCATTGCGACCGCGCCTGCTGCTGCTCGACGAGCCCACGGCCGGCATGAACGAGAGCGAGACGGCCGAGATGCTGGAGATCATTCGCGGCCTCAAGGCGCGCGGCCAGACCATCCTGCTGATCGAGCACAAGCTCGACCTCGTGATGCAGCTGTCCGACCGCGTGGCCGTGCTCGACGACGGCCGAAAGATCGCCGAAGGCCTGCCCGACGACGTGCGCAACGACCCCGCGGTGATCGAGGCCTACCTCGGCCATCGCCAGGTCGGCGAAGCGCAGGAAGAAGCGGTGCCCGCATGATCGCCACCGTCGCACGCACCGGCTTGTCGCCTTCTTCCCTTTGGGGAGAGGGAAGAAACGACGACCTGCCTGAACGCGCCCTCGCGCAAGCACCGGCGAGTGCGGTTGCGCCACTGCTGCAGCTCCAGAAGGTCAACAGCTTCTACGGTCCCGTGCAGGCGCACTTCGATCTCGACATCGAGGTGCGCAAGGGCCAGATCGTCAGCCTGCTCGGTGGCAACGCGAGCGGCAAGTCGACCACGATGAAGATCGTGCTCGGCCTGCTCAAGCCGCGCTCGGGCGAGGTCAGGTTCAACGGCGAATCGACGCTGGGCCTGAGCACGCCGCAGATCATCCGCAAGGGCATCGGCTCGGTGCCCGAGGCGCGCCGCCTGTTCCCCGCGATGACCGTGCGCGAGAACCTGCTCATGGGCGCCTACGCGCGCCGCGACCGCGCGGGCGTGGCCGACGACCTGGAACGCATGCTCGAGCTGTTCCCGCGCGTGGCGCAGCGCCTGGGCTTCCTGGCCGGCACGCTCTCGGGCGGCGAGCAGCAGATGGTGGCCATGGCGCGTGCGCTCATGGGCCGGCCGCAGCTGCTGTGCATGGACGAACCCACCATGGGCCTGTCGCCGCTGTACGTCGACAAGGTGCTCGAGCTCATCGCGCGCATCAACGCGCAGGGCGTCTCGGTCTTCATGGTCGAGCAGAACGCCAGCCTCGCGCTGCAGATCGCGCACCACGGCTACGTGCTGCAGACGGGCCGCATCGTGCTTTCGGGCCCGGCGCGCGCGCTGCTGGCCGACGCGCGCATCCGCGATGCCTACCTGGGCGGCGAGGGCGCCGCCCGCACCGCCTCCTGACGACGACGACACCTTTGCTGCGAGGAAGACCTTCACCATGCCCCTGACCCTCGACCACGTCGTGATCGCCGTGCACGACCTCGAACGCGCCATCGCCGACTACGCCGCGCTCGGCTTCCACGTGCTGCGCGGCGGGGACCATCCGGGCCGCAGCACGCACAACGCGCTCGTCGTGTTCAGCGACGGCAGCTACTTCGAACTCATCGCATGGCGCGAACCGGCGCCCGCCGAGCGCTGGTGGCAGCTGCTGCAGCGGCACGGCGAAGGCATCGTCGATTTCGCCTTGCTGCCGCGCGACACCGCCGTCACCGTGGCCGATGCGAAGGCTCGCGGCCTCGTGCTCGAAGGCCCGCTCGACGGCGGGCGCGTGCGTCCCGACGGCGAACACCTGCGCTGGCAGACCGCGCGCGCCCCGTCGGCCGACCTGCCGTTCCTGTGCGGCGATCTCACGCGGCGCGCCCTGCGCGTGCCCGAGGGCGCCGCGCGCGTGCATCCCAACGGCGTGTTCGGCGTGGCCAGCCTGGCCATCGCCGTGCGCGACCTCGACGCCACGCTGGCCCGCTACCGCGCCTTGCTGGGCACCGTGTCCGACGACACGAGCACGCACATCGGCGAGCCCGTGGCCGTGCCGGCCAGCCAGGTGCGCGTGGCCGTGATCGCCCTGGGCAGCAGCGTGCTCGTGCTGTCGTCGCCGCGCGACCGCGCCCCGGCGGCGGAGTTGGGCGGCGACGCGCTCGCACAGCGCCTCGCCGTGCGCGGCGAAGGCCCTTACGCGCTGGTGCTGCACACCGACCGGCCGCAATCGACCGGCACCTTTGATCTCGCCCGCGCGCATGGTGCGTGGATCGAACTCGACCTGCCGCCGGTGGACGCGCTGGAGGCGCAGGGCCGCGTGCGTGCCGACGCGGCGAACAGCACGGTGGGCGGGTAGGGCCTTACCTGCCGCCCAGGTGCGCCTTGCGCAGCGCGGCGCGCATCTTCTTCTGCAGCGCCGGCCCGCCCTTTTCCAGCGCGGCCGCGGGCGCGCCGCTCTCCGGCGTCACCGGCCGGTGCTTGCGCCCCCAGATGCCGAGCTGCGTGATCACCGGCAGCAGGTCGATGCCCACGGGCGTGAGGCTGTAGAGCGCCTTCTGCTTGTGCGTGGGGTCGTCGGTCTTGCTGAGCACGCCGTGTTCGACCAGCGTGTTCAGCCGCTCCGTGAGGATGTTCGAGGAGATGCCTTCCTCGGACTGCAGGAACTCGCGGAAGTGCCGCTTGTCCGCAAACATCAGGTCGCGAACGATCAGCAGGCTCCAGCGGTCGCCGACGACTTCGAGCGCGAGGTTGATCGGGCACAGGGACTTCTGCTGGATGGCCATCGGGATTCCGCCGGTTCAAGAAACTGCTTGCATTTTCGCATCGGTTTGAGAATACTGAAACTGCTTGCATTTCGAGATCGGTTTGCGCAAGCGGCCTGAAGGAGACTCCGATGCGAAAGCTCATCGTGCAAATGCAGATGTCGGTCGACGGGTTCGTGTCGCCGGCCAACGGCGACCTCGACTGGCAGCTGTGGGGTTGGGGCGACCGGTGGCGATGGGATGCGGCGCTCAAGCGTGACTTCAACGCCGTGTTCGCAGGCGTCGACACGCTCCTGCTGAGCCGCAAGATCATCGAGGAGGGCTACCTCGAGCACTGGGGCCGCGCCGCGACGCGCTTTCCTGCGAACCCCGACTACGCCTTTGCCCAGCGGGTGGTTGACGCACGCAAGGTCGTGCTTACCAACAAGCTGAAGGCGTCGCGCTGGGAACGCACCGACATCGCGCGCGGCGCCATGGCCGACGAGGTGAACGCGCTCAAGCGCCAGCCGGGCAAAGACATCCTGACCATAGGCGGTGTCGGCTTTGCGTCGTCGCTCACGTCGGCGGGGCTGGTCGACGAGTTCCAGTTCTTCGTGAACCCCACGGCCGTCGGCGCGGGCCGCTCGGTGTTCCACGACACGCGCCATGGCCATGCGCTGCGCCTGCTTGGATCGACCGCGTACGACTGCGGCATGGTGGTGAACCGCTACGCGCCTGCGTGAAGCACGTCACGCGCGTGCAGGACAACACGCCGCGGAGATACCTGCGCTTACCGGATTTCATCTGACGGTGACCTGACGCACCCGAAGCAGACACACGCGCTGCCCAGAATGGAGGCGTCATCACAGACACACCAAAGGAGTTCCAGATGATCTTCCGTACCAAGCGCTTCACCACTGCCGCCGTTGCGGCGCTCGCAATGTCCCTGGCAGCAGGCAGCGCGCTGGCGCAAGATCGCCGAGGCGACGACCAACGCCCGGGCGGCGGGCGCTACGAGCAGCGCGATGACCACCGTCCTGGCGGCGGTCGTTATGACCAGCGCGACGATCACCGTTCGCACCGCGGCCCCCACGCCGGCTACCGCGGCGACCAGGACTTCCGCGACGGCCGCCAGTTCGACCGCCGGGGCTTCCCGCAGCCGCACACCGAGTGGCGTCGCGGCGGCCGCGTGCCGACCGAGTACCGGGGCCGCAACTACGTGGTGAACGACTGGCGCGCCTACCGCCTGCAGCAGCCGCCGCGCGGCTACCAGTGGGTGGGTGTGGGCGGCGACTATGTGCTCGCGGCCATTGCCACCGGCCTCATCGCGCAGATCATTGCGGGTCAGTAAGCCTTCGCACCGCGTTCACGTCACGCACATGCAAAAACCGCCACAGGGGACTGTGGCGGTTTTTCTTTGGGGAGGAGGGTGTCAGGCCACCGCGGTGGCGGCCGACTGGGCGCACACGTTGCGCCCGGTGATGGTGAGGCGCAAACCGCCGCCATGCCATTCGAGCCAGTTGAGATCGACGTACGCGTCGATGTCGCGATCGTCGATGCGATCGGCCTGGCGGCTTTGCAGCAGCTCGACCGTGGCGGGCAGGGCACGTTTCAGGCGTTCGCGTTTCTCCGCTGCATCGGCCGCCTTTTGGGCGGCCCGGGTGGCCTGTAGTTGCTGCTGCTGCTGCGAAGTCGATGCCATTGCTGATCCGTTCCGGGAGCCAAGGAATTAACCCGAATGTACGCCGCTTGTGTGAAGCTGCGCGCATTCTTTTCAACCCTGGAGCCGGAAGTGTCGATTTCGTTGCGCTTGAGCTAAATCTCGTAGTGAGACACCTTGACCTCGTCGCCCAAGGCCTTCTCGACAATCGCGCGCGTCAATGTCGGCGCAAACGACTCGATGAACGCGTAGACATATTTGCGCAGGTAGGTGCCGCGTCGCACCGCCAGCTTGGTGAGGTTGATGCCGAACAGCCGCCCCGCATCGAGCGCGCGCAGCTGCGTGTCGCGCTCGGCCTCGTAGGCCACGCCGGCGACGATGCCCACGCCCAAGCCCAGCTGCACATAGGTCTTGATGACGTCGGCGTCCATCGCGGCCAGCACGATGTTGGGCTGCAGACCGCGCTGCTCGAAGGCTTCGTCGATGCGCGAACGGCCGGTGAAGCCCGTGTCGTAGGTGATCAGCGGATGCTGCGTGAGTGCTTCGAGTGTGAGCGGCGCGTCGAGCAGCGGATGCCCGGGCGGCACGATCACCGAGTGCGTCCAGCGGTAGCAGGGCAGGGCGACCAGCTGCGGGTAGTCGCCCAGCGCCTCGGTGGCGATGCCCACGTCGGCCTCGCCGTCGAGCAGCATCTGCGCGATCTGCTTGGGCGAGCCCTGGTGCAGGTGCAGTTTCACGTTCGGAAATTGCGCGCGGAATTCCTGCACCGCCACCGGCATCGCATAGCGCGCCTGCGAGTGCGTGGCCGCCACCGAGAGCAGGCCGCTTTGCTGCGCCACGAATTCCTGGCCCGCGTGCTTGAGGTTGCTGCTTTCCATCAGCATGCGCTCGATGATCGGCAGCACGTGGCCGCCCGGCTCGGTGAGGCCCGTGAGCCGCTTGCCGGCGCGCACGAAGAGCTCGATGCCGAGTTCTTCCTCGAGTTCGCGGATCTGCCGGCTCACGCCGGGCTGCGAGGTGTGAAGGGTGTGGGCGACCTCGGTCAGGTTGAAGCCGCAACGAACGGCCTCGCGTACCGAGCGCAGTTGTTGAAAGTTCATCGGGCGCGCAGGAGGTGAAAAGAGGTCCGGACCCCGGGTCGGGGCCGACCGGCGATTCTCGGCAGAAGTGCTTATGCGGGGAACGATGCGTTTGTTGGTTCCACATGAGCAAAACATCTATGAAGCCATTCTGCATGGGGAAGTTGATATTTCGCACGGCTGTGCTAAAGTCCGCCGCATGGACGCCAAGACCCAGAAAAGCGAACTCACCCGCGCCGCCATCGTCGGCGCGGCGATGCACCTCGCGCTGGCCGAGGGGCTGGAGGCGATCTCGCTGCAGGCCGTGGCGAGCCGGCTGGGGCTGTCCAAGAGTGGCGTGTTCTCGCGCGTGGGCTCGCGCGAGGCGCTGCAGAAGGCGGTCATCGAGGAGTACGGCCGCGGCTTCCTGGCCGAGGTGTTCGTGCCCGCCATGCAGAAGCCCAAGGGCCTGCCCCGCCTGAACGACATCGTCGCGCGCTGGATCGCCCGCACGCGCGACGTCGAAGCGCAGAACGGTTGTCTCTACGTGGCCGGCGCCTTCGAGTTCGACGACCGCGAAGGCGAGCTGCGCGACCTGCTGTTCGACGAGATCACGCGCTGGCGTGCCGCACTGCGCCGCACGGTGCTGCAGGCGGTCGAGACCGGCGAGCTCCAGGCCGACACCGATCCGGCCCAGCTCGTGAGCGAGATCAACGGGATCATGATGAACCAGCTGCACGACGCGCGCTTCCTGCGCGACGGGCATGCGGCCGAGCGCGCGGGCCAGACCTGGCAGCGCCTTCTTTCCAGCTACCGCGCCTGAGGCGCATCCGCAGACGACGGCCACCGCCTCTTCGTTTGCCTTAATTTCGCACCACCGTGCGATAAAAAAGGAGAAGCACCATGCTGATCATCGCCCTCTTTCTCGCCGCTTATGCGGTGCTCCTCGGTGTGCACGGCGTGCAGGACACGCTGCGCAGCCTGCCGCGCAGCAACCAGGACTGGGTCTGGTACTGAGCCCCCCGAACGAAAGCCTTCCCCATGACCACCACCACCCACACCACCGCCCCCGTGGGCTACTACAGCGCCAGCCCGCTGATGCGCGCGATGCGCTTCGGCCTCGGCGCCTCGCAGCGCCTGTGGCCCGCGCTCGGCGTGCGCGCGGCGTACCGCGTGTTCGGCACGCCGCTGCCGCCCAAATGGCTGTACCGGGGCCAGCAGCCCGGTGCCGACTGGCGCCGCGAGGCCTGGTCGTTCGAGGACGCGAACCTCGGCATCTACCACCTGGCCGCGCAGGACTCGGGGGCCGAGTCGGCGCCGGTCGTGCTGCTGGTGCACGGCTGGGGCGGCCATGCGGGCCAGATGCTGCCGCTGGCGCAGGCCGTCGCCGCGCAAGGGTTGAGGCCCGTGCTGCTGGAGATGCCGGCCCACGGCCGCAGCGCGGGCACGGCCAGCAACCTGCCGCAGTTCGCGCGCGCCATCGACTACGTGGCGGCGCGGTTGGGCGCCGACGGGCACGTGCTGCGCGCGGCGGTCGCGCATTCGCTGGGGGCCAATGCACTGGCCTATGCGGCGGGGCGCGGCCTGCCGGCGCAGCGGCTGGTGCTGCTGGCACCGCCGGCCTCGCCGCGCGAGTACACGCGCTACTTCGCGCAGGTGTTCGGCCTCAGCGAGCGCACGCGGGCCGGCATGCAGCGACTGATCGAGGCGCGCGAAGGCATCCTGATGCAGCAGCTGGAGCCGGCCGCCGTGGGCCCACGCATCGCGCAGCCGACGCTCATCGTGCATGACCGCGACGACCGTGTGAACCGCTTTGCCGATGCCGAGGCGTTTCGCGATGCGATTGCCGGCGCGCGGCTCTTTCCCACGCAGGGCTGGGGCCACCGCCGCATCCTCAAGGAGCAGGCCGTGCTCGCGCAGGTCACGCAGTTCCTGGCGTAGCGGCCGGCGGTCACGTGCGCGTGAAACGGCGCCCCTAAACTGGGCGCCACCCATGGCCTTCGCCATGGACGACACACGCACCGACCACACATGGGCAATCGTTCCTGGCTCTATCTCGAACACAGTCTTCCCGACACCGAAGAGGCATCGGCCGACGAAATCGCCGAAGCCAACAACAACTTCCCCGTGCTCTGGCAGCTCCTGCTGGCCGATGGCGCGGCCGGCGACGCCATCGACCACCAGCGCGTCTTCGGCGATGCCGGCACCGACAACCTCGCCAGCGACGCGCACGCCGGGCTCGCGCGCATCCGGCAGCTGCACGCCTTTGTCGAGCGGCACCCGATGCTGCACACGCTGCCGCAGATCGCGCTGCAGTTCGAAGCCGTGGCGCTGCACCTGGCCGAACTGATCGACGACATGCCGGAGGGCAGCGCGCCGCGCTTCTCCGCCAACCTCGACGAGCTGTCCTGGCTGGGCGGCGATGCGGAAGGCGAGGGCTTCATCGAACGCAACCGCCGCGAGTGCAATGAACTGTGGGCCGAGGTGCAGCGCTGCATCGACAGCGGCAACCACCCGGGCGTGGACGCGGCATTGGGCGTCAAACGTTTCGCAGACTGGGAGGCCTGGGCCTGGCAGTTCGGCTTCGGCAGCCTGTCGCATCCGTACTTCGACGGCTACGAGGCGCCGCGCGACGAGCGCTTTGCCGACTTCGAACCCGAAGAAGACGAGGACGACGACGAACGCCCCGACTACGACAACCACCTGGGCGGCGATCTCTGGCGCTTCGAGGTCGATGGCCGCTGGGGCGTGATGCGTGTGGTGTACGAGGACGACGGGCGCAGCCAGCGCACCACCGTGGTCGAGCCCGCGTGGGACGACATCCGCTACGCCGGCGCGGACGATCCGCGCCTGCTCTGGATCTCGCAGGGCGAGCGCTCCGGCCTGCTGCTCGCCGACGTCGAGGCGCCGCGCGTGCTGTTCGAACCGCAGCTCGACGAGGTCTGGGCCTTCGAGGGCGACGTTGCGACGGCCCTGGTCGGCGACCACGTCGGCCTGTTGCGCACCGACGGCAGCTGGCTGCTGGCACCCTCGGTCGACGAGGTCTGGAGCTTTGTCGAAGGCCGGGTGCGCGCCCGCGTGGGCGAGCGCATCGGGTACGTCGACCTGCAGGGCCAATGGACGATTGCGCCCCGGTTCGAAGAAGCCGAAGACTTCACGCCTTTCGGTCTCGCGCCCGCACGCGGCGACGAGGGCGGCTGGGGGTTGGTGCGCGCGGACGGCGAATGGGCCGTGCCGCCGGATTTCGAAAGCCTCCAGTGGCGCCACGACTGGGAGGGCTTCGACGCCAAGCGCGACGGCAAGAGCGGGCTGCTGGACGCGCAAGGCCGCGTCGCGATCGAGCCGGTGTACGAACAGGTCGACCTGCTCGAGGAATACCCGATCGAGGTCCTGACGGCCGAAGACACCGATCCGTCGAACGAGCGCGGCACCCCGGCCCGGCCGAAGCGCTTTGCCGTGGAACGCGCCGACGGCCTGTGCGGCCTGATCGACGGGCAGGGCCGCGTGCTCGTGCCCTTCGACTACGGCCGCTTCGAAACCCTGGAGCCGCTGACCGGCGAGGAGCGCGCGCACGCCATGGTCCGGCGCGACCTGGTGCGCGTGGCGTCCAAAGGCGGGCGCACGGCGAAGAACGCGCCCTGGCTGCGCGGCATCTACGACGTGGCCGCCGGCCGCGAGCTGGTGCCGTGCCGGCACCGCACGCTCCAGCCGCTGGCCTGGGGCACGCAGGACATCGGCTGGCTGGTCGCCGATCCGGTGCCGCGCAGCGCGAAGGTCGAGAAGGGGCAACTCGCCGTGGGCGTGCTGCGCGCCGATGGCGCCGTGCTGCACCCGCAGGCCTACCCGTGGGTCACCGCCGCGTTGTCGGTCGCCGACGGCTGGATGGCTGTCGCGGTCCGCTCGCAGCTGTGCAAGCGCTGGGGCGCGGGCGAGCCGGTGCAGGCCGTGCGCAACGACACCGGCCTGTACGTCTGGCTGCACGCCGACGGCCGCGAGCAGGCGCACACCGAACACATGGCCGCGCGCCATGCCGCCGGCGACCTGCGGGCCGCCTACGAGCTGGCCTGCCACCTGCGCGACGGCGAGGGCGTCGAGGCCGACCCGCGCGAAGCCCTGCGCTGGATGGCCCGCGCCGCCGGCGTGCGCGAGCCCGGCGACGCCCCCGCCACCGCGTCGCCCGGCGGCCTGCCCGTGGCGATGTGCGAGCTCTCGAAGATGCTGCGCTGGGACACGGCCGGCCTCGGCGCCGAACCCGCCCTGGCGCGCGCATGGCTGCTGCACGCCATCGCCCATGGCGGCGAGGACGACGCCGCCACGCACGCCCACCTCGGCTACATGCTGACGGAAGGCGAGGGGGGCGAGCGCGACCTGGAAGGCGGCATGCGGCACTACGAACGGGCCGCCGAGCACAACCACACGATGGCGCTCTACAACCTCGGCCTGGCGCACAAGCTCGGCGAACCCGGGGAGCCCGACCTGGCGCGGGCGATCGGCTACTTCCGCCGTGGCCACGAAGCCGGCGACGTCAGCGCCACGATGCAGCTTGGCCGCACGCTGTGCCGGCACGCCGGGGCGCTGGCCGAACAGGGCCAGGGAGAAGCGGAAGTGAACGTGCTGTACGCCGAAGCCCTCTACGCGCTGCAGAAGGTGGCGGAAGACAGCACCCAACGCCAGCAGGGCTGGGCCTGCTACGAGCTGGGCTGGATGCGCATGCAGGGTCAGGGCGCGCCGGAAGACGCGGCAGCCGCAGAGCGCTGGCTGCTCACCGGCGCCGCGCTCGATGACTGCGAAGAGAACCTGGAGAGCCAGCGCGCCTGCGTGGAATCGCTAGCGGAGCAGTTCTACGGCGACCGCGAAAGTCCGCTCTTCGACGAGGGCAAGGCCCAAGAGTGGGCGCAGCGGGTGGAGGCGCTGCCCGCTGCGGCCCCGGATCAACCGGCGTGAGCTGGTCGATCGGGGTTCTGGCGCTCAGCGCGCCGGAACCGGATCGGGCAGTTCGATCTTGATGTCCAGCACTTCGAGGTTGTCCTGGGTTTCCAGGTGCACCTTGATGTCGTCGGCGTTGATCGACACGTACTTGGAAATCACCGCCACCAGCTCGCGCTGGAGCTCGGGCAGGTAATCGGGGCGCTTCTTGCCGCTGAGGCTGGAGCGCTCGTGAGCGAGGATGATCTGCAGGCGCTCCTTGGCGACGCTCGCAGTCTTCTTCTTCTCACCAAGCAGGAACGAAAGAAACGACATGCCTACTTGCTCCCGAAAATCCGTTTGAAGAAGCCGGGCTTCTCGGCGTCGACAAAGCGCATCGGCTTGTCTTCGCCAAGGAAGCGCGCGACCACGTCGCTGTACGCCTGGGCCACGTCGGTGTCCTTGTCGTGGATGGCGGGCACGCCCTGGTTGGAGGCGTGCAGCACGCTTTCCGACTCGGGGATCACGCCGATCAGCTTGATGCGCAGGATGTCCTGGATGTCTTCCAGCGAGAGCATCTGGCCGCCGGCCACGCGGTTCGGGTTGTAGCGGGTGATCAGCAGGTGTTCCTTGATCGGCTCGCCGCCGTCCTTGGCGCGCTTGGTCTTGCTGCTGAGCATGCCCAGGATGCGGTCCGAGTCGCGCACCGAGGAGACTTCGGGGTTGGTGACGATCAGCGCCTCGTCGGCGAAGTGCATCGCCATCATGGCGCCGGTCTCGATGCCCGCGGGGGAGTCGCAGATGATGTAGTCGAACTCCATGGCCGACAGGTCGTTCAGGATCTTCTCGACGCCTTCCTGCGACAGGGCTTCCTTGTCGCGCGTCTGCGAGGCGGCCAGCACGAACAGGTTGTCGCACTGCTTGTCCTTGATGAGCGCCTGGCTCAGGTTGGCCTCGCCCTGGATCACGTTGATCAGGTCGTACACCACACGGCGTTCGCAGCCCATGATCAGGTCGAGGTTGCGCAGGCCCACGTCGAAGTCGATCACGGCCGTCTTCTTGCCGGCGAGCGCAAGGCCCGACGCGAAGCTGGCGCTCGTGGTCGTCTTGCCGACGCCGCCCTTGCCCGAGGTCACCACCACAATTTTGGCCATCGCCATTCCTTCTTGTTTCGATTCAGTTGTCGATTGATGCTCAGCGCTGCCGCGTTCCTGGTTTTTCATCAGGGAATCGCGTCGATCGCTATTTTTTTGCCGTCCAGGCGCACCTGGGCGGGCTTGCCCAGCACGGGCTCGGGCAGCGGCACTTCGTTCGTGCGGTAGATGCCCGCAATGGCCACCAGCTGCGCTTCCATGCAGGTCGAGAAGATCCGCGCCTCGGTGTTCCCGCGCGCGCCGGCAATGGCCTTGCCGCGCAGCGGCGCGTACACATGCACGTTGCCGTCGGCGATGACTTCGGCGCCGAAGCTCACGATGGCCGTCACCACCACGTCGCCGCCACGCGCATAAATCTGCTGGCCCGAGCGCAGCGGCTTGTCGATCAGCAGCGTGCCGTTGGCCGGCACCGGCAGCTCGCGCACGATCTGCGGGGCTTCCGACGGTGCGGGCGCCTCGGCGGGCGGGGCCGGCGGGCGGGGCGCGGGGGCCGAGGGCATGGCGGCCACCGACAGGCCGGCTTCACGTGCCGCGGCATGCTGTTCGGGGCTGCCGCCGCGCACGGCGATCGGCTGGGTCTGGTGGCGCGCCAGCAGGCTGCGCAGGGCGGCAAAGTCGATCTCGGGGGCGGGGGTGTCGGCCTCGGCCGCCAGTTCCTGCAGCATCGAGAGGTCGATCACCACCGGCTCCTGCTCGAAGAAGTCGGGCGAATCCGCCAACTGGGCGTCGAGCGCCTCGGCCAGCACGTCGAGGTCGGCTGTCTTGAGGATCACTGCGATCAGCGGCAGTGTGGCGCTCTTGAATTCGAAAACCGCCTTGGTACGAGCGGCGGAAACATCGGCCATTGGAAAACGTGTGTGAACGTCGGTGCGAAAAGCGTTGGAGTCTAACGGGCGCCGGCCAAAGCCCGGTGACCGGCGCCGTGTTCACTGACCCCGCACAACAGTTATTGCACGAGGTTTCACTTTGTCTGCGCTCAGGCGTTGCGCGAACGGCCCAGCAGGGCGTAGAGGATGATCGCCCCGAAAGTGGCGGTTCCGATGCCGCCGAGGGCGAAGTCGCCGAACTTCAGCGTGAAGTCGCCGGTGCCGATGATCAGCGTGATGGCGGCCACGATCAGGTTCTTGTTCTGCGAGAAATCGACCTTGTTGTCGACCCAGATCTTGGCGCCGGCAATGGCGATCAGGCCGAACACCACGATGCTCACGCCGCCCATCACCGGCAGCGGAATCGCCTGGATCAGCGCGCCGAACTTGGGGCTGAAGCCCAGGATGAGCGCGATGAGGGCCGCCACCACGAACACCGCCGTCGAGTAGATGCGGGTGGCCGCCATCACGCCGATGTTCTCGGCGTAGGTGGTCACGCCCGTGCCGCCCGCGGAACCGCTGATGACCGTGGCAATGCCGTCGCCGATGAAGGCGCGGCCCATGTACGGGTCGAGGTTGCGGCCCGTCATGGCCGTCACCGCCTTCAGGTGGCCGAGGTTTTCCGCCACCAGGATGATCGCCACGGGCGCGATCAGCAGCATCGCGTTGGCCGTGAACACCGGCGCCGTGAAGGTCGGCAGGCCGAACCAGGCCGCGTTGGCGATGCCGCTCAGGTCGACCGGCTTGCCCAGGCCCATGCCGTTGGTGAGCGCGGCGTAGACCAGCGTGGCCAGGATCAGGCCGATGAGGATCAGCAGGCGCTGCACCATGCCCCGCGTGAACACCGCCACCAGGCCCACGCACAGGAAGGTCACGGCCTGCATCCACGAATCGAAGTTGCTGGCCGCCATGTTCTTGATGGGAATGCCCGCCAGGTTCAGCCCGATCACCGCCACCACGGCGCCCGTGACCACGGGTGGCATGAAGCGTTCGATCCAGCCCGTGCCCACGGCCTGCACGATGGCCCCGATCAGGATGTAGACCACCCCGCAGGCCACGATGCCGCCCAGCGCCACCGCGATGTTGGCGTTGGCCCCCTTGCCGGCGTAGCCGCTGGCTGCGATCACCACGCCGATGAAGGCGAAGCTCGAGCCCAGGTAGCTGGGCACCTTGCCGCCGGTCACGAAGTAGAAGATGAGCGTGCCGATGCCGCTCATCAGGATCGCGATGTTGGGGTTGAAGCCCATCAGGATCGGCGCCAGCACCGTGGCGCCGAACATGGCGATCACGTGCTGGATGCCCATCGCGCCGGTCTGCAGCCAGGGCAGCCGCTCGTCGGGCGCGATGACGGCGCCATTGGCCAGTGTGGACACCGGCTTTTCAGTCCAGTTGAACATGTGTTTTCTTCTCCTCGGTTGGTGTGTATGGGGGGTCGACGCGCTCCCTGGGGCGAGATTGTGGTCGATCCACCCCGTGCTGAACACGGGTGCCACCCGCAAGAGGCGTACCAGCGGGAGAAGAAAAAGAAGAAGCGCCCGGAAGGCGCGCCCGCGCTCAGCGCGGCTGCAGCACCGCCATGGTGATGCGCGAGACGCAGGTCAGCTCGCCCGCCTCGTTCGTCAGGTCGATCTGCCAGACCTGCGTGGTGCGCCCGCGGTGCACCGGCCGCGCCGTGCCGGTGACCCAGCCGCTGGTGGCCGAGCGGATGTGATTGGCGTTGATGTCCAGGCCCACCGCACGGTCGCCCTCGGGGGCCGAGTAGTGCGCGCCGCAGGAGCCCAGCGTCTCGGCCAGCACCACCGACACGCCGCCGTGCAGGATGCCGTAGGGCTGGCGGGTGCGTTCGTCCACCGGCACGCGGGCGCGGATGAAGTCGTCGCCCACCTCCAGGAATTCGATGCCCAGGGCGGCCACGGCGGTGCCCACGTGGTTGGCGGTCAGCGATTCGACCGAGATCTCTTTCTTCCAGATACGCATGCAGGGGTCTCCGATACAGGGGGTGCGAGGGCACTATAGCGACGACGGCTGACAACCGCAGTCGCCTTTGCGTGCTACCTTGGGTCGATGACCTTTTCTCCGGTGCGGCGGTGGCTCCTGGGCTCGGTGGCGGTGCTGCTGCTGGGCATCGGCGCGCTGGTGGCGTTCGTGAGCTCTCGGCTGCCGAGCGACGCCGAGGTGGCGGCCCGGATCTCCGAGGCCTTCGCGCAGCGCTTCGGCGTCGGCCTGAAGGTCGGCGGCGCCCACTGGGCCTTGCTGCCGACCCCCGTGCTCGTGCTCTCGGACATCGCCACCGACCAGCCGCGTCCCATCACCTTGCGCCGCGTCACGGCGCAGCTGCAGCTGTCGCCGCTGCTGCACCGCGTGATCGCCGTCGACGCACTCGAGATCGAAAGCCTCGTGCTGCCGCGCGAGTCGGTGCGCGCCTTCCGCGGCAAGGGCCCCAAGCCGCAGGAGGGCGACAACGTCGTCGCGCTGCCCGCGCCCTGGACGCTGGCGCCTGTCCCGCTGGAACGGCTGCGCTGGCGCGACGTGGTCTGGATCGACCGGCGCGACATCGCGCTCGCCTACGACGGCGAGATCGCCTTCGACGCGCAGTGGCGTCCGCGCCAGGCCCGCGTGGAGCGGGCCGGCGTGACACCGCCTGCGCGTCTGCGCCTGGACCGCGAGGCCGGCCAGGACCGCTGGCGCACCCGCATCGACGTGGGCGGCGGCACGTGGAACGGTGTCTCGCGTTTCGAGACGCTGCCTGGCGGCACGCTGCGCCTGTCGGCCGAACTCGACCCGCACCAGATCGACATCGAAGGGCTGGTACAGGCCTTCGGCCGGCGCACCTCGGTGGCCGGCAAGGTCAGCGGAAGTTCCACGCTCGTGGCCGAAGCCGACAAGGCGCAGGACCTGGGCGCGCTGATGCGCAGCCTGCACACGCGCACCACCTTCTCGGTGCAGCCCGCCACGCTGACCCGCCTCGACCTGGCCAAGGCGGTGACCACCGCCGGCATCAGCCGCGGCGGCATCACGGCGCTAGACGAACTCACCGGCACGCTCGACACCCAGGGCACCGAAGACGGCACCGTGATGCGTTACACCAACCTCAAGGCGCGCTCGGGCGTGCTTACCGCGAGCGGCAACCTGCGGCTGTTCAACCGGCAGATGTCGGGCGAGATGGCGGTGGACCTGGTCGACGGCGTGGTCGGCGTGCCGCTGAAGATCGGCGGCAGCATGGCCGAGCCCGAGGTCTCGATGACCGGCGGTGCGCTCGCGGGGGCGGCGGTTGGCAGCGCGGTGCTGCCGGGGGTGGGCACGGCGATCGGGGCGCGTGTGGGGCAGCAGGTGGAGAAGCTGTTCGGCGGGGATGAGCCGGCGAAGAAGACGGCGCCGAAGACGCCTGCATCGCAGCGCTGACTGGCGGCCGTCGCGTTCAGGGCGTGTGCCCAGGCCACCGGGTACTTCCCTCCGCGAATGTCCCCCGGGGCTTCGCCCCTCCTCCTTGATTTCGCTGCGGGAAGCACCCAGTGCCCTGGGCACTTGGACGCGCTGCTGGTGTGCGGCCGGCCGATCAGGAGAAGGCCTTGATCACCGCCGGCACCGTCAGCACCGCCGTGTAGTACCCCATGAACTGCACGCCCGTGTTGAACCCGATGGCGCGCGACAGCAGGCCGCCGAGCAGGCCCATCGTGAGGATCACCAGCAGCCCGAGCAACTGGCCTTCCCACACGCTGATCACCACGATCAAACCGACGAAGGTCGCGATGATCGCCTCGTGGCTCACCTTGCGCGAGACGAACAGCGCCGCGCGGCGCGCGAAGTTCATCGTGAAGGGGTAGGCCACCAGCGCCGCGAGCACCACCGCCAGCATGCCGTAGCCGAGGAACTCCCAGTGGTTCAGCAGGTTGTGCAGGTTGTGGGTCTGGCCCGTGGCCGCATCGATGGTGAACACCGGCGGCGCATTGAAGAGCGGCGCGGCCGGGCCGGCCGCCACCGGGCTCAGCGGCAGGCCGATGGCGATCAGCGGGATCAGCGCTTCGGCGATGTAGGTCGCCTCGGTCACGCCGTTGCGCGCGGCCAGCGTGGTGGTGAGGCGGTGGTACGCATGCTTGATGCGCGAGCCGACCAGCTCGCCCAGCACCACCGTCATCGCGACCGGGCTGAACACGAAGGTCGCGCTGGAGATCGTGGCGGTCGCGAAGGTCCACTTCACCTGCGTGCGGTCGAGCACCTTGAACGGGTTCGGGAAATAGCCCGTCCATCCCTTCACGTCGGGCGCGAGCGAGAAGGTGCGGACCTTGTCGCGCTTCATGCGCGCACGCGCCGCCGGCGAGATCACCGAGAACAGGTCGGCCACCAGCGGCCCGATGGCGATGCCCAGGAAGTAGCTGATGCTGAGCTTCACGCCGTACTTGCCCGTGAGCGCCTGCAGCGCCACGATCACCATCACGAACGGCACCAGCGTGGCGACCGAGGCCCAGCGTCCGCTCGAAAAGTAGGCAATGGCCACGGCCGCCACCACGAAGATCCACGGCGCCGCCTTGGTGATGGCCGCGCCGTACGGCGCCAGCAGCACCGCGAACAGCACGGCCAAGGGCACCGCCAGAAAGGCCGCAATGATCGCGCCCGACACCATCTTGCGCAGCGCGATGTGCGGCACGCCCAGGTTGCGCAGCACGTTGGCGTCCTGCAGCAGCGGCGTGGCCATGGTGTCGCCCGGAATGCCCAGCAGCGCGGTGGGCACCGCGTGCGTCATGTGCTTGGCGACGGCGGCCGCCAGGAAGAAGGTGAACACGCCTTCGGGTGGCACGCCCAGCAGCACCACCAGCAAGGTGAGCGGTGCGAGCGTGGTGGTTTCGTCGGTGCCCGAGACGAGGCCGATGGCCGCGAACACGATGGCGCCGACAAGGCCCATGCCGGTGGCGACGAGGATCTGGTTGAACAGGGCGGCGTCGATCACGAGGCGGCTCCTTCGGCGGCCTTGGCGGCCTGGGGCTTGTACGACGCGAAGAGCTCGTAGATCTCGAGCTCCTTCATCTCGCGCACCACCACGGCCGGCAAGTCGTCCACCGAGCCCAGGTCGCCGTGCTCGGCGGCCAGCTCGGCCAGCACCTCCTCGCGCCAGCGCGGATCGGCGGCGGTGCCTTCGACCACTTCGCGCTTGGGCGTGAAGAGCTTCGCGCAGATCACGCCCGAGACCACGCAGCCGCCCAGGCCCGCGAGCATCGCGTAGGCGCGCGCCAATTCGGGCGTGCTCACCACGCTCGCGAGCACGCGGCTCGCCACGAGGTAGCCCGTGAGGCTCACGGCGACGCCGATCGCGATCGACCACGCGAGGTGGCCCAGGTCGGCCGTGTCGCCCCATATTTCCACCAGCCGCCAGCGGGCGGGCGTTGCACTGTCTGCGTTCATTCGAGTTGTCTCCGTCTGTGGTTGTGTGACGGCCGCGTGCGCGACCGCCGCGGTGTCAGCCGCGGACCGTGGTGCGGGCATCCCCGCGTTGCTTACTTCTTGCGCAGTGCGTCGAGCAGCGCCACGGCGCGGTCGGTGCGCACGTCATGCTCGGCGGCCATCTGTCTGGCGATGGCGTCGATCTCGTCGCCGGTGGCGCCCGCGACCAGCGCGATGTTGCGGGCGTGCAGCGCCATGTGGCCGCGCTGGATGCCTTCGGTGGCCAGCGCGCGCAGGGCGCCAAGGTTCTGCGCGAGGCCGACGGCCACGGCGACTTCGCCGAGTTCCTGCGCCGACTTCACGTCGAGGATCTTCAGTGCGAGCCGTGCGAGCGGGTGCGTCTTCGTCGCGCCGCCGACCAGGCCCACGGGCATCGGCATCTCGATGGTGCCGACCAGTGCGCCGCCCACGTCCTTCTCCCATGTGGTGAGCGAGGTGTAGCGTCCGCTGCGGCAGGCGTATGCATGTGCGCCGGCTTCCACCGCGCGCCAGTCGTTGCCGGTCGCGACGATCACCGGGTCGATGCCGTTCATGATCCCCTTGTTGTGCGTCGCCGCGCGGTAGGGGTCGATGGCCGCGAAGGTGTAGGCATCGATCACGCCCTCGACCACCTCTTCGCCGCTGCGCTCGCGCGTGGCCAGCACGGAAGGCGCAAGCCGCACGCGCGCACGCGCCAGCCGCAGGTCCGCCAGGTTCGACAGGATGCGCAGGCGCACCGTGCCGCCGGTGAGCTTCTCGACCAGCGGCGACACCGCCTCGGCCATCGTGTTGACCGTGTTCGCGCCCATCGCGTCGCGCACGTCGACGATCAGGTGCATCACCACCATCGCGCCGCGCGGCGTGTCGCCGAACACATGCACCTCGATGTCGCGGCAGCCGCCGCCCAGGCCGATCAGCACCTTGTCGCGGCTGTTCGCCACGGCCAGGATCTCGTCGCGCGCGCGCAGCAGCGCGAGCCGCGCCCCGTACGGGTCGGTGATGCCGATCACCTGCACCTGCGCGCGCATCAGCGGCCCGGTGCTCGAGGCCTCGAAGCCGCCGCCTTCGCGCGCCAGCTTGGCCATGAAGGAGGCGGCGGCGACCACCGAGGGTTCTTCCACCGCCATCGGCACGAGGTAGTCGCGCCCGTTCACGGTGAAGTTGCCGGCCACGCCCAGCGGCAGCTCGAAGGTGCCGATCACGTTCTCGACCATGCCGTTGGCGCGCTCCACGCCCAGCGCGCCGGGTTGCGCGAGCAGCGCCACTTCGTCGTCGGTGAGCGCGGCGGCCTGTGCGATGTGGGCCAGGCGTTGGGCGGGCGCGAGTGCGCGGAAATTGGGAATGCGGGAATCGGCGGCCATCGGTGCGTGTCTCTTCGGAAGGTGAATTCGGGAGCAGGCAATTTAGGCCGGCTGTACCGCCCGCGGAAGGCACAGTTTGGCGGGACAGTGCGGACAGTGGTGCGCCGCCACGCCTCGCTGTGTCACAGTCCAAGCCCATGACCACGATCGCCGATTCGCTCGCCGACACCCTCGCGCGCCAGATCGCGAGCGGCGCCTACAAGGCCGGCGACAAGCTGCCCTCGCTGCGCGAACTCGCACAGCTGCACGGCTATGCCAAGAACACCGTGGTGGCCGCCTTCGAGCTGCTGGTGTCGCGCGGCCTCGTCGAGCCGCGGCGCGGTTCGGGCTACTACGTGCTGGCGCAGGCCACGGCCACGCCCAAGCCCGCCGAGGACGACGCGGGCAGCCTCGGCCGTGCGATGGACATCGTGTGGCTCATGCGCGAGCAGCTCAAGACGCAGCCCGATGCGGTGGCGGTGGGCGACGGCTTTCCGCCCGTCGAATGGCTGGCCGACGTGCGGCTGGACAAGTACCACCCGAAGGTCGTGCGCACGGGGCTCGGCGCGCTGTTCCGCTATGGCAGCCGCTTCGGCTATGCGCCGCTGCGCGACCACCTCGTGCGCAAGCTGGCCGATTTCGGCATCGGCGCCGAGCCGCGGCAGATCGTGCTCACGCACGGCGCCAACGAGGCGATGGACATCGTCATCCGCTATTTCGTGCCGCCCGGCGGCAAGGTGCTGGTGGACGACCCGGGCTACTACCCGCTGTTCGGCAAGCTCAAGCTCGCGGGCGCGCAGATGCTGGCGGTGCCGCGCCTGGCCGACGGGCCCGACCTCGAGGTGCTGGAGCAGCTGCTCATCGCCGAACGGCCGCGCCTGTTCTTCACGCAGTCGCTCGCGCACAACCCCACGGGCTCCGACATCTCGCCGGCCAAGGCCTTTCGCGTGCTGCAGCTGGCGCAGAAGTACGACCTGCTCATCGTCGAGAACGACCCGCTGGCCGACTTCAAGCCGACCGCATTGCCGCGGCTCTCGGCGCTCGACCAGTTGGAACGCACCATCTACATCGGCAGTTTTTCGAAATCGTTCTCGGCCGCGCTGCGCGTGGGCTTCATCGCCTGCGGGGCGGACCTGGCGAGCGACCTGGCCGACCTGAAGGCGCTGATCCACGTGAGCAGCTCGGAGTACAGCGAGCGCACGGTCGACGTCATCCTGAGCGAGGGCCACTACCAGCGGCACCTCAAGCGGCTGCAGCAGCGGCTGGGCGAGGCCACGCGCGACGCGCTGAAGCTGTTCGACGCGGTGGACGCCGAGGTCTTCGCGCGCAGCCCGCAGTCGCTCTACATCTGGGCTGCGCTGCCCGGCGTGGACGACTCGCTGGCCTTCGCGAAGGAACTGCTGCCGCGCAAGATCGTGATGGCGCCGGGGCGCATCTTCAGCGTCGACTCGACGCAGGTCTCGCGCTGGTCGCGCTTCAACGTGGGCGCCATGGCCGACCCGCGCTTCGCGAAGGCGCTGCGCACCGCGTTGCGGCGGCGCGCAGGCTGACCGACTGGCAGCGCATCAGCCGCGGTGCAGCTCGCGCAGCTGCCGGCGGTTGAGCTTGCCCACCGCCGTCTTCGGGATCTCGCGGGCGAACAGCACGCGCTGCGGCTTCTTGTACGAGGCGAGCTGGTGCGCCACGTGCGCGATCAACGTAGCTTCATCGGCCTGCTGGCCTTCGCGCAGCACCACCACCGCGGTGACGATCTCCACCCACTTCTCGTGCGGCAGGCCGATGACCGCGCACTCACGCACGGCGGGGTGCGTCATGAGCGCGTTCTCGACCTCGCGCGGGTAGACGTTGTAGCCGCCGCTGATGATCATGTCGGAGGTACGGTCCTTCAGGTGCAGGAAGCCGCGCGCGTCGAACTGGCCCACGTCGCGCGTGCGCACCCAGCCGCCGTCGACGAAGGTCTCGGCGTTGAGCCCGGCCGCGTTGTGGTAGCCCGACACCGCCGAGGGCGCGCGCACCGCGATCTCGCCCGGCGTGCCGGGCGGCACGTCGTTGCCGGCCTCGTCGACCAGCCGCAGCTCGACGTCGATCGCCGGCTGGCCGCAGGCGTCGAGCAGCTCGTCGGTGTGGTCCTCGGGGCGCAGCACCGCCAGGCACAGCGGCACCTCGGTCTGGCCGTAGTACTGCCAGAAGCGGTGCTGGCCCCACGCCGCCATGGCGCGCCGGATCACCGCGCGCGGCATCGGCGAGGCACCGTAGATCACGTAGCGCAGCGCGGCCACGTCGGTGTGCGCGATGTCGGGGTGCTCGAACAGCATCTGCAGCATCGTCGGCACCAGGTTGATCGCGGTGATGCGCTCGGCCTGCAGCGTGCGCAGGAAGGTACCGGGTTCGAAGCCCGGCAGGATCACCGTGCGGGCGCCGCGCAGCCAGAAGGGCAGCACGAACACGCCGCTCGCATGGATCAGCGAGGCCGCGTGCAGCATGGCGTCGTCGGGCGTGGCGGGCAGCAGGTTGAGCAGCACGTTGCGGCAGATCGCCGCGTACGAAGCCTGCGTGTGCTGCGCGGCCTTCAGCGTGCCGGTGGTGCCCGAGGTGAAGAGCGTGAGCACCACGTCGTCGGGCGAGGGCTCGAACGCCGGCGCCTGCGTGGCGCACGACAAGGCCTGCGCGAACAGGTCGGCGGCGCCGTCGAGCGACGCGCCCAGGCCCATGCAGGCCAGGCCCGGCACGGCCTCGCGCAGGGCCGCCGCGCGTTCGGCGAGGTCGGGGCCGAACACGAGGTGCGTGCAACCAGTGTCTGTCACCATGCGCGCGTGCTCGGCCAGCGAGAGCCGCGCGTTCAGCGGCACGCGGTTGATGCCGGCCTTCACGCAGGCGAAGTCCAGCGGCACGCTGTGCAGGCCGTTGTTCAGCAGCAGCGCCACGCGCGTGCGCGGCGCGGCGCCGGCGGCATGCAGTGCGTGGGCGAGCCGGCTGCTGAGCTGGTCGACCTCGGTGAAGGTCATCGACTGGTCGCCGTAGACGATGGCGGTGCGCGGGCCGTGCTGCAGGGCGCCGCGGCGGATCAGTTCGAGGTAGGTCGGGCCACGGGCGGGCGAGGGGGAAGGCAAGGCGTGTCTCCAGGAGGTTCTATGTGAAATCGAAAGAGCGGGGGGCGTTCAGCGTTTGAACTCGCCGTGGCGCCCGGCGCCGCCGGCAAAGCGCGCGGCGCCGGCCTCGCCCTCGGCCGCGACGATCGGCACGCCCTGCGCGCCTTCGCGGCGCAGCGCTTCGGCCAGCGGCAGGTCCCACTGTTCGAAAGCGGAGCGGCGGTCGGCCAGCATGCATTGCTGCGGAAAGGCGGCGATCTGCCGCGCCAGCTCCTGCGCGGCGGCCAGTGCGCCGCCCGGCGGCGTGGTGCGGTTCACCAGGCCCATCGCCAGCGCCTCGGCGGCGGACACCGGCCGGCCCGTGAGGATCAGGTCGAGCGCGCGCCCCATGCCCACGAGGCGCGGCAACCGCACCGTGCCGCCGTCGATCAGCGGCACGCCCCAGCGGCGGCAGAACACGCCGAACACCGCGTCGTCGTCGGCCACGCGCAGGTCGGCCAGCAGCGCCAGCTCGAGCCCGCCCGCCACCGCGTAGCCGTTCACCGCCGCGATCAGCGGCTTGGACAGCGCCATGCGCGTCGGGCCCATCGGGCCGGCGCCGCCGCCGTCGGGGTCGAGCTCGTTGCGGCGCGCCGGGTCTCCCACGGCGCCCAGGTCGGCACCGGCGCAGAAGTGGCCGCCGGCGCCCGTCAGCACGGCCACGCGCAGCGCGTCGTCGGCCTCGAAGCGTTCGAAGGCCGCGCGCAGCTGGGCGGCCACGACGCCGTCGACCGCGTTGCGTTTGTCGGGGCGGTTCAGCGTGAGCGTGCAGACGGGGCCGTCCACCTCCCAGGTCACGAAGGGCGTGGTCATGTGCAGGGTCCTTCCGGAGAAAAATTGCAGGAATCAGTCGGTCTCTGGCATCCTAGGAAACATTTCTTTATTTCGCAAACATGGACAAGGTATGTAATGTTCCCGTGGCGATGCCGAGCGCGCCGGAGCTGATCCTCGACCTGCTGGTGGCCGACGGCGGCGCGCTGAGTTCGCAGGCGCTGTGCCGCGCGGGCGCGCTCATGGGCATCGGCGAAACCACCTTGCGCGTGGGGCTCACGCGGCTGGCGGCCGAAGGCAAGATCGCCCGCGGCGAGCGCGGCAGCTACAGCCTGAACCGCGCGGGGCCGGCGCTGTCGCGCGCGGTGGGCGACTGGCGGCACACGCGCGCGCAGGTGGTGACGTGGCAGGGCGGCTGGCTCGCGGTGCACGACGCCGGCGTGGCGCGCGCCGACAAGACCGCCTGGCGCCGCCACAGCCTGGCGCTGTCGCTGCGCGGTTTCGCGGCGCTGCGCCCGGGCCTGCAGCTGCGGCCCGACAACCTGGCGGGCGGTCTCGAGGCCGAGCGCGCGCAGCTCGTGGCGCTGGGCCTGTCGCCGCATGCGCTGGTGTTCCGCCTGGCCGGCCTCGACCCGGCCGCGCAGGCGGCCGCGCGCGGGCTGTGGAACGTGCGCGCGCTGGCCGACGACTGCCGCCGCCTGCAGGCCGGGCTGGAGCGCGGTGAACAGCGGCTGCGCACCGTGCCGCTGGAGGTGGCGGTGCGCGAGTCGCTGCTGTTGGGGCGCGCCGTGATCGCGCACCTGGTGCGCGACCCGTTGCTGCCCGACGAACTGATGTCGCCCGCGCCGCGCACGGCGCTGCGGGCCGTCGCGCGGCGCTACCAGGACCGGGCGCGCAAGCTGTGGCGCCAGTGGCTGGCGCTGCCGGTCGCCTGACGCTGCGGCTTCAGAGCGGGCGGATCACGTCCGCATCGCCCGTCGCCGGCGCATGCAACCGCGCCACCTCGGCCGCGCGCCGCGTGAGCACCGCGCGCTGGTTGATGTAGCCCTTGTCGGTGATCTCGCCCGCATCGAGGCTGGGCGGTTCGGCCAGCACCAGCGCGCAGGCCGGGCACTGCGACGAGCCCGCGCCTTCGTCGCGCAGGGCGCGCAGCACCCCGGCGATGCGCGCGGCCAGGGCTTCGGGCGCGAGGGCGGCGCCTTGCGGGCTGGCGAACACCAGCATGCCGATCGCGTCGCGGTCGTGGCCCGTGAGCACGATGTCCTGCACATGCGGCGCCAGCAGCGACACCAGCTTCACGCGCAGCGTGCCCACCGACACCCAGGTGCCGGTCGAGAGCTTGAAGTCTTCCGCCACGCGGCCGTTGAAGATCACGCCCTGCGCCGGGTCGCCGGGGTTCGCAAGAAAGCCCGCGTCGCCGATGCGGTAGTAGCCCTCGGCATCGAAGGCGCTGGCGGTCTCGCGCGGCGCGTCGCGGTAGCCCGAGAACACCGAGACGCCCTTGACGCGCATCTCCAGCTTCTCGCCGTTGGGCACGAACTTCAGTTCCAACCCCGGCAGCGGCGCGCCGATGCAGCCGGCGCCGTCGAGCTGCCAGTGCGCCGAGGTGATGGCGGGCGAGGTCTCGGTCGCGCCCCACGAGGTCGTGAGCCACAGTGGGCGCGCGGGCCGCACGCGCCGCGCCACGGCTTCGAGCCGCTGCCAGGTCGAAGGCGCGAGCGCCGCCGCCGCGTAGAAGGCCAGGCGCAGCCGCGAGAACACTTCGGCGGCGAGTGCGTCATCGGCTTCGAGAAAAGGCAGCAGCATGTCGAAGCCGCGCGGCACGTTGAACAGCAGCGTGGGTTTCACCTCGCGCAGATTGCGCACGGTCTTCTCGATGAGGCCCGGCGCGGGCCGGCCTTCGTCGATGTAGAGCGCGCCGCCATGGCACAGCACCATGTGCAGGTTGTGGTTCGCGCCGAAGGTGTGGCTCCATGGCAGCCAGTCGACGAGCACCGGTTTTTCTTGCGCGAGGAAGCGCCAGGTCTGCGCCATCATCTGCTGGTTGGCGCACAGCATGCGGTGCGTGTTGATCACCACCTTGGGCTGGCCGGTGGAGCCGGAGGTCAGCAGGTACTTGGCGTGCGTGTCGGGGCCCACGGCGGCGAAGGCCTGCATGACGGCGGGCGTTTCCTTCGCGTCGAGCAACTGGTCGAAAGCCAGCGCGCCCGGATGCGTGTCGGCATTGCGGCTGAACACGGTGACTGCCTCGATGCCGCAGCCTGCGAGCGATGCGCCGTACACCGTCGCGTCGGAAGCGTAGATCAGCCCGGGCTGCAGCGCCTTCAACATGCCGTGCAGCCGCGACGGGTCTTTCGCCATGCGCGAGTAGGCGCTCGACAGCGAACAGGCCGTGCGGCCGATGTGCATCGTCGCGAGCATCAGCACGGCATGGTCGATGGCGTTGTCCGAGAGGATCACGACCGGGCGGCCCGCGGGCAGGTTCAGGTCGAGCAGGCCCTGCGCCACCGCGCCGACGGTGGCGCGCAGCGCGCGGTAGTCGAGCGTGCGCCAGCCTTCGCCCGTCTCATCGCGCTCGGCAAACGCCAGCGCATCGGGGGTCTCGCGCGCCCAGCGCTCGATCCATTCGCCGATGCAGCGCGCATACGGCTGCAACGCCGTCGGCGAGCGCAGCACGAACGAGCCGTCGTCGAAGTCGATGCGCACCGTGCGGGGCGGCGCGACCAGGGTGTCGTCGAGAAGGAAGTCGGTCATGTCAATCCAGCGTACCCGTCTCGGCCTTGGCGCGAATCAGGTTCAACAGCAGGGTGTCGCGCGCGGCTTCGAGGTCGGCGGTGTGGCGCGTGCCCAGGGCGTCGTCCACGCCTTGCACCACCTGCTGCTTCAACGCGTCCGTCATCGACGGCGCGCCCAGGTCCTTCCACCAGTCTTCGATGGGCCCGCCCAAGTGCGCGAGCAAATGCTCAATGCCGCCCGCACCGCCCGAGAGGTGCAGGTTCATGAACGGCCCCATCACGGCCCAGCGCAGGCCGGGGCCGTGCGCGATGGCGGTGTCGATGTCGGCCACGCTCGCCACGCCTTCGTTGACGAGATGAAAAGCCTCGCGCCACAGGGCAGCCTGCAGCCGGTTCGCGATGTGGCCTTTCACCTCGCGCTTCACGTGGATCGGCCGCTTGCCGATGGCGGCATAGAACGCCATCGTGCGGGCGATGGTGTCGGGCGAGGTCTGCTCGCCGCCGATCACCTCGACGAGCGGGATCAGGTGCGGCGGGTTGAACGGATGCCCCAGCACCACGCGCTGCGGGTGCGCGCAGCCCGACTGCACGCCGCTGATCGCCAGGCCCGACGAGCTCGACGCGAGGATGGTCTCGGGCGGCGCGGCCGCGTCCATGCGGCGGAACAGGTCGATCTTGAAGTCCATGCGCTCGGGGCCGTTCTCCTGCACGAAATCGGCCACGGCCACCGCGTCTTCCAGGCTGTCGTGAAAGCGCAGGCGGTCGACCGAGGCGCCCTCGGCCAGGCCGAAGCGTTCCAGCGTCGGCCAGTGCTGCGCCACGGCGGCGCGCAGCCGGTCTTCGGCGCCGGGCGAGGGGTCGGTCGCGTTCACGTCGAGCCCGTGCGCGAGGAAGTGCGCGGCCCAGCTCGCGCCAATCACGCCGGTGCCGACGACGGCGACGCGCTTCACGTCGGTGGTGAGGTTCATGCCGATTTCCACCGCGCGCAGCGGCTCTCCGTCTTGGTGGTCCACGCGGCTTCGCCGGGGATGTTCTCGATCACCTTGTAATAGTCCCACGGCTCCTTCGACTCGGCCGGCGCCTTCACCTGCATGAGGTGCATGTCGTGCACCATGAGGCCGTCGTCGCGCAGCCAGCCGCCCTTGACGAACATGTCGTTGAACTTGGTCTTGCGCAGCTGGGCCATCACCTTGTCGGCGTCGTCGCTGCCCGCGGCCTTCACGGCCTGCAGGTACTGCAGCGCTGCGGAGTAGTCGCCGGCGTGGAAGGAGGAGGGCATGCGCTTGTGCTTGTCGAAGAAACGCCGCGCCCAGGCGCGCGACTCGGGGCTCTGGTTCCAGTACCAGCTGTCGGTGAGGTACATGCCCTGCGAAGCCTTCAGGCCCAGCGCGTGCACGTCGTTGATGGTGATGATCATGCCGGCGAGTTTCATGTGCTTGCTGATGCCGAACTCCGCCGCCGACTTGATGGCGTTCACCGTGTCGCCGCCCGCGTTGGCCAGGGCCAGCACCTGCGCCTTCGAGCTCTGCGCCTGCAGCATGAACGAGGAGAAGTCGCTAGCGCCCAGCGGGTGCTTCACCGAGCCTGCCACCGTGCCGCCGCTGGCCTGCACGGTCTTGGTGGCGTCGCCTTGCAGCGCCGCGCCGAAGGCGTAGTCGGCCGCCACGAAGTACCAGCTCTTGCCGCCGGCCTTGACCACCGCGCTCGCGGTGCCGCGCGCCATGGCCACGGTGTCGTAGGCGTAGTGCACGGTGTAGGGCGAACAGTACTCGTTGGTGAGGCTGGACGCGCCCGAGCCCACCACGAAGTACGGCTTCTTCTTGTCGGCCGCCACGCCGGCCATGGCAATGGCCGCGCCCGAGTTCACGCCGCCGATCAGCATGTCGACCTTGTTCACGTCGAACCATTCGCGCGCCTTGGCGGCGGCGATGTCGGGCTTGTTCTGGTGGTCGGCCGTGACCAGCTCGATCTTCTTGCCGTCGATGGCGCCGCCCATGTCGGCGATGGCCATGCGGATGGCTTCGGCACCGGCCGGGCCGTCGTAGTCGCGGTACAGGCCCGACATGTCGCTGATGAAGCCGATGCGGATGGTGTCGTCGGACACCTGGGCCGACGCGCCCGATGCGAATGCGGCGGCGAGTGCGAGGGCCAGGGCGGTGCGGGGAATGTTCATGTGCGTGTCTCCGTTCGTTGTTCTCGTGCGTCTTCAGCCCAGCGCGAACTCGGGCCGCGGGCCGCCCACGCGCGGCAGGCCCATGATCTGGCGCGCCTCGGACGGCGTGGCCACTTCCATGTCGAGCTCGCGGATCACGCGCACGATGCGCTCGGTGAGCTGCACGTTGGTGGCGAGTTCGCCGTGGCGGAAGTAGAGGTTGTCCTCCAGCCCCACGCGCGCATGCCCGCCCAGCAGCAGCGCCGCCACGTTGGCTTCGAGCTGCGACATGCCGATGCCGCTCACGCCGAAGATGGCGCCCTTGGGCAGCGTGTCGACCATCATCTGCAGGTTGCGCGGCGAGTACGGCATCGCGTTCTGGAAGTTGCGGTGCACGTTCATCACCAGGTTGATGAAGTAGGGCTCGTCGTCATGGCCTTCCTCGATCAGCGTGGTCGTGTCCTGCAGGATGTGCGTGGGGCTGAACACCTCCCACTCGGGCTTGATGCCGCGCGCCTTCATGCCGGCGGCCAGCTCGCGCCCGCGCGTGATCGGCGTGTCCATCAGGATCTGCTTGCCTTCGAAGCTCAGGTTGAGCGTGGTGGCGTCCAGCGTGCACATCTCGGCGCCGGCGTCCATGCCCTTGATGCGTTCTTCCCACGCGATCTCCCAGCGATCACCGGCCAGCGGCTTCACCATGTCGCCGTGCACGCCGCCGCCGGTCGAGTTGTTCAGCACGATGTCGCAGCCGGCCGCGCGGATGCGGCTGTTGATGTCGCGGTACACCTCGGCGTTGCAGGTGGCGCCGTCGTCGGGGCGGCGCGCGTGGATCGCCACCACGCTGGCGCCGGCGTTCCAGCAGCGCAGCACGTCGGCGGCGATCTCGGCGGGCTGGGTGGGGAGGTGGGGGTTCTGCGACTTGTGCGCCATGCCGCCGGTGGGGGCGATGGTCACGATCACTTTGCGCTTCGACATGCTCGGGGCTCCTGGGGTCGGTCGGTCAGTCAGTCAGGGGGGCGCGCCATTATTTTTTGTGATGCGTTCGTACTCAGTCATCGCGACGACATTCCGGGGCAGGGTTTACGCGGCGCCAGCCGCTAAAGTCGCCCCTGCGCCGTTGCGCACACAAGGAACCTCTCCATGAAATTTCTGCCCCTCGTGCTGGCCGCCGCGGCCGCGTTCACCACCCTCGGCGCCGCCGCCCAACCCGCCGGCCCCGCCACTTGCGACGCCAAGCGCGAAGCCATCGGCCGCGACATCGAGATGGCCAAGTCCAAGGGCCAGAAGCAGCGCGTGCGCGGGCTCGAAACGGCACTGGCCGAAGTGAACCGCCATTGCACCGACGCCAAGCTGGCGGCCGAGCACCAGAAGCGCATCCGTGCCCAGGAGCGCAAGGTGGCCGAGCGCGAGCGCGACCTGCGTGCGGCGCAGGAGAAGGGCCGTGCCAGCAAGATCGCGGACCGCGAGAAGAAGCTGCACGAAGCGCAGGCCGAGCTGCAGCAGCTCAAGGGCGCGCAGTAAACAAAAAAGACAGCATGCCCTCGACCAAGCCGGCGATCCCCGCGGCCTCCCTGACCATTCCCCAGCTGCTGCAGGGCTCGGCCTGGTTCCCGCTGCTCGACGTGGGCGCGGGCGAGCGCGTGCTCGACGAGATGCGCGAGGTCGAGGTGGCCGCCGGCGCCGCGCTGTGCCGGCGCGGCGACACGCCGCTGCACTGGTACGGCACGCTCGAAGGGCTGCTCAAGTGGTCGATCACCTCCAGCGACGGCCGCTCGGTCACGCTGGGCGGGCTGTCGGTAGGCAGCTGGTTCGGCGAGGGCACGCTGCTGCGTGCCGTGCCGCGCTCGGCCGACATCATCGCGCTGCGGCCCAGCCGCGTGGCGCAGCTGCCGCTGGAGACCTTCGAGTGGCTGCATCGCACGCAGCGCGGCTTCGATCACTTTTTGCTGCAGCAGATCAACGAGCGGCTGCACTGGTTCATGGGCAGCTACGCCGCGCACCGGCTGCTCGACGCCGACAGCCAGGTGGCGCGCGCGCTGGCCGGCCTGTTCCACCCCTGGCTGCACCCGGGCAGCGAGCCGCACCTGCAGACCTCGCAGGAAGAGATCGCCAACCTGTCGGGCGTGTCGCGCCAGCGCTGCAACGCGGCGCTGAACCGGCTGAAGGAGGCCGGGTTCCTGCACATCGAGTACGGCGGCATCACCGTGACCGACCTCGAAGGCTTGCGCCGCTTCATCCAGGAGTGAACGGCTCCCTCTCCCCGAGGGGAGAGGAAGCCGGAGCCGCTCAGCGCTTGTGGTGCGACGCCGCCAGTTCGTACACCGGCGTGTCGATCCCTTCCATGCGCGCCTTCAGCTGCAGCGCCAAAAACTGCGAGTAGTGGCGCGACTGGTGCAGGTTGCCGCCGTGGAACCACAGCTGGGGCACCTGCGTCGGCTTCCACATGTTGCGCAGCTCGCCTTCCCACGGACCCGGGTCCTTCGGCGTGTCGGAGCCCAGGCCCCAGCACTTGCCGACCTTGTCGGCGGTCTCGGGCGAGATCAGGTCGGCCAGCCAGCCGTTCATCGAGCCGTAGCCCGTGGCGTACACCAGCAGGTCAGCCGGCAGCTCGGTGCCGTCGGTGAGCGTGACCGAGCGTTCGTTCACGCGCTCGATGTTCACGCCGCTCTTGAGGTGGATGCTGCCGTTGGCCACCAGCTCCGAGGCGCCCACGTCGATGTAGTAGCCCGAGCCGCGCCGCAGGTATTTCATGAACAGGCCCGAGCCGTCCACGCCGAAGTCGAGCAGGAAGCCGGCCTTCTCCAGCCGCGCGTACAGGTCGGCGTCACGCTTCTTCATCTCCTCGTACACCGGGATGTGGAAGGTGTGCATGATCTTGTAGGGCACCGAGGCGAAGATCAGGTCGCCCTTGTGGTGGTCGATGCCGTTCTTCACCGCCTGCTCGGAATACAGCCCGCCCAGCGCCAGCTCCATGAGCGACTGCGAAGGCGCGATGTGCGTGGACGAGCGCTGGACCATCGTCACGTCGGCGCCGTGCTCCCACAGCGCCGCGCAGATGTCGTGCGCCGAGTTGTTCGAGCCCAGCACCACGCACTTCTTGCCCGCATAGGCCTCGGGCCCGGGGTGCTGGCTGGAGTGGTGCTGGTCGCCCAGGAAGTTCTCGGCGCCCGCCACCTTCGGCACGTTCGGGTAGCCCGACACGCCGAGCGCGAACACCAGCTGCTTCGGGCGCAGCGTCACGGGCTTGCCCTCGCGCTCCACCTGCACCTCCCAGCGCTGCGTGCCCTCGTCGAAGCGCGCCTTGGTCGCGTTGGTGGAGCTCCAGTAGTTGAGCTCCATGATCTTCGTGTACATCTCGAGCCAGTCGCCGATCTTGTCCTTGGGCGCGAACACCGGCCAGTCGTCGGGGAAGGGCATGTAGGGCAGGTGGTCGTACCAGACCGGGTCGTGCAGGCACAGCGACTTGTAGCGCTTGCGCCAGGAGTCGCCGGCCTTGGCGTTGCGCTCCACGATGATCGTCGGCACGCCCAGCCGCCGCAGCCGCGCCCCCAGCGCGATGCCGCCCTGGCCGCCGCCGATGATCACCACCTCGGGCTGCTCGGTGTAGCCCAGCGCGGCCTCTTCGTCGCGGCGCTTCTCGAGCCAGTTCTTGCGGCCCTTGTGCACGCCGTGCTCGGCGCCCTTGATGCGGTGGTCGCCGGTCTTTTCCTCGAAGCCCTTCAGCTCGGTCATGGTGGTGAGCAGCGTCCAGGCCTTGCCACCGCCGTCATGTGAGCGCAAGCGCAGGTGGCCGCGCCCGCGCGCCACGCGCGTCTCGAAGCCGAACCACGCATCGACCACGCCGTCGGCCTCGGTCGCCTCGCCTTCGAGCGCGAAGGCCGTGGGCTGCGTGTCGGCCAGGCGCGCCTGCAGCATCGCGCGGATGGCGCCCGCGCCTTCCTGCGTGCGGATGTTCCAGGTGAAGGCGACGAGGTCGCGCCAGTAGCTGTCGGCCTCGAATAGCGAGACGGCCGCATCGATGTCGCCGCGTGCGAGCGCGGCGGCGAAGTCAGCCAGCCATTGGGCGGCGGCCCGGGTGGGGCCGGTGGTCGGGTCTGTCATTGCATGTCTCCGTTGTGTCGTTGAACGAATCGAATCGAATTGCGGCGCGGCAAGGCGCACGCGGGGTTCGTGGCGCAGCTTTCGTGCCGCGTGGGGTGGGACGAAGAATCAAGGGGTTGGCGGGGGTTTTGTCTCAGGCGCCTGTCGCTGTCTCACCGAGACTGAGACGATGCATGAGAATTTGAACGACGTATAAAATTGGACGACGTTCAAATTCAAGGGCCCGTACCGTGACCGAACCCGATCCCCCCGGCCGCCGCGAACGCCGCCGCACCCAGACGCTCGACCACGTCGCCGCCACCGCCATGCGCCTGTTCGAAGCCCAGGGCTACGACGCGACGACGATGGAGCAGATCGCGCAGCAGTCCGACGTGGCCAAGGGCACGCTCTACAACCACTTCCCGACCAAGGAGGCGATCCTGGCCCACTGGGTGCACCTCGAACTCGTGGTCGATGCGCAGCGCCTGCATGCGTCGATCGACCCGAAGGCGGGCTTCACGGCGCAGCTCACCGGCCTGCTCGACGCCTCGGCCGAATGGTCCGAGCGCTACCGGGCCTACCTGCTCGACTACTTCCGCTTTCGCTTCCTCAACATCGAGAGCGAACTCGGCGGCGGCGACCGCAGCACGCCGCGCGACCTGTCGGGGCTGTTCGAGGCGCTCATCGCCGCCGCCCAGCAGGCCGGCACGCTGCGCACCGACGTCTCGGCCGCGCACCTCGCGAGCCTGCTGCACCACCTGTATTTCGGCGCGCTGATGCGCTGGCTCACGCTGCCCGGCCTCGTGCTGCGCGACGAGTTCGCTGTGGTCGTCGACCTCTTCGTCGGCGGCGCGCGCACGGCCCCGAAGCCACCCGCTGCAAGGAGGCGCGCCCCATGAAACTCGCCGTGCTCACCTACGGCACCGAGGGCGACGCGCGCCCGCTCGCCGCGCTGTGCCGCGCGCTGAACGACGCGGGCCATGCGTCGGTGCTGCTGGCGGACGCGACCACGCTCGGCGCGGCTGACCGGCTCGGCGTGCACTCGCAGCCACTGGCCGGCGACATCCGGCAGGCGCTCGGCGGCGTCATCGCGCAGGGCGACAAGCCGGCCGCCGCCGCGAAGGCGCTGGCGGACATCGCCAATGCCAACGCCACGCCCTGGCTGCGCCAGACCATCGAGGCCGCGCAGGGCTGCGACGCGATCGTCTGCGCGGGGCTCGCGGCCTTCGTGGGCCTGTCGGCGGCCGAGGCGCTGGGCGTGCCGGCCATCGGCGCGGGCATGTTCCCGCTCACGCCGACGGCCGCCTTCGCCTCGCCCTTCCTGCCGCCCGCGCGCGTGCCGCGCTTTTTGAACCGCGCGAGCCACCACCTCGTCAACGGGCTGCTCTGGCGCGCCTTCCGGCCGGCCGTGAACGCCGCGCGCGCCGAGGTCTGCGGCCTGCCGCCGCGCCGCCGCCTGTGGACCACGCACCCCGCGCTCTACGGCTATTCGCCGAGCCTGCTGCCGCGCCCCGCCGACTGGCCCGCCAACGCCGCCGTGTGCGGCCAGTGGCTCGCGCCCGCGCCCGACTGGCAGCCGCCGGCGGCGCTGCACGATTTCCTCGCGGCCGGCGAGGCACCCGTCTACATCGGCTTCGGCAGCATGACGGGCTTCGACAAGGCGCGGCTGCTCGCAGCCCTCGTCGACGGCATGGCCGGCCGGCGCGCGGTGCTGCACCCCGGATGGAGCGGCCTCGATGGGGCACAGCTTCCGCCGAACTTCCACGTCGTCGGCGACACCCCGCACGACTGGCTGTTTCCGCGGATGGCGCTGGTGGTGCACCACGGCGGCTCGGGCACCAGCCACTCGGCCGCGCGCGCGGGTGTGCCCTCGGTGGTCGTGCCCTTCGCGGGCGACCAGGCGTTCTGGGCGCACCACCTCGCGCAGGCGGGCGTGGCGCCGCCCGCTGTGGCGGGGGGCCGGTTCGGCGCCGACGATCTGGCGCGCGGGATCGCCTTCGCGCACGACCCGCAGGTGCGCGCGCGGGCCCAGGCGCTGGGCGAACGCATGCGCGCGGAAGACGGCCTGGGCACGGCCGTGCGCGCGATCGAGCGAATCCTGAGGCGCTAGCCGCGTTGCGGCGCCACGATGCCGAAGCGCTTCATGTGGCGGTACGCGGTGGCGCGGCTGATGCCGAGCGCCTGCGCGGCCCGCGCCACATGCCAGCGGTGGCGCTGCAACGCGTCGAGCAGGCGCGTGGCGTCGGCGGCGCTGTCGTCGTCTGCCGGCGTGGGTGATGTGTCACAGCGGTCGAGCGACGGCCGATGCGGCGCCAGGCGCAGCTCCTCGGGCGTGATGCTCGCGCCCGTGCAGAGCGCCAGCGCCAGCCGCAGCACATTGCGCAACTCGCGCAGGTTGCCCGGCCAGTCGTGCGCCATCAGCCGCAGCATCGCCGCCTCCGACAGCCGCGCGGTCGAGCCCATCGCCGCCGCTTCCTCATGGAACATCGCCTCGATCAGGTACCGCCGGTCGCGCCGCGCGCGCAGCGGCGGCAACTTCAGCACCGCGCCGCACAGGCGGTAGTACAGGTCCTCGCGAAAGCGCCCGGCCGCGACCAGCGCCGACAGGTCGCGGTGCGTGGCCGCCACCACCGCAAGGTCCACGCGCTGCGGCGACTCGGCGCCCAGCGGCAGCACCTCGCCTTCGGACAGCACGCGCAGCAGCCGCGTCTGCAGCGCCATCGGCATGTCGCCGATCTCGTCGAGAAACAGCGTGCCGCGGTCGGCCTGCGCGATCAGTCCCTTCATGCCCTTGGCGCGGCCGCCCGTGAAGCTGCCGGGCGTGTAGCCGAAGAGCTCGCTCTCGATCAGCGAATCGGGAATGGCCGCGCAGTTCACCGCCACGAAGGGCAGCGCCGCGCGCCGGCTCGCGCCATGCAGCGCGCGCGCCAGCACCTCCTTGCCGCTGCCGGTCTCGCCCTCGACCAGCACATGGATGCCGCGGTCCACCAGGCGGCGCGCCTGCGCGATCAGCTGCTGCATCGCGGGGTCGTCGTCGCCCGCGATGCGTTCGAGCGGTGGCAAACGGTCCGAAGGCTGGGGCGCCGGCGATGTGGATGCAGTGACCGGCGAGCGCCGCAGGCGCGGCGCGATCAGCGAGGCGTGGTACTCGCTGCCGCCGGGCAGCAGCACCGTGTGCGCAAACGGCAGGGCCGACGCGCCGCCGTTGCCCAGGCGCCAGATCGCGTCCATCGGCAGGTGCAGCAGCTCCGACACCGCGCCGCCCAGAAGTTGTTGCTGCGGCCCCGAGAAGACCTCGCGCGCGCCTCCGTTGGCGCCCACCACCGTGCCGCCCTCGTCGAAGGCCAGCATGACTTCGCCCGCCACGTCGACCAGCCCGAAGGCGCTGCCCAGCCGCAGGATCCAGTGGCCGCGAAAGTGCCGCAGGAAGTCGGCGTCCTCGATCATCCGCGCGTAGATCGACACCAGGTGCCGCACCAGGTGCTGGCTCTCGCGCGCCTCGGGCGAGCGCAGCGCCGACACGTCGAGGATCGCCGTGAGCTTGCCGCTGTGGTCGAACAGCGGCGCCGTCGTGCAGGTGAGCGCGATGTGCGTGGCGTCGAAGTGCTCGGTCTGGTGGCAGGTCATCGGCTGGCGCTCGACGAGGCAGGTGCCCACGCCGCAGGTGCCGGCGTGCGCCTCGTTCCAGTCGGCGCCCAGGTACAGGCCGGCGCGGCGCAGCTGGTCGTCCCAGGCCGGGTTGCCGATGTAGTCGACCGTGATGCCCTCGGCATCGGTCAGCAGCACCATGTAGCCCAGCTCGGCCACGCGGCGGTAGATGTCCTCCATGCCCGCGCGCGCGGCGCGCAGGAAGTGCTCGAGCTGCTGCTGGTGCGCGCGCACCTCCTGCGCCGGCAGGATGCGCGCGGGCGTCGGCCGCGACGGATCGAGCCCATGGTCGCGCACGCAGCGCGCCCACGACTTGTGCACCAGGCTCGCCGCCGGATCGGCCCGCAGCGCCGTGCCGGTGGCGATCGAATAGACGTTGTCGATGTGGCGCGATTGCAGGGACGTCATGCGCAGCCTCGTGCGTGGGTGGGCGCGGCACGGGGAGGGGCTGCGCAGCCGGACATGATTCGGCTGTCGCGCTGTCGCAGGACAGAGGTGAAACCCGGTGGAACGGACGTGTTACTCCCCCTCACATCGAGGGCAATGCGGCCCGATCCGGCGCCATTCCTTCACTGCGGCGGCTTCGCACGGTCGGCCAGCCGCTTGCGGTACTCGGTGGTGGTCAGGCCCGCGAAGCCCCAGTCGTCGGTGTCGATCTCCTCGATCACGATGTGCGTCCATTCCGGCGGCTTCTTCAGCACCCGTTCGAGCGTTTCCGTGAACTCGGCAATGACCTGGGTTTTCTGTTCGCGCGTGACGCCGTCGCGAGTGATCTTCAGGTTGATGAAAGGCATGGTGTGCTCCTTGGGTGAATGACTGAGGTGATTACCACTTGCCGGTGCTCATGCCGCCATCCACGGGCAGCACCACGCCGGTCGTGAAATCGGCGCTCGTGAGGTAGAGCACCGCATCGGCGATCTCCTGCACGGTCGCGATGCGGCCGGCGGGCGCCAGGCCGTTGAGGAAGCCGTGCTGCTCGGGCGTGTACAGCGGCGTGTCCACGATGCCGGGTGCCACCGCATTCACCTTGACGTTGTGCGGTGCGAGTTCGAGCGCCAGCGCGCGCGTCGCGGCATTGATGCCGCCCTTGATCAGCACCGGCAACACAGCCGGCACCTGCTGGTTCGGCTGCAGCGCGATGCTCGCCGTGATGTTGACGATGTGTCCCTGGCGGCGCGCAACCATGTGCTTTGCCGCGGCCTGCGAGGCGTAGACGAAGCCCTTGAGGTTGGTGGCCACCATTTGCTCGAGGTCGTCTTCGGTGTAGTCGACGAAAGGCTTCGCGTTGAAGATGCCCGCGTTGTTGACGAGCACGTCGACCTGACCGAAGCGCGCCACGGCGCGGTCGACGAGCTGCTGCGCCGTGTCGCGGCGGCCGATGTCGCCCGCGACGCCGAGAAGACGCGCCGGATTGCCGAGCTGCTTCGCGGCGGCTGCGAGCCGCTCTTCGGTGCGCGCATTCGCGACCACGTTGAAGCCGCGCGCGAGGTACGCCTGCGCAAGGCCCAGGCCGATGCCGCTCGAGGCGCCGGTGATGACCACGGTGGGGGATGTGTCGTCCTGCATGTCGGTTCTCCAAGGAAGTTGATGACGTGGGGAGAACTGTATTGATGACGCATCGATAGATAAATCACTAGACTCGCACTTCACCTGATACACAAGGTAATCAATCCATGCAGCGGCAGTTCGGCGACATCCTTCTGGGCAGCATCGAGTTGTTCTGCCTCGCTGCGGAGAGCGGCGGCTTCACCTCGGCGGCACTCGCGGCTGGTGTGACGCCGGCGGCCGTGAGCCGATCGATCTCCCGGCTCGAGAAGCGGCTGGGATTGCGGCTTTTCGTGCGCACCACGCGCAGCGTGCGGCTCACCGACGCGGGCCGCTCCTACTTTGCACAGTGCCGACAGGCGCTGGCGCAGCTCGCCGAGGCCGAGCGCGAGGTGATGGGCCAGCAGGTGCTGCCTTCGGGCATGCTGCGCATCAGCGTGCCGACCACCTACGGCCACCACCGCATCCTGCCCTTGCTGCCGGCGTTTCGCGAACGCTTTCCCGACATCCGGCTGCACGTGCACCTGAGCAACCGCAACATCGATTTCGTGGAAGAGGGCTACGACATGGCCGTGCGCGTGCGGGCCCAGCCCGACTCCACGCTGATTGCGCGGCACCTCGAGGATGCGGACCTGGTCGTGGTCGCCACGCGCAAATACCTGCGGAGGGCCGGCACGCCGCGCACGCTGGACGACCTCGCCGCGCACGAGTGCATCCAGTTCGAGCTGCCCAGCAGTGGCCGCCGCATTTCGTGGCTCTTCAAGGAGAACGGCAAGGACCGCGAAGTCTTCGCGGACAGCGCCTACAGCTGTTCCGACGACGTGCTTGGCGGCGTCACGCTCGCGAAAAGCGGCGCCGGGTTGTTCCAGACCTACCGCTTCGTCGTGGAGAAGGAGCTGGCGGACGGCTCGCTCGTCGAGGTGCTGAAGCCCTTCGCGGGCCGTTCGCGGCCCTACACGCTGCTGTACCCGGACGGGCGCCACGTGCCGCTGCGCATGCGGGTGTTCATCGATTTCCTGATGGCGCAGCGGACCGGGTGACGCCCGCCACGCATGCTCACACGCCCAGCAATTCCTCCAGCACCGTCGGCTCGGCCAGCAGATCCGCCGACGCCCCATGCCGCACGATCTGCCCCTTCTCCATCACCACCGCCAGGTCCGTGTGCGCGAGCACCTTGCGGTAGTCGCGGTCGACGATCAGCGTGGCGATGCCGGTGGCGCGGATCTCGCTGATCACGCGCCAGATCTCGGCCACGATCAGTGGCGCGAGGCCTTCGGTGGCTTCGTCGAGGATCAAGAGGCGCGGGTTGGTCATGAGCGCGCGGCCGATGGAGAGCATCTGCTGCTCGCCGCCCGACAGCTGCTGGCCGCCGTGCGAGAGCCGTTCCGACAGGCGCGGGAAGGTGGCCATCACGCGGTCGAAGGTCCAGGCGCGTTGGCCGTCGACGCCGGCGCGTTCGCTCATCACGAGGTTCTCGCGCACCGACAGGTTCGGAAAGATGCCGCGCCCCTCGGGCACGTAGCCGATGCCCAGGCGCGCCATCTTCTCGGGCGGCAGGCCGGTGACGGTGCGGCCGTCGACCTGCACCTCGCCGGAGGCCGGGCGCACGTAGCCCATGATCGTGCGGATGAGCGTGGTCTTGCCCATGCCGTTGCGCCCGAGCAGGCCGACGGAGGTCGCCGCGGGAATGCCGGCGTGCACGCCGCGCAGGATGTGGCTGTTGCCGTAGTAGGTGTTGAGGTCGCGAACGATCAGCATCAGTGTTGCTCCTCGCCGAGGTAGGCCGTGCGCACTTCGGGGTTCTCGCGGATCGACGTCGGGTCGCCGGTCGCGATGACGGTGCCGTTCACCATCACCGTGATGCGGTCGGCGATGCGGAACACGGCGTCCATGTCGTGCTCCACCAGCAGGATGGCGTGCGTGGCCTTCAGCCGCGCGAGCAGCGTGAGCATGCGGTCGGTCTCTTCCGCGCCCATGCCGGCGAGCGGTTCGTCCAGCAGCAGCACGCGCGGGTGGGTGGCCAGGCACATCGCCACTTCGAGCTGGCGCTGCGCGCCGTGGCTCAGCGTGCCGGCGACGCGCCGGGCTTCGGCCGCGAGGCCGGCGGCCTCGAGCGCGGCGTCGGCCGAGGCGTTGCTGGTGGCGCAGCGCTGCGACGACTGCCAGATCGCCCAGGGCTTCGCCGTGGCGGCCTGCGCGGCGAGGCGGCAGTTCTCGTGCACCGTGAACTCCGGGAAGATGGTGGTGCGCTGGTAGCTGCGGCCCACGCCGTCGCGGGCGCGGCGCGATTGCGCGCGCGCGGTGATGTCGACGCCGTCCAGGGCGATGCGGCCCTCGGAGGCCTCGATCTCGCCCGAGAGCATGTTGATGAGCGTCGACTTGCCGGCGCCGTTGGTGCCGATCACCGCATGCACCTCGCCGATGTGCAGGTCGAGCGTGACGGCGTTGACGGCCGTGAGGCCGCCGAAGCGGCGCGTGAGTTTGTCGACGGACAGCAGTGCGGTGGTCATGCGCCTCCCTTCGGCGACAGGCGCTGCACCAGGCCGATCAGGCCTTTGGGCAGCAGCGCCACGAACACGATGATCGCAATGCCCAGCGTGAGCTGCCAGTGGTCGGCCAGCGGGCCCATCACGGCGTGGGTGGAGAAGATTTCCTTGAGCAGCGTGAAGGCCACGGCGCCGATCACCGCGCCGCGCAGGTGGCCGAGGCCGCCCAGGATCACCATCAGCAGCACCTCGCCGGAGTTGTGCCAGGCCATCAGCTCGGGGTTGACCACGCCGTCGCGCGAGGCCAGCAGAAAGCCCGCGAGCCCGGCCAGCGCGCCCGCGAGCACGAAGGCCGCGAGCTTGTAGCCGTACACCGCGAAACCCGCCGCGCGCATGCGCTGCTCGTTCACGCGGATGCCCGCGAGCGCGGCGCCGAAGCGCGAGCGGCGGATGAGCGCCAGCAGGCCGTAGGTGAACACCAGCGCCGCCAGCACCACGTAGAACAGCACCGTGCGGTTCTCCATGTCGAGCGCGCCGAGGGCCGGGCGCACGTACAGGTAGATGCCGTCGCTGCCGCCGCCGACCTTGGTGTCGTGGAACACGAAGAAGGCCATCTGCGCAAAGGCCAGCGTGACCATGATGAAGTACACGCCGCGCGTGCGCAGGCTCAGCGCGCCCACGAACAGCGCATACAGCGCCGCCGCGCCCATCGACAGCACCAGCAGCAGCGCAAAGTTGCCGCCCTCGTTGCCCGAGGCCAGCACGGTGACGTACGCGCCGATGCCGTAGAAGGCCGCATGGCCCAGGCTCACGAGGCCGGTCATGCCCACCAGCAGCTCCAGGCTGAGCGCGAAGATCGACAGGATCATCACCTTGACGATGAAGTCCGACGCGTAGTTGCCCAGCAGCGGGCCGGCCACGGCGAGCGCGATGGCGCACAGCACGGGCACGACGAAGGCACCGCGCCGCGGCGACGACGGTGCGGATGCAACCACCGGGCTCATGGCCGCCTCCCCATCAAGCCTTCGGGCTTCCAGATCAGCACGATGGCCATCAGCAGGTAGATGCCGATGCCCGCCAGGTCGGCGAAGAACACCTTGCCGAAGGTGTCGACAAAACCCACCAGCAGCGAGGCGACGAGCGCCCCGGTGATCGAGCCGATGCCGCCGATCACCACCAGCACGAAGCAGATGATGAGCACGCTGGCGCCCATGTTCGGGTACACCGAGGACATCGGCGCGGCGATCATGCCGGCCAGTGCCGCCAGCGCCACGCCGGCCGCGAACACGATGCGGTACAGCCGCTTCACGTCGATGCCCAGGCCGCGCACCATGTCGCGGTTGCTGGCGCCGGCGCGGATCATCATGCCCAGGCGCGTGCGGTTCACCACGTAGTACAGGCCCACGGCCAGCACGATGCAGGCGGCCGAGGCAAACAGGCGATACCACGGGTAGCTCATGACATTGCCCAGCGCGAAGCTGCCGTCCAGCCAGGCGGGCACCTTCACGCCGTGCACGTCGTTGCCCACGAAGATGGAGCGCAGCTCCTCGAACACCAGGATGAGCCCGTAGGTCATGAGCACCTGCTGCAGGTGGTCGCGCTGGTAGAGGTAGCTGAAGAAGGCCCACTCCAGCACGTAGCCGAAGATCGCGGCCAGCACCACGCCGGCCACCAGCATCAGCAGGAACTGGTCGCCGAACAGCGGCGCCAGCGAGAACGCCATGTAGGCGCCGATCATGTAGAAGCTCCCGTGGGCGAGGTTGATGACGCCCATGATCCCGAAGATCAGCGTCAGCCCCGAAGCCACGAGAAAGAGCAGCAGGCCGTACTGAACGGAGTTCAGGCACTGCACCAAGAAGGTTCCGAAATCCACCGTGTGATCCCAGTTGAGTGTGGTTGCCGCAAGGCGGCTCGCGGCCCTGAACCCGGTCAGGGCCGCGAGGGAACGAGAGAGAACCGAAGGCCCGTGGCCCTGCTTACATCCGGCAGCCGCGTGCCGGATCGGACAGGCCCTTGATGGCCGTGCTCACCAGCTTGTTTTCCTTGCCCTCGACCTTGCGCAGGTAGATGTCCTGCACCGGGTTGTGCGACTTGCTCACCGTGAAGGTGCCGCGAGGGCTGTCGATCTTCGCCTTCTCGATCGCGCCCGTGAACTCGGCCTTCTTCGAGATGTCGCCCTTGGTGGCATTCAGGCCCACGCCCAGCATCTGCGCGGCGTCGTAGCCCTGCACCGCGTACACGTCGGGCTGCAGCTTGAACGACTTGGCGTACGCCACGCGGAAGGCGTTGTCGCGCGGGGTGTTCAGGCCGTCGGCGTAGTGCAGCGTGGTGAGCATGCCTTGCGCCGATTCGCCCTGCGCGTCGAGCGTGCCGTCGGTCAGGAAGCCGGGGCCGTACAGCGGGATGGTCTTGTTCAGGCCGGCGGCCTGGTAGTCCTTGACGAACTTCACCGCGCCGCCGCCCGCGAAGAAGGCGTAGACCGCATCGGGCTTGGCCGCCGCGATCTCGGTCAGCAGCGCCTGGAACTCCACGTTGGGGAAGGGCAGGGTGAGCTGCTTGTCGACCTTGCCGCCGTTCTTCTCGAAGCCTTCCTTGAAGCCGTTGACCGACTCTTCGCCGGCCGCGTACTTCCAGGTGATGGTCATGACCTTCTTCTTGCCCTGCTGCTTGGCCGCCACCTCGCCCATGGCGAAAGCCGGCTGCCAGTTGCTGAACGAGCTGCGGAAGATGTTGGGCGCGCACATCGGGCCCGTCACCGCGTCGGCGCCGGCGTTCGGCACGATGAGCACGGTGCCGCTTTCCTTGGCGGCCTTGGCCATGGCCATGGCCACGCCCGAGTGCACGGTGCCGACGATCACGTCGACGTTGTCGCGCTTGATGAGCTTGTTGACGTTGTCGGTGGCCTTGGCCGGGTCGGACTCGTCGTCGACCTTGAAGTATTCGATCTCGCGGCCGGCGAGCTTGCCGCCCTGCTGTTCCACGTAGAGCTTGAAGCCGTTTTCAATGGCCACGCCCAGGGCGGTGTAGGTACCGCTGTAGGGCAGCATGAGGCCGACCTTGAGCTTTGCCGTGCCCTGTGCGCCGGCCGCGGAGGCCAGGGCGGCGAGGGCGATGGCCGTGAGCGCCAGGCGCGCGGTGCGAAGGTTCGTCATGGTGTCTGTCTCCTGTTGTTGGTGATGAAAGAAGCGGTCGCGACGATGACACGATCCGGCTGATCGCGATGCGGGGAATGCCCGCATTCAGGGATTTCGAGCAGCTCGCAAATCCCACCGACGCGCGGTGCGATGTCGCGGATCTGCGCGAGCGTGCCGTACTCGTCGTCGATGCCCTGCACCGCGAGCACGGGGCAGCGGATCGTGGCCAGCTCGGCCTCGATGTTCCAGTCGCGAAAGGGCGGGTGCAGCCAGATGCGGTTCCAGCCCCAGAAGGCCGAGTCGGCGCTGTCGTGGTAGCGGCCGAGCCTGGCGGGCAGGTCGCTCGTGCGGTAGGCGTCGCGTGCGATCTCGATGTTCGCGACGGTCTTGTCCTCCACGAAGATGTGCGGCGCGAGCACCACGAGGCCCGCTACCTTGTCGGAAAAGCGCGAGGCATACAGCAGCGAGATCGAGCCGCCGTCGCTGTGGCCGAAGAGCCAGGGTTTTTCGTCGCCGAGCTTCAGCGCGGCGAACAGCGCGGGCAGCACCTCGTGCGCCTGGCGGTGCATGAAGTCGACGTCCCAGATTTCGTCGTCGGCGCGCGGCGTGGAGCGGCCGTAGCCGGGGCGCGAGAACACGAGGCCGCGCGCGCCGGCGGCTTCGCAGACCTGGGCGGGGAAGTCCTTCCACATCGCGACGGAGCCCAGGCCCTCGTGCAGGAACACGATGAGCGGGGTGTCGGCGCCGCGCTCGGGGGCGATCCACCGGCACTCGATGCGCACGGTGCGCCCGCGCCAGTCGATGGTGGCGAAGTCGGTGGCAACCGTCGGCGTGCTCATGCCTGCTTCTCGCGTTCGCGCAGCCGGAAGCGCTGGATCTTGCCGGTGGCCGTCTTCGGCAGCTCGCTCACGAACTCCAGGAAGCGCGGGTACTTGTAGGGCGCCAGGCGCTCCTTCACGAAGGCCTTGAGCTCGTCCTCGGTGGCGGCGGCGCCATCTTTCAGCACGACGAAGGCCTTGGTCTTCGTGAGCCCGTCGGCGTCGTCCTTGCCGATGACGGCGGCCTCGAGCACGGCCGGGTGCTGCATCAGCGTGGCCTCGACCTCGAAGGGCGAGACGTAGATGCCGCTGACCTTGAGCATGTCGTCGCTGCGGCCCGCATAGGTGAAGTAGCCGTCGGCGTCGCGCGTGTACTTGTCGCCGCTCTTGGTCCAGCCGCCCTGGAAGGTGTCGCGCGATTTCTCGCGGTTGCACCAGTACATCAGTGCCGAGCTCGGGCCGCGGATGTACAGGTCGCCCACCTCGCCGTCGGGCACGGGGCGGCCGTCTTCGCCGCGCAGCTCGACCTCGTAGCCGTCCACCGGCTTGCCCGTGGTGCCGTAGCGCACGTCGCCGGGGCGGTTGGAGATGAAGATGTGCAGCATCTCGGTCGAGCCGATGCCGTCGATGATCTCGCAGCCGAAGTGCGCCTTGAAGCGCTGCGCGATCTCGCCGGGCAGCGCCTCGCCGGCCGACGAGCACATGCGCAGTGCGACCGCATCGCGCGCCGGCAGCTTGGGCGAGGCGAGCATGCCAGCGAAGCCCGTGGGCGCGCCGAAGAACACCGTGGGCTTGTGTTCGGTCCAGCGGCGGAAGGTGGCGTCGGGCGTGGGGCGCTCGGCCATCAGCACGACGGTGGCGCCCACCGACAGCGGGAAGGTCAACGCATTGCCCAGGCCGTACGCGAAGTACATCTTGGCGGCCGAGAAGCACACGTCGCCTTCTGTGAGGCCGAGCACGGGCTTGCCGTAGAGCTCGGCGGTCCACCACAGGTTGGCGTGCGTGTGCACCGTGCCCTTGGGCTTGCCGGTGGAGCCGGAGGAATAGAGCCAGAAGCCCGGGTCGTCCGACGCGGTGGGCGCGGGGGCGGGCAGGGGCTCGGCGGCGGCGAGCGCGGCCTCGAACTCTTGCGCGCCTTCGGGCAGCGCGCCCGTCGGTTGCGACACGAACAGCGTCTGCACTTCATGGCCGCCGCGCGCCATCGCATCTTGCAAGGTCGGCAGCAGCGCACCCGACACCAGCACCGCCTGCGCGCGGCTGTGGTCGAGCATGTAGGCGTAGTCGTCGGGCGTGAGCAGCGTGTTCACGGCCACGGGCACGATGCCCGCGTACAGGCACCCCAGGAAGCTCACGGGCCAGTCGTTGCCGTCGAGCATGAGCAGCAGCACGCGCTCTTCGCGGCGGATGCCCGCGGCCTTCAGCGCGGCGGCCAGGCGGCGCGCGCGGTCTTCGAGCTGGCCGTAGCCCAGCGTGCCGCGGTCGTCGATGTAGGCGGTGCGTTCGGCGCGGCCGCGGTTGAGGGCGAACAGGTGTTCGGCAAAGTTGAATCGTGCGGGCAGGCTGCTGTTCATCGTGTGTCTCCTTGGGGCCTGTGCGTGGCGCTAGAGGCCGAGCGCGGCGAGCACGCCGGGGCTCGCCTGCACCGCGCTCCTGCGGTGATAGAAATCGAGCGCGCGCAGGCCGCCCAGTTCGGCGCCGCCGCCCGCGCGGCCGGGGCCGCCGTGCAGCGACATCGGCATCACGTTGCCGTGGCCGGTGTGGGCCTGCGCCACCTCGGGCGTGATGACGTGCACGCGGCCGTGGCTCGGCGCGACCGACAGCGCGGCCTGGGCGAGCGCTGCATCGTCGCTGCCGTACAGCGAGGTGACGAGCGAGCCCTGGCCCCGGTGCGCGAGCGCGATGCCGTGCGCCAGGTCGTTGTAGGGCAGCAGCGTGGCGACCGGGCCGAACACCTCCACGTCGTGCACGCGCTGCGCCGCATCGGCGTCGCGCGCGCCCAGCAGCACGGGGCCGATGCAGGCGGCCACGGCCGGGTCGGCGTCGATGAGGGGCTTGTTGCGGCCGTCGTGCAGCACGGTGGTCTGCGCGGCCAGCGCGTCGAGGCCGTCGCGCACCGCGTTCAGTTGCGCGCGGCTCACGAGCGAGCCCATGCGCACGCTCTCGTTGCGCGGGTTGCCGACCGTGACGCCCGCGAGCTTCGCGCCGATGGCTTCGGCGGCGGCGTCGTACACCTCGGCCGGCACCAGGATGCGGCGGATGGCGGTGCACTTCTGGCCGGACTTGACCGTCATCTCGCGCACCACTTCGCGCACGAGCAGGTTGAAGGCCTCGCTGCCGGGCGCGGCGCCGGGCAGCAGCAGGGCGCTGTTGAGGCTGTCGGCCTCGATGTTCACGCGCACCGAGCGCTCGGCCACGGCCGGGTGCGAACGGATCACGGCGGCCGTCTCGGCCGAGCCGGTGAACGAGACCACGTCGAAGGGCTGCAGCTGGTCCATCAGGCCGGCCGAGCTGCCGCAGATGACCGACAGCGCGCCGGCCGGCAGCACGCCCGCATCGACGACGTCCTTCACCATGCGCTGCGTGAGCCAGGCGGTGGCCGTGGCGGGCTTGACGATCACGGGCACGCCCGACAGCAGCGCGGGCGCGGCCTTTTCCCACAGGCCCCACGACGGGAAGTTGAAGGCGTTGATGAACAGCGCCACGCCGTGCGTCGGCACCTGCAGGTGCTGCGACTGGAACACGGGCTCCTTGCCGAGCTTCACGGCCTCGCCGTCGCGCAGCGCGCGCACGTCGCCGAGCGCATCGCCCCACTTGGCGTACTGGCCGAGCGTGAAGATCGCGCCGTCGATGTCGACGGCCGAGTCGTTCTTCACCGTGCCGCAGTTCGCGGTGGCGATCTCGTAGTACGCGTCGCGGTTGGCCTGCAGCACCTTCACGAGCGCGGCGAGCAGGCCGGCGCGCTGGCGGTAGGTGAGGGCGCGCAGCGCGCGGCCGCCTTGCTCACGCGCAAAGGCAAAGGCTTCGGGCAGGTCGAGGCCGGTGGCGTCGACGCGCGCGAGTTCGGTGCCGAGCACCGGGTCGAACAGGGGCGTGCCGGCGCCCGTGCCGCTTTGCCAGCGGCCGGCGACGTGGTTGGCGAGAAGGTCGGTCATGGAGTGAACTTGATCTGCCCTTCGGGCAGGAGGTACAGGACGAGCGCGCGGCCCTGGGCCACGGTCGGGCGGTGTGCGGTGCCGGGCCCGTAGACGCACCAGCCCACGGGCCGGCCGTCGAAGGTGGCGGCGGGGGTGTCGTCCAGCGGCATGATCAGGTCGATTTCGCCGTTGGGGTGCGCGTGGTGCGGGCCGGCGAGGTCCTGCATGTCGACCACGTCGACCGAGAAGCGGTGCAGCGCGTCTTCGGCCTTGAAGACGCGGCCGTACTTGATGCCGCCGCCTTCGCGATCGCACAGCCAGCCTTCGGCGACGCCGCCGATGCAGGCCTGGCGCAGTTGCGCAAAACGGGCGCTGCCGGCGCCGTGGGTGGCGTTGAGCCACTGGTCGAGCGTGGCGTCCAGCGGCTGGCCGGCGATCTCGGCGGTCAGGTCGGCGATCAGCTGGTGAAATGCCGCCTTGCCGGTGGCGGGCGTGGGGGTGTCGGACATCGTGGGCCTCGAACGGATGAACTATCGTCTTCTTGCAGGAAGTCTGCGTGTGCAGTATCTTGCGTGTGATCGAACAATAAGCAGCGAGACAACAGGTGTCAAGCAATATAGTGCATCTATGGTGTTTACCCTGAGCGCGCACAATCCCGGCGAAGAACGAGGAATGGCATGAACGAGCATGTAGACGCGGTGCTGGCCACCGCGCCCGAGGGCGGCACCGGCAACCACGGCGCCGCCGTGGCCGGGGAGGCCAAGAACCCGCTGCTGGTGGCACTGGGCGACCGCGTGCGCAACCTGCGCGCGCAGCGCGGCCTCACGCGCAAGGCGGTGGCCCTGTCGGCCGACGTATCGGAACGCCACCTGGCGAACCTGGAATACGGCATCGGCAACGCATCGATCCTGGTGCTGCAACAGGTGGCCGGGGCGTTGCACTGCTCGCTGGCCGAGCTGGTGGGCGACGTGACGACCAGCTCGCCCGAGTGGCTGCTGATCCGCGAACTGCTGGAGCACCGCAGCGAGGCCGACCTGCGCCGCGTGCGCGTGGCGCTCGGCGAGATGCTGGGCACGGCCTCGGTCGACCCGGCGCGCCACCGGCGCATCGCGCTCGTGGGGCTGCGCGGCGCGGGCAAGTCGACGCTGGGGCAGATGCTGGCCGAGGACCTGGAGATTCCGTTCATCGAGCTGAGCCGCGAGATCGAGAAGCTCGCGGGCTGCAGCGTGCGCGAAATCCACGACCTGTACGGCACCAACGCCTACCGCCGCTACGAGCGCCGCGCGCTGGAAGAGGCGGTGCAGATCTACAGCGAGGTGGTCATTGCCACGCCCGGCGGCATCGTGTCCGACCCGGCCACCTTCAACGAGCTGCTCGCGCACTGCACCACCGTGTGGCTGCAGGCCGCGCCCGAGGAGCACATGGGCCGCGTGGCCGCGCAGGGCGATACCCGCCCGATGGCCGCCAGCAAGGAGGCCATGGAAGACCTGCGCCGCATCCTGAACGGGCGCGCCGCTTTCTATTCGAAGGCCGATCTGTCGGTCGATACCAGTGGGAAGACGTTGCCGCAGAGCTTCCAGGCCTTGCGCGCGGTTGCTCGGCAGTCGATGGGGCTGGCCTGAGTTTCTTGCTGCTGGCGTTGGGGCGTTCGCTGTTCAGGGCGACGCTCCCGCCGACGGGGTACCTTGCTCCGCGAATGTCCCCCGGCCTGCGGCCTCCTCCTTAATTTCGCTGCGCAAGGCACCCCATCGGCGTGAGCGTTGGGCAGTGCGGTGGTTGATCGGCCGTGACCCGACCGCGTGCCCCGTGCGCAGGGCACTGGGTGCTTCCCGCAGCGAAATCAAGGAGGAGGGCGAAGCCCGGGGGACATTCGCGGAGGGAAGTACCCGGTGTCCTGCGCACACCCCCTGATCCGTCGCGCGCCCCGCACAAGCCCTGCCCGATCCTGAAATCTGAAAAAAAGCACAACAGGCATTGACTTGCCTGTTTGCATGCAGCATGATGCATGTCATCGGAACAAGGAAGTGCATTATTATTCCTGTTCACGGTTTTCTGAACACAGCCCCACAGGAGACTTCCGCATGACCGACACCACGCTCCAGGCGCCCCAGCGCGTCGACTACCGCATCGAACCCGCCCAGTACCGCCACTGGTCGCTGAGCTTCGACGGCGCCATTGCGCGCCTCACGCTCGACATCGCGGAAGACGGCGGCATCCGCCCCGGCTACAAGCTCAAGCTCAACAGCTACGACCTGGGCGTGGACATCGAGCTGAACGACGCGCTCAACCGCATCCGCTTCGAGCACCCCGAAGTGCGCAGCGTGATCGTCACCAGCGGCAAGGACCGCATCTTCTGCTCCGGCGCCAACATCTTCATGCTCGGCGTTTCCAGCCACGCCTGGAAGGTGAACTTCTGCAAGTTCACCAACGAGACGCGCAACGGCATGGAAGACACCTCGAAGCACTCGGGCCTGAAGTTCCTCGCGGCCGTGAACGGCGCCTGCGCCGGCGGCGGCTACGAACTGGCACTGGCCTGCGACGAAATCCTGCTGGTCGACGACCGCTCTTCTTCCGTCTCGCTGCCCGAAGTGCCCCTGCTCGGCGTGCTGCCTGGCACCGGCGGCCTCACCCGCGTGACCGACAAGCGCCATGTGCGCCACGACCTCGCCGACATCTTCTGCACCAGCGTCGAAGGCGTGCGCGGCCAGCGCGCGGTCGACTGGCGCCTGGTCGATGCCGTGGCCAAGCCCGCGCAGTTCCCCGCCGCCGTGCAGGAACGCGCCACCCAACTCGCCGCCGGCAGCGACCGCCCCGCCGGCGCCAAGGGCGTCGCCCTGACCCGCGTCGAACGCACCGACAGCGCCGACGGCATCGCGTATGCCAACGTCAATGTGCAGATCGACCGCAGCAAGCGCACCGCAACGATCACCGTGAAGGCGCCCACCGGCGCGCAACCGGCCGACATCGCCGCCATCGAAGCCGCCGGTGCCGCCTGGTGGCCGCTGGCCGTGTGCCGCGAGCTCGACGACGCCATCCTCAACCTGCGCACCAACGAACTCGACGTCGGCACCTGGCTGCTCAAGACCGAAGGCGACGCCGCCGCCGTGCTCGCCTCCGACGCCGTGATGTTCGCCAACAAGGACCACTGGCTGGTGCGCGAAACCATCGGCGCGCTGCGCCGCACGCTGGCGCGCCTGGATGTGTCGTCGCGCAGCCTGTTCGCGCTGGTCGAGGCCGGCTCGTGCTTCGCCGGCACGCTGGCCGAGCTGGCCTTCGCGGCCGACCGCACCTACATGCTCGCGCTGCCCGACGACGCCGCGCGCGCACCCAAGCTCACGCTCAACGAATTCAACTTCGGCTTCTTCCCGATGGTGAACGACCAGAGCCGCCTGCAGCGCCGCTTCTATGAAGAGGCCGCACCGCTCGAAGCCGCGCGCGCCGCCGCCGGCCAGGCGCTCGACGCCGACGAAGCCGTGAAGCTCGGCCTCGTCACCGCCGCACCCGACGACATCGACTGGGACGACGAGATCCGCATCGCCATCGAAGAGCGCGCCGCCATGTCGCCCGACGCGCTCACCGGCCTCGAAGCCAACCTGCGCTTCGCAAGCAAGGAGAACATGGCCACCCGCATCTTCGGCCGCCTCACGGCCTGGCAGAACTGGATCTTCAACCGCCCCAACGCCGTCGGCGAAAAGGGCGCCTTGAAGGTCTACGGCACCGGCCAGAAAGCCGGCTTCGACCTGAACCGCGTTTGAGCACAGAGCAGTCCGCACAACCCAAGGAACAACGATGAGCACGATCAACTACAGCGAGAAGATCCCCAACAACGTCAACCTCGGCGAAGACCGCACGCTGCAGCGCGCGCTCGAAGGCTGGCAGCCCAACTTCATCAACTGGTGGGACGACGTGGGCCCCGAGGGCTCGACCAACCACGAGGTGTACCTGCGTACCGCCGTGAGCGTCGACCCGCAAGGCTGGGCGCAGTTCGGCCACGTGAAGATGCGCGACTACCGCTGGGGCATCTTCCTGAACCCGGGCGACGCCAACCGCGAAGTGCACTTCGGCGACCACAAGGGCGAGAAGGTCTGGCAGGACGTGCCCGGCGAACACCGCGCCAACCTGCGCCGCATCATCGTCACGCAGGGCGACACCGAGCCCGCGTCGGTCGAGCAGCAGCGCCACCTGGGCCTCACGGCGCCCAGCATGTACGACCTGCGCAACCTGTTCCAGATCAACGTCGAAGAAGGCCGCCACCTGTGGGCCATGGTCTACCTGCTGCAGAAGCACTTCGGCCGCGACGGCCGCGAAGAGGCCGACGCGCTGCTGCAGCGCACCTCGGGCGACGCCAACAACCCGCGCATCCTGGGCGCCTTCAACGAGAAGACGCCCGACTGGCTCGCGTTCTTCATGTTCACCTACTTCACCGACCGCGACGGCAAGTTCCAGCTGGCCGCGCTGGCCGAGAGCGCGTTCGACCCGCTGGCGCGCACCACGAAGTTCATGCTGACCGAAGAGGCGCACCACATGTTCGTGGGCGAGAGCGGCGTGTCGCGCGTCATCGCACGCACCGCGCAGGTGATGAACGAGCTCAAGACCGACGACGCGCAGAAGATCCGCGCGGCCGGCTGCATCGACCTGGGCACCATCCAGCGCTACCTGAACTTCCACTACTCGGTGACCATCGACCTGTTCGGCGCCGACCAGTCGAGCAACGCCGCCATCTTCTACAGCTCGGGCCTGAAGGGCCGCTACGAAGAAGGCAAGCGCGACGACGACCACGTGCTCAAGGGCCAGACCTACAAGGTGCTCGAGGTCAAGGACGGTCAGCTCGTCGAGAAGGACGTGCCGATGCTCAACGCCCTGAACGAAGTGCTGCGCGACGACTTCATCAAGGACTCCGTGGCCGGCGTCGGCCGCTGGAACAAGGTGCTCGAGAAGGCCGGCATTCCCACCCGCCTGGTCGTGCCGCACAAGGCCTTCAACCGCCAGATCGGCGCACTCGCCGGCATCAAGATGTCGCCCGAGGGCCGCGTGGTGAACGACATCGAATGGGCCGCCAAGCGCGACGAATGGCTGCCGAGTTCCGAAGACTTCGCTTTCGTGGCATCGTTGATGGGCCGCGTGATCGAGCCGGGCAAGTTCGCAGGCTGGATCTCGCCGCCGGTGATGGGCATCAACCGCCAGCCGGTGGATTTCGAGTACGTGCGTTTCGGCTGAGCGTCTGGATATGAAGCCCTCGTCCCCACGGCGAGGGCATGGAGAACAACATGGACATGGTCGTTGAAGCCGGGGTCATCAAGCAGCACCTGATCGACCCCGAGATCTGCATCCGCTGCAACACCTGCGAGGCGACCTGCCCCGTGAATGCGATCACGCACGACGACAACAACTACGTCGTTCGTGCGGACGTCTGCAATGGCTGCATGGCCTGCATCTCGCCGTGCCCCACGGGCTCGATCGACAACTGGCGCACCATGCCGCTGGTGCGCGCGTACACCATCGAAGAGCAGCTCACGTGGGAAGAACTGCCCGCCGAGCTCTCGCCCGAAGAACTCGAGGCGGCGGGCGTGTCCGGCGCTGCCGCCGAGGCCGCGGAAGTGCCTGCACAGACGCAGGCCCAGGCCGCCGTGCAGGGCACCGAGCCCGCCTTCAACTCCGCGCAGTACGGCGCCAGCGTGCCGCCCTGGTCGGCCGCGCACGCCTACACCAACCTCTTTCCGCCGAAGACGCCGACCACCGCCACCGTGGTGGGCAACTTCAACTGCACCGAGGCCGGCTTCGACAGCGAAACCCACCACATCGTGCTCGACTTCGGCGTGGTGCCGTTCCCGGTGCTCGAAGGCCAGTCGATCGGCATCGTGCCGCCGGGCGTCGATGCCATCGGCAAGCGCCACCATGCGCGCCAGTACTCGGTGGCCAGCCCGCGCAACGGCGAGCGGCCCGGCTACAACAACGTCTCGCTCACCGTGAAGCGCGTCACCGAGGACCACGAAGGCGACCCGGTGCGCGGCGTGTGCTCCAACTACGTGTGCGACCTCAAGGTGGGCGACACGGTGCAGGTGGTGGGGCCCTTCGGCGCCTCGTTCCTGATGCCGAACCACCCCAAGTCGCACATCGTGATGATCTGCACCGGCACCGGCAGCGCGCCCATGCGCGCCATGACCGAATGGCGCCGGCGCCTGCGCAAGAGCGGCAAGTTCGAAGGCGGCAAGCTCATGCTGTTCTTCGGCGCGCGCACGCAGCAGGAGTTGCCGTACTTCGGCCCGCTGCAATCGCTGCCCAAAGACTTCATCGACATCAACTTCGCGTTCTCGCGCACGCCGGGCCAGCCCAAGCGCTACGTGCAGGACCTGATGCGCGAACGCGCCGCCGACCTGGCCGCGCTGCTGAAAGACGGCGCCAGCCATTTCTACGTGTGCGGCCTCAAGAGCATGGAAGAGGGCGTGGTGCTTGCGCTGCGCGACGTGGCGAAAGAAGCGGGGCTCGATTGGGACACGGTGGGCGCTGCACTGAAGCGCGAAGGCCGTCTGCACCTCGAAACGTACTAAGCTGCGGCGGATGCAGTTCGCCGACTTCCACGCAGGCCAGGTCATCGAGGCCGGGCCTTATGTGCTCACCGAAGCCGAACTCGTGCAGTTCGCGCGGGCCTACGATCCGCAGTGGTTCCACACCGACGCCGAGGCGGCCGCCGACAGCCCCTTCGGCGGGCTCATCGCGAGCGGCTGGCACACCTGCTCCATCGCGATGCGGCTGGTGGTCGAGGCGGCGCTGGCCGGTTCTGAATCGTTCGCGTCGCCCGGGCTCGAGCACGTGCGCTGGCCGAACCCCGTGCGCCCCGGCGATGCGCTGCGGCTCGTAGCCGATGTGATCGAGGTGCGCCGCTCCGAAAAGCGCCCCACGCTCGGCATCCTGCGCTGGCGCTGGCGGCTGTTCAACCAGCGCGCGCTGGTGGTGCTCGACACCGAAGTCACCAGCCTCTTCAAGCTGCCCGCCCCCGACCTTTGAACGACACAAGCCCGCAACGCTTTGGCGCTGCGGGCTTGATTCTTCTTGCGGAGCGATGCGCTGCAGCCGCCGCGTCCGGCCGCTGCAGCGATGCGGGGTGCGACTTACTTCTTGTGCAAGTCGACCGCGCCCGAGCCCTGCGCCTTGCCGCTCGCCTTGGCACCGGCCGTGGCCGGTTTCACGGCGCCGCCCACGGCGCCAGCGGCACCGGTCGCGCTGTTCACGGTGCTGCCTACGGTGTTGGTCACACCGCCGACAGCTTGCGTCGCGCCGCCCACGGCGCCGGTGGCACCGCCGACCGCACCCGTGGCCGTGCCGAGCACGCCACCGACGGCATTGCCCACGCCGCCGGTCGCGCCGGAGGTGGAGGTGTCCGCGTTGGCATCGGCCGACGCACCGGTCTGCGTGCGTGCGCCTGCGGCGCCGCCTTGTGGCGTCGCGCCGGTGCTGCCCGAGGCCTTCACATCGGCGTTGACCCCCACGCCGACCCCGACGCCTTGCGCCTGGGCCGTCCCGCCGAGGGCCAGCAGGCCCGCCAGCATGGCGCCGATGAAGATGCGGTTGGTTGCATGTGTAGTCATGAGTGACAGTTCCTTTCGTTGCTGAGTCACGGTTTGCAGAACCGACCGGGGTTCGATCGATTCGGGGGCAACCATGACGGGCCGGCAGGTTGTCGCCATGTGCGGCGCGTTCGCCCGACGCTGTGGGAATCGGCCGTCGGCGGAATCGGGGGCTCGTGCGTTAGGGCGGCGTTTGCAAATCCCCGCCCGATCCGGGGTTTCTTGGCGCGATGCGCCGTGTCATCGAAAACATGCAACTCATAATGTTGCATGAAAAGAGACAGCAAGCTTTCCGGCGTGCTCCACGTGTTGCTGCACATGGCCGAGCTGAACGCCCCCATCACCTCCGAAGCGCTCGCCGCGGCGATGCAGACCAACCCCGTGGTCGTGCGCCGGCTCATGGCGGGGCTGCGGCAGGCCGGCTTCGTCAGCTCGGCCAAGGGCCATGGGGGCGGCTGGGTGCTGTCGTGCTCGTTGAGTTCGGTGACGCTGGGCGACATCCACAACGCCGTCGGCGCGCCTGCGCTGCTGGCCATGGGCAACCGCACCGAGAGCCCGGGCTGCATCGTCGAGCAGGCGGTGAACGCGGCGCTCGACGGCGCCTGCCAGGAGGCCGAGGCGTTGCTGCTGCGGAGGCTCAACGGGATCACGCTGGCCGATCTCTCCAAAGACTTTCATCGCCGCATGACGGGCGGCGGCTTCACAGCGAAGGACATCGCACATGCGCCATGACGCACTCATCGTGGGCGGCAGCTTTGCCGGCCTCTCTGCTGCCATGCAACTGGCGCGTGCACGTAGGAAGGTCTGCGTGGTCGACGCGGGCGCGCCGCGCAACCGCTTCGCCGCGGCCTCGCACGGCTTCTTCGGGCAGGACGGCATGCCGCCGCTGCAGATGATTGCCGATGCGCGCGACAAGCTGCTCGCCTATCCGTCGGTCACCTTCGTCGACGGCACGGTGACTGCGGCAGCGGCCGATGGCGCAGAGGGCTTCACGGTCTCGTTGAACAGCGGGGAACAGTTGTCGACGCGCAAGCTGCTGCTGGCCTTCGGCGTGCAGGACGGCTTGCCGGACATCGCGGGGCTCGGCGAGCGCTGGGGCCAAAGCGTGCTGCACTGTCCTTATTGCCACGGCTACGAGTTCGGCGACCGTCCGCTGGGCGTGCTCTTTCACAGTGCGCACCCGCCGGACCACGCGCTGCTGATCGCCGAGTGGGGCCCGACCACGCTCTTCCTGAATGGCGACGCAGGGCCGGATGCCGAGGCACGCGCCCGGCTGCAATTACGCGGCGTGGCCGTGGAGCCCGGGCGCATCGCCGGCCTCGAAGGGCAGGGGACGGACCTCGCGGCCGTGCGCCTGGACGACGGGCGGCGCGTGCCGATCGAGGCGCTGTTCGTGGCGCCGCACACGCGGCCGACCAGTCCGCTGGCCGTGCAACTGGGCTGCGCGTTCGACGACGGCCCCACGGGCCCGGTGCTGCGCGTCGATGCGATGAAGACGACCACGGTGTCCGGTGTGTACGCGGCGGGCGATGTGGCGATGGCTTTTTCCAACGCCACGCTGGCCTCGGCCGACGGGCTGTTCGCCGGGGTGTCGATGCACCGCGCGCTGGTGTTCGGCGCCTGATTTCAAATTTTTTCGGGGGAGGATGGCAAACCGCCTCAAACCACCCTATAATCTGAGGCTCACGCGGGAATAGCTCAGTTGGTAGAGCGCAACCTTGCCAAGGTTGAGGTCGAGAGTTCGAGACTCTTTTCCCGCTCCAAATCGCATGAAAAGGCCACCTCACCAGGTGGCCTGTTTCATTGGTGCGTCGCTTTCAACCTCGCGCCGGCAGCACGGTCCCCCGGCTCTCGCCGAAACCGATGCGCGCATGGCCGGGCTTCTCGCACCAGCCGCGCAGCAACACCGCATCCCCGTCTTCCAGGAAACCGCGCGTCTCGCCGTTGGCCAGCGTCACCGGGGTTTGGGCCGCGCGCGTCAGCTCGATGATCGCGCCGGCCTCGCCCTCGCCGGGGCCCGAGATGGTGCCGCTGCCGAACAGGTCGCCCGGGTTCAGGCTGCAGCCGCCCACCGTGTGGTGCGCCACCATCTGCGCAATGCTCCAGTACTGGTGCCGGAAGCTCGTGCCCGACAGGCGCGATGGCCCGGTCTTCTGCGCGCGCGCCTTTTCGCTTTCGAGCCACACCTCGAGCCGGATGTCGAGCGCGCCGCCTTCGCGGTTCGCGCTGCTCTCCAGGTAGGCCAGCGGTTGGGGCTCGTTCGCGGGCCGCGTCCACGCCTGGCGGTAGGGCGCGAGTGCTTCCATCGTCACGATCCACGGCGAGATCGTGGTGGCGAAGTTCTTCGCGAGGAAGGGCCCGAGCGGCGCCATTTCCCAGAACTGGATGTCGCGCGCCGACCAGTCGTTGAGCAGGCAGAGTCCGAAGATGTGGTCTTCCGCGCGCGCGAGCGGAATCGCCTCGCCCTGCGCATTGCCCTGGCCGATCCACACGCCCAGCTCCAGCTCGTAGTCGAGCCGCGCGCAGGCCTGGTAGGTCGGCGCCTTCGCGCCGGGCGCCATGGCCTGGCCCATCGGCCGGTGAAAGCGCTGGCCGCTCGCGCCGATGGTCGACACGCGCCCGTGGTACGCGGTCGGCACCCAGCGGAAGTTGGGCGTGACGTCGCCGTCGGGGTTCATCAGGCGGCTGATGTTCAGCGCGTGGTCGATCGAGGTGTAGAAGTCGGTGTAGTCGCCGATGCGCGCGGGCACGGTGTATTCGACCTCGGCCTGCGGCACGAGGCAGCCGCGCAGGTCGTTCACTGTCGCGGCGGGCGCATCGCTGTGCAGCAGCGCGAAGACCGCATGGCGCAGCGCCTGCCAAGCGGGCGGGCCGAGCGCGAAGAAATCGTTCAGCGCGGGCAGGGCGGCCGCGCGCGCCGCATCGAGCGCCAGGCCGTCGACGTGCGAGCCCGCGGCCAGCGCCGCGAGGTCGAGCACCTGGTCGCCGATGGCCACGCCGCCGCGAAACGGCTCGGGGCTGCCGGTGCGGCGGAACATCGCATACGGCAGGTTCTGGATCGGAAAGTCGCTGCCCGCGACGTTGGCGGATGCGACCCAGCTGCGGGCGCCAACGTCGTGTGTGTGGTTGAGTTCGATCATGTTCACACCGACGCCATCAGCGCGTCGTCGAAGATCGCCACCGCGCGCGTCCAGCCCGCCGAGGCGCCGCGGATCTTGTGCGGGAAGCAGCTGATGAAGAAGCCCGTGGGCGGCAGCACCTCGAGGTTGTGCAGCTTTTCGATGTGGCAGTAGCCGATGTCGCGCCCGGCCTTGTGGCCTTCCCAGATCAGCGAAGCGTCGTGTGTCTCGCCGTACTTCTTGGCGGTGTGCACGAAGGGCGCGTCCCAGCTCCACGCGTCGGTGCCCGTGAGACGCACGCCGCGCTCCAGCAGATACATGGTGGCTTCGTAGCCCATGCCCGCGCCGGCCGACACGTAGTCGGGGTTGCCGTAGCGCGAGCCGGCGCGCGTGTTGACCACCACGATCTCCAGCGGGCTCAGCGTGTGGTTGATGCGTTTGAGCTCGGCCTCGACGTCGGCGGCTGTGACCACGTAGCCGTCGGCGAAGTGGCGAAAGTCGAGCTTCACGCCAGGCTGGAAGCACCACTCGAGCGGCACGTCGTGGATGGCGATGGCGGGCTTCTTCTCGCCCAGCGCCTTGTCCATGGTCGAGTGGAAGTGATAGGGCGCGTCGAGGTGCGTGCCGTTGTGCGTGGACAGCTGCACCAACTCCACGGCCCAGCCTTCGCCGTCGGGCAGGTCTTCCTTCTTCAGGCCGGGAAAGAAGGGCTCGATCTGCTCGAAGGTGTTGTCGTGCGTGAAGTACTGGATCTTCGGCGCGAAGGCCGGCGGATCGGACAGCACGTCGTTTTCGAGAAAGATCGACAGGTCGACGAACTTGCGTGGCATGGCGAGGCTCCTTGTGGGGTGTAGGTTTTGAAGGAATCGATCGAATCGGTCAGGGCTGCTGCCAAAGCAGCAGGCGCTTTTCGGCAAAGGCCAGCAGCGCGTTGCTCACGAAGCCGATGAGCCCGAGCAGCACGATGCCGGCGAACAGATCGCTGGCGCGGAAGGCGCGCGCCGCCAGCAGGATGGCCTGGCCCAGGCCGCTTTGCGAGGCGATCATTTCGCCCACCACCGCGACGATCAGCGCGATGGTCAGCGCCAGCCGCATGCCGGCCAGGATGTCGGGCATGGCATTGGGCAGGCCCATCTTCCAGATGTACGCCGCGCGCGACATCTGCAGGCAGCGTGCCACCTCCGACAGGCGCGGCTCCACCGCCGCGAAGCCGTGCACCGTGGCCAGCAGCACCGGCCACATCGCGCCGAAGGCGACCACGAACAGCACCATCCCGGGGTTCAGCCCGAAGATCGAAATGGCCAGCGGCAGCAGCGCCGAGGCGGGCAGCGGGCGGATGAACTCCAGCGTCGGCTGCACCCATGCGCGCACGGCGGGCGACACGCCGATGGCCGCGCCCAGCAGCACGCCGAACAGCGATGCGAGCAGCCAGCCTTCGACCATGCGGCCGACCGTGGCTTGCGTGAAGGCGAGCAGTTCGCCGTTGCCATCGTTACCCGCAGAGAGATTGAGCCCTTCGAGCAGGCTCGCGAAGGTGGCTTGCGGCGTTGGCAGGAACACGCGGCTGACCCAGCCCGCGTTGCTCGCCACCCACCACAGCGCGACCAGTGCGAGCAGCACGCCCACCGAGCCGAGCCACCCCAGACCCAGTCGGCCGTTGCGGTGGTTCATGGCTGCACCCCCATGCGGCGTGCGACCCAGGCCTGCAGGCGCACCATGCCCGCGTTGACCGCGAAGCCCACCACGCCGATCCAGCCCAGCCACGCGAGCATCAGCGCGGGGTCGAAGCTCTGCTGCGCGATCATCATCGCGTAGCCCATGCCGTGCGGATTGGCGGCGATCTCGACCGTCACGGCCACCACCAGCGCCACTGCCACACCGAGGCGCAGCGCGACGAACAGGCGAGGCACGATGGCCGGCAGCACGATCTTGAAGGCGCGTTCGCGCGCCGACAGCCCGAGCACGCGGCTCACCTCGAGCAGCCGGGGCTCGATCTGCTGCACCGCCGACTGCACCAGCACCAGCAGCGGCCAGAAGGTGGCGAAGGCGACGATGGCCACTTCCATGCGCACGCCGAAACCGAAGCCCAGCATCGCGAGCGGGATCAGCGCGACCGAAGGCACGGGGCGCAGCACCTCGATGGACACGGCGCCCAGCTGCGCCGCGCGGCGCGAGAGCCCGAGCACCAGCCCGAATGCAATGCCGAGCACCGCACCCAGCAGCAGGCCGAGCGCGGCCGTGCCGAGCGTGAAGCCCGTGGCCTGCCAGAGCGAGCCGTCCATGGCCGCGCCGACGAAGGCCTTGGCCGCCGCGCTCGGCGGTGCGAGCGCATCGCTGCCCAACGCCGCCGCACGTCGCGCGTACCACTCGAAGGCGCCGACCAGCACCGCGGGAAACACCCACGGCCGCAACCAGCGAAAGAGGCGGCCTTCAGTCATGGCCCTGCTCGATGAAAGCGAACAGCTCACGCCGCAACTGCAGGTAGTCCGGATGCTCCTTCGTTGTGAGCTGGTCGCGCGGGCGCGGAATCTTCACGTCGATCATCCGCGCCAGGCTCGGCCGCCCCGGTCCGGGGTTGGCCTGCAGCGCGATCACGCGGTCGCCGAGGTAGATGGCTTCTTCCAGGTCGTGCGTGACGAACAGCACCGTGAGCCCGTCGTCGCGCACCAGCCGCGCGAGCTCGTCCTGCAGGCTCTGGCGCGTGAGCGCGTCGAGCGCGCCGAAGGGCTCGTCCATCATCATCAGCTCGGGCTTCTGCGCGAGGCAGCGCGCAATCTGCGCGCGCTGCTGCATGCCGCCCGACAACTGCACCGGAAACTTGTGCGCGTGCTTCGCAAGCCCGACCTTGCCGAGCACGTCGGCAATGCGCGGCGCGCGCTCGGCGGCGGGCACGCCGGCCGCTTCGAGCGCCAGGCTCACATTGCCCTCGACCGTGCGCCACGGCAGCAGCGCGCGGCCGTAGTCCTGGAACACGAAGGCCACTTCGCGCGAGGGCGCCGTCATCGGCACGCCCTTGCGCCGCACCTCGCCGGCACTGGCCGTGACAAGGCCGCTGGCCGCGCGCAGCAGCGTGGTCTTGCCGCAGCCGCTCGGGCCGACGATGCACACGAACTCGCCGCGCGCCACGTCGAAGGACGTGGGCGACAGGATCTCGCGCCCGCCGAGGCGGATGGTGACACTGTCGAAGCGCAAAAAGGAATCGGCGGCCGCGCTCACTTGGCGATCAGCTTCGCAACGTCGATGTTCGTCTTGAGCATGTCCTGCTCCTTCATGAGCCCGGTCCAGTAGCCCAGCTGCTTGTCGGTGACCACGGGGCCGGGCGGCGAGACCTGCACCTTGGCCAGCACCTCGGGCGGCAGCTTGATGTACTTGCCGATGGCCGTGCGCACCTTGGCGTCGTTCTTCGGCTGCTGGATGAAGGCGCCGGCCTCGACCAGCGCCTCGCGGAAGGCGCGCGCGGTGGCGGGGTTCTTCGCCACCCACTCGCGCTTGGCCGCGTGCACGATGGTCTGGTTGTTCTCGGGCAGGAAGGTCGAGTAGTACGAGGCCACGTAGCCCGCGCCGCTCTCGGTGATGCGGCTCATGAACGGGTCGGCGGACACCACCGCGTCGACCGAGCCGCCGCGCAGCAGGTCGGCATGCTGCGGGAACGCGGCCTCGATGAAGTTGACCTTGCGGTAGTCGACGCCGCTGTCCTTCAGCCACGCGCGAAAGGTCACGTGCAGGAAGGCACCGAGCCCCGGCACGCCGATCTTCTTGCCCACGCAGTCTTGCGCGCTCTTGATGCCCGAGCCCGCGCGCGCCACGAGGCCGAAGCCCGTGATCGTCTTCGAGGTGAGGCCGCCGCCGGCCACCAGCACGAGGTCGAGCCCGCCGTCCACCGCCTGCAGGAACACCGAGGGCGTGGGCCCGCCGATCTGCAGCGAGTCGGACTGCAGCGCGGCCGGGATGGTGGAGTTCAGCGGAATGAACTTCAGCTCCACGTCGAGGCTGCGCTTCTTGAAGTAGCCCTCTTCGGCCGCCACGAAGACCGAGGCGAAGTCGGTCACCGCCGTGTAGCCGAACACGATCTTCGGGTGCGCCTGTTGTGCGCGCGAAGGCAACGAGGCGGTGGCCGATGCGGCCGCGAGCGCCGACAGCAGGGTGCGTCTTTTCATCATGGCTGGGGTCTCCTGGGGATGGTCTTTTTCGTGCGTGAGGACTTGGCGGCGGGGGCCTTGGCGGCCGCTTTCGGTTTCGGCAGCGCGGCGCGCAGCCCGCCGACGATGAAGTTCACGAGCATCGGCGCCACGGCCGGGTCGGCGCGCGTGTTCTCGCCGCGCGAGAGCCGTTCGATGCGGCTGTCGTTCAGGTGGTGCAGCAGCGCGCCCAGCGCGAACTGGTAGCCCCACGCGACCTGGCTGCGCGAAACGTGCGGCAGCGCCACGTGCAGCGCGTCGATGTAGGCCTCGGCCAGCGGATCGAAGTAGCCGCGCAGCACGCGGTCGGCTTCCTCGGTGGCGTGGTACAGCTCGCGCGCCACCAGCAGTGCGTAGTACTCGCCCTCGGTGCTCGCGCGCAGCGCCAGCACGGGCGCAGTGAAGGCTTCGATGATGCGCGGCAGCGTGCGCGCGTCGTCGGGGTCGATGGTCACGGCCGCCAGGCGCGCGAGCCGCTCCTCGATGGTGTGGCTCCAGTGTTCGAAGATCGCGTGGAACAGCTCGTGCTTCGGGCCGAAGTAGTAGCCCACGAGCGCGAGCGGCACGCCGGCTTCCTCGGCGATCTGGCGGATCGTCACGGCGTGGTAGCCGTGCTGCGCGAAGAGCTTCTCGGCCGCCAGCAGGATCGCCTGGCGGCGGTCGGGCCGCGCGGGCTCGGGCGCGACGGTCGGGGCGCCTGAGGGGCCTGGGCCTCGAGAGGCGCTGCGTTTGCGGGCCGTCGGTGTGCGAGCGTTCATGGGGGCGTATTGAACGGCTGTACAAAAATGTTGAACACACGTACAAACCCTGAGGTCAACCCTCATTGAGCACGGCCGTTCGCGGCGCTACGCTCGTGGCATGCCCGCTCCCAACATCCCCCAGATCCGCCTTTATCAGAACTGGCTGCGCGACACGCGCGGCCTGGCCTTCGACAGCTACGACGCGCTGTGGCGCTGGTCCGTCACCGACCTCGATGCCTTCTGGCAGAGCATCTGGGACTACGCCGGCCTGCGCTCGCCCACGCCGCACACCGCGGTGCTCGCCGAACGCCGCATGCCCGGCGCGCGCTGGTTTCCCGGTGCGCAAGTCAACTACACGCGCGAGGTGCTGCGCCATGCCGACGCGGCCCATGCGGCCGGCCTGCCCGCCATCGTGAGCGACAACGAGCGCGGCGAGGTGCGCGAGCTGTCGTGGCCCGAGCTGCGCCGGCAGGTGGCCGCGGTGGCGCTCACGCTGAAGTCGCTCGGCGTGCGCCGCGGCGACCGCGTGGCCGCCTACATGCCGAACGTGCCCGAGACCATGGTGGCGTTTCTCGCGTGCTCCAGCATCGGCGCGGTGTGGAGCGTGTGCGCGCCCGACATGGGCACGGCCGCCGTGGCCGACCGCTTCCGCCAGATCGAACCCACGCTGCTGATCGCGGTCGACGGCGTGCACTACGGCGGCAAGCCGCTGGACCGCAGCACCGTGCTGCAGGAGCTGCGCGGCCAGCTGCCGAGCGTGCAGAAGCTGTTGCTCGTGCAGTCGCCCTTCGCCGCGAACGCGGTGGCGCACGACGTCGAATGGCAGCAGGCCATCGCGCGCGACGATGCCGAAGTCGCAGCGTTCGAACCCGAGTGGCTGCCCTTCGACCACCCGATCTGGATCGTCTATTCGAGCGGAACCACCGGCCTGCCCAAGCCCATCGTGCACGGGCAGGGCGGCATCCTGCTGACCATGCACGCCTGCGGCCTGCACAACGACGTGGGCGCGAGCTACGGCACCAACAACTTCGGCGAGCGCTACCACTGGTACAGCTCCACGGGCTGGGTGATGTGGAACTCGCAGCTCTCGGGCCTGGCCTTCGGCGCCACCATCTGCATCTACGACGGCAACCCGGCGGGCAGCAAGGACAAGCCCGACTGGGGCGTGCTGTGGCGCTTCGTGGCGAAGCACCGCGTCACCTTCTTCGGCGCGGGCGCGGCCTACTTCACCAACTGCATGAAGGCGGGGCTCGTCGCGAAAGACTGCGGCGACCTGTCGCGCGTGCGGGCGCTCGGCAGCACCGGCTCGCCGTTGCCCGACGAGGTGCAGCGCTGGGGCTCGCAGCAGATCCTCGACGCGGGCTCGAAAGAGGTGTGGTGGTGCAACATCTCGGGCGGCACCGACTTCTGCGGCGCCTTCGTCGGCGGCAACCGCGAGCTGCCCGAAGTGCCAGGCCAGATGCAGTGCCGCGAACTCGGCCACGCGGTCGAGGCCTGGAACGAGCAGGGCCAGCCGGTCATCGGCGAGGTCGGCGAGCTGGTGTGCACGCAGCCCATTCCGTCGATGCCGCTGTACTTCTGGGGCGACGAAGGCAACGCACGTTATGTGTCGAGCTACTTCGACACCTACCCCGGCGTGTGGCGCCACGGCGACTGGATCAAGATCGGCAGCGACGGCGGCTGCATCATCTACGGCCGCAGCGACGCCACGATAAACCGCCAGGGCCTGCGCATGGGCACCAGCGAAATCTACAGCGCGGTCGAAGGCCTGCCCGAGGTGCTCGACTCGATGGTGGTCGACCTCGAGTACCTGGGCCGCGACAGCTACATGCCGCTGTTCGTGGTGCTGCGCCCCGGCGTGGCGCTCGACGAGGCCATGCGCGCGCGCATCCACAATGCGATCAAGACCTCGCTGTCGCCGCGCTTCGTGCCCAACGACATCTTCCAGGTGGCCGAGATTCCGCGCACGCTCTCGGGCAAGAAGCAGGAGCTGCCGATCAAGAAGTTGCTGCTGGGCCAGCCCATCGAGAAGGTCGTGAACCGCGAGGCGATGGCAAACCCCGGCAGCCTGGATTGGTATGTGGCTTTCGCCGCGCAGCGGGCCTCCGCATAATGGGGCGATGAAAAGACGCACCAGCCTCCTCATGCTCTCCGCCGTTGCCGGCGCTTCCGTCCTGAGCGCTTGCGCGGGCGGCTCGCCGGGCACGCCTGCCCAACCCGCCGCCGCGCCGCTGCGCGTGACGGGCACCGTGGCCTACCGCGAGCGCATCGCACTCGACCCCGCAGCCGAAGTGCGCGTGCAACTGCTCGACGTGTCGCGCATGGACGCGCCCTCGGTCGTGCTCGCCGAGCAGCGCATTCCCGCCAACGGCAAGCAGCCGCCCTTTGCCTTCGAACTCAGCGTCGATGCCGCGCGCATCGACCCGCGCATGCGCTACGCCGTGGCGGCGCGCATCACGCGTGGCGAGCAGCTGCTGTTCATCAACGACACGCAGTATTCGGTGCTCACGCAGGGCAACGGCACGACCGCCAACCTGATGCTGGTGCGCGTGGCCACGCCACCGCCGCCGCCGCGCCCCTCGCGCTGATCGACCCCAACCCGCGCGACAGGCTCGCGCGGATCAGGTCAGCAGTTCGTGCAGCACCATGCGCGTCTGCCGGCCGCGCAGCTCCACCAGCTCTTCGATGCGCCGCGTGGCCAGCCGCCCCTTCAGGGCGGCGAAGGTGACTTCCGAAATCAGCATGCGCGTGCCCAGCTGGCGGTTCGCGCCTTCGATGCGGCTCGCCACGTTCACCACGTCGCCGAACGCCGTGTACGACAGCCGGTCGTTCGAGCCCAGCACCCCCGCCACCACCACGCCCGTGTGAATGCCGATGTGCGTGCGGAACTCGGGCAGGCCCTGTTCGGCCCACTGCCGGTTGAGCTGGTGCATCTCGGCGTGCAACTCGAGCGCGGCGCGGCAGGCCTTGTACTCGGCGTCTTCCAGGTCGGCCGGCGCGCCCCACAGCACCATGATGCCGTCGCCGATGAACTTGTCGATCACACCGCCGTGGCGCGCGAACACGTCGGCTGCGAGGTTGAAGTACTCGGTCAGCTGGCGCACCAGCACGTCGGCCGCGATCGATTCGGAGATCGACGTGAAACCTTCCACGTCGGTGAACATCACCGTCACCTGGCGTGGTGAGCCGTTGGGCGCGAGCGCGTGGCCCTGCGCCACCAGCTGATTGATCACGTCCACCGGCACGAACTTGCTGAAGGCCTTGAGGCTGCGCGCCGAGTCGTCGAGCGCCTGGTCCAGGTGCTGGATCTCGAGCACGCGGCTGGGCTCGCGCGGCAGGTTGTCGAGCTCGAGGCGACCGATGCGGTGCGCGATGCGCGAGAGATTCTCGACCGGCGCCGTCACCAGCTTCGACAGCTTGAGCGACATGTACAGCGCCAGCCCCAGGAACACCAGCGCCAGCAGCAGCGACCACGCCACCGCGCGGCGCAGGCCACCCAGCAGCACGTCTTCGGGCACCCAGCTGACGAGCTGCCAACCGGTGGCGGGGATGCGCGAGGCCTGCACCAGGTAGCGCCGCCCCTCGTGGCTGAAGGCGAAGGCCTTGTCGCTGCCGCTGCCGGCGATGCCGTCGGCCGTCATCTGTGCGTCCAGCGCGCCGAGTGCGCCCGTGGGCGCTTCCAGCGTGTGCAGCACGCCGGGCATGTCGCTGCGCGCGAGCACCTTGTGGTCGGCACTCAGCAGCGCGCTGTTGCCATTGCCGTTGCGGCTGAACAGGCGCACGAACTCCGACAGCCGGCCCAGCGACACGTCGCCCGCCACCACCATCGCCTGCGGGCTGCCCTCGGACTGGCGGCGCTGGCTCGGCAGGGCGTAGGTCACGCCCAGTTCCTGTGCGGCGGCGAACACATAGGGGCTGGTCCACACCGGCCCTTGCGTCTTGCGCGCCTGCATGAACCAGCTGCGTTGCGTCGGGTTGTAGTTGCTGCGGTAGGCCTCCACGCGCTGCGTGGCAAAGCGCTGCTGCACGTCGGCCTCGGAACCCAGCGGCAGCTTGTACTGCCAGGTCTCGGTGGTGAAGTCGGCGCTGCGCGCGATGTGGCGGATGGCCGGCACCGGGTAACGCAGGGCCATCAGCATCTTGCCCTCGACGTTCGCCACGTAGACGCTGTCGAGTTCGGGCGATTGCTGCAGCAGCGTCCACAGGAGCTCGGCCGTGCGCTCGACGTTCTCGCCTGCGGGCGTGAGGCTGGGCGAGCTGCCGATCGCGCCGACCGCCGACTCGGCCTTGGCCAGGAAGGCCAGCACCTTGTCTTCGATGCGGTCGTGGTTCGACTTGTGCGCCGAGGTGCCGATCGTCGTCACCAGCCGCTGCGAACCCCAGTAGCCCAGCGTGACCAGCAGCAGCGACTGCGCGAGCGCCACGGCACTGACGATGGAGCCGACATCGACCCGGAAGCGACGCGGGCGTCGGGGCGGCGGACTCTCGGCGGTGGAAGGGGACGGGGATGGTGGCACCGGCGTGGTGACGTGCGCGAAAGACGGGCGACCCGCCGCATCCGGAGGCCCGGACGATTCCTTGTACATACAGCTCCCTGACGACAACTCGGAACGGACCCCGGCTCCTCCTCACGAGGTCGTGGTCCGGCGTCCGGAGGGTGTTGCGGGGCCGATCGTGTGCGCCGGCCATCCTGGCAATCCCCCGGATGCGCGCGGGATTTTCGCCTGTATTTGATACATATGTGCAACTTTGCACGCTTGGTGCGATGTTGCTGCGCCCGAGGGCTTGATTGCGAACGGACGTTCGTTCTATTCAGCGCGCGTCGTGAAAGATCAGGCCCAGCGTGTGGCGCTGTCCGCTGCGCACGCGGCTCACGCCGTGGCGCATCGTCACGCGGTAGCTGCCGCGCGTGCCCGCCACGGGCCGCTGGTTGACCGCGAAGACCACCGCCTCGCCCTGCGCGAGCGACACCACCTCGGCGCGCGACTGCATGCGCGGGCGTTGCTCGGTCAGCACGAACTCGCCGCCCGTGAAGTCTTCGCCGGGCCGGCTCAGCAGCACCGTGAGCTGCAGCGGAAATTGCAGGTCGCCGTACAGGTCCTGGTGAAGGCAGTTGTAGTCGCCCTCGCCGTAGCGCAGCAGCAGCGGGGTGGGGCGCAGCTGGCCCGCCGCGTGGCAGCGCGCGAGGTAGGCCGCATGGTCCGCCGGGTAGTCGGCCGGCTGGCCCATCGCAGTGGCCCAGGCATTGGCCAGCGGCGCGAGGCGTTCGTACAGCGCGCTGCGAAACGCCACGAGTTTGGAGGGCAGCGGGTTCGCGAAGTACTGGTACTCGCCCTGGCCGAAGCCGTGGCGCTGCATGACCACGCGGCTGCGAAAGCGCGCGCCCTCGTCGTACATGGCCGTGAGCGCGGCGCATTCCGCGGGCGTGAACAACGCCCCGATGACGGCACAGCCGCGCGCGGCGAGGTCGGCATCGATGCGGGGCCAGTCGAGGGCGTGGATGCGGGCGGCGGCGGAAGAACTCATGCGGGCAGTGTCGCGCGGCGGCGGGATGGGGGCTCGCCGTTTTCGGACGCGGGTTTCGGTGGGGCAGTGCCGGCTTGAGCGATCATCCTGAAGACCCAGCCCGAAAGCATTCCATGAGCACCCAGAACCCCACCCCCCAAGACACCGCCAGCGACTGGCAACTCCCCTGGACCGGCGGCTGCCGCTGCGGCCAGGTGCGCTTGCGGATCACCGCACCGCCGCTGCTGGCCATGGCCTGCCACTGCACCGGCTGCCAGCGCATGAGCGCCAGTGCGTTCTCGCTGTCGTTGGCCATCCCCACGCCGGGCTTCGAAGTGGTGTCGGGCGAGCCCGTCATCGGCGGGCTGCACGGCGACGAGTCGCACCACTTCTTCTGCCCGCATTGCATGAGCTGGATGTTCACGCGCACCGAGGGCATGGACTATTTCGTCAACCTGCGCGCCACCATGCTCGACCGGCACGAATGGGTCGTGCCTTTCGCGGAAACCTGGACCGACGAGAAGCTGCCGTGGGCCACGACGCCTGCGAAGCACAGCTTCGGCACCTTGCCTGCGATGGACGCCTTCCCAGCGATGATTCAGGCGTACGCGCAAGAGGGCGCACGGCCGGCTGCGAAGGCCTGAGCGGACCTGCCTCGATTCCCGTCTCGGCTCAGGAGCCGGGGTTGCGGGCCGCGTCCAGCGCCGCGAGCACCTCGGCCACCTGGCGATGGTGGGCGCGCTCAAACATCGAGCGGCCTGCGGCCCAGCAGGCGGGCCAGTTCGGCCAGCAGCTGGCGTTCGTTGTCCTCGAGCGCGGACGGATCGGCGTGGCGCCAGTTGCGTTCGTAGGTGCCCCAGGCCTCTTCGGGTGTGAGTTCCGCGTCCGCGGGCAATTGCCATGCGAGGCGGCGCAGCTGCGCGAAGTCGCCCACCCGGATGGTCTTCATCGGCGTGCGCGAAGACGCCGGCGTCGCCATCTCCTTGGCGGTACCTGCGATCGGCGCCGTCACTTCGACATCCAGACCCAATGCCGCCAGGGCGTTCATGTAGGCCCCCATCGTGACGGAGGGCTCGCCGCGTTCGATGCGATGCAGCGTCATGCGCGACATGCCCGCTGCCTCGGCGGCCGTGGTGGCGCTGATCCTGAGCGACTTCCGACGGGCATGGATATGCCGGCCGAACGCTTCAAGGCGTCGGCTGGCTCTGTCCAAGGTCGGCGGGGCGGTGGATGGCATATGTGTATCTCATATTAGGCAATTTCAAAAAAATGTCCAACATGAGGTACATCTGTGGCCACTTCAACCTTCGCGCGCCTGCCCCAGCAGCCAGTCACTGAACAACTTCAGCAACGGCCGCTGGTCCGCCCGCTCCGGCGTCACCAGGTAATAGCTGCGCTCAGCCGACAGCGCCCGCGGGCAGGCCACCACCAGCTCGCCGCGCACCAGCTCGTCCGCCACCAGCATGGTCGGCATCAGCGCCACGCCCAGGCCGTGCGAGGCGGCGGCGGCGAGGATCGAGAACAGCTCGTAGCGCGGGCCGCCGCGGGCGGTGGGCGCGTCGACCTGCTGCGCGTCGAACCACTGGCGCCAGCCGTCGGGGCGCGTGCTCTGCTGCAGCAACGGCATCCGCGCGATGGCCGCGGGCGACACGGCTTGGCCGTGGGGCAGCAATGAAGGGCTGCACACGGGCACCACGTCTTCATGCATGAGCAGCAGCGCGCGCGTGCCGGCCCAGTTCTCGACCTGCGCGGGCGTGCCGGCGTACAGCGCGGCGTCGAACTCCGCGTCGGCAAAGAGGAAGGGGCGGGTGCGCGTCTCGATGTGCACCACCACGTCGGGCTGCAGCGCCGCAAAGCCGCGCAGGCGCGGCACCAGCCAGCGCGTGGCGAAGGTGGGCACCGCGGCCAGCGACAGCGACCCGCCTTCGCCCTGGTGTGCCATGGCGTCGAGCGTGTCGCGCTCCATGGCCTCCAGGCGGCGGGCGATCTGGCGTGCGTAGGCGGCGCCGCTGGCCGTGAGCGCCACGCCATGCCGCGTGCGGCGAAACAGCGCCACGCCCAGGAAGGCCTCGAGCGCGCCGACCTGGCGCGACACCGCGCTCTGCGTGAGCGCCAGTTCCTGCGCGGCGCGCGTGTAGCTCTCGTGGCGCGCGGCGGCGTCGAAGCACACGAGGGTCTGCAGGGGCGGGATCTTGCGGCGCATGTATGCCGGGAGTGTATGACTGGCGGATTGGTTCCACCAGTAAATCAACAGGATGTATCTCTCGAGATGTGCGTCAGACGCATATCTGGGTGAGGATTCATCGTTTGCGCCGGGCCTCCTGCGTGGCTACGATCGACCGCATTCCCCCTTCTTTTGTTTCTTCTTCCTTTTCCGGAGACATCCACATGGCCGCCAAAGCGCAATTCCACTGGGACGACCCCCTTCTTCTCGACCAGCAGCTGACCGACGAAGAACGCATGATCCGCGACGCGGCCAACGCGTACTGCCAGGAGCGCCTGGCGCCCCGCGTCATCGAGGGCTTCCGCACCGGCGAAACCGACCCCGCCATCTTTCGCGAAATGGGCGCGCTCGGCCTGCTCGGCCCGACGATCCCCGAGCAGTACGGCGGCCCCGGCCTGAACTACGTGGCCTACGGCCTGATCGCCCGCGAAGTCGAGCGCGTCGATTCGGGCTACCGCTCGATGGCCAGCGTGCAGAGCTCGCTGGTGATGGTGCCGATCTTCGAATTCGGCACCGAAGCGCAAAAGCAGAAGTTCCTGCCCAAGCTCGCCACCGGCGAATGGATCGGCTGCTTCGGCCTGACCGAGCCCGACCACGGCTCCGACCCCGGCAGCATGGCCACGCGCGCCAAGAAGGTGCCGGGCGGCTACTCGCTGAGCGGCTCGAAGATGTGGATCAGCAACTCGCCCATCGCCGACGTGTTCGTCGTGTGGGCCAAGGAAGTCAGCGAAAGCGGCACCGTCGGCCCGATCCGCGGCTTCGTGCTCGAGAAGGGCATGAAGGGCCTGACCGCTCCCGCCATCCACGGCAAGGTCGGCCTGCGCGCCAGCATCACCGGCGAAATCGTGATGGACGGCGTGTTCTGCCCCGAAGAGAACGCGTTCCCCGAAGTGCAAGGCCTCAAGGGCCCGTTCACCTGCCTGAACAGCGCCCGCTACGGCATCTCGTGGGGCGCCATCGGTGCCGCCGAAGACTGCTGGCACCGCGCCCGCCAGTACACGCTGGACCGCAAGCAGTTCGGCCGCCCGCTCGCCGCCAACCAGCTCATTCAAAAGAAGCTGGCCGACATGCAGACCGAGATCACGCTGGGCCTGCAAGGCAGCCTGCGCCTGGGCCGCATGAAGGACGAAGGCATCGCCGCGGTCGAGATCACCTCGATCATGAAGCGCAACAACTGCGGCAAGTCGCTGGACATCGCCCGCATGGCGCGCGACATGATGGGCGGCAACGGCATCAGCGACGAGTTCGGCGTGGCCCGCCACCTGGTGAACCTGGAAGTGGTGAACACCTACGAAGGCACGCACGACATTCACGCGCTCATCCTGGGTCGCGCCATCACCGGCATCGCAGCTTTCGCCAACTGAACGAACGCATGAGCACCAAGCCCGCAGCACTCGACGGCATCAAGGTCCTCGATCTGTCCCGCGTGCTCGCGGGCCCGTGGTGCACGCAGATCCTCGCGGACCTGGGCGCCGACGTCGTCAAGATCGAACGCCCCGGTGTCGGTGACGACACGCGCACCTGGGGGCCGCCCTTCGTGAAGGACGCGAACGGCCACGACACCGACCAGGCCAGCTACTTCACGTCCTGCAACCGCAACAAGCGTTCGGTCACCATCGACATGGCCACGCCCGAGGGGCAGGCGCTGCTGCAGCAGATGGCGGCGCAGGCCGACATCGTGGTCGAGAACTTCAAGACCGGCGGCCTCAAGCAGTACGGCCTCGACCAGGAAAGCCTGCGCGCGGCCAACCCGCGCCTCATCTACTGCAGCGTGACCGGCTTCGGCCACGACGGCCCGTACGCCGAGCGCGCGGGCTACGACCTGATGATCCAGGCCATGACCGGCATGATGAGCATCACCGGCCGCCCCGACGGCGAGCCCGGCGGCGGTCCGCTGCGCGTGGGCGTGGCGCTCACCGACCTCTTCACCGGCGTGTACGCCAGCACCGCCATCCTCGCGGCGCTGCAGGTGCGTGACCGCACCGGCGAAGGCCAGCACATCGACATGGCGCTGCTCGACGTGGGCATGGCCATCCTTGCCAACCAGGCGAGCGCTTTTCTCAACACCGGCAAGGCGCCGGGCCGCCAGGGCAACACGCACCCGAGCCTCGCGCCTTATCAAGACTTTCCGACGCAAGACGGTTCGATGCTGCTGGCCATCGGCAACAACGGCCAGTTCGCGCGCTTCTGCGAAGCCGCCGGCCATGCCGAATGGGCCGCCGACGAGCGCTTTGCGACCAACACGCTGCGCGTGAAACACCGCGGCGTGCTGATCCCGATGATGGAAGAACTCACGCGCACCCGCACCACCGCCGACTGGGTCGCGCTGCTCGAAGACAAGGCCGTGCCCTGCGGCCCCATCAACGACATCGCGCAGGCCTTCGACGACGCGCAGGTCAAGGCGCGCGGCCTGGCCGTCACGCTGCCGCGCGATGCGGGCGACGGCATCGCCAGCATCACCGGCGTGGCGAGCCCGTTGCGCCTCACGGCCACGCCGCCCGTGCTGCGCCGCGCACCGCCCGCGCTCGGGCAGCACACGCAAGAGGTGCTGGCCGAGATGGGCGTCGACGCCACGCGCTTCGAGGCATTGCGCGCGGCCGGGGTGGTCTGACACACTGGCGGGCATGACGCGCCCGCCTGCTCCGTCTCCTGCCTCTTCCGTGGCCGATGCGCCGCCATTCGCGGTGCTGCGCATCGACCACGTCGTGCTGCGCGTGCGCGACGCCGCGCGGTCCATGGCCTTCTATTGCGACGTGCTCGGCTGCACGCTCGAGAAGCGCCGCGACGACCTCGGCCTCGTGCACCTGCGCGCCGGCAGCAGCCTCATCGACCTTGTCACGCACGACGGCAAGCTGGGCCGCCAGGGCGGCGCGCTGGCCGGGCGCGAGGGCCGCAACGTCGATCACCTGTGCCTGCGCATCGAGCCTTTCGACGAGGCTGCGATCCGCGCGCGCGTGGCGCGGCATGGCGTGCCGGTGCAGGGCGAGGTGCAGAACAACTTCGGCGCCGAGGGCAGTGGTCCTTCGCTCTACATCGAGGATCCCGATGGCAACGGCGTCGAGCTGAAGGGCCCCGCGGCCTAGACTCTGCGGCGCCTTGCGCACGCCGCGGCTGACGCAGAATCGGCGCGCGCCACCCGGCGCGGAACAAATCACTCAGGGGGATTCCACATGACCGAACATCCGTTCGCCGCGCGCGTTGTCGCGCGGCTTCTTGCACTCGCGGGCGCCGCCTCGCTGCTGGCCGCCTGCGGCACGCGCCAGCCTGCGGCCCCCGAACCCCCGCCGCCCGAGGCCACGGCGCGCAACAGCGTGCTCATGGCGCCCGTGGCCTACGGCACCACCGCCAAGGGCGTCGCGTTGTCGAAGGCGGACGACTCGTGCGACGTGCCCGCCTCGCTGCGCCAGGCCGTGCAGGACCAGCTGCTCGCGCCCTACGAGTTCCTGCTCGCACCGCCGCTGCCCGCCAACGCGCAGGGCGCGCCCGTGCTGAAGCTGGAGATCACCGACCTGCTCGCGAACGCGGGCGGCCTCTACGGCGGCCCCAAGATCGTCCAGCTGCGCGGCACGCTGGAGCGCGACGGCGCGGCGCCCGCCAGGTTCACGGCGCAGCGTCAGATGTTCATCTACTTCGGCATGCCGCGCAGCACCTGCAGCATGGTCGGCGTCGTCACCTACAAGCTGGGCGAGGACATCGCGCAGTGGCTGCAGAAGCCGGTCGACGGCGCGGTGCTGGGCGAACGCTGAAGACGCGTCGGGTGCGTGGCGCTCAGCCGCCGCGCCCCATCACCGCCACCGCGAACACCACCACGCCCAGCGCGAGGTTCAGCGTCACCAGTTGGCGCACGGTGTTCAGCCGCGCGGCCGCCACGGGCCAGGCGCTGTCGTCCACCGCGCGGCGCAGGGCGCGGAACACCGAGGCGCGGATGTAGACGTAGACCGCCGCCATCACGAGCGCAATGCCCATCATGGCCTCGACGCGCCAGTGCACGGCGCGAAAGCCGCCGGTCGCGTGGATCAAACCGATGCCGGTCACGAACAGCAGCGTGACCGACGCGTCCACCCCGATGAAGAAGCGCCGCAGCGTCGCGGCCATCATGCGCAGGCGCAGCGGCGGCTCCAGCGTGGCGACGGCGGCGGGGCGCACCGCGAAGTGCATGACGGCCATGCCGCCGACCCAGAAGGCGGCGCACAGCAGGTGAATGAAAAGGGGAGCGAGGTAGGACATGGGGTCCGATCAGAACACCGAACCGTGCGCGCACGCAACGCAAGCCCCCATGGCCTTCAACCCGTCGCGCCGCGCCCGCGCGTGACCGCGCGGGGCTTGCCGATGCCCGTGCCCGCGATCGAATCGGCATAGCGCTTCATGTCCGCCACCACCTGCCGCAGCAGCGTCGCCGCGGCCGGCGGCAGCAGGCGGCCGTGCCGCGACACGATGTGCGAGCGCCCCTGCGACAGCAGCGGGTTCTTCATCGGCAGCTCGACCAACGCCGGGTGGTCGGCGTTGGGCGTGAGCGAGATGCGCGTGCCCAGCGTGTAGCCCAAGCCGGCCGACACGAAGTGGCCCAGCGCGCTGAACGAGGTGGTGGTCAGCAGCGCGGGCAGCCGCACGCCCTCGCTGATCTCGGCCGCCTCGATGTGCTGGCGCACGCCGAAATTGCGGTGCAGCGTGGCGCCGGGGTAGGGCAGCAGGTCGGCCAGCTTCAGCGGGCGCCCGAGCTGCGCGAGCGGGTGCGAGGCCAGCACCATGGCCTGGATCGGCTGCGCGTGCGACTGGTGCGAGGTGAGCCGCTCGTCCTTCGGCGGCTGGAACAGCATGCCGATGTGGGCACGTTCCTCGATCACGCGGCGCACGATCTCGTCGGTGCTGGCCACGTCCAGGTTCACCGTGATCTTCGGGTGGCTGGCCATGAAGATGCGCAGGCTGTGCCGCATGAGCCAGTCGACATAGCCTTCGCCGGCCACGATGTCGATGTGGCCGCTCTCGATCTTGCGGATGCTGTCCATCTGCGCCAGCAGGTGCTGCCTTTGTCCCTGCTGCCGGCGCACGTAGCCGGCCAGCAGCTGGCCCGCGTCGGTGGGCACCACGCCGCGTCCGTGGCGCTCCAGCAGCGGCAGGCCGCACTCGGTCTCCAGGATGCCGATGGCGCGGCTCACGGCCGACGGGTCCATGTCGAGCACGTCGGCCGCACCGCGCACCGAGCCGCTGTCGAGCACCTGCATGAAGTAGCGCACCCGGCGGGTGTCGAGCTTGTCGTCCATGGCGGTCGTCTCCGAGTGTTGCATTCAATGCAACGAATATCCTTATTTGCGGTCATTGATGCAAGAGGCTCGCAGCCCGAAACTCGCCGGCACCCCTCGAAAACGCCCCATCCCGCCCCACCCATGACCTCCGCCGCCTCCACGATTGCAGCCGTCGCGCCGTCCACCGCCGCCGGCAAATTCAAGCTTCTCGTCGTCACCCTGGTCCTCGTGGCCGTGGCCGAACTCATCGGCCCGACGCAGTTCAGCGTCGGCCCCGGCAAGGTGGTGCTGCTGCCGATGCTGTGGGCGCTGCTCATGGCCGCCGCCTGGGGCATCGCGCACCGGCGCGTGCCGGGCGTGGTGCGCGTGGCCACGGCGCAGCAGTCACTGGCCGGCGGCCTGCTCAACGCGGGCCTGCTGCTGTTCGTGGTGAAGCTGGGCCTCACGGTCGGCGCCGCGCTGCCGCAGGTGAAGCAGGCTGGCTGGGCGCTGCTGTTCCAGGAGTTCGGCCATGCGCTGGGCACCCTGGCACTGGGCCTGCCGCTGGCGCTGCTGCTGGGCATCAAGCGCGAGGCCGTGGGCGCCACCTTCTCGGTGGGCCGCGAGGGCAATCTCGTGATCATCGGCGAGAAGTACGGCATGGCCTCGCCCGAAGGCCGTGGCGTGCTGGCCGAGTACATCACCGGCACCGTGCTGGGCGCGCTCTTCATCGCGGTGCTGGCGGGCTTCATCGCCAGCCTGCACATCTTCGACCCGCGCTCGCTGGCCATGGGCGCCGGCGTGGGCTCGGGCAGCCTGATGGCGGCGGCGCTGGGCGCCATCGCCGCGCAGAGTCCGGCCGAGATGCTGCCGCAGCTCACGGCGATTGCCGCCGCGTCGAACCTGCTGACCACCGTGGCCGGCTTCTACTTCACGCTGTTCCTGTCGCTGCCGCTGTGCTCGTGGCTCTACGGCAAGCTGGAGCCGGTGCTGGGCCGCTTCTCGAAGCATGGCGCCCAACAGGGCGCCGCCGTGGACGCGGGCGCGAACGTCTCGAGCGCCGACGTGGCCCACGCCGCGCCGACCTCGTTGCGCGACACGCTGCTGGCCTGGCTGGTGGTGGGCGGCGGCGTGCTCATCGGCAATGCCGTGACCTACAAGGTGCCGGTGCTGGTGTCGCTTGAAGGCGTGCTCGCCGTGGTGGCGATCGCCGGCGCCGTCGAAGCCATCAAGCGCTTCGTGCCGCGCCTGCCGATGGTGCTGGTGCTCTCGGTGGTGGCCACCGTGGTCGGCATCCCGGGCCTGTTCCCGTTCTCCGACGCGCTGATCGCGATCACCGCCAAGCTCAACTTCCTGGCCTTCACCACACCGGTGCTGGCGCTGGCCGGCTTCTCGGTCGCGAAGGACCTGCCCGTGTTCCGCCGCCTCGGCTGGCGCATCGTGGTGGTGTCGCTCACCGCGACGGCTGGCACCTTCCTCGGCGCGACCTTCATCGCCGAGTTCTTCCACTGATTTCATCCCACGAGAGATTCACGCCATGTACCGCGACCCCGAGATTGCCGAAGACACCCGTGCCCGCATGCTCAGCTGGCGCCGCGACATCCACGCCAACCCCGAGACCGCCTTCGAAGAGCACCGCACCGCCAACGTGGTGGCCAATGCGCTGATGCTCATGGGCCTGCCCGTGCACCGCGGCCTGGCCGGCACCGGCGTGGTCGGCACGCTGAAGAACGGCGACGGTCCCAGCATCGCGCTGCGCGCCGACCTCGATGCGCTCAACATGCAGGAGCTCGGCACGCAGGCGCATGCCTCCAAATGCGTCGGCAAGATGCACGCCTGCGGCCACGACGGCCACACGGCGATGCTGCTGGGTGCGGCCGAGCACCTGTCGCGCCACAAGCCCTTCCAGGGCACGGTGCACTTCGTGTTCCAGCCCGCCGAAGAAAACGAAGGCGGTGGCCGCGTGATGGTGGAAGAGGGCCTGTTCGAGCAGTTCCCGGCCGACGCCGTCTACGGCATGCACAACTTCCCGAGCCTGCCGCGCGGGCGCTTCGCGATCCGCAAGGGCACCATGACGGCCTTTCTCGACACCTTCGAGATCGTCATCACCGGCAAGGGCGCCCATGGCGCCATGCCCGAAACCGGCATCGACTCGGTGGTGATCTCGGCCCAGCTCATCAACGCGCTGCAGACCATCGTGAGCCGCCGCACCGGCGCCACCGACGCGGCCGTGGTCAGCGTCACGCAGATCCACGGCGGCGACACCTGGAACGTCATTCCTGAAACCGTGGTGCTGCGCGGCACCGTGCGCACGCTCGACGCCGCCATCCAGGACAAGACCCAGGCGGCGATGCAGCAGATCTGCGACGGCGTGGCCGCCACGCACGGCGCCAAGGTGGCGCTGGAGTACCGCCGCGGCTACCCCGGCGTGGTCAACACGCCGGCCGAGACCGACGCGGCCATCGCGGCGGCGGCCAGCCTGGTCGACCTCGAGCAGGTGCACACCGACATCCCGCCCGCCATGGGCTCGGAAGACTTCGCCTTCATGCTGCAGAAGCGCCCCGGCGCCTACATCGGCATCGGCGCGGGCGAGGGCCCGAACGACCCGAACGTGCACAACCCGTACTACGACTTCAACGACAACATCCTGCCGCTCGGTGCGGCCTACTGGGTGGCGCTGGTCAAACAGCAGCTTCCGGTCGCATGATGCGCTGATGCTCTCCGCCTTCGACATCTTCAAGATCGGCATCGGGCCGTCCAGCTCGCACACCGTCGGGCCGATGCGTGCCGCGCTGCTGTTCGCGCAATCGCTCGAACGGCGCGGCCTGCTCGCGCAGGTGGCACGGCTGCACGTCGACCTGTTCGGCTCGCTCGGCGCCACCGGCCACGGCCACGCGACCGACCAGGGCGTGATCCTGGGCCTCTTCGGCGACGCGCCCGACACCGTGCGGCCCGAGACCGTGCAGCCGCGCCTCGACGCGCTGCGCCGCACCGGCCAGCTGAGCCTGCTGGGCACCACGCCCATTGCCTTCGACCGCGTGCGCGACATCGCCTTTCGCGGCGAAGAGTCGCTGCCCGAGCACCCCAACGCGATGCGCTTCACCGCCTTCGCGGCCGACGGCGGCGTGCTCGCCGAAGGCACCTACTTCTCGGTCGGCGGCGGCTTCGTCGTCGAGGGCGGGCAGGCCCTGGCGCAAACGGCAGCCGCCGCAGCGGCCGTGCCGCATCCCTTCACGACCGGCGACGAACTCATGGCGCAGTGCCGCGCGCACGGCATCTCCGTGGCCACGCTGGTGCTGCGCAACGAATGCGTGTGGCGGCCCGAGGCCGAGGTGCGCGCGGGCCTGCTGCGCATCTGGGGCGTGATGCAGCAGTGCGTGCAGCGCGGCTTCGGCATCGACAACCTGCTGGCCGCGCAGGCGCTGCCCGGCCCGCTGCGCATGCGCCGCCGCGCGCCCGAGCTGCACCGCGAGCTGCTGGCGCAGGCCGGCGCCGCCGATCCGCTCGCGGCCATGGACTGGGTCAACGCCTTCGCGATGGCGGTGAACGAGGAGAACGCGGCCGGCGGCCGTGTCGTCACCGCGCCCACCAACGGTGCGGCCGGCGTGGTGCCCGCCGTGATGCACTACTACCAGCGCTTCGTGCCGCAGGCCAGCGACGAGGGCATCGTCGACTTCCTGCTCACCGCCGCGGCCATCGGCATGCTCTACAAGACCAACGCCTCCATCTCGGGCGCCGAGGTCGGCTGCCAGGGCGAGGTCGGCGTGGCCTGTTCGATGGCGGCCGGCGCGCTCGCCGCGGTGCTCGGCGCCACGCCCGCGCAGGTCGAGAACGCGGCCGAGATCGGCATGGAACACAACCTGGGCCTGACCTGCGACCCGGTCGGCGGCATGGTGCAGATTCCCTGCGTGGAGCGCAACGCGATGGGCGCCGTGAAGGCCATCAACGCCTCGCGCATGGCGCTGCGCGGCGACGGCAGCCACTACGTCTCGCTCGACGCCGTGATCCGCACCATGAAGCAGACCGGCGAGGACATGAAGTCCACGTACAAGGAGACCTCGCTGGGGGGGCTTGCGGTGAACGTCGTGGAGTGCTGAGCCCGCTGCGTCAGAATGGCCGGCTCCCTGTCCTGAACACAGAAAGCCGAGGCCCCATGACCCGCACCGTCGCCGACAAGCGCGCCGCCTTCCGCGCCCTCCACGAACAAGGCTGCTTCGTCATTCCGAACCCCTGGGATACGGGCAGCGCGCGCTACCTCGAAGGCCTGGGCTACCAGGCGCTGGCCACCACCAGCTCGGGCTTCGCGTGGTCGCAGGGCCATGCCGACGGCGCCCTGTCGCGCGACCAGATCCTCGCGCACCTGCGTGAACTCGTGGCCGCCACCGACCTGCCGGTGAACGCCGACTTCGAGAACGGCTTCGCCGCCGACGCGCAGGGCGTGGCCGAGAGCGTGCGCCTCGCGGTCGAGACCGGCGTGGCGGGCCTGTCGATCGAGGACTCGACGGGCAACCCCGACGACCCGCTGTTCCCCATCGACGTCGCGGTCGAGCGCCTGCGCGCCGCGCGCCGGGCCATCGACGCCGCGGGCGGCGACACGCTGCTCGTGGGCCGCGCCGAGAACTTCTTTGCCAACCGCCCCGACCTGGACGACACCATCGCGCGCCTGCGTGCGTACGCCGAAGCCGGCGCCGACTGCCTCTACGCGCCCGGCATCAAGACGCGCGAGCAGATCGCCGCCGTGGTGGCCGCCGTCGCGCCCAAGCCGGTCAACCTGCTGGTCGGCGCGACCAGCGAGCTCACGATGGCGGACATCGCCGCGCTCGGCGTGCGCCGCGTGAGCGTGGGCGGCGGCATGGCGCGCGCGGCCTGGGGCGGCTTCATCCGCGCCGCGCGCACGCTGGCCGAGCAGGGCCGCTTCGACGGCTTTGCCGATGCCACGCCGGGCACCGAGCTGAACGCCTTCTTCCGTCCGTTCGCCGACTAGTTTCCAGCACCGTGGATGCGCTGCTCGCCGACATCCGCGCCTGCCGCGCGTGCGAGGCGCACCTGCCGCTCGGGCCGCGCCCGATCGTGCAGGCCAGCGCGAGCGCACGGCTGCTGATCGTCGGCCAGGCGCCCAGCCTCACGGTGCACCAGACCGGCGTGCCGTGGAACGACAAGAGCGGCGATCAGCTGCGCCGCTGGCTCGGCATCGACCGCGAGCTGTTCTACGACGCGTCGCGCATCGCGATCGTGCCCATGGGCTATTGCTACCCAGGGCGCGGCAAGAGCGGCGACCTGCCGCCGCGCAAGGAATGCGCGCCGCTGTGGCACGACCGCCTGCTGGCGCAGATGCCGCACATCGCGCTGACCTTGCTCATCGGCCAGTACGCGCAGCGCCACTTCCTTGGCAAGGCCGCGCGCGGCGGCGTGACGGAAACCGTCGAGGCCTTTGCGGACTACGCGCCGCGCTTCGTCCCGCTGCCGCATCCGTCGCCGCGCAACACCGCGTGGTTCCAGCACCACCCGTGGTTCGAGCGCGACGTGCTGCCGGTGCTGCGCGAGCGCGTGCAGCAGGCGCTCAGCGCGCCTTTTTCCGAGGGGCCGACGGCCGCCTCGGCGGCTTCGCCTCCAGCACCAGCTCGGCCGGCAGCGCATCGTTCCACGACTCGGTGAAGTACGCGCGGTCGCTCGGCACGAGCTGCGGCAGCACCTCGCGCAACAGGCCCAGCGAGTGCTCGGCCGCCTTCAGGTCGCCCGCGTGCGCCGCGTACCACGCGTGTTCGAACAGCAGGCTGCCCTGCTGCAACCCGGGGTAGCGGCGTCGCCCGGCCTGGTGGTCGGCCAGCCGCGCCTGCGCCACGTCGACCCAGCGCGCGGGCCAGTTCGCGGTGTCGAAGGCGTCGGCGAGCGGGCCCGCGAGCTTCGACATGGCGGCCGGGTCGAGCGGCTTCTGTGCGCGGAACTGCGCGAGCGTGGGTTGCGTCTCTGGTTTGCAGTGGCCGCGCGCGATGCGCATCAGGTAGATCGCGTTCCATGCCGAGCGGCCCTGGCCGTCGGTGTGGCCGCACAGCCATTCGCTGAAGGCGATCCACTGCACCGCGCGGCGCGTGGTGTCGGCCCGATGCCCGTCGTGCGCGAGCGCCGGCAGGTCGCCCAGGCCCACGCGGTCGAACAGCCACGCGGCCATGCCCATGTTGGCCGCCACGTGCTGGGCGGCATCGAAGGAGTGCGACTCGAAGGCCGCGGCCAGCGCCTCGCCGAAGCGCTGCAGCGACTCTTCGGCCAGTGCGGCCGCGGCCGGGCGGTCGTCGGCGGCCAGCGCGAGGGCGCGCGAGCGGCAGGCCAGCGCCCACAGGTTGCACCACTCGAAGCGCACGTCGGGGTGGTGGCGCAGCACCAGCGCGCGCGCCGGGTCTTGCGCCATGCCGCCCAGCAGCGACTGCGCCAGCGGCAGGTCGCGCGCGGTGTAGGCGCACCAGGCCGAGACGATGCACTCCATCGCGCCCAGGTAGTCGTTGCCCGCCACGTGGTGCGCGAGCCGCTGCTTCTTGAGCGCCTGCAGCCGCCGGCGCGCCTGTTCGTTGTCGCCGAGCCGGCGCCACAGCATGGCCTCGTTGAGCGTGACCAACGCGCGCTGGAAGTCGCTCGCGGCCAGCGTGCCGGCCAGGCGGATGGCTTCGAGCGCGCTGCCGCCGGTTCCACCCGCCACTGGCGACATCAGCCGGCCCTGCCGCGCGGCCTGCTGCGAGGCGACCAGCTGCTTCCAGAAGGCGGCGTCCTGCAGGTGCACGGCGTCGGGCGGCGTGATCGTGCCGACGGCCTGCGCCTTGCGGGCGCGCAGGCCGAGGAACGACGCCACCTCGGCGGCGGTGGCCGGTCGGTTGTCCACGAGCAGGCGCAGGCGCTTGGCTTGCGCGGCCGGCAGCCAGAACGGACCCTGGCTGCGCCGCTCGGCGTTGAGAAAGCGCGGCTCGCGCTGCAGGTCTTCGCCCCAGCCGACCTCCAGGCCCCAGGCCTTGAAGTCGCGGAACGCGCGGCTCACGACCATGCGCAGCGTGCTGGCGTCGGACACTTCGCCGCGCAGGTCGGCCAGCCGCACGACACCGCTGCCGTGCGCGTGGGCGTGCTGCATGCGCACCAGCAGCCACAACGACTGGAAGGCCGCGCGCCGTCCGTCGACGGACTGCGGCGAGGTGAGTTCGATGGAAAGAAGGGCAGGGGAGGCGGTGGAGGGCACGACCCGGATTGAACCTCAAATCGCCCGCGGCTTTCTGAAGAAACCGCAAGCGGGGTTCAACGAGTCAGTAGCGGTTGCGGTCGACCAGCTCGGGCACTTCGCTGCGGCCGATGCCCAGGTCGCGCAGGTCGTGGTCGCTCATGCCCGCCAGCAGCTGCACGTCGTCGCGGGCGCGGCGGCGTGTCACGGCGCGGCGGCGCCAGTTGTGCAGGGCATGCAGCAGGCGTTGATGAAAAGACGGTGGCTTCGGCGCGGTCACGGTGGGCTCCTGGTAGGGGAGCGCTCATCTTCCGGCGGCGCGTGCTATTGTGGAAGTTGAGATTTCTGACACCTTCAATCAGCATTCCTGATGCGACAGCTCAACCTCGACCAACTGCGCACCCTCATCGCCATCGCCGACCTGGGCACCTTCTCGGCGGCGGCGCAGGCGCTGCACCTGGCGCAGCCCACCGTGAGCCTGCACATCAGCGAGCTCGAATCGCGCCTGGGCGCGCAGCTGGTGGTGCGCGGCAACCGCCGCGTCACGCCCACCGCGGCCGGCGCGGCGCTGGTCGAGCGCGGGCGCAAGCTGCTGCGCGACACCGACGAGGCGGTCGAGGCCGTCAAGCGCCAGGCCGAGGGCCGCACGGGCCGCGTGCGGCTGGGCACCTCCACCGGCGTGGTGGTCGACCTGCTGCCGCAGGTGCTCGAGGCACTGGGCGTGGGCCATGCGGGCATCGACGTCGAGGTGAGCATCCTCGGCTCGGCCGAGGCGATGGCGCGGCTGGCGGCGGGCACGCTCGACATCGGCCTGGTCGCGATGCCGCAGCCGCTGCAGCGCGAGCTGGTGGTCACGCCCTGGCGCACGCAGCCCATGATGGCCTTCGTGCCGCCGCGCTGGAAGGCGCCCAAGCGCGCCACGCCGGCCTGGCTGGCGACGCAGCCGCTGATCTTCAACGACGCGACCACGCACATGTACCGGCTGTCGATGGAGTGGTTTGCCGCGGCCGGCTTTGCGCCGCGCGCGCGCATCGAGCTCAACTACGACGCCGCGATCCGCAGCCTGGTGGCGGCGGGCTATGGCGCGGCGCTGCTGCCGCTGCAGCAGACCACCGACGCGGCGCTCAACGAGCGCATGCAGATCGTGCCGGTCACGCCCAAGCTCACGCGCCGCCTGGGCATCGCGCACCGCCCGCACGCCACGCTCGACGGCGCCACGCAGAGCGTGCTGAAGGTGCTGACGGCGTTCCGCCAGCTCTGAGTACGGTCAGCCCGGCCCGGGCTTGGGGCCGCGCGTGCCCAGCGAGAGGATCTCGTTGGCGTTGACGATGGCCGCGGCGATGTCTTCCATGGTGGTGCGCTTGCTCATGGCCTGTTCGCGGATCAGGTCGTGGGCCTGGCCTTCGGACACGTCGTGCGTCTTCATGAGGATGCTCTTGGCCTCGGCCAGCTGGCGCACGCCGAGCAGCTTGGCCTCGGTCTTGCGCAGACGCCGCGCGAGCGAGCGGCTTTCCTTGTGCGCTTCGCGCGCGACCACCAGCGCCGACAGCAGGCCGAACGAGCGCACCGGCGACGGCAGCACGGCCTTGGCGCGGATCTCGAGCACGGCCTCGACGATGGTCGGGTTCTCGTAGGTCACGACGGCGATGACGGCGGGGGCGTCCTCGCTCTGCGTCCATTCGAAGCGCAGGTTGATGAAGTCGGGCTGCACGGCCATGAAGGCCACGTCGATGCCCTCGGGCAGATGCTGCACGGGCGGCCAGAAGGCCTGCACCTGGCAGCCGATGCGCTGCAGTTGCTGGGTGAGCTGCCGGCCGTCTGCGTCGTCGGGGTGGATCACCGCGATCTTCAGCAGCCGCAGCTCCTTGAGCTGCGGTGGCGTCACCCGCAGGGTGTGTCGCTTGGGGGCTGTGCTGTCCACGGTCAGCGCTTTCGTTGGGGGCTGCTGTTGTCCGGGGCGCGTGCACAGGCCACCGGGTGCTTCCCTCCGCGAATGTCCCCCGCCTTCGGCTCCTCCTTGATTTCGCTGCGGGAAGCACCCGGTGCCCTGCGCACGGGGACGCGCTGCCGGGGCTCGCCGATGAACGACCGCTGCGGGTTCATCCTAGAGCTCCAGCGCATCGAGCCGCGCCGTCCAGTCGCCCAGCGAGTGGGTGACGAGGTACGGGTCCGGGTACACCGGGCGCGTCGCCTGGCGCACGATGGTGAACTGCCCGTGCGCGTCGACGCGGCCGATGCGCGGGTACAGGCAGGTGTGGTGGTTGGTCGGGTCGATCTTCACGCGGCCCTGCGGTGCATCGAACTCGCTGCCCAGGATGTGCGGCAGGATCTCCGCGATGCCGTCCGTTCCCGCCTGCCGGAAGGCGTTGGCGAAGATGTGCATCTGGAAGTACGAGGCCTCCCAGCACAGGTTGGGCACGCAGCCGTCGCCGAAGCGCGCGCGCAGCCGCGCCAGGCAGCGCTGGTTGGCGGGCGAATCGATCGACTGGAAATACGGCGCCGCCGTGAAATGGCCCGTGGCCACGCCGGGGCCCATCTGCGAGATCTCGGCCTCCGAGGTCGTGAGGCTCGAGATGGGCATCGTCTTCGGGTCGAAGCCGGCCTCGGCATAGGCGCGGTACAGGCTCGCGGTGGAGTCGCCCACCACCGTCGAGAAGATGAAGTCGGGCCGCTTGTCGCGGATGTCGTCCATGATCGCGCGGTAGTCCTTCTCGGTGGCGTCCAGCGCCACGTAGCGCTCGCCCAGCTTCTCGCTGCCGGGGCGCTGCATCACCAGCTCGCCCATGATGCGGTTCGACTCGTAGGGGTAGATGTAGTCGGAGCCGATCAGGTACACGCGCGCGCCGAAGTTCGTGGTCATGAACTCGGCCAGCTGCACGCTGTTCTGGTTGGGCGCCGCGCCGGTGTAGATCACGTTGCCCGAGTACTCGAAGCCTTCGTACAGCGTGGGGTAGAACAGCAGCTTGTTCCACTTCTCGATCACCGGGATCACGGCCTTGCGGCTGCTCGACATGTAGCAGCCGAAGAGCACGTTGACGCGGTCCTGCACGATCAGCCGCTCGGCCAGCTGGGCGTAGCGCACGGGGTTCGATTGCGGGTCGTAGCGCACGGCCACGAGCTCGCGGCCGTCGACGCCGCCGGCCGCGTTGATCTCCTCGATGGCCAGCAGCGCGCCCTGCAGCTGCGACAGGCCGATGGTCGAGGTGACGCCGGTCTCGGAATACAGAATGCCGACGCGAAGAGGGTCCCTGTCAGCCACTGGGGTGTCTCCTGGATGTGTGGGCCCTCATTGTGTGCTCCTCCCTGGCTTTCTTCATTCGGTCGGTCAATGGGCGGCGGCCAGCCGCGTGCTCATGCGGGCCAGCCGCGCGGGCAGGCTGCGCGCGTCCTCGGCGATGCAATAGTTGCGCCAGCCGAAGATGCGCCGCACGTACGCGTCGGCCGCGCCGTCCACCGCGATGCAGGCGCTGCGCACGCCGGCATCGCGCGCCTCGGCCACGGCCTGGCGGGCGTCTTCGATCAGGTACTTCGGGTCGTGCACGTCGATGTCCGACGGTGCACCGTCGGTCACCAGCAGGATCGCGCGCGGCCCGGCCGGCTCGGCCTGCAGGTGCGAGGCCGCATGGCGCAGCGCGGCGCCCATGCGCGTCGAGTAGCGCCCGCGTACCGCGCCGATCATGGCGCGCGAGGGCGCGGCCAGCGGCTGGCCGAATTCGAGCAGGCGGTAGTAGTACACCTCGGCGCGCGTGTTCGACGAGAAGCCGTGGATGGCGAGGCGGTCGATGCCGCGCGCGTTCGAGGCGGCGAGCAGCAGCGCGGCCTGCTTCTCGAGGTCGAGCAGCGAAACGGCGCCATCGCCGTGGCCCGGGTCGTTGGCCGACTCGGAGAGGTCGAGCAGCACCAGCACGCTCGACGGGCGCGGCCCCTTGCCGGGGCGCATGAACAGCCGCGCATCGGGCCGCAGGCGCAGGCGCCGATCGACCAGCACCTCGATGGCTGCGTTCAGGTCGATGTCGTCGCCTTCCCACTGCCGGCGCAGGCGGTGCGTGCGGTCGAGGTGGCGCGCGCGGGGCAGGGCGAGCGGCACGATGCGCTCGTTGGCCGCCGTTCCCGAAGTGCCTGCCGCACCCAGGCCCTGCCATGCGGGCAGCTTCTCGATCACCGTGCACCAGTCGGGGCGCAGGCGCTCCTGCGTGCGGTCCCATTCGGGGTAGGTGTAGCGGCCGAGTTCCATGTCGGCGATGCCTTCGGGTGGCGCTTCGTTGCCTTCGCTCTGGGCATCCGACGGTGGCGGTGGCCGCACGCCGGTCTGCTGCAGCGCGATGGCGTCGTCGGGCGGCGTCTCGGCCTCGCCGAAATCCCACAGGTAGCTGTTGTCGTCGCGCCAGGGCGCGGGCACGGTGTAGTCCTGCGGCTCGAAGCGCACGCGCATCTGGCCGAGGTCGTTGGCGAGGATCGAGGCCACGGCGCGGAAGGCGTCGTAGTCTTCCAGGCCCGCGCGCGAGACGGTTTCGTCGAACAGGCGGCGCGCCTTGTTCACCCAGTGGTTGTCGTCCTGCGCGTCGGCGCGCAGCAGCACGCGGTCCATGCGCGCGATCAGCGCGGCAAAACGCAGGTCGAGCGGATCGGGCGCGGGCGGCAGCGCGGCGGCGAACCAGCCGTGCAGGCCGGGAAAGTCGCGGCACAGCAGCCGCTCGACGCGCGCATCTTCAAGGGCCGAGACCACGGCGATGCCCATCGGCTTGAGCGTGCGCGCCGGCCGCGCGGGCGTCGAATGGCGCAGGTGCGCGACCGCATGCGCCACCATCGCGCGGTGCAGGCGCACGGCTTCGTCGCCCTCGGGCAGCAGCAGCCGGCGGCCCGCGAGCACAGTGCGCACCGCGCGTGCACCGGCCAGCGGCTGCACGTCGACATCGACGCCGGCCAGCCCGCGGGCCAGCAGCGAGAGGGCGCCGTGCCCGTCGCTCATCCGAACTGCGCCTCGACAAAGCCCTGCAGCGCGCTCGCCATGTCGGGGTCGTCGGTGAGGGCGCGCGTCATCGTCATGTCGCAGCTGTCGCGCGGCGACACGCCGTCGCGGATCAGCACGCCCGCGTAGATCAGCATGCGCGTCGACACGCCCTCGTCGAGCCCGCGGTGCTTGAGCTCGCGCGAGCAGTGCGCAATGGCCACCAGCTTCGCGGCGAGCTCGATGCCGACGCCGGCCTCGTGCGCGACGATCTCCGCTTCGAGTGTGCCGTCGGGGTAGTCGAACTCCAGCGCCGCGAAGCGCTGGCGCGTCGAGGGCTTCATGTCCTTCGCGCTGCTCTGGTAGCCGGGGTTGTACGACACCACGAGCTGGAAGTCGGGGTGCGCGTGCACCAGCTCGCCCTTCTTGTCCAGCGGCAGGATGCGGCGTGCGTCGGTCAGCGGGTGGATCACCACGGTGGTGTCCTGCCGCGCCTCCACCACCTCGTCGAGGTAGCAGATGCCGCCGTGGCGCACCGCCAGCGTCAGCGGCCCGTCGTGCCAGGCCGTGCCGTTCGCGTCGAGCAGGTAGCGGCCCACGAGGTCCGACGCCGTCATGTCCTCGTTGCAGGCGAGCGTGACCAGCGGCCGCCCGAGCGACCACGCCATGTGCTCCACGAAGCGCGTCTTGCCGCAGCCGGTCGGCCCTTTCAGGATCAGCGGCATGCGGTGGCGGTAGGCGTGCCGGTACAGCGCCACCTCGTGGCCCGCGGGCCGGTAGAAGGGCTCGGTCTCGATGCGGTAGGCGGCGAGCGGATCGTGCACGGGAGCGTTCATGGCGTGGCGAGCAGTTCCTGCAGGGCGTTGTCGATGAAGCGGGTGTCGACCGGGCTGCTGCCGCCGCCCGCGAAGTGGCCCCACACGCCGGGGATCGGGCGGCACTCGGCGTTCGGCATGTGCGACACCTCCCATTCGTTGTCGGCCACCGGAAAGTACAGGTCGCGCTCGGCCGGCATGACGATCGCGCGCGCCTTGATGGCGCCCAATGCCTTCTTGAAGTCGCCCTTGAACACCGGGTTGTCGCTGATGTCGCCGTGCTGCCACGACCACAGCATCGCGAGCAGGTTGTTGGCGTCCTTCTTCAGGAAGAAGCCTTCCCAGTAGCCGACCAGGAAGTCCTCGAGCGAGCTGAAGCCCAGCTCGCGCCACAGCTGCTGCATGTAGAAGGGCTGCGACAGGCCCCAGCCCGCGTACACGCGGCCCACCGCGCGCAGCCCGCGCGTCGGCGGCGTGGTGTACCAGCCGCCGTTCCAGGCCGCGTCGGCCGTGAGCGCGGCCTTCACGCCTTCGAGGAACACGATGTTGTGCGGCGCCGTCTTCGCCGAGCCGCAGAAGGGCGCGATGCGCTTCACCATCTCGGGGTAGAGGCACCCCCACTGGTTGGTCTGCTGCGCGCCCATCGACCAGCCCACCACCAGCGCGAGCTGCTCGATGCCGAACTGCTCGGTCACCAGCCGGTGCTGCAGCGTCACGTTGTCATAGAGCGTGACGTTCGGAAAGCGCGCCAGGTTGTAGGGCTCGGGCGTGTTGCTCGGCGAGGACGAGAGGCCGTTGCCCAGCATGTTGGGCACGATGATGAAGTACTTCGCCGGGTCCAGCGCCATGCCCGGGCCGATGAGCCATTCGTTGTCATAGTGCTGGCCCGAGTACCAGGTCGGGTAGACGATGGCGTTGCTCTTCTGTGCGTTGAGCGTGCCGTAGGTCTTGTAGGCGAGCTTCGCGCCGCGCAGGGTGGCCCCCCGCTGCAGCGCGACATCGCCGAGTTCGAAGATGTCGTGGTCCATGGGGCGGCGCTTCAGCGGTGCTTGGCCGGTTCGTTCGGAATGCCCTCGATCGGGCACTCGGGCGTGCCGACGGTGGTGCGCGTGAACGACTCCACCCTCTCGCGCGTGCCCTCGGGGTCGTTGATCCACTGCGTGTAGAAGTTGTAGGGGCAGGCCGCCACACCCTTGTCGCCGTCGCCCGAGTTGATGGTGCCGGTGTAGCCGCGGTGCACCAGCTTGAACAGGTGGTTCTGCGACTGGCCGTTCTTGCGCGCGTCGCGGATCAGGCCCATCGACAGCTCGGCGTAGTTGATGCCCATCTCTTCCTCGCCGCATTCGCCGAGCGTGCGGCCGTCGAAGCCGATGAGCGCCGAGTGGCCGAAGTACGAGTACACGCCGTCGAAGCCGGCCGCGTTGGCCACCGCCACGTAGGTGTTGTTCATGAAGGCCATGGCCTTGGAGACCATGATCTGCTGCTCCTTGGCCGGGTACATGTAGCCCTGGCAGCGGATGATGAGCTCGGCCCCGCGCATCGCGCAGTCGCGCCAGATCTCGGGGTAGTTGCCGTCGTCGCAGATGATCAGGCTCATCTTCATGCCCTTGGGGCCTTCGCTCACGTAGGTGCAGTCGCCCGGGTACCAGCCCTCGATGGGCACCCACGGCATGATCTTGCGGTACTTCTGGACGATCTCGCCCTGGTTGTTCATGAGGATCAGCGTGTTGTAGGGCGCCTTGTTCGGGTGCTCCTCGTGGCGCTCGCCGGTGAGCGAGAACACGCCCCACACGTTGGCGCGGCGGCACGCGTCCGCGAAGATCGCGGTCTCCTCGCCGGGGATGGCCGAGGCGGTGTCGTACATCTCCTTGGCGTCGTACATGATCCCGTGCGTGGAGTACTCGGGAAAGATCGCCAGGTCCATGCCCGGCAGGCCTTTCTTCATGCCGACCAGCATCTCGCCGATCTTGCGTGCGTTGTCCAGCACCTCGGCCTTGGTGTGCAGGCGGGGCATCTTGTAGTTGACGACCGCGACGCCGACGCAATCGTTGCTGCTCGAAATATCACCATGTCTCATGACGCTGCTCCTGAAGGGGTGGTTGAAGAAAAAGAGGAAGGGCTACACGGTCAGGAAAGACCTGACCTTGTCCTGGTCGAGCGTGGCGCGCGCTTCGTCGTGCACGATGCGGCCGCGGTCGATGACGAGAAAGCGGTCGGCCAGGTCGAGCGCGAAGCTCAGCACCTGCTCCGACACCACGACGGCGAAGCCGCGTTCGGCGCGCAGCACGTTCAGCGTCTGGGCGATCTCCTTGATGATCGAAGGCTGGATGCCCTCGGTGGGCTCGTCGAGGATCAGCACCTTCGGCTCCGAGATGAGCGCGCGCGCAATCGCCAGCATCTGCTGCTGGCCGCCCGAGAGGTTGCCGGCCTTGCGCTGCTTCATGTCCTTGAGCACGGGGAAGAAGGTGTAGAGGTACTCGGGCACCGTGCGGTGGCCCGACCTCGCGGCACCGGCGAGGATGTTCTGCTCCACCGTGAGGAACGGAAACACCATGCGCCCCTGCGGCACGAAGGCCAGGCCCTGCGCCACGCGCTGGTAGCTGGGCAGCGTCGTGAGCTCGGTGCCGCCCAGCCGGATGTGGCCGCCGCGCGCGGGCAAGAGGCCGATGAGCGACTTCAGCAAGGTGGTCTTGCCCATGCCGTTGCGGCCCATGATGGCGACCGCCTCGTCGGGCGCGACGCGCAGCGACACATCGCGGATGACGTGCGACTCGCCATACGCCACGTTGAGTTCGGAGACTTCGAGCATGTGAATTTCTCCTTCTTCTCAGTGGCCGAGGTACACGTCGATCACGCGCGGATCGGCCTGCACCTCGGCCGCCGTGCCTTCGCTCAGCAACTTGCCCTGGTGCAGCACCGTGACGCGGTGCGCGATGCGCTTGACGAAGTCCATGTCGTGCTCGATGACGACCACTGACTTGCCCGCCGAGATGCGGCGCAGCAGGTCGCCGGTCTGCTCGCGCTCGCGCGGGCTCATGCCGGCCACGGGCTCGTCGAGCAGCAGCAGCTCGGGCTCCTGCATCAGCAGCATCCCGATCTCGAGCCACTGCTTCTGCCCGTGGCTGAGCTGCCCGGCGCGGTGGCCCAGGCGATCGGCCAGGAAGACCTGCTCGGCCATCGCGTCGATGCGCGCACGCACGGCCGGCGTGCGGCGGAAGGTCAGCGACTGCAGCAGGCCGTGCATGCGCGGCAGCGAGATCTCGAAGTTCTCCAGCACCGTGAGGTCTTCGTACACCGAGGGCGTCTGGAACTTGCGGCCCACGCCGGCGCGCACGATCTCGTACTCGTTCAGGCGACCGAGGTCCTGGCCGTTGAACAGCACGCGGCCCGCGCTGGGCTTGGTCTTGCCGCACACCATGTCCAGCAGCGTGGTCTTGCCGGCGCCGTTCGGGCCGATGATCACGCGCAGCTCGTTGCGCTCGACCGAGAGGCTGAGCCCGTCCACGGCCTTGAAGCCGTCGAAGGACACGGTGAGGTCCTCGATGCGCAGGATCTGCTCGCTCGACGGCGGCACCGCCGAGGCGGCCTGCGGCAGCCCGCCGTTGGGCATCGTCATCGTGGCGTTCATGGCGCCACCTCCGCGGCGGCACGCCGGCGCACGAGCTTCTCGCCCAGCCCCGCGAGCCCGTTCGGCATCGCCCACACCACGAGGATGAACACCGCGCCCAGCACGTACAGCCAGCCTTCGGGGAAGGTCTCCGACAGGTACGACTTGAGAAAGCCGATCAAGAGCGCGCCGATCACCGCGCCCGGAATCGACAGCCGCCCGCCGACCGCCGCGTAGATCACCATCTCGACCGAGGCCACGACGCCGATCACCCCCGGCGCGATCAGCCCCACCTGCAGGCTGTAGAACGCGCCGCCGATGGCCGACAAGACGGCGGCCACCGCGAACACGAAGGCCTTCATGTGCGCCGTGTTGTAGCCGCTGAAGCGCACGCGGTCTTCCTTGTCGCGGATGGCGATCAGCAGCTTGCCGAAGCGGCTGCGCACGATGGCGAGCGACACCATCATCACGAGCGCAATGGCCGCCACCTCGACGAAGTACATCGTGCGCCTGGCCTCGTCGGTGGCGATGTCCCAGCCCAGCAGCGTGCGGAAATCGGTGATGCCGTTGGCGCCGCCGGTGTCGCCCTGCTGGCCGACCACCACCACCGTGAGCGTGAGCGCCAGCGACAGCGTGACGATCGCGAAGTACACGCCGCTCACGCGCCGCTTGAAGATCGCGTACGAGAACACGTAGGCCAGCACGGCGGGCACGACGAGGATGCCCACCACCGTCCAGCCCAGCGAATGGAAGGGCTGCCACCACGCGGGCAGCTGCTCGACGCTGCTCCACACCATGAAGTCCGGCAGCTCGGGCGCCGAGGCTTCGAGCTTGAGGAACATCGCCATCATGTAGCCGCCCAGGCCGAAGAACATGCCCTGGCCCAGGCTCAGCACGCCGCCGTAGCCCCAGGTGAGCACCACGCCCACCGCGACGAACGCGAAGGCCAGGTACTTGCTCACGAGGTTCAGGCGGAACGCATCGAGCGTGAGCGGCAGTACCACCGCCAGAAGCACCAGTACCGCCAGCAGGGCGCCGATGTCGCGCTTGCGTTGAGGAGAAAGACCGTGCATGCCTCAGCTCCTCGATCGCGTGGCGAACAGGCCGTTCGGCCGGAAGTACAGCACCGCGATCACCAGCAGCAGGATCGTGGCCTTGGCCATCGAGCCGCTCATGAGGTACTCGAGCCAGGTCTGCGACTGCGCGATGGCAAAGCCCGAGAGCGCGGTGCCGATGAGGCTCTGCACGCCGCCGAACACCACCACGATGAACGAGTCGACGATGTACAGCTGGCCCGTGCCGGGGTTGGTCGAGCCGATCATCGTGAACACCGCGCCCGCGATGCCCGCCAGGCCCGAACCCAGTGCGAAGGTCATCGCGTCGACGCGGTGCGTGTCGATGCCCACCGCGCCGGCGATGGCGCGGTTCTGCGTCACCGCGCGCACCTTCAGCCCCCACGGCGTGCGATACAGCAGCAGGTACACGCCGACCGCCACCAGGGCCGTGAGCCCGACGATGAAGATGCGGTTCAGCGGCAGCTGGATGCCCGCCGTGGGCTCCCACGCCCCCGCCAGCCATGAGGCCAGCGGCACGCTCACCTCCTGCGCGCCGAAGATCGAGCGGTAGGCCTGCTGCAGCATGAGGCTCAGGCCCCAGGTGGCCAGCAGGGTGTCCAGCGGGCGGTCGTAGAAGAAGCGGATGAAGCCCCGCTCCAGCACATAGCCGAACGCGAAGGTCACGGCGAACGCGAACGGAATCGCGGCGAACAGGTACAGGTCCATGAAGCCCGGCGCGTAGTGCGCGAAGAAACGCGCCGCCAGGTAGGTCATGTAGGCACCCAGCGCCATCAACTCGCCGTGCGCCATGTTGATGACGCCCATCAGGCCGAACACGATGGCCAGCCCGATGGCCATGAGCAGCAGGATGGTGAACAGGCTCACGCCGTTGAACACCTGCATCACCGCGATGTCGAAGTTCATCGCGTTCAGACCTTCGGGAAGGGGTTGGGCTCGACCAGCTGCGGCGATTCCCACACGATGTCGAACTGTCCGTCGGGCCGCGCGCGGCCCACGCGCACCTTCTTCCACACATGGTGGTTGGTGGCATGGATGCGCACCGTGCCCTCGGGCGCCTCGATCTCCACGCCCGCGGCGGCGGCCGTGACCTTGTCCACGTCGAAGGACTTGGCCTTTTCCACCGCCAGCTTCCACAGGTACACGCTGTTGTAGGCCACCTCCATCGGGTCGCCGATCACGCGGTCCTGCCCGTACTTGGCCTTGAAGGCCTTCACGAACTTCTCGTTGGCCGGCGACTTGATGCTCTGGAAGTAGCCCATGCAGGCGTAGTAGCCCGCGGCGTTGTCGCGGCCGATACCGTCGATCTCGTTCTCCGACACCACGGTCGAGAGCAGCACCTGCTTGGCGCCGTCCAGGCCCGCCGCGCGCAGCTGCTTGTAGAAGGCCACGTTGGAGCCGCCCACCACGGTGCTGTAGATGCAGTCGGGCTTGGCGGCCTTGATCTTGTTGATGATCGACGAGAACTCGGTGTGGCCCAGCGGTGCGTACTCTTCGCCGAGCACCTTGCCGCCGGCCTTCGCGATGGCGGGCTTGGCGATCTTGTTGCAGGTGCGCGGGTAGATGTAGTCGGAGCCGACGAGGAAGAAGTTCTTGCCCTTCTCGCGCGCCATCCATTCCACCGCCGCGATCACCGACTGCGTGGCTTCCTGCGAGGGGTAGAACACGCGCTTGTCCTGTTCCTGGCCCTCGTAGTAGGTCGGGTAGAACAGCAGGCCCTTGGCCTGGTTGAGCACCGGCAGCAGCGCCTTGCGCGAGGCCGAGGTGTAGCAGCCGATGATGGCCGCGACCTTGTCGCGCTCCAGCAGCTTGCGCGCCTTCTCGGCGAACACCGAGTTCTCGCTCGCGCCGTCTTCGACCACGGCCTCGATCTTCTTGCCCATCACGCCGCCCGCGGCGTTGATCTCCTCGATGGCCAGCTTCTCGGCATCGACCAGCGAAGCCTCGGCGATGGCGATGGTGCCCGAGAGCGAATGCAGCAGGCCGAGCTTCACGGTGGCGCCGTCCTGCGCGCGGGCCAGCCCGGCCACGCCGGAGGCGGCACCCAGCACGATCATCGAGCCGCCGGTCTTCACGATCTGGCGGCGGTTGAAAGCGTTCGTCATGTCAAATTCCTTTGCTTTGGTTTTGTGCGAGTCATCAGGAACATCCGACCTTCGGAAGCCGTGCGTTGGGTGTCTCCTCCCGCCGCGCGGCCCCTGCAAACGAGCGCTGTGCTGCCAGTGCGTTTTCTTCGGGCAAGGCTGCGCCACCGGATGGCGCGCATCCGTTTGAAAAAGGCGTTGTTGCGACCGAAAAAACAAAAAAGCCCGAACCGGTGGTGAAACCGATTCGGGCTTAATTGCCCGACACCTCGCTGGCAGCACTGGCAGCGGGCGTCGTATGACTGGGAACGATTGCTCGTTGGGGCGGATTCTTCTCAACTCACCCCGGCGTGAACATACGCTTTTTCGCTAATTGGCGAAAGGGCGGCGCGTGTGCTATTCGCGCGCAGCGCCTGAACACATCAGCTGCGCGGGCGTGCGTAGTCCGACTCGATCCACGCGGTGGCGCTCGAGGTCGTGAGCCGGAACGCGGGCGACACGTTCACGCTCGCGAGCTCCGAGTCGTCGGCATCGTCATACGCCGTGAGCGTGGCCGAGGGGTTGTCTTCGTCGGGCACGATCGACAGCGCCACGCGGATGCGTTGGTCGTTGCGCGCGGTCACCGTCACGCTCTTGTTGAGCGTGGCGTGCAGCTGCTGCTCGTGGCGGCGGATCACTTCGGCGGCGGTCTTCACCAGCGTGTGGAAGGCGGGGGTGTCCAGCGGCTTGGGGTTCTTCTTGTCGCGGCCCATGGTCCAGGGGCCGACGAGCGCGGGCTCGGGGTCGCCGTGGCGGGTCATCTCGACGGCCCAGCCGTCGTCTTCCTCGTTCTTGATGATGCGGGCGGTCCAGAGGTCGTCGCGCCAGAGGCGGGGTTCCTGCAGGGGGAGGTGGTCGGGGGAATCGGTCGTCGTCATTCAGGGAGAGGCTTTGGGTCTTGCGCGGGGCATTGTCGCCCGGGGCGCGGGGGCCGCCGCCGCGCCAACGTACTGTTGCAAGCCCTCGACCAGCGCATCGAAGGCCACGCGGCAGCGCGGGCTGTGGCGCAGGTCCTCGTGCATCGTGACCCAGGTGTCGAGCTTCAGCGAGAGCGCGCGCGGCAGCAGGCGCACCAGCGCGGCGTCGCGCTTGGCCAGGCCCACCTGGCACACGCCGATGCCCGCGCCCGCGCGAATGAGGGCCAGCTGCGCGAGGTCGCTGTCGGTGCGCAGCGCAAAGGCATCGCGCGTGAAACCCGTGACCGACTTGAACGACTTGATCGCCTCGCGCACGAAGGCCGAAGGCTGGTCGTAGCCGATGAGCGCGTGCGCCGCCAGGTCGTCGGGCGTGCGCGGCGTGCCGTGGCGCGCGAGGTAGCTCGTGTGGGCATGGAAGCCCAGCTCGATGTTCCCGATGCGGCGCGCCACCAGCTGCGCCTGCCGGGGCCGCACCATGCGCACGGCGATGTCGGCCTCGCGCCGCAGCAGGTCCTGCACGCGGTTGGTCGACACCAGCTCGACCTTCAGCGCCGGGTGCGCCTCGCGCAGCCGCGCCACGACGGGCGGCAGCACCTCCACCGCGACCACCTCGCTGACCGACACCCGCACCACGCCGCGCACCCCGTCGCCCTGGCTGCTGGCCGCGCGCTGCAGCGAGGCCGCGGTGCTTTCCATGGCCTCGGCGTGCGTGCGCAGGGCCAGTGCCACCTCGGTGGGCAGCAGGCCCACCTGCGAGCGGGTGAAGAGCACCACGCCGAGCGCCTCTTCGAGCGCCGCCACGTGGCGACCGACGGTGGGTTGCGTGATGCCGAGTGCACGCGCCGCGCCCGAGAGCGAACCCTCGCGCAGCACGCCGAGGAAGGAGTGGTACAGCTCCCAGCTGATGTTCCAGGTCATACGGAAATGTATGGCCGGTGGTACATGTTCGGCAATTCCATTCGAACCCCATCCTGCCCAGAATTCACCCATCGATCACTGTTCAGGAGCATTTCATGGCACCCAACGACAACACGGTTCTGGTGCTCGGCGCCACGGGCGGCATCGGCGGCGAGGTGGCCCGCCAGCTGTGCGATGCGGGCTGGGAGGTGCGCGCTTTGAAGCGCGGCGCGGTCGAGGGGAAGCGCGAGGGCATCACCTGGCTGGCCGGCGATGCGATGGACGCGCAGGCCGTGCGGCGGGCCGCGAAGGGCTGTTCGGTCATCGTGCATGCGGTCAACCCGCCGGGCTACCGCGGCTGGTCGGAGCTGGTGCTGCCGATGCTCGACAGCACCCTCGCCGCCGCGAAGGCCGAGGGCGCGACCGTCGTGCTGCCCGGCACGGTCTACAACTTCGGCCCCGATGCCTTCCCGCTGCTGGCCGAAGACTCGCCGCAGCGCCCGCTCACCGCCAAGGGCGCGATCCGCGTCGAGATGGAAAAGCGCCTCGAAGACGCCAGCCGCGAGGGCGCGCGCGTGCTGATCGTGCGCGCCGGCGACTTCTTCGGCCCGAAGGCCGGCAACAACTGGTTCTCGCAGGGGCTGGTGAAGGCGGGCCAACCCGTCAGGGCCGTCAGCTGCCCCGGCGACCCCGGTGTGGGCCACCAGTGGTCGTACCTGCCGGACGTGGCCCACACCATGGTCGAGCTGCTGGCGCGGCGCGACCGGCTCGCGCCCTTCGCGCGCTTTCACATGGCCGGCCACTGGGACGCCGACGGCACGCGCATGAGCGACGCGATCCGCAAGGTGGTGGCCCGGCGCACCGGCGCCCAGGTGCGCGTGTCGGCCTTTCCCTGGTGGCTGCTGGCGCTGGCCTCGCCCTTCGTCGCCACCTTTCGCGAACTGCGCGAGATGCGCTACCTGTGGCGCACGCCCGTGGGCATGGACAACGCGAAGCTGGTGGCCTTCCTGGGCCGCGAGCCGCACACGCCGCTCGAGGAAGCGGTGGAGGCCGCGCTCGACGGCATGGGCTGCCTGCCGACGGCGCCGGTGGCCGTCGCGGCCTGAATGCAGGTCAGAACACTGACAGCCCGGTGCGCGCCACGAACAGCTCCAGCGCCTTCATGCCCAGCAGCGAGTTGCCGGTGGCATCGAGCGCCGGCGACCACACGCACAGCGTGAGCTGGTCGGGCACCACCGCGACGATGCCGCCGCCCACGCCGCTCTTGCAGGGCAGGCCGATCGAAAAGGCCACGTCGCCGGCCGCGTCGTAGGTGCCGCAGGTGAGCATGAGCGAGTTGATGCGGCGCGTCTGCCGTTCGCCCGTGACCTCGGGCTCGCCGGCGATCGGGTGCGCGCCGTCGCGGCACAGGAAGGCGGCGGCGCGCGCGAGCTGGCGGCAGCTCATGCGCAGGGCGCACTGGTGGAAGTAGGTGTCGAGCACCTCGGCCACGTCGTTGTCGATCTTGCCGAAGCTCTTCATGAAGTTGGCCAGCGCGACGTTGCGAAAGCCCGTGTCGGCCTCCGACTGCGCCACTTCATCGTCGAAGCCGATGCGCTCGCCGCACAGGCTGGTCATGAGCGCGAGGATGTCGGCCTTGGCACTGCCGCCCTTGGCCTTGGCCTGGCTCACGAGCCGGTCGGCCACCGCGATGGCGCCGGCATTGATGAAGGGGTTGCGCGGCTTGCCTTGTTCGTTCTCCAGCTGCACCAGCGAGTTGAACGGGTTGCCCGAGGGCTCGCGCCCGATGCGCTCCCACAGCGCGTCGCCCATGCGCTGCATGGCGAGCGTCAGCGTGAAGAGCTTGGACACGCTTTGAATGGAGAAGGGCGTCTCGAAGTCGCCCGCACCAGCTTCCTCGCCGTCGCAGGTGCGCAGCGCAATGCCGAACTGCCGCGCATCGACGCGCGCCAGCGCCGGGATGTAGCTGGCCACAGTGCCGCCCTGGCCGAGCTGCAGGCGCAGGGTGGCGACGATCTCGTCGAGGACGGGCTGGAACCGGTGGAGTGTCTTGCTCATGCCGGGCGTTGTACCGCAGGCCGCCTGTTCACCAGCACGATGCCCAGCGCCACGCCGATCAGCGCCACCACCAGCTGCAGCGTGAGCGGCTCCTTCAGCAGTGCCACGCCGAAGATCAGCGCGAACAGCGGCGTGAGAAAGGTGAAGGACGACATCTGCGTGGCCGGGTAGTGCCGCAGCAGCCACATCCAGGTGAGGTAGCTGGCGAAGGCGCCCACCACCGTCTGCAGGCCGATGGAGGTCCAGGCCCAGGCGGAGTACGAGAAGCCCCAGGTCTCGCCCAGCGCGAGCGACAGCAGGGGGCACACGGCGGCGGTCACCGCCACCTGGTAGAAGAGCGTTTTCTCGGCGCTGGCCGTGGCCAGGCGCGTGGTGCGCAGCGTGAGCGTGGTCAGGCCCCAGAGCATGCCGGCCGCCAGCGCCATGCCGTCGCCGATGAGCTGCGACGAACTCATGTGGCCGAAGCCTTCGCTGAAGGCCAGCACCACGCCCGCGAAGGCGATGAACAGGCCCAGCCACTGGAAGCCGCGCAGCCGCTCGGCCGGCACCCAGCGCGGCAGCAGCAGCGAGACCCAGAACGGGGCCGTGTACAGGAACACCGTGAGCCGCGAGGCGCTGGTGTGCTGCAGGCCCAGGTAGATGCCGGCGAACTCGCCCGCGAACAGCAGGCCGGCCAGCAGCCCGGGCCACAGCGTGCCGTCGCGCTCGAACAGCGGCACGCGCCGCACCGCGCACCACAGCCACAGGAGCACGACCGCGCCGACCATGCGCACCGTGGCCTGCCACAGCGGCGGCACCTCGGTCACGGTGGTCTTGATGAGGATCTGCTGCAGGCCCCAGAACGCGCAGCAGACGATGAGCAGGCCGATGGCCAGGGAGTCGAGGTGGGTCTTGCGCTGGATCATTCGCGGTCAATCGGTGGCGGCACGGGCGGCGGTGTGCCGCCGAATTCATCCGATGATCGTAGCGCGCCGGCGTAAAAGCCGTGCGCCAGCGCTCAGTGCCCGGCCAGCGGGTAGGGCGGCTTGCCGCGCGTGCCCACCATCAGGTCGGGCACCACGGTCTCGACGTCGGCCACGGTGCGCGCCGCGCGTTCGAGCTTGCGGGCCAGGGCCGCGTCGGGCACGCAGCCCTGCAGGTAGACCCAGCGGCGCTGCACCGTGACCCACACGCTGCTGCGGCGCACGCCCGGCACCGCGAGCAGCGCGGCGCGCACCTTGGGCGCGAGCGGCTTGTCGTAGCGGTAGGCGTTGCTGTCGGTGCACTTGCCGGCGAGCCAGCAGCTGGTGCCGCGCTCCAGCCGCGAGTGGGTCTGCGCGCGGCGTTCCTCGGCGGTGTAGTAGGGGCCCTGCGGCATGGGGCAGGCCGGCAGGCCCGCGGCGACCTGGAAGAAGGGGTCGTCGAACCAGTTCTGCCGCAGCGGCGACGATGGCTCAGGCGTGCCCTGCGCCGTGGCGATCCGCGCGGCGAGCAGCAGGACGGCCAGCAGCGCGGGGTGTTTCACAACGGGTGCTCGGTGTAGAAGCGCCCGCCGTGGAACAGCAGCGGCGAGGCGTCGGGGTCGTGCGTGCAGCGCTCCACCTCGCCCACGAAGATCACATGGTCGCCTTCGTCGTAGCGGCTGCGGTTGAAGCACTCGAAGCTCGCCGCCGCGCCCTGCAGCACCGGCGCGCCGCCCAGGCCTTCGGTGTAGGCCACGTCGGCCCAGCGGTCGATGTTCTTGGTGGCGAAGCGCTCCGCCAGCGTCTTCTGGTTGGCGGCCAGGATGTTGACCGCGTAATGCGAGCCGGCGCGCAGCGCCGACATCGACGCGGCCGCGCGCGCCAGGCTCCACAGCACCAGCGGCGGCGCCAGCGACACCGAGTTGAACGAGTTGGCCGTGAGGCCGACCAGGCTGCCGTCGGCCGCGCGCGCGGTGACGATGGTCACGCCGGTGGCGAACATGCCGAGTGCCTTGCGGAATTCGCCGGGCGAGAAGGAGGGGGGCTGGGCCCGGCGGGAAGTGGTCACGGGAGAACGGACGGCAAGGCGGTGAACGGCGGAGAGGGGGCCATTTTGGCTCAGGCTCCGGTGGCCTGCTTGGCGGGCCCGAGCAACTCGGTCACCAGCCGGGTATAGACCGTGGCGGCGGCCGAGGGCGTGCGGCCCGCCAGCGTCACCAGGCTGTAGTGGGTGCGCATGCGCGACAGGCCCGCCACCGGCAGCGGCGCGAGCGCGGCGGTCTCGGGCGTGAGGCCGGGCGCGTGGGGCGCGAGGATCACCGCGTGGGCCGTGAGCGCGAGGTGCCGCAGCGTGTCGGCGTCGTCGCAGGTCACATTGAACACGCCGCGGTCGGTGCGGCGGATCTGCCGGTCGAAATACGCGGCCACTTCGCTGGGCAGATGCGGTCCGGCCACGGGGTAGTCCATGAGCTGTTCGAGCGTGACCGGCGCCGGCTGCCTGAGCAGCGGATGCCGGGGCCGCACGAAGAAGGACACCGGCACGTTGGGCAGCCGCGCCAGCTTCAGGCCGGGCTGCTTCTTCAGGTCGCGGGTGTCGGCGATGAACAGGTCGATCTGGCGCCGGTGCAGGCGCTCGCTCAGGGTGGGGGTGTCGGCCACTTCCATGCGCATCAGCAGCTGCGGGTGGCGCTGCGTCATGAGCGACAGCGCCGCGCGCCCCAGCAGCCCGGCCGCGAAGGGGCCCAGGCCGACGTTGAGGCTGCCGAGCGTGAGGCCTTCGAGCTGCTGCACCTCGCGCTGGATCTGCCGCGCGTCGGCGACCAGCTCGCGGGCCCGAGCCAGCACCAGCTCGCCGGCCTGCGTGAAGCGCACGGTGCCGTAGGCGCGGTCGACCAGGCGGGCCTTCAGCGCCTGCTCCAGCGCGTCGATGCTGCGCGAGAGCGCTGGCTGCGACAGGTGCACGGCCTGCGCGGCACGCCCGAAGCTGCCTTGCTCGGCGAGGGCGATCAGGTGCTGGAGGTGGCGCAGCTGCATTTTGCGTTTTGGTTCAAAAGCAAGCGCACATTTTGCATTTGCCAAGGGGTTGGGTGCTTCCGAAAATCGGCCGCTGCCTTCCCGTGCCCCCGTCGTCCGACAGACCCCAACCCCGAGACATCGATGACCCGCATTGCTTCTGCCGCTTCTTTCGCGCCCCGCCGCTTCTCCCTGGCCCTCGTCGCCTGGGCCTGTGCCTTCACCGCCACCGCGCAGCCGGTGGTCGCGCCCAAGGCGGCCGAGCCCGTCACGCTGAAGGCCAACGCCGACATGGCGAAGGCGCTGCCCTTCGCCAACAAGCAGGACTTCGAGGACGCGATGCGCGGCTTCATCGGCACCGTGCCCGACGCACTGGTGAGCGGCAGCGGCCCGCGCCCGGTCTGGAACATGAAGCCCTACGACTTCCTGAAGGCGAACGAGGCGGCCGACACGGTCAACCCGAGCCTGTGGCGGCAGGCGCAGCTCAATGCGATCCACGGCCTGTTCAAGGTGACCGACCGCGTCTACCAGGTGCGCGGCTTCGACCTGGCGAACGTCACCATCGTCGAAGGCGACACCTCGCTGGTCGTGATCGACCCGTTGCTGGCCGCCGAGACCGCACGCGCCGCGCTCGAGCTGTACTACCAGCACCGCCCGAAGAAGCCGGTCGGCACGGTGATCTACACGCACGGCCATGCCGACCACTTCGGCGGCGTGAAGGGCGTGGTCAGCGAGGCCGATGTGGCCGCGGGCAAGGTGCAGGTGATCGCGCCCTCGGGCTTCATGGAATCGGCGGTGGCCGAGAACATCCTGGCGGGCAACGCGATGAACCGCCGCTCGCAGTACCAGTTCGGCACGCTGCTGCCGCCGGGCGCGCGCGGGCAGGTCGACACGGGGCTGGGCAAGGCGCTGGCGCGCGGCAGCGTGACGCTGATCGCGCCCACCTCGACCATCGAGAAGACCACCGAGGAGCGCACCATCGACGGCGTGCAGATCGTGTTCCAGCTGGTGCCGGGCTCGGAGGCGCCGTCCGAGATGCTCATGTACCTGCCGCAGTTCCGCGTGCTCAACATGGCCGAGGACGTGACGCACAACATGCACAACCTGTACACGATCCGCGGCGCCGAGGTGCGCGACGGCAACCTGTGGGCCAAGTACATCGACGAGGCCCGCGTGGCCTTCGGCGACAGGACCGACGTGCTCATCGCGCAGCACCACTGGCCCACCACGGGGCGCGAACGCATCGTCGACCTGCTGAAGAAGCAGCGCGACATGTACAAGTTCATCAACGACCAGTCGCTGCGCCTGCTGAACCACGGCTACACGGCGTCCGAGATCGCCGAGACGCTGCGCATGCCCGCGAGCCTGGAGCAGGAGTGGTCCACGCGCGGCTACTACGGCACGCTGCGCCACAACGCGAAGGCGGTCTACCAGAAGTACCTGGGCTGGTACGACGCCAACCCGGCCAACCTGAACCCGCTGCCGCCGGTGGCGCAGGCGAAGAAGACGGTCGAGTACATGGGCGGCGCCGACGCGGTGGTGGCGCGCGCCCGCGAAGACTTCAAGAAGGGCGAGTACCGCTGGGTGGCCAGCGCGATGAGCCAGGTGGTGTACGCCGACCCGGCCAACCGCGCGGCACGCGAACTCGGCGCCGATGCGCTGGAGCAGCTGGGCTACCAGTCGGAGGCGGGCACCTGGCGCAGCGCCTACCTGGTGGGCGCGATGGAGCTGCGCAACGGCGTGCCGAAGATCCCGGGCGGCAGCAGCGCGAACGGCGACACGCTCAAGGCGGTGAGCAACGAACTTTTCTTCGACTTCCTCGGCGTGCGGCTCGATGCGGCCAAGGCCGAGGGCAAGACGATGGTCGTCAACTGGAACTTCACCGATTCGAACCAGAAGTTCGTGCTGACGCTGGAGAACTCGGCGCTCACGCACGTGAAGAACCAGCAGGCGGCCGGCGCGGATGCCACGGTCACATTGAGCCGGGCGACGCTCGATGCGATCACCCTGAAGCAGACGACCTTCCCAGAGGCCGTGCAGTCGGGGCTCGTGAAGATCGACGGCAACCGGGCGAAGCTGGGCGAGCTGTTCGGGATGCTCGACAACTTCGACCTGATGTTCCCGGTGGTCGAGCCCCGCAAGTAGGCGGGCTCAGCCGAAGAACCAGTAGCAGACCGCGATCGCAGCCACCACCCCCGCCAGCTCCGCCAGCAAGGCACAGGCCACGGTGTGCCGGGCGCGCTGGATGCCCACGGCCCCGAAGTACACCGCCAGCACGTAGAACGTGGTCTCGGTGCTGCCCTGGATGGTGGCGGCCACCAGCGCGGGGAAGCTGTCGACGCCCTGGGTCTTCATGGTCTCGATGAGCATCGCGCGGGCCGCGCTGCCCGAGAAGGGCTTGACGAGTGCCGTGGGCATGGCGTCGACAAAGCGCGCGTCCCATCCGCCCGCCTGCACCAGCCAGCGCAGGCCGTCGAGCGCGAAGTCGAGCGCGCCCGAGGCGCGCAGCACGCCCACCGCGCACAGCATCGCGACAAGGTAGGGCAGCAGGTGCTTCGCGATGTCGAAGCCTTCCTTCGCGCCTTCGACAAAGGCCTCGTAGACCTTGATGCGCCGGATCGCGCCGGCCGCCAGGAACACGATGATCACGCCGAACAGCGTGAGGTTGCCCAGCAGCGACGACAGCGAGGCGATGGCCGCCGCCGACAGCGTGCCCAGGAGCGCCATGAAGCCGCCCAGCAGCAGCGCGCCGGGCACCAGGTAGGCCAGCACCACCGGGTCCCACAGCCGCAGGCGCTGCACCACCGCCACCGACAGCAGGCCCACCAGCGTCGAGGCGCTGGTGGCCAGCAGGATCGGCAGGAACACCAGCGTCGGGTCGCTCGCGCCCTGTTGCGCCCGGTACATGAAGATGGTGACGGGAAGCAAGGTCAGTGACGAGGCGTTGAGCACCAGGAACAGGATCTGCGCGTTGGTGGCCGTCACGGGGTCGGGGTTCAGGCGCTGCAGTTCGCGCATGGCCTTCAGGCCGATGGGGGTGGCGGCGTTGTCCAGCCCCAGCGCGTTGGCCGCGAAGTTCATCGTGATGAGCCCCAGCGCCGGATGCCCCGCCGGCACGCCCGGCATCAGCCGCCGGAACAGCGGCCCGAGCAGGCGCGCGAGCCAGCCGACGAGCCCGGCAGCTTCGGCGATGCGCAGGAAGCCCAGCCACAGCGTGAGCGTGCCGAACAGCAGCACCATCACTTCGACGGCCAGCCGCGCCATCGCGAACAGGCTTTCGACCAGCGCCGCGAACACGGTCGGGTCGCCGCCGACGAGCCACCGTCCCAGCGCTGCGAGCGCCGCCATCCCGAAGAACCCCAGCCACAACCCATTGAGCACGCGTTTTTTCCTTCTTTTCGTTGGCTGCCGTGTGTGCCGTTGATCATAGGGCGGCATGCCGCCCCGGCCGGGCTCTGCGGCGCTACAGTGCGACCCATGGCCGCCGCCCTGTTCCGCCTCCGTCGCTTCGTCGCCCTGGTGTCGAGCGGGCTGGCCATCGCCTGGCTCGCGGGCTGCGCCAGCCTGCCGCCGCCGCAGCCGCACCCGGTGCTCACGAGCGCGATCACCGACGTGGCCGACACCGACCTGGGCCGGCTGGCCGCCCAGGACGCGCCGCAGGGCGGGGCAGCGGGGCTGTCGGGCTTCCGGCTGCTGCCCGAGGCGGCGTTCGCGTTCGACGCGCGCATCTCGCTGGCGCGCCACGCCGAGAAATCGCTCGACGTGCAGTACTACCTGATCAGCAACGACGACGTCGGCCTGCTGTTCCTCAAGGAGCTGCGCGAGGCCGCCGCGCGCGGCGTGCGCGTGCGGCTGCTGGTGGACGACCTGTACACGGCGGGCGAGGACGAGGTGTTCAGCAGCCTCTCGGCCTTCCCGAACATCGAGGTGCGGCTGTTCAACCCGCTGCCTTCGCGCGCCGGCTCGCTGCCCGCGCGGCTGCTGTTCTCGCTGGGCGACTTCGGGCGCATCAACCACCGCATGCACAACAAGCTGCTGGTGGCCGACAACAGCTTCGCGGTCTCGGGCGGGCGCAACATCGCCAACGAGTACTTCATGCGCAGCACGGCGGCGAACTTCATCGACATGGACGTGCTCTCCAGCGGGCCGATCGTGCGGCGCATGTCCGAGGGCTTCGACCGCTACTGGAACAGCGACCACGCCTGGCCCATCGAGCGCATCGTGCCGCAGCGCCTGCCGCTCGAGGAAGCCCAGCGGCGATTCGATGCCCTGGCGCGCGCGGCCGTGCCGGACGTGCCCATGCAGCAGCGCGACGTGCTGGGCAAGTCGCCGGTGGGCGAGCAGCTCACCACGGGCCGCATCGACCGCTACTGGGCGCCGGCCACGCTGTTCGTGGACGACCCCGACAAGATCACGCGCAAGGCCGAGGCGGCCTACGGCGGCAGCGTGACCGAGGGCGCGCTCGGCGTGATCCAGGCGGCGAAGCACGAGGTGAAGATCGGCTCGCCGTACTTCATTCCGGGCGCGCGCGGCATGGCGATGATGAAGACGGCCATCGAGCGCGGCGGGCGCATCACGGTCATCACCAACTCGCTGGGCGCCACCGACGAGCCGCTGGCCTATGCGGGCTACGAGCGCTACCGCGCCGACATGCTGAAGATCGGCGTCACCATCTACGAGATCGCGCCCACGCTCTCCGGGCGGTCGGGGCGCTTCGGCGACTTCGGCAAGTCGATCAGCCGCCTGCACGCCAAGCTGGCGATCGTGGACGACCAGCGCTTTTTTGTCGGCTCGATGAACCTCGACCACCGCTCGGCCGCCGTCAACACCGAGATGGGGCTGGTGATCGACAGCCCGCGGCTGGTGCAGGACTACGACAAGCTCATGAACGGCGAGCGCGTCAACCTGGGCTACCGGCTGCGGCTCGCGCCGGGCGGGCGGCGTGTGCAGTGGCTCGAATACGACGACGCTGGCGGCGACATCGTGCACGAGGACGAACCGGGCGAATTCCTCTGGCTGCGCTTCAAGAACTGGTTGCTTTTACCCATCGTGGGCGAGGAGCTGCTCTAGGGTTTGTCATGACCGATCCAGCGAGGTGCGTTACATTTCTGTTTGAAATGTGAACTTTTGTCACCGACTATTGGAGGCTTTGATCATGACCGTCCCCGTGCCGCGCGAGTCGACCGCGCCGCTTTCCACCAGCCGCCGCCGCGCCCTTTCCGGGCTGGCCGCCACGACGGCCGCCGCGGCCGGCGTCGGGCTGGGATTTCCGGCGTTCGCGCAGAACCGTGCGATCCGCATCGGGACGACCTTCGACAACAGCAGCGTGGAAAAGGCCAACGGCCAGGGGCTGTACCAGGGCTCCAGCGCGTTCTTCAACGCGCTGAACAAGGCCGGCGGCCTGCACGGCAGCAAGGTCGAGCTCGTGATGGCCGACGACACCTTCAAGCCCGAGGTGGCCAAGGCCAACGCGCTGGCCTTCGAAAAAGACAGCTCGGTGCTCGCGCTGGTGCACCCGCTGGGCACGCGCCAGACCGCCGAGGTGATGGACGCGGTGCCCGGCATGGCCGTGGTCGGTCCGATCACCGGCACCATCGCGTTGCGCAAGAAGACCTCGCCCAACACCTTCTGGGTGCGCGCCAACTACGACCAGGAGGTCGACAAGCTGGTGAGCACGGCCGCCGTGCTGGGCCAGACCCGCATCGGCCTCGTGCATTCGAACGACCCGCTGGGCCAGTCGGTGCTGGCGGCGTTCAAGAACGCGCTGGCCAAGGCCAAGCTGGAGCCGGCGGTGATCGCCACCACGCCCAACACCACGAGCATGGAAGTGGGCCCGGCCGCCGAGGCCATCGCCAAGGCCAAGCCGCAGGTGGTGGTGGTCGGCCTGGCCGGCACGGCGCCGGTGTTCCTGAAGGCGCTGCGCGGCGCGGGCAACAGCAGCTCGGCCTACGGCCTGTCGATCACGGCCAGCGCGCTGTCGGCCATGGGCGACCTGGCGCGCGGCCTGGGCTTCGTGATCGTGGTGCCGTCGCCGTACTCGACCAAGTTCGAGATCGTGCGCCGCTACCAGGCCGACATGGTGGCCAACGGCACCAAGGACTTCTCGCTCACCAGCCTGGAGGGCTACATGAACGCCGCCGTGCTGGCCGAGGGCCTGCGCCGCGCCGGCCCCGCGCCGACGCGCGCCGCCGTGCTCGGCGGCATGGCGAGCATCGAGAACTTCGACCTGGGCGGCGTGAAGATCAACTACGGCCGTTCCAACCGCGAAGGCGGCCAGTTCGTGGACGTGGCCGTGATTGGCAGCCGCGGGCAGATGCTGAGCTGATGCGGTCGAGGCGTACCGCGCGCTGCGGCGCACGGTAGCGCCTGCCGGTACGCCGGCACACGCACGGCGCTGTCGCGGGCCGGCGTGCTTACAGTGCGGCCATGACCCTCGAACTCATCCTGGGCCTCGGCCTGCTGGCCCTGGTGCTGCTGGACCTGGCCCTGTTCTTCCTCGTGCGCTGGGCCGTGCTGCGCGAACACCTTGGCCCGCTGGCGGCCAGCCTCGTCTACGGCCTGTGCCTGGCCGTGCTGCCGTACTTCGTGTGGTGGGGCCTGGGCACCCACGTGCTGTTCGGGAAGGACACGACCTTCCTGGCGCCCGTGGTGGACGTCGGCCTGGCCTTCATCCTCTACACCTGCGTGTGGCTGTCGTGGGGCGTGAGCCTGATCGCCGGCGGACTGGCGTCGTGGCGTTTCTTCGTGCGGGCCCGGCGGATCGGCCTGGCCTGACGGCTCAGCCGGCCGGCGCCTCGGCGATGCCGACGCCCAGCAAACCTTCGAGCAAGTCCTTGTCGGCCGCCAGCGCCGCGCTCGGGCCGGCATGCACCACGGTGCCGCGCTCCAGCACGATCGCCTGGTGCGTCATGTCCAGGGCCAGCACCGGGTGCTGCTCCACCACGATCGAGGCCAGGCCTTCCGACTCGCACAGGCGCCGGATCGCCGCCGCCAGCTCTTCCACGATGATCGGCGCGAGGCCTTCCATCGGCTCGTCGAGCAGCAGCAGCTTCGGGTTGGTCATGAGCGCGCGGCCGATGGCCAGCATCTGCTGCTCGCCGCCCGAGAGCTGGTTGCCGTAGTTGCCGCGCCGCTCGCGCAGGCGCGGAAAGAATTCGTACACGCGCTGCAAGGTCCAGCTGCCGGGGCGGGCGATCACCGTGAGGTTTTCTTCCACCGTGAGCGAGGGGAACACCTCGCGCTCCTGCGGCACCCAGCCCAGCCCCGCGCGCACGCGCTGGTGCGCGGGCCAGCGCGTGATGTCGGCGCCCTGCCAGCGGATCGCGCCCTGCATCACGCGGGTGTTGCCCATCAGCGTTTCGAGCAGCGTGGTCTTGCCCACGCCGTTGCGCCCGAGGATGGCCAGGCTTTCGCCGGGCCGCAGCGAGAAGTCGAGGCGGTCGAGGACCACGGCGTTGCCGTAGCCGGCGGTGACGCGGTCGAAGGCCAGTGCGGCGGTTTCAGCCATGGTGGTGCGAGCTTCCCAGGTAGACCTCGCGCACGCGCGGGTCGGCGCCGATCTCGGCGGGCGTGCCTTCGGTGAGGATGCGGCCGCCCACCAGCACCGAGATGCGGCGCGCGAAGCGGAACACGAGCTTCATGTCGTGCTCGATGAAGAGCACGCTGATGTCGGCCGGCAGCGCCGCAATGGCTTCGAAGAGTTCGCCGCTCTCGTCTTCCGGCACGCCGGCGGCGGGCTCGTCGAGCAGCAGGATGCGGGGCTTGGCGGCGAGCGCCAGCGCGATCTCGAGCAGCCGCTGCTTGCCGTAGGCCAACTCGGCCACGGGCACGTCGGCCAGGGCGTCGAGCTTCAGCGTGGCCAGCAGCGCATGCGCCTCGTCGAACACGGTGGTGCAGCCCTTGAGCGGTCGCCACCACGTGGCGCCCAGCCCTTCGCGTTCGCTGATGGCCAGCACCACCGACAGGAGCGGCGTGAGGCTGGGGAACAGCGTGTTGATCTGGAAGGTGCGCGCCAGCCCCATGCGGGCGCGCTTGTCGCCAGGTAGGCGCGTGATGTCGCGCTCGCCCAGGCGGATCGATCCGCTGGTGGGCTTGAACACGCCCGTGAGCAGGTTGATGAGCGTGGTCTTGCCGGCGCCGTTGGGGCCGATCAGCGCCTGCCGCGCACCGGGCTCGAGCGACAGGTTGACGTCGCTCACGGCCTGGAAGGCGCCGAAGCGGATGCCCAGGTTCTGCGTGCGCAGGGCGTGCGTGGTGGTGGTCGAGGTCATCGTGCCTTCCCCGTGCGCACCACGCGCGAGAGCGCGCCCATGATCCCGCCGCGCCCGAGCATGACGGCCGCGATCAGGAAGATGCCGAGCCAGAACATCCAGTACTGCGGGTTCATGTCGGCGAACCAGTCGTGCACCAGCATGTAGACGATGGCGCCGATGAGCCCGCCGTACAGCCGCCCGGTGCCGCCGAGCACGAGGATGATCAGCACTTCGGCCGAGCGGTTGAAGCTGATCGATTCGATGCCGACGAACTGCGTGGTCTGCGCCAGCAGCGCGCCCGCCACGCCGGCCACGGCGGCCGACATCGCATAGGCCATGCGCAGGCGCGCTTCCACCGGCGAGCCGATGGCCGTCATGCGCTTGCGGCTGTCGTGGATGCCGCGCAGCGCCAGGCCGAAGGGCGAGCGCAGCACCAGCCGCACGAGCAGGAACATCGCGAGCACCACGCCGAAGGCATAGCCGAACGCGGTCTTGCCGTAGAGGTCGAAGTCGAACAGGCCGAGCACGGGGGCAATCACCACGCCCTGCAGGCCGTCGGTGCCGCCCGTGATGCCCGAGAGCCGGTTGGCCAGCTCGAACAGCAGCACGCACACGCCGATGGTGATCATCAGCCGCGTGAGGTCGGCGCCGCGCACCACGAGGTAGCTCAGCACGTAGCCCAGCAGGCCGCACACGGCGAGCGCGAACGCCAGGCCGGTGAAGGGCTCGCTCCAGCCGTACTTGGCGAGCAGGCCGGCCGCATAGGCGCCCGCGCCGAAGAAGGCCGCGTGGCCCACGGTGAGGATGCCCGCGTAGCCCAGCGCCATGTCCAGCGACACGGCGAAGAGCCCGAAGATCATGATCTGGCTCATCAGCGTGAGCTTGTCGGGCAAGAGGAAGAAGCTCGAGGCGAGCGCGAGCCAGAAGGCGATTTCGGCCACGCGCAGTTGCGCGGGGGACAGGCTCAGCGGCTTCATGCGAGCCCCTTCTTGGCGACGATGCCGTTCGGGCGCACCAGCAGCATGACGATCATGAACACGTAGATGAGAAAGGCGCCCGTTTCAGGCAGGTAGTACTTGCCCGCCACGTCGACGATGCCGACCAGCAGCGCCGCAATGAAGGGCCCGGTGACGGTGCCCGCACCGCCCACGCACACCACCATCAGGAAGTAGACGAGGTACTTGAGCGGGAACGACGGCTCCAACCCCAGCATGCCCAGGCTCAGCGCGCCGCCCAGGCCCGCCAGGCCGCAGCCCAGCGAGAAGGTCAGGAAGAACAGGCGCTGCACGTGGATGCCCGTGCCGCCCGCCACGCGCTGGTTGTCGACCGCGGCGCGCACCATCGCACCGTAGCGCGTCTTGCCCAGGCCCAGCAGCAGCGCGACCAGCACGGCCACGCCGCAGCCGATCAGGAACAGCCGGTAGCGGCCCACTTCGAGGCCGAGCAACGACACCTGGCCTTCGAGCGCCTGGGGCAGCGTGAAGGGCTGCATGGTCGGGCCGAAGAAGTAGGTGAAGGCGGCGATCGAGACGAACACCACGCCGATCGACAGCAGCACCTGGTCCAGCGGGTGCGCGCGGTACAGCCGCCGGTAGAACACGAACTCCAGCACCGCGCCCACCAGCGCCGCCGCCACGAAGGCCGCCGCCAGCGAGAGCCCGAAGCCCAGGCCCCACTGGTTCATGAGCACGCTGGCCGCGTAGCCGCCCACCATCGCGAAACTGCCGTGCGCGAGGTTGACGAAATTCATGAGTCCCATCGTGATGGACAGGCCCACGCCGATGAGAAACAGGAGCATGCCGTAGGCCACTCCATCGAAGATCACGATACCCATGAATTTCCTGCTTGCTGCGTGCTGGCTGGCGTTGGCTTACTTGGGAGCGGCTTCCTTGGCCGGGTCCTTGACGCGCTCGAACTTGTCGAACTCCACGTTCACCAGCTGGCCGTTGGCGCGCTCGGTCTTGCGGATGTAGACGGTCTGCACGATGTCGCGCGTGGCGGCGTCGATCTCGATCGGGCCGCGCGGGCTCTCGAAGCTCAGGCCCTTGAGCGCGTCCATGAACTTGTCGCCGGCGGTGTCGCCCTTGGTCTTGGCCAGCGCCAGGTCGATGGCGGCCATGGTGTCGTAGGCGGTCACGGCGAAGTAGCTGGGGCGCAGCTTGGTGCCGTTGTCGGCGGCGAAGTCCTTCACGAACTTCTGGTTCTTCGGCGAGTTGTGCGCGAACGAGTAGTGGTGGCTGGTCACGAGGCCCAGCGCCACGTCGCCGGTGGCGTCCAGGTAGCTGTCGTCGGTGGCTTCGCCGGTGGCGAACAGCTTGATGCCGGCCTGCTCCATGCCGCGTTCCTTCCACACCTTGAGGAAGGCCGGCGGCATCACGCCCGAGGGGAAGAAGAAGAACACGGCCTGGGGCTTGGCGTCCTTGATGCGCTGCACGTAGGCCGAGAAGTCGGGGTTGTTCATCGGCGTGCGCACCTCGCCCGAGACCTTGCCGCCGCCGGCGGTGAAGGCCTTCTTGAACGCGGTCTCGGCGTCGACGCCCGAGGCGTAGTCGGCGACCACGGTGTAGGCGTCCTTCACGCCCTGCTTGAGCATGTAACGCGCCATCGGGTCGGTGACCTGCTGCACGGTGAACGACAGGCGCGCCACGTAGGGCGAGCTGGTGGTGATGGCCGAGGAGGCCGCGTTCATCACCAGCGTGGGGATCTTGGCCTGCGTGGCGATGGCGCCCACGGCGTAGGCGTTGGGGCTGAAGTCCAGGCCGGTGAGCACGTTCACCTTGTCGCGCACGATGAGCTCCTGCGCGATGCGCTTGGCGGCGTCGGGCGCGGGGCCGGCGGTGTCCTTCTTGATGATCTCGACGGTGCGACCGCCCACCTTGCCGCCGTGCTCCTTCAGATAGAGCGCGATGCCGGCGTCGAACTGGCGGCCGTAGTCGGCGTAGGGGCCGGAGTAGGTCGCGATGAGGCCGATGCGCAGCGGCTCCGTGGTCTGGGCTTGAGCGGCACCCGCCATGCCGAGGCCGGCGAGCAGCAGGGTCGAGAGGAGGGTTCGCTTGGTCATCGTCGTCGTCATGAAAAAACGCCTTTCAGTGGGAGTGGAATGCGCCGCACGGGCGCCGCTGGCTTGTAACCGGATGTTTGGCAGCGGGCGATGATGCCCGACGCGTTGGTCAGACCTGTGTATCGGGCACACGCACCGTGAGGCCATCGAGGGCGGCGCTCACGCTGAGCTGGCAACTCAGGCGCGAACCGGGCCGACGCTCGGACGCGACGGCATCGAGCAGCGCGCTTTCCATGTCGTCGGGCGGCGGCAGCAGTTCGAGGAACGCGTCGTCGACATAGACGTGGCAGGTCGCGCACGAGCAGCAGCCGCCGCACTCGGCATCGATGCCGCGCACGTTGCCGCGGATGGCGGTCTCCATCACGCTGGCGCCGACCTTGGCGTCGACCTCGCGCGTGGTGCCGTCCTTGAGGATGTAGTGGATCGTGGGCATGGAAGGGTTCAGAACATGTCGAAGTACTCGCGGTGTTCCCACTCCGAGACTTCGAGGTTGAAGCGGGCGATTTCCGCTTCCTTGATGTGGCACAGGTAGTCGACGAAGGTCTTGCCCATCTGCGCGTTGAGCATCTCGTCGCGGCGCAGGCAGGCGAGGGCGTCGCCGAGCGATCGCGGCAGTTGCTCGGCCGGTGTTTCGTATGGCGCATCGGCCGAGGGGCCGGGGTCGGTCTGGTGGCGGATGCCGTCCAGCCCCGAGAACAGCTGCGACGCGAGGTACAGGTACGGGTTGGCCGTCGGCTCGCCCACGCGGTTCTCGATGCGCGAGGCGTTCTGGCCCGGGCCGCCGAGCACGCGCAGCATCGCGCCGCGGTTGTCGCGGGCCCAGATCGCGCGGTCGGGCGCGAGCGAGAAGGGGCGGTAGCGGCGGTAGCCGTTGATCGTCGGGCTGGCCAGTGCCGCCGCGCCGCAGGCGTGCGCCTTCAGGCCGCCGAGGTAGTGCATGCCGATCTCGCTGAGGTCGCGCCCGCCGGGCTCGGGCATGAAGGCGTTCACGCCGTCGCTCTTGCGGCGCAGCGACTGGTGCAGGTGCCAGCCGCTGGACATCACGTTCGGGATCTTCGGGCGGCACATGAAGGTGGCGTGCAGGCCGGCGCGCTGGCAGATCTGCTTGATGGCGCTGCGCAGCAGCACCATGGTGTCGGCGGGCGTCACGCCGGCCGTGGGGCCGAAGGTGAGCTCGAACTGGCTCGGGCCGAACTCGATCTCCAGCGAGCGCAGCGGCAGGCCGAGCGCCACGAGCTGCGAGCGCAGCAGTTCCATGAGGCCGTCGACGCGGTCGTAGCGCAGCTCGGTCAGGTACTGGTGGCCATGCGAGAGCAGCGACACGCGCGGCGGTTCGCCGGGCTGGCCCGAGTCGCCCAGGCCCATGCGCGCGTCTTCGAGCTTGAAGACGTGGAACTCGACCTCGAGGCCGGCGATGAAGTCCAGCCCGAGTTCGTCGAGCTGCGCCACCGCGCGCTGCAGGATCTGCCGCGTGGCGAAGGGGCAGGGCCGGCCGTCGGCCATGTAGGCGTCGCACAGGATCCAGCCGGTGCGCGGCGCCCAGGGCAGCACCTTGAAGGTGGCGGGGTCGGCCACGATGGTGAAGTCGGCGCCGCCCTGCAGGCCCTCGATGGCGAAGCCGCCGCCTTGGGTGAACACGGGGAACACGGTCTTGTGCGAGGTGTCCTTGGCCAGCAGGGTGGAGGTGAGGTTCACGCCCTCCCACAGGGCCGAGCGCGCCTCGCCCGCGACCAGGGTCTTGCCGCGCAGCAGGCCGTGCTGGTCGGGCCAGGCGAAGCGGACGGTGTCCACCTCGCCGCTGTCGATGCGGCGCACGAGTTCGCGCGCCTGCGCATGCTGGTCGGCCGACCAGAGACCGAAGCGGTCGACGAAGGTGTGGCTGTTCATGGCGCGTGCTCAGGCAGCGGCAGCAGCAGCGGCCAGGCGTGCGGACGCCCAGTCGGACTTCAGGCGGCGCGCGCGGTCGGCGTCCTGCCAGTAGGCCTCGGTGGCGGCTTCGTCGACCACCTTGCCGATGCCGTCGATCGACGGCGGGCCGGTCATGGCGCTGGCCTGCGCGGCGGCGATGAGCATCGGCGCGGTTTCGCCGGCGAGCGTGGACTCGATGGCCTTCACCAGCACGCGGCGGTAGGCAATGATCCCCTTGTCGGTGCTGCCCAGGTGCTCGCGCGTGCGGTCCTGGATGGCGCCCTGCGACTCCACCGCCCACTGGTCGTGCACGTTGATGTCGTCGCCCATGCCGGTGTAGGTCTCGGTCAGCTGCTCCTCGATGCTGTAGCCGTAGTTGTTGCGCTTGTTCTTGCGCGAGGTGTAGTCGGGCAGCTCGTAGAGCTTCAGGCGCTGGTCGCGCATCTGCTGCTTGTCGACCGGGCCGGTGAAGCTGGTGAACACGGCATACCAGTAGCAGTGCGTGTCGTCCACGGGCACGTGCCATTGCGAGATGGTCATCTCGGCGCTCATCGGGATCACGAAGGCCTGCGGGAACACCACGTTGGTCACGCGCACGTGGGTCGTGTCTTCGGACAGCTTGCGCAGCGCCTTCAGGCGGAAGCCGTAGTCGGTGGGCTCCACGCTGATGTCGGGGCGGTCGTACTCGCGCAGCACCTTGGTGATGGGCATGTCGGAGTCGGCCGAGGCGCCGCGGAACTGCTTGCCGTAGCTCTCGGAGGTGTCTTCGTCCTCGAAGAAGCGGTGCAGGTACGAGGCGTGCGCGGGGTCGATGCCCACTTCGAGCGCCTGCAGCCAGTTGCATTCGAAGAGGCCCTTGAACGCGAAGGTGTGGCTGTCGGGCGCGACGAAGCAATCGAAGTCGGGGAAGGCCGGGGGCTCGCCCTCGCCGATGTACGCGAAGACGATGCCGGCCTTCTCGACCACCGGGTAGGCCGACTGCTTGATGCGGCTGCACAGCTTGCTGGTGGCGGGCTCGGCGGGGGTCTCCAGGCAGTTGCCCTTGGCATCGAACAGCCAGCCGTGGAAGGCGCAGCGGATGCCGCCGTTTTCCAGCCGGCCGAAGGCCAGGTCGGCGCCGCGGTGCGGGCAGTCGCGGTCGAGCATGCCGAGCTGGCCGCTCTCGTCGCGGAACAGCACGAAGTCCTGGCCCATGAGCTTCACGGGCTTGACCGGGCGCGGGCCCGCCAGTTCGTCGGCCAGGGCCACCGGCTGCCAGTAGCGGCGCAGCAGCTTGCCGGCGGGGGCGCCGGGTCCGACGCGGGTGATGAAATCGTTTTGCTCGGCGCTGATCATCGTGCGGGCTCCATCGAGAGGTCTTTGTCAGAAGGCCTGCAGGCATTGCATGCAGTTGTATGCATTGTCTTGGTGATTTTTGACAAAGGTCAAACTTTCATCGGCCGATTCGCCCTGTTTTGGGGCTTGAAGCGGTCATATATAGGGTTAACTCTGAGGTGATTGTGTGTTTTTGACACACTTCTGTTTGCAGTGCATGCAACAACCGCGCCCGTTTGGCTATGCTGCGTGCAGTGGCGGGCGGGTCTCCTAGAATCCGCCCATTCATCCCTCTCCTTGTTGCCCTGGCGCCTCCCGATGGACTCCCAACAATCCCGCGTGCTCGTGCAACTGCGCGACCTGATCCTCAAGGGCGAATTCGTGCCCGGAGAGCGGCTGGCCGAGATCCCGCTGGCCGAGAAGCTCGGGGCCTCGCGCACGCCGGTGCGCCTGGCGCTGGCCAGCCTCGAGCACGAAGGCCTCATCGAGCAGTCGCCCAGCGGCGGCTACCAGATGCGCCGCTTCACCTCGCAGGAAGTGGCCGACGCGATCCGCGTGCGCGGCGTGATCGAGGGCTTTGCCGCCCGCCTGCTGGCGGAAGACGGCGTGCCGCGCCAGCTGCTGCGCGACCTGAAGGACTGCCTGGAAGACGGCGACCGCGCCGTCAACAAGCCCAGCATGGAGATCGACGACTACGCGGCCTACGTCGAGATGAACGACCGCTTCCACCGGCTGATCCTCGAAGGCTGCGGCAACCTCGCGCTCAAGCGCGTGATGGACATGCTCGGCGGCCAGCCCTTCGCCGCACCCAGCGCGATGCTGCCCATGCAGTCGTCGATGGAGGAGGGCCAGCAGTGGATGCGCCAGGCGCACCGCACCCACCACGCGATGGTGCAGGCGATCGAGCGCGGCCAGGGCTCGCGCGCGCAGGCGCTCGGTGAAGAGCACGTCGAGATCGCGCGCATGAACCTCGACTACGCGCTGGAGCGGCCCGAACTCGCCGCCGAACTCATGCCGGGCATCCGCCTCGTGGCCAAGGGCCGCACCGCCTGAGCGATAAAACTGCCCGGTCTGCAACAGACTGACTGGTATTTCGGCATCCGCGGCGTCTGGCCGGCGACGGTCATGACTAGAATTTCCGCATGAATGCCGCCGCCGTTCCCGCCAAGCCCTCGTTCAAGGAGCAGATGCTGCTGGCCCGCGAGGACGCCATCGTGCAGACCGCGAGCCGCCTGCTGGCCGAGAAGGGCTTCGAGTCGATGACCGTGGACGAGGTGGCCGCCTCGGTCGGCATCGCCAAGGCCAGCCTCTACAAGCACTTTCCCAGCAAGGAAGACCTGGCCGCCGCCGCGATGGTGCGCATCATGCAGCGCACGCAGGATTTCCTGGCGTCCGTGCCGGCCGACCAGCCGCCCGTCGACAAGCTGCGCGCGGTGGTGCGCTGGGCCATGGAAATGCAGCTGGCCGGCGAAATGCCCTCGCTGCCGCACCAGAATTCGGTGCTGCGCGCTGCGCTGATGAAGCACCGCGGCTATCTCGACCGGCTGGTCGCGATCAGCGAAGTGCTCGGCGGCTGGATCCAGTCGGCGCAGGCCAACGGCGCGCTCAACCCGAAGCTGCCGGCGATCGCCGTGCTCTACACGCTGTTCGCGCGCGCCTGCGATCCGGTGCTGGGGTTCCTGAAGGCGGGTGGCCTGCAGAGCGACGCCGAGATCGTCGAACTGGTGCTCGGAACCTGCTTCGAGGGGCTGGCGGCGCGCTGAAGATCGGTCGATCGATCGGTCAGTTGATTTCGATCAGCAGCTGGGGCTGGTAGCCCTCCTGCTCGCCGTTGCTGCGATAGCCCAGCGGGTTGGCGACCACGCGGCAGCCGTCTTTCACATAGTCGAACGGGCAATGCAGATGGCCGTGCAGCCACAGCTTCGCGTGCGGTAGCAGTTCGTCGAGCGAATTGCAGAAGCCCGCGGTGCCGGGCGTGAGCCCGTAGCGGGGATCGGCGCTCGCCAGGCTGGGCGCGAAATGGGTGATGGCCACTGTCGTGCCGTCGTAGGGCTGGGCCAGCGCGTCGCGCAGCCAGGCCTGGCATGTGAGTGCTTGCTCTCTCATTTCGGCCGCCATGAAAGGCTTGCCGTCGCGGGTGCCGGCCATCTTCTCGAGGTAGAAGTCGGCTGCGCGCATCGCCTTGCCGCGTTTCTTGAGCGCCTCGGCGAGGCCATCGCGGGGCTCGACCAGCGCGTCGAAATCGGCCCACAGCGTGGTGCCGATGAAGCGGATGCCCTCGATGACCAGGGTCTCGCGCTCGAGCCAGAGGATGCCGAGCTCGTCGCACAGCGCACGCAGGCGTGCGTGCGTGGCGTCGAAATCGAGGTTGTCGTACTCATGGTTGCCCGGCACGTAGACCACCGGCGTCGGCCAGCCCTTGCGCGGCGAGTAGCGGCCCAGCCCGAAGTCGGTGTCCGTCAGGCGGGAGCCTTCTTGGTAAGAGCCGATATCGCCTCCCAGCACCAGCAGGTCGGCGCCCGGGATGGGGTCGGCATGAAAGCGCGGATGGGATTCCAGGTGCAGGTCGGAGAGCAGTTGCAGCTTCATCGTGGGGTCAGTCTAGGTGAATCGCACCATGCGTGAGATGCATAACCTGGGACTTGCTTTACTAGGGATTACCCTTAATCTACATCCATCGTTAATCAACCCCGTCGCAGCCGCAAGCCGCGCACCGTCATGTTCAGTCTTCTTGCCCAAGTGGCCCGTTTCTTCCGTTCGTCGCCGAGCCAGACCCCCGCCTGCCACGCTGCTGCGCTGATGGAAAGCGCCGACAGCCGTGCCGGTCGCGGTGCGCACCACGCGCAAGAGCTGCGTGCTGCCGCTTCCGCCTGGCTCAGCGTCGTCAGGTAACTGACGCGCGCCGCCGCCTCGGGCGGCGCACCTTGAATCAAAGGGCGGGTCCCACCTGCCCGTGGACCGAGCCGGCGAACGCCGCGGCTGCCGAGCGCAACAGCGCCGTTCGCAGCCATTCGTGCGAATGCCCGTGCTGGGCGCGCCGGTGCCAGATGGCATCCACGTGCACTGGCGGCTGATCGAAGGGCAGGTCCCGCACCACCAGCTGATTCTCGATGCCCGTCACGCTCACGAAGTGGCGCGGCAGCACCGCCAGCAGGTCCGAATTCGCGACCACGCGCCCGGCGGTGAAGAACTGATTCACCGTCACCGCGATCCGTCGCTCGCGGCCCATGGCGCCCAGCGTCTGGTCGATGAAGCCGTAGGGGCGCCCCGAAAAACTCACCAGCAGGTGCCGCGCCGCGCAGTAGTTGTCGAGCGTCAACGGTGCGCTGGCCAGCGGATGGCCGCGTCGCATCACGCAGACATACTGGCCCAGATAGAGCCGCTGGGTCTCGAACGGCACCCCCACCCCCGACTGCCCGCGCGCCGCGAGGCTCGCGATCACCGCCGGAAAGTAGCCGACGGCCATGTCGACCTCTTCGTGCTCCAGCATGCGGCGCGGGTCGCGCGTGGTCAGCGGCAACACGCGCAGCGAGATGGCGGGCGCTTCTTCTTCCGCAATCTTCACCAGCCCCGGCATGAGTTCGGCGGCCGTGGCGTCGGCCATGGCCAGCAGGAAGGTCGTGTCGGCAGTGCCGGCGTCGAATTCACCAGGTGCCAGCGTGTGCTGCAGCTGGCGCAAGGCGTCGCGCACGGTTGGCCAGAGGGCTTGTGCACGCGGCGTGGGCTCCACGCCCGCACCGGAGCGCCGCACCAGTTCGTCGCCCAGCAGTTCGCGCAGGCGGCGCAGCGAGTTGCTCACGGCCGGCTGGGTGATCGCAAGGTTGCGGGCGGCGCGCGTGAGGTTGCGCTCTGCCATCACCTCGTCGAAGACGCGCAGCAGGTTGAGGTCGAATGTGCGGAAATTGACGTCCATCAGCGATATGAATGATAAACATCAGAAAGATAAAGTGGCGGAACACTGGGGTAATCCCTAATATCGGGTCATCGGCCTTGTTCGCCACCACTGATTACCACTTATCCCCAGGAGGGATGCATCATGACCAGCTTTGTCCACGTTGACCAACCCACCGAACATCCCGGCGTCCGTCGCGCCGAAGTTCTCTTTGGCCAGATCCAGGCCGCCCGTGCCGGTGCCCATGGCGCCCGTCCGCTGATCGCACTGTTCGTGCTGGCCCTGGCGGCTGCCGTGCTGGTGGTCGCCGACAAGATCGTCTCCAACTGGGATGAAGGCGCGCTGCTCGCCGCATGGACCGTGTTCTGTGTCGCGGCCATCGCCCTGTTCGCGCTCTTCGTCGGCTCGGTCCGCAAGAGCAGCCTGGCCACCCTGTGGCGCGAAGCTGCAGAACGTCGCGCTGAAGCCCGTGCAGATGCCCGCTTCCTGGCGACCGCCCAAAGCGACCCGCGCATCATGCAAGAGCTGCAAGCCGCAGTCTGGCGCCAGCAGGCGGACGACGTCGCGTCGGTGGAAGCCGTCGCCAAGGTCGACGCCCTGGCCCGCATGAACCGTCGTTCGCAAGAAGTGCGCATGCCCACGCTGTACGAAGCGATGCGCCGCATGAACAGCTCGCGCTACTACTAAGCAAGACTGAGCCGGGCGCTGAAGCGCTCGGCTGCAGTTGAGGGGATTCAAATGCCCGTCAGACGTATGTCTGACGGGCATTTTCATTTGGGGGAGGGCGTGGTGCACCGATCACGATCGCCCCATCTTGGTCGATGGGGGCGGTCGAGGTGTGCGGGAGTTGCGCAACGGCGCTCTTCCTGGAGAGTGAGCCTCTATCTCTATATATATAGAGGGGGGCCGGCTCCAGGGAGAAGCCGAAGCAAGATCAACGTTGGCTGACGCCGCCCAAGACGGGAGCGCGGCGCTTAATGCAGATTCTTTTCATCCTATGTTGGCTAGAGCACCCAAAATGACATATACTGGCAGGCTTCGCTGCTGAATACCTCTGGTTTTCGAAGCGACTGGTGCTCTTAGGGGTGTTGGTTGTGAGTGGTGAAGAAAG
>NZ_JBWKNE010000013.1:0-60883 GCF_059415405.1 Variovorax sp. GW821-FHT10C12
CCGGGCTTGCACAGCACTTGGCCGCGTTCGACTTCTTCGCGCTTCGTGCCGCGCAGCAGCACGCCGACGTTGTCGCCCGCTTGACCTTGGTCCAGCAGCTTGCGGAACATTTCCACGCCGGTGCAGGTGGTCTTGACGGTCGGGCGGATGCCGACGATTTCGATTTCTTCGCCGACCTTGATCACGCCGCGCTCGACGGCGCCGGTCACCACGGTGCCGCGACCCGAGATCGAGAACACGTCTTCGACGGGCATCAGGAACGTGCCGTCCACAGCGCGCTCAGGCGTGGGGATGTACGTGTCCAGCGCTTCGGCCAGCTTCAGGATGGCTTCTTCGCCCAGCTTGCCCTTGTCGCCTTCGAGGGCGAGCTTGGCCGAGCCGTGGATGATGGGGGTGTCGTCGCCAGGGAACTCGTACTTGTCGAGCAGCTCGCGCACTTCCATTTCGACCAGCTCGAGCAGCTCGGCGTCGTCGACCATGTCGCACTTGTTCAGGAAAACGATGATGTAGCCCACGCCCACCTGGCGAGCCAGCAGGATGTGCTCACGGGTCTGGGGCATCGGGCCGTCAGCGGCCGAGCACACCAGGATGGCGCCGTCCATCTGAGCGGCGCCCGTGATCATGTTCTTCACGTAGTCGGCGTGACCGGGGCAGTCGACGTGTGCGTAGTGGCGGTTGGCCGTTTCGTACTCGACGTGCGCGGTGTTGATCGTGATGCCACGGGCCTTTTCTTCGGGCGCTGCGTCGATCTGGTCGTAAGCCTTGGCTTCGCCGCCGAACTTGGACGACAGAACAGTTGCGATCGCAGCCGTCAGCGTGGTCTTGCCGTGGTCAACGTGACCGATCGTGCCCACGTTCACGTGCGGCTTGGTGCGGGTGAATTTACCTTTTGCCATTTTTCAATCCTTGAAAGAGCATGTCCCGTGTGTTGGTTTTATGTCTGCATCCGATTGCTGGTTCGCCCCGCACGGGAACAGGGCGGCACCGGATCGCAGACAAGAAGGGCCATGCACTGCATGGCCCCACATTCTTGAAATTTACTTCGAACGCGCAGCGACGATGGCTTCAGCGACGTTACGCGGAGCTTCAGCGTAGTGCTTGAACTCCATCGTGTACGTGGCGCGGCCTTGCGTGGCCGAGCGCAGCGTGGTCGAGTAGCCGAACATTTCCGACAGGGGCACTTCAGCCTTGATGAGCTTGCCGCCACCGATCATGTCGTCCATGCCTTGCACCATGCCGCGACGGCTGGACAGGTCGCCCATCACGTTGCCGGCGTAGTCTTCAGGCGTTTCGACTTCCACAGCCATCATCGGCTCGAGGATGACCGGGCTGGCCTTGCGAGCGCCTTCCTTGAAGCCGAAGATGGCGGCCATCTTGAACGCCATTTCGTTCGAGTCCACGTCGTGGTACGAACCGAAGTGCAGCGTGACCTTGACGTCCACGACGGGGTAGCCCGCCAGCACGCCCTGGGTCAGTGCTTCCACAACGCCCTTTTCCACTGCGGGGATGTATTCGCGAGGAACCACACCGCCCTTGATGGCGTCGACGAACTCGAAGCCCTTGCCGGCTTCCTGCGGCTCGATCTTCAGGACGACGTGACCGTACTGGCCCTTGCCGCCCGACTGGCGAACGAACTTGCCTTCGGCTTCTTCGACGGTCTTGCGGATCGTTTCGCGGTAAGCCACTTGCGGCTTGCCCACGTTGGCTTCCACGCCGAATTCGCGCTTCATGCGGTCCACGATGATTTCGAGGTGCAGTTCGCCCATGCCGGAGATGATGGTCTGGCCGGATTCTTCGTCGGTACGCACGCGGAACGACGGATCTTCCGAAGCCAGGCGCTGCAGGGCGATGCCCATCTTTTCCTGGTCGGCCTTGGTCTTCGGCTCGACGGCCTGCGAGATCACGGGCTCGGGGAATTCCATGCGCTCCAGCGTGATCATGGCGTTCGGGTCGCACAGGGTTTCGCCCGTGGTGACGTCCTTCAGGCCCACGCAAGCGGCGATGTCGCCGGCACGGATTTCTTCGATTTCGAGACGTTCGTTGGCGTGCATCTGCACGATACGGCCGATACGCTCTTTCTTGCCCTTGACCGGGTTGTAGACGGTGTCGCCCTTGCTCAGAACGCCCGAGTACACGCGCACGAAGGTCAGCTGGCCGACGTACGGGTCGGTCATGAGCTTGAATGCCAGCGCCGAGAACTTCTCGCCGTCGTCAGCCTTGCGGGTCACGTCCTGCTCGTCGTCGTCCGTGCCGTGCACCGGAGGAATGTCCAGCGGCGAAGGCATCAGTTCGATCACGGCGTCGAGCATGCGCTGCACGCCCTTGTTCTTGAACGCGCTGCCGCACAGCATCGGCTGGATTTCGCCGGCGATCGTGCGCGTGCGCAGACCGTGGGTGATTTCCTCGAGCGTCAGGTCACCTTCTTCAAGGTACTTGTTCATCAGCTCTTCCGACGCTTCGGCCGCGCTTTCGACCATCTTCTCGCGCCATTCCTTGGCCAACTCGACCAGCTCGGCGGGGATCTCGCGCGTTTCGAACTTCATGCCTTGCGAGGCTTCGTCCCAGAAGATCGCCTTCATCAGACGCAGATCAACCACGCCCTGGAACTTGTCTTCGGCACCGATCGGGATCACGATCGGCACGGGGTTGGCCTTCAGGCGGTCGACCATCATCTGGCGAACGCGGAAGAAGTTGGCGCCGATGCGGTCCATCTTGTTCACGAACGCCAGACGCGGCACCTTGTACTTGTTGGCCTGGCGCCAGACGGTTTCCGATTGGGGCTGCACGCCGCCGACCGAGTCGTACACCATGACGGCGCCGTCCAGCACGCGCATCGAGCGCTCGACTTCAATGGTGAAGTCCACGTGGCCGGGGGTGTCGATGATGTTGATGCGGTGCTCGGGCAGCGAGTGGTCCATGCCCTTCCAGAAGCAGGTCACGGCAGCCGAGGTGATCGTGATGCCACGCTCTTGCTCTTGCTCCATCCAGTCGGTCGTTGCCGCGCCATCGTGCACTTCGCCGAGCTTGTGGGTCACGCCCGTGTAGAACAGGATACGTTCGGTGGTGGTGGTCTTGCCGGCGTCGATGTGCGCGGAGATACCGATGTTGCGGTAGCGCTCGATGGGGGTCTTGCGGGACATGGTGTACTTTCGGGTTTAAATGCGTTGAGCGCTGGGCGTCGAGCACGGGCGATTTCGCCCGGCACTCAACCCCCAACGCTCAAGAGACGTGTGATTTTTAGAAGCGGAAGTGGCTGAAGGCGCGGTTGGCTTCTGCCATGCGGTGCACTTCGTCGCGCTTCTTCATGGCACCGCCACGGCCTTCCGTGGCTTCCATCAGTTCGTTGGCCAGACGCAGGGCCATCGACTTCTCACCGCGCTTGCGGGCAGCTTCCTTGATCCAGCGCATCGACAGGGCGAGGCGACGGACAGGACGGACTTCGACCGGCACCTGGTAGTTCGCACCACCGACGCGGCGCGACTTCACTTCGACCATCGGCTTCACGTTGTTGATGGCAACGGTGAACGCTTCGAGGGGGTCCTTGTCCGGGTTCTTCTTCTCGATGAAGTCGAGGGCACCGTAGATGATGCGCTCGGCCACAGCCTTCTTGCCGCCTTCCATGATCACGTTCATGAATTTGGACAGCTCGACATTGCCGTACTTGGGATCCGGCAGGATTTCACGTTTGGGGACTTCGCGACGACGTGGCATTTTTCTAACCTCTTTGCTTCAGTTGGCATCGTTTCCGATACCGCGAGAGTCAGTCAGGACTCTCACTTACTCGACCCGACAGTGGGTCACTTCGTTCGACAAGCCCGCCAAGGCCATCGAACACCGCTTTGTTTTTTGACGACAGGAAGGCTTAAGCCTTCTTGGGACGCTTCGCGCCGTACTTGGAACGCGACTGCTTGCGGTCTTTCACGCCTTGCAGGTCGAGCGAACCGCGCACGATGTGGTAACGCACACCGGGCAAGTCCTTGACACGACCGCCGCGAACCAGCACGACGCTGTGTTCTTGCAGGTTGTGGCCTTCGCCGCCGATGTAGGAAATGACTTCGAAGCCATTGGTCAGACGGACCTTGGCAACTTTACGAAGCGCCGAGTTGGGCTTCTTGGGCGTCGTGGTGTAGACGCGGGTGCAGACACCGCGACGTTGCGGCGAGTTCTGCATGGCAGGGCTCTTCGAATTGATCTTTTCGACCGTTCGACCCTGACGCACCAGTTGATTGATGGTTGGCATGAATGAATTAGTCCCAAAACAACCCGACTTTGGTAGTGAAACCGCCCTTGGTCGTGACTCAAGGAAGCCGGGAATAACGAAAACGTGAAACCCTTCGGAAAATTCCGAAAAGCCCACGAGTATAGCAGGCGGGTCTGAAATGGCAATGTCAGGCGCCTGAGGCCCCGCCACCACCCGTTTCAAGGCCCTTTTTGCCCGCCTCTTACTTGATCCAGAGACGCACGGCGTCCCAGGCGCGGCCGAAGACGCCGGCCTGCTCGACCGGCTCCAGGGCGACCAGCGGCACGTCCGCCAGGGGCTGGTCGTCCAGCGTGACCTTGAGCGAGCCGACGGCCTGGTACTTGGTGAACGGCGCGACCAGCGGATCGGGGCGCGACACCTGCGTCTTGATCTTGCTGGCGGAGCCGGTCGGCACCGCGACCACGATGGCCTCGGGGCGGCCCAGCTTCAGCACGTTGGCCTTGCCTTTCCAGACGGCGGGCGTGGCGGCGGGCTGGCCGGCTTCGAACAGGCGCACGGCGTCGTAGGCCGTGTAGCCCCAGTTCAGCAGCTTCTGCGACTCGTTGGCGCGCACGGTCTCGCTGGTCGCGCCCAGCACGATCGACAGCAGGCGACGGCCGCCGGTCAGGTTCGGGAAGTCGCGCTTGGCGGTGGCGATCATGCAGTAGCCGGCGGCGTCGGTGTGGCCGGTCTTCAGCCCGTCGACGGTCGGGTCGCGGAACAGCAGCAGGTTGCGGTTGGTGTCGTTGGTCGACGGCGTACCCGGGTAGCGGTACTTCTTGATGGCGTAGTACTTGGCTTCTTCGGGGAAGTCGCGCACCAGGCGCGTGGCCAGGATGCTCAGGTCGCGTGCCGTGGTCGTGTGGCCGGGCGCCGTGAGACCTTCGGGGTTCTTGTAGGTGGTGTTCTTCATGCCCAGCACCTTGGCCTGGGCGTTCATCATCTCGACGAAGTGCTCCACCGTGCCGCCCACGCCTTCGGCCAGCGCCACCGTGGCGTCGTTGCCCGACTGCACGATCACGCCCTTGATCAGGTCTTCCACCGGCACCTGCATCTTGGGGTCGATGAACATGCGCGAGCCGGGCATCTTCCAGGCGCGCGGGCTCACCGGCAGGGTCTGGGTCAGCGTGATCTTCTTGGCGCGCAACGCATCGAACGCGACGTACGCGGTCATCAGCTTGGTGAGCGAGGCCGGCTCGATGGGGCTGTCGATGTCCTTCTGCGCCAGGATCTGGTTCGCGGTCACGTCGAGCAGCAGGTAGCTGCGCGCGGCGATTTCAGGCGGGGCCGGCATCTGGGCGGCGGCGATCACGCCAACCGAGGCAGCAGCGGTCAGCACCAGTGCGCGAAGCGCAGTGAAAAAACGATTCATGGGGAAGATAAGAAGAGACGAGGACAAGCCTGCAAGGCTTTCATTCGGCGCCCGCGCGCAGATGGCGGGCGACCAGGCTTTTGAGCAGCGGCAATTGTCCGTGAAAGAAATGGCCGCCCCCGGGAATAACCGTGACAGGGAGTGACTGGGGACGCGCCCAATCCATCACGGCAGCGAGAGGCACGGTGTCGTCGGCTTCGCCATGGACCACCAGCGCGCGCTCGTGCGCGTCGGCCGGCAGCGTGGCCACCGAGAAGCGCGAGGCGGCCGTGCCCACCAGCACCAGTTGCCGCACGTCGCGTGCGGCCCAGAGCTTCTCGGCCGCGCAGCTGGCCACGAAGGCACCGAAGGAAAAGCCGGCAATCGCCAGCTGACCTTCGGGCGCGAGCTGGCCGACGACATGCAGCATGTCCTCGAGCTCGCCGCGCCCTTCATCGTGAGCACCTTCGCTGGCGCCGACGCCGCGGAAGTTGAAGCGCACCGCCGTCCATCCGCAAGACACGAAGGCGCGTGCCAGGGTCTGCACGACCTTGTTGTCCATCGTGCCGCCGAACAGCGGGTGCGGATGGGCGATCACCGCGATGCCGCGCGCGTCGCCGGAGGGCACATCGCGCTGCACCTCGATCACGCCCGCGGCGCCCTGGAGGCTGATTTTTTCGGTCTGGGAGTTCATGGCGCTGGGGTTGGCTGGGCCGGCGATGCCGGCAACGTGCACGGTACGAGCACGGGGTCCGCGGGAAAGTTCAGCGGCCGACGTCGGGCGGCAACACCAGCCGCTCGACGACCTGGCCATTCTTCAGGTGCGACTCGACGATCTCGTCGATGTCCTCGGCGTCCACGAAGGTGTACCAGACAGCCTCCGGGTAGACCACCGCCACGGGCCCGCCCGCGCAGCGGTCAAGGCAGCCGGCCTTGTTGACGCGCACCTTGCCGGGCCCGGCGAGCCCCTGCTCCTTCACCTTGGCCTTGCAGCGGTCGAAGCCTTCCTGTGCGTTGTGCAGGGCACAGGAGTCTTCGCCGTTCTTGCGTTCGTTCAGGCAGAAGAAGATGTGGCGGCCGTAGTAGCCGGACGGCGCGGCGGGAGTGGTGCTGGGCATCGATCGATTTTATGAGCGCGCTCAGGACGAGGACGAGGGCGATACAGGACGGCGGCGCCGCGACAGCGCGGCCAACACATAGACCAGCACCGCGAAGGGCCAGCCCCAGCCCAGCCACTGGGCCAGGCCGTGGAAGCGGATGAAACGGCCCTGCTCCCAGGTGGCCAGGGTCTGCGCAAAGTAGGCGCTCTCGGGTGCTTGGTTCAGCAGGCTCAGCTGGAGCACGAGCCCCATGAGCAGCAGCGCGCCGCACAAGCGGCGCGGCGCGAACAGCAACAGCACGCCCGCGAACACCGCCGCGGCCAGCCCGACCTGCACTGGCAGATCGAGCCAGGCCCACGCATGCGCGGGGCCGTAGCTCATGGCCGCCGACAGCGCCGAGGCTGCGACGCCCGCCAGCAGGATGAGCGGCAGCAGCACCGCGCGCTGCACCACGTTGCGCGCCACCAGGTAGCCCAGCAGGCACGGCACCAGCGCCCCGAGCATCACGCACAGCAGCTCCACGGCCGGCACCAGCGGCTCCAGCTCGAACTGGCGCACCGGCAGCCAATCGATGAAAGGCGTGTCGAGCAGCCACTCGGAAATCGTCGTCTCCAGCCGTTCGAACACCTGGCCGAGGCCGAAGGTGACGGCGGCGGGGAACAGCAGCGCAAAGGGCCAGAGCGCGAGCAGCACCAAGCCGCCGCGTGCGTCCTCGACGAACCATTGCGAGCGCACGCGGCTCCAGTGCGCGATCGCACCGAGCCGCTCCAGCGCCGCGGCCAGCACCGCGCCGAGCACGGTTCCGGCGGTGTTCAGCCCCAGATCGACGTTCGAAGGAATGCGCGCCGGCAAATAGCTCTGCAGCGTCTCCATGGCAAAGGCGATCGCCGCGCCCGCCACCGTGGCGCGCAGCAGCGCGCGCCAGACACTGTGGCTGCGCCCCGTGCGCAGCACGGTCAGCGCGCACAGGAAACCGAAGGGCACGTAGCCCACCACATTCACCCCGAAGTCGAAACCCGTCCAGTACTTGGGCCAGGGCGCCGAGAGATACGCCCAGGGCGCGATCCCCTGGTCACGCCAGTCGGCGAAGGGGTAGAGGCTGGCATAGACGATCAGCGCCGCATAGGCCAGCGCCAGGGGGAGCGCGGCAGACTTGTGCGGCATGTCCACCGTCGACACGGGCTCAGAAGGGCTTCACCACCACCAGGATCACGATGCCCAGCAGCAGCAGCACGGGCAGCTCGTTGAACCAGCGGTACCAGCGGTCGCTGCGGCGGTTGCCGCCGGCCGCAAAACGGCGCAACAGCACGCCGCAGCCATGGTGATAGCCGATGGCCACCAGCACCAGCGCCAGCTTGGCGTGCATCCAGCCGTTGCCCGGGCCGCGTCCGATGCCGTAGCCCAGCCAGAGCCAGGCGCCGAACACCAGCGCCGGCACCGCCAGGAAAGTGGTGAAGCGCAGCAGCTTGCGCGCCATCAGCAGCAGGCGCTCACGCTCCGCGACCGACTCCGGCGGCACCATCGCCAGGTTGACGAAGATCCGCGGCAGATAGAACAGCCCGGCAAACCAACTGGCAATGAAAACAATGTGAAGAGATTTGACCCAGAGCATGGCGGCAGTTTAGTGGTGGCTGCACACTGAGCCCTTTTGGGGCCCTTTGCCAAGGTTTCGGGCAAAAAAAAGCCCGACGTCTTCACGTCGGGCTGGGAAGCCCTTTTGCTGTCACACATCAAGGCACCCGCTCAGGGAGGAAAAGCGGGGAGCGGCAAGCCGCCCGCTTCAGAATTTAACAAAGACGAAACAAGGTTTCAAGCGATTGAGGCAGTTTCTTTGACTTTTACAACAAAAATCTAGAACTTAAGTTCTATTAATTCCCGTAGTTGTCAGACAACTTGCTTCCCGGAGCCCTGGGCTGCGTTTTTCCGCTTCAGGCACAATTTTAGATATATGACGTCACCATTTTCTCCGCTCGCGATGTTCCCCGCCGGCCGCCCGCGACGGCTGCGCCGCGATGCCTTCACCCGCAACCTGGTGCGCGAGCATGCGCTGACGACGAACGACCTGATCTACCCGGTGTTCGTGCAGGAAGGCGAGAAGCGCCGCGACGCCGTGCCCTCGATGCCCGGCGTCGACCGCCTGAGCCTCGACCTGCTGCTGCCCGTGGCCGAGCAGTGCGTGCAGGCCGGCATCCCGGTGATGGCGCTGTTCCCGGTGATCGACGCCAGCCTCAAGACGCCCGCGGGCGACGAGGCCTTCAACCCCGACGGCCTGATTCCCCGCGTGGTGGCCGCCCTCAAGGCGCGCTTCCCCGAGCTCGGCGTCATGACCGACGTGGCGCTCGACCCCTACACCAGCCACGGCCAGGACGGCCTGCTCGACGACACCGGCTACATCCTCAACGATGCCACCGTTGAAGTTCTGGTGAAGCAGGCACTCACACAATCGCAAGCTGGCGTCGACATTGTGGCGCCGAGCGACATGATGGACGGCCGCATCGGCGCGATCCGCACCGCGCTCGAAGCCCGCGGCGACATCCACACGCGCATCATGGCCTACAGCGCCAAGTACGCCAGCGCCTTCTACGGCCCCTTCCGCGACGCCGTCGGCTCGTCCGCCACGCTCGGCAAGAGCAACAAGAAGGTCTACCAGATGGACCCCGGCAACAGCGACGAAGCCCTGCGCGAGGTCGCCATCGACATCGCCGAAGGCGCCGACATGGTCATGGTGAAGCCCGGCATGCCCTACCTGGACATCGTGCGCCGCGTGAAGGACGAGTTCCACGTGCCGACCTTCGCCTACCAGGTGAGCGGCGAGTACGCGATGCTGAAGGCCGCGGCCCAGAACGGCTGGCTCGACCACGACGCCGTGGTGCTCGAGAGCCTGCTGGCCTTCAAGCGCGCCGGCGCCGACGGCGTGCTGACCTACTTCGCGCTTGACGCCGCCCGGTTGCTACAAAAATAATAGCTACTGCGGCATGCCTGCCGCACCTCCACGGCACTTCTGGCGTGGAAGAAGAACCACCGGGGGCGAGTGTCCATGCGCATCTTCGAAATCAGCCGCTCGCAGGTCAGCGAGCACGCCTCGCTGGCGCCACTGGCCGTGCCGGGCGCTTGCGCCGCCGCCAGCTACCTCTGGATTTCGCTGACGCGCGACGAATTCCGCGCCGCCCAGTCCGAGGTGCAGCAGATCCTGCAGACGCTGTGCCAGACCCAGCTGGTCGACCTGCACGTGGCCGACCTGCTCAACGACCAGCTGCCCTCGCACTACGACTACACCTCGCTGTACGACGTGCTGGTGTTCCGCCGTTTGGCCACAGGCAACGGCCAGGACAGCGCTGAACCGCCGCCACAGCAACGCCCGTCGCGCGGCGGCCCGCCGGTGCTGCGCCGCATCGACACCCGCCCCGTCGGCTTCGCGGTGTTCGACCGTGTGCTGCTGTCGGTACACCCCGAGGACGGCACGGTGCGCGACGCCTTCGCCGCCCGGCTGCTGGCGGCGGCCTCGTCCGACGACCGCGGCACGCCGGCGCTCGACGTGCGCGCCACCTCGGCCCGCCTGCCGGCCAGCCCCGCCGACCTGATGCTTCGCATCGTCAACCTGATCGTCGACGGCTACCTCGACCTGCGGCGCGAGCTCACGAAGCAGCTCGACCACTGGCAGACCGAGCTCATCGACCCGCGCAGCCGCTTCACCAACTGGAGCGCGCTGATGGAGGCGCGCCAGTCGCTGCACCGCCTGGACGAAATCTGCGAAGACCAGCGCGCCGCCATGCAGGACTGGATCGATTCGCTCGAAACCCTGCCCGTGCCGCAGGGCGAGACCGCGCAGCGCGAGCGCGACCTGATCATGGTGCGCAGCCGCGACGTGCTGGAGCACATCCAGCGCGTGGTGCACCACGTGCACCGGCTCGAGCAGAACGCCGAGACGGCCGTGCAGATGCACTTCAGCGTCCAGGGCCACCGGGCCAACGACATCATGCGGGTGCTGACCGTGCTCACCGCCATCTTCCTGCCGCTGAACCTCATCGCGGGCATCTTCGGCATGAACTTCGAGTTCATCCCGCTGGTGCACAAGGCGGACGGCTTCTGGATCGCGATGACGGCGATGCTGGTCATCGCGGTGTTGCTGGTCCTGGTCTTCTGGCGCAAGCGCTACCTCGCCCGCACGCGCTGAGCGCCCATGAAAAAAGCCACGCAGATGCGTGGCTTTTTCTTGTCAGCCCGGGCCGCCCCGGAAGGCGGCTGGCTTCGTGGCCAATTACTTGGCGACGGCGCCCGAACCTTGCTGGGCTTGAACGCGTGCGTCCATCGGGTTCACCATGGTCGAGATGACCTTGCTGTTGACGCGCGAACCCGAGGTCACGTTCTGGTCGGGAGCGTAGGCGGTGCGGATGGCTTCGGCTTCGACGATCGAACGGTCCTTCGACACGGCCACGGTTTCCGCGCCGCGCGAACCACGCACGACGTTCTGGTTCGGGGCTGCGGCGGTGCGCTGGGCTTCGGCGTTGACTTCGTCGCGGCTCTTGGACGAGATCACTTGGGTCACGCCTTGGTACGTCTCGGCTTGGGCGCCGGTGGCGGCCAGGAGGGTCAGGGCGGCGGCTGCGAAAATGTGCGAGGTCTTCATGTCTGTTCCTTGTGTTCGGCTAGATGGGATGTCCACCAGGCTTGCACGTTGGCTCGCCTGTGCGGCGAGTGTCAGCCGGAATTCCTCCGGGAAAACACTCGGTTCAGAGACACGGTGTTTCCTGTAGCGAAACAATCAGTCAACAAAGTCGTGCACGCAAAAAACCGGGGCATTCGCCGCCTGACTGCTTCCGGCTTACACCAGAACCCCGCGCCGGTCCTATCCGGCAAAACCCCCGAGAATCGGCACACCGCGCTCCCTCGCGAAAAACAACGGGTTTCACTGACATGGACAGTCTCGATCTGATCAAAACCTTCCGGGAAGTCGCCTCGCACGGCAGCTTCTCCCAGGCCGCCAAGCGGCTCGACATGTCGAAGGCCACGGTCAGCAAGTACGTCGCCGAACTCGAGACCCGCTTCGGCGTGCGCCTGCTCAACCGCTCCACGCGTTCCGTCAGCCTCACCGACGCCGGCCAGCTGCTGCTCGAACGCAGCACACCGATGCTCGAGATGGTCGAGCTCACCCAGGCCGAACTGCAGGAGCGCGCCAGCCAGCCCGGCGGCCGGCTGCGCATTTCGGCGCCGCACGGCATGGGCAACGGCGAGTTCCCCGACCTGCTGGCCGACTTCATGCGCCACTACCCCGACGTGAGCATCAGCCTGCAGCTGACCAACCGCACCGTCGACCTCGCCGAGGAAGGCATCGACGTCGACATCCGCAGCGGCCCGGTGGAAGACGCCAACCTCATCGTGCGCAAGCTGCGGCTCATCCACATGGTGGTCTGCGCCTCGCCGGTCTACTGGAAGAAGCACGGCAAGCCCGCGCACCCGCAGGAGCTCGCCCACCACGAGGCGCTGACCCATTCACTGCTGGGCACGCAGCCCGTGTGGCGCTTCGATGACAACGGCCAGCCGCTGGACGTGCAGGTCAAGAGCCGCATGGACTGCACCGAAGGCGCGCCGCTGATCCGCGTCGCGATGCGCGGCTTCGGCGTGATCTACCTGCCCTCGCTGCTCGTGCAGTCGCACATCGACAGCGGCGAGCTGGTGCCGGTGCTCGAAGGCTATGCGCGCAAGGACATGTGGCTGTCGGCCGCCTACCTGCAGCGGCGCCACAACAGCGCGGCGCTGCGCGCGTTGCTCGACTTCCTGCAGACCCGCGTCGGCGCCAAGAAATAGAAATGAAAAAGCCCGGCACTGCCGGGCTTTTGCTTGAGGCGTGCCGGATCAGCCGACGTGCTTGGCAAAGAAGGCCAGCACGCGTTCACGCGCCGGCTTCGCCGCCTCGGCGTTGTACGAGGCGCGCTGGTCGCAGTTGAAGCCATGGTCGGCCTCGTAGACATGCACTTCCACTTCGGGGTGCGCCTTCTTGAAGGCCTCGATGGTGTCCAGCGGAATCCAGTGGTCGCGGTTGCCGAACTGCGCGAGCACCGGCACCTTCGGCTGGCGCGCGCTTTCTTCCGGCGTCGTCATGCCGCCGCCGTAGTACGGCGCGGCAGCGGCCAGGCCCGGCAGCAGGGCCGCGGCGCGCCAGACCAGCAGGCCGCCCCAGCAGTAACCGACGATGCCGACCTTGCCCGCCTTCGAGGCGTAGGCGATCGCGGCTTCGAGGTCCTGCAGCACGCCGGGCGCGGGCAGCGCCTCGACCGCGGTCTTGTAGCCGAAGCCGGTCTTCATGTCGTCGTCGCTGTAGCCCAGCTCGACGCCGGGCTTGACGCGGTGAAAGGTCGACGGCGCCACGGCCAGGTAGCCGTCGGCCGCGTAGCCGTCGGCCACCGAGCGGATGTGCGAGTTCACGCCGAAGATTTCCGGCACCACCACCACGGCGCCGCGCGGCGTGCCCGCGGGTTCGGCCACGTAGGCGGGAAAGGTGAAGCCGTCTTTGGCGGTGAGATCGATGAATTGGCCCATGGGGTCCTCCTGAAAACGATGGAATAAAAAACGGGTGGGCTTGCGCCTTACGCGCGCAACGCCCGCTCGACGAAATCGAGCCGGTCCTGGCCCCAGAAGATCTCGCCGTCGATCACGTAGCTCGGCGCACCGAACACCTGGATGTCGATCGCTTCCTGCGTGTAAGCCTCGTAACGTTCCTGCACCGCCTGGCTCTGCGATTGCTCGGCGCGCTTGGCCGGCAGGCCGCACTCCGCGACCAGGGCTTCGAGCAGGTTCGGGTCGCCGATGTTCCGCTCCTGCACCCACACGGCCGCGAACACCGCGGCGCTGATGCGCATCGCGGCCTCGGTGCCGTCGTGCAGGTCGACCGCGATGATCAGCCGCGCCGCATCGTCGCCGGCCACCGGAAAGAACTTCGGCTTCGGGTTCAGCGGCAGGCCCAGGTGCTTCGAGAAGCGCGCCAGCTCGAGCAGCCGGTAGGCCTGGCGCTGCGGCGCGCGCTTGCCCAGCGGCAGCCCGCCCGACACGGGGAACACGCTGCCCATGTCGATGGGCCGCACGCGCACGGTGGCGCCGGCCGCCGCGGCGATGGCGGCAAAGCGGGTATGCCCCAGATAGGTCCACGGACTCTGTGGCGCAAAGTAATAGTCGATCGTCTTGTGCATTCAATAACCTCCGTGCTTCGCACTGCGGTGCAAGCTGGCTTGGGGCGACGCGGCGCTCACGCTGATGCGCGGGCCCTCGATGATGTAATCCAAGCGAACGGTTTTAACTGACACACAGTTTCTCTGCAGGAGGTGGGATTTGGACCAGGTGCTCTTGATCACCGGCGGTGGGCGCGGCATTGGTGCCGCCACGGCCTTGCTCGCCGCGAAGCGCGGCTACGCCGTGGCCGTGAACTACGCCAGCAACTCGCTGGCCGCCGACGAGGTGGTGCGCACCATCCGCGCGGGCGGCGGCACTGCCATGGCGGTGCAGGCCGACGTGGGCGACGAGGCCCAGGTGCTCGCGATGTTCGCGAAGGTCGACGCCAAGCTCGGGCGCCTCACGGCGCTCGTGAACAACGCCGGCGTGGTCGACGTGCAGGCGCGCGTCGACGCCATGAGCGTGGCGCGCCTGGAGCGCATGTTCCGCATCAACGTGATCGGCAGCTTCGTCTGCGCGCGCGAGGCCGTGAAGCGCATGAGCACGAAGTACGGCGGCGCGGGCGGCGCCATCGTCAACATCTCCAGCGGCGCCGCGCGCCTGGGCTCGCCGGGCCAGTACGTCGACTACGCGGCCAGCAAGGCCGCCATCGACACCCTGACCATCGGCCTGGCCAAGGAAGTGGCCACCGAAGGCATCCGCGTGAACGCCGTGCGCCCCGGCCTCATCGACACCGAGATCCACGCCTCGGGCGGCATGCCCGACCGCGCGGCCGAACTCGCACCCACCGTGCCGATGCAGCGCACCGGCAGCCCCGAGGAAATCGCGGGCGCCATCCTGTGGCTGCTCTCGCCCGAGGCCAGCTACACCACCATGGCCCTGCTCGATGTGACCGGAGGACGATAACGATGAGCACCTCCATGGACCTCATCAAGCCGCTGGTCACGCTGGTGGCCATCGTCAACCCGCTGGCCATCGTGCCCTTCTTCATCCACTACACGCAGGACTACTCCGACGCCCAGCGCAAGCGCACGGTGCGCATGTCGGCCTTCAGCGCCTTCGTGGTCATTGCCGTGAGCGCGCTCATCGGGCTGCAGCTGCTGTCCTTCTTCGGCATCTCGATCGCGAGCTTCCAGGTCGGCGGCGGGCTGCTGCTGCTCATGAGCTCGATCTCGATGCTCAACGCGCAACCGGCCGAGAGCAAGACCAACGTCGACGAGTTGCGCGCGGTGGAAGTGAAGGCGTCCATGGGCGCCTCCATCGCGGTGGTGCCGCTCACCATCCCGCTGCTCACCGGCCCGGCCGCGATCTCCACCGTGGTGATCTACGCCGACAAGGCGCAGCACCTGTGGGAGCTGGCCGTGCTGGTCGGCTATGGCGTGGTGGTGGCGCTGGCGACCGCGCTGGCCTTTTCGCTCGCGCAGCCGATCGCGCGGGTGCTCGGCAAGACCGGCATCAACATCATGACGCGGCTGATGGGCCTGATCCTCGCGGCGCTCGCGGTCGAAGTGATGGCCGACGGGCTCGGCAAGCTGTTCCCGATCCTGTCGAAAGTCGCCTGACCCGGTTCAGGCCAGCATCTTCTCGATGACCTTCCAGTGCGCCGGCTCCACCGGCGTGATGGACAGCCGGTTGCCTTTGCGCAGGATGACCAGATCGGCCAGCTCGGGCTTGGCGCGCAGCTCGGGCAACGCCAGCAGCCGGGTCTTGCGCACCGCCTGCACATCGACCAGCAGCCAGCGCGGGTCTTCCTTCTTCGCGCCGGCGTCGTAGTACGGCGACTTCGGGTCGAACTGCGTCGGATCGGGCTGGATGCCCGAGGCCACGCGCGCGATGCCGGCAATGCCGGGCTCGGGGCAGCTCGAGTGATAGAACAGCACGCCGTCACCGACCTTCATGCCGTCGCGCATGAAGTTGCGTGCCTGGTAGTTGCGCACGCCAGTCCACGCCACGGTGGCATCGGGCGCGGCGAGGGCATCGTCGATCGAGACCTCGTCGGGCTCGGATTTCATCAACCAGTACTGGGGCATGGCGGCGGTCTCGCGAAGGGGGATTTCGCGGAATATAGCCGCTCGCCCCCAGTACGGTACCGGGGCGAGCCTCGCTTACGGCGTCACGTAGTCAGAGACGACGACCCACTTGCCGTCCTTGATCTGCGACAGCCGCGACTGGTCGTTGCCCAGGCGCTTGGTGGCGGTGTAGGTGCTCTTCGGGCTGCCGAACATGTCGGGCTCGAAGGTGATGCTGTCCATCGCCTTGATGAAGCTGTCGGTCGTCAGGTTCGGGCCGGCCTTGGTCGCGGCCTTGATGAACGAGTCGATGATCACGTAACCGTACACCGAGAACACGGTCGGGTCTTCGTTGAACTTGGTCTTGTACTTGTTGGCCCAGAAGCGCAGCGGCTGCGACTGCTCGTCGGTGTAGGGGTTCTGCACCGTCATGGTGGCGTACACGCCGTCCATGGCCTTGCCGCCGAGCTTGTGGATCAGGTCGGTGTAGGCCGCGCTCGAACCCAGGAAGGTCGGGTTGAAGCCGGTCTTGCGCGACTCGCCCACCGTGCCGATGGTCTCGCGGATGATGGTGCCGAGCACCACGAGGTCGCAGTTGGCGGCCTTCATCTTCGCGACCTGCGAGCTGAAATCGGTGGCACCGCGCTTGAACGAGGTCTTCTCGGCCAGCTCCATGCCCGCCGCCTTCAGGCCGGCCTCGGCGCCGCGCTGCACTTCCAGGCCGAACTCGTCGTCCTGGTAGATCGTGCAGACCTTCTTGGCGCCCTTGTCCTTGATCATCTTGGGCAGCGCCAGGCGGATCTGGTCGTAGTAGGTGGCCGCGAACGAATACTTCAGCCGGTTCAGCGGCTCGTACATTTCGCGCGCCGCCGTGATCGGCATGTAGTTGATGACGTTCTTGTCGAACTGCACCGGCATCGCCGCCATGTTCTGCGCCGTGCCGATGTGGCCGGCCATGATGAAGATCTTTTCCTGGTTGACCAGCTTCTGCGCCGCCAGCACCGCCTTCTTCGGGTCGTAGCCCGAGTCTTCGACGAAGAGCTTGAGCTTGCGGCCGTTGAGCGTGCCCTGCTCGTTGAGCTCGTCCACGCGCAGCTGCATGCCGTTGCGCGCCTGCTTGCCGAAGCCCGCGAGCGGACCCGACAGGTCCTGGATGGTGCCGATGCGGATCTCGTCCTTGGTCACGCCCTGCTGCGCCGACGCGAGCGTCGCGATCAGGCCCAGCACGGCCAGCGTCGTCAATGTCTTGAGCTTCGTCATAGCGTTGTCTCCTCGGGTTGGCAAAAAAGAGGTCAGCGGTACATGGCGTCGATGCGCTGCGCGTACTTGGTCTGCACCAGCTTGCGCTTGAGCTTCATCGTGGGCGTGAGCTCCTCGTCCTCGGCGCTGAGCTGCGTCTCGAGCAGGAAGAACTTCTTGATCTGCTCGACGCGCGCGAACTTGGCGTTGACGCGATCGATCTCGCCCTGGATCAGGTCCTGCACTTCCTGCGTGCGTGTCAGGCTCTCGTAGTTGCTGAACGGCACGTCGTGGTCCTGCGCGAATTTCTCGACGTTCTCCTGGTCGATCATGACGATCACCGTGAGGTAGGGCCTCTTGTCGCCGATCACCACGGCATCGGTGATGTAGAGGCTGAACTTGAGCTCGTTCTCCAGCTCGCTCGGGGTCACATTCTTGCCGCCTGCCGTGATGATGATGTCTTTCATCCGGTCGGTGATGCGGAAATACCCGTCCTCGTCCATCACGCCCACGTCGCCCGTGTGCAGCCAGCCGTCGGCGTCGATGGTCTCTGCCGTCTTCTCCGGCAGATTCAAATAGCCCATGAAGACATTGGGGCCGCGCACCAGGATCTCGCTGGTGGCCGGATCGATGCGCACCTCGTTGTAGCCCGTGGCCGGCCCGATGGAGCCGGGCTTGATGCGGGTGACGGGCACGGCGGTGGAGGCACCGCACGACTCCGTCATGCCCCACACCTCGAGCATGGGCACGCCCAGCGCGAGGTACCACTTGACCAGCTCGGGCGAAATGGGCGCCGCGCCGGTCACGAGAAAACGCGCGCGGTGGATGCCGATGAGCTTGCGCGCGTTGTCCAGCGCCAGCAGTCGCGCCAGCCGGAACTTCAGGCGCAGCCCCGTGCCGATCTCCTGGCCCGCGAGCACCTTGTTGGCGATGGTCTCGCCCACGCCGATGCTCCAGTGGTAGGCGGCCTGCTGCAGCGGGCTGGCCTCCTTCAGCGCGATCATCACGCCCGAATAGAACTTCTCCCACACGCGCGGCACGCCGGTGAACACCGTGGGCGCGATCTCGCGCACGTTCTCGGGCACCGTCTCGGGGTTCTCGACGAAGTTGAGGATCGAGCCCGTGTACATCGCAAAGTACTCGCCGCCCATGCGCTCGGCGATGTGGCACAGCGGCAGGAAGCACATGCGCTCGTCTTTCTCGTCCTGCGCGATGAGCGTGTTGTAGCCGCGCGCGGTGTACACCAGCCCCGCGTGGCTGTGCATGGCGCCCTTGGGCTTGCCGGTGGTGCCCGAGGTGTAGACCAGGATGGCCAGGTCTTCGGGCCGGCACGCCGCCACGCTGCGCTCCACCGCCTGCGGGTCGCCCGCCAGGTGCGTGCGGCCGAGGGCGCGCAGCGCATCGAGGCTCATCACGCCCGGGTCGTCGAGCTCGCGCAGGCCTTCCATGTCGAACACGACCACGCGGCGCAGGCCGGGCAGGCGGGCGCGCACCTCGAGCGCCTTGTCGAGCTGCTCGTCGTCTTCCACGAAGAGCACCGTGGTGCGCGAGTCTTCGCACAGGTACTGCACCTGCGACGCGGCGTCGGTCGGGTAGATGCCGTTGGAGACGCCGCCGCAGCTGAGCACGGCCAGGTCGGCCAGCACCCATTCGATGACGGTGTTCGAAAGAATGGACGCGCACTCGCCGCGCGTGAAGCCGATGGCCTGCAGCCCGGCCGCGATCTCGCGCACGGCCTCGGCGGTCTGGCGCCAGCTCCAGCTGCGCCAGATGCCCAGCTCCTTCTGCCGCATCCAGATGTTGTCGCCGCGCTGGCGCACGGCGTTCCAGAACATGGCCGAGAGCGTCTCGCCGGGCACGAGGATGTCGTGGCCGGGTTCGATGGTTCGCAGATCCCAGAGTCCTTGCATGGCGACGGCTACCTCCAGGTCTTCTTCTTTTTCCAGCGCCGCTCGCCGCGCACGCCGTCGTCCTTGACACCGAGGTAGAACTCCTTGATGTCGTCCTTCTCGCGCAGGCGTTCGCACGAGTCTTCCATCACGATGCGGCCGTTCTCCAGCACGTAGCCGTGGTCGGCGGCGTTGAGCGCCATGTTCGCGTTCTGCTCCACCAGCAGGATGGTGGTGCCGCGCTCGCGGTTGATGCGCACCACGATCTCGAAGATCTCCTTGGTGAGCTTGGGGCTCAGGCCCAGGCTGGGCTCGTCCAGAAGAATGAGGTGCGGCGCCGCCATGATGGCGCGCGAGATGGCCAGCATCTGCTGCTGCCCGCCCGAGAGCAGGCCGGCGTCCTGCGTGGCGCGCTCGCGCAGGATCGGGAAGTAGGTGAAGACGGTCTCGATGTCCCGCGCCACGCCGTCGCGGTCCTTGCGCGTGTAGGCGCCCATCAGCAGGTTGTCCTTCACCGACAGCAGCGGAAACACCTCGCGCCCTTCCGGCACGTGGCTCAGCCCCTGCTGCACGATGAAGGCCGGGTCCTTCGCCGTGATGTCCTGCCCCTGGAACTCGATGCTGCCCTTGCGCGGATCGATGATCCCCGAGATGGTCTTGAGGATCGTCGTCTTGCCCGCGCCGTTGGAGCCGAGCACGGTGGCGATCTCGCCCTTGCGCACCTTCAGGCTCACGCCGCGGATAGCCTTGATGGGGCCGTAGGCGCTTTCGACGTTGAGCAGTTGAAGCACGACGTCGCTCATACGTGCACTCCCTGGTTCGGGGGACGGCGTTGGAGCCCATGCCCCGGGCGGGCCGACGTCACCGGCCCTTCGGGCTGCCCTGCGCTGCTCACGACGGGCGGGGTCTCGCAGAACTCGCTTCGCTCAAACAGCTGCGAGCCCTGATCCGCCCGTCGCTGCGCTGCTCGGCGGTGCCTCAACGGCCCGCCCGGGGCATGGGCCCCAACGCCGTGGACACGCAGAGGGCGAACACCCCACAGCAAGAGCTCGGTGTGCGGTGCGGTGTGGGCGCCCCCTCTGTGCCGCTGAGGAGCGCAGCTTTTCGCGGACAAGGGCCCGCCCTTGTTTGAGCGAAGCGAGTTTGGGCGGGACCCCGCGGAAAGCGAGCACCGGAAGGGAGCCCGAAGGGCCGGCACAGTGGGGGCGACCGCGCCGTGCCGCGCACCGGGCGCTTCCAAAGAGGTAACGAAGAAGCAAGTCACGCCACCACCCTCCGCAAACTGCTCACGTCATCCACAGTCCCAAGGTAAGCCTCGATGACGCGAGAATCCGCCTGCACCTCACGCGGAGACCCCGTAGCCAGCACCTCGCCTTGATTCATGGCGAGCACGCGATCCGACACCTTGGAAACAAGCGACATGTCGTGCTCGACCATCAGCACCGACACCCCCAGCTCATGCTGGATGTCCTGAATCCAGAACGCCATGTCCGCCGTCTCCTCGACATTGAGCCCCGAAGAAGGCTCGTCGAGCAGCAGCAGCTTGGGCTCGGTGCACAGCGCGCGCGCCAGCTCCACCACCTTGCGCACGCCGTAGGGCAGCCCCGCCACCATCGAGTCGCGGTAGTGCTGCAGGTCGAGCAGGTCGATCACCTGCTCTGCCTTCTCGCGCGCCGCGATCTCGGCGCGGCGCGTGGCCGGCGTGAAGAACACCTCGCTCCAGAACCCCGTCTGCCGGTGCGTGTGGCGCCCGATCAGCAGGTTGTGCAGCACCGTCGCATGCTCGAACAGCTCGATGTTCTGGAAGGTGCGCGCAATGCCCAGCGCCGCAATCGCGTGCGGCGCCTGCTGCGTGAGCGCGATCGCCCCGCCCGCCTCGCCATGCCAGGTGATCTCGCCCGTGGTCGGCGTGTAGATGCGGCTGATCAGGTTGAACACCGTCGTCTTGCCCGCGCCGTTCGGGCCGATCAGCGTGAACACCTCGCCGCGCCGCACATCGAAGCTCACCTTGTTGACCGCCAGCACGCCGCCGAAGCGCACGCTCAGGTCTTTCGCGGAAAGAAGGACGTCGTTGCTCATCTCAGCCGGTCCGATTTGGTGAACGACTTCTGCCGCTTGAACAAACCCTTGCGGTAGAACGGGAAGAGCTGCAGCCAGGTGCGGATCTTGAGCCAGCGCCCGTACAGCCCCAGCGGCTCGAACAGCACAAAGGCGATCAGCACCAGCCCGTACACCAGCCCCTGCAGGCCGGGCGCCTGCCCGACCACCGCCGGCAGCCAGTCCTTGCCCATCGAGATCAGCTGCGGCATCGCGATGAGAAAAATCGCACCGAGGAACGCGCCGTGCACCGAGCCCAGCCCGCCGATCACCACCATCAGCAGCAGGTCGATCGACTGCAGGATGTTGAACTGGTCCGGCGAGATGAAGCTCAGTTTGTGCGCATACAGCGCGCCGCCCAAACCCGCGAGCGCGGCCGAGATCGCGAACGACATCGTCTTGTAGCGCGCCAGGTGGATGCCCATGCTCTGCGCCGAAATCTCCGAATCGCGGATCGCCACGAAGGCACGCCCCGTCGGCGAGCGCAGCAGGTTCAGGATGCCCAGCGTGGACACCACCGCCACCACCAGGCAGAGAAAGTAGAAGCCCTCGCCCGAGCCCAGCGACCAGCCGAACAACTGCGGCGACTTCACATGCAGGCCCGCGTTGCCGCCCGTCACGCTTTCCCAGCGCGCGAACACCTCCTCGACGATGAAGCCGAAGGACAGCGTCGCGATGCCCAGGTAGATGCCCTTCACGCGCAGCGCCGGCATCGCCACCACCACGCCCACCGCCGCCGACAGCGCGGCCGACGCCAGCAGCGCGAGCGGGAACGGCACGCCCATGTTCGTCAGCACGCCCTGCGTGTACGCACCCGTTCCGAGGAACGCCGCATGCCCGATGGAGAACTGCCCCGTGAAGCCCGCCAGCAGCATCAGCCCCAGGCCGACGATGCCGTAGATCAGCACGAAGGTCAGCTGCGCGAGCCAGTACTCGTCGATGACCCACGGCGCGACGAGCAGGAAGGCCACGAGCAGGCTGTACCAGAGCACGTGGCCGCCGTGCCGCGCGAGGCGGATGTCCTGGTCGTAGCTGGTCTTGAAGATGAAGCGCATATGAGACTTACACCTTCTTGCGCAGCTTTTCGCCGAACAGACCGTTCGGCTTGATCATGAGCATCAGCAGCACCACGATGTACGGCGCCGTGTCCTTGAAACCGTCGGGCAGGTAAAAGCCCGCGAACGACTCGACGATGCCGATCACCAGCCCGCCGACGATCGCGCCCGGCAGGCTGCCGAAGCCCCCCACCACCGCCGCCGGAAAGGCCTTCAGGCCGATGAAGCCCATGTTCGCGTGCACGAAGGTGATGGGCGCCAGCAGCATGCCGGCGATGGCGGCCACCGCGGCAGCAAGCCCCCACACCAGCCCGTTGAGCCGCTTCACCGGAATGCCCATGTAGTAGGCCGCGAGCTGGTTCTGCGACGAGGCCTGCATCGCGATGCCCAGCTTGCTGTAGCGGAACATCGCGAACAGCAGGCCGCACAGGATCGCGGTAGCCACGATGATCACGAGCTGCTCGAGGTTCACCACCAGCTCGCCGAGCTTCCAGATCTGGTCCTTGTAGGGCACGGCCAGCGTGTGGGTGTCGGTGCCGATGCCCGGCACCATGGTGATCAGGCCGCGCGCCACGTAGGCGATGCCGATGGTCAGCATCACGATGGAGAACTGCGGCTGCCCGAGGATCGGGCGGATCACCACCAGCTCGAGCAGCACGCCGAAGGCCGCCATGGCCACCACGGCCAGCAGCGCCGCGAGCCAGAACGGCATGCCGAACAGCGACATGCCCGCGAAGGCACCGAACGCGCCCAGCATCATCAAGTCGCCCTGCGCGAAGCTCACCGTTTCGGTGGCCTTGTAGATCAGCACGAAGCCCAGCGCGATGAGGCCGTAGATGCACCCTTGTGCGATGCCCGACAGCAGGAGTTGGAGGATCTGCATGCGTTGCCGTCCCGCCTGCGCTTACTGCCGGAACCCGCCGGCCGCATCGTGCAGCGCGAGGCGGCGCGAGCCCGCCACGATGTCGCTGGGCTTGAGCCCGTAGACCTGGCGGATCGAATGGCTGAAGTGCGTGGAGTCGGGGTAGCCGGTGTCCAGCGCGATGTCGGTCAGCGTGCCGCTCTGGTGCACGTAGCGCAGCAGGCTGCGCGCGCGCTTCCAGGCCCGGAAGCCGCGAAAGGCCATGCCTGTCTCCTGCTTGAACAGGTGCAGGAAGCGCGAGAACGACAGGTGCACCGAGGCCGCGCAGTCTTCCGCCGAGGCGGGCGCGGCCGGGTCGGCCACGAGCATGTCGACCACCTTGCGGATGCGCGCGTCGAGCGGGCGCGGCGTGAGCGGGCCGTCGAAGAACAGCGCGTCGAAATCGAAGCCGTCGAAGTCGATGCCGCGCGCCGAAGCCGCCAGCAGGTGGGCGTGGACCTCGCGCATGCGCTGCACGAAGGCCGGCGCATCGACCGGGCCGCAGTGCTGCAAGAAGGCCGGCATGCGCGCGGGATCGACCGACTCCGATTCGATCAGCAGGTTGAAGATCAGCGGGCAGGCGCTCTCGACCTGGTGCGGCACGTGCGGCGGCACCACGATGAACTCGCCGCTTTGCCAGGCCCCGCCGCCGATGCGGATGCGGTTGGGCGGCGCACCGGCGGGCGACACGTACACGCCGTGCCCGCCCATGGCGCGCTCGGCGGCGGCGCCGAGCAGCCCGGCGTAGAAGACGCGCTGCGGCGTGAGCCACATGAGGCGTTCGCCCTGCCGTGCATCGCCGCCCGAAGGCGTCGACGTCCTGGTTCGCTGCATGGTGTCTGTCTCCTGCATCGGTCGACGACGTCCGACCGGGGGGTGGCGCCGCGTTCGCTGGATCGTAGCGGCGGGGGCCTTGCGCGCGGCATCCATTTGCGCGGGGACTTTCCCTAGGCCGACGCGAACGCGCGGCGCAGTTCCGCCGCGCACAACGCGACGGCGGTGTGGGCCTCGTCGAGCACCTTGCCCATGGTGATGAAGCCGTGGATCTGGCGCTCGAAGCACACGTAGTTCGCGCGGTTGCCGGCGGCCGTGAGCGCCTCGGCGTACGCCGCGCCTTCGTCGCGCAGCGGGTCGTAGCCGGCGGTGAGCACGAGCGCCGGCGGCAGGCCCGACAGGTCGGTGTGCAGCAGCGGTGAGGCGCGCCAGTCGAGGTCGTGCTTCGCGTCGGTGATGTAGTGGTCGTGGAAGTAGGTCATCGTGTCGCGCGTGAGCAGGTAGCCCTGCCCGTTCGCCTGGTGCGACGGATGGCCGCGGCGCATGTCGGTGGCCGGGTAGATCAGGAGCTGGAACACGATCGGCAGGTCGCCCGCATCGCGCGCGGCGATCGACGCCACGGCCGCGAGGTTGCCGCCCGCGCTGTCGCCGCCCACCGCGAGGCGGCTCGCATCGAGCCCCAGTGCGGCAGCTTCGCGGCGCACCCAGCGGGTGGCGGCGAGCACGTCGTCCACGGCGGTGGGAAAGCGGTGCTCGGGGCCCATGCGGTAGTCGACCGCGACCACCGCGCAGCCCGCACCGTTGGCCAGTTCGCGGCACAGCACGTCGTGCGTGTCGAGGTCGCCGATGACCCAGCCACCGCCGTGGTAGTACACGAGCACCGGCAGCGGGCCCGGGCCTGCGCCGAGCGGCTTGTACAGCCGCACCGCAATGGTGCCGTGCGGCCCGTCGGCGGCGAGGTCGCGCACCTCGGCGACCTCGGCCGGCAGCGGCTGCGTGGCGGTGCGGCGCTCGCGGTAGTAGGCCCGCGCGTCGGCGGGCGACAGGGTGTGGGTCGGCGGAATGCCGCGCGCTTCGATGAAATCCAGCAAGGCGCGCGCCTGGGGATGCAGCATGGTGTCTCCGGTGAATCGAACGGAGCGCTCAGTGTGGAGGGCGGGGCGCCTGCGGGCTATCCGCATGCACCCGCACCCGACCGGCGTCCTGGCGACAAGACCCGCACCATGCCCGCACCGCTGCGGGGTCGCTTGCGAAAACTGGCTACCGGGGCCCGGCTCGCGGGTTCACCCGGAGGGTTCGGTCGTTCAGGCCGTGCGGGGCTTCACGCGCGAGGCGGCTTCCTTGGCCAGCTGGCGGGCCGTGTCGGTGTCGGCCGCATGCACCAGCGCCACGCCCATGCGGCGCTTGACGAAGCTCTCGGGCTTGCCGAACAGGCGGATGTCGCTGCCGGGCACCTGCAGCGCCTCGGCCACGCCGTCGAAGGCGATGCCGGTGGCGTCCACGCCGCCATAGATCACGGCGCTGGCGCCCGGGCTCTTGAGCGAGGTGTCGACCGGCAGGCCGAGGATGGCGCGCGCATGCAGTTCGAACTCGTTCTGCCACTGCGTGGCCATGGTGACCATGCCGGTGTCGTGCGGGCGCGGGCTGACCTCGCTGAACCAGACCTCGTCGCCCTTCACGAACAGCTCGACGCCGAACAGGCCCTGGCCACCCAGGTCGGCGGTGACGGCCTGCGCGATCTGCTGCGCCTTCTGCAACGCGGCCGGCGCCATGGGGTGGGGCTGCCAGCTTTCCACGTAGTCGCCGCTGACCTGCACATGGCCGATGGGGTCGCAGAACCTGGTTTCGACGGCGCCCGCCGCGTCTTTCGCGCGCACGGTCAGCAGCGTGATCTCGTAGTCGAAGTCGATGAAGCCCTCGACGATCACGCGGCCATGGCTCACGCGGCCGCCGGCCATGGCGTAGTCCCAGGCCTTCTGCACGTCGGCGGGGCCGTCGATCTTGCTCTGGCCCTTGCCGGAGCTGCTCATCACGGGCTTGACGATGCAGGGGTAGCCGATGCCCGCGTCGATCGCGGCCTGCAGCTCGGCCAGCGAGTCGCAGAACTTGTAGGGGCTGGTGGGCACGCCCAGCGTCTCGGCGGCCAGGCGGCGGATGCCTTCGCGGTCCATCGTCAGGCGGGCGGCGCGGGCCGTGGGAATGACGCGCACCACGCCCGCGTCTTCCAGCTGCTGCAGCATCGGCGTGGCGATGGCCTCGATCTCGGGCACCACCAGCGTGGGCTTCTCGGCCTCGATGAGCGCCTTGAGCTGGTCGGGGTCGCTCATGGTGATGGTGCGCGCGTGGTGCGCCACCTGCTGGCCGGGGGCGTTCTCGTAGCGGTCGACGGCGATGGTCTCGACGCCCAGGCGCTGCAGGGCGATCAGCACCTCCTTGCCGAGCTCGCCGGAGCCGAGCAGCATCACGCGGGTGGCGGAAGGGGACAGGGGGGTGCCGAGGGTGGTCATGCGAGGGCTCGAAAAAATGGGGTTGAAAACAATCGCAGCACTGTAAGCCACCCCGGGTCGGTGTCGCCCACGGGAACGGCGGCCCCTCCGGGCTGATTCACAATTGCCGACATTGCGCGACGGCGGCCCCGCGCCCGCCCTCGCCTGCGATTTTCTTTTTTGTTTCAAGGAGCATTTTTCATGACGATTCAAACTGTGGGCATCATCGGCGCCGGCACCATGGGCAACGGCATCGCCCAGGCCTGCGCGGTGTCGGGTGTCAACGTGGTGATGATCGACGTGGCCCAGGCCGCCGTCGACAAGGGCATCGCCACCATCTCGGGCAGCCTCGACCGCCTGATCAAGAAGGAAAAGCTCACGGCAGAGCAGAAGGCCGCCGCGCTGGCGCTGATCAAGGGCTCGACCGACTACAACGACCTGAAGGGCGCGCAGCTGGTCATCGAGGCCGCCACCGAGAACCACGCGCTCAAGCTCAAGATCCTCAAGCAGGTGGACGAGCTGGTGGGCCCCGAGGTGATCATCGCGTCGAACACCTCGTCGATCTCGATCACGCAGCTGGCCGCCGCCACCTCGCGCGCCGACCGCTTCATCGGCATGCACTTCTTCAACCCGGTGCCGATGATGGCGCTGGTGGAGCTGATCCGCGGCTACCTCACGAGCGACGCCACGCACGACGCGGTGAAGGCGCTGGCCGAGAAGCTGGGCAAGTCGCCCATCACGGTGAAGAACGCGCCGGGCTTCGTGGTCAACCGCATCCTGGTGCCGATGATCAACGAGGCCTTCTTCGTGCTGGCCGAGGGCCTGGCCACGGCCGAGGACATCGACGCCGGCATGAAGCTGGGCTGCAACCAGCCCATCGGCCCGCTGGCGCTGGCCGACATGATCGGCCTGGACGTGTGCCTGGCCGTGATGGAGGTGTACCTGGAGCAGTTCGGCGATTCCAAGTACCGCCCCTGCCCGCTGCTCAAGGAAATGGTCGCCGCCGGCCAACTGGGCCGTAAAACGGGCCGCGGCGTCTACACGTACTGATCCGGCATTCCATAAAAACAAGGAGACAAGCAACGCCATGACCGCCACCCCCACCACCCCGCCCGCCGAAGGCTGCATCGACACGCAGGTGCTCGACCACGTGCTGCTGATCGGCATCAACCGCCCCGCCAAGCGCAACGGCTGGACGCCGCCGATGTTCAAGCAGCTGGCCGAGGCCTACACGCGGCTGGACGACGACCCGAGCCTGCACGTGGGCGTGCTGCATGCCTTCGGCGACCACTTCACGGCGGGCCTGGACCTGCCCGCGGTCACCGAGTACATGAAGCGCGGCGAAAAGGCGATTCCGGCCGGGCTGGTGGAGCCGCACGACTTCGGCCTGGAGGGCTACCGCCGCCGCACCAAGCCGATGGTGGCGGCCGTCAAGGGCATCTGCTTCACGGTGGGCATCGAGCTGATGCTGGGCGCCGACATCGTGATCGCGGCCGACAACTGCCGCTTCTCGCAGATGGAAGTGCAGCGCGGCATCATGGCCACGGGCGGCGCCACGCTGCGCATGGCCGAGCGCGCGGGGCTGGGCAACGCGATGCTGCACCTGCTCACGGCCGACGAGTTCAACAGCGCCGAGGCCTATCGCCTGAACTTCGTGCAGAAGGTGGTGCCGGCCGGCCAGGAGCTGGACGAAGCGCTGCAGATCGCGCAGCGCATCGCGGCCCAGGCGCCGCTGGCCGTGCAGGCCACGCGGCTCAACGTGCTCAAGGCGATCGAACACGGGCCGCTGGCGGCCGTGGCGGAATTCATCGAGACGCAGAAACGCCTGTCGAACAGCGAGGACGCGGCCGAGGGCGTGCGCTCCTTCATCGAGCGCCGGCCTGCGCGTTTCAGCGGCCGTTGAGGCTGTTGATTTCCGTTCCGTTTCTGTCGTCCACTGGAGTCCGTTGCATGCCCTCTTCTTCTGTGTCGTCGTTTCTCTTCTTTCAACGCACGGCGCTGGCCGCCGCCTTCACCCTTCTTGCCGTGAACACCAGCCTCGCCCAGACCCCGCCAGCGCCCGCGCTGCCCGATCCCGCCGCCACCTCGGTCGAGGCGCTGGGCTGGATGCAGGGCTTTCCGCCGCCGCCCGACAAGCAGATCACCTTCGACAACCCGGTCGGCGGCGTGTACCCGCGCATCCGCTGGAGCTTCTCGCACGTGCGCGAGACGGTGCCCACGGCCAACGTGTGGCGCGGCCCCGGCGCCGCCAGCCCGCTGCCGGCGGCCAAGCCCCGCTTCGACATCGAGGCCGTGCGCTTCCAGCCCATGGGCGGCGGCGAGGCGCAGACCTTCGGCCAGATGATCGCGCGCACCTACACCGACGGCATCCTGGTGCTGCACCGCGGCCAGGTGGTCTACGAGAAGTACTTCGGCGCGCTCACGCCCGAGCGGCCGCACCTGGCGATGTCGGTCACCAAGTCGTTCGTGGGCACGCTGGCGGCCATCCTCGCGCAGGAAGGCACGCTCGACCCGTCGGCGCCGGTCACCAAGTACCTGCCCGAGCTCAAGGACACGGCCTACGGCGACGCCACGGTGCGCCAGGTGATGGACATGACCATCGGCGTGCGCTACTCCGAGAACTACGCCGACCCGAAGGCCGAGGTCTGGGACTACGCGCGCGCCGGCGGCATGCTCACGCAGGGCGCCAACTACGCAGGCCCGAAATCGTTCTACGAGTTCCTGACCACGCTCAAGAAGGAAGGCACGCACGGCGACGCCTTTGCCTACAAGACGGTCAACGCCGAGGTGCTGGCCTGGATCGTGCGCCGCGCATCCAACCGCTCGCTGGCCGACCTGCTCAGCGAGAAGATCTGGCGCCGCATCGGCGCCGAGCAGGACGCGTATTTCATGGTCGACCGCATCGGCACCGAGTCGGGCGGCGGCGGCCTGAACACCGTGCTGCGCGACATCGCGCGCTTCGGCGAGACGCTGCGCAACGGCGGGCGCGCGCCCAACGGGCAGCAGGCGATCGCCAAGGCGGTGGTCGACGACATCCAGCGCGGCGCCGACCCGGCCAAGTTCGCGAAGGCGGGCTACGCGCTGCTGCCGGGCTGGAGCTACCGGAACATGTGGTGGGTCTCGCACAACCCGCACGGCGCGTACATGGCGCGCGGCATCCACGGCCAGAGCATCTACGTCGACCCGAAGGCCGAGATGGTGATCGTGCGCTACGCCGCGCACCCGATCGCCGCCAACGCGGGCAACGACCCGCTCACCCTGCCCGCCTTCCAGGCCATGGGCGAGGCGCTGATGAAGCCCTGAGGCTCAGCCGGCACGCTGCTTCGCGATGACGAGCAGGCCGTCCATGATCAGGCTCTCGACCAGTTCGAAGTCCCCGTTCATGGCGGGCGCCATCTTCCAGCCCGCGCCGCCGGTCATGAAACAGGCCGGTTCGGCGCCGCAGTGCGAGCGCACGTGCTGCACCATGCGCTCGACCGCACCCGCGATGGCGTAGGTGCCGCCGCTGGTCAGCGCGTCGCTGGTGTTGGTGGGAAATTCGCGCACCTCGCCGGTGGGCACGTGCAGGCCCGCCGTGCCCGACTCGAGCGCGCGCAGCATGATGCCGTGGCCCGGCAGGATGAGGCCGCCCAGGAACTTGCCGCTGGCATCGATCGCCTCCACGGTGACGGCCGTGCCGATCAGCACCACCACCATCGGCCGCTCGGGCCCCTGCGACAGCATGCGGTGGCGCGCGCCGATCATGGCCACGAAGCGGTCGGCGCCCAGGCGCGTCGGATGGTCGTAGCCGTTGACGATGCCGGCCTCGCCCGCGCTCGACACCACCCAGCGCGGCGTGCAGTCGAAGCGCTCGGTGATCTGCTCTTCGGCGCGCCGCCGCAAGGTGTCGCCGGCCACGACGCAACCCAGCATGGAACCGGGCGCCGGCAGGTCGGCCCAGGGGCCGTCGGCCAGCCGTTCGATGTGGTCGAGAAATTCGGCACCATGGGCCTGCAGTGCCGCGCCGGGGAAGGCCCCCTCGTAAAGCGCCCACTTGAGCCGGGTGTTGCCGATGTCGATGGCGAGGAAGGGGGAAGACATGCGCGCGATTATTGCGACTTTGTTGTTATTCCTGCTGGCGCCTCTTTGACAGTCGCGGCATGGGCCTACGCGGAGCGTCCCGGTTCCGCCACTACATTCGCCTTTTCCATCCACCACGGCACAAGGAGAACACCATGGGATTGCTCAGCTTCATCAAGGAAGCCGGTGAAAAACTGTTCGGCGGTTCGTCGGCCCAGGCGGCCACGCCCGATGCGAACACGGCAGCCGCCGCGGCCATCAAGACCTACATCGAGACCCAGAACCTCGGCCTCACCGCACTGGAAGTGACCTACACCGCCAGCAGCGGCGTCGTCACCCTCGCGGGCCAGGCGCCCTCGCAGGAAGCCAGCGAGAAAGCCGCGCTTGCCGCGGGCAACGTGGCCAACGTGACGAGCGTGGACAACAACCTCGTCGCACCACCCGCGCCGCCGGCCCAGTACCACGACGTGGTGCGCGGCGACACGCTCTCGGCCATCTCGAAGAAGTACTACGGCGATGCCAACAAGTACAACGTGATCTTCGAGGCGAACAAGCCGATGCTGTCGCACCCCGACAAGATCTATCCGGGGCAGAAGCTGCGCATTCCGGCACTCTGACCCCCGCAACGGCGCCTCGCTAGGCGCCGTTGTGCCGCCAGGCCCCTGGCGACACGCCGTACTCGCGCTTGAACGCGCGATTGAAAGCAGCTTCCGATTCGTAGCCCACGCCTTCGGCGATGCGCGCCAGGTTGCCCTGGTCCTTGCGCAGCATGCCGGCGGCCAGGATCATGCGCCAGCGCGCCAGGTAGTGCATGGGCGGTGCGCCCACCAGTTCGGTGAAGCGGTCCGCCAGCACGCTGCGCGAGGTGTGGGTTTCGTGTGCCAGTGCATCGACCGTCCAGTTGCGCGCGGGCTCGGCGTGCATCAGCGCCAGGCAGCGGCTCACGTGGGGGTCGCGCAGGCCGGCCAGCCAGCCCGGGTTGTTGGCGGGCATGGACTCGATGTAGCCGCGCAGCACTTCGGTGAACAGCACTTCCGCCACCTTCGCGGCCACCATCTCCGAGCCGGGCGTGTGCGAGACCGCGTCACCCAACACGAAGTGGACCGACTGCTCGATCCACGGGCCCGCCGGCCTGCTGCGCAGCGGCGTGGTGAACAGGCGCGGAATGTTCGCCATGACGGGATGGGGCGCGTCGCCTTCGTACGCGAACCAGCTGCATACCAGCAAGGTGCGGTCGCCCTGGCCGCCGTAGCGGATGCGCTCCAGCTCGGGCGCCCGCGGACTCACCACATGCGACATGTCGATGGCCGCATGGTGCAGGCCACTGCCCAACGCATGCGAGTCGCCATGCGGCACGGCGATCACGTCGCCGGCGCACGCACGGACCGGCGCCTCACCGTCGACCTGGGCCCAGCATTCGCCTTGCAGCACGAGGTGGCAGATGGCCAGGCGTTGCGCGCCGGGCCTGAGCAGCTGCGCGATGTCCGTTCCCTTGGGTACCTTGAAACACCAGGGTGCATACATGTCCCCGTTCAGGAACAGCGCGCCCTCCAGGCGAATGGTCCGCAGCACGTCCGACAAGACATCCATGGTCACCTCCCGGCAAGCGAGGGCGGGGTTTCGGTCAACAAGTCCGGCGAGACGGGCAATGCGGGGCGGCTGCGCGTCGGCACCATAGGCACTGGTCGCCTTCGACCGATTCTAGACAGGAGTACCGCCATGCCCAAGTTCGTTATCGAGCGAGACATCCCCGGCGCCGGCCAGTTCACCGCGGCGGACCTGAAAGCCATCTCGCAAAAATCCTGCGGCGTGCTCAACAGCATGGGCACCGACATCCAGTGGATCCACAGCTACGTGACCGGCGACCGGATCTACTGCGTCTACCAGGCGACCGACGAGGCCCTGGTGCGCCGGCACGCGGAGCTCGGTGGCTTCCCGGCCAACCGCGTGGACCGGGTGTACAGCGTGATCGACCCGGCCACGGCCGAGTGAGGCGCGCGGGCCTCTCTGGCTAGTTCTGGCGCCAGGGCAGTCCGCGCCGGCGCCAGCCACCGGTCAGGCCGCGGTGCCCGTTCTCGTCCGGGTTGCCCTCGAAGCCTTCGAGGATGTTGTAGGCCTGCACGCCCAGCTCGGTCGCGCGCTTGGCAGCGGCAATCGAGCGCACGCCGCTGCGGCACAGCAGCACCAGCTTCTTGCCGCCCTCTGCGGCGGCGCGCACGCCGTCGTCGAAGGCCGGGTTCAGCGCCATGCCCGGCCACTGCTTCCAGGCCAGCGGCACGGCGCCGGGCACGTAGCCGACCCACTCGCGCTCGGCGTCGGTGCGCACGTCCACCAGCACGGCCTCGCCGCTGGCCATCCACTGCGCCGCCTGCTCGGGCGTCACGTCGCCGGCGTAACCTTTTTCTCCAACGGGTTCACTCATGGTTGCTTTCTCTCTCGAATTTCTAGGGTAAGCCCGGAGCCTTTGGCGGCTGGGGGCGATCGATCTGCACGCCGGATGATGGAATTTTTCACCGGTTCGTGAAAACCCTGTTTGTCACAAGGTGTGGCGCGCCAAAGATGGCGGTCGCGGCCAGTCAAAACCATAACGCGAAGACGACGGCCTGGGTGTTCCGGTCAGAGAACTATATGGAGAGAGACACATGACAGACAGCAAATCGCCCCGCCGTCGCAGCCTCCTCAAGGGCGCGGCAGTGGCCGCAGGCGCCATGTCCGCGCCGATGGTCAGCATGGCCCAAACCACGTCGCTGCGTTTCCAGAGCACCTGGCCGGCGAAAGACATCTTCCACGAGTACGCCAACGACTTCGCCAAGAAGGTGAACGACATGGCCGGCGGGCGCCTGAAGATCGAGGTGCTGCCCTCGGGCGCCGTCGTGCCCGCCTTCCAGCTGCTCGAAGCGGTGAACAAGGGCACGCTCGACGGCGGCCACGGCGTGGTGGCCTACCACTACGGCAAGAACTCGGCGCTGGCGCTGTGGGGGTCCGGCCCCGGCTTCGGCATGGACGCCAACACCGTACTGGCTTGGCACAACTACGGCGGCGGCAAGGCGCTGCTCGACGAGATCTACAAGACGCTGAACATGGAAGTGGTGTCGTACCTGTACGGCCCCATGCCCACGCAGCCGCTGGGCTGGTTCAAGAAGCCGGTGGCCAAGGTCGAGGACATGAAGGGCCTGAAGTTCCGCACCGTGGGCCTGGCCGTGGACATGTTCACCGAGATGGGCACCGCCGTGAACCCGCTGCCCGGCGGCGAGATCGTGCCTGCGCTGGACCGCGGCCTGATCGACGCGGCCGAGTTCAACAACGCCTCGAGCGACCGTGTGCTGGGCTTCCCCGACGTGGTGAAGAACTGCATGCTGCAGAGCTTCCACCAGTCGGGCGAGCAGTTCGAGGTGCTGTTCAACAAGGGCAAGTACAGCGCCATGCCGCAGGAGCTGCGCTCCATCATCGACTACGCCGTGCAGGCCGCCAGTGCCGACATGAGCTGGAAGGCGGTGCAGCGCAACTCGCAAGACTATGCCGACATGAAGAAAGCCGGCATCAAGTTCTACAAGACGCCCGACGCCGTGCTGCGCGCGCAGCTCGCGGCCTGGGACAAGACGATCGAAAAGAAGGCCGGCGAGAACCCGCTCTTCAAAAAGGTGCTGGAGTCGCAGCGCGTGTTCGCCGAGCGTGCGCTGCAGTGGCAGAACGACTATGGCGTCGACTTCAAGATGGCCTACAACCACTACTTCGGCAAAAAGAAGAGCTGAAGAAGGCGGGTCTCCCGTCTTCGCGCACTTCGTGTCGCTTCGCCAGCCCTCTAGCAAGGGGCAACACCTGTGGCCCGGCCTCGCCGGTTCCACGGTGTTCCTGGAACGGGCCTCGCCCACGCTTCTTCCGCCATGACCATCCAACGCTTCCTCCACGCCGTCGACCGGTTCAGCATGGTCGTGGGCAAGACCTTCTCGTGGCTCATCGTCGCGCTGATGCTGCTGGTGTGCGGCGAGGTGTTCAAGCGCTATGCGCTGAACGCGCCCACGGCCTGGATCTTCGATGCCAACAACATGCTGTACGGCACGCTGTTCATGATGGGCGGCGCCTACACGCTCTCGCAGGCCGGCCATGTGCGCGGCGATTTCTTCTACGGCAGCATGAAGCCGCGCACGCAGGCCGCACTCGACCTCGTGCTGTTCGCCCTCTTCTTCCTGCCCGGCGTGGTGGCGCTCACCTGGTCGGGCTGGACCTACTTCGGTGAATCGCTCGCGATGCACGAACAGACCTTCAACGCCGACCCCATCCCGGTGTACCCCTTCAAGTTCGTGATTCCCGTGGCCGGCGCGGTGCTGCTGCTGCAGGGCATCGCCGAGATGGTGCGCTGCGCGCTGTGCCTGAAGACCGGCGTGTGGACGCCGCGCCTGAAAGATGCCGAAGAAATGGACGTGGTCGGCGAACAGCTCGCCGGCAGCAGCTACGTGAACGAAGCCGACAAGCGCGAGGTGATCGAGAAGGCCCACGCCATCGAACAGGCTGCACAACAGCGCAAGAGCGACACGGGCAACGGAGGCGCCGCATGAGCGAACCCGCACTCGGCCTGCTGATGCTGGGCCTGATCGTCTTCGTGATCATGCTCGGCTTTCCCACGGCGTTCACGCTGATGGGCCTGGGCATGTTCTTCGGCTTCATCGCCTTCTACGACCCCGCCTCGCCCTGGCTCGACAACAAGGTCTTCGACCTGATGGTGCAGCGCGCCTTCGGGGCCATGACCAACGAGACGCTGCTGTCCATCCCGCTCTTCGTGCTCATGGGCTACGTGATGGAGCGCGGCGCGCTGGTCGACAAGATGTTCCACAGCGTGCAGCTCGCCTTCCGCCGCGTGCCGGGCTCGCTGGCGGTGACCACGCTCATCGTGTGCACCTTCTGGGGCATTGCGAGCGGCCTGGTGGGCGCGGTGGTGGTGCTGATGGGCGTGATCGCGATGCGCCCCATGCTCAACGCGGGCTACGACACGCGCCTGGCAGCCGGCGTGATCACGGCCGGCGGCACGCTGGGCATTCTCATTCCGCCCTCGGTGATGATCATCGTGTACGCGGCCGTGGCCGGGCAGTCGGTGGTCAAGCTCTATGCGGCGGCGATGTTCCCGGGCTTCTTCCTGGCATTCCTCTATCTGATCTACGTGATCGGCTGGGCCATGCTGCAACCGAAGGTGGCGCCCAAGCTGCCGATCGACCAGCAGCGCGCGCCGATCTCGTCGTGGGTCGCCCACATCGCGGCCAGCTACTCGCCGCGCATGCTGCCCGCGCTCGCCGCGGCCGTGGTGTCGCCGGGGCGTGCCTTGCGCGGCGCGGTCGAGGGCGTGCGCCTCACCTGGTGGATGCTGCTGCGCGGCCTGCTGAGCGCGCTGGTGCCGCTGGCGCTGGCCGCCGTCACACTAGGCTCGGTGTGGTGGTACGTGACCATCTACTCGCAGAAGGACAACAACGCGCCGGCCCCGGTGGCCACGCAGCAGGCGACGCAGAAGACCGGCGAACCCGCAGCCGCCGCGCCGGCTGTAGCCGAGCCGTCCGGCACCGGTCTGGCCGAGCCGCCGAGCACCGACGAACCCGCGAACACCACCGAAGGCGGCGGCCTGCAGGAGCCCCCCGGCGGCGTCGAGGAACCTCCGGGCAGCGAGCCGGCCGCCACCCCTGCCAGTGAAGGCGGCCTGCAGCAGCTGGGCGACGCAGTCGAAGCGCCCAAGACCGCCGCGGTGCCCGAGGCCTTCTACACCGGCTTCTGGGTGGCCTGCCTCTTCACGCTCGCGCTGCTGGGCTGGTACTACTGGCGCATGGACGCGGAGCAGTTCGAAATCCTGCGCATGCTGGTGTCGTCGGTGATGCCGCTGGCCACGCTCACGCTGGTGGTGCTGGGCGTGATCCTGTTCGGCATCACGACCGCCACCGAGTCGGCGGCGGTCGGCGCGGCCGGCGCTTTCCTGATGGCGTGGCAGGCCGGTACGCTGAACTTCAAGAAGATCAAGGAGGCGGTGTTCCTCACGCTCAAGACCACCTCGATGGTCTGCTGGCTCTTCGTGGGCTCGGCGCTGTTCTCGGCGGTGTTCGCGCTGCTGGGCGGCCAGCGCATCGTCGAAGAGTGGGTGCTGAGCATGAACCTGTCGCCGCTGCAGTTTTTGCTGCTGTCGCAGGCGATCATCTTCGTGCTGGGCTGGCCGCTGGAGTGGACCGAGATCATCGTGATCTTCGTGCCCATCTTCCTGCCGCTGCTGGCGCACTTCCAGATCGACCCGCTGCTGTTCGGCGTGCTGGTGTTCGTGAACCTGCAGGCGGCGTTCCTGTCGCCGCCGGTGGCGATGTCGGCCTTCTATCTGAAGGGGGTGTCGCCGCCGCACGTGACGATCAACCAGATCTTCGCGGGGATGATGCCGTACATGCTGATCGTCATCCTGTGCATGGTGTTCATGTACATCTGGCCGGGGCTGACGCTGTGGCTGCCGCAGTACCTGTACGGCTGACCGCGCGCGCCTTCTCAGGCTGAGGCCGGGCGCCGCGCGAAGCGGCGGCGCTCAAGCAGCTCGAACAGGCCCATGCCCAGCAGCATGGCGCCCACGAAGACCAGCGCCTTGGTCTCGCCCGTGCCGAGCGAGACCAGCGCGGGGCCGGGACAGAAGCCCGCGATGCCCCAGCCGACGCCGAACAGCAGGCTGCCGCCGACCAGGCGGCGGTCGATGTGGCGCAGGCTGGGCAGCGCGAGCGGCCCACCGAGCAGCGAGGCCTTGCGACGGCCCGCGAGCAGGAAGCCGACGGTGCTCACCGCCACCGCGCCGGCCATCACGAAGGCGAGCGACGGGTCCCAGGCCCCGCCCAGGTCAAGAAAGCCCAGCACCTTGGCCGGATTGGCCATGCCGGAGACGATGAGGCCGAGCCCGAAGACAAGGCCGGCGAGCAAGGAAGCAATGGCGGTCCACATGGCAGGTCTCCCGGTTCAGAAGTTCAACAGGTGGCGCACCGCGAACACCGTGGCGAACCCCGCGGCCATGAACGCCAGCGTGGCGACCAGCGAACGCGGCGAGCGCCGCGCCAGCCCGCACACGCCGTGGCCGCTGGTGCAGCCCGCGCCGTAGCGCGTGCCCACGCCCACCAGCAGGCCGGCCAGCGCAAGCGTGCCGTAGCCCGCGTCGATCTGCGCCGCGGGCAGCACGGCGAACAGCCCGTACACGAGCGGCGCACCGACCAGCCCGAGCACGAAGGCCGCGCGCCAGGCCACGTCGCCCTTCGCGGGGCGCAGCAGGCCGCCCAGCACGCCGCTGATGCCGGCGATGCGCCCGTTGAGCAGCACGAACATCGCGGCGGCCAGGCCGATGAGCACGCCGCCGGCCAGTGCGGCCCACGGCGTGAAATGCGGCCAGTCGATGGTGGGCATCTTCAGTTCTCCTTCGGGCAATAGAGGCGGTACAGCACCGCCAGGATCTCGAGCAGGGCCGGGTCGGCCACGCGGTAGTAGATGTTCTTGCCCTCGCGGCGGGTGTCCACCACGCCTTCGGTGCGCAGCACCGACAGCTGCTGCGACAGGGTCGGCTGGCGGATGCCCAGCGTGCTTTCGAGGTCGCTCACGCACATCTCGCCCTGCGAGAGCTGGCACAGCAGCAGCAGCCGGGCCTCGTGGGCCAGCAGCTTGAGCACGGCGACGGCCTGGCCGGCGGCGCTGCGCAGCCGTTCGGGGTCGATGGCGGGGGTCGAGGTCTTCATGGGGAAATGACAGTTCGCGAAATAACATTATATTAATTCATATAATATTTGTCGCTTGATTGAATGAACGACGGCCTGGTCTCCAGGCACCGCAGAAGGAGCGCCGATGACCCCGACCCCCATGCCCCCACGCGCCACCACCCAGGCCTTCTTCGATCCCGCGACGGGCACGGTGTCCTACGTGACTTGGGACCGCGCCACGAAGCGCGCCGCCGTCATCGACCCGGTGCTCGACTACGACTTCCGCTCCGGCCACACCGACACCGCCTCGGCCGACCGCCTGCTGGCCTACGTGCGTGCGCAGGCCCTGCAGGTCGACTGGGTCCTGGAGACCCACGCGCACGCCGACCACCTCTCGGGCGCGCGCCATGTGCAGTCGCAGGCCGGCGGGCGCATCGCCATCGGCGAGCACATCCGCACGGTGCAGGCCACCTTCCGCAGCCTCTACAACCTGGAACGCGACTTCCTGCCCGACGGCAGCCAGTTCGACCACCTGTTCAAGGACGGCGAGCGCTTTCACATCGGCGAGATCGAGGCGCAGGCGCTGCGCGTGCCCGGCCACACGCCGGCCGACATGGCCTACCTCGTGGACGACGCGGTCTTCGTCGGCGACACGCTCTTCATGCCCGACCTGGGCAGCGCGCGCGCCGACTTTCCGGGCGGCGACGCGCGCGAACTCTACCGTTCGATGCGCCGGCTGCTCGCGCTGCCATCCGAGACCACGCTGTACGTCTGCCACGACTACCCGCCCGCCACGCGCGAGCCGCGCTGGCAGAGCACGGTGGCGCAGCAGCGCGCCCACAACATCCACGTGCGCGACGGCATCGGCGAAGACGCGTTCGTGCGCATGCGCACCGCGCGCGACGCCACGCTTGAAGTGCCCACGCTGATCCTGCCGTCGATGCAGGTCAACGTGCGCGGCGGCCGCCTGCCGCCGCCCGACGACAACGGCGTGGCCTACCTGCGCATTCCGCTGAACACGTTGCCGGGCCACCGCCCGCGTGCCACGCCGGGCTGAGGGCGCTGCGAACTAGCGGCGCCGCTCCACATACGGCCGCGCCTGCAGCAGCACGATCTTGTCGCCAACGGTCGCCCATTCGATGTCCTGGTCGACCGCGTTGAAGGTGCGCTTCACCGCCGCGCCCACGGCGGCGAGCCGCACCACCAGCTCGTCGGTCAGCACGTGGCGGCCCACTTCCACGGGCACTTCCTTCACGCCGCCGTCCTTGTCCAGCTGCAGCGCCGTCTCTTCGGCCGAGCGGCTGAGCACCTGGATGGCTTTCGACCAGCTCGAGTACATCACCTGCTCCGCCACGCGCTTGCCCTCGACCACGCGGATGCCGATGCCGCGCTTGGCCGAGATGTAGGTGACGTGCGGGTGGCCCGCGTCGAAGGGGTCGCGCGTGATCATCACGCCGGCGTTGGTCGAGTCGATGGCGGTCTGCACGAACACGCCCATCAGCACCGATTCGGCGCCGAAGCCCGCGGCGCTGCGCGCCTCCCAGGCCTCGGGGTTGAACACCGAGGCCCACACTTTCTTCACCGCGAGCTCGAGCGCGTCGCCGGTCTTCACGTTGGGCACCGTCGTGTAGAGCCCCGCGCCGCTGAAGCCCGGCAGATCTTCCGAGTTGGACGAGCTGCGCACGAACACGCCGCCCCCGCCCAGCTGCGCCTGCCACGCCGCGCGCCAGGCCGCCGCGGTGGCGGGCTCGACGGGCCACTGCACGATCTCGTCGCGCAGCTGCGCCAGCGCCTTTTGCCGCACCTGCGGGTCGCCCGCGAAGCCGGACTGCTGCTGCATGCGCGCGATGCGCTCGGCCAGCCCGTTCGACCGCATGAAGCGGTCGTAGTGCGCGAACGGAATGCAGAAGCCGTCGGGCACCGTGGTCGAGGGAATGCGCGCGGCCAACACCGCGCCGAGGTTGGCCGCCTTCGAGCCGCATTGCACGCTGTGGCGCGCACGCAGCGAGGCCAAGGGCAGCAGGCGCGTCTCGCGCAGGTCCGGCTTCGCGGCCTTGCTGCCGGGCAGTGCGCCGGTGGCGGCGGCACGCACGGCGCGCGGCGGCAGCGCGGCGATTTCTTCCGGCGTGAGGCGACGCAGCTGGTAGCCCGAGGCCGCCACCTTCAGCGCCACCCACTGGCCCGCGTGCGCCTTCAACACCGTGGCGGCATCGCGCACGTAGGCGTTCGGAATGCCCCAGCCCTTGGCCAGCAGGTTGACGTGCGACAGCGCCGTGGACGGCCGCTCGGTCAGCACGCCGGCCACCGGCGGCAGGTTGATCGGCACCTCGCGCAGCACGGCGATGTCGTCGGGCAACAGCGCGTTCAGGCCCGAGGCGTCGTTCACGATGCGCACGCGGCCGGTGGCGGTGCCCAGGTTCATCGGCAGGAAGGGCTGCTCGCGGATCAGCGCTTCCTGGCTCACGAAGTCGATGCCGGCCTCCTTCGCGATGCGCTCGTGCAGCGTGGAGTTGGTCTTGAACTTCACCGGCGCGAAGAAGCTGGCCTTCACCTGTGCCTCGGCTTCGCGCAGCAGCGGCACCGTGAGCCGGTCGCCTTCCCAGAACTCGTAGGTGAAGGTGCCGATGTTCTGCTGCCAGCTCAGCGTGCCGAACAAAAAGCGGCGGTCGGGCACGAGGTAGTTGCGGTCGATCTCGCGCTTGACCGTGTTCGGCGTGAGCCGCGTGTCGCGCAGGAAACGCACATGCAGCTGGAAGCGCGGCGTGTCGATGTAGTGCATGCGCGCCGGCCTGGCCTGCCGGTCGATCGCGAACAGCACATGGGCCAGCTGCATCGGCGTGCCGGCGTCGTAGACGCGCGCCAGCGTGTCGAAATCGCCCTGGCTGCGCAGTGCCGGCAACGAGGCGGGCACGGCCGGGCGCGGCACGAGTTGCGCGGCCGGCCCTTCGGGCTGTGGCTGGTTCTGTTGCTGGTAGTACGACGGCTTGCGCGCGAGCTGCGCGCCGGCCGGCGCGACGGCCATCGCGCACAGCGCCAGGACCGGCAGCCAGGCCAGTGTCGTGCCGTCTTTCTTCTGCCTGTTGGAATCGTTCTTCATGGGGCTCCTCCTTCATTGCCGACAAGCGCGGATTCTCGCTGTCGGCCCGCCCCATTTTTCGCACGTCAGCCGCGCTACGTCGCCTGCGTCGACTGCCCGCATTGCGCGCAGAACTTCGCGCCGGGCGCCATCGCCGTGCCGCACTGCCGGCAGGCCGCGGGCAGCATCGACGTGCCGCATTGCTGGCAGAAGCGCGCACCGGCCGTGTTCACCGCGCGGCAGGCCGGGCAGGCGCTGCCGCCGGGTGGCGGCGGCGGTGCGTCGCGGCCATACCCATGGCCACCTTGCGAGCCATGGTGCCCGCCGCCACCGCCGTGGCGCGCGCCGCCATGTCCACCGAAGAGTCGTTCCAGCATGCCCATGTGTTTCTCCCTTGCGTCGTGCAACAGGCCGGTGGCAACGTCGCCGATGGCGATGAATTCCCGCGGGCCTGACTGCAGTGGATTCCCTGAAGCAGCTTCAGGGTCAAGCGCCCCCCGGCAAAGACCCTCGCAGGCCGCGGTGCTTCACGGCCATGCCCGTGCGCGAAGCGCCGCCATCGCCCCGCCGCTACAGTCGGCCGCAAGGAGCGTCTTTCACATGCAACCATTCGATTTCGACCTCTTCGTCATTGGCGGCGGCAGCGGCGGCGTCCGCGCCGCGCGCATGGCGGCGCAGACCGGCGCGCGCGTCGCGCTGGCCGAGGCCGCCGAGCTCGGCGGCACCTGCGTCAACGTGGGCTGCATCCCGAAGAAGCTCTACAGCTACGCGGCCGGCTATGCCGAGTCGTTCGAGGAAGCCGAAGGCTACGGCTGGAAGCTCCCGTCGGCGCCGCAGTTCGACTGGGCCCACCTCAAGGCCCAGCGCGCCAAGGAGATCAGCCGGCTCAACGGCATCTACGGCTCGCTGCTGAAGAACTCGGGCGTCACGCTCGTCACCGGCTGGGCCCAGCTGGTCGATGCGCACACGGTGGAAATCGAAGGCAGGCGCCACACCGCGCGCCACCTGCTGGTGGCCACCGGCGGCACGCCCTTCGTGCCCGAGATTCCTGGCCGCGAGCACATCGTGACCTCCGACGCGATGTTCGACCTCGACCCGTTCCCCAAGCGCCTGCTGGTGGTGGGCGGCGGCTACATCGCCTGCGAGTTCGCGTCGATCTTCAACGGCCTGGGGTCCAAGGTGACGCAGCTGCACCGCCGCGCCCACCTGCTGACCGGCTTCGACGACGACGTGCGCCAGTTTCTGGCCGGCGAGATGGGCAAGGCCGGCGTCGACGTGCGCCTGAACTGCGAGGCCTCGTCGATCGCGCGCGGCCCCGACGGCCTCGTGGTCACGCTCGCGCGCGGCCAGCAGATCGAGGCCGACACCGTGCTCTTCGCCACCGGCCGCGTGCCCAACACACAAGGGCTCGGCCTCGAGGCGGCGGGCGTGAAGCTCGACGCCAAGGGCGCGATCGCGGTCGATGCGCACTACCGCACCTCGGTGCCGTCGATCTACGCGGTGGGCGACGTGTCGACCCGCGTGCAGCTCACGCCCGTGGCGCTGGCCGAAGCGATGGTGGTGGTCGATGCGCTGTTCGGCAAAGGCAAGCGCGGCATGGACTACGAGTTCATTCCCACCGCCGTCTTCACCCACCCGAACATCGGCACCTGCGGCTACAGCGAGATCGACGCGCGCGCGAAGTTCGGCGAGGTCACCGTGTTCTCCAGCGAGTTCAAGTCGCTGCGCCACACCCTCTCGGGCCGCAGCGAGCGCACCTTCATGAAGCTCGTGGTCGACAAGAAGAGCGACCGCGTGGTGGGCCTGCACATGGTGGGCGCGGACGCGGGCGAGGTGGTGCAGGGCTTCGCGGTGGCGATGCGCGCGGGTGCGACGAAGGCGCTCTTCGACAGCACCATCGGCATCCATCCGACGGCGGCCGAAGAGTTCGTCACCATGCGCGAACCGATGCCCGGCTGACCAGCCAGAAAGCGCGGAGCCTCCGGACGCTGGGGAGACCCGAGTCAGGCGGTCTCGTTGTCGGGATGGCCGGCACAGACAGCCAGACATCCGACGCACGTTGGAGAACTCAGCGCGACTTGCGCTTGTAGAAGACCTGTGACTTCAGGTTCTGTGCAATCGGCTCGACTTCGGCCTGCCAGGCATTCATGAAGTCTGCCGTGCACACACCTTCCGGCGTCTTGTCGAACAGTTCACGCACCACACGCACGCCGTTCTTCGTGCGCTTGTAGCTGCTCGCAAACTCGAGATACCGCCCGCGCTTCGTCAACGATTCCGGGAGTTGCGCAAAGCTCACGCCGGGCGCCAGTTCGATGTCGTAGCTCTCATCGATCTTGAAGCCTTCGCAGTAGTGGCGCCGCGTCACGGGGGCCTGCTCCCCCTTGAACGCAAAGCCGGCAACGGACAGCGGCAGGTTCACGACGGGCGCCAACCGGAAGGCGCCGGAAGTGCCGGCTTGCAGGTAGTTGTCGATCTCGAAGGTAAAGCCGAACGCGTATTCGTCCGACAGGGCCTTGGCCTCGGACAGATCGCCGCGATCGAGTTCGCCCTTGGCCTTGAAGCCGGAGCCCGACAGCGTGCGTCGAACGAAGTCGCGAACGGTGGCCGCTTTCAGGTCACGCATGTAGGTGCGCATTTGCGCGGCCCGTGTTCCCTTGAGGCTGATCTGGATATCGCCCGTCGCGCTGCCATCGGCGCCGATGCGAAGCCGGGTCCGCACATGCTGCTGCGTGCGATCGGGGGCCGAAGGCGGGATGGTCGCCAATGTCGTGGCCGCTCCGACATGAAGAACCGGTTTGCCATGCGAGCCATTCGGCAGGTAACCGAAGGGAATCTCCTTGGCCGTCGCGTCCAGGTAGATCTTCCAGTCGGGCAGATAGTTGATGACGTGATTGACCATGGACACGACGGGCGTGGCTGGCAGGTCGAGTTGGTTGCCGGCATTGATCAGTACCTGCTCGCCCCGGATACCGGCCGCGCGCCACAGTGCCTGCAGCAGCGTCGCGTGGTCCTTGCAGTCGCCCATCTTGTTGTCGAGCACCGTGTCGGTGTCTCGTGGCACGACCGCTCCCACGCCGATGCAATTGCCACCGTAGGTGATATTGCGGGACACCCACTCGTACAGCAGCCGGGCGCGTGTGAGCGGGTCGGTCTGGTCACCCACGATGGACTTCGCCAGTGTCGTCACACGGGCCGTGGGCTCGGCCTTGGGCAAAGCGCGGTCGCCATAGGCCTTGGCGATCGACTCGTAGCTCGGGAAGGTGCTCACCATCAGCACCGGAAATTCCTCCAGGCGCCAGATTCCTTCGTCCGCCTCGTCATAGGTCCGCGGCACAGGATTGCGGTAGCGCCACTCACGCACCTGAAGGCCGTTGTCCTCGCGGGCGGCTTCTTCCTGCAGGTTGTGGCTTTCGAACTTCAGGGCAAGTGGCTTGGCGAAACGAACCGTGATGCGAGCATCTTCATAGACGGTGGCGGGCGAGAACGACTGGACGACCGAGAAAGCGCCCGGAAAGATGGGCTCCTTGTCTGCCACCCGGTACTTCACCCCGACCGTATCTCCCACGGCCACGTCCGGAAACACCACCGAGAGTCGCGTGTAGTCCGAGAAAAGCGGCTTCGCACCGTCACGCCCGTTGTTGACCTCGGTCTGGTAGTTGGTCGCAGGCACCGCAATGCGCCGTCCATCGGCCTTCAACGTGTAGGCCTCCAGGATCTCGCCCTTCTGGATGCTCGTGCTGTACGAGAAGGACAAGGACTTCGCGTCTTCCAGCGCGCTCGCGTGAAGCACCTGGTTCGCCGATGCATAGGTCATCGTGGACCGGCCGTCCGACGCGACCTCGTAGTCCGCGTGCCACTGCTTTGAAATGACATGGGCCTGCTGAGGTTCGGCGGTCTGCGCCACCGCAGCGCTCGCCAGAACGGCCGTCAGGCAAAACACCCCCCAAGGCCGCACGATGGCCTGTTGCATCCGTCCGAACATGATTTCCTCCAGCGCTTCTTGTGTGGGAACGGAGTGGCAGACCCCGTCGTGTCGCGCCGTGCGAGGCGCGTTTCAAAATGATACAGAAGTCGCGCCAACCGTCGAGGCTAGAGGCGAGCCCCATGCTGCTTGTCTTCCAGCAGCTTCACCATCACGAACAACACCCGGTTCGCCGGCGTCGGCACGCCCAGCGCCTCGCCGCGCCGCACGACCAGCCCGTTGAGGTGGTCGATCTCGCTGCGCTTGCCGCGTGCGAGGTCCTGCGCGGTCGACGAGTACTGCGAGGGCATCGACTGCGCGATGCCGCGCACCGCCGCGTCGACGTCGCCCGGAATCACCACGCCCTCGGCCTTCGCCACCGCGAGGCATTCGGCGACCACGTCGCGGATCACGTCCGTCACGCCCGTGCCCTGCACGAGCTCGCCGTAGGGCAGCTGCGACACGGCCGACAGCGCGTTGTAGGCGCAGTTGAGCACCAGCTTGGCCCACAGCGCGCCGCGCACGTTGTCGGAAATCTGCGTGGGCACGCCCGCCGCGATCAGTGCCTGCGCGACCTCGTCGCTGCGGCGCGAGGGCGCGATCACCAGCTCGCCGCGGCCGTGGTGCTTCACGTGGCCCGGCCCCGCCATCTCGGTCGCCACGTAGACCACGGCGGCGGCCACGTCGTGCGACGGCAGCGCCGCGCGCACGCGCGCGTCGTTGTCGACGCCGTTCTGCAGCGTGAGCACCAGCGCGCCGGGCGCGAGGTGCGGCTGGATCTGCGCGGCGGCCGATTCGGTGTCGGTGGACTTCACGCAGAACAGCACCAGGTCGGCGCCCTGCACGGCACCGGCCTCGGTACTGGCCTCGAGGCGCACCTGTTCATCGAAGGCCTTCGTCTCCAGTCGCAGCCCGTTCGCACGCACCGCCTCCACATGCGAAGGCCGGCCGATCAGCACCACCGCGTGGCCCGCGCGCGCCAGCATGGCGCCGTAGTAACAGCCGACCGCGCCGGCACCCATGACTGCGACTTTCATCGATTCGATTCCTTGGTTGTTCCGTGGACGGAGCGTAGCGAAGACGGCCGCTTCATGCCTCGGTCTCCACGCCGCGCGACTTCTGCCCTTCGTCCATGATCCATTCGCGAAACGCCGCGAAGGCCGGCAGGTCGAGGCGGTCGGGCCGGTAGCACAGGTAGTGGCCCTGGTCCACGCGCACCGGCGTGCCGCAGGGGCTCAGCAGCGCGCCTTCGGCCAGCTCTTCCTGCACCAGCAGCTTGGGCACGAGGCCGATGCCCAGCCCGTTGAGCGCCGCCTGGATCAGCGCCGAGTACTGCGCGAAGCGCGGGCCGGCCACGGTCTGCACCTCGGGCACGCCGTGCTGCGCGGCCCACTGGCGCCAGGCGGTGGGCGCGCCCTCGTGGTGCAGCAAGGTGTGGCCGACGATGTCGATGGGCTGCACGATGCGGTGGCGCCCCTCGACCAGCGCACGCGCCACGATCAGCACGAACTCGCGCCCCGCGATGTACTCGGACACCACGCCGGGCCAGCCGTCGGGGCCGTAGCGGATGGCGGCATCGACGCCGGCCGGGATGCCGTCGCTGGGCTCCAGGTGGCGGCTGAAGCTCAGCATCACGTGGCGGCTCTTCTGGCTGAAGGCCGGCAGGCGCGGAATGAGCCATTTGGTGAGGAAGGTGGGCACGCTGGCCAGCGTGAGCAGGCCGGCGCCGGCATCGCCCGAGCGCGCCTCGAAGGTCGCGGTCTCGATGGCGCGCAGGCCGCCTGAGATCTTCTGCCAGTACACGCGCCCCTGCGGCGTGAGCTGCACGCCGCGGCCATTCTTCTGCAGCAACTCGCGGCCCAGGAAAGCCTCGAGCCCCGCGATCTGCTTGCTGACGGCGCTCACGGTGATGCACAGGGCACCGGCCGCGAGCGTGATGCTCTGCTGGCGCGCCACGGCGTCGAAGGCCAGCAGTTCCTGGATGGTGGGGCAGTCGCGTTTCATGCCTGGCTCCGGTTGATGAAAGTCGTGTGAAAAACACTTGCCGATTGCTCAAGTGTCGTCATCCAACTTTCACCCATAAGTGTGCATCTGCTTCCTAGAATTCGCTGGAACGCGGCAATCCGCCGTGGGCAAAAAGTAGAGCATCCGGAAAGTATGCCGGGTGCGCAAGACCTTCGGAGACACCCCCTTGATTCGCGGCATCTCGCTCGTCTACGGCCTGTACCTGCTGCTGCCCATCGCCCTGCTGGCGATCGGCAGCTTCGGCGGCAACTGGACCAACACGCTGCTGCCCACGGGCATCACCGGGCAGTGGTATGTCGACCTGTGGCTGGACACCTCGTTCCGCAAGGCCTTCGTGAGCAGCCTCGTGGTGGCGATGGCGGCCTGCGCGATCAACACGGTGCTGGCGCTGCCGCTGGCCTATGCGCTGTACCACGGCGCGCGGCGCGGCAGCAGCATCGCGGCGCGCATCGTGAGCGCCACGCCGGTCGCGGTGCCGACCATCACGCTGGCCTTCGGCTACATGATCGTGTTCAACACCGACCTCGCACCCTGGCTGGGCTCGATGCCGCTGCTGATCGCCGCGCACGCGATCCTCACGCTGCCCTACCTCACGAACACGCTGCTCACCGACCTGCGCCACCTGGACCTCGGGCGGCTCGAGCAGGCCGCCGCCACGCTCGGCGCCTCGGGCTGGCAGCAGTTCACCGGCATCGTGCTGCCCAGCCTGCGCCAGAGCCTGATCAGCGGGCTGGTGATGGTGGCGGCCATCTCGGTGGGCGAGTTCGGGTTGTCGAACCTGCTCACGAGCTTCCAGAACCGCACCTACCCGGTGGTGCTGCTGCAGGCCTTCTACGGCGCGACGGGCTTTGCCTGCGCGGCGACCGTCATCCTTCTCGTGCTGGCGAGCGCGTCGGCCCTTCTTTCCTCTTCTCTGGTGAAGCAGCGCGCATGAGCCTCTTACTCGACAACGTCAGCTACAACTACCCCGGCAGCGCGCACGGCCTGCACGACGTGTCGCTCGACGTGCGCACGGGCGAACTCGTGGCGGTGATCGGGCCCAGCGGCTCGGGCAAGTCGACGCTGCTCAAGCTGGTGGCGGGGCTGGAGACCGGCCACACGGGCCGCATCGTGCTCGGCGGCGACGACATGTCGCGCACGCCGGTGCACCAGCGCCACATCGGCATGGTGTTCCAGAGCTATGCGCTGTTCCCGCACCTGAGCGTGCTCGACAACGTGGCCTACGGGCTCAAGCTGCGCAAGGTGGACACGGCCCCGCGCCGCCAGCGCGCGCAGGAGCTGCTCGACATCGTCGGGCTGGGCGACCATGCACAGCGCGCCGTGGCGCAACTCTCGGGCGGCCAGCAGCAGCGCGTGGCGCTGGCCCGTGCGCTCGCCATCGATCCGCGCGCGTTGCTGCTCGACGAACCGCTGTCGGCACTCGACGCCAGCGTGCGCGGCCATCTGCGCGACCAGATCCGCGCGATCCAGCAGCGCTTCAACGCGACCACGCTGCTGGTCACGCACGACCAGGAAGAAGCGCTGGTGATGGCCGACCGCGTGGCCATGCTCAAGGACGGCCGCCTGCTGCAGATCGCCACGCCGCGCGAGATCTACGAGCACCCCGCGAGCCGCGCGGTGGCGGAGTTCGTCGGGCTCTCGACCATCCTGCCCGCCAAGGTGGCCTCGCCGGGCCGGCTCGACATGGGCTTTGCCGAACTCTTCGCCGAGACCGGCAACCGGCCCTTCGGCACGCCGGTGCATGTGCTGGTGCGGCCCGAACACATCCAGCCCGACCCGACGCCCGACAGCGTGAACCGCCTGGCCGGCCGCACCGGCGCGCAGCGCTACCTGGGCGCGCTCACGCGCTACGACTTCGACGTGGCGGGTGCCGGAAAGCCCTTCCTCGCCGAGTCCGCAGCACCAGCCGCCGAAGCGATCGCCATCGCTCCCGAACACCTTCGCCTGCTCGACCACTGACCTTTTCCTTCCAAGGAGCCCCCATGCAACGCAGACATCTGATCCAGGCCGCCGGCGCATTGCCCGTGCTGTCCCTTGCGCGCACCGCCTTCGCCTTCGACGGCCCCGAGCTCTACGCGGGCGAGAAGGCGCTGTACGCCGAAGCGCAGAAGGAAGGCCTGTGCGTCTCCTTCGACACCGGCCCCGAATGGGCCAACTGGAAGTCGCTGTTCCGCGACTTCAAGAAGCGCTACCCCGAGATCGAGCTGACCTACAACGACATCGGCTCGGCCGCCACCGTGGTCGCGCTCGAAAAGACCAAGCGCCGCCCGCAAGCCGACACCGCCTACTACTTCGCCGCCTCGGCCGTCGATGCCGCGAAGAAGGACGTGGTCGCGCCCTTCAAGCCCGTCAACTTCGACAAGCTGCCGGCCGTGTTCCGCGAGGCCGAGGGCCGCTGGTTCACCATCCACACGCTCAACATCGCCTTCCTCGTGAACAAGAAGCTGGTGAAGAACGTGCCCACGGGCTGGGCCGACCTGCTCAAGCCCGAGTTCAAGAGCACGGTGGTGTACCTCGACCCGCGCTCCACCGGCATCGGCCAGGTGCTGACCTTCGCCGCGGCCTACGCCAACGGCGGCAGCGTCGACAACGTGCAGCCCGGCACCGACTACCTGGGCAAGCTGCATGCGGCCGGCAACGTGCTGCGCGTGGAAGGCACCACGCCGTATGCCAAGTTCCTGAAAGGCGAGATCCCGGTGTGGATCAGCTACGAGAACGACGGCCTCAAGGCCAAGCATGTCGACGGCATGGGCGACGCGGTCGAGGTCGTGATCCCGAAGGAAGCCAGCGTGGCCGCGCCGTACGCCATCAGCCTCGTGAAGAACGGCCCGAACCCGAACGCCGGCAAGCTGTGGCTCAACTTCATCATGAGCGAGGCCGGCCAGTCGCTGTTCGCGCAGGGCTTCGTGCGGCCCGCCGTGCCGGGCACGCCGCTGTCGGCCGATGTCGCGGCCAAGATGCCGGCCGCACCGCAGATCAAGCCGCTGGACGTGGTGAAGGCCTCGGAGCGCAAGGCCGAGGTCGACAAGCTCTGGGCGCAGGCCGCGCTGGGCAAGTAAGAGGCCGTGATGCGACGCTTCGGCGCCTGGCCCGCCTGGGCCTTCATGGCGCTCTTCTTCGCGGTGCCGCTGGCGGCGCTGCTGCCCGAGGCCTTCGGCGAGGGCGGCAGCGCCTTCGGGCGACTGTTCGGCAACCCGCTGTTCTTCGGCGCGCTGCGCAACACGCTGGGCCTGGGCCTGGCGGCGGGCGCGATCTCGGCGCTGGTGGGCACCTGCATCGCCATCGAACTGGCGCGCCAGCCCGAGGGCCGGCGCCAATGGATGATGACCCTGCTGGGCCTGCCGCTGGCGTTCTCGGGGCTGGTGATCGCCTACGGCTTCATCCTCGCGTTCGGGCGCGCGGGCTTCGTGACGCAGCTGCTCGCAGGGCTGGGCGCCGACCCGGCCGTGATCGGCAGCTGGATCTACAGCGTGTCGGGCCTGGGTCTGGCCTATGCCTACTACCTGATCCCGCGCGTGGCGCTGTCGTTGTACCCGGTGTTCGCCAACCTCGACCTGCGCCCGGCGCAGGCGGCGCGCACGCTGGGCGCCTCGAAGGCGCGCGCCTTCCGGGACACGGTGCTGCCCGAGGTGCTGCCCTCGGTGCTGTCGAACGCCTGCATGGTGGCCGCGATTGCCATGGGCACCTACGGCACGGCGCTGGCGCTGGTGGGCACGCAGCTGAACATCCTGCCGCTGATGCTGCTCGCGCAGGTGGGCGACGGCGGGTCCGATTTCGCGGTGGCGGCGGCCCTGTCGCTGGTGCTGATGGTGGTGTGTGTGGTCGTGATGGGAGTGGGCGATGTCTTTACACGAAGGCGCGAGCGCGGTGCTGTCGGCGCCGGTCACTGAGGCGCTGACGCGCCTGGCGCAACGGCAGTGGGGGCCGCAGCGCCACCGCCAGCCGGTGGCGATGCTCGGCCCGGGCGACGGTGGCCCGGCCGAATGCGAGGCCGCCTACGCGGTGGCGCATGCGCTGGCCGGCGCGGGCATGGCGGTGGTCTGCGGCGGGCGCGGCGGCGTGATGGCCGCGGCCTCGCGCGGCGCGGTGGAGGCCGGCGGCATCGCCGTGGGCATCCTGCCCGAGGACGACGACCGCCATGCCAACGAATGGCTCAGCGTGGCCATTCCCACCGGCATGGGCGAGATGCGCAACGGCATCATCGCGCGCAGCGGCGTGTGCCTGGTCGCCATCGGCGGCAACATGGGCACGCTGTCGGAGATGGCGATGGGCCTGAAATGGGGCAAGCCGGTGTTCGTGATGCACGGCGACGTCGCCCTGCCCGGCGCGGTGCAGGCCACGGACGTGGACGACATGCTGGCCAAGGTGCTGGCCTGCCTTTTGGACTGACCGTCTGGCCTCCCCATCGACACGGGCGCATTGCACAATGACGGCATGCCCTACATGCCCACCTTTGTCGCTCCCGCCCGTTTCACCGACGCCGCCGAGGCGCTCGACCAGGTCAAAGCCATCTACCAGGGCGGCCTGGCCCACCTGCGCGAATCGATGCTGCGCTTCGTCGCCGGCGAGGCGCTGCCAGGCCGGGTGCGGGCCTGCTACCCGTTCGTGCGGGTGCACACGCACACCGTCTCGCGCCACACGCCGCCGGCCAACGCCGGCCTGAGCTACGGCTTCGTGGCCGGCCCCGGCCGCTACGAGACCACGCTGACGCGGCCCGACCTGTTCTCGCGCTACTACCTCGACCAGTTCCGCCTGCTGCTGGAAAACCACCAGGTCGAGATCGAGGTCGGCACCAGCACGCAGCCCATTCCGATCCACTTCTCGTTCGCCGAGAACGACCACATCGAAGGCACGATGAGCGCCGAGCGCCGCGCCCTCATGCGCGACGTGTTCGACCTGCCCGACCTGGGCGCCATGGACGACGGCATTGCCAACGGCACCTTCGAGGCGCTGCCCGGCGAGCCGCAGCCGCTGTCGCTGTTCACGGCGGCGCGCGTCGACTACTCGCTGCACCGCCTGCGCCACTACACGGGCACGGCGCCCGAGTGGTTCCAGAACTTCGTGCTGTTCACCAACTACCAGTTCTACATCGACGAGTTCGTGCGCCTGGGCCACGAGGCCATGGCCGACGAGAACAGCGAGTACATCGCCTTCATCGAGCCCGGCAACGTGATCACGCGCCGGCGCGGGCTGGCCGCGGGCCACAGCGACACCTTCGCCCACCTGCTGGACGGCAGCCAGGGCACCGCGCCGCCGCGCCTGCCGCAGATGCCGGCCTACCACCTCGTGCGCGAGGACTACAGCGGCATCACCATGACCAACATCGGCGTGGGCCCGGCCAACGCCAAGACCATCACCGACCACATCGCCGTGCTGCGCCCGCACGCCTGGATGATGCTGGGCCACTGCGCCGGCCTGCGCAACACGCAGCAGCTGGGCGACTACGTGCTGGCCCACGCCTACGTGCGCGAGGACCACGTGCTCGACGAGGAGCTGCCGCTGTGGGTGCCGATCCCGGCGCTGTCGGAGATCCAGCTCGCGCTCGAACAGGCGGTGGCCGACGTCACGAAGTGCGAAGGCCCCGACCTGAAGAAGATCATGCGCACCGGCACCGTGGCCAGCACCGACAACCGCAACTGGGAGCTGCTGCCCGGCAACCAGCCGCAGCGCCGCTTCAGCCAGAGCCGTGCCGTGGCGCTGGACATGGAAAGCGCCACCATCGCGGCCAACGGCTTCCGCTTCCGGGTGCCCTACGGCACGCTGCTGTGCGTGAGCGACAAGCCGCTGCACGGCGAGATCAAGCTGCCCGGCATGGCCAACCACTTCTACCGCGAGCGCGTGGAGCAGCACCTGCGCATCGGCATGCGCGCCATCGAGATCCTGCGCGAGGAAGGCACGACCCGGCTGCACAGCCGCAAGCTGCGAAGCTTCGCGGAAGTGGCTTTCCAGTAGGCTCCGACGCCTTTCGCCCCTTTTTTCCCCTCAGGGTTTCTCCCTGTGCGGGCGAGGGCGTGTTTGCCTTGTTTCGCGGACATCATTGGCTGTCACGTACACAAATGGAAACACGATGCGCCCGTCTTCGCTGCCTGCCGCCGCCCTTCCCCTGTCCCGCCGCCGTTTCGGCACCTGGCTGGCAGCCTCGGCCGCAGCCGCCGGTGCGGGCCAGGCCGCGCTGTGGGCCGGCAACGCCCGCGCGGCCGACGCGCCGCTGAGCAGCAAGCTGCGCATCGTCATTCCCGCCAACGAAGGCGGCGGCTGGGACCAGACCGGCCGCGCCCTCGGCGCCGCCCTGCTGGCCTCGGGCGCCGTGGGCAACGTCACCTACGAGAACATCGGCGGCAAGGGCGGCACCATCGGGCTGGCCAAGTACGTCGAGAAGTACGACGCCGACCCCGAGGCGCTGCTGGTCAGCGGCATGGTGATGGTCGGCGCGGTCGCGCTGCAAAAGCCCGCCGTCACGCTGGCGCACGTGTCGCCCGTGGCGCGCCTGACCAGCGACTACGAGGTGGTCGCCGTCAAGGCCGACTCGCCCATCAAGACCCCCAAGGACCTCATCGCCCAGCTGCGCGCCGATGCCGCCAACACGGTCATCGCGGGCGGCTCGGCCGGCGGCGTGGACCACATGTTCGCCGGCATGCTGGCGCGCGTGGCCGGCGCCTCGGCGTCGCTGAACTACCAGCCGCACCCGGGCGGCGCGCAGGTGGTCGAAGCGCTCGACACGGGCAAGGCGGCGGTCGGCATCTCGGGCTACAGCGAGTTCGCCGAGAACATCGCGAACGGCAAGCTGCGCGCCATCGGCGTGTCGTCCAAGCACCCGTTCCAGGGCATTTCGTCGGTGCGCCAGCAGGGCGTGGACGCCGACCTGGCCAACTGGCGCGGCGTGATGACCGGCAAGAAGGTCCCGCCCTACCGCCGCGGCCAGCTGCTCGACGCCGTGCAGCGCGCCACCACGCACGACCTCTGGCAGAAGACCATCAGGCGCAACAACTGGGACCCGTACTGGATGGCGGGCAAGGACTTCGAGAGCTTTCTCGAGCTCGACATTGCGATGGCCGGGCCGCTGATCTATCTGCTCAAGCTGAAAGCCTGAGCGCCCTCTCCTTCAAGCAAACAGTTCCGGCATCTCGCGCTGCGCCTTCGGCGTGAGCGTGAGCGCGCGCCCGTCGAGTTCCTGCCGCACCCAGCCGCGCCGCAGCGACAGCTGCAGCCACGCGGCCCCGAGCGCGCCACCCAGGTGCGGGCGGCGTTCGCTCCAGTCGAGGCAGGCGCAAGCGAAGCGGCGGCGCGAACGGCGCACGGCGTCGACCTCGACGCCCAGGCTCTCCAGCGCGATCGCGCCGTCGGGCGTGAGTTCGTACGAGCCGCTCGCCAGGCCGCTGAGCCAGCCCTGCGCATGCAGGCGGTCGTGCAGCGCGACGCCCGCGGTGCCGGCCATGTGGTCGTAGCAGGTGCGCGCGCTGCGCAGGCGGCTCGGCGTGTTGGGCTGGAAGGCGGCAGCGGCGGGGCGCGGTGCGCCGGCCACCACCATGAGGCTTTCGAGCGCGGCAGCCACGTCGTCGCTGGCCAGGCGGAAGTAGCGGTGCTTGCCTTGTACGAGCACCTCGACCAGCCGCTCTTCTTTCAGGCGCGCGAGGTGCGCGCTCGCGGTCGAAGCGGCCACCTCGGCCACGGTGGCGAGCTCGGTGGCGGTGCGGGCGTGGCCGTCCATCAGGCAGTTCAGCATGCGGGCGCGCGCCGGCTCGGCGATGGCGCCGGCGAGGCGGGCGAGCTGGAAGTCGGAAGCGGTGGTGTCGTCCATGCGGGCATCCTAAGGCGGCGCCGCATCCCACACTTCGTTCGCGGCCGAAGTGTGTCGGCGGCGGCGAACGCACACTGCGCGCCATGAACACCGCCACGCTCACTCATCCCGCCGACCCGGTCGCCGCCGCCACGCATGCCGACCCGTACCCGTACTACGCCACGTTGCGCGACGGCCCGGCTCTCGCGTGGCACGAAGGCTTGCGCGTGTGGGTCGCGAGCCGCGCCGATGTCGTCATGCAGGTGCTGCAGGCCCACGGGGCGCTGCGCGTGCGCCCTGCCGCCGAGCCCGTGCCGCGCGCGATCGTGGGCAGCCCGGCGGGCGAGGTGTTCGGTCACCTCGTGCGCATGAACGACGGCCCCGCGCACCAGGCGCACCGGCCGGCACTGCAGCGCGCGCTGGCCGGACTCGACCTGCAGGCGGCGCACGCCGCCGCGCTCGACGTGGCGCAGCAGCTGCCTGCGCAGGCTCCGCTGTCCGAGGCGTTGTTTTCGCTGCCCGTGCGGGCGATGGCGCACCTGCTCGGGTTCGACGGTGCGACGCTGCCGCAGGTGGACCGCTGGATGCGCGACTTCGTCGCCTGCCTCTCGCCGCTGTCGAACGCAGACCAATTGCAGGCGGCGAGCATGGCGGCCGGCGAACTGATGAACCGCTTCGAAACCCTGAGCGCGAGCGCCTCGCCACGCGACGGCACGCTGCTGTCGGCGGTGCTGGCCGAAAGCGCGGCAAGCGCGCCGCTCTCGCGCGCGCTGCTGGCCAACCTCGTGGGCCTGCTCTCGCAGACCTGCGACGCCACCGCGGGTCTGCTGGGCAACAGCCTCGTTGCGCTGGTGCGCGAGCCTGCGCTGCGCCCGCTGGCACGCACGCGCGACGGGCTGCTCGCCATCGTGGAAGAGACATCGCGCCACGACCCGTCGGTGCAGAACACGCGCCGCTTCGCGATCGAGCCCGTCGAGATCGCCGGCACCTCGCTGGCGGCGGGCGATGCGGTGCTGGTGCTGCTGGCCTCGGCGCAGCGCGATCCGGCGTTCAACCCCGAGCCCGACCGCTTCATGCCCGTGCGCGCGCAGCGTCGCGTGCTTGGCTTCGGTCATGGCCTGCATGCCTGCCCGGGGCAGGCGCTGGCCTGCACGCTGGCTGCTGCTGGCCTCGAAGCGCTGCTGCGCCAACACAGCGCCTCCGATCTCGACACGCTCGGCTGGCACTACCGCCCATCGGTCAACGGGCGCATTCCCGTCTTCGACTGAGTCAGTGCGCGGCCCAGCGCCCCGTGCCCGCCAGGTGCGGCGACAACGCGGCCTCGCCCCAGCGCAGCGGCAGCGCGGCCGGACGGCGCAGCGCGCGCGTGACGTGAAAGCGCATGAGCCGCTCCGCGCCTTCGAACGCGGCCACCTCGGGCCCCTCCATGACAATCTCCGCCGTGGCGCTCAGGTGCAACAGCTCACCCGTGTCGAAATCGACGAACAGCAGACCCGCGCGCGGGTGCGCCTGCAGGTTGCCCAGCGTGTTGAAGAAGCGGTTGCCGTTGAAGTCGGGCACGGTGAGCACGCCGCCCGCATCGACGCGCACGAAGCCAGGCCGACCGCCGCGGTGCGACACGTCGACGCCGTGCGAGCGCGCATCGGCCGCGTCGCCCGCCGCCACCGCGTCGGGGTACGCCGTGGCGATGAACAGCGTGTCGGCCGCGCCGATGAGCCGCTCGGCCGCGAGGTCGAGCGTGTCGAGCCACTGCACGGCGGGCTCGTTGGCCGGCGGCGCGGCGAACACCGGCTCGCGCGCCTGGATGTAGCGCGGGCAGTTGCCGAAGCTCTGCTGCACCTCGACCATGAAGCCCACCGCATCGAGCGCCTCGACCGTGCCGTTCATGCGGTTGCGCCGCCGCGTGTGCGGCTGGATGCCCAGCAGCCCCAGCGTGGCGCCGGGCGCGAGCTGGGCCGTCAGCGGATCGCCGGCGTCCGGCAGTGCGTCGATGCGCAGGTGCGTGGCGTCGGGCGAGTGTGCAAAGCCGGCCGGCGCGGCGAGCATGCTGGCCCACGGCTGCAGCTCGGCATCGAGGCTGCCGACCACGAGGAACGGCAGCAGCGCGAAGAACTCGCGGTGCTGGTCGGGCATGTAGTCGCGGATCACGCGCGGGCCCGCCACCTCCATCTGCTCGCGCGAGCCCACGAGCGACTGCAGCGCGCGCTCGCCGGCGTGGAAGGGCGCGGCGATCATGACGCCACCGCCAGGCCGACCGGCGAACGCACCATCGGCACGAACCCCGGCAAGGCTTCCACGCGCGCCAGCCAGGCGCGCAGCTGCGGATAGGCGTCGAGCGACACGCTGCCCTCGGGCGCATGGGCCACGTAGGCGTAGTTCGCGATGTCGGCCAGCGTGGCCGACGGGCCGGCGAGGAAGGGCTGCTCGGACAGGCAGGTTTCCATCACCGAGAGCAGCGCGTGCGAGCGCTTGACGGTCTCGGTGCGGTCGGCGTCCACGCCGAACAGCACCATGATGCGCGCCGCCGCCGGGCCGTAGGCCAGCGGGCCCGCCGCCACCGAGAACCAGCGCTGCACGCGCGCCGCGCCCACCGGGTCGCGCGGCATCCAGCGCGCCGGGTCGGGGGCGTAGCGTTCGTTGAGGTACACGAGGATGGCGTTGGAGTCGGCCAGCGTGACCTCGCCGTCCTCGATCACCGGCACCTGGCCGAAGGGGTTGCGCGCCAGGAACTCCGGCGTGCGGTGCTCGCGCTGGCGCAGGTTGAGCTCGACGATCTCGAAGGGCAGGCCCAGCACCGAGAGGAAGAAGCGCACGCGGTGCACGTGGCCCGAGATGGCGCTGCCGAAGAGCTGGATGGGCTGGGCGGGCTGACGGGTGTTGGTGCTGTTCTCGGTCATGAAGAGTCCTTCGGTTGGGTATGGCCTCGATTCTTCTCTATTCCACCAAATGAATGAATAGCCTTTGCCGGATTTGACTGCTGCGTTTTCCGGTTTAATCGCGTCATGGATCGCTTCAAAGCCATGCAGACCTTCGTGCAGATTGCCGACCAGGGCAGCCTGACCCGCGCCGCCGAGGCGCTCGGCAGTTCGCTGCCCGCCGTGGTGCGCGCGCTCGCCGCGCTCGAGGCGCACCTGGGCGTGCGCCTGTTCCACCGCACCACGCGGCGCCTGTCGCTCACCGAGGAGGGCCGCCATTACCTGCCGAGCGCGCGCGAGGTGCTGCTCGCGGCCGACGCCGCCGACCAGGCGCTGAAGGCCGAGGCGCGCGAGCCCGCCGGGCAGCTGGTCATCACCGCGCCGGTGCTGTTCGGCCACATGTACGTGGCGCCGGCCATCGTGCGTTTCATGCAGCGCCACGAGAAGGTGCGCTGCAGCGTGCGGCTGCACGACCGCACGGTGAATTTGCTCGAAGAAGGCATCGACGTCGGCATCCGCATCAGCCCGCTCGAAGACTCGTCGCTGGTGGCGCAGACCCTGGGCACCATCCGCCGCGTGGTGGCGGCCAGCCCCGCCTTCCTGGCGCAACACGGCGTGCCGCGCCATCCGCGCGACCTGGCGGGTGCGCCCTGCGTGCGCGGGCGCATCGATGCACCGCCCCAATGGGCGTTCCGCGACGGCGGCAAGACCGTGCACGTCACGCCCGAGAACCGCCTGGAGTTCAACCACCTCGCGCCCGCCATCGAGGCCTGCGCCGCCGGCATGGGCTTCGGCACCTTCTTCTCCTACCAGGTGCTTCCGCACGTGGCGCAGGGTCGGCTGCAGCTGGTGCTCGAAGACTACGAGCCCGCGCCCCGGCCGGTGAGCGTGATCTACCCGAACGCGCGGCTGCTGCCGGCGCGCACGCGGGCCTTCATCGACTGGATGAAAAGCGAGTTCAGCGGCTTGCGCATGTAGCTGCTGCGCCAATCGGCCGGCTGCGTCAGAATGGCCGCGTGCCATCCCACACCACCCCCTCCTCGCCTTCGTCCTCGTCTTCTTCCCCGTTGTTCCAGGTCCGTGGGCTGCGCAAGCGCTACGGCGAGACCACGGTCGTCGACGACCTCTCGTTCGAGATCGCGCCCGGCGAGTGCCTGGGCGTGATCGGGCCGAACGGCGCGGGCAAGACCACCACCATCCGCATGTGCCTGGGCCTCACCGCGCCCGACGGCGGCAGCATCGACGCGCTGGGCCTGCAGATGCCGCGCGACGCGCTGGCCATCAAGGCGCAGCTGGGCGTGGTGTCGCAGTTCGACACCCTCGACCCCGACTTCAGCTGCGCCGAGAACCTCGTGGTGTACGGCCGTTACTTCGGCTTCAGCAAGGCGCATGTGCGCGCACGCGTGCCGCAGCTGCTGGAGTTCGCCGCGCTCTCGCACAAGGCCGACGCCAAGCCCGGCGAGCTGTCGGGCGGCATGCGCCGGCGCCTGTCGCTGGCGCGCGCGCTGGTGAACGACCCCAAGTTGCTGCTGCTCGACGAGCCCACCACCGGGCTCGACCCGCAGGCGCGGCACCTGATGTGGGAACGGCTGCAGGTGCTGTTGCAGCAGGGCAAGTCGATCCTGTTGACCACGCACTTCATGGACGAGGCCGAGCGCCTGTGTTCGCGGCTGCTGGTGCTCGACCATGGCCGCAAGATTGCCGAGGGCCGGCCGCGCGATCTGATTGCCGAGCACCTGGAGCCTGATGTGGTCGAGGTGTATGGCAATGGGGCGCTGTCGCTGGCCGGCTCGGCGGAGCTGCAGGCGCTGGCTGCGCGCGTGGAGGTGAGCGGAGAGACGGTGTTCTTCTACACGCAGGATGCGCGGCGTCTGCTCGACGCGCTGACGCAGCACGGCGGGCTGCGCACCTTTCATCGGCCGGCCAATCTGGAAGATCTTTTCCTCAAGCTCACCGGTCGACAGATTCGCCAGGATGGCTAGGCCTTCTTTATGAATACAACCACTGCTTCTTCTGCTGCTGTTTCTCCCGAGGCACCTGTGCCGCCTTCACCCTCCGTGTGGCGCGCGCCTGAACTGTCGATGCGATGGTGGCCGGTGTTTTTGCGCAACCTGCTGGTGTGGCGCAAGCTTGCCTTGCCGAGCCTGATCGGGAACATCGCGGAGCCGCTGATCTGGCTTGTGGCGTTTGGCTACGGCATGGGCGCACTCGTCGGGCAGGTGACGGTGGACGGCACGCAGGTGCCCTACATCCTGTTCCTGGCGAGTGGGTCGATCTGCATGAGTGCGATGAATGCGGCGAGCTTCGAGGCGCTGTATTCGGCGTTTTCTCGGATGCATGTGCAGAAGACTTGGGACGGGATCATGAATGCGCCGGTGGGGCTGGATGACATCGTGCTTGCGGAGATGTTGTGGGCGGCGTTCAAGTCGATTTTTACTGTGACTGCGATCTTGTTTGTGATGTTGGGGTTGGGGATCAGTCACAGCCCCAAGTTGATCGTGGCCTGGATGGTTTTGATTGGGTGTGGGATCACGTTTTCTTCGGTGGCGTTGATCTTCAATGCGTTGGCTAAGGGGTATGACTTTTTTACCTACTACTTCACGTTGTTCATGACGCCGATGATGTTTTTGAGTGGGGTGTTTTTTCCTTTGGAGCAGTTGCCTTCTGTGGTGCGTTCTGTGGCTGCCTGGTTGCCTTTGACCAATGCTGTGGCTTTGGTGCGGCCGCTGTTTATGGATCGGTGGCCTGAGGGGTGGTGGGTGCATGCGGGTGTTTTGGTTTTGTATGCGGTCGTTGCTTTCTGGGTTGCTTTGGCTTTGACTCGGAAACGGTTTCGGGGGTGACTTCTGGTTAGTGGGTCTGGTTTGCTTTCCGAGGCCGGGTCTCGCCCCGGCGGGCGACCTACTTTTCTTTGCTTCGCCAAAGAAACGTAGGCAAAAGAAAGGCGACCCTGCTGTCTGCGTCCCTTCGCTTCGCTGCGGGCAACCTGCGGTGCTCACGTTCCGCGGGGTCTCGCCCAAACTCGCTTCGCTCAAACAAGGGCGAGCCCTGATCCGCGAAACGCTGCGCTCCTCGGCGCA
>NZ_JBWKNE010000014.1:0-57825 GCF_059415405.1 Variovorax sp. GW821-FHT10C12
GAAGCCGCGCGCGTGAGCACGAAGACCAATACGGCCACCAGGGACAGCACGATGAGCATGCCGGCGAAGCGCGAGGCAATGAAACGGAACAAGCGCGTCTCCTACTTGATCTTCACATTCCAGAAGAAGGGCCAGTTCGTGGGTTGGTAGTTGTCCAGTGCCGGGCTCTTGGCCGAGAGGGCGTTGAACTTGCCGACGCTGATGTACGGCACCTCGTCGTACACCACCTGCTGCACCTTGCCCCACAGCGCGCCGCGCTTGGCCGGATCGCTCTCGGTGTTGAAGGCACTGAGCGAGGCCTTCTTGGCGGGCGAGTCCCACCAGCCTGGTGCACCGTCGCCCAGTTGCGGTGGCGACAGCATGGGCTCGGGGAACAGCCCCGAATGGGTGATGAAGATTTCCCACAGCCGCGGGTCGTTGCGGCGCTGGGTGAGCGTGGCCCAGTCGACCACGTTGAGGTCGACCTTGAAGCCCGCGCGCTTGAGCTGCTCGGCCATCAGCAGCGACATGTTGTAGTGGAAGTCGTACTGGCGGCTGGTGAGCACGCGGATCGGCTCGCCCTTGTAGCCGGCCTTGGCCGCAGCGTCTTTCGCCTTGGTGGCGTTGCGCTGGTTGTACTGGTCGGCGCCCGCCGCCGAGTAGAACGGCGAACTCTTGGGGAAGTGGTTCGCTTCCGCGATGAAGAAGCGCGTGTCGCCGAAGCCGGCCGCGAGCATCTCGCCCTGGCCCATCGCCGTCTGCAGGGCCTGGCGCACGGCCTGGCTGGCGAGCGGGCCTTCCTTGGTGTTGAAGACCACCAGCGGAAAACCGAAAGCGGGCGTGATGATCGGCAGCGTCTTGCCACTGGCCTTCTCCAGGCGCGGCAGCGCTTCCACCGGCAGCAGGTCGGCGAAGTCGTACTGGCCCGCGAGTGCACCTTCGACGCGCGTGCTGGCGTTGGGCACGGGCACGAAGCGCAGTTCTTCGATGACCGCTTCGCGCTTGCCGCCATAGCCGCTCGCAGGCTCCTTGCGTGCGCTGTACTTGTCGAAGCGCGTGAGCAGCACGAACTGGTCGGGGCGACGCTCCTTGAACTTGTAGGGGCCGGTGCCGACGAAGTCCTTGAGCGGCGAGGCCATCGATTCCTTGGCCATCATCGCGGCGGTGCCATTGCTGGGCAAAGCCAGCTGCGACAGCAGCGGCGCATACGGCGCCTTCAGCACGATCTCCACGCCCAGCGGGCCCTTGGCCTTCAGGCTCTCGATTTCCTTGCCCACGGCCTTGCCGCGCGGCGACTGGTCCATCCAGCGCTGCAGGCTGGCCACCACGTCGTCGGCCGTGAGCTCGCGCCCGTTGTGCAGCGCCACGCCCTTGCGCAGCGTGATCGCGTAGGTCTTGCCGTCGGCCGAGATCTTGGGCATGCCCTCGGCCAGCATCGGCACCACGTTCCACTTGGCATCGAAGGTGTACAGCGTCTCGTACACGTGCTGCATGATGGTTCCGACCAGGTCGGCCGTGGAGGCCATCGGGTCGAGCGTCTGAGGCTCGGCCACCATCGCCAGCGTGGCGAAGTTGCGCGGGCCCTGCGCGTGGGCGCTGGGGTGAGGCAGTGCGGCACACAGCATCGCGAGCAGGGAAGCGCCCAGCAGGCTGCGCTTGGACAGACGAGGCAGGCGCTGGACAACAAGACCGGCGTGAGACATGGGGTGTTCCTTCATGGGCGATCGGTGGGCAATGAATTCACTTTTTTCAGGCCCGAACTTTGAAGCACAACCTATGCCAAAACATCACCATTTACCCTGAGCAATGATCTAAATATTCGAACTCTCCCTTCGAAATTCAATGCCGTTCGCGCACGCATCCGCTGCTAGATTCCGGTCGAATCTTTTCCCACCGAAAGATGGCGTCCGATCGAATTTGCGAGGATGAAAATGAGCACCAAGAAAGTTCTTGCGGTAGGTTTTCTGTTCGGCTGTGCGTTGCTGACGCATGCGGCGATCACCGGGGTGAACCCCCTCGACACGATCAGGAAGGCTGCCACCAGCATGGCCTCCGCGGCCGCTGACCTGGTGGCCGATCCCTTGCCTCTGCAGGGACCCGGACTGGGCAACCTGACCTACACGCAGGCCGAGCTGTTCAAGCCCATCTCGATGATCAAGGAAGAGGTCGACACCGGCGTCGGCGCGGGCACCGGCGCCGACGTGCCGAAGATCCCCGGGGGCAGCGTGACGCACCCCACCGCCGGGTACACCAAGTACCACTACGGCCAGAACGTGGGCCTCATGATCAACGGCTACTTCCTGACGACGTTCACGCCCGACGGCGGCCTGGGCCCTGGCGGCTTCCTGCTCTACGACGTCTCCGATCCGCGCAACCTGCGGCTCGTCAAGCGCATCTACGAGCCGGACGGCCGCACCAAGGAACTGAGGGAGCCGCATTCCATCGGCATCGCCACCATCGGCGGCAAGCAGTACGTCGCCGTGCCCAGCGTCTTCGGCGTGGAGTTCTGGGACTTCACTGACATCAACGACGTCAAGCAGGTCAAGAAGCTGGTGCTGCCCAACGTCAACAAGGGCGACTACAACAACGTGAGCTGGCAGCTGTGGTGGCAGGCGCCCTACCTGTACGTGGCGGCGGCGGAGCAGGGCGTGTTCGTCATCGACGCCACGGACCCTGCGAACGCAGTGCTCGCGAACCGTGGCGCCGGCAAGCCCAACCCGATCCCGACGGGCGAGCTCGGCGGCTTTCGCGTGGGGCCGATCTTCACCATGGGCAACCACATGGTGCTGACGTCCATGACCAACACCAGCGGCTTCGCCAGCCTGGACATTTCGGACCCGCTGAATCCCAAGGTGCTCGACACCGTCTCCGGGTCCACCGCCAGCTACTACTCCACCTGCTTCGACGGCAAGAAGGTCTACGCCTCCGCACAGGAGAGCGGCGGCAAGATGTACGGCTACGACCTGAGCGACCGGTCGCGCTTCGTGGCAGAGGACAACCGGCTGGTGATCAACCAGCAGCTGTACTGCAGCACGCAGGACAACTTCGTGTTCCAGGGCGCGCAGAACTACATCCACAAGGTCGATGTGAGCAACCCGCTCAACCACGTCGAGGTCGGGCGCGGCGGACTGTTCGCAACGACGCACCCCGATTTCTCGAGCTCCGACCATGGCCAGGTGTCGCCGTTCGGCAACCTGATCTACGTCGGCAACGACCACGGCTCGGGCAGCGGCTTCATCGTGCATGCGGTGGACCCCGACACCACCAAGCCCGAAGTGAAGCAGGTCTCGCCGGTGAACGGTGCCAAGCAGCAGGCCCTCACCTCGCGCATCGGCCTGGGCATGACCGACAGCATCCGCCCGGAGAGCGTGAACGCCAACACCTTCATCGTGCGTCCGGTGGGCGGCAACACGCTGGCGGGCACCTACAGCGTGCAGCTGGGCATCGTCAACTTCCACCCCGCGCAGCCGCTGCAGCCGGGCACCGCCTACGAGGTGTTCCTGCCCGCCAACGGCCTGAAGGACTATGCAGGCAACGCCATTGCGGCCGACTACCGCTCGACCTTCAACACCGGCAATGCCAACGACATCAACCTGATGCACCACTGGGCGCTGACCGGCAACCTGGGTGACCAGATCAGCGCCAACAACGGCACGCCCGCCACCGGCGATGCCTTCGAGAGCATCGGCCTGAACTTCGCCAATCGCACCGCGGGCGTGCAGCTGAAGAACGACAGCGTGTCCACCACGCTGGGCGGCACCGCTTCGCTGAGCTTCTACATGAAGACCACGCAGGCGGGCAGCGCCAGTTCATGGACCGCGCCCGGCATCTTCGGTCGCGACCAGTCGCCGGGCGTCGACGACGTGTTCTGGGGCTGGCTCGACAGCACCGGCAACATCAAGCTGTCGGTAGGCGACCACGCAGGCACGCGCTCGCAAAGCGCCGTGAACGACGGCAACTGGCACCACGTCGTGCTCACGCGCGACGCGGCTTCGGGTGCGCAGGCGGTGTATGTCGACGGCGTGAAGACCACGTCGACCGGCCCCACCGGCACCAAGGGCCTGTCGACCAAGTTCCAGCTGCTGGGGCAGATCCAGGGCAATGCGGCGCTCTTCAAGGGCACGCTGGCCGAAGTGCGCGTGTACGCCCGCGTGCTCGGCGACACCGACGTGGCGGCGCTGCGGGCGCAGGCCGTGATCGGCGATCCCGGCATCGTGGGCGCACCGAAGATCGTCAACGGCCAGTTGAACTTCAACCCGGCCACGCTCGGTGCCACCGGCGCGCAGTTCCGCTGGAACTTCGGCGACGGCACGCAAAGCGCGTACGCCTCGCAACCTGGCGTCACGCACACCTACAGCAGCCCCGGCCACTACACCGTGACGCTGACGGTGAAGGCCGCGAACGGCCAGGAGACCTTCTACACCTACAACCTCACGGTGATCGCACCCGTCACGGCGGCGGCGCCCACGCACACGACCAACATCGCGGGCGATGCGAACGCGGTGTACTCGGTGAACCCCGACAGCGGCACCGTGGCCGCCATCGACGCGCAGACCTTCGCCAAGCGCTGGGAAGTGCGCGTGGGCGACGAGCCCAAGACGCTGGCCGTGGGGCCGGACGGCCGCATCTGGGTCACGGTGCAGGGCGAGGACAAGCTGTTGGCGCTCAACGCAGCCGACGGCACGCTGTCGACGACGGTGCCGCTGGCCTACGGCAGCGGCCCGTACGGCGTCGTCTTCACGCCCAACGGCACCAAGGGCCTGCTGACGCTGGAAAGCAAGTCGGCCCTGGTCAGCTTCGACCCGACCACCGGTGCCGCCACGGGCACGCTCGCCCTGGACGGCGCGGTGCGCGGCATCGCGGTCGATGCGGGTTCGCAGTCGGCCTACGTGACGCGCTTCAAGTCGAAGATGACGGGCGGGCAGCTGCACAAGGTGAACCTGCAGAGCTTCAGCGCCGCCACCCCGATCGCGCTGGCGGTCGACACGACCACGGTCGACACCGAGGCGGCCTCGCGCGGCGTGCCCAACTACCTGAGCCAGGTGGTGATTTCGCCCGATGGTGCGCGTGCGCTCCTGCCTTCGAAGAAGGACAACATCGTGCGCGGCACCTTCCGCGACGGCCTGCCGCTGGAGCACGACAAGACCGTGCGCTCCATCCTGTCGCAGGTGAACCTGCAGACAGCGGCGGAAGTGTTCAGCGAACAGCTCGACTTCAACGACCGCGCCCCCGCGCGCGCCGCGCTGTACTCGTCGGCCGGCGACTACATCTTCGTGGCGCAGATGGAAGGCAACCGCATCGCCATCGTCGATGCCTACAACCGCTCGGTGCGCGGCGAGATCAACGCCAGCAGCGCGCCGCACGGCCTGTACCTGGATGCGGCGCGCAAGCGGCTGTACGTCAACAACTTCCTGGCGCGCTCGGTGTCGGTGCACGACGTGGCGCAGGTGCTGTCTTCGGAGTCGGCCGCCCCGGCCTTCCTGCAGAACGTCACCACGGTCGCGCAGGAGCCGATGGCCGCCGCGGCACTGCGCGGCAAGCAGGTGTTCTACAACGCGTCCGACCGGCGCATGAGCATGAACAACTACATGTCCTGCGCGAGCTGCCATGCCGATGGCAGCGATGACGGCATGGTGTGGGACTTCACCCAGCGCGGCGAAGGCCTGCGCCGCACCATCAGCCTGCAGGGCCGGCGCGGCACCGGTCACGGCAAGCTGCACTGGACCGCCAACTTCGACGAGGTGCAGGACTTCGAGCACGACATCCGCAACGAGTTCGGCGGCACGGGCTTCCTGACCAACGCCGACTTCTCGGCCACGGGCGACCCGCTCGGCGTGCCGAAGGCCGGCCGCAATGCGCAGCTCGACGATCTCGCGGCCTACCTGAACTCGCTGAACAAATACATGCGCAGCCCGGCCCGCGCGGCGGACGGCAACCTCAGCGTGGACGCGGTGCGCGGCCAGACCGTGTTCAACACGGCCCAGTGCGCGACTTGCCACACGGCGGGCAGCCTGCGCGACGGGCTGCGGCACGACGTGGGCACGATCCAGCTCTCGTCGGGCAAGGGCAGCAACCAGCCGCTGGCCGGCGTGGGCTTCGACACCCCGACGCTCTACGGCACTTGGAGCAACCCGAGCTTCTTCCACAACGGCCAGAAGGCCACGCTGCAGGACGTGCTCGCGGGCGGCCACGGCAATGCCTCGAGCCTGCCGGCGGCCGACCTGCTGGCACTGGGCGAATACGTGAAGTCGTTCGACACCGCACCGGCGATCGACACGCGCATCCGCTCGGAGGTCAACAACCTGTGCGTCAACGTGTCGGGCGGCTCGACGGCCAGCGGCGCCACGGTGGTGCAGTGGGCCTGCGGCAACGGCAACAACGAGACCTTCACCGTCAACAGCAGCGGGGGCTACAGCCAGTTCGTCGCGAAGCACAGCGGCCTGTGCCTGGCGCAGGGCAACACCAATGCCGGCGGCGGCCCGGTGGTGCAGCTGGCGTGCACGGCGGGCGCGGCCACGCAATGGAGCGTGGTCGGGGCGACGCTGCGCAACCGGGTGTCTTCGGGTGCGTGCCTCGATGTGCCCGGCTCGACCACCACGCAGGGCACGGCGCTGTCCACCTACGCCTGCCATGGCGGGGCCAACCAGCGCTGGAGCCAGATTCCCTGAGCTCTTCTGCCCGTTCTCTCTTTTTTCTCTCGCTCTCCACAAAGGAAATCACGTGTCGGCACTCCAACTCTCCCTCCCAGGCGGCTATCGGTTCATTCCGGGCGTCCAGCAGTACTCGGCTGGCGTGGCCGCCGAACCTGGGTTTCGCATCGAGCGCGTGCGCTTCCTGGAGCCCCTGCCCCTGAAGCAGGGCTTTCGGCGCATCAAGGAAATCCTGGAGGAGGCCTCGCGTCCGCTGGCCGCCTTCTGCGCGTGCGAACTGCGGTCCCCGGCACCGTTCACTGAACAGGGTTTTGTCGAGTTCAACAACCTCTACGTGGGCACGTTGAAGGAGTGGGGGATCTTCATCGGCGACCTGAACCCGGTCGCGCGAAGCAACGTGTGCCCCGCGGTGTCGCCGCCGTCGGAGCCCTCGTTCCATGCCTTCAGCTACACCGTGCCCGACGCGGAGGCGGCGGCTTCGTTCGTGGTGGCCGGCAGCGCCGAAGCGCCGGAAGGCAAGGGGCACTACCGCGACCATGCCGTGCGCCTGGGCGACACCTCGCCGCCCGCCATCCTGAAGAAGGCGCAGTGGGTGCTCGACGAAATGGAACGTCGCCTGGCATCGCTGGGCTTCACCTGGGCCAGCACCACGGGCTCGCAGCTGTACACGGTGCACGACATCCACCCGTTCATCGCGGACGAGATCGTCAAGCGCGGTGCCGCGCGGCATGGGCTGACGTGGCACTACAACCGCCCGCCGGTGGTCGACCTCGAGTACGAGATGGACTGCCGCAGCGTCCAGTTCGAACGCGTCGCGGTCTGACCGCGCGCGGGTCGAGCAAGGGCATGGTGTCGACCGGGTTCCCCACTGCTGCGCGCGAGCGCCTGCGCGAGAAGCCCGTGCCGGTCACGGACAGGCATGTCAAACAGACCGATCCGGTGCTGATCCAAGAGCTGTTCTCGGCGCTCGGCAAGGCACGCAGCAGTGCCGCCAGATAGCCAACCAACAAACAACCAAGGAATGACGAATGAAGCTGTTGCGCTACGGGCCTGTCGGCCAGGAGAAGCCGGCAATGCTCGACGCGGAAGGCCGCATGCGCGACCTCTCCGCGCACGTGAACGACATCGCACACGACGTGCTGCTGCCCGCCGGCCTGGCGCGCATCGCTGCGCTGGACCCGCAGAGCCTTCCGCTGGTGGGAGGCGCTCCGCGGATCGGCGCCTGCGTGGCCGGCTCGGGCAAGTTCATCTGCATCGGGCTCAACTACTCGGACCACGCGGCCGAGACGGGCGCCACGGTGCCGCCCGAGCCCATCGTCTTCCTGAAGGCCACCTCGGCGATCGGTGGACCGAACGATGTGCTTGAAATTCCGCGCGGTTCCACCAAGACCGATTGGGAGGTGGAGCTGGGCGTGGTGATCGGCAAGACCGCGAAGTACGTCAGCGAAGCGGACGCCATGGACCACGTCGCGGGCTATTGCCTGATCAACGACGTGTCGGAACGCGCCTTTCAAACCGAACGCCAGGGCCAGTGGACCAAGGGCAAGTCGGCCGACACCTTTGGACCGATCGGGCCCTGGCTCGTGACGCCCGATGAAGTGCCGGACCCGCAGCAGCTGGACATGTGGCTGGAGGTCAACGGCGTGCGGCGCCAGAGCGGCTCCACGGCCACCATGGTCTACGGCGTGCGCTACCTGATTGCCTACCTCTCGCAGTTCATGAGCCTGCGCCCGGGGGACATCATTTCCACGGGAACCCCGCCCGGCGTGGGCATGGGGTTCAAGCCGCCGGTCTACCTGAAGGGCGGCGATGTCGTCACGCTGGGCATCGAGGGCCTGGGCACCCAGCGGCAGGTTGCCACGCAGTTCGACTGAAGGGGAGGTGGCAGCGGGCCGTGAGGCGCCCGCTGCTGCCGCTGTGTCAGACCAGCGTGGCGCTCACGCCGCGTTGCACCACGGGCGCGATGCCGGCGTAGAAGAACGCGAGGCTGTCTTCCGGCCCGTTGACGGCGCGCCCGCGCACCTTGGCCATGGCGCAGACGCCGACCTGTGCGCTGTCGGGGCCGATCACGAGGACGAAGGGGTTGTCGTCGTCGCCGCGCAGGTAGCGTCCGCCGAACTCGCGGCGTGCGGTTTCGAACACATAGGCCGACGCCAGGAAGTGCAGGTCGTCGGGCAAGGGCGCCTGCTGCTGGAAGAAGTCTTCGAGCACCTGGTCGACCAGGACCAGCGAGGCTTCGGAGTAGTCGAGCGCCGCGCTGTCGATGGGCGCGCCGGGTTGCGAAAAAGCGCCGATGAAGTCTTCCGCCTGCGAGGCCATGCCGGCCTCGAGCGTCGACGGCATTTCTACTTCCGGTTCCTTTTTCTTCTTCAGGAAATCGAACAGTCCCATGGTGCGTCTGCGCCTTTCTCTTGCGGATGGAGGAGACCGCAGGCTAGCGCAGAACGCGCACGCGGCGATGACGGGGGGAGGACGCTCAGGCCTGCACCGCAGCCGACAGCTGCCGCAGCATCACCGACTGCCGCGCCTCTTCGGCATCGCGCAGGCTCTTCGCGGCGCGCGCCGCGACGTAGCTGACGTACAGGGTCTCGACGGCCCGTGCCCATTCGTGCGCCTTCTGCGACACGCCTTCCGCCTTGACCGGCGAGCCGGTGGCCATCGGCGTCGACAGGTCGTCCACCGGACGGGTCGGTACCTCGACGCCGGCCTTCCCGAGGATCACGGCTTTCTGAAGGATGGTGAGCATGGACGGACCTCTCTTTTTTCTTGTTCCAGATTAGCGGCGCCCTTCGTGGGTCGCTATTCGCCAGATGACGTATCCGCCCCCTAATTCAAGGTGAACTTTCGGCTACATGGGGTTTGCCCGGGGCGGCCGGAAGCAGTGCCTACACGAAGCGCCATCGGCCTCTCGCAATGTCCCTTCGGTGGTTCTGGATGCAAATAATATTTGTTTGCATTCTCAATACAATTGATGCTGATCAGTTGGTACGCAACAACAACAACGCATCCGAGAGCGGCCCTGTTTTTCCTGCCGTTTTCCGTGGAGTTTTTGCATGTTGTTCTCGCGTTGCGGCCGTCGGCCGCGTCCGTCGGTGCTGGCGCTGGCCGCCGCATCCCTTTTCTCTCCCGCCCTGTTCGCCCAGACGCCCGCTGAACAACAACTGCGCGAGGTCGTCGTCAGCGCGACCGGCTTCGAGCAGGAACTCAAGGACGCACCCGCTTCCATTTCGGTGATCACGCGCCAGGAGCTGGAAACGCGCCAGTTCCGCGACCTGGCCGAGGCGCTGCAGAACGTCGAAGGCATCGACGTGGGCGGCGCCACCGGCAAGACCGGGGGCCTGGACATCTCGATCCGCGGCATGCCCAGCGACTACACGCTGATCCTCATCGACGGCCGGCGCCAGAACGTGGCCGGCGACGTGACGCCCAACGGCTTCGGCGCCGCGCACACCAGCTTCATGCCGCCGCTGGCGGCCATCGAGCGCATCGAGGTCATCCGCGGCCCGATGTCCACGCTGTACGGCTCCGACGCCATGGGCGGCGTGGTCAACATCATCACGCGCAAGGTGGCGCGCGAATGGGGCGGCCAGGTCACGATGGAAACCGGCATTCCGCAGGACAGCGAGTGGGGCTCGCAGACGCGCTCCAGCATCTACCTGAGCGGCCCCGTGGCCACCGACCTGCTGGGCCTGACCCTGCGCGGCAACATCTACCGCCGCGAAGCCGCCGACTGGGTGCTGGCCCCCGGCCAGGCGCAGCCCGCGACGGCCCGCAACCCCGCGCCTGCCGAGAGCCGCCAGCACAGCGTGGGCGGGCGCCTGATGCTCACGCCCAACCGCCAGCACGACATCTGGCTCGACGTCGAATCGGGCCGCAGCTGGTACGACAACGAAGACGGCCGGCTGGGCACGCGCGACGCCGCCGCGCCCAACCGCACCGGCAACAACCCGCCGGGCTACCTGGACGCGCTGCGCTTCAACCGCGACCAGGTCGCCATCGGCCACACCGGGCGCCTGGGCTTCGGCACGGTGGAAAGCAGCCTGATGCACACCACCACCGAGACCGTCGGCCGCACGATTCCCGGCGGCGCCATTCCGCGCAATGCCGCGGCCCGCCGCACCGTGTACTGGCTGAGCGAAACCGACCGCGGCCGCGAACGCGAACTCAAGACCACCAACCTCGTGCTCGACAGCAAGCTCGTCGCGCCGGTGGGCGACGCCCACGTGCTGACCGTCGGCGGCCAGTGGTGGGACGCCAAGCTGGTCGACGGCCTGCTGCCGCGCTCGCAGAGCCAGACCATGTGGGCGCTGTTCGCCGAAGACGAATGGCGCCTCGCGCCCGGCCTCACCGCCACGCTGGGCGGGCGCTACGACCACCACAGCGCCTTCGGCGGCCACGTGAGCCCGCGCGGTTACCTGGTCTGGGATGCCACGCCGCAGTGGACCTTCAAGGGCGGCGTCAGCAAGGGCTTTCGCGCGCCGCGCCTGAACCAGCTGATCGACGGCATCAGCGGCGTGAGCGGCCAGGGCGCCACGCTCAACATCGGCAACCCGAACCTCAAGCCCGAGACCAGCACCAGCACCGAGCTGTCGGCGCTGTTCAACAACCAGAAGGGCCTGACCGCCTCGGCGACGCTGTTCCACAACAAGGTGAAGGACAAGATCGCCAGCGGCGGCGACTGCAGCGTGGCGCGCATCTCCAGCTGCATCGTCGACCCGACCGCGAACTACTCGGTCAACGTCGACCAGGCCAAGACCTGGGGCATGGAGCTGAGCAGCCGCGTGCAGCTGACCAAGGCCTGGGGCCTGAAGGCGGGCTACACCTGGACCGACAGCGAAGTGATCGAAGGCGGCGTGAAGAACGGCAAGCTGGCCGACACCGCGCGCCACCTGCTGCATGCGCAACTCGACTGGAACCCCGACGCCAAGTGGCGCTTCTGGCTGCGCGGCGAGTACCGCGGCAAGAGCCCGCGCTTCACCGGCGACCCGGCGCGCCTCACGGGCAACAACCTGGCGATCTACCGCGCGGTGGGCGACATCAAGGCCTACCACCTGTTCCACCTGGGCGGCTCCTACCAGGTGTCGAAGAACGTGCGCCTGAACGCCAACATCAACAACCTGTTCAACAAGGACTTCCGCAAGTTCCAGCAGGTGAACCTGGCGGGCACCTCGGCCTGGGTCAACGAGTACTTCCAGGGCGGCGCGTCGGTGGCGGGCACCACGCCGGCCGGACGCACGATCTGGCTGTCGGCGAACGTGACGTTCTGACGCCGGCAATGGCCACGGCGGGCCGCGCGGGCCTCAGGGGTCCGTGTGCGCCTGCCACACCAGCGTGGCCGCGCTCAGGTCTTCGAGCGCGCTGCCCACGGCCTTGAACACCGTGCGCTCGGCATCGCCCGTGCGCCCGGGCCGCGTGCCACGGCACAGCTCGGCCAGCGTGCCCTGCACCGCGTCGGCGCGCAGGGTGCCGGCCGCGATTGCGTCGAGCAGGTCGCCGGCTTTCTGCAGCGCCTCGGGCGTGTCGATGAAGGTGCGCGTGCCATCGAAGCATTGCACATCGGCTTCGCGCATCGCGGGCGTGAAGCTGCCGATCAGGTCGAGGTGCGCGCCCGGCGCGAGCCATTCGCCGCGCACCAGCGGCGTGGTCGCCAGCGTGGCGCAACTCACGATGTCGGCACTGCGCACCGCCGCTTCGAGGTCGGTGCCGGCCGCCTGCGCGTTCCAGCCTTCGGCACGCCATTGCTCGGCCAGCGCCTCGGCGCCCTCGGGCCGATGGTTCCACACCCACACCTCGTCGATGGGTCGCACGCTCGCGTGCGCGGCGGGCAGCATGCGCGCGATGCGGCCGGTGCCCAGCACCAGCAGCTTGCGCGCGTCGGCGCGCGCCAGGAACGAGGCGCCCAGCGCCGATGCCGCAGCCGTGCGCCGCGCCGTGATCTCGTTGCCGTCCATCATCGCCAGCGGCACGCCGGTGCGTGCGTCGTACAGCACGTAGGTCGCGTGCAGCCCCGGCAGGCCGCGCGCGCCGTTGCCGGGGAAGATGTTGATCGTCTTGATGCCCAGGAAGCCCGCGTCGCTCCACGCCGGCATGATCAGCACCGTGCCGCGCGTGGCCGCGTCGCCGCCGGTTTCGATGCTGTGCACGTGGCGCGGCGGCACCTGCGCCTCGGCCGCGAAGGCGGCGCGCAGCGCGGGTACCAGCCGCTCGAAACCCAGGGGGGCGGCGGTGGCGGCTTCGTCGAAGTGTTTCATGGGCGGGAAGGCAGCGCCGGGGCGCTGTCGAAGAAGGTGGTGAGGGCTTGCCGGTAGGTGGTGCCGAAGCGCGGCGCCGCCATCGGCTCGAGGTGACCGGCGCCCGGCACCTCGATCAGCTGCTTGGGTTCTTTCGCGCCGGCCAGCAGGCGCTGCGAGTGGCCGTGCGGAATCACCGCATCGGCCGTGCCGTGGATCAGCAGCAGCGGAATCGGCGCAAGGGCCGCGACGAACTTCGAGGCCGCGTAGTCGTCGCGCACCAGCAGGCCGGCGCCCGGCAGCTTGTCGTTGGCGATGGAGCGGTACGAATAGAAGGTCGACTCGATCGCCACCGCCTTCACGCCGGCCTGGTTGCCCGAGCCCACGGCCGCGATCGCGTTCGTGCCGCCCAGGCTCTGCCCGAAGACGAACAGCCGCGACGCATCGACGTCCGCGCGGGCACGCACATGGTCGAGCGCGGCGTTCGAATCCTCGAACACGCCGCGGGGTTCGGGCTCGCCGTCCGATTCGCCATAGCCGCGGTAGTCGAACACGAAGACGTTGTAGTCCTGCGCGGGCAGCCACGCCACGAAGCGCCAATGGCTGCTCATGTTCTGCGCGTTGCCGTGGAAGTGCACCACGGTGCCCTTGGCCGCCTTCGGGTCGGCCCGGCCTGCGGCGGGAATGAACCAGCCGCTCAGTCGCGTGCCGTCGGCGCTGGTGAAGCGCACGTTCTCGTAGCGCAGGCCCAGCGCGTCGGGCGTTTCGTAGCGCACGCGGTCGGGGTAATAGAACATCGACTGCACGCAGCCGCCGAGCAGGAAGAGGGGCAGGGCGGCGAGCGACATCCACCAGCGGCGAGCGGACACGGTGGTCGTCATGCCTGCGGTCCGCCGGCCCGCCGGCTTTCGGCGAGCATGTTGCAGAAGAGGGCTCCTTGCTCGATGGCGTCGTCCAGCGCCACGTGCGTGTGCGGCAGCCCGGCGTCGAACCAGCGGCGCGGCATCGTGCGCTTGGTGCTGTCGCGGTAGCCGATCTTCAGCAGGGCCATCGCGAAGCTCTTCATGTCGAGCGCCGAATGGCTGAATGGGCTCTCGCCTGCGAAGCGCATCAGGTACCAGTAGACGAACAGGAAGTCGAAGCCCGCAGGGTACGCCACGAACACCGGCCGCGCCTTCAGCCCCTTGAGCCACGCGACGTAGTTCTTCATGGCATGCGTCGGGTCCTGCAGGTCGGTGCGGCACGCGGCCCAGGCTTCGGGCTGCGTCTGCCACCAGGCAGCAGTCTTGGGGGCGGCCTCGGCGCCGGGCAGCGTGTGCAGGTTGGCGCTGAAGGTGGACACCAGTTGCTTGTCGGCCGTGTAGGCGGCCGAGCCGAAGCTGAGCATCGAGTGCGGGCCGGGAATGGGGCCGTCGGTTTCGACGTCGGTGCTGATGTAGATCTCGGTCATGGGCGAAGGCTCGTCGCGGGGGCGGTGAGGGGGAAGACATGCATGTCCATCCAGCGCCCCGACGCGTTCTCGATGAGCACGACCTCCGTGCAGCGCGCCTGCACCGGCCCCGACGCAAGCAGCCGCGCCTGCAGCTCGATGGCCGCTTCTTCCGCGTGCAGCGCGTTGCCGTGCGCCACCGACAGATGCGGAACGATGTCGTCATGCGCGCCGTCGTACGGCGGGAATTCCGGAAACTCTTTCACCAGCGCGCGCGTCATTTCGATGAACGGCGCAGCGGGCTCCGGTGCCGGATAGGCGGTCTCGGGAAAGCGCCCGACCTTGCCGAGCACGAACGAGAACGGCGCCGTGCGTTGCAGCACGCGCCGCGCGCGGGCGAGCACCTCGTCGGTGATCAACGCCGGGTCCATGAAGGGCACGAGCAGCGTGATGTGCGCGGCCACGCCGAGCGCCACGGTGGGGTCGAAACGGCGGCGAAGGTCTGCGGCGATGGTTTCAGCCGCGGGAACCTTCACAACGAATGCGGAGATGGGCATCGGGCGGAGGATAGCCCACGCCCTCAGGGGCGCGCATCGGCTGAAACGCGCGCCCAGTCCAACCCCATCTTGGCCAGGTACTTGCGCAGCCGGTCCGCATCGTTCACCACGCTGCGCTGCGTCCGCGAGGCCTGGAACAGCTGGCGCCCCGCCTCCGACAAGCTGCGCGCCGGCCGGCACACGCGCACCACCGCTTCGAGTTGCAGGCGGTCGAACAGGTCGAGCGCCGCGAACTTCTCTTCGCCGAGCAGGGCTTCCAGATCGACGTCGTCGCCCGCTGCCACTGATGTGCCCGCGCCCTCGTGCTTCCACAGCCAACGCAGCCGTGCGATCTCCGCCTCGACCAGCGCGACGGCAATGCGCCCGCCGTCCGCCAGCGTCGCAAGCCGCGTCACGCTCGCCGAGAGGTCGCGGAAGTTGCCGCGCCAGATCGCCTCGCTGCTCTGCGCAAAGCGCAGGTAGGCCGTGCGCGCCTCGGCGTTGAAGCGCACCACGCGGTGGTTCTCGGCCGCGTGCAGGGCCAGCAGGTGGTCGAGGTTGGGCTCGATGTCCTCGGGCCGCTGTGCGAGGCCGGGCAGGTCGTAGGTCCAGAGGTTGATGCGCGCGAACAGGTCTTCGCGAAAGCGCCCCTGTGCCACGTCGCGGCGCAGGTCGCGGTGGGTGCCGGCGATGAGCTGGAAGTCGCTCTCCACTTCCTTGTCGGCGCCCACGGGGAAGAAGCGCTTTTCCTCGATGGCCTTGAGCAGCATCGCCTGTTCGTCCAGGCCGAGCTCGCCGATCTCGTCGAGGAACAGCGCGCCCTGGTGCGCGGTGCGCAGCAGCCCCGCGCGGTCGCTCGCCGCGCCGGTGAACGAACCCTTCTTGTGCCCGAACAGCGTGGAGGCCGCGCCGTCACCGCGCAGCGTGGCGCAGTTCACTTCGACGAACGGCCCCGTCACCTGGTGGCGCGCCTGTTTCAGCTCGAACATGCGCCGCGCCAGGAACGACTTGCCCGCGCCCGTCGGCCCCACGAGCAGGATCGGCGCGCGCGAGCGCACGGCCACGCGCTCGATCTCGTCGATGAGCGCGTTGAAGCGCGCATTGCGCGTGGCGATGCCGCTTTTCAAAAATGCGACCGCGTCGCGCTGGTCGGCGTCGAAGCGGCGCGCGATCGGGTCGTAGCGCGACAGGTCGAGGTCGATGAGCGCGACCTTGCCGGCGTCGCCCTGGCGCTGCTTGCGCGGCGGCGAGGTCTGGGCCAGCACGCCCGGCACCACGCGCGATTCCGACAGCAGGAACATGCAGATCTGTGCGACGTGCGTGCCGGTGGTGATGTGCGTCCAGTACTGCTCGCGCTCGGGCTGAAAGGGGTAGGCGCGCGCCCAGTCGTACAGGCGCGTGTAGACCTCGCCGAAGTCCCACGGGTCTTCGAGGTCGAAGGGCACGAGGTTGACGAGGGTCTCGGGCGACACGGCGGCGATGTCGGCCTTCACCAGCTCGGCCAGCGCCGTGTGCTTGCGCGTGTGCAGCAGCTCGATGCGCGCGACCACCATGTCGTCGTGCTGCGCGAGCGAGACTGTGGGGCGCCACTTGTGCCAGCGGCCCGCGCCCTGGCCGGCATCGAGCTGGGTGCCGAGGAAACCGATGACGACGATGGGCTTCATGGATAAAAGGCTAGCTGAAATTCTATAAATTGTCCGAATGCTAGCAAGGGATCGGCGCCATGTCACATCGGGCGAAGAAGAAATTTTCCTTGCTGGTCAATGACTTGCGTCGCCGTCGCCCGGTTTTCTACCGGCGTGCGCGCAAGTTGGCACGCTCGCTGCAATAGAGAACCTGTCCGGATGCAGTTCATCCGCTCCCAGGTGCCGCATGAAAGCGGCCCGGTGCCGCAGGCCAGACCTGTTCTTGGGTCCGCGGTATGCCGCTGTTGAACTGTGCTGGTCACTGGACTTGATCCAGTCTGCTCATGGTGGAGCACCGTGCTAACCACGCGGCGTGGCGGGTTCGATTCCCGCAAACAACCTTCGGCGGTGTTCGCACCGCCGCTTTGATGGGGGCGAAAGCCCCACCGCCCCGGCACACCGGAGCGAGGTGCAGGGCAGGGCCCGGCCGAGCGACACCGTGCCAGTGCAGGCGGCTTGCGCATCGCGTGTTCTGCAAGGAACCGCATGCAGCCATCGACGCAGAAGGAGGCGATGGCGCAGCCACCGCACCGACCCGTCGACCGCTGCACTGCTGACCTCGCGAACCACGGTGCCCGCCGCCTGCCCTCCGTGGGCCCCGACACGAAACGTAGACGAACGACAACCGCAACGAAGAAGAAGAGAGAGGAAGAAAAAATGCTGGGATTCACCCAATTCACCGTGAAGAAGAACGAACGCGTGCTGCTGCTGCGCAACGGCGACTTCGAGGGCCTGTACGCCGCCGGCAAGTACCGTGTGTTCACGGGCTTCGACACCGTGCAGCTCGAGCGCTTCTCGCTGGCCGAGCCGGCCTTCGACCACGAGCTGGCCGACTACTTCCTGGCGCGCGAGCCGCAGCTGGTGCAGCGCGAGTTCGTGCAGGTGTCGCTGGGCGAGACCGAGGTCGGCCTGCGCCATGAAGACGGCGTGCTGGTGCAGGTGCTGCCGCCCGCCACCCGCAAGCTCTACTGGCGCGGCCTGCGCGAGCAGCGCGTCGACGTGATCGACGTGGCCGCCGATGCACGCCTGCCGGCCGAGCTGCTGGCCAAGCTGCAGAGCGTGGCGCTGCGTCCGCGTGCGGTGCAGGGGCTCGAAGGCGTGCTGCTGGTGCAGGTGCCCGAGTTCCACGCCGGCGTGCTGACCCTCGAAGGCCAGATGCAGGCGCTGCTGCCGCCGGGCAACCACGGCTTCTGGCGTTTCAACCGGCAGGTGGCTGTGACCAGCGTGGACCTGCGCTCGCAGATCGCCGAAGTGAGCGGCCAGGAAATCCTGACCCGCGACAAGGTGGGGCTGCGGCTGAACCTGTCGGCGGTGTGGCGTTTCGCCGATGTGCGTCAGGCCCTGGCCCAGATGCCCAAGCCGGCCGAGCATGTGTACCGCGAGCTGCAGTTCGGCCTGCGCGCGGCGGTGGGCGAGCAGACGCTCGACGCGCTGCTGGAGAACAAGTCCGCCATCGACCAGACGGTGCTGGCGCAGGTGCGTGAGCGGTTGGAAGGTTCGGGCCTGGTGCTGGAGAGCGTGGGCGTGAAGGACATCATCCTGCCGGGCGAGATGAAGACCATCCTCGCGCAGGTGGTGGAGGCCGAGAAGTCGGCCCAGGCCAACGTGATCCGCCGCCGCGAGGAAACCGCGGCCACGCGCTCGCTGCTGAACACCGCCAAGGTGATGGAGGGCAACCCCGTCGCCTTGCGCATGAAGGAACTCGAGACGCTGGAACGCGTGGCCGAGCGCATCGACAAGATCTCGGTGGTCGGCGGCCTGGACCAGGTGCTCAACGGGCTCGTGACGCTGCGGCCGAACGGGTCCTGAGCGGTAGAGAAAAGAAAGAGACACGGGCACGCAGGCACAGAAGGGAGCGCCACTGCCAAAAATGTTTGAAATTGCCGGCAGCCTGGGTAAGACCAGGTACGGCGGGCAAGTCGGTTGACGAGCAAGGTTGAGGATGCAGGTGCTGGCTCCGATGACGGGTCTGTCACTGGCGCGCGTTTCCAATCGTCGACTGGGCCATCGGACTCAAACACCATGGTCGCCGTATTGATGCGGGTTCGAATCCCGCCGTGTCCACCAGTCATGTGAACGAAGTTACTGAGAAGAAAGAAGATCATGTCGGATGAAGAGCGGACCCAGGAGCGGATCGGCTACGTGCTGAGCGGTACTGGCTGGGCCACGTTGAGCTTTCGCGCAGACGCTGGGCCTCTGGCTTTCGCGGTGTCGTACTTGCACGACTCGCTGGGAGACCTGGCTCGCATGGGGCTCGAGATGGCAAAGGGCGCGAACAGTGCCACGGCTGTCTTCATGGATGAGCCTGGCGAAGTTCTCTTCGTGGTGACGGGCGATGAAGACGATTTGAGCTTCGAGTTGCGCCGCTATCGCGATTGGGCGAGCTGGGGACTCGTTGCCACGGACGACTACGAGGTTGTGGACCGCGGGACCATTCGGCGGGTGGACCTGGTCCGAAACATCCACGTGGTTCTGGAGCGCATGTATGTGGATCTGGGGCTCGAGAAGTACCGCGAACGCTGGGTACAGCATGACTTTCCGCTCCGGGCGTATGAGGGACTCATTGCCGAATTCAGGAAGCGGCCACGGATCGAAATTGAACAGACAAACAAATAGACAGAGAGAGAAGAAAAATGACGAACTACAAACTGCATGAAGTCGCCAACGGCGTCCCGGTGAAGATGTGGACGAACGGCGTGCCCGTGGAAGACGAAGCGCAGAAGCAGCTCGAGAACGCCGCGCGCCTGCCCATCGTGTTCAAGCACATCGCGGCCATGCCCGACGTGCACTACGGTATCGGCGCGACCGTGGGCTCGGTGATCCCGACCTTCAAGGCCATCATCCCCGCCGCCGTCGGCGTGGACATCGGCTGCGGAATGATGGCCTGCAAGACCACGCTCAACGCACGCGACCTGCCCGACAACCTGGGCCCGCTGCGCTCGGCGATCGAGAAGGCCGTGCCGCACGGAAGCAACCCCAAGCGCATGGGCCGCGACAAGGGTTCGTGGGAAACGCCGCCCGATGAAACCGATGCGGCGTGGGCCAAGCTGGTGGACGAGTTCGAGCTGATCTGCGAGGACCACCCGCGCATCAAGAACACGAACAACCACAAGCACCTGGGAACGCTGGGTACCGGCAACCACTTCATCGAGGTGTGCCTGGACGAAGCGGGCGCCGTGTGGTTCATGCTGCACTCGGGTTCGCGTGGCGTGGGCAATGCCATCGGTACGCACTTCATCGAACTCGCGAAGAAGGACGCGCAGCTGCACCAGCGCAACCTGCCCGATCAGGACCTGGCGTACTTCGAGGAAGGCGCCCGGTACTTCGGCGACTACGTGCGTGCGGTGGGCTGGGCCCAGAAGTTCGCACGGGCGAACCGCGAAGTGATGATGCAGCGCGTGGTCGCGGCCGCGCGCAAGGTCATCACCAAGCCCTTCGAGGCGCACGTGGAAGCGGTGAACTGCCACCACAACTACGTGAGCCGCGAGACGCACTTCGGGCAGGACGTGCTCGTGACCCGCAAGGGCGCGGTGAGCGCGAAGCTCGGCGAGCTGGGGATCATCCCCGGCAGCATGGGCGCCAAGAGCTACATCGTGCGCGGCAAGGGCAACCCCGAGAGCTTCATGAGCTGCAGCCACGGCGCAGGTCGAAAGATGAGCCGGACGAAGGCCAAGAAGCTCTTCACCGTCGCCGACCAGATCGCCGCGACCGAAGGCGTCGAATGCCGCAAGGACGCCGACGTGATCGACGAGATCCCGATGGCCTACAAGGACATCGACGCGGTGATGGAGGCGCAGAAGGACCTGGTGGAGGTGGTTTACACGCTCAAGCAGGTGGTGTGCGTGAAGGGTTGACCGTGGGCATCGAGTACCGCGTCAAGGTCGCATTGCCGTCGCGCGAAGTCGCGCAAGGCATCTGCAGGAAGGCAGGCATCGGCGGCCATCTGAACGTCGAGGGCGAGCGCGCGGATTTCTATCCGGCGCCGCCTTCGACGCCTTCGGAATGGGCACAGGCCATGGTCAGCATCGAGTCGGATGGCTTTGTGGTCTGCCTGCTTGCGAACACCGACTTTGCGCGACAGGTGTTGGGCAGCATCGTTCAACTCGCTGCGGGCGAAGGTATCGTGACAGTGGAAGAGCTATAGGAGGGGATCGGAAGACCGACCTGCCTTCGTAGCGACGTATTGCGGAGGTTCAAAGAAAAATGAAAAGCAACAAACAACGCCGCGCCGAAATCAAGGCGCACCGCCTCGAACGCGCCGCGCGTGCCGTGGCACTGCAGCAGCGCCAGGCCGATGCACGGCTGCTGCGCGCCGAAGGCATGGTCGCTGCCGACACGGCCTTGCTGGCCGCGCACAACAACACCTACGGCCCGCTGCCCACCTTCTACGTCGACAAGGCGTTCACCTGCCGCGATTGCGGCGCGCAAGAGGTGTGGACGGCCAAGCAGCAGAAGTGGTGGTACGAGGTGGCGCTCGGCAGCATCCACAGCACGGCGGTGCGCTGTCGCGCATGCCGGCTCGGAACGCCTCGAACAAGAACAACGACAAACGACTGAACAAGAAAGAAAGACTTTCCCGATGACGGAAGCACAAGAAGAACAACGAGCCCTCGATGCCGTCGAACTCGACGGCTCCCAAGGCGAAGGCGGCGGCCAGATCCTGCGCACCGGCCTTGCGCTGTCGATGGTCACGGGCCGGCCGCTGGCCATCGCGAAGATCCGCGCGGGCCGGGCCAAGCCGGGCCTGATGCGCCAGCACCTGGCGTGCGTGCACGCGGCGGCGCAGATCAGCGGCGCGCAGGTCGACGGCGCCGAGCTGGGCTCGCAGTCGCTGCGCTTCGTGCCGGGGCCGGTGCGCGCGGGCGACTACCGTTTTGCGATCGCCGGTGCGGGCAGCTGCATGCTGGTGCTGCAGACGGTGCTGCCGCCGCTGCTGCTGCAACCCGCGGGCCAGGTGAGCCGGCTGCGGCTGAGCGGTGGCACGCACAACCCGATGGCGCCGCCGTTCCACTTCCTGGAGCGTGCGTTCGCGCCGCTGGTGCGTCGCCTCGGCGGCGACCTGGAGCTCGTGCTGCGCCGCTGCGGCTTCTATCCGGCCGGCGGCGGCGAGGTGGACGCGACGATCGTGCCGGCAGCGGAAGGCGCGCGGCTGCAGGCCTTCGACCTGCTGTCGCGCGGCCATCTGCTGACGGGCCATGCGGAGTGCCTGGCGCCCGGCCTGCCGCGCCATGTGGCGGCGCGCGAGCTCGAAACGGTGGGGGCGGCGATGGGCTGGTCGGCGCAGGCCGAGCAATTGCGCACGGTGCCGACGCGCCAGAACGAAGGTCCGGGCAATGCGCTGCTGGTGACGCTGGCCTACGCGCACCTCACCGAGGTGTTCACGGCCTTCGGCGAGAAGACGCTGAGCGCGGAGCAGGTGGCGCACGGCCTCGTGAAGGAGGTGCGTGCCTTCCAGAAGCACGAGGACGCGGCCGTGGGGCCGCACCTGGCCGATCAGCTGGCGCTGCTGCTGGCGCTGGCGGTGTTCCGGCAACCGGGGCAGTCGGGCGCGTTCACCTGCAGCGAAGTGACGCCGCACACGCGCACGAACTGCGCGGTGATCGAGCGCTTCCTGCCGGTGCGCTTCACGATCACCGAAGCTGCAGGCCCGCGCGCGGCGCGGGTGCAGGTGGCGTCGTGATTACAGGCCGGCCTGGCGCGTGAAGCTCACGGCCGGCTTCTTGTAGGCAGAGGGCACTTCGTCGCGGTAGAAGGCGCGGCGGTCCAGGCTTTGCAGCGGGTTGTGGGCAGCAGCCACGGCCTGGTCGCGCACGGCCTGGCGGTCGAGCGTGGAGGTCACGGCGACGGTGCCTTCGGCGGCAGCGTCGGAGTATTCGTTGCCGTTGCGCGCGGCGGCGATGGCTTCGGTGCGCACGTCGGCACGGCTGGCGGCCGAGGTGATGGCGTGCACGCCTTCATACGTTTCGGCGTGGGCCGCGCCCACGGTGCCCAGCAGGGCGAAGGCGGCGGCAGAAATGGCGAGGAGTCGCTTGCTGTTCATGATGAGATTTCCCTTGAGTCTGTGGGCGGCGGACAGTCGTCGTTGCCACAAGCTGCAGTGTGAAACCGCATCACGGAAGGCGCTGTGCGTTTGCGCACCGAATCCGGCAGGTGGTGCTCAGGCCGCTTTCCCGGCGCGTGAATACATCACGGCCAGCGGCTCGGAGCGCCCGCGCACGTTCAGCGTGTCGACCGGGCCCAGCGTTGCTTCGGCGCCGGCCTGTTGCGCCGCGAACTGCGAGACCACGAGCCGCGCTGAAGCAGTCTTCGAATGGTCCTGCAGGCGGCTCGCGGTGTTCACCACTTCGCCGATGGCGGTGAAGGTGGTGGTCTCGAGGTAGCCCACCTCGCCGACGGCCGCGCGCCCGGCGTGCAGGCCCATGCCGAAATCCAGGTGCTGGCCGAACTGAGCCTGGAAGTCGACGTTCCATGCGTCCATGCGCTCGCCGATGAGTTGGGTGGCGCGCAGGGCCTGTCGGCAGGCGGTGGGCAGGTCGCTCTCGAGGCCGAAGATGGCCATCACGCTGTCGCCGATGAACTGGTTGGGCACGCCGCCGCTCTCGCGCACGGCAGCGCCCACGATGGCGAAGTAGCGGTCGAGCACGTAGGCCAAGTCGAAGGGCCACTGCCGCTCCGAGAGGCCCGACCAGCGTCGCAGGTCGACGAACAGGATGGCCACGTCGCGCTCGTGCCCGAAGCGGCCGACCGGCGCGGGCCGGCCTTCGCGTGGCAGCGGCGCGAACAGCGGCGTCACCTCGATGCTGCCGCGCGGGCGCAGCTGGCAGGCCAGCCGCACGTCGTGCGGGGCGCGCACGCGTTCGAGCGTGCGCTGCTCGTCACGGCCCGGCGTGCCGATGTGTTCGGGCGCACCGCCCACGCGCACACGGCAGGTGGAGCAGCGCGCGCGCCCGCCGCAGATCGACACGTGCGCGATGCCGTGCGAGCGGCTGGCTTCGAGCACGCTCCAGCCGGGCGGCACGTGCACGGTGCGGTCGGGGTAGCGCAGCGCGACGGTGGCGCCGCGCGCGCGCCGGGCCAGGCGGCTGCGCGCCGCGTAGGCCGCGAGCAGGGCCAGCAGCGCCAAGGCGTAGTAGAGCTTGATGTTGGTTTCGGCGGTGTTGAGCGCGCGGCCCTGTTCGGGCGTCGGCAGCACGACGGGCGGCACGCCGGTCCACTGGAACTCGCGCCCCATCGAGACGAAGCCCATCGCGGCGGTCACCGGCAGCAGCACGGCCACGGCGAGCAGCGGGGCGAACAGGCGCCGGTAGAGCGGGCGCACGCGCAGCGCGAAATGCAGGCCGAGGCAGCCGTGGGCCCAGGCGGCGAGCATCATGCCCAGTTGCGCGCCCGCGCCGGCCAGGTCCCACAGGCCCCAGACCACGCGCACGTACGAACCCTCGATGCCGTAGGCCAGCCAGGCGCCGCGCATGGCGGTGAGGTGGGTGGCCAGCAGCAGCGGCAGCGCAAAGCCCAGCAGCACGCGCAGGGCTTCGAGCGGCGGCATGCGCAGGGTGCGGCGCTCCCACAGGGCGGCCACGGCGAGCGCGAGGTGGGTGAGGGCGGCGCCGTACAGCAGCAGCGTGCCGGGCAGGCTGTGCCAGAACTTCTGCACGCCGCGCAGCACGGTCTCGGCCGCGGTGAAGGAGACGATGCCCAGCGAATGGTTCAGCAGGTGCGCCGTGATGTAGGCCATCAGCACCAGCCCGCTCGCCCAGCGGAGGTTGCGCCGTGTCGGCGTTCTCAGCAAAAAAGGGGAAGGAGGGGAACGTCTGTCCATGAACGGGTTCGAAGCGGCACCCGAGCATAATGCGCGCGCCTCGATGACCACCGGCATGGCCCTACCCGAACCCACCCCCCGCTCCAGCCTCGCGCTGCGCCGCATCGCGCTGCTCGAAGGCCTCTCCGACGACCGCTTCGACCATCTGGCGCGCCAGTGCCTGTGGCACAGCGTGGCGGCCGGCAAGCCGCTGATGCTGCGCGCCGACCTGCAGGGCGAGGTGTTCCTGCTGGTGTCGGGCCGCGTGCGCGTGACGACCTACGCGGCCAACGGCCGGCAGGTGACCTTCCGCGATTCGGAGGCCGGCGCGCATTTCGGCGACATCGCCGCTTTGGATGGCGGGCCGCGTTCGGCCGACGTGGTCACGCTCGAACCCTGCGTGGTCGCCAGCCTGGACCGCGCGGCCTTCCTGGCGCTGCTGCGCGAGGAGCCGCTGGTGGCCGAGCGCGTGATGCAGCGGCTGGCCGCGCTGGTGCGGCAGCTGTCGGAGCGGGTGATCGACCTGAGCACGCTGGGCGTGCAGAACCGCCTGCATGCCGAGCTGCTGCGCCTGGCGCGCGAGGCGGGCATCGACGGCAACGAGGCCCGGCTGGAGCCCGCGCCCAAGCACGCGGCGCTGGCCAGCCAGATCAGCACCAACCGCGAGCAGGTGACCCGCGAACTCAACACGCTGGTGCGCGGCGGCGTGCTGCGCAAGGACGGCAAGGCGCTGGTGGTGGCCGATGCCGAGCGCCTGGCGCTGATGGTCTCGCAGGTGCGCGGCGACTGACCCGGTCCGCTCAGTTCCAGCGGCCGTTCGGGCCGGCCACGCTGTAGCGGCCCGCGCCCATCAGGGCCACGCTCAGCGCGCCGAACAGGTACAGGCCCTGCAGCTCCAGCGCCCAGCCGCCCTGCTTGGTCAGCGCGAACAGGTCGGCCATGTGCACGAGGCCGAAGGCGAAGAGCATGTTGATCACCACCACGGCGGCCGCGGCGCGCGTCCACAGGCCCGCGATCATCAGGAGCGGTGCGACGATCTCGCCCACGAACACGAGGTAGGCCAGCCCGCCGGGCAGGCCGGCCTTGGCCAGCATGCCGCTGATGAAGCCGACGCCGGCCGAGAGCTTGAAGATGCCGTGCAGCAGCATCAGCACGCCGACCGACACGCGCAGCACCAGCTTGCCGGCGTCGTCGCGGGCAGCGGGCGTGGCAAGGAACGACGAAGAGGAAGACGCCGAAGCGGCGGAGGCGATCGGGGCAGCCTGGGTGTTCATGGCGAATCCTTGAGTGGAAGAAAAAAGGAAGAAGGCCGCCGCGGACTGCGGCGGTTGCCATGCCAGTGTGAGAGCCCCGCCGCCGCCGGTCGGTGCGTTTACGCACACTTTTCGGCGGTTGGGTGGCTGCTGCCGGGCGTCAGTCGCCCTTGTAGCCCGAGGCCTTGATCACCGGCAGCCAGCGCGCGGCCAGCGCGTCGGTGTAGCGCACCACCTCTTCGGTCGAGGCGCCGGGCAGCAGGTCGTAGCCCACGCGGCCGAGCTTTTCGCGCACGTCGGGCAGGGCCAGCACCTTGCGCACGGCCCGGTTCCACTGCGCCAGCGTGGCGGGCGCGGTGTTGGCGTGGGCGTACAGCACGTAGCGCGACGAGGCCACCAGCGTCGGGTAGCCCGACTCGGCGAAGGTCGGCACGTCGGGCAGGCCGTCGGCGCGCTTGTCGCCGGCCACGGCCAGCACGCGCAGCTTGCCCGCGCGGTGGTACTCGGTGAGGGTGGTGGTGGCGTCCATGCCCGAGGCCACCTGGCCGCCGATCAGCTCGGTGACCATGGCCGCGCCGCCGCGGTAGGGCACCAGGGTGGCGCCGCTGCGCGACAGGGCCACGAAGTCCATGGCCAGGAAGTGCAGCAGCGAGCCCACGGTGGTGATGCCGATCGAGCCCTGGTCGGGGTTCGCCTTGGCGGCCTGGACGAACTGGGCCAACGTCTTCACCGGCGAGGCGGCGCTCACGGCCAGACCGAACTGGATGCCGCTCACGTCGGTCACGGGCTTGAAGTCGGTGGCCGGGTTGAAGCGCATGTTGGCGTAGATGGCGGGGCCGATGAACATCGGGTCGACCGGCGCCAGCAGCATGGTGGTGCCGTCGGCGGGGCTGTTCTTCAGCACCTCGGCCGCCAGCCGCGTGCCGGCGCCGGGGCGGTTGTCGACCATGACCGGGCGGCCGAGTTCGTCCTTGAGCTTTTCGGACAGCAGCCGGCCCATGAAGTCGGCCGGGCCGCCGGCCGGGAAGGGCACGATCAGGCGGTTGACCGCCGGCTGCGCGTTCGCGCCATACGGCAGCAGGCCGCCCAGGCCCGTGGCCGCTGCCGCGCGGATGAGGCCGCGCCGCGAGAGCGCAGCGCCGGTGGGGAAAGTGAAGGGGGTCATCGAAAGTCTCCGGGTGGTTGGAATAAGTAGGGGAACCGAAAGAAAGCTCAGGGCTGCGCGACCAGCGGCGTGAAGCGGGCCGCGTCCTCGATCGCCTGGCCGGCCTCCAGCAGCAGGTCTTCGCGGAAGCGCCAGGCCAGCAGCTGCACGCCCATGGGCGCGCTGCCGGCCATGCCGGTGGGCACCGCGAGGCCGGGCATGCCCAGCGCGGCGGTTGCGAGCAGCGGGCTCTGGGCGTCGATGAGGGCGCGGGCGCGCTCCAGGCTGGCGACGTCTTCGTCCTGCGGACAGGGGCGCTGCCACGACACGGGCATCAGCACCAGCGGATGGGTCTGCATGAACACCGACCAGCTGCGCAGCAGCGCCTGGCGTCGCGCGAGCGCATCGAGGAAGCCGTCGCGGTCGGTCTCGGCCATGCCTTCGAGCAGGTAGCGCTGGCTGCGCCGCATGAGGTCGTCGCCGTGCTGCTCGACGCCCGCGATGATGTTGCGGCGGGTGTCGTCCACGATCAGCGTGCGCCACAGGGCGGCGGCTTCGCCGAAGCAGGGCAGCTCGGCTTCGTCGACCGCGTAGCCCGCCTGCTGCAGCCAGTGCGCGGCATCGTCCAGCGCCTGCGTGACGGCCGGGTCGACCGGAATGCCCGGCGCGCGCTTGAACAGCGCCACGCGGATCGGGCCGGCGGGGCGCGGCAGCTCGTGCGGCACCGGCACCCAGTTCGGGTCGCGCGCATCGGGGCGTGCCATGGCCTCGTAGCCCAGGCGCAGGTCGGCGATGCTGCGCGCCAGCGGCCCCTGCACCGACATGAGCTGCGGCGTGATGCCGCGCTCGCTGGTCGCGCTCGGGTTGAAGGCCGGCACGCGGCCGGCCGTGGGGCGCAGGCCGGCCACGCCGCAGGCGTACGCGGGGTAGCGGATCGAGCCGCCGATGTCGTTGCCGTGCGCCAGCGCGCCCATGCCGCTGGCCACCGCCGAGGCCGCGCCGCCGCTGGAACCGCCGGGGGTGATGGCCGCGTCCCACGGGTTCAGCGTGCGGCCGTGCACGCCGTTGTCGGTGAACCAGCGCGAGGAGTAGGTCGCGGTGTTGCTGCGCCCCACGATGACGGCGCCCGCGCTGCGCCAGTGCGCCACCACCGGTGCGTCTTCGCGGGCGATGTGGTCCTTCAGCGGGATCACGCCGTTGGTGGTGGCGTGGCCGGCCTGGTCGACGTTGACCTTGATGCTCACCGGCACGCCGTGCAGCGGGCCCAGCGGCTCGCCGCGCAGGGTGCGCGCGTCGGCGGCGTCGGCGCTGGCCAGGGCTTCGTCGCCCAGCACCTCGGCCAGGGCATTGAGGCGCGGGTTGAGCTCGGCGATGCGCGCGAGCACGCTGGTCGTCACTTCGCGGCAGGACAGCTCGCGGCGGCGCACGGCGTCGGCGAGGTCGGTGGCGCTGCGCTGCCAGAGGGCGGGGGATGCAGTCATGGGTGGTCTCAGGGAAAGTTCAGGCAAAGGAAATCCCGCACCCCGGCGCGACCGGGGTGAAGGCAAGAGAGAGCAGGAGAAGAGGGCGGCGGCGGATCAGCGCGCGCCGCGCGGGCGTCAGCCGGTCGGTTTCTTCATGAGCAGGCTGCCGCGGTCGACGCGGGATTCGGCCTCCAGGGCCAGGGCTTCGGCGTGTTCCATGTGCACGCGCATGACCTCGCGCGCACGCGCGGGGTCGCGGGCGCGCAGCGCGTCGAGCAGTTCGGTGTGGCTGTCGACGATCTCCTCGTCGAACTGGTCGAACTCCGTGAGCGCGTTGCGCACGATGATCACGCGGCGGATCACGTCGTTGAGCAGGCGGCACACCAGCGCCAGGAAGGGGCTGCTGCAGGCCTCGGCCAGGCGGTCATGGAACAGCAGGTCGGCCTCGCGGCGCTCGTTCCAGTCGGCGCTGCCGCCGTGCGCCGGGTGGCTGTGGCCGATGAGCGCTTCCAGCGCGGCCAGGTCGGCCTCGGTGAGGCGCGTGGCCACGTTGGCGGCCAGCTCGGGCTCGACCACGCGCCGCAGCGCGTACAGCATCGTGATGTCGACCGGCTGGAAGTACAGGAAATTCGACACCGCCTGTAGGCACTGCTCGTACGAGGCCTGCGTGAGCGTGGCACCGCCGTTCGGGCCGGTGCTGATCGCGACCAGCCCCTGCACCTGCAGCGCGGCCAGCGCCTCGCGCACCGTGCCGCGCGACACGCCGAGCTGTTCGATCAGCTCTTTCTCCTGCGGCAGCTTGTTGCCGACCTGCTGCTGGGTCTGCACGACCCAGCGCTTGATGTTGTCGACCACCTGGTCGGAACGCTTCACGCGCTTGTCGCGCGTGAGCGAAGGCTTGGGTTGGGAAGGGGGCATCTGCGTTTCGGGTATTTATGATCATAAATATCATAAATCTCGAAAACGCTGTCAAGCGGGTTGTCCCGCGAGGCGTTGCCGGGGCGTGGTCGGGGCGGGCCGTCGGCAGGCAACCGGGCTTCCTGCTACGCTCCCGGACGGCCCGCCTGCCCCTGGCGGGCTTTTTTCTGCGCTGCTGGTTTCCCCATGGTTTTTCCCCTCATCACCGACCCGTCGTTCTACGCGGTCGCCGTCCCCGCCGTGCTGCTGCTCGGCATCAGCAAGAGCGGCTTCGGCGCCGGATTCGGGTCGCTGGCCGTGCCGATGATGGCGCTGGCCGTCACCGTGCCGCAGGCGGCGGCGATCCTGATGCCGCTGCTGCTGCTCATGGATCTGCTCGGCCTGGCCGCGTTCCGGCGCGACTTCGACCGCTCGCTGCTCAAGTTTCTGATTCCGTTCGGGCTGGTCGGGACGGTGATCGGCACGCTGCTGTTTCGCGTGCTGTCGGCCCACACGGTGGCGGGCATCGTGGGCGTGTTCACGCTGGTGTTCCTGGCGCAACGCCTGCTGTTTCCGCCCAAGCCCAACGACCCGCTGCCGTCGCGCGCGGTGGGCGCGGTGCTGACGACCGTGTCGGGCTTCACCAGCTTCATCGCGCATGCGGGCGGGCCGCCGATCAATGCCTACGTGATCCCGTTGAAGCTCAAGCCGGTGGTGTTCACGGCGACGATGGCCTACTTCTTCTTCGTGGTGAATCTCAGCAAGTGGATTCCCTACGCGTGGCTCGGCCTGCTGGACTTTCGCACGCTGGCCACCTCGCTCGTGCTGATGCCGATCGCACCGCTGGGCGTGTGGATCGGCATCCGCATCGCACGCCGCATCGATGCGACGTGGTTCTATCGCTTCGTCTATCTGGGCATGCTGCTCACTGGCCTCAAGCTCGTCTACGACGGCTTCCTGGCCTGAGAAAGCATCAAAGTTCCACGATCGACTTGAAGCCGCCGAAGATCATGCGTTTGCCGTCGAACGGCAGGTTCTTCATGTCCATCATGGCCTCCAGGCGCGGGTCGGCCATGACCTTCTTGTTGATCGTGTCGCGGTGCTTGCGCGACTTGTAGGTGATCCACGAGAAGGCCACGGTCTCGTCGGCCTTGAGCTTCACGCTCTGGGGGAACGAGGTGAGCTTGCCGGGCTTCACGTCGTCGGCGATGCACTCCACGTACTCGAGCGCGCCGTACTCCATCCAGACCTTGCCGGCCTTGCGCGCCAGCTTGCGGTAGGCCTCGACGTTCTTGGTGGGAATGGCGACGATGAATCCGTCTACATAACGAGCCATGTCTGTTCTCCTGAATAGGGGATAGAAACGTTGAAAAAGAAAAAGCGGGGGCTGCATGGCGCCGTCGCGTTCACGGCGACGCTGTCTTGCCCGCCGCGCCCGGGGCCGACGCTGCTTCGTTGTTGTTGTGGGTGTGTCCCGGCGAGGCCGGGCGAAGCAGCAGGACCCCGATCAGACCCGCCGCCGCCGCGAACACGGCGCCGACCAGGAATGCCAGGTTGTAGCCACCGGTGAGCGCCAGCGGCATCTGCGCGCCCGCGGTGGCCATGGCGGTGGTGCGTGCCGCCGCGGCGCTGGCCAGCACGGCCAGGCCCAGGGCGCCGCCCATCATGAAGGCGGTGTTGACCACGCCCGAGGCCAGGCCCGAGTCGGCCGGGTCGACCTCGCTCATGGCCGCCAGCAGCACCGGGTTGAAGGCCATGCCCGCGCCCAGGCCCAGCAGCACCATGCCGGGCAGCACGTCGAGCACGAAGCTGCCGTTGACCGGCGCGCGCGCGAACAGCGCCAGCCCGAGCGCCGCGAGCCACAGCCCCGCCGCCAGCGGCTTGCGGATGCCGAAGCGCATCACGATCTTTGCGGAGAGGCCGAGCGAGAACACCGCCATGATCACGTTGGCCGGCAGGAAGGCCAGCCCGATCTGCATCGGCGTGTACTGCAGCACCAGCTGCATGTACAGCGCCGAGATGAAGAACCACGCGAACATGGCCGCGGCCCACAGCACGCCCACCACGTTGGCCACCGACACGCTGCGCAGTTTGAACAAACCCAGCGGCATCAGCGGATGCTGCACGCGTGCCTCGATGGCGATGAAGACGGCCAGCAGCACCACGGCCGCGCCGAGCAGGCCCATCGTCTGCGTGGAGCCCCAGCCCGCCTCGTTGCCGTTGACCACGCCGTACACCGCGAGCATCAGCGACGAGGTGACGGTGATGGCGCCGGCCACGTCGAGCTTCTCGCCATGCGCATGGCCGCGTGCATTGGGCAGCAGCGCCACGCACAGCGCATACACCGCGATGCCGATCGGCAGGTTGACCAGGAAGATCCAGTGCCAGCTCAGCGTGCTCGTGAGCAGCCCGCCCAGCAGCACGCCGATGCTGCCGCCGCCCGCACACACGAAGCCGTACACGCCCATCGCCTTGGCGCGGTCGGCCGGCTCGGTGAACAGGTTCATGATGAGCGAGAGCGCCACCGCCGACACCACCGCGCCGCCCAGGCCCTGCACCGCGCGCGCCGCCACCAGCAGGCCCTGCGAGGTCGAGACCCCGCAGGCCAGCGAGGCCAGCGTGAACAGCACCAGGCCCACGAGGAACACGCGGCGGTGGCCGTACAGGTCGCCCAGCCGACCGCCCAGCAGCAGGAAGCCGCCGAAGGTCAGCATGTAGGCGTTCACCACCCAGACCAGGGACGTCTCGGAAAAACCGAGGTCGGTGCGGATCGAAGGCAACGCCACGTTCACGATCGTGGTGTCCAGCACGATCATCAGCACGCCCAGGCACAGCACCATCAGGGCGAGCCAGCGCTTTCGGTTGTCGAGGGTTTCGGTCATGGAAGGGGAGCTCCTGCAGACAGGACGATGAGGAAGAAGAAAAAGGTCAGACCAGCGGCTTGCCGCCGTTGATCAGCCATGGCGTGCCGAAGCGGTCGGTCACCATGCCGAAGGCTTCGACCCAGAAGGTCTTCTCGAACGGCATGCCGATCGAGCCGCCGTCGGCGAAGGCGTCGAAGATGCGCCGCGCCTCGGCCACGGTGTCGAGCGTGAGCGCTACGCCGAAGCCCTTCATGCCGTCGAAGGGCTGGCCGGGCATGGTGTCGGAGGCCATGAGGATGCCGTCGCCGTAGACCAGCGACGCATGCATGATCCGCTTCTTGGCGTCGGCCGGCATCTGCTCGGTGCCGGGCGCTTCGCCGACGGTCATCATCATCTGCATGGTGCCGCGCAGCGTCTTCTCGTAAAAGCGCATGGCCTCGGCGGCGGTGCCGTCGAACGTGAGGTAAGCGTTGATGGGGGACATGAGAGTTCCTTGAATGAGTGAGGTGAGTCGATGGAGGAAAGAGGCGTTTATTTCTCGGTGGCGCTCTTCAGATTGGCCAGGCCCGCCTCGAAGTCCTTGCCGATCATCTGGTCCATGTCGAAGAAGATGCCCATGAGCTTGGCCATGTAGGGGCTCGGGCCGTACATCGCCCAGGTGACCTGCGTGGCGCCGCCCTGCGGCTGCAGCGTGAACTCGGCGGTGTTGTGGCCTTCGAAGGGTTTCACGAAATCGAGCTTGATCGCAACCTTCGACGCCGGTTGCGACTCGGTGATTTCCATCGTGCCCGCGCCCGCCTTGCTGTTGCCTTCCCAGGCGTAGGTGGCGCCCTTGCCGCTGGCGGCGCCGCCGTAGCTGCGCTTCATGGCCGGGTCGAGCTTTTCGTAGGGCGACCACGCGCCCCAGCGGTGGAAGTCGTCGATCAGCGGAAAGATTTTTTCGGCCGGTGCCTCGATGCGCGTGGTGCGCTCGACGCGGAAGCTGTCGGGCCGCGTGGCGCCGTAGATGAGCAGTGCGGCAATCAGCGCGAGCACGGCGAGGACGATGGTCTTGAGCATGATGAAAAACGTGTGAGAAGAGTGAAGAGCAAGCCCTCGCGCATCACGCGGCGGGCGGGGCCACCACCAGCAGCCAGCCCACGCCGAAGCGGTCGCCGAGCATGCCGAAGCTGGAGGTGAAGAAGGTCGGCATCAGCGGCTGGATCACCTGGCCGCCGTCGGCCAGCGCGTCGAACCACTTGCGGGCGTCGGCGTCGCTGTTCGCGGTGAGCGACAGCATGATTCCCTTGAACTCCGCGTGGCCCGAGCAGCTGCCGTCGGACAGCATGAGTTCGGTGTCGCCGATGCGCAAGACCGAATGCATCACTTTGTCAGGGCTGGGCATGCCGCCGGCGCAACCGGCGTCGGGGTTGCCTTCGGGGCCGCCGCTGGCCGGCGCCTCGCTGTAGCGCATCAGCTGCACGACTTCGGCGCCGAGCGCCTGCTTGTAGAAGGCAATCGCTTCGTCGCAACGACCTTCGAAGGACAGGTAAGACTGGACTTTCATGGCGTTTCCTTTCGGTTGGTTCACGGGCACAGCGGGTCTGCGCGAAAACAATGGGATTACTTTGTGTACACCGTCCACAAAGAATAGCAGAGATAATGGACAGTGTCCACATGGAGAAGTGATGAAGCTCAACAACGTGCCCGAAAGCCTGCCGCCCGCACGCAGCACCTACCGCCATGGCGATCTGCGCCGTGCGCTGCTGGATGCGGGCATCGAACTGGCACGGGACGGGGGCCCCGATGCGGTGGTGTTGCGTGAGGCCACGCGCCGCGCGGGCGTGGTGCCGAATGCGGCCTACCGCCACTTCGCCAGCCGGCACGACCTGCTGCTGGCGGTGCGCGCCGCGGCGCTGTCGGAGGCCGCCAAGGCGATGGAGGGCGAGCTCGCCGTGCTGCCCTGCGACCAGCCGCCCGCGGACTTCGCGCGCGCCCAGGTGCGCGCCATCGGCACCGCCTATTTGCGTTTTGCGCAGGCGCAGCCGGGGCTGTTTCGCACGGCCTTCGTGGTGTCGGAAGAGGCGCAGGGCGATGTCGGTGCCGACGGCGCGGGCGCCAGCGGGCTCGACCCGTTCCAGCTGCTGGGCGCGGCCATCGATCGGCTGGTGGATGCGGGCGTGCTCGACCCGGCGCGGCGCCCCGATGCCGAATACCTCGCGTGGTCGGCGGTGCACGGGCTGGCGCTGCTCATCATCGACGGCCCGCTGCGCGGCGTCGACGCCACGGCCACGCATGCGCTCGGACAGCGCCTGATCGACATGGTGGAACGCGGGCTGTGATCGCCGCGTTCAAAGGTCAGAGATAGATCTTCTGCAGCAGCTTGATGAGCGTCTCGCGCTCGCGCGTGCTCAGGCGGCTGCTGGCTTCGGTTTCCAGTTGCACCACGGCCTGCTCGGCCTCGCGGATCAGCGTCTCGCCGGTCGGCGTGAGGTGCAGGCCGACGGCGCGGCCGTCGTAAGGATGCGGGCGGCGCTCGATGAGGCCGCGGCCGTCGAGCGTGGCCACCAGGCTCACGAGGTTGGGCGGCAGGATGTCCAGCGTGTTGCACAGCTGCCGCGAGGTGGCGCCCGGGTTGTGCGCCAGCAGCGAGAGCACCGAGAAGTCGATCTGCTTGAGGCCGTAGGGCGCCATGCGGTCGGCGAACACGGTGCTCACGATCAGCCAGGCGCGCCGGGCGTTGTAGCCGACCAGCCCTTCGAGCACGCGGGCGTCGAGCCGGTCCGACCGGGGAGACGGCGCGGCGGCGGTGTCGGTCTTGGCGGACGTTTTTTTCGCGGGAGAAGGAGGCATGCAGCGAGCGTAACCGCGCGTTGCTTTCTCGAACAACTAGCGCGAAGCCTCTTGTGCGGAATGCGCCAGTGCGACACCCTCACAAGCCCGCTTGACGATGCCCAGGCGCATCTCGAACTCGGGCAGCACCCAGCGCCGGAAGGCCGCCGCGGCGCGAAGGCGATCCGTATCGGCGGGCGCAGCCACCTCGATGCGGGCCCAGGCCCACGCCATCAGCGTGAGCGCGGTCACGCGCAGGAAGTCGTCCGCCACCTCGTACGGCAGCACGGGGTTGGCGTGCGCCGCCATCGCCACCGTGGTGCCCAGGTAGCGCAGCTGCGCCAGCCGGCGCTGCACGTCGGCATCGGCCTCGCGCGAGGCGTCGAGCGTGTCGCGCAACTCGAGCAGCACGGCCGACAGCGCCGCGCCGCCGTCGGGCAGCACCTTGCGCACCAGCAGGTCGATCGCCTGGATCTCGTTGGTGCCCTCGTAGATCATGGTCACGCGCGCGTCGCGCACCACCTGCTCGACGCCCCATTCGCGCACGTAGCCGTGGCCGCCGAACACCTGCAGGCAGTCGCTCGCGCCATGGAAGGCCTGCTGCGTGCAGGCGGCCTTGAGCACCGGCGTGACGAGCGAGCACCAGCGCTGCGCTCGCTCGCGGGCCTTGGGGTCGCTGTCGTGCGTGGCAACGTCGAGCATCAGCGCGCTGCGGTAGGCCAGTGCGCGCGAGCCGTCGATCCAGGCGCGTTGCGTGTCGAGGATGCGGCGCACGGCCGGGTGCTCGGCGATCAGGTCGGCCGCCTCGCTGCCGCGGCTGGCGGGCGCGGCGCCGGGTGCGCGCATCTGGCGGCGCTCGGCGGCGTAGGCGTCGGCCTTCTGCCAGGCGGCGTCGAGCAGGCCGATGCCCTGCAGCGCCACGTGCAGGCGCGCCGCGTTCATCATCACGAACATCGCAGCCAGCCCGCGACCGGGCTCGCCGACCAGCCAGCCGGTGGCGTCGTCGAAACGCATCGTGCAGGTCGGGCTGCCGTGCAGGCCCATCTTTTCTTCGATGCGCTCGCAGTGCACCGCGTTGCGCGCACCGTCGGGCAGCCGCTTCGGCACCAGCGCCAGCGACAGGCCCTTGGGCCCCGCCGGTGCGTCGGGCAAACGGCACAGCACGAGGTGCACGATGTTCGGCGTGAGGTCGTGCTCGCCGCCCGAAATGAAGATCTTGCTGCCGTTCACGCGCACGCTGCCGTCGGCCTGCGCCGTGGCGCGCGTGCGCACCTGGCCAAGGTCGCTGCCGGCATGCGCTTCGGTGAGGCACATGGTCGCGAGCCATTCGCCGGTCGCGATCTTCTGCAGATAGCGGCCCTTCAATTCGTCGCTGCCGTGATGCTTGAGGCAGGCGTACGCGCCGTGCAGCAGCCCCGGCGCCATGGTGAAGCCGTGGTTCGCGGCGCTGAGCCATTCGTAGAGGATGGCTTCCAGCACCGCGGGCAGGCCCTGGCCACCGTCTTCGGTGGCGGCCGACAGGCCAGGCCAGCCGCCGTCCACCAAGGCCTGGTAGGCCGCGCGAAAGCCCGGGGGTGTGACGACCTCGCCGCCGTCGAAGCGGCAACCCACCTCGTCGCCCTCGCGGTTCAGCGGCGCGATCACCTCGCCGACGAAGCGTGCGGCTTCTTCGAGCACCTGCGACTGCAGCGGCTCGTCGACCTCCGCGAAGGGCGCGAGGGCACGCAGGCGCGTGGGCGCATCGAGCACCGCGTTCAACAGGAAGCGGACGTCTTCGGGGCGAGGCTGGTAGTGCATGGGGTTCAGGACTCGGCGGTGAAGCCGATCTTCTTGACCAGCGGGCCCCAGCGTTCGTACTCGGACTGCAGCGACTTCTTCATCTCTTCGGGCGAGGAGCCGTGCGCGATCAGGCCCACCGACAGCAGGCCGTCGGCCACGGCCCTGTCCTTCAGCGCGGCCTGGATCGCGGTGCTCGCGACGGCGATGGTCGCGGCGGGCGTCTTGGCCGGTGCGAAGAAACCGAACCACTCGTCGGCCACGATCTCGGGGAAGCCCTGCTCGGTGAAGGTGGGCACGTCGGGCAGGTAGGCGGGGCGCTGCGCGCCCGAGGTGGCGAGCACGCGCAGCTTGCCGGCCTTGGCGAAGGGCAGGCAGTCGCCGGCGGGCGTCAGGCACGAGGCGATCTGGCCGCCCACCACGTCGTTGATGCCGGGCAGCGAGCCGCGGTAGGGCACGTGGCGCAGGTCGGTGCCGGTGCTCAGGCCCAGCAGCGCGCCCAGGAAGTGCGGCGTGGAGCCCGCGCCCGGCGAGCCGTAGCTGGCCTGGCCGGGGTTGGCCTTGGCCCAGGCGATGTAGTCCTTCAGCGTCTTCACGCTGGCCGGCACCATCGGGCCGACGGCCAGGCCGTGCGTCATGACGGCGCCGATGGAAATGGGCGCGAAGTCGGGGATGGCGTAGCTGAGCTTGGTGTAGATGTGCGGGTAGATCGACAGCGCCGAGGCCTGCGCGAGGCACAGCACCGCGCCGTCGGCCGGCGAGGTCTTGAGCGTGTCGAGCGCGATGCGCCCGCCCGCGCCGGGCTTGTTCTCGACCACCGGGTTGGTGGCGGTGAAGGGCGTGTTGCCCAGCTTGTCGGCCACGCGGCGGGCCACGCTGTCGCCCGCGCTGCCGGCCGGGAAGCCGTAGTAGATCTTCACCTGCTGCTGCACCGCCTGGGCGAGTGCGGCAAGGGGATGCAATGCGGCGAGCGCGGCGGTGCCGCCGAGCGCCGCCGTGAATTGGCGTCGGGTGGTCATGGTATTGTCTCCTGGTTGTCTGCGGGGGCGGGAATCAGCGCGGCGCCATTCGGAGGGCGCCGTCGAGGCGAATCACTTCGCCATTGAGGTGGCCGTTGGTGACGATGTGGCAGGCCAGCTCGGCGAACTCCGACGGCTTGCCCAGGCGCGGCGGGAATGGGATCGACGCGGCCAGCGAGTGCTGCACCGGCTCGGGCAGCTCCAGCAGCAGCGGCGTGGCGAAGAGGCCGGGCGCCACGGTGCACACGCGGATGGCGTGCTGCGCGAGGTCGCGCGCCATCGGCAGGGTCATGCCGACGAGGCCGCCCTTCGAGGCGCTGTAGGCCTGCTGGCCCACCTGGCCGTCGAAGGCCGCGACCGAGGCGGTGAAGAGCATCACGCCCTTCTCGCCGTTGTCGAGCGCGTCGAGCTTCGCGCAGCGCGCCGCGAACAGGCGTGCCATGTTGTAGCCGCCGATGAGGTTGATGTTGACCACGCGCACGAAGTCTTCGAGCGGCGCCGGGTTGCCGTCCTTGCCGACGATGCGCTTGGCGCTGCCGATGCCGGCGACGTTCATCAAAATGCGCGCGGGGCCGTGTGCGGCAGCGGCCTTGTCGAGCGCGGCGTTCACGCTGTCGGTGTCGGTGATGTCGCAGACGCAGGCGACGCCGCCGATCTCAGCGGCCACTTTCTCTGCGAGTGCGGCGTTGCGGTCGAGCACCGCGACCTTGGCGCCCAGGCGTGCGAGTTCGCGCGCGGTGGCTTCGCCGAGGCCCGAGGCGCCGCCGGTGACGAGTGCGGCTTGTCCTTCGATCTTCATGGGTTGTCTCCTGATTGGGTTAGCGGGGCTTGAGCGTGAAAGGCAGCGTGTCGGCGTGCAGCGCGTCGGCCAGTGCGGCGCGGTGCTTGAGCACGGCGCGCTGGTTGATGGAGCCCTTGTCGGTCACTTCGCCCTTGTCGATCGAGGGCGGCTCGGCCATCAGGTGCAGCCGCGCGATGCGGTTGGCGCTGCCGGTGGCGCCGGCCGCGAGCGTGTCCACCACCTGCTGGAAGTGCGCCTGCACGGGCGCGCTCTCGAGCACCTGCTGCAGCGGGGCGTCGGCAGGCAGCTCGGCGAGCTGGCGCACCTTCTGCGTCGGGAAGATCAGCGCGCCGACCTCCTTCAGGTTGATGCCCGTGAGCACCGCGTCCTGCACATAGGGTGAGCCGGCCGCGATGATCTTCGCGCGCAGCGGGCCCACGCTCACGAAGGTGCCGGTGGCGAGCTTGAAGTCTTCGGCGATGCGGCCGTCGAAGCGCAGGCCGCGATGGATGTCGCCGTCGTCGATCCACTTCACCGCGTCGCCGGTGGAGAAGAAGCCTTCGTCGTCGAAGGCCTCGGCGGTGGCCTCGGGCGCGCGCCAGTAGCCGGGCGTGATGTTGGGGCCGCGGTAGCGCACCTCGGTCTTGCCGTCGACTTCGATCAGCTTGAGCTCGATGCCGGCGGCCGGCAGGCCCACGTCGCCCGACTTCACGTCGGGGCCGGTCACGTACAGCGCGAAGGGGCCCGACTCGGTCATGCCCAGGCCGGTGCCCATCACGATGCGCTCGCCGACTTCCGATTCCTGCGTGCGGTGCAGGCTGTCCCACACGGGCTGCGCAAGCGCCGCGCCCGAGTAGAAGAACATCTTCACGCGCGACAGCAGGTTGCGGCGCAGCACGGCGTCGCTTTCCATCGCGTTGGCAATCGCTTCGAAGCCGGTGGGCACGTTGAAGTAGATGGTGGGTGCGACTTCGCGCAGGTTGCGCAGCGTCTCGGCCATGCCGGCGGGCGTGGGCTTGCCGTCGTCGATGAACAGCGTGCCGCCGTTGTCCAGCACGATGCCCACGTTGTGGTTGCCGCCGAAGGTGTGGTTCCAGGGCAGCCAGTCGACCAGCACCGGCGGCTCGTCGCCCAGCGCGGGAATCGACTGGCGCAGCTGCTGCTGGTTGGCGCACCACATGCGGTGCGTGTTGATCACCGCCTTGGGCATCTTGGTCGAGCCCGAGGTGAAGAGGAACTTGGTGATGGTGTCGGGGCCGGTGGCCTGCATCGCCGCGTCGATGGCGGGCGTGGCCGGCGTGGCGGCGAGCACGTCGAAGCGCGTGGTGGCGCGGCCTTCGAGCGTGCCTTCGGCGAGCACGACCTCGGTGCCGGCGAGCACGGTGGCCGCGATGGCCTTGGCGAAGCGCGCGGCGTCGGCGGCGAACACCAGGCCGGGCGTGAGCGTGTCGATGACGTGACGCAGCTTGTCGTAGTCCTGGCTCACGATCGCATAGGGCGGCGACACGGGGCAGTAGGGCACGCCGGCGTAGAGGCAGCCCAGCGCGAGCAGCGCGTGCTCGATGCCGTTTTCGCTCAGGATCACGACCGGGCGTTCGGCGTTCAGGCCGCGATCGAGCAGGGCCTGTCCGATACCGCGCGCTTCTTCCAGCGCCTGCGCATAGCTCACGCGCAGCCAGTCGCCGGTGCGGCCGTCGGGCAGGCGCTCGCGGCGTGCGATGAAGGTGCGATCGGGCGCCACCTGCGCCCAGTGCGCGAGCCGGTCGGTCATGCGCTCGCGGTAGGCCTGCAGCGGCGTCTCGGCCGTGAGGTAGCGCGTGCCCGGCGCGCCGTCGCGCAGCACCGCGCGCGTCACGCCGAAGGCCAGCGGGCGGTAGCGCACGGCGGTCATCCCTTGCTCACCTTGGCGCCACGGCCTTCGAGGAAGTCGCGCACGCGTTCCTTCGCTTCGGGCGCGGCCTGGACGATGCCCGACATCAGCGCTTCGGTGAAGAAGCCGTGGTCGGCCGATTGCTCGGAGATGCGCGGCAGCGCGTGCATCAGCGCGTAGTTGGTGAGCGGCGCGTTGGTGGCGATGCGCTTGGCGAGCTCCAGGGCCTTGTCGAAGGCGGTGCCTTCGTCGACCAGGTACTGCGCGAAGTTGGCGCGCTCGCCGTCTTCGGCGTTGTAGACGCGGCCGGTCATCATCATGTCGGTCATGCGGGCCACGCCGATCAGCTTGGGAATGCGCACCGAGCCGCCACCGCCCACGAAGATGCCGCGCGAGCCTTCGGGCAGCGCGTAGAAGGTGGAGCGGTCGGCCACGCGGATGTGGCAGGCGCTGGCCAGCTCGAGCCCGCCGCCGACCACCGCGCCGTGCAGCGCCGCCACCACCGGCACCGGGCCGTGCTGGATCAGGTCGAGCGCGCTGTGCCACAGGCGCGAGTGCTGCATGCCCTGGCCGGCGTCGCGCTCCTTGAGCTCGCTCAGGTCCAGGCCGGCGCAGAAATGCGGGCCCTCGCCGTCGAGCACGGCTGCGCGCACGGTGGCGGGCAGCGTCTCGAAGGTGTCGCGCAGCGCGAGGATCAGGCCGTCGGACAGCGCGTTGCGCTTGGCGCCGCGCGTGAGACGAACGATGGCGACGTCGTCGCGGATGTCGAGGTGGAGGTCTGGATTGGTCATGATGGTGTGCGGGGTTGCGTTGGATTATGGTTATGAGAAATAATCAATTCAAGGCATTGGAGCCTCCCGAAACCTAGGGACTTACCCGAACCGGAGACAACGACATGGACCCACGGAACCTGATCGCGATCGACATCCACACCCACGCCGAAGTGAGCTGCTGGAACCCTTTCGACAACTACGGCGAGGAATACGACCGCGCGGCCGACAAGTTCTTCGGCTCGAACCGCCGCCCCACCATCGCCGAGAGCGTGGCGTACTACCGTGAAAGGAAGATCGGGCTGGTGATGTTCATGGTCGACGCCGAGTCGAACATGGGCCGCCGGCGCATCCCGAACGAGGAGATCGCCGAGGCGGCGGCACAGAACAGCGACATCATGATTGCCTTCGGCAGCGTCGATCCGCACAAGGGAAAGATGGGCGCGCGCGAGGCGCGCCGGCTCATCGAGGAGCACGGCGTGAAGGGCTTCAAGTTCCACCCCACCGTGCAGGGCTACCACCCCTACGACCGCATGGCCTGGCCGATCTACGAGGTGATCGCCGAGTACAAGCTGCCGGCCATCTTCCACACCGGGCACAGCGGCATCGGCTCGGGCATGCGCTGCGGCGGCGGCCTGCGGCTGGAGTACAGCAACCCGATGCACCTGGACGACGTGGCCATCGACTTCCCCGACATGCAGATCGTCATGGCCCACCCCAGCTTCCCCTGGCAGGACGAGGCGCTGAGCGTGGCCACGCACAAGCCCAACGTGTGGATCGACCTGTCGGGCTGGAGCCCCAAGTACTTTCCGAAGCAGCTGGTGCAGTACGCCAACACGCTGCTGAAAGACCGCGTGCTGTTTGGCAGCGACTACCCGCTGATCACGCCCGACCGCTGGATGAAGGACTTCGAGGCCGCCGGCTTCAAGCCCGAGGTGATGCCCGGCATCCTCAAGGACAACGCGGTGCGCCTGCTGGGGCTCGGCACCCCGGCGGCCTGAGGCTCAGGCGGCGCGCGGCGCCGCCTCGTTCCAGTGCGGCTCCCACAGCGCCGCGCCGCGTTCGAACACGGCGGCCAGCTCCTTCTTGCGCCGCTGCGCCACCGCGGTGATCAAGGCATTGCAGACCGACAGCGCCGCCGTGTACGAATCGAAGGGCGAGGCGCTGGAGGTGCGCACCAGCAGCAGGTGATCGGCCGAGGCCGCCGCGGGCGCGGTGGGGCTGTCGGTGACCATGACGACCTTCGCGCCCTTCTCGCGGAAGTAGGCCGCCGTGCGCGCGATCGCGAGCGAGTGGCGGCGGAAGGTGAGCGTGAGCAGCAGGTCGTTGTCGTCGATGCGCAGCAACTGGTCTTCCAGCGGCAGCGCGCCCGCACCGCCCAGCAGGCGCACGTCGGGCAGGCACAGGTTCAGGTTCAGCGCGAGGTGGCTGGCCAGCGGCAGGCCGTTGCGCTGGCCGAGCACGTGCACGCGCACCTTGCGCTGCGTGAGCAGCTTCACCGCCGCCTCGAACGCGTCCACGTCGAGCGCCGCGAAGGTGGCGGCCAGGTTGTGCTGGTCGTGCAGCAGCGCGTTGTCCAGGCAGCTGCGCACGGAGGTGTCGTCGCCGATGACCGCGTCGGCGCGCGTGGCGGGCGAGGCCAGCAGGGCAGTGACTTCGGCGCGCGCCTCCATCTGCGCCTGCGCGTAGCTCTCGTAGCCCAGCTTGGCGAGCAGCCGCACCACGGTCGAGGCGCTGGTGCCCACCTTTCTTGCAAGGCTCGTTGCAGATTCGAGCAGCCCCTGCGGATGGTGCGCCTGCAATTCCTCGATGAGGCGTCGCTCGCTTTTCGTGAGCTTCTTGCCGTAACCCGAGATGCGCTGGTTCAGGCTGGGGGCGGCGGGGGTGTCTGCGTGCGGCATCGGAGAAACCTCATGTTTGCAACGAGTATTGCAAAAATAGGGCCTCCTTGCAAAAATGAATGCACAAATCCGGGCTGAGCCTCTGCCCGCCCGCCTTCCCTTGCAGAAAGACCTTGCCATGCGTTCCACCACCCCCGCCGTGCCCGCCCTGCGTCGGCGCGAGATCCTCGGCGCCGGCCTGACGGCGGCGCTGCTGCCCCTGACCGCGCGCGCCCAGGCCTTTCCGGCCCGCCCGGTCACGCTGGTGGTGCCGTTCCCGGCCGGCGGCTCGGTCGACCTGATCGCGCGGCTGTACGCCGAGCCGCTGTCGAAGGCGCTGGGCACGCCGGTGGTCATCGACAACCGCGCCGGCGCCGGCGGCTCCATCGCCAGCGCTCAGGTGGCGCGCGCCAAGCCCGACGGCTACACGCTCGTGGTGTCATCGCAGAGCTCGCACCTGGCCAACCCGCTGACGCAGGCCAACCCGGGTTACGACCCGATCAAGGATTTCCTGTCGATCAGCCAGCTCGCGCGCTCCATCAACGTGCTGCTGGTGAACCCGGCCGTGCCCGCCAAGACCTTCAAGGAGTTCGTGGCGCTGGTGAAGTCGCGCCCGGGCGAGCTCAACTTCTGCAGCGCCGGGCCGGGCAGCATGGGCCAGCTCAACGTGGAGCTGATGAAGTCGCAGCTGCAGCTCAATGCCACGCACGTGCCCTACCGCGGCGGCGGCCCGCTGGTGACCGCGCTGATCTCCAACGAAGTGCAGTTCGGCCTGGACAACCTCGCGCCCTTCCTGCCGCACATCCAGGCCGGCAAGCTGCGCGCGCTGGCCGTGGCCTCGCCCACGCGCGTCGCGGCGCTGCCCGACGTGCCGACCTTCACCGAACTGGGCTATCCGGTGCTGAACACCACCTCGTGGATCGGCCTGGCCGCGCCCGCGAAGACGCCGCCCGAGGTCATCGCCGCGTTGCACAAGGCCGTGCGCACGGTGGCCGAACAGCCGACGATGGTCGAGGCGCTGCTGGCACGCGGCTCGCTCGCGCCCGAGGCGCAGTCGCCCGCGCAGTTCACGGCCATGATGTCGGAGCGGCTCGCGCTGTACGGCGAGATGGTCAAGCGCGCCGGCATCCGCGGCGAGTGAGCGGGCGGCTGGTTCCATGACGCAGACACTGCCGACCTTCGCACCCGACACCGCCCCGCTGGAGGTGCTGCCGCGCGACCTCTCGGCCTACCGCCAGGGCAACACCGGCATCGACTACGTGCACCGCTTCGCGTCCGGCAAGCCGGGCCCGCACGTGCTCGTCAACGCACTCACGCACGGCAACGAGATCTGCGGCATGGTCGCGGCCACGCACCTGCTCGACAGCGGCGTGCGCCCGAAGATCGGCACGCTCACCGTGAGCTTCGCGAACGTCGAGGCCTACGAGGCCTTCGACATCGACCGGCCCTACGAGAACCGCCAGCTGGTGCACAACCTGAACCGCATCTGGTCGCCCGAGCTGCTTGATGGCTCCGAGCACAGCCCCGAGCTGCGCCGCGCGCGCGAACTGCGGCCGGTGCTCGACGCGGCCGACTACGTGCTGGACATCCATTCCACGCGTGCCCCCGTGCAGCCCTTCTGGGTCTACCCGGAGTTCGAACGCAATGCAGGGTTGGCGCAGGCCGTCGGCGGCCCGGCGGTGCACCTCGTGATGCCCGTGGGCGCCGCGCCCGGCACGGGCGTCACGGCCTACGGCCGCCACGGCGAGCCGGGCATCGACGGCGGCGCGGTGGTGGTCGAGTGCGGCCAGCACTTCGCGCAGTCGGCGGCCGACCTGGCCACCGACGTGTCGCTGCGCTTCCTGGCGCACCTCGGGCTCGTCGACCCGGTGCCGCGCGTGCCGGTGGCCGCGCGCCGCTTCCGGCTGCTCGAGGTCCACATGGTCACGTCGGACGACTTCGCCTTCGTGCGCCCGGTGCTCGGTTTCGAGACCTTCGACCAGGGTGAGCTGATCGCGGTGCAGGCCGGGCGCGAGATCCGCTCGCCCTGCGACGGCTGCACGATCTTCATGCCGACCCGCGCACCGGTGATCGGCCGCGAGGGCGTGTACCTGACTGTGCCGGTCTGACCCCGGGCCTCAGGGCGCTTTCGCGTCGCCTGCTGGTTCGTCTTCGCCGAGCCGGTCCCAGTCCTGCCCCGAGCGCAGCTTGCGCTCCTCGCGCTCGCGGGCCATCTGTTCCTCGAACTGCTGGCGGCCCGCCTTGTTGGCGGCGATCAGCTTGGCGCGGTCCTTGTAGTGCGGGTAGATCTCGTCGCTGAGCTTGAGGTTTCGCTGGCGGAAACGCATCGACGCCTCGCGCGCCTCGGCCGCCGGCCAGCCCAGTGCCTCCAGCGCCGAGCGCGCGCTGCGCAGCGACGACTCGAACACCTCGCGCTCGATGTCCTGCACGCCGCGGTCGCGCAGCTGGAACAGGTGGGTCACGTTGCGTGCGCGCGCAATGATGCGCGCCTGCGGGAAGTTCTCGCGCACCAGGTCGACGATGTCCAGCGACTGCTCGATGTCGTCCACCGCCACCACGATGGCACGCGCCGTGCCGGCGCCCGCGGTGCGCAGCAGGTCCAGCCGCGTGGCGTCGCCGTAGAACACCCGGAAGCCGAACTGGCGCAGGCCCTCGACGGTGTCGGCGTCGTGGTCGAGCACCGTCACGCGCAGGCCCTGCGACATCAGCAGGCGACCGACGATCTGGCCGTAGCGCCCGAAACCGCAGATCAGCACCTTGGCGTCCTGCTGCTCCGAAATCTCTTCGAGCTGCGGCCCGCCCGCGTGGCTGTAGCGCGGCAGCACGAACTTGTCGAGCAGCACCAGCAAGAGCGGCGACAACAGCATCGACAGCGCCACCGCGCCGATCAGCAGCGAGGTGGTCTGCGGCGGCAGCACGTCGGGCCCGGCGGCCTGGAACACCACGAAGGCGAACTCGCCGCCCTGCGCCAGCAGCAGCGTGAACACCGGCCGCTCCTGGTAGGCCAGGCCCATGGCCTTGGCCAGCGCGTAGATCACCACCAGCTTGATGACCAGGAAGCTCACCACCAGCAAGGCCATGACCCCCGGGTTGGCCAGCAGCACGCCGAAGTTGATCGACATGCCCACCGCGATGAAGAACAGCCCGAGCAGCAGGCCCTTGAAGGGCTCGATGTCGGTCTCGAGCTCGCGCCGGTATTCGCTCTCGGCCAGCAGCACGCCGGCAAGGAAGGCGCCCAGCGCCATCGACAGGCCGACGAACTGCATCAGCGCCGCGATGGCCACCACCAGCAGCAGCGCGGCGGCGGTGAAGATCTCGGGCGTGTCGCTGCGCGCGATCCAGCGCAGGATCGGGCGCAGCAGCAGCCGGCCGCCGAGGATGATGCCGGCGATCACGCCGACAATCTTCAGCGCCTCGAGCGCGCGGTCCAGCCCGCTCACGGCCTGCTCGGCCGCCGTGGCGCCGGCCAGCAGCGGCAGCAGCGCAAGGATCGGGATCGCCGCCACGTCCTGGAACAGCAGGATCGAGAAGCCGGCCTGACCGCTGGGCGTCTTCAGCAGGTTGCGTTCGCCGAACACCTGCAGCGCGATGGCGGTGGACGACAGCGCCAGCCCGAGCGCGGCCACCAGCGCCACGCGCCACGGTGCGCCCACGGCCCAGCCGACGGCGAACAGCACCGCCGCGCAGCTGAGCACCTGCGCCGATCCCCAGCCGAAGATCGGGCGGCGCAGGCTCCACAGGCGCTTGGGCTCGAGTTCGAGGCCCACGAGGAACAGCATCAGCACCACGCCGAACTCGGCGAAATGCAGCACGTCTTCGACGCTGGACACGAGGCCCAGGCCCCAGGGGCCGATGGCGATGCCGGCCACGAGGTAGCCGATGATCGAACCCAGGCCCAGGGCCTTGGACAGCGGCACCACCAGCACGGCGGCGCTCAGGTAGATCAGGCTGCTGGTCAGCCAGGCGGGTGCGTGTTCCATGCTCAGGCCGCCTTGTGGGTGCTGCTGCCGTTGGCGACGGCCAGACCGTGCGTCATCGCGCTGTGGAACGCGCCGGCCATCACCTGGCCCACGTCGTCGGATTCGGCGGGGCGGTCGGTCTCGGGCACCGGGCAGGCGATGCAGGCGTCGAGCTCGTCCATCTCCGGCCACACCGGGTAGCTTTCCAGGCGTTGCACGAACACCTCGACATGCGCGGCCACCTCGGCCTCGCTGGCGCGGCGGGCGCCGTGCAGCAGCAGCGGCGGCAGGAAGCGCATGCCGCACAGCGCGGCGGTCTGCTCGTAGGGCGGCAGGAAGGCGTCGAAGAAGTAGCGGTTGTAGCTTTGCGGGTGGTAGCTCGGCTCGGGGCCGCCGGTGGTGGCGACCAGCCAGCAGTCCTTGCCCTGCAGCGCGGTGCCGCCGGGGCCGTAGGCCCAGCCGTAGCCCAGCACGTCGTCGACCCAGAGCTTTTGCAGGGGCGGCATCGAGTACCACTGGATCGGGTGCAACAGCACCACCAGGTCCGCGCGCGCCAGCCGCTCGCGTTCGACCTCGACGTCGATGGCGAAATCGGGGTAGCTGCCGTACAGGTCGTTCACGTCGGCGCCCGGCACGCGCTGCGCGGCGGCGAACAGCCGGCGGTTCACGCGCGAGTCGCGCCAGTGGGGGTGGGCCGCCAGCACATAGATGCTGGCGGGGTTCTCCGTGGATGTTGTTGTCGTCATGTGGCGAACATAACGCAGACGGCCCGCCGTCGCCGACGCGCCACCCGGGGCGACTACCATCCAGCCCTGTTCCCGTTCTGGAGGAGATCCTCATGCCGGTGGTTCTGGTCGCCAATCCCAAGGGAGGCGTGGGCAAGTCGACGATTGCAACGAACATCGCGGGCTACTTCGCGAGCCGCGGCCATGCCGTGATGCTCGGCGACGTGGACCGCCAGCAGTCCTCGCGGCTGTGGCTCGGCCTGCGCCCGCCGCAGGCCCGCCCCATCGCCACCTGGGAGGCCACCGGCGACAGCACCGTGGTGCGCCCGCCGCGCGGCACCACCCACGCGGTGCTCGACACGCCCGCCGGCCTGCACGGCTGGCGCTTCAAGGAGGTGCTGGCGCTGGCCGACCGCGTGATCGTGCCGCTGCAGCCGAGCATCTTCGACATCTACGCCACGCGCGATTTCCTGGACCGCCTGCTGGAGAGCCGCCGCGCCGAGAAGACCCGCATCGGCCTGGTCGGCATGCGCGTGAACGCCCGCACGCTGGCGGCCGACCGGCTGCACGAGTTCATCGCCGGCCTGGGCGTGCCCGTGCTGGGCGAGCTGCGCGACACGCAGAACTACGTGCAGCTGGCGGCGCGCGGGCTCACGCTGTTCGACATTGCGCCGGGGCGCGTGCAGCGCGACCTGGACCAGTGGGCGCCGATCTGCGAATGGCTCGACGCCTGAACTGATCCCCGGATTTCCCTGAATCCCGGTTGTCGCAAGTCCGACAGCCAGCCTTGTGCCCTTGGCACCAGAATGCCCCGCATGACCAAAAAGACATTCCAGACCCTTCAGGATCTCGCCGCCTGCGTCGGCCAGGAAGTCGCCGTGAGCGACTGGATCAGCGTGACGCAGCAGCAGGTCAACCAGTTCGCCGAGGCGACCGGCGATCACCAATGGATTCACGTCGATGTGGAACGGGCCAAGTCCGGCCCCTTCGGCGCGCCGATCGCGCACGGGTTTCTCACGCTGTCGCTGCTGCCGAAGTTCTTCGAGACGGCCATCGACGTGGTCGAGTCGCGCATGGGTGTGAACTACGGCTTGAACCGCGTGCGCTTCATGTCGCCGGTGCCCGTGGGCCAACGCCTGCGCGCCCGCATGAAGCTGCTGAGCGCCGAGCCGATTCCCAACAACGGCCTGCAGATGACCTGGGAAACCACGATCGAACTCGAAGGCGCCGCCAAGCCGGCGTGCGTCGCCGAGTCGGTGGTGCGCCGTTTTCCCTGAGCGGCTTCTCTTTTCTTCTTCTCTTTACATCCGGCGGTCGGTGACTTCGCCGTAGGTGGCGGCGCCCTGCCGGGTGATGCCGACGGCGCTTGCGCGCACCGCCGCACGGTCGACATTGCCTGCGGTCGGCCGGGCGACGCCGGTGCCGCCATTGCTGATCTGCAGCGGCTGCAGGGCCTGCTGCTGGACCTGGGCGCGCGTCAGCGACGACTGGAAGGGCGCGGGCGGCAGCGGGTTCTGCTCGCCCTGGAAGGCATGGGCGCCGCCGGCGAAGGCGAGGGCAGCGATCGTGATCAGGCGCAGGGTGGTGGTGTGCATGGCGGGACTCCTTGGCAGTCGGCGTTGAGGGGACGGATGCTGGTGCGAATCACCGGCATGTCTTCCCATACGCCACGCGGCGCCGATCGGATGTGCCCCTGCCGTGCGAAGGGCCGTCAGGCGAAACCGTTTTGCCGCCAGGCTTCGAACACCGTGACTGCCACCGCGTTCGACAAATTCAGGCTGCGCTGGCCGGCGCGCATCGGCAGCCGCAGGCGCTGCGCCTCGGCGAAGCCATCGCGGATCGGCGGCGGCAGTCCGGCGGTTTCCGAGCCGAACACCAGCCAGTCGCCGGGCTGGAAGCGCACGTCGTGCACGGCGCGGGTGCCGCGCGTGGTCAGCGCGAATAGGCGCTCGGCGGGCGGTTGCTGCGTGGCCAGCAGCGCGGCCCAGTCGGCGTGGCGCTTGACCTCGGCGTACTCGTGGTAGTCGAGGCCGGCGCGGCGCAGCAGGCGGTCGTCCATCGAAAAGCCGAGCGGCTCCACCAAGTGCAGCGCGCAGCCGGTGTTGGCCGCGAGACGGATCACGTTGCCGGTGTTCGGCGGAATTTCGGGGTGGACCAGGACGATATGGAACATGCGCCGATTGTCGCGGGCGCCGCCGGCGGGTTCAGCGCGGCGGATCGGTCCGCGCCAGCACCACGCCGGTGATGTGCGCCGCGCCCGCCAGGCGCAAGGTGGCGGCCGCGGCGAACAGCGAGGCGCCGCTGGTCATCACGTCGTCCACCAGCACCACGCGCCGCCCCCGCAGGCCGTCGGCGCGCAGCGGCTCCACGGCGAAGGCGCCGCGCAGGTTGCGCAGCCGGTCGGCGCGCGGCAGGCCGCTCTGCGCGGGCGTGTCGCGCGTGCGCAGCAGCAGCGCGGCATCCGTCTTGGCCGGTGCCAGCCGGCGCGCGAGCTCGTGCGCCTGGTTGAAGCCGCGCTCGCCCAGCCGGCCGGGCGCCAGCGGCATCGGCAGCACGAGGTCGCACTGCTCCAGCGCCGGCTCCACCCACGGCGCGCTGCGCAGCAGGGTGGCCAGCGGGCCGGCCCAGCCCGCTTCGCCGCGAAACTTGAACTGGGCGATGCAGTCGGGCCACGGCCAGGCATAGGTGCAGGCCGCGAGGCAGGCGTCGAGCGGCGGCGGGTGCCTGATGCATTCGCCGCAGCGGGCCACGCCCTCGGGCATCGGCAGCGCGCAGCCGCCGCAGCGAGGGGTCGGCGGCGCGAAGCGGGCCACGCAGGCGTCGCACACGCGCTGCGCGGGCCAGGCGCGGCAGACCTCGCACTGGCTGGGCAGCCGCGCGAGCAGCGAGGTGAAAGGCCTCAGGGCCCGGCGGTTGTGCATGCCTCAATATACTCACGGCCCCATGGCCACCGACCCCGCAAGAAGACCGCCGACCATCGATCCCACGGCGGCCGACCGCTGGCGCCGGCTCGCGCCCGTCGAGGGCTCGCCCTGGCTGCACGAGGAAATCGGCCGCCGGATGGAAGACCGGCTGCAATGGATCAAAGCGCAGCCCCGCACCTGGGCCGACTGGTCGCCGCTGCGCGGCGGCCTCGAGGCGCACGCGCTGCTGGCCCGCCGCTACCGCGACGCCGAAGCCTTCGTCATCGAATCCGAACCCGCATTGGCCGACCGGACCGGCGAGGCGCTGACCGCGCCCTGGTGGAGCGCGCGCCGCTGGCAGGGCGGCAAGGCCCGCTTCGACGCCACGCCCGAAGACGGCGTCGACCTGCTGTGGGCCAACATGTCGCTGCACATGGCAGCCGACCCCGAGGCGCTCATCGCGCAGTGGCACCGGCTGGTCGCGACCAACGGCTTCCTGATGTTCTCCTGCCTGGGCCCGGACACCGTGCGCGAGCTGCGCGCCCTGCATGCCCGGCTCGGCTGGCCCGCCGCCGGCCATGAATACACCGACATGCACGACTGGGGCGACATGCTCGTGCACGCCGGCTTCGCCGAGCCCGTGATGGACATGGAGCGCATCGTGCTCACCTGGGCCACCCCCGAGGCCGCCCTGGCCGAGCTGCGCACATTGGGCCGCAACCTGCATCCGGCGCGCTTCCCCGCACTGCGCGGCAAGGCCTGGCACCGCGCGCTCAAGCAGGCCCTGCCCGAGCTGGCGCCGGCCGCGGAAGGCGAGGGCCGCATCGCGCTGACCTTCGAGGTCATCTACGGCCACGCCTTCAAGCCGACGCCGCGCGTGGCGCTCTCGCCCGAGAGCGCGGTCTCGCTGCGCGAGATGCGATCGATGCTCCAGCGCGGCCGCCCTGGCGCCTGAGCGACCCGGCAGCCCTCATTCGGTGCGCGGGGCCCGCGCTCTACCCGCTACAATCCGCCGTTGCGTGAAACTCGCGGGTATTGTCCCGTGATCGAGGGGTGTCGGATCCTGTTTGTACGAGGGGTTTGGCCACCATCGACGCACCGATTTGCTGAACTCGCCCGTGTCGAATTCCGTGTTTCGTTTTGCCACCGTTTCAGGCCAGAACATCCACTGGTTCCTGAAACGAAATTGCTCGGTGACGCCGAGCCAGCTGGGCTGGCTCTACGCCTCGCTGTGCGTGGTATCTCTGGGAACGGGCATGGTGTTCTGGCTGCACGGTGCGCCGCTGGTATTGCCATTCGCCTGGCTCGAACTGGCCGCGGTGGGCTTTGCGTTCATGATGTACGCGCGGCATGCCACCGATGGCGAACGGATCGCGCTGCAGGGCGGACGCCTCGTCGTGGAGCTCGAGAACGGTGGGCACTACGAACGCACGGAATTTCTTCCGCACCAGGTGCGGATCGAACCGCAGACCGGCGATCGTTCACTGATCGAGGTCTCGGGGCAGGGTCGATCGGTCAGGGTGGGGCGCTATGTACGCCCGGAGTTGCGAGCCGCATTGGCGCGCGAGATTCGCATGGCGTTGCGTGGCGCCTGAGGGGGCTCGCGCGGTGCTGCACGGTTGGGTTTTCGAAAAATTGAAGAAACGTGAACACGATGAAGAGCATTTGGCGCAATAAGTACAGGCCGGCGAATCTGTTGCTGGCGGCCGGCGCGGCGTTCAGCAACGCGGCGCACGCAGTCAACGATCTGCCCGGCGGCCCTTCGGTGCGCCAGCTGAATCTTCCGGTCGGCGTGACCAAGATCGCGCAGGAGCAGCATCTGCTCCACACGATCATGATGATCATCTGCACGGTCATCTTCGTCGCCGTGTTCGCGGTGATGTTCTATTCCATCTGGAAGCACCGCAAGTCGGTGGGCCACAAGGCCGCCAACTTCCATGAATCGGTGGTGGTCGAGGTCATCTGGACCATCGTGCCCTTCCTCATCGTGATCGTGATGGCGCTGCCCGCCACCAAGGTGCTCGTGGCCCAGAAGGACACCACGAACGCCGACCTCACGATCAAGACCACGGGCTACCAGTGGAAGTGGGGCTACGACTACCTGAACGGCGAAGGCGAGGGCCTGGCCTTCATCTCGACGCTCGACAGCTCGCAGCGCGCCATGTCCGACGCCGGTGCCAAGGGCGCCATGCCCGACGACTACCTGCTCAAGGTCGACAACCCGATGGTCGTGCCGGTGCAGAAGAAGGTCCGCATCATCACCACCGCGAACGACGTGATCCACGCCTTCGCCGTGCCGCAGCTGGGCCTCAAGCAGGACGCCATTCCCGGCTTCGTGCGCGACACCTGGTTCCGCGCCGAGACCGTGGGCGACTACTACGGCCAGTGCCAGGAACTGTGCGGCAAGGAACACGCCTACATGCCGATCCACGTGAAGGTGGTCTCGGCCGCCGACTACACGACCTGGGTCGCCACCAAGCGCAAGGAAGCCGCCGCCAAGCTCGACGACCCGACCAAGGTCTGGACGCTGCCCGACATGCTGGCACGCGGCGAGAAGGTCTACGCCTCCAACTGCGCGGCCTGCCACCAGGCCAACGGCAAGGGCGCAGGCCCGATCAAGCCGCTCGACGGCGCAGCCAAGGTGACCGATTCCGACCACAAGGTGCAGCTGATGGTGCTGCTCAACGGCCAGAACAACGGTGCCATGCCTGCCTGGAAACAGCTGAGCGACACCGACCTCGCGGCCGTGGCCACGTACACCAAGAACAGCTGGTCGAACAAGACGGGCCAGCTGGTGCAACCGGCTGAAGTACTGGCCCTGCGCGGCAAGTGATCCGACGGCGCCCCGCGAAGAAGAAATTGCAAGGAACAACGACATGAGCGCAGTCCTCGACCCCCACGGTCACGCCCCCGGCGGCCACGCACACGACGAGCATCACGATCACCACGCGCCCACCGGCTGGCGCCGCTGGGTGTTCGCGACCAACCACAAGGACATCGGCACGCTCTACCTGCTGTTCAGCTTCACGATGCTGATGATCGGCGGCGTGCTCGCCCTGCTGATCCGCGCCGAGCTGTTCCAGCCCGGCCTGCAGCTGGTGAACCCCGAGCTGTTCAACCAGTTCACCACCATGCACGGCCTGATCATGGTGTTCGGCGCGATCATGCCGGCCTTCGTGGGCTTCGCGAACTGGATGATCCCGCTGCAGATCGGCGCGTCCGACATGGCGTTCGCGCGCATGAACAATTTCAGCTTCTGGCTGCTGATCCCGGCGGCCATCATGCTGGCCGGTTCGTTCTTCATGCCCGGCGGCGCGCCCGCGGCCGGCTGGACGCTGTACGCCCCGCTCACGCTGCAGATGGGCCCCTCGATGGACGCCGGCATCTTCGCGATGCACATCATGGGCGCTTCGTCGATCATGGGTTCGATCAACATCATCGTGACCATCCTCAACATGCGCGCCCCCGGCATGACACTGATGAAGATGCCGATGTTCTGCTGGACCTGGCTCATCACCGCCTACCTGCTGATCGCCGTGATGCCCGTGCTCGCAGGCGCCATCACGATGACGCTGACCGACCGCCACTTCGGCACCAGCTTCTTCAACCCCGCCGGCGGCGGTGACCCGGTGATGTACCAGCACATCTTCTGGTTCTTCGGCCACCCCGAGGTCTACATCATGATCTTGCCGGCCTTCGGCATCATCAGCCAGGTCGTTCCGGCCTTCGCCCGCAAGAAGCTCTTCGGCTACGCCTCGATGGTGTACGCCACCTCGTCGATCGCCATCCTGTCGTTCATCGTGTGGGCCCACCACATGTTCACGACCGGCATGCCGCTCACGGGCCAGCTGTTCTTCATGTACGCGACCATGCTGATCGCCGTGCCCACGGCCGTGAAGATCTTCAACTGGATCGCGACGATGTGGCAGGGCTCGATGACCTTCGAGACGCCCATGCTGTTCGCGGTCGGCTTCATCTTCGTGTTCACGATGGGCGGCTTCACCGGCCTGATCCTCGCGGTCGCGCCGATCGACACGCAGCTGCAAGACACCTACTACGTGGTGGCCCACTTCCACTACGTGCTGGTGGCCGGCTCGCTGTTCGCCATGTTCTCGGGCTTCTACTACTGGGCGCCCAAGTGGACCGGCGTGATGTACAACGAAACGCGCGGCAAGGTCCACTTCTGGTGGTCGCTGATCTCGTTCAACGTCACCTTCTTCCCGATGCACTTCCTGGGTCTGGCCGGCATGCCGCGTCGCTATGCCGACTACCCCATGCAGTTCGCCGACTTCAACGCCATCGCCTCGGTGGGTGCGTTCTTCTTCGGCTTCGCGCAGGTCTACTTCTTCCTGTTCATCGTGCTGCCTTCGATGCGCGGCAAGGGTGAAGCAGCAGCCCAGAAGCCCTGGGAAGCGGCCGAAGGCCTCGAGTGGGAAGTGCCGTCGCCGGCCCCGTTCCACACCTTCGAGAACCCGCCCAAGCTCGACGTGACCGCCACCAAGGTGATCGGCTGATCACCCGCGCACGCCGCACAAGCACCACGACCGCACGACGATGACGACGCCCGAACAAAGAAAGAACAACCGACGCATGGGGCTCACGCTGGCCTCCATCGCGGTGATCTTCTTCATCGGCTTCATCGTCCGCATGGTCTGGTTCAGCGGTCGCTGACCGCGCCGCATCGCACTCCCGAACGGAAGCAACAGCATGAGCCTCGGTCAACGCATCCGCCGCGCCAACGTCCGCATGGTCGGCAAGCTGGCCGTCGTGACCTGCGGCATGTTCGCCTTCGGCTACGCGCTGGTGCCGATGTACCGCGCCATCTGCGAGATGACCGGCATCAACATCCTCGCGCTCTCCGAGCTCCAGGTGCCGGGCGGCGCCAGCGGCGCCAAGAACGTGCGCGTGCCCGACAACACGCAGGTCGACATGACCCGCACGATCAAGGTCGAGTTCGACTCCAACGTGCGCGGTGGCCTCTGGGACTTCAAGCCGGCCGAGCGCTTCATCGAAGTGCACCCGGGCCAGCTGAACACGGTGATGTACGAGTTCCAGAACACGCAGAACCGCCGCATGGCCGCGCAGGCCATCCCGAGCTACGCGCCGCAGCAGGCCGCGGCGCATTTCAACAAGCTCGAGTGCTTCTGCTTCAACCAGTACACGCTCGATGCGGGCGAGAAGAAGCAGTGGCCGGTCGCCTTCGTGATCGATCCGAAGATCTCGAAGGACGTCAAGACCATCACGCTGTCGTACACCTTCTTCGAGGTGGGCGGCAAGACGCCACCGGCCCCGGTGGCCGCCGTTTCGCATGCTGTCGCAGATGAGCCGCGCTCGTGACCTCGCCGTTGCCGCCCGATGGCCCGCGCCGCAAGTCCACGCTGTGGGACACGATGAAGGCGGTGGGCTGGTCGTTCTTCGGGGTGCGTCGCAACAGCGCCTACAAGGAAGACCTGGGCAAGCTCAATCCGCTGCACGTCATCGTGGTGGCGTTTGCCGCAGTGATCGTCTTCGTGGTCGGGCTGGTGCTGCTGGTGCGGCATGTGGTCGCGACCGCCTGAGCGCTGCCTGCTGAGCCGAAGATAAAAAACCACGATCTCCAGAATCATTGAATCGAGAGAAGAAAGAAAGCCAGGAGCTGATATGAGTTCAACCACCCACGGCACCACGCCCTACTACTTCGTGCCCGGACCCTCGGCCTACCCGGTCGTGTCCGCGATCGGCTTGTTCTTCGTGATCCTCGGCGCGGGGCAATGGATCAACAGCCACCAGTGGGGCGCCTGGTCGCTGCTGCTGGGCATGGTGATCTGGCTCGGCACGCTCTTCGTGTGGTTCCGTGCCGCCGTCGGCGAGAGCGAGAGCGGCCAGTACGGCCACAAGATCGACCTCTCGTACCGCTGGAGCATGAGCTGGTTCATCTTCTCGGAAGTGATGTTCTTCGGCGCCTTCTTCACGGCGCTGTGGTGGGCCCGCACCCACGCGCTGCCGACGCTCGGCAGCCTGGACAACGCGATCCTCTGGCCCGACTTCAAGGCCGTGTGGCCCAGCGTCGCGGCCGGCGTGACCGGTTCGCCGGCCGGCATCATCGAGCCCTTCCAGACCGTCGGCCCGTTCTGGCTGCCGACCATCAACACCGCGCTGCTGCTGAGCTCGGGCGTGACGCTGACCATCGCCCACCACGCGCTGCGCGCCGACCACCGCGCACAGTGCATCCGCTTCATGTGGCTCACCGTGCTGCTGGGCGTGATCTTCCTGGGCGTGCAGGGCTACGAGTACTTCCACCTGTACACCGAACTGAACCTCAAGCTCACGTCGGGCACCTACGGTTCGACCTTCTTCATGCTGACCGGCTTCCACGGCCTGCACGTGTTCATCGGCATGCTGATGCTGCTGTTCATCACGCTGCGCCTGCAGAAGGGCCACTTCACCGCCGAGCGTCACTTCGGCTTCGAAGGCGCCGCCTGGTACTGGCACTTCGTGGACGTGGTCTGGCTGGGCCTGTACGTGCTGGTCTATTGGCTTTGAGCGAAAAACCTCACGGCATTCCAGAAAAAAGGCGCCGTAAGGCGCCTTTTTCATGGTTCTCGTGGAACGAGCACCATCTGTTACTTCCCGAGCGGGAGCCCGGTGGGCTGGATGTAGCCGAGTTTCCAGGCCAGCAGCATGCACAGGAACAAAAAGACCGACAGGCCGATCCGAAAGGTGAGCGCGCGGGCCATGCCCCCGCGTTTGTTTTGCCCGTCGCGACCGTCCTTCAGCATGAAGTAGAGCGCGAAGGCGAGGCTCGCGAAGATGCCCAGAAAGATCAGGGCGACGAAGTATTTCATGACCCGCATTATCGGCCGCACGCCCCGTCCGCTCCAGTGACCTCCGAGCCTCCCGAGCCCCTTGCCTCCTCTGCCACGCCGCGCCGCCGCGCAGGCAGCGGCCGTTTCCTGATCGTCACGCTGGCGGCCGTGCTGGCGCTGGCAGCCACCGTGTCGCTGGGGCGTTGGCAGCTCTCGCGCGCCGCGCAGAAAGAAGCGCTGCAGGCCCGCATCGACGCGCAAAAGCAGAAGCCCCCGCTCTCTCAGGCGGAGTTCCTGGCGCTGGGCGAAGCGGCCGCCGAGCTGCACCGGCCGGTGCGCCTGCGCGGCCTGTGGCTCACGGCGCAGACGGTCTACCTGGACAACCGCCAGATGCACGGCACGCCGGGCTTCTATGTGCTGACGCCGTTCGCGCTCGAAGGCAGCGAGCGGACCGTGATGGTCCAGCGCGGCTGGGTGCAGCGCAATTTCGTCGACCGCACGCAGCTCGGTGTGGTCGAGACGCCGCCCGGCATCGTCGAGCTCACGGCGTTGATCGAGCCGCCGCCGAGCCACCTGTTCGAGCTCGGCGCGAAGGCCGTACCGGCGCCCGCCGCATCGGCC
>NZ_JBWKNE010000015.1:0-54447 GCF_059415405.1 Variovorax sp. GW821-FHT10C12
TCGCAGCAGAAGAAACGGACAGCGTGCGCGGCATCGACGACTTCCTTGGGAGGAAAACAGGTCGCGCAGTTTGCGAGTCGCCTCGCGATCACACTGATAACAATCGTCAAACTCCACGCATCGCCTTCGCCATGCGTGGGATTTTTCTCAGAGCGTCCCGGGTTTCGTTGCAGGCGCCGCCTGCCCCTGAATCAGCGCCATCTCCACGTTGGCAGCTTGCACCACCGCAATCTCCTCATAGCCCCTGCGAATCTATTGCCCCGCGCGCAAGGCATTCCCGCCGATGCCGAACCCCACCGACACGACGACAGAGAGCACGTTGAGCAATCCATCCGTGGCCGCCGTTCCGATGGCGTCTTCTCCAACGACGATGAGCGTCGCCACGCCCAATAGGCCCAGCCCCACCCACCACATGCGATGGAAAAGGGCCCAGAACGCCCCGAAGAAAAAACCCGGCCAACACCATCCGTCCTTGACGGCCTGCACATTGCCGAGGGGGTCCTTGAATATCTTGTAGGTCTTCATTGCGTGACTGTCTTTCCGATAGAGATCGTCGTTGTCAGATGCGGGCTCTCGCCCCATCCTCTCCCCGACGAGCAGCGCACAACGCACGAAGCCGCCCACAAGAGCGCCTTCGACGACAGCAGCCTTCACACGGAAAGAGGTCGCGCAGTGTGGAAGCCACCACGCGTTTGCATTGACAACAATGGTCGCCCGCCGCGACCTGCGTTCAGATACCCGCGCAAAGCGAGTGATTTGTCATGGGCACGGCCTGCGCGGGCCGTGCCTCAGCGGGATGCGCTCGACGCCTTGAGCGCCTCCACCTGCGCCGCATACGCCTTCTCGATCCGCTGCAGCCGCTGCTCCCGCGCCGCATCGTTGACCCACGCCGCCGACAACGCGCGCTGCCGCCCCAACTGGTATTCCAGCTTCGCTTCCGCCAGCAGCGCGCTGTCGTCCGCCGCGACGTAGCCGTACGCTGCGCGCAGGTTCTTCAGCACCTCGCGCTCGGCATCGGCACGCGTCCCCTTGCCTTTGCCGTAGCCGATCAGGAAGGCTTGCAGCTTCGCCTGGAACTCGGGCGGGTAGTCGCGACGCACCACCATCGGCGCGCCGGGCGGTGGCTCGGATTCCCAGATCACCTGCAGCCGCGCGGCCTCGACCGGGAACTGCTGGCGAAAGCGTTCGAGATCGGTGGTGTTGTTGGTGGCCACGTCGGCGTCGCCGTTGGCCACGGCCAGCGCGGTGGCCTGGTGGGTGCCGACGAACTCGCTGCGAAAACGCGTTTCCATCTCGATCTGGTTCGGCAGGAAGAGCTGGCTCTGCGGCACGATGAAGCCGGTGACCGAGCGGCTGTCGCCGCGCGCGAGCCGCCAGCGTTCGGGCTGGGCCAGCAGGCCTTCGAGCGTGTTGAGCGGACCGGTCTTGCGCGCGAGCAGCACGGCGCGGTGCTCGGGCATGCCGTCGCGGCGCGCGATCTGCGCCACCACCTTCATGCGCCGCTGCATGACGGCGTCCAGCGCCATCTTGGCCGAGAGAAAGGCCATGTCGATCTCGTCGCGGCCGATGGCACGGTCGAGCTCTTCGTACGACGGCACCGAGTACGCGCTGACGGGCAAGCCCAGTGCGCGGCTCATGTCGGCCATGAGCGGCGTCCACAACGCGCGCGACTCGACGGTGCCGCCCAGCGGCAGCACGCCGAAGCGCACCTCCTTGATCACCAGCGGGCCCTTCGCGGAGGGCGTCGGCGCAGGCTGCGCGCCCGCCAGCCATGGCGCCATCAGCGACGACACGGCCAGCGCGAGCATCGTGCGGCGGTTCAAGGGCTCACATCCTTCAAGACAGCCAACTGGTCGGCATAGCCGTTCTCCAGCCGCTGCAGCCGCGCCTGCCGCGCCGCGTCGTTGACCCACTGCGCGGTCTTCGCGTTCTGCATCGCGAGCTGGTAGGCGAGCTTGGCGGCGGGCAGCAGCGAGCTGTTGTCGGCAGCGACGAAGCCCGCCAGGTCGTGCAGCGACTTGAGCACCACGCGTTCGGCGTCGCCGCGCGCTCCCTTGCCGCGGCCGTAGGCAACCAGGAAGGCCTGCACGCGCAAACGCAGCTCGGACGCGTACTCGCGACGCACGACGATCTGCGCGTGCGGGATCAGCTCCGACTCCCACAGCACCTGCAGCCGCTGCGCCTCGGCCGGAAAGCGCAGCTTGAAGCGCTCGAAATCGGCCGAGTTGTTGGTGGCCACGTCGGCCTCGTTGTTGGCCACGGCCAGCGCATTGGCCTGGTGCGTGCCGACGACCTCGCTCAGGAAGCGCGTCTCCATGACGATGTGGTTCGGCAGGAAGAACTGCAGCTGCGGCACGATGAAGCCCGACACCGACTGCCGCTCGCCGCGCGCCAGGCGCCAGCGCTCGGGCTGGTCGATCAATTCCTTCAGCGTGTTGAAAGGTGGCGCCTTGCGCGTGAGCAGCAGCCCGCGGTAGCCGGGCAGGCCGTCGTGCCGCACGACCTGGGCCACGACCTTCATGCGCTGCTGGGTCACGGCGTCGAGCGCCATCTTTCCCGAGAGGAACGCCATGTCGACTTCTCCGCGCTGGATGGCCTGCTCCAGCGCTTCGTACGAATTGACGGACAGCACGCTCACCGGCCGCTGGATGGCGCGGCTGAGTTCGGCCAGCAGCGGGTCCCAGTCGCTGCGCGACTCGAAGGCACCGCCCAGCGGCAGGATGCCGAAGCGCACCGGTGCGTCCGCTGCGGGGGCCGGCGCCTGGGCTGCGGCCAGCAGCGGCAGCCCCACGGCAAAGGCCAGGGCCGCACGGCGGCCGGTCTGGAGGAATTTGCCGAAACGACGCAAGAAAGCCTGCATGAAGAAACCGGAAGACAAGGGCCCGCGGCGAACCGGCGGGGTCTGGCATGGGCAACGCGGACGCCATTACATCGCAAATGCCGCCGTCTTTCGTGCTGTTTTCCGCTCTTCCCTGTTCCGGGCCGCGGCCCTAAGCTCGCCCCCCATGTGCTCAAGGCCTTCATGAACTTGAACTTCCGCCTCCTGCGCGGGCTGGCCCGCCTCACCTTCGCCCAGCAGCTGATCCTGCTGGCGTTGCTGCCGGCCACGGCGGCCACGCTGGTGGCCATCGCGGTGCTCACGCGCCAGCACCTGGGCAACCTGACCGAGCTGATGCGCGCCAATGCGCAGACGGTGGCGCTGCAGGTGGCCACGGTGGCGCAGGCGCCGCTGTCGCGCATGGACCGCCGCGCGCTGGCGCGCACCGCGCAAACGGGCACCTACCAGCCGCACGTGCAGCAGGTGCAGATCTGGACGGAAGACGGCGAGATCGTCGCCAACTCCGAAACCGTCGACCGCCGCCGCGGCGAGGGCCTGCAGGTGGTGGTGCCGATCGTCAGCGACGACGGCCGGCACAACGGCAAGGTGATGGTCGAGATCGGGCTGGACGCCGTGCAGAGCGCGCGCCGCGCGGTCTGGCTCAACGTGGCGCTGGTGCTGGCCGTGAGCCTGCTGGGCGTGGGGCTGGCGGGCTGGTGGGCGGCGCGCCGCATCAGCGAGCCGATCCGCGCACTGGGCGAGGCGGTCGACCGGCTCGGCGCGGGCGAGGCCGCCAGCGTGGCGATCGAAGGCACCTCGGAGGTGCGCCACCTGCAGCACGGCTTCAACCAGGCGGCGCGCGCGCTCGCCGAAAGCCACCGGCTGCTGCAAAGCCGCATCAACGAGGCCACGGCCGAGCTGGCGCGCAAGAACCAGCTGCTCGAGGTGGCCAGCCAGGCCAAGACGCGGCTGCTGGCCGCCGCCAGCCACGACCTGCGCCAGCCGCTGCATGCGCTCACGCTCTTCTCGGACGGGCTGGCCAACGGCGAGACCGACCCGGTGAAGCTGCAGCGCATCGGCCACATCCGCGAATGCGTGGATTCGCTCGACCGGCTGTTCTCGGAGCTGCTGAACCTGTCGCAGCTCGACGCCGGCGTGCTGCAGCCGCAGTGGGCCGACTTTCCGCTGGACCGGCTGTTCGACGAGATCAGCCGCAACTTCCGCCCCGTGGCCGAGCAGCAGGGCCTGCGGCTGGTGGTGCGCAAGACCGAGCTGTGGGTGCGCTGCGACTACGTGATGCTCTCGCGCATCCTGAACAACCTGGTGTCGAACTCGCTGCGCCACACGGTCGAGGGCGGCGTGCTGATCGGTGCGCGCGCCCGCGGCAAGGGCGTGCGCATCGACGTGGTCGACACCGGCGTGGGCATTGCCGCGCAGCACCAGGCGCGGGTGTTCGAGGAGTTCTACCAGGTCGAGCCGGCCAGCCGCAGCAACGCGCCCGGCGGCGCGCGCGGCATGGGCCTGGGGCTGGCCACGGTGCAGCGGCTGGCCGAGCTGCTGAACACGCGCGTCGAACTCAGCTCGCGCCTGCACAAGGGCACCTGCGTGCGCGTGCAGGTGCGCGCCGCGCCCGCCGCGTTGCCGGCACCGGTGGCACCGGCGCCCACAGTGGTCACCGCCGCCGACGACAACGGCGCCAGCCTGGCGGACCTGCGCATCCTCGTCATCGACGACGAGCGCACGATCCTCGAAGGCCTGAGTGTGGTGCTCGGCAACTGGGGCGCCACGGTGCTGGCCGCGCAGACCCGCGCCGAAGCGCTGGCGCTGGCCGACGGCTGGGACACGCCGCCCGACGTGGTGGTCAGCGACCTGCTGCTGCAGGGCGGCGACAACGGCCTCGATGTGATCGCCGCGCTCGAGCGCCATCCGCGCGGCATCGGCGCCGGCACCGCGCGCCTGCTGGTCACCGGCGAAACCAAGCCCGACCGCCTGCGCGAGGTGGCCGCCGCCGGCATCGCCGTGCTCTACAAGCCGGTGTCGCCGCGCGTGCTGCGCCAGGCGATCCAGGCACAGCGCACCGCCGCGCTGATGATCGCGGCGGGCCTCTGACAGCCCTGCCCTCGGGGTAGGGGCCCGGGTAGACCGTCAGGCATAGACCAAGCAGCCTCCGCACTGTGATCTTCCTCACAGGTGCGGGCCGTCGCATGCGCGGACATAAGCCCTCTGCCTTATCGCGGGAAACAGGGCGCGTCTTTACATTGGACCATTGCCTCTCGCTGCACAAAGCAGTCCATGTCCGTCGCTGAGAACCTCCCCATTCCGCTTTTCTTCGGAAGAGTGCACCGTGCTGTCCACGCCCTGCTGGCCTGCGGCCTCGTGCTGTGCCTCGCCGCGGCGCCGCGCGGTGCATCGGCGGCCACGCTGACGGTGCTGGTCGGCGACGACCAGGCCGCGTCGGCGGAGTTCGTGCAGCAGCTGCGCACCGACCAGGCGGCCTCCGGCAAGTTCGAGCTGGTGCGCATCGGGCCGGGCACGGCCACGGCGGCTGCGGAACCCGCTGGCACCGACACCGAACCCGCCGCCAACGCCGGTGTGCGCACCCGCAGCCTGCGCACCGCGAGCGATGCGGGCCTCACCGTGGCGGTGGGCACCGCCGCCGCGCGCGCCGCCCTCGAGCGGCCCAGTACGGAGCCGCTGGTGCTGGCGATGCTGAGCCGGCTCGACTACGAGACCCTCAAGGCCGCCAGCCCCGTCGCCCTGCGGCGCGGCGACCGGCGCGTGGGCGTGCTGCTGCGCGACCCGGCCATGGCCGACCAGCTCGCGCTGGTGAACGCCGTGCTGCCGCAGAAGCGCCGCCTGGGCGTCATCGCCACGCCCGAATCCGAACCGCTGGTGCGCGAGCTGCAGCGCGCCGCGCAGAATGCCAACCCGCCCTGGGACCTGCAGGTCGAGATCGCGCCCGACGCCCGCTCGCTGGCCGCCGCGCTGCGCGCCCTCGTGCCGCGCAGCGACGCCCTCATGGTGCTGCCCGACCTCATCGGCGACAGCCAGGCCGCCACGCTCTCGGTGCTGCACGCCGGCGCCGGCGCGGGCCTGCCGGTGTTCGGCGCCAGCGAAGGGCTGGTGCGCTCGGGCGGCCTGGCGGCGGCGGTCTCCACGCCCGGCCAGCTGGCCCAGCAGGCGCGCCAGCTCGGACAGAAGGTGGCCAGCGCCGGCAGCACCGGCAGCGGCCCGCTGGTGGAGGCGGCCACGCCGGCCACCGTGCGGATCAACGCGACCGTGGCACGCGGGCTCGGCCTGCGTCCGCCGGAGGAACGGGAGCTCACCGAACGACTCGCAGCCCCGCGATGAGCACCACGCCGGTCCCCCCGAGCCCGCTGTCCCGCCCGACGGCGGCGGGAGCGGTCACGGCGACCGAATCCCCATCGCCCCCTCCACCACCGGCCACCACGTCGCTGGTGGTGCGCGGCAACCTGCAGCGCGACCTGTTCCGCCTGGGCGTCGTGCCCTGCGCGGCGGTGGCGTTGGCGCTCACCGGCTGGTTCACGCACAACCGGCTGCAGACACTCGAAGCCGCCTTCGATGCCGAAGGCCAGGCCGTGGCGAAACAGGTGGCGGCGATGTCCGACCTGAGCCTCTACGCGGGCGACCTGCCGGCGCTGCAGAACGTGGCTTCGGCGGCGCTGCGCGGCGGGCAGGTGACGCGGGTGGAGATCAGCAACAGCGCCGGCGTGTACGTCACGGCCGGGCCGAAGAACGAATCGCTCGCGCAGTTGCGCATGTTCAGCGCGCCGGTCACCTTGCGCGAAGCTTCGCGCGCCAGCGCCTTCGCGCCGGCCGGCTCCACCGCGGCGGGCGACACGCCCATCGGGCTGGTGCAGACCTTCCGCGACACCACCGCCTACACGCACGAGCGCAGCCGCTCGCTCATCGCCGGCATCGGCATCGCACTGGTCGCGCTGCTGGCGGCGTGGGCCTCGGTGCGCCACATGGCGCGCACGGTGGCGCGGCCGCTGCGGCGCGTGTCGCGCACGGTGGCGGCACTGGAGGCCGGCCACTTCGAAGTGCGCTGCGACGTGGTCGAAGGCGGCACGCGCGGCACGCACGAGCTGGCCGTGCTCGCACACGACATCGACCGCCTCGCCGAGCGCCTGCAATACAACCGCCAGGTGAGCGAGGAGCGCGTGCGCGAAGCCACCGCCGTCGCGCTGCAGCGCATGGCCGAAGCCGAGCAGGCGGCGCTGTCGCGCGCGCGCTTTCTCGCCGCCGCGAGCCACGACCTGCGCCAGCCGCTGCATGCCATGGGCCTGTTCATCGACGGCCTGCTGCCCAGCGCCACCGAGGCCCAGCGCCCGGCCGTGCTGCGGCTTCAGGAGAGCACCGGCTTCATGGGCGTGCTGCTCGACGACCTGCTCGAGATTTCGCGGCTCGACGCGCAGGTGCTCACGCCCGCCATCACGCGCGTCTCGCTGGCCGCGCTGTTCGACCAGCTCGACGCGCAGCACGCGCCCGCCGCCAGCGCGGCGCAGGTGCGGCTGCACTGGCGCGACCGCGGGCTGGCCGTGCGCAGCGACGCGGCGATGGTGCAGCGCATCGTCGGCAACCTCGTGGCCAACGCGCTGCGCCACGCGCCCGAAAGCGGCACCGTGCTGGTGGTTGCGCGCCGCAGCCGGGCCGGCGTGCGCATCGAGGTGCGCGACAACGGCGTGGGCATCGCGCCCATCCACCAGGGCCGCATCTTCGAAGAGTTCTACCAGGTGGCCAACACCGAGCGCGACCGCCGCCGCGGCTTCGGCCTGGGGCTGGCGATCTGCGCGCGCATCGCCACCCTGCTGGGCACCCGCATCACCGTGCGCTCGGCGCTGCAGGCCGGCAGCACCTTCGCGTTCACGCTGCCGCCCGCGCGCAAGGCCGACGTCGCGCCGCCCGAGCCCGCCCCGGTGGCACCGGCGCCGCTGGCGGGCCTGCGCTGCCTCGTGGTGGACGACGACCCCGCCATCCTCGACGGCACGCACGCGCTGCTCACGCAGTGGGGCTGCGAGGTCGAATGCGTCACCACCGGCGCCGAGGCGCTGGCGCGGCTGGGCACCGGCGACATCGTCTACGACGCCGTGCTGTGCGACCTGCAACTGGCCGGCGACGCCGACGGCGTGGAAGTGATCGATGCCGCCCGCCGCCTGCAGCCCGATGCGCTCGCCGTGCTGGTATCGGGCGCCACCGGGCCCGAGGTGCTGCAGCGGCTGCGCCACGGCGGCGTGACGCTGTTGACCAAACCGGTGGCGCCGGCCAAGCTGCGCGCACTGCTCACCACGCGGCGCCACGCGCCCGGCGCCTGAACCTGCATGCCCACTGCCGTCGACCTGAAGAACGTCCGCCCCTTCGTCGCCACGCCCTGCCACGGCGGCGCGGTCGGCACCGAGTGCGCGCGCAGCCTGCTCGGCCTGGTCAACCTCGCGTGGACCCACGGCTTCGCGATGCAGACGCGCTTCCTGGACGGCGACAGCCTCGTCACGCGCGCGCGCAACCGGCTGGCCGCCGAGTTCCTGGCCGACCCGCGCTGGACGCACCTGTTCTGGATCGATGCCGACATCGGCTTCGAGCCCGAGGCCGCGCTGCGGTTGCTGGGCGCGGGCCGCGACGTGGTGGCCGGCGTGTACCCGCACAAGAGCGACGGCTGGCCCGAAGGCGGCCTGCGCGCGCCGCTGCCGGCCGGCACCACGCGCGCCGACTTCGAGGCGCTGCATGCGGCGTTCCCGGTCAACGTGAACGATGCGAGGGCCCGCGTGGACGCCGACGGTTTTCTCGAAGTGCTGGACGCGCCCACCGGCTTCATGCTGATCGCGCGCCGCGTGCTCGAGCAGATGGCGCAGGCGCTGCCCGAGCTGCGCTACACGCCCGACCGCATGGACGACCCGGTCGCCGCGGCGCGCCCGCACTACCGCTTCTTCGACGTGTTCGCCGAGCCGAACAACGGGCGCTATCTCAGCGAGGACTACGGCTTCTGCCGCCGCTGGCAATCGATCGGCGGACGCGTGCACGTCGACACGCGCTCACAGCTGTCGCACCAGGGCCTGCGCACCTACCGCGGCGACTTCGCGAGGACGCTGGGGCTGGGCAGCTGAGCCGGTTCTTGCAGGTCAGACGGCAAGGTGCGGCGGTCGTAGTCGCGGTCGGGCTCGATGCGCCTCAGCTGCAACGTCGGACCTTCTTGCGCGAGGTAGTCGTAGCCGATGGCCTGGAACTGACGCGCCGGATCGAGCCGCGTATACAGGTCGCGCCGCGCCACGCGGTCGGCGTGACGGATGCTCTTCAGGTGGTAGAGCCGGTAGCGGCTGTAGAACATCAGGCCGTGGCGCTGCGCGTCGTCGGGCAGCCAGGGGCCGTGGAGTTCCGAACTCAGCTCAAACGAGATCTGCTGCGGCAACCGGAACAGCCGCACGCGCGACTTGCGCCCCCACGGTCCGTCGCTGCGCCAGGCATCGGGCGAATTCCAGAGCTCGCAGGACACGAGCGACAGGCTGGCGAGCTGGTTGTCGGGCAGCGAATCGACGGTCGCGTGCAGGTGGCGCAGGAACAGCTGCTCGTAACGCTCGTCGGCATCGCACACCAGCACCCAGCCTGCGCCGTGGCGGCGCGCGGCTTCGAGCAGGCGGCGCTTGTTCTCGTTCTCGTGCCAGACGTGTGCGCCGTCGTCGCACGGCGGGTTCGACAGCAGCTCCAGCAGCATCGGTTCGCGCCGCAGGATCTCGGCGGTGCCGTCGGTCGAGCCGTCGTCGAGCGCGACGATGCCGTCCACATGGCCGCGCAGGTGGTCGAGGCAGCCCGGCAGACAGCGCGCCTCGTTGCGCAGCTGCAGCACGCAGACGATGCGCAGCCGCGACGTGAGACGCGGTGCAATCGGTAGGGGCGCGCACCGCGGGCAATGAAAGGCGCTGGGCTCGTGGTGCAGCAGGCGCGCGCAGACCTCGCACTGGCGGCGCGAACCCATCGGCACCGCCGGTGCGGCGACCAGCCAGTCCGGCACTTCGGCGGGCCATGCGCTGGCGCCGTCGTCGCGCGCGATGCGCTCGAAATCGCGGCCCCAGCCGGCATCGCCTGCGCGCGCCTCATGCGGCGTGCATTTGATCCAGTCGACGTCGCGGTCGAACTGCTCGCCACCCGTGCGCGTCTCGGCCGACAGGTGCAGGAGGTGCGCGTCCGGGCAGGCCAGCAGTTGCCAGCCCGCCATCTCGAGGCGCACGCGCAGGTTGTCGTCGTCGCCGCCCCATTCTTCGAACGATTCGTCGTAGCCGTGCACCGCATCGAAGGCTTCGCGCGCGCAGCACAGCGAGCCGTAGAAGGTCTGCAGCAGCAGCTCGGGCGGCACCTGGCGCGCAAAGACGGCCTCGAGGGTGTCCGTGAGTTCGTCGAAGCGCGCGAAGCCGACGCGGCCGACCGCCACGCCGCGCGCGTGGCTCATCGCGGCGTGCAGCAAAAAGGCCGGCGCATCGCCCACGTAGGCGGACTCGGGCGAATGGACCAGCACGAAGCGCCCCGCGCTGCAACGCACGCCGGCGTTGATGGCCTTGCACGGCGGGCGCCATGCATGGGCCACGTCGTTCACCAGCACCTTCCAGCGGATCTGCGGAAAACGGGCGATCAGCGCCAGCACACCGGCTTCCTCGCCGGGCTCATCGAGCGCGAGCACAACCTCGATGCCCGGTCGCGCCCAATACCCGGCGTTCAGCGGCAGCACGCGCTCGAACTCGGTCAGCTTGCGGTAGAAAGGCAGCACGACGCTGAGCCAGGGACGGCCCGTGTCAGCTTCCCGACCCTCAAACGTCTTGATGTTCACTGCATCGCTCCTTCAGCGATGATGCTCCGGAGATGCCCATGCAAGGCTGCTACATCAACCTCGAGCGAAGCACCGAGCGCCGCGCCGCGATGGACGCGCAGCTGCAGCGGCTCGGGCTGACGAATGTCAGGCGGCACGCAGCCATCGATGCGTTGACGCTCGCGCCCGACAACACGGCGATCACACCCGGCGAGCGCGCCTGCTTTCTCTCGCACACCGAAGCCCTCACCCGCGCGACCCCCGGCGAAGCGCTGCTGGTGCTCGAAGACGACGCACAGCTCAGCGAGGCCCTGCCGGCCGTGCTGCGCAGTGGCGCACTCGCGCAACTGGAAGCCGAAGGCTGCGAGATCGCGTTCCTCGAATGCCAGCCCGTGACCTCGACGCAGCACCTGCTCGCGCTCTGGCACAGCCTGCAACGGCGCCTGCCGCCGCAAGGAAGCGGCGCGCCGCGTCACGCGCTGTCGGGCATCGACTTCCTCGACGCACACACACTCTACAACTGGGGCGCGGTCGCCTACGTCGTCACGCCGAAGGGTCTGCGCGTGCTGCCCGCACTGCTGCAGGAGGCGCTCGCGAGCGGCCCACTGCAACCCTACGACCTGACGCTGGGCAGCTTCCTGCGCGACGGCCGCCTGCAAGGCGTGGTGCTCTCGCCTTTCCTCGCCACACCGGCATGGGGCAGCCATGCCGACAGCACCCTCGGCAGCCCGACAGAATCGGCGGCGCACGACGTGCTCGGCGGTGCGTTGCGGCGCCTGTTCTTCGCCGGGCCACTCGACGGCCTCGAAGCCCACGTTGCACCGTGGCGCCACGCGCCGCTCACCGACGACCCGCAGCTGCGGCTGCTCACGGACCTGATGGCGCAGCTCTTCGTGCTCACGGCCCGCGATCACGCGCCGCGCTGACACGCGTGCGGTCTCAGAAATCCGAACAGCCGTTGCGCCGCTCGGTGTTCACGCAACTCAGCAGGTTGGGCCGCGAGCGCACGCGTGACCATTCGCGCGCCAGCACGTCGGCGCCCTGTTGCGCGCGGTCGCCGTCCAACGGCCCGGTGGCCAGGCAGATCGGCGCCTGGCCGATGTTCCGGTCGTACAGGTACGAGGTCAACGGCTCGCGCACCACGTCCACCGACGGCAGCAACGGCAGGCCGCTCACGCGCAGCTGGCCCGGCACCACGCGCACGGCGTAGCCCTCGGCCGAGGTGAAGGTGCCGTTGATCGGGTACAGGCCCGTCGGGCTGCCCGGCAGCGCCGGCGAGAACATCGAGCCGCTGAAGCCCGCCCCGGTGTCGCCCAGGATCAGGCCGGTGATGCTGTAGATGAAGAACGGGTTGGGCGCGCCCACCGTGCGCGACGCGTCGGCGATCACCACCGTGGCCGTCGGCTGCTGCGCGTAGATGAAGTGGTTGTCGCCCGGCGTCACGGTCACGGTGCACAGGCCCAGGTAGGCGCAGTGGTAGAAGTTCGGCAGCGGGCCCGAGCCGGCCAGGCCGCCGCGCGTTTCGCCGACCCAGGTGTCGGCCCACACGCGCCACAGCGCGCCCGCGATGCCGTAGCCGCCCGGGTTCTGGAAGCGCGCCGCCGCCACGAGGTCGGTGCCGCTGGTGCTGCTGACCGGCTCGCCCAACGTGAGGTCGCCGCTCAGCGTGCGCACGAACACGGTGTTGGCGGCCATCGAGTCTGCCGAGGTCACCTGCGGCAGGTTGCCCGCCGCGTCGAAGCCCGTGACCGACACCGGCCCGATGGTGACCGCGTTCGCGTCCACGTAGGCAAAGCCGCCGGCCGCACCGCCGCCGACCGTGGCCACGTCGTTGGCCGGGTTGCGCAGATCGACGCTGCCGTTGCGCGAGCGTGCGAGCAGCGCACCCGCCGTGATCGTGCCCGCGCCCGACTGGCTCACGTTGCCGCCCGACAGCAGCCCCAGCGTCGCGGCCGAGACCGGCGCGTTGAGCGCGATGCCGCCGCCACCGCCTTCGTTCTGCAAAGTGAGCGCGCCCGAGGTCGTGAGCGCGCCCGCCACCGTGATGGCACCCGCGTGCGTGGTGCTGCCCGCGACGATGGTCGGCGCCGACAGCTGCGCGAACTCCGCGCCCGACACCGAGAAGCCGTTGACCGTCGGGCCGCCCAGCACGATGGGCGTGGCCGTGTCGTCCGATGCGACCATGTTGACATCGACCCCGCCCGGGCGCAGGTCGATGGTGCCGGCCGCGACCACCGGCGCTTCGATCACGATCGAATCGCCGCTGCCGTCGTTGCTCGCGCGCAGCAGCACATTGCCGCTGCTGCGGATGCCGGGCAGCGCGCTGGGTGCTGTCGGCGAGCCGCCGGCCTGCAGCACGACGCCGCGCCCGCCGTTCTGCGAGCGGCCCGTGACCTCGATGTTGCCGCCGCCCGTGGTGACGAGCTGCGCGCCGTTTTCCAGCCGCACGCCGCTGTCTTCGGTCACGCCCGGCGCCGAGGGGTCGTTGTTGAAGTTGTAGCCGCGCACCGCGATGTTGCCGCTGCCGGTGGTGATGCTGCTGCCGCCGTTGATCAGCACGCCGTGCGCCGCCGCGAAGGTCGACGAGGCCTGGCGCCGCGCCACGCCCTGCACCGTGACGTTGCCGCTGGTGGTGCCGATGGTGCTCGCGCCGGTCTGGCCGTCGGTGATGACCACGCCGCTGTCCCAGGTGGTCGAGGTGCCGCGGATGTCGACGTTGCCGGTGGCGGTGGCGATGCGCGCGCCCTGCAGCAGCACGTCGCCGCCTTCGATGCGCACGTTGCCGCCCGCGCCCGCATTGCTCTGGCCGACGCGCGTGTCGATCTGCACGTCCCGCGCCACGACGGTGCCGGTGGGCGCGCCGGGCTGGCCGCTGAACAGCGACACGTTGCCGCCGTCGGTGATGACCTGCCCGCCGTCCAGCCGGATGAAGCCGCTGCCGGGCGTGCCCGTGCCCACCGCGTTCATGGTCACGCTGCCGCCCTGCGTGAGGATGTTGCCGGCGAAGTCGATGAAGCCGCTGTTGCCCGAGGGTGTGCCGTCGGGGTTGACGCCCGCGTTCATCACCACGTTCAGGTCGTCACCGCCGGTCGCGCGGATGGTCGTGCCCGGCGCGCGGGTCTGGATGCTGCTGGCGGCGTCCAGCTGGAGCGTGAGCGGGCCCTTCGAGCCGGTGTAGTTGATGTCCACATCGGGTTCGAGCGTGATGATGCCGCTGCCGCCCGTGCCGGTTCCGGTGGAGATCCGCACGCTGGTGCCGCCGTTGAGCGCGGTGTTGATGTCGCCGTCCTCGATGGTGGAGTTGGCGAGCGCGTCGTACGGGTTGGTGGGCAGCGTGCCGCCGGTCGTGCCGTGGCTGATGGTGAGGTCGAAGGGATCGATGAACCACTGGCCCGCCGCACCCGCGGACGCGGAAGCATCGACGCGCGCCCCGCGCAGGTCGAAGCGCCCGGCCGAGGTCTCGATGCGCCCGCCGTCGCCGCCGGCCGTGCCGCCGCGCGCCGAGAGCTGGCCGTAGGCGCGCAGCGTCTCGGTCGCCACCACCTTGATGCTGCCGCCGTTGCCCGTGCCCGCACCGACGTTGGCTTCGAGGCTGGTGTTCTTTCCGAGGGCGATGGCGTTGCTGGCCGCAATGTCGATGCTGCCGCCGCCGGTCGCGCCGCCGGCGTCCAGGCGCGCCACCGCGGGCGAGCCGTCGGAGTTCGTGGCGCCGTCGATCAGCACGTTGCGCCCTTGCACCGAGATGCTGCCGCCCTTGCCGCTGTCGCTGGCCACCGAAGCCAGCGTGCCGACGCTGGTGCCCACGCTGGAGATGAAGGTGACCAGGCGCATCGAGACGTCGGTGCCCTGGGCGTCGATGGCGATGGTGCCGCCGTCGGTGCGCAGCGCCATCGGCCGGTCGACGTCGGTGGTGACGGCCACGCCGTAGGTGGGCGTGGTGGACGGCGTGATGATGATGTCGGGACTGCCCAGCGTGGCGCTGAAGCCTTCGCTGCCCGCGTGGCCGATCACGTCGATGCGCCGGCCCGCGCCGGCCGAGACCGCGCCGCGGATGGCCACGCCGTTGCCGCCGCCGGCCGACATGTTCCCCGCCGCGAAGCCCGTGTCGGTGCGCAGGCCGTCGAGGTTGGCGCCCTGGCCTTCGATGCGCACGTCGCGCTCGCCGGCGACGGTGGCGTCGTCGATGACGACCGCCGTGCTGGCGCCCACCGCGGCCCCGCCGATGTTGGAAGTCCAGGTCGGGCCCTGGCCCTTGATGCCGATGTCGCCCACCGACTTCAGCACCGCGCCGCTGCCGATGGCCACGCCGCTGCGCCCGTAGCCCGCGAGGCCGTCGAGCTGCAGGCCGCCGGCGCCGGCTTCGACCGTGCCGCCCGTGATCGACACGCCGTTGCTGCCGCGGAAGATGAAGTCGCTGTTGTTCTGGTCGTCGATCCAGGTGCGGCCCTGGCCGCGCATCGTGACGCGGCCGTCGCCGCCGGTCGTGACCTGGCTGCCGGCCAGCGTCACGCCGTCGCGCCACACGTAGGCGCCGGTGTCGCCGCCGAGCGGGACGATGCCGCCGATGGCGCGGCCGTTCTGCGCGTCGCCCTGGCCGAAGAAGCGCACGTCGCCGCCGTTGGCCGTGATGGTCGCGCCGGTCAGCACGATGGCGCCGGCATAGTCGGTCTCCGCAGAAGGGTTGCCGCTGCTGTTGTTGATGTTCTTCGCGTTGGTGGCGACGCGGCCGGTCGCGTCGGCGTTGAAGTCGACGTGCAGCGCGCCTTGCTGCGATGTGATGGCCGAGCCCTCGTTCATCACGATGCTGCCGGCCGAATCGACGCGCAGTCGCGCCGTACCGCCCTCGCTCTTGACGACCTGCACACCGGGCGCAAAGGTCACGCCCGCGCCGAGGCCGGTGCGCCCGCTCGCCAGCGTCACGTCGGTGCCGCGGCCCAGCGTGTCGCCGATGCTGCCGGCACTCACGGTGCCGCCGGTGAAGGCCGGCAGTTTGCTGTCATACGCCGGCACGTTGGCGGCCTCGACGATGCCCAGGTCCGACTGTTTCGCGTTCACCGTCCAGCTGCCGTTGGCGCCGCCCTGCGCGCCGCCGCCCGCGTCCACGCGCACGGCCTGCACGCGCACCGCATCGGCCTCGTTCGAGATCGCGCCGCCCTTGCCGTCGCCCGCGCCGCGCGCGGTCATCTCGCCGTAGGCCTGCAGCCGCGACTCGCGCTCGGGCGCCGGGTCGGCCTCGCCGACCAGGGTCTGGCCCTGGGCACTGGCCGTGGTGACGGTGCCGCCGGCGCCGCCCGTGGTGGCGTCGGCGCGCAGCACCGAGGTGGACGACAGCGCCACGTCGTAGCCACGCACCGACACGCTGCCGCCGCCGGCCTGCCCGCTGGCGTCGATCACCGCGCGCTGGTCGCCGCCGCCCGTGCCTTCGATGCGCACCTGCCCCGCCGCGATGCGGATGCTGCCGCCGTGCTGCCCCGCGCCCATGCCGGTGGCGTCGAGCGTGCCGCCGTTCATCTCGATGCGGTTGTTGCTGCCAGCGCCGAGCACGATCTCGCCGTTGACGTTCTCCAGCGTGCGCGCGCGCACCGTGCCCGACTGGTTCACCACCAGCTCGCCCGCGGTGTTGGAACTGCCGATGAGCATCACGCGCCCGCCGTCGGCCTGCAAGGTGGCGCCTGCGGCGTTCACCACCTTGGCGCTGGTGGCCATCGCGTCGGCCGCGACCACGAGGTTGGTGAGCCCGTCGTTGCCCAGGTCGAAGCTGATCCTGCGGCCCGAAGCCAGTGCCACGGTGCTGCGGTCGGCGACGATGCGGCCGGTGTTGGTCACCTCGGCGCCCATCAGCACCACGGGGCCACCGGTGGCGGTGAGCACGCCGGCGTTGCTCACGACCGTGCTCTTGTTGTCGTCGCGCAGGAAATCGAGCTTGGTGCTGGCAGCAGTGAGGAAGTCGTTGTCGGTGGTGTTCAGTGCCAGCGTGGACGCCACGAGGCCGCCCACGTTGACCGTCGCGCCTTGGCTGAACACCACGCCGTTCGGGTTGACGAGGAACACGCGCCCGGGCGACGTGAGCTGTCCGGCAATCGTCGAGATGTCATTGCCCGTCACGCGGTTGAGCAGGATGCTGGCAGCCGCCTGCGACGGGTTGGTGTGGCTGATGTTGACCGCGTCCTTCGCGCCGATGGAGAAGGCGTTCCAGTTGATGATCGCGCGCAGCGACGACTGCGAGATCGCCAGCGCCTGCCCGCCCAGCGGCGAGACCGTGGTCGAGCCCGCCACGCTCACGCCGCCCTGCGTCGTGTACTGGCCGGGCAGGTAGCTCGGCAGGATGCTCTGCGCCAGCGCCGGGGCCAGGCCCATGCAGGCGATCGAAAGCGCCAGCGGGCGCAGCGGATGCCGGGGTTGGAAGGTGGTGCGGGGCTTCATGGTCAGAACGCCTTCTGCAGCTGCACGTACAGCCGCGGGTTGCGCCCGCCGCCGTCGGTCTGCGCGGGCGGTGTGCCGGCGCGCCAGGCGAGCGTGGCGTTGATCGAGAAGTTGCCCGGTCGCGACCAGCTCAGGCCGATGCCGTAGCCGCGCAGGCTGTGGGAGTTCTCGCCGTCGAAGGGCGAGGGATGGCGCGCGATGCGTCCGCGCGCCGCGTCGTAGAAAAGGTAGGGCGTGATCTCGTCGGTGGCGGCCCAGCGGTATTCGAAGGTGCCGATCAGGCCCTGGTCCACCAGCAGTTCGCCCGAGGGGTAGGCGCGCACCGCGCGCGCGCCGCCGAGCGCGAGCTTTTCGGAGGCGTCGAGGTTCTTGCTGGCCCACTGGCCGCCGACCGAGAAGTACAGCGAGTGGCGCGGCACGATGGCCTGCAGGCGCGACACCTGGAAGCTCAGCTTGGTGAAGCCGCCTTCGGTGTGGCGCCCGCCGAACTGCTGGTCGGACTGGAAGCTCTGCGCGTCGCGGATCGACAGGTCGCCGTGGTACAGCGTGCCCGAGCTGGCCCAGTAGCCGCCGCCCAGCACCTCGTCGCGCCGCTCCCAGGCCCAGCCGATGCCGAAGCCCTGCACGCGTTTCTTGGCCGTGAAGTCGACGCCGCGCAGCTCGTCGGTGAGGTCCTTCACGTCGGCCGTGAGGCGCAGGAACAGGTTCTGCTGGCGCTGGCGGATCAGCGGGTAGTTGAGCGACACGTCGAGCACGTCGGCACGGCCGCGCGCGTCGAGGTCGACGAACTTGCCGCCCAGGTCGTAGCTCACGCGCGAGATGCCGATGCCCGCGCGCAGGCCGCTGGTGCCCAGCGGTGCCTCGTACGACACACGGCCGTACTGCAGCGCGTTGCTGTTGGACAGCAGCAGGCGCGCATCGAGGTTGTCGCCGATGCCGAAAGGGCTGAGCCAGCGCGCCGTACCGCCCACGCGGTAGCGCCCCGCCTCCTTGGTGCCGTGGTTGTCGGCCTCGGCCGAGAAGGCCCAGCGCGCGCCGGCCTCGACCTCCACCGACAGGTCGGTGGTGCCCGCCTGCGCGCCCTCTTGCAGGCTGGACGACACCTTGAGGCCGGGCTGGTCCGACAGCAGCAGCATCGCGCGCTCGTAAGCCGGCGCGTTCACAGCCTCGCCCGGCTGCAGCGCCGCCAGGAAGCCGCGCACGCGCGCCTCGCTGATCGGCGCCTCGGGCGCCACCAGCACCTCGACCTTGCCGAGCCGGCCTTCGATGATGCTGATCTCGACGATGCCGTCGCGCACGGTCTGCACCGGCACCACGGCCTGCGCGAGGAAGTAGCCGCGCTCCTTGTAGCGCGTGGTGATGGCCTGCGCGAGGCCTTCGAGGTCACCGAGCGTGACGTTGCGGCCGATGTACGGCGCGGTGATGGTCTGCAGCTCTTCGTTGCTCAGCGCCTTCACGCCGTTCAGGCGCAGGTCGGTGAGCTTGAAGCTGCCTGCGGCGGCGGGCTGTGGCGGCGCGGGCAGGGTTTGCGGGGCGACGGCACCGGTGGCCTGCGCCACGGGACGGTCGCAGCTGCCGCACGGGTCCTTGGTGGGCAGCAGCGTGGTGGCTTCTTGCGCATGGGCGCGGGGCATGGCGACCCACAGCGTGGCACCGACGAGTGCCGTTGCCGCGATGGCGATCGGCGTCGGTCGTGGACGAAGGCGGATCGCAGGGGCCATGGCAGTGCTTCTTTGCAGGAGGGAGCGTGGCGAAGACATGGTCAGCTTCCCACGGTGAGGCGCCAGTTGCCGATCAGGTTGAACGGCGCCCAGAAGAAGGGATGCGACATCTTGGGGTCCTTCAGCACGGCCAGTTGTCCGGCCTGCATGGCCTTCTGGATGTCGCGGCCCTTGGCGAGTTCGCCATAGAGCGTGCCCATGAGCACGGCCGTGGCGTCGTCCGACACGGGCCACAGCGAGGCGATGAGGCTGGAGCTGCCGGCCGACAGGAACGAGCGCGTGAAGCCCAGCACTTCGTCGCCCTGCGCGATGCGCCCCAGGCCCGACTCGCAGGCCGACAGCGTGACCAGCGCCGTGCCGTCCATCGGCAGCGCCAGGATCTCGTGCGCCTCGAGAAAGTTCTGCTTGCCGCCTTCGTTGGCCAGCAGGATGCGCGAGTACAGCGGATCGACCTCGTCGGCCTCGGCGTGCGCCGCCACGTGCATCAGCGGCGAGCGCGAGGCCACGTCGCGGAACTGCGTCTTGGTGGCGGCGGCGCCCATGTACACCGTGTTGCGCGGGAAGAGTTGCGCGAGCTGCTTCACTTCGGTCTCGGCGCCGGGCAGGTCGTACTTGTCCTCGATGCGCGGATTGCCGAAGGCCGTGAGCGAGGCGTTCACGCGCGGCGTGCGCTGCGCCAGCTGCACCGCGATGCTGATCGACGGCGCCACCGACACCGGGTGCGTCTCGATGAGGTAACGCCCGTCCAGGCGCAGCGCCTGGAACGGCAGGTAGTGCAGCGGCCCGTGCGGCACCACCACCACGCGCTGCCCCGGCACCAGGCCCAGCGGCCCGAGCAGCGCGGCACCCAGCTTGTCGGCGTTGGTGATGGCCGCGCGGCGACCGCGCACGATCGAGTTGCGGAAGGTCTCGACGAGTTCGGTGAGTTCGTCGCGCTTCACGGGGATGCGCTTCTCGGTGATGCCGTCCGGCCCCACGACCCAGACCATCAGGCGGTCGGGCAGTGCGTGGTACTGCACCACGCGCTCGTCGGCCGCCAGCGCGCGCTGCAGCGCGGCCACGCCGACCATGCCGGCCGACGACTCGCTGAGCTTCGCGCGGCCACGCACCGCATCGAGCAGCGCGCGCGAGCGGCTGTGCTCGCTGACCTCGAAGGCGCGCTGCGGATCGCCGGCCTCGCTGTACACCGCCACGCCGCGCTCGAACACCGACTGCAGGTCGGAGAACAGGCCCATCTTCACTTCTTCGCTGCGAAAGCGCGCGCGCACCTGGTCGACGTCGGCCAGCGCGCGGCCCGCGGCGTCGGCCGCGGCCTGCTTCTGGCCCAGCGCGAGTTCGCTGCGCGCCACGCCGTCCCAGGCCCAGAGCCGGTAGTAAGCGGTGTCGGTGCCGACCTGGCGCGTGGTGAGCGCGCGGTACTTGTCGCGCGCCTCGGCCGGCTTGTTCTCGGCCAGCAGCAAGCGGGCGCGTGTGCGCTCGAGCTGCGCGGCCAGTGGCGCCTCGCGCGGCTCGGCCATGTCGCCGAGCACCTGGCGTGCGCGTGCCGCGTCACCCGATTCGATGAGCGCGTTGACCAGCGAGGCCTGCACCAGCGGTGCGTAACGCGGCGAGCTGTTGGCCAGTGCCTCGTCGTAGCTGAGCACCGCGCCGGCGAAGTCGCCGCGCCGCGTGCGCACGTCGCCGATCACCTTCTGCACCGGACCGACCACCAGCTTGGGGTCGCGCGCGGGATGGCGCAGCGCTTCGCGCGCGAACTCCTCGGCCTTTTCGAGCTGGCCCGAGTAGCTGTAGACGATCGCCAGGTCGCGGTTGGCCACGGCGCGCAGGTTCGGGTCGCTGGTGGCGTTGGCCAGGTGCAGCGCCTTGCTCGCGGCGCGCACGCTCTGGCGGAACTCGCCCGCCTCGGCCAGCGCGACCGCCTGGCTGCAGTACTGATAGCCCGAGAGCTTGACCGCGTCCTGCCCGTAGAGCACCGCGCCTTCGCTGGTCAGGGCCAGCAGCGTGTCGGTATCGGCCAGCCGCGCCTGCGCCATCCGGTCGGCCGCGGCCTCGGCATTCGGGCCACCCGCCGCAGCGGCGGGAGCAGACGGTGGTGGCGCGGGTCGTTGCGCCAGGGCTGAAGGACCGCCGGGGCCCAGAAGCAAGACACCCACCAGGCCGACCGCGCCGGCGAGACCGGCACGGCGACGCGCCGGATGCGCACATCCCCAACTCGAAAACCACGCCATTGAACCCCCTCGACCCATGCACTCGCTGCCGCGAACGCTCGACGCCGCGGGAGTGCGCGCCGTTCAGGCCTCGTGGGAAAGTCTAGGAGCGGGTGTTCACCTCGCCTATTCGCAATACGGTCTAGCGCAAATGGACTAGCGCTAGGCGGGGACGCTGTCGATGTTGAGCCGGTCCCAATGCCGGTGCTTCGCAATCGCCGCAATGAAATCCTGCGCGATCTTGCTCGCGGCGCTCGCGTCGCCCAGGTTGGTGACAGGCGTTTCGGCCACCACCACGCCGGCCGGCGCCTCGCCCTCGACCGTGACGCCGAGCGTCGCCAGCAACTGCACACCCTCGCCCACCGCGCAGATCGCCTTGCAGTGCTTGTAGGCCTCGAGCACGAAGTGCACGGCATCGCCCTGCGCCGCGAGCGCGGCGGCGCCCTCGGCACCGGCGGGCACGAGCACGGCATCGAACATCACCGAGGCGGTGTTCGTGAAGGTCATGTCGATGTCGATCTGGCGCTTCGATGCGCTGGCCACGGTGCCGAGCTTCGGGCCCACCACCTTGCACAGCACGCCCACCTGCTCGAGCGCATCGCGGATCGGCTTGAGCGAGGCCGAGTCGACGCCGTCGGCCACGAGGATCGCGACCTTGCGCGTGCGCACCACGCCATCGGCGCTGCCGTCGCTCATGCGCAATGCGGGCGATTCGTCGATGGGCATTTCGATGCGGTATTCGCGAAAGCCCGCGTACCCTGCGGCCGCCTTCGCATCGGGCTCGCCGATGCCCAGCGGCTCGGCCACGCGGCGCGCGAGTTTTTCATCGACGTGCGCGAGGTTGTCGACCATGCGCTGGCGGATGGCGGGCACTTCGAGCTTCGACAGTTCGAAGCGGAAGGCCGCGACGATGTGTTCCTTCTCGGCCATGCTCTGGCTGTTGAAGAACAGGCGCGCCTGCGTGAAATGGTCGTCGAACGACGGGCTGCGGCGCCGCACCTTGGGCGATTCGATCTCTTCGGGAAACGACTGGAAGCCGTGGCTGCCGCCGTCGACACGGAACTCGGTGCCGCTGCCCAGCGTGTTGGGCTCGTAGGCGACCTGGCCGCGCGCGATGGTCTGGCGGTGCATGCCGTCGCGCTGCATGTTGTGGAACGGGCACACGGCCTTGTTGATCGGCAGCTCGTGGAAGTTGGCGCCGCCCAGGCGCGAGATCTGCGTGTCGGTGTAGCTGAACAGGCGCCCCTGCAGCAGCGGGTCGTTGCTGAAGTCGATGCCAGGCACGACGTGGCCCGGGTGGAAGGCCACCTGCTCGGTCTCGGCGAAGAAGTTGTCGGGGTTGCGGTTGAGCACCAGCTTGCCGATGCGCTGCACGGGCACCATCTCTTCGGGGATCAGCTTGGTCGGGTCGAGCAGGTCGAAGCCCAGCGACTCGGCCCGGTCGGGCGCGATGAGCTGCACGCCCAGCTCCCACTCGGGGAAGTGGCCCTGCTCGATGGCCTCCCAGAGGTCGCGGCGATGGAAGTCGGGGTCCTTGCCGGCGATCTTCTGCGCCTCGTCCCACACGAGGCCGTGCACGCCGAGCCTGGGCTTCCAGTGGAACTTCACGAAGTGGCTCTCGCCGCGCGCGTTGACGAAGCGGAAGGTATGAACGCCGAAGCCTTCCATCATGCGAAGGCTGCGCGGAAGGGCGCGGTCGCTCATGGCCCACATCAGCATGTGGGTGCTCTCGGGCATGAGCGAGGCGAAGTCCCAGAAGGTGTCGTGCGCGCTCGCGGCCTGCGGCATCTCGTGGTGCGGCTCGGGCTTGACGGCGTGGATGAGGTCGGGGAACTTCATCGCGTCCTGGATGAAGAACACGGGGATGTTGTTGCCTACGAGGTCGTAGTTGCCCTCGCGCGTGTAGAACTTGACGGCGAAGCCGCGCACGTCGCGCACGGTGTCGGCCGAGCCGCGCGAGCCGGCCACGGTGGAAAAGCGCACGAACACGGGCGTCTTGGCGTCGGGGTCCTGCAGGAAGTGGGCGCAGGTGTACTGCGACATCGACTGGTAGACCTGGAAGTAGCCGTGCGCCGCCGAGCCGCGCGCGTGCACGGCGCGCTCGGGAATGCGCTCGTGGTCGAAGTGCGTGATCTTCTCGCGCAGGATGAAGTCTTCGAGCAGCGTCGGCCCGCGCACGCCCGCCTTGAGCGAGTTGTGGTTGTCGGGAACCTGCAGGCCCTGGTTGGTCGTCAGGTGCGTGGGGTGCTCGGTGGTGAAACCCTCGAGCTGCAGCTGCTTGGCGTTGGCGCCGTCACCGGTCTTGGCGGTGCTGGCGCGGCGGCCTGCGGCGGCCTTGTTCTGGGGGGACATCGGGGTTCTGGGCATCGATGCGGGCCGGCTCAGCCGGCCTCGTTGCTGTTGCCGCTGCCGATGAAGATGTCGAGCACGTTCACCACGGCGATCAGGCCGATGCAGGCGGTCACGGCGGCCACCGCCCAGATCAGGATGTCGTCGCCCCAGGTGCCCATGAGCGAGTCAAACAGTGCCGAGATTTCCATGGTGTTTTTTTCCTCCGAGAAGCGCGGGGCCGCAGGCCGGCGAGTCCGCAAAGAGGAAGCTTAGGTGGGGCCCGGTGCGCGGGCCGTAGTGGCCGCCCCTCCCCGTCTGTGGGAGAAGGTGGGCGCCCCCGGTAGGAGGGCGCCGACAGGCGCGAACCTCAGGCGCTCGGGTCGAGCACGCGCTCGCTGGGCCGCGCGAAGTAGAACCACTCGGCGCCCGGCAGCGCCAGGGCGTTGGGGAACACGATGAAGCCGTCGTCGGGCGCGCTGACCAGCGTGCCGTCGTGCCGCATGCCCACGGGTTCGCCGCGCTGCACGGGGTCGAAGGTGGCCCAGTCGCGCACGAAGCTGTCGTCCTCATGCAGGCGGTCGGTCACGCTCGCCAGGCGCAGCAGCTGGGGCGGCTGCACGGGCGCGGCCGACAGGCCCGGCGGCAGCGCCGCCATGCCCAGCAGCGCGAGCGTGCGGCGGATGGCCGCCCACGCCACTTCGGGCGCTTGCGGGTCCTGGTGCTGGCCGCATTCGAGGGTGACGCCGTAGCCGCCGCAGCTGCGGATGTATTCGTTGGTGCCGCGGCCGAAGTCGATGGCGGCCTCGTCGACCGCCGCGCCGCGCTGCGCGAGGCCGGCGGCGTAGATGTCGAGCCAGCCCTCGACGACGATGGGCGTGCCGATGTGCAGCGCGAGCCGGCCTTCTTCCTGCGCGCGCGCAAAGGGCTCGAGGCTGCCGCTGTTGTCGCGCGGGCCGATCATCGCGAAGGCCTCGCCCTCGCTCTGGAAGGAATGCAGGTCGAGCAGCACGTCGTGGCGCGCGATGACGGGGGCCAGCCGGTTGGTGATGCGGCCTTCGTAGTCGGCGGGCGTGTCGCTCGGGCGAAACAGGCGGTTGAGGTTGCGCTCGCCCTCGCGCTGCAGACGCCGCCGCGCGAGCGGGTTGGCGACCGGCACGAGCGTGAGTTCGCCGCGCAGCAATTTCAGTTCGCCGGCATCGAAGTCGGCCAGCACGCGCTGGATGCCCTCGGTGCCGCAGGTCTCGTCGCCATGCACCCCGCCGATCACGAGCAGGCGCGGGCCGGGGTTCAGCGATGCGAACGCGTGGAGGCTCAGGCTGTCTGTCGCCATGCCGGCAAAAGGATCGGAGGACATGCGGGGATTATTGCTGCGGCTCTTCTCCTGGCGCAAAAAGGCCCTTGTTCAGGGCGTGTGCACAGGCCTCAGGCGCCGACCGTGGCCAGCTGCTGGCGCATGTCGCCGATCACCGCGCCGTAGTCCTTGGCGTTGAAGATCGCGCTGCCCGCCACGAAGGTGTCGGCGCCGGCCGAGGCCACGCGGGCGATGTTGTCGGCCTTGATGCCGCCGTCCACTTCGAGGCGGATGTCGCGCCCGCTCTGCTCGATGCGCTTGCGCGCCTGCTCGATCTTGCGCAGCGCCGAGTCGATGAAGCTCTGGCCGCCGAAGCCGGGGTTGACGCTCATGATGAGGATGAGGTCGATGTCGTCGATGGCCCAGTCCAGCGCCTCGAGGCCGGCGCCGGGATTGAACACCAGGCCGGGCTTGCAGCCTGCGGCCTTGATGGCCTGGATGCTGCGGTGCACATGGGTCGAGGCGTCGGGGTGGAAGCTGATGTAGTCAGCGCCCGCTTGCGCGAAAGCCGCGGCCAGCGCGTCGACTGGCTGGATCATCAGGTGCACGTCGATGGGCACGGGCGTGCCGTCGGCGGTCTTGGCGTAGGGCTTGAGGGCCTGGCAGATCATGGGGCCGAAGGTCAGGTTCGGCACGTAATGGTTGTCCATCACGTCGAAGTGGATCCAGTCGGCGCCGGCCGCGATCACGTCGGTCAGTTCCTGGCCGAGGTGCGCGAAGTCGGCGGAAAGAATGGAGGGCGCAATGCGGAACGGGGTGCTGCTCATAACCCTGGATTCTCGCAGCCGACGGAAGTCCGAGGAAAGGCCTCCGTTACCATGCGCCCCATGTCACACAGCCCCTTCAGCGTACAGGTCGAACCGCGTTACCTGGCCGACCAGTCCTCGCCCAAGGACAACGTCTACACCTTCTCCTACACGATCACCGTCACCAATGTGGGCACGGTGGGCGCGCAATTGATCGCACGCCACTGGCTCATCAACGACGCCTCGGGCCATCCGCAGGAGGTCAAGGGCCTCGGCGTGATCGGCCAGCAGCCGCTGCTGGCGCCCGGCGAATCGTTCCGCTACACCAGCGGCTGCCGCCTGCAGGCGCCCAGCGGCACGATGCACGGCAGCTTCTTCGTGGTGACCGAGGAAGGCGAGCGTTTCGACGTGCCGGTTCCCATGTTCGTGCTCGAAGCCGACATCGGCGGTGCCCCGGTCTCCCGCGTGCTTCACTAGGTACTCCCCCAGGCTTCGCGCACTTCGTGTCGCTTCTCCTTCCCCCTCGCCGGGGGCAACACCAGCGGCCCGGCTGAGCCGGTTGCGCGGTGTTCCCCGCACTGATCCGTTACGAATTCATCATGGCTGCTGCATCTCGCGACTTGCAGGGGCTGCTTGCCGGCCTCGACCCCACGGCCGATGTGGCGCAGCGCCACATCTGGCTCATCAACCTCTTCGACTGGCTGCGCGGCGACCGCGCCTCGCCGCAGGCCGCCATCGGCCGCGTGCAGTTGCTGCTCGACGCCGTCGAGGCACGCCCCGAGCTGTGCGAGCGGCTGCGCGCCTGGTGGCGCGCCTTCACGCAGTCGGTCGACCTCACGGCGCTGCTGGCCGACTACGGCTTTGCGCCGCGCACCGCCTTCCTGAGCGAATTCGGCGAGCGCATGCGCCGCAAGATATTGCCCGGCACGCCCGAGACCACCGACGCCTCGGACCTGTTCCGGCTGGTGCTGCCGGGCGTGTTCGACGCCGGCTGGATCGCGCTGCTCGACGACACCCAGCTCGCGCGCATCGGCGCGCTGCTGGCCGACGCCGCGCCCATGCCCGACGGCTCGGCGCGCTGGCGCCACACGGTGATGGACGCCGTCACCTACTGCTGCAGCCAGGTGGTGGCGACGGGCTTTTCGCCCGAGCTGCGGCTGCGCATCAGCCCCGAAGCGGGCGAGGCGCGCCCTTTCCACGCCCTCATGGCCGACCTGGACGCGCTGCGCGAGCAGATGTTCGCCCTGCCGCGCGACGAGGACTCGCTGCAGGCCGCCTTCGTGGCCTTCCGCGACCGGCTCGATGCCTGCCGCTCCAGCGCCTCGTCGGTCTACACGCACCTGGAAGACAACGGCATCTCGGTCGGCCTGGTGTTCCGGCTGCGCCAGCTGCGCGAGCGCGTGCTGCGCATCCGCGAGCTGCTCGACTGCCTGATGTCGCCCGTGCCGGGGCCCAGCATGGCGCGGCTGGTCGGCAAGCTGGTGCTGGCGGGCGGCGAGCGCAACAGCATCCGCGCACTGATCGCCTCCAACTCGTCGATGCTCGCGGCCAAGGTGACCGAGCGCAGCGCCGAGACGGGCGAGCACTACATCACCCGCGACCGCCGCAGCTACCTGCAGATGGTGAAGAAGGCCGCCGGCGGCGGCGCCTTCACGGCGCTGACGGTGCTGGCCAAGTTCGGCATCTACGCGCTGGCGCTGTCGGCCTTCTGGAGCGGGCTGGCCGCGGGCCTCATGTATGCGGCCAGCTTCGTGGCGATCCAGCTGCTGCACCTCACGCTGGCCACCAAGCAGCCGGCCATGACCGCGCCCGCCATGGCGGCGCGGCTGCGCGACATCAAGTCGGACGAGGCCGTGGACCAGTTCGTCGACGAGGTGGCCAACCTCGTGCGCTCGCAGGTGGCGGCCGTGCTGGGCAACGTGCTGCTGGTGGTGCCGGCGGTGGGCCTGCTGGTGCTGGGCTGGCAGGCCGCGCTGGGCCGGCCGCTGCTGGACGCGGCGCATGCGGCCTCCACGCTGCATTCGCTGTCGCTGCTCGGACCGACCGTGCTTTTTGCGGCAATCACCGGCATCCTGCTGTTTTCGTCCAGCATCATCGCCGGATGGACAGAAAACGCCTTTGTCCTGCATCGCCTGGACTCCGCCATGCGTTACAACCCTCGCATCGGCGCCTTTCTCGGTGCCGCCCGGGCCCGTCGCTGGGCCGCCTTCATGCGCACACACATCTCAGGCTTCGCCTCCAACATCTCGCTGGGACTCATGCTCGGACTGCTGCCTGCGTTCGCGGGCTTCTTCGGGCTCGGGCTGGATGTGCGCCATGTCACGCTGTCGGCCGGCCAGATCGCGGCCGCGGCGGCATCCATGGGCCTGCCGGCCTTGCACCAGCCGGCCCTGTGGTGGGCGGTTGCGGCGATCCCGGTGATCGGCGCGCTCAATGTGAGCGTGAGTTTCTATTTCGCTTTCCGGCTGGCGCTGCGCGCGCACAGCGTGAGCCTCGGTGACCGCGCCCGCATCCGCAGCGCGATCTGGGCCCGCTGGCGCAGCCGGCCGGTGAGCTTCTTCCTGCCTACATGAACCTGACCACCTTCCTCGCCGAACTCCAGGGCTTCTGGGCCGAATGGGCGCGCCCCTCGGCCGGCCTGCCCACCGTGCTCTGGGCCCTGCTGGTGGCCGTCGCCGCGGCCTCCGGCCACCTGGTGCAGCGCTACCTGGGGATGCCGAAGGTCATCGGTTACTCGGTGGTGGGCGCGGTGGTGGGTTTTGCGGGCTTCGAGGGCGCGATCTGGCCGCTGCGTGGCATCAGCCTCTTCTTGCTGGAACTGGGCGCGGCCGTGGTGCTGTTCGAGGCGGGCGGGCGACTGCCGCTGCGCTGGTTCCGCCACAACCCGATGGTGCTGGTGCAAAGCCTGCTCGAAGCGACGCTGACCTACTTCGGCGTGTACTGGGTCTTGATTCTGCTGGGCCTGCCCGAGCCGGTGGCCAACCCCATCGCGCTGATGGCGATCGTCGCCTCGCCCGCCGTGCTCAGCCGCGTGATCATGGACACCCGCGCCGCCGGCCCGGTGACCGAGCGCGCCATGACGCTGGCCACGCTCAACACCTTCTACGCGCTCACGCTGGGCTACGCGCAAGCGGGTCTGATCGAGCGCGCGCCGCAGTCGCTGATGCTCAAGCTCTACCCGGTGGCGGTGGTGCTCGGCATGTCGTTCGTGGTCGGCGCGATCATGGCGCTGGCGCTGCGCTCGGCGCTGCGCGTGATGAGCCCGAACAGCGAGAACACGTCGATCCTGCTGCTGGCGATCATCGCGGCGGGTGCGGCGCTCACGGCGCACATCGGCGGCTCGGCACCGCTGGCGGCGCTCATCGGCGGCGTGCTGCTCAAGACGCTCAACCCCAAGCCCTGGGCCTGGCAGCGCCAGCTCGGCACCGCCTCGTCGCTGCTCACCATGCTGATGTTCGTGCTGGTGTCGATGGTGGCGGCCCAGGCCGACTGGACGCTGCCCGTGGCCAGCGTGGTGCTGGCCGTGATCGGCGTGCGCTTGGTCACCAAGATCTCGGGCGTGGCCATTGCCAACCCGGGCAGCGGCGCCAGCTGGAAGCAGGCCTTCTGGGTCGGCTGCGCGATGACGCCGCTGTCGTCGATCGCCCTGCTGATCGCCTCCAATTTCGCCTCGGCCTCGCCGCTGCTGGGCACCATGATCACGCAGGTCGCCCTGCCCTCGATTTTGCTGATGGAAGTGATGGGCGCCGTGCTCGCCACCGTGGCGATCCACGCCGTGGGCGAGAGTTCGGTCCCCTGGACGCCGCAGGCCTTCAGCACCACGGAAGACACGCAGCGATGAGCAGCAACAGCAACCCCACCTCCGTCCTCCCGATCGACCCGGACAGCGACGACGTCCGCTCTGCGCCGCTGCCTGCCGATCCGGCCAGCCGCGCCGTCAAGCTCGAGCCCTTCAACAAGTCGGAGGCGCTGTCGCTCGGCGTGGAGCTCGAGTTGCAGCTCGTGAACACGCACGACTACGACCTCGCGCCGTATGCCGAAGACATGCTGCGCCTGATGGCCCAGACGCCGCTGCCCGGCAGCGTGGTGCCCGAGATGACCTCGAGCATGATCGAGATCTCGACCGACATCTGCCATTCGGCGCAGGACGTGATCACGCAGCTGTCGCCGATCCGCGAGGCGCTGATCAAGAACGCCGACAAGCTCAACATCGCCGTGGTCGGCGGCGGCACGCATGCGTTCCAGCAGTGGCACGAGCGGCGCATCTACGACAAGCCGCGCTTTCGCGAGCTGTCGGAGCTGTACGGCTACCTGAGCAAGCAGTTCACCATCTTCGGCCAGCACGTGCACATCGGCTGCCCCGACGCCGATTCGGCGCTGCTGATGCTGCACCGCATGTCGCGCTACATCCCGCACTTCATCGCGCTGTCGGCCTCGTCGCCGTTCGTGCAGGGGCAGGACACGCAGTTCGACTCGGCACGCCTGAACTCGGTGTTCGCGTTCCCGCTCTCGGGCCGCGCGCCCTTCACCACGAGCTGGAAGGAATTCGAGGCCTACTTCGAGCGCATGACCCGCACCGGCGTCGTGCGCAGCATGAAAGACTTTTATTGGGACATCCGTCCCAAGCCCGAGTTCGGCACCATCGAGATCCGCGTGTTCGACACGCCGCTCACCATCGAGCGCGCCGCCGCGCTCGCGGGCTACGTGCAGTCGCTGGCCGCATGGTTCCTGCAGGAGCAGCCCTTCGAGCCGTGCGAGGACGACTACCTCGTCTACACCTACAACCGCTTCCAGGCCTGCCGCTTCGGGCTGGACGCGGTGTATGTCGACCCGGCCACCGGCCAGCACATGCCGCTGCGCGACCACATCCTGATGACCATGACGCAACTCGAATGGCACAGCGAGGCGCTCAACGCCACGCAGGCGCTGGGCGAGCTGCGCACCAGCGTCGAGGCCAACCGCAACGACGCGCGCTGGCTGCGCGAGAAGCAGGGCAAGGAACGGCTGCTGGCCGAGGTCGTGCGCCAGGCCTCGCTGCGTTTTCGCGGCGCGGCCTGAGTTCGCGGCTCAGGCCGCCACGGCCTCCTGCGAGAACTGTCGGCGATACACCGTCGGCGACACCTTGAACGCCGTGGCGAAGTGCTTGCGCAGCAGCACCGCCGAGCCGAAGCCCGCATCGGCCGCCACGCGCTCCACGGAGCGGTCGGTCGTTTCGAGCAGCCGCTGCGCCAGCGCCAGGCGCTGGTTCTGCAGCCACTGGCCGACCGTCGTGCCCGTCGATTCGCGAAAGCGCCGCGTGAAGGTGCGCCGGCTCATGAGCGCGCGGCGCGCAAGGTCGTCGAGTTCGTGCGGCACCTGCAGATGCCGCCCCAGCCATTCGAGCAGCGGCGTGAGCCGATCGCGTTCCGCCGCCGCCGGCACGGGCTGCTGGATGTACTGCGCCTGGCCGCCCTGCCGGTGCGGCGCGACGACCATGCGCCGCGCGGCGCGGTTCGCGGTGTCGGCGCCGTAGCGCACACGCAGCAGGTGCAGGCAGCAGTCGATGCCCGCGGCCGTGCCCGCCGAGGTGAGCACGTTGCCGTCGTCCACGTACAGCACCTCGGGCTGCAGCACGACCTGTGGGTACTGTTTGGCGAAGGCTGCGGCCAGGTGCCAGTGCGTGGTGGCGGGCCGCCCGTCGAGCAGGCCGGCCTCGGCCAGCACGAACGCGCCCAGGCACAGCCCGACCACGGTCGCGCCGCGGCGGTGTGCCGCCTGCAGCGCACGGATGAGCGCGGGCGGCGCGGGCCGGCCGTCGTCGCGCCAGGACGGCACCACCACGATCTGCGCGCGGCGGATCGCCTCCAGGCCGTGCGGCACCACGAGCGTGAAACCCGCGTTGGTGGCCAGCGGCCCGGGCTCGGGCGCGCAGACCTGCACGCGAAAGCGCGGCGCGCCGGTGTCGGTGCGGTCTTCGCCGAACACCATGCAGGGCACGGAGAGGTGGAAGGGGCTGATGCCGTCGAAGGCGACCACGGCAATGGTCTCGGCGATGGTTTTGGCGGCAGATGAGCGCATGGCCCGATCTTATCGATGAATGGCTTTCGGGCCACTGTCGCAAAACCCGCGGTGCGCGAAGAATCGAGCCATTCCAGACACAACCACCACCGAAGGAGAGACCCCATGAGCCAGTCCGCACCGCGCCGCGCCCTCGTCGTCATCGACGTGCAGAACGAATACTTCGAAGGCGGCGGCCTGCCCATCGAATACCCGCCGGTCGAGCGCTCGCTGCCGAAGATCGCGCAGGCCATGGACGCAGCCCGCGCGGCCGGCGTGCCGGTGGTGGTGGTGCAGCACCACGCGCCGAAGGGCGCACCGGTCTTCCAGGCCGACAACTTCCACGGCCAGCTGCACCCCGAGATCGCGAAGCGCCCACGCGACCACCTCATCACCAAGGCCTTCCCGAGCGTCTTCACCGGCACCGACTTCGCCGACTGGCTCGCGCGCCACGAGATCGACACGCTGAGTGTGACCGGCTACATGACGCAGAACTGCGACGCGTCCACCGTGTTCGAAGCCATGCACCGCGGACTGAACGTGGAGTTCCTGTCGGACGCGACCGGCGCGTTGCCCTACGAGAACGCGGCCGGCCGCGTGAGCGCCGAAGAGATCCACCGCGTCTTCAGCGTCGTGTTCCACAGCAACTTCGCCGCCGTGGCGACGACCGACGCGTGGGTCGCTGCACTGAAGAGCGGCACGGCGATCGAGAAGGACAACGTGGTCATGTCCAACCGCCGCGCGCGCGGTGTCTGAACTTCTCGCTCAGGCCAGGTTCAACGGCTGCAGCAGCGGCTTCCAGCGCTGCACGGCGATCTTCTCGAAGCCGCGGCCGTTGGGGTGCAGCTCGTTGGCCCAGTCGGTCGGGCCCAACGTGCCCCGGCTGTCCACCACGTGCAGGTGCTGCGGATCGCCCGCGGCGATGTTCTGCAGCATGCCGTGGAAGCCGTCGATCAGGTGGTCGACGCAGGGCTTGAACAACTCCGGCGCCACGCCCGCATCGACCAGCGCTGGGCGCAGCCAGCCTTCGCGCCCGAACAGCGCCTTGCCGGTGGGCGGCGCGTAGTCGTAGCTGTGCATGACGATGTGGCAGTCGACGCTGGTGCGGGTGTAGATGAGGCCGATGAGCGCGCGGTACTGCTCGTCCATGTCGACGAGGAACTGGTCGAAGCCGCCCTTGCCGTTGCGAAAGCACTGCGCGGCCTGCGTCTCGCCCGTGCAATCGGCCTTGAGCAGCGGGCGCAGGTCGTTGAAGCCCGCGAAGTCGTTGCCGCCGCCGCTGATGAACACCGCCGACAGCGTCGGCCCGTACAGGCGCAATGACTCGCGCACGGCGTTGCGGTACTTGCCGTCGACATAGTCGTGCGTTTCCGCGCCGTTCATGCCCTTGGCCAGGATCACGTGGCCGCGCGCGCCGACCACGTCGCCCAGGTAGTTCAGCAGGCAGCCGCCCGGCAGCGGGTACCAGAACCACGAATCGCCGAAGGCGAGGATGGTCGCAGTGCCGTGCGGGCCCATCTGCATCTTGGTCTCGTCCCAGTAGACAGCCATGGCGAACTCCTCGTGTAGGGAGCGTCATGGTTCTCGCAACCGCCGCGCGGCGCCATCCCCCGTTCGCAGTAGAACCTTCTCGCCTGCTCAGTCCCGCAGCGACTGCACCAGCAGCACCAGCTCCGCCTGCCGGTGGCAGTCGGTCTTGCGCATCACATTGCGCAGGTGGCTGCGCGCCGTGTGTTCGGAGCAGGACTGCGCGGCGGCGAAGTCCTTCACGGTCTTGCCGCTCGCCAGGAGCAGCGCGAGCCGCGCCTCGGTCGGGCTCAGGCCGAGCAGGCTTTCCAGCTGCCGCGGCTCCACGGGCGCCGCCTCGGCCGGATGGGCGAAGACCACGAGCGCGCGGTGGCGCTGGCGCAGCACAGCCAGCGGGTGCGAGGGCTTCAGCGGCAGCACCGTGATGCGGACCGCGCCGCCGGCCATGGGCAGGTGCAGCACGCCGGCACGCGCGCCGCCAGCCGGGGCGCAGGCCTCGCGCACCCGCTGCTCGAAGGCCGACTGCAGCGCGGACGACGCGAGCCGCAATCGCCCTTGCGCGCTGTCGAACAGGCCGCCGCGGCCCGCACAGGCCGTCGCTCGGGCGTTCAGGTGGTCGATGCGGCAGGCCTCGTCGACCACGGCGATGCCCTGCGGCAGCGCGTCGAGCGCCGACAACCCGGTCGCCGCGTGCTCGCCCAACTGCATCATGCGGGCGCGCAGCTCGCTGGCGCGCACGAGGTGCGGCGACAGGCGCCGGCAGAAGGCCTCGCTTTCGGGGCCGTAAGGCGCCTCGGCCCGGGGGCGGATGAAGCCGAGCACTTCGCGCGTGTCGTCGTCGGCGCGCAGCCCCATCGCCAGCGTGTGGCGCAGGCCGAGCGGCGCAAGCCAGTCGACATAGATCGGGCTGCGCGACAGCGTGCGCGCGCCGAAGTAGACGTGGTCGGTCACCGGCGTGCCCAGCGGGGCGTTCACCGGCATCTGCATGCGGATGTCGTCGCGCGCCAGGTGCTGCTCGTACTCGCGCACCTTGTCGGGCGGGCTCTCCAGGTTGGCGAGCCCCGCGCCCACCACCGAGCAGTCGGTGCGGCGCACCGTGAGCGTGTGGAAGCAGGCGGCGCCGAGCACCTCGCGCATGGCATCGAGCGCGTCGTACCAGTCGCCGGGACAGGTGATCCCGTCGTACAGCAAGGCAACGATCCGGTCGGTGTCGGCCTCGGCGGACACGCCTCCCTGCACGATGGCTGTCATGGCGGCCTCCTCCTGTTTGGACTTTCGGTGTATCCGCTTGCATGACGGTATTACAAAATGCTTCCAGTGTCAGCCCCCCTTTCCCGCGGGCGCCGCGGCGAGCGGCCCCGCGCCAGGTCGTTATGCTCTCGCACCCATGGGTGAATTCGACCTGATCACACGCTATTTCAAACGTCCCGCCACGCGCTCGCCGCTGGGCGTGGGCGACGACTGCGCCTTGCTCGCGCCGGCCGCGGGCATGCAGCTCGCCGTGTCCTCCGACATGCTGGTGGAGGGGCGGCACTTTCTCTCGACCGTGGAGCCGGCCCGGCTCGGCCACAAGGCGCTGGCCGTGAACCTCAGCGACTTGGCCGCCTGCGGCGCGAAGCCGCTGGCCTTCACGCTGGCGCTGGCATTGCCCGGCGTGGACGAGCCCTGGCTCGAAGGTTTTTCGCGCGGCCTGTTCGCGCTGGCCGACGCCCACGGCTGCGAGCTGGTGGGCGGCGACACCACGCGCGGCCCGCTCAACATCTGCATCACCGTGTTCGGCGAAGTGCCGGCCGGCGCCGCGCTGCTGCGCTCGGGCGCACGCGCGGGCGACGACCTGTGGGTGAGCGGCTCGCTCGGCGATGCGCGGCTGGCGCTCGAGGTGTTCCGCGGCACGCTGAGCCTGCCCGCCGAGGCCTTCGCACAGGCCCGCGCACGCATGGAACAACCCACGCCGCGCGTGGCGCTGGGCCAGGCGCTGCGCGGCATCGCCACCTCGGCGGTGGACGTGAGCGACGGCCTCATCGGCGACCTGGGCCACATCCTCGCGGCCAGCGGCGTGGGCGCCACGCTCGATGCCGATGCCACCACCGCGCTGATCGCGGTCGACACGGCCGGCCTGCCCACCGAGGCGCTGCGCACCTGCGCGCTCTCGGGCGGCGACGACTACGAGCTGGTGTTCACTGCGCCGGCCTCGGGGCGTGCGGCAGTGGAGCAGGCCGGGCAAGCCAGCGCCACGCGCGTGACGCGCATCGGCCGCATCGAAGCGGCCGCGGGGCTGCGCATCGTGGATGCGAGCGGCGCGCCGGTGTCACAGCGCTTCGGCTCGTTCGACCACTTCGTCTGATCAAGAGCCGCGCATCACCGCGCGCATCTTGTCCTGCGCGGTGTTGATCGCCGCCGACTGCTTGCCCATTTGCTTCGCCATCTTGTTGAGTTCATCCCCCACGGCCGGGTCGGTCACGGTGAGTGTGCCGCCGGAAACCCGAAGCTTCGACTTGTTCTTCTCCATGAAATCGGCGATGGCCAACGCACTGTCGATCACGGCGTCGACCGGAGGGAACACCTCCTTGAACGTGGTGGCGGGCGTGGTCACGGTCTTCTCGTAGGCCTTGGCATAGACCTGCTTCAGGTCGTCGGGCTGCTTGAGTTGCGCGCGTGCCGCATCGGCCTTGGCCAACTGCTGATCGAGCGCGGTGCGAAGGCCGCCCAGGCCCTCCTTGGCGGCCTTGAGATCGTCACGGCGTGCCGGCAGATCGACGAACGAGCGCAGCGCGCCCTTGGCCATGACCTGCGTCATCGGCTGGCTCACCGACTTGTTCATGCCTTCGTTGAAATCGGTGATCACCGCGTAGTGCTGCGCGTAGTCGCCGAACGATGCCTTTTCTTCGGCGGTGGGCGTGGGCACGCGCAAGCCGGGCTTGTCGAGCACGCGGGTCTGCAGGTAGGCGATGAAGGCGGTGCGCTGTTCGGCCTCCTTGTTGCCGCAGGCCACGAGCAGCATCGACAGCATCAGGCCGAATGCCAGGACCAGCCATGCGGAAGAGAAACGGGACCGTGTGGTTGTTGTCATGGGGCACCTGCTTTCGCGCAAAGAAAAAGACCGGCCAGCATACGACTGGCCCGCCCCCGCGGCTACTGCAGGCTCTGCTTCAGCGCCTCGACGAACGCCCGCGCCGCCGCCGACAGCGAATGGCCGCGCTTGGTGACGATGGAGATGTCGCGCGCCACGCGCGGCGCGCTGAGCACCTTCACCACGAGCACCGGGTTCTTCTCGGCGCGCGCAAAGGCCGACGGCATGATCGACGCGCCCATGCCGGCCGCCGTCATCCACAGCGCGGTGGACAGGAAGGACACCTCGTTCACCACGTCGAGTGTCACGCCAGCCTCCGCCGCCGTGCCGTCGATCAGCGGGCGCACGCCGTAGCCGGGGCGCACGGTGATGACGGGGTGGCGGCCCAGGTCCGACCAGCGCACCACGCGCGCCTTGGCCAGCGGGTGGTCGGTGCGGCACACCACGGCGAGGTGATCGCGCATGAGGCGCTGCACCTCGACCTCGGGCCCGGGCCGCTCGGGCGTGCCGATGCCGAAGTCGACATGCTCGCCGAGGATGCGCGACAGGAACTGGTCGGGCGCACAGTCGTTCACCAGCACGCGAACTTTCGGGTGCTGCTCGCCGAAGGCGCGCAGCGCATCGGGCAATAAAAACCCGGCCAGCGTGGGCGTGATGGCCAGCGTCACGCGCCCCCGTTCCAGCGTGGCGAGTTCGCGGAAATCGGCCGACAGCGAATCGACGTCGCGCAGCACGCGCTCGACCGTGGAAATCATCTGTTCGGCTGCGGCCGTGGGCTTGAGCGCGCGCGTGGTGCGGTCGAACAGGCGCGTGCCCAGGCCCTCTTCGAGCTGGCGGATCAGCATGCTCACCGCCGACTGCGTGACGAACAGCCGCGTGGCCGCGGCGCCGAGCTTGCGCAGCTGGTAGACCGCGAGGAACGCACGCAGCTGGCGCATCGTAGGACTGAAGTTCGTATTCATCAGAAAATTTGAAAAATCATTCGGAATTTCTTGATTTACGAATGAATCCTGCCATCGTTCAATCTCCGATCAAAGCACCGAATTCAAGGAGAGGCCCGAATGACAGCACCCATCGCCCGCGGCATGCGCGCATTTCGTGAGCGACGCAGGCAACTGCTGTGGGCCGCGGCCGGTGCGCTGCTGGCGGGCAATGCCCTGGCCCAAGCCCCCGCGGGCGACTTCCCCACCAAGCCGATCCGCATGGTCGTGACCTTCCCGCCCGGCGGCAGCGCCGACGGCGTGGTGCGCATGCTGGTGCCGCGCCTGAACGAGAAGCTGGGCCAGCAGGTGGTGGTCGACAACCGCCCCGGCGCGGGCGGCAACGTGGGGCTGACGCTGGTGGCCAAGGCGCCGGGCGACGGCTACACGCTGGGCGTGGGCGCGGCGGGCGCGCTGGCGGCCAACGTGAGCCTGTACCCGCAGATGCCCTTCGATCCGCAGAAAGACCTCAAGCCGGTGGGCATGCTGGCGGCCATTCCCTTCGTGCTGGTCGGCCATCCCTCGGTGGCCGCGAAGACGCAGCGTGAACTCATCGCGCTGGCCAAGGCGAAGCCGGCCACGCTGTCGATCGGCCATGGCGGCAACGGCACGGCCATGCACCTGTCGGCGGCGCTGTTCAACCAGATGGCGGGCACGCGGCTGGTCGAGGTGCCCTACCGCGGCTCGGGCCCGGCGGCGCTCGACGTGCTGGGCGGGCAGATTCCGCTGGCGGTGGTCGACCTGCCCTCGTCGCTGCAGCAGATCCGCGCCGGCAAGCTGATCGCCTTCGCCGTGACCAGCCCGCAGCGCCTGCCGATGCTGCCCGAGGTGCCGACGGTGGCCGAGGCCGGCCTGCCCGGCTACGACTCGACCGGCTGGTTCGGCGTGGTCGCGCCGGCCGGCACGCCCGCGCCGGTGGTGGCGCGGCTCAATGCCGAGCTCAACGCCGCGCTCGGCGACGAGCAGGTGAAGACCGCCATGCGCGCGCTCGGCGTGGAGCCGGCGCCGGGCTCGGTCGAATCCTTCGACAGCTACATCCGCGCCGAGACGAAGAAGTGGGCCCAGGTGATCCAGGACGCCCACATCAAGCTCGACTGAACGACAAGCCAACACAGAGATATGACGAAGACCGCCGACACCTCGATGCAAGCCGACGTGCTGATCGTCGGCGCCGGCCCCGTGGGCCTCACGCTGGCGATGGACCTGGCCTCGCGCGGCGTCTCGGTGATCCTGTGCGAGACGCGCCGCTTCGCCGAGCCGCCGAACGTGAAGTGCAACCACGTGGCCTCGCGCACCATGGAGCAGTTCCGCCGCCTGGGCGTGGCGCAGCAGCTGCGCGATGCCGGGCTGCCGGCCGACCACCCGAACGACGTGGTGTTCCGCACCACGGTGACGGGCACCGAGCTCACGCGCATTCCCATTCCGTGCCGGCGCGACCGCTACACCGAGACCGAGGGCCCCGACGCATGGTGGCCCACGCCGGAGCCGCCGCACCGCATCAACCAGATCTACCTCGAGCCGATTCTGCTGAAGCACACGGCCGCGCTGCCGGGCGTGACGCTGCTCAACCGCACGCGCTTCGAACGCTTCACGCAGGATGCCGACGGCGTGAGCGCCATCGTCACCGACATGGACAGCGGCGCCACGCGCAGCATCCGCTGCCGCTACATGGTCGGCTGCGACGGCGGCAGCTCGCCGGTGCGCAAGCAGATCGGCGCCAAGCTCGAAGGCACGGCGGTCATCCAGCGCGTGCAGTCGACCTTCATCCGCGCGCCGCAGCTGCGCGCGCTGATTCCGGGCAAGCCCGCGTGGTCGTACTACGCGATGAACCCGCGCCGCTGCGGCACGATGTTCGCCATCGACGGCCACGAGACCTGGCTGGTGCACAACCACCTGAACGCCGAAGAGCCCGAGTTCGACTCGGTCGACCGCGACACCTCGATCCGCGAGATCCTGGGCGTGGGGCCCGACTTCCACTACGACATCATCAGCAAGGAAGACTGGATCGGCCGGCGCCTCGTGGCCACGCGCTTCCGTGAAGGCCGCGTGTTCCTCGCGGGCGACGCCGCGCACCTGTGGGTGCCCTACGCGGGCTACGGCATGAACGCCGGCATCGCCGACGCGCTCAACCTCTCGTGGCTGCTGGGCGCCTGCGTGCAGGGCTGGGGCGACGAGGCCATCCTCGACGCCTACGAGGCCGAGCGGCTGCCGATCACCGAGCAGGTGTCGCAGTTCGCGATGGACCATGCGCAGAAGATGATCCGCGCGCGCCGCGCCGTGCCGCCCGACATCGAGGCGCCCGGCCCGGCGGGCGACGCGCAGCGTGCCGAGATCGGCCGCGAGGCCTATGCGCTCAACGTGCAGCAGTTCTGCTGCGGCGGGCTCAACTTCGGCTACTTCTACACCGGCTCGCCGATCATCGTGCCCGACGGCGAGCACCGCGCGCCGCCGTACTCGATGGGCGAGTTCACGCCCTCCACCGTGCCCGGCTGCCGCGCGCCGCATTTCTGGCTGGCCGACGGGCGCTCGCTGTACGACGCCTTCGGCCCGGGCTACACACTGCTGCGCTTCGACCGCAGCGTGGACGTGCGCCCGCTGGAGCGCGCCGCCGCCGCGTACCGCATGCCGCTCACGGTGCTCGACATCGAGACCGCGAGCCTGCCCAAGGCCTATGCGCACCGGCTCGTGATGTGCCGCACCGACCAGCACATCGCGTGGCGCGGTGCACACCTGCCGGCCGACGTGTACGGCCTGGTGGCGACGCTGCGCGGCGAATCGCTGCGCGAGCGTGGCCGCCGCCGCGCATTGGCCTGGGAAGGCGTGCTCGCTTAACGGGGGCGCCGCGCCACCGCGCGCCAGGCCAGCCAGGCGGCGACTGCGGGGGCCAGCGCAAAGGCCGTGAACAACCAGATCGCGGCCGAACGCGCACCGTCCACGCCGCCGGGCACCGTGAGCCCCGCCGCATTCGCCACCAGCCCGGCCACGGCCGCGCCGACGGCCATGCCGTAGAGCTGCACGGTGGTGATCGAGGCGGACGCCAATCCTTCTTCACCACGAGGCGCCAGCGCCATCACGCGCGTCAGCAAGTGCGGCCAGCCGATGCCCACACCGAAGCCGACGGCCGCCAGCGCGAGGGCCACGAACGCGGTCTCGACGCTGGCCCCGAGCGCGCCCGGCGACGGCAGCAGCCACGCAAGCGCCAGCAGACCTGCGGTGCAGACCACCGGCCCGGCGCGCAGCATGCGGTCGGCGCCCGCGCCATTGCGGCCCGACGAGGTCAGCGAGCCGATGCTCCAGCCGCCCGCCATCGCCGCCGTGAGGTAGCCCGCCATGAGCGGCGTGTGGCCGTGCAGCAGCTGCAAAAAGTAGGGCACGAAGATTTCGGTGGTGGTGCCGATCAGCAGCAGCGCGACGCTCGCGTAGATCGCGCCCAGCGGTGTGCCGAGGGCGTAGGCACCGGTCGGCAGCAGGCGCACGGCACCGGCGCGGCGGTCGATGCGGGTGGCGGCGAAGCCGATGGCCAGGCCCAGCGCCACGCCCACGGCCTGACCCGCGAGGCCGGGCCAGAAGCCGCTGGCCGCAATCACCAGCACCGACAGCGCCAGCAGCGCGATCTGCGGCGCCGGCACGCGCGGCATCTGCGCCGGGCGGTCATGCCGGATGCCGGCCGCGGGCCGCAGCTGCACCGCCACCAGCAGGACCTGCGCCGCCGCCACCGGCAGCAGCGCCCAGAAGGCCCAGCGCCAGTGGCCAGCCTGCGCGAACAGCCCGCCCACGGCCGGCCCGCACAGCGTGGCCACGCCCCACATGCCCGACACCAGCGCCACCGCGCGCGGCCACAGCCGGGGTTCGAACACGCGCTGGATCAGCCCGTAGCTCAGCGCCGCCAGCAACCCGCCGCCCAGACCCTGCACCGTGCGCCCCGTGAGCAGCCACGGCATGGCCGGCGCCAGCGCGCAGCCCACCGAGCCGGCGGTGAACACGGCCAGCGCCGTGAGGCAGGCGCCGCGCGGCCCGCGCGCGGCCAGCAGCCGCACCGAGAGCGTGGCGCCGAGGATCGAGCCGACCACGAACAGGGTCGTGCTCCAGGCGTACCAGTCGAGCCCGCCGATCTCGCGCACCACCGAGGGCAGCACGGTGGTCACGATGTGGACGTTGACCGCGTGCAGCGCGACGCCGCCGGTCAGTGCCAGCGCGCGCCAGCCGTTGCGCCCGCTGAACAGCTCGCGCCAGGCGGCGGTGGGCGGCGGCGCGCCAACGGCGGCGGCATCGAGGGAAGAGGAGGAGGACGACATGAGAACGAAGGAGAACGCCAAAGGAGCCTGGATACTAGGCGGCGCCCCTCAATTAAACAAGCTATTGCTTTGATAAATAGAAACTTCGGCACGCAGCCGTCGCACAGGATGCGCGACACTTCGAAACCGATGCACGCCGTTTCTTCTTCCCCTTCTTCCTCGATGGATTCCTCTTCCGCCACCACCGGCGCCCTGCCCCGTCCCCCGATGCGTCGCCCCACCCTGCGTTTCCTGCTCTCGCACCCCGCGCACTTCATCGCGCTGGGCTTCGGCTCGGGGTTGTCGCCCTTCGCGCCCGGCACCGTGGGCACGCTGTGGGCCTGGGCCGCGTTCGTGGTGATGCAGCTGTGGTTCTCGCCCGCGACCATCGGCTGGATCATCCTCGCCGGCCTGCCGATCGGCTGGTGGGCCTGCACGGTGGCCGCACGGAACATGAACGTGTCCGACCCCGGCGCCGTCGTGTGGGACGAAATCGTCGCCTTCTGGCTCGTGCTCTGGCTGGTGACGCCGGCCGGCCTGTGGGCGCAGGTCGCGGCCTTTGCGCTGTTCCGTTATTTCGACGCCGCCAAGCCCGGCCCGGTGGGCTGGGCCGACGCCGCCTTCAAACCGGGCGACCCCGCGCGCGTGCAGTGGTGGCGCGCCGGCTTCGGCATTCTTCTGGACGACCTGGTGGCGGCCTTCTGCACGCTGCTGGTCATTGCGCTGTGGCGCGCATGGTGAACCCGATGGAACCCTCCACTTCCCCGGCCTTGGCCGAACAGGACGTCCCCGCGCTCGTCGCGACGCTGGCCGAACGGCTGCAGGCCCGGGGCTGGATGATGGCCACCGCCGAAAGCTGCACCGGCGGCCTGATCGCCGGCGCCTGCACCGACCTGGCGGGCTCCAGCGCGTGGTTCGAGCGCGGCTTCGTCACCTACTCGAACGCCGCCAAGACCGAGATGCTGGGCGTGGACGCCGCGCTCATCGAGGCCCACGGCGCCGTCAGCGAGCCCGTGGCGCGCGCGATGGCCGAAGGCGCCATTGCCCGCGGCGCCCCGGCGCGCGCGGCCGTGGCCGTGACCGGCGTGGCCGGCCCCGCGGGCGGCTCGCCCGACAAGCCGGTGGGCACCGTGTGGTTCGGCTGGTCGGTCGACGGGCAGGTGCGCACCGAGCGCCGCCGCTTCGACGGCGACCGCGCCACGGTGCGCGCGGCCACGGTGCACTACGCACTGCAGACGCTGATCCAGCTGCTGCCGCGCTGATCGCGCGCGGGCTGTTCAGGCCTGCATGAAATCGCCGACCGGCCGGCGCGGCGCGGGCGGCACCGGCGCTGTCGGAAAGCCCAGGCGGCACATCATCTGCACGGTCGGGCTGCGCGCATGGCGCGACGGCGCGGCGCCGATCAGCATGTCGTGCGCCGCCGCGTAGTGCGGCGCCATCTCCGCAAACTCCTCGAGCGGCTGGCTCATCGGCTGCATGCCCAGGCCCAGGTCGGTGGCGCGCAGCTGCTGGCGCACGTAGGCGCGGCCCGCGGCGATCTGCTCGCTGCGGCTGTTGCCACTGGTGCTGATCCAGACGAAGCCCATCGCCGTGTGGGCCTGGTCCTCGAACATCTGCAGCGTCTGGCGGAACGACAGGCTGTCTTCGGCGGCCGGCACCTCGCGGTCGAAGCGCCCCAGCGCGACCGCCATGCGCAGCGCCGGGTCGTTGAGCGAGAAGCCGTCGCGGTGCGCCAGGATTTCCTGCGGCCCGATGCGCAGCAGGCGCAGGTTCTCGCGCGCGGTGTGGGGCGTGACCAGCTCCACGCGCGCCGCCGCCGCGCACAGCTTGCGCAGCGGCAGCACGCGGGCCATGTCGACCGTGCCGGCCGATTGCACGACCCCGCCCGCCCCCGAAGCCACGGCCGCGGTGAGCCCCTGCACCATGTCGGCCGACACCGCGCGGCCGGTGTCGAAGCGCTGCTTGGGCGTGCGCCGCCGCAGCACCTGTGCGAACAGCGGATCGGGCGTGCCGCCGCGCGACAGCGTGAGGCGCGCCACCGGCAGGTCGGGCCACTGTTGCGGCGCATCGCCCACCAGCTCGCCGTGCGGCCACAGCCGCACGCGCGCCTGCACGCCCTGCTGGGCCAGCGCCATCACCAGCAGCTCGATGAACGCGCCGTGGCCGATCATCAGCTGGCGGCCGAAGGGGTCGGTGGCGGGCTGCACGCGGGCGCGGTCGGTGTGCAGCACGATGGCGTCGGGCTCGCGCAGGTCGACCCGCCACGGCTGGCCGTTGTAGGCCGTGGGCGCGGTGACGGCATAGGCGACGGCGCGCTTGCGCACGTCGGGCTCGTCGCCCGGGCCGTTCCAGATCTCGAAGGCGGCGGCCGGCACGTCGGCGTGCAGCCACCAGGTGGCCAGGGCCGTGGCGCCCGCCGCCACCGCGAGGCCGCCGCCCAGCAGGCGCACGAAATTTCTGCGTTCTCTCATGGGCTCGATCGGTTGAAGCATCGGGCGCGTGACACACGGCCTGCCCGTGGCCGATTGCAGCACCGCCCCGTGCGGCGCCACGCAGCCCCCTGTCGTTTCCGACAGGGGTGAGCCGGCTCAGGGCATGAGCAGGCCCAGCGCCAGCGCCCGCGCACAGGTGGCGGTGCGGCCCTGCGTGTCGAGCTTGCGGGCGGCGCCCACGAGATGGAAGTACACGGTGCGCTCGCTGATGTGCAGGATCTCGGAGATTTCCCAGGTCGACTTGCCGACCGCCACCCAGTGCAGCACCTCGCGCTGGCGCGCGCTCAGCACCGGCACCTTCGCGTCGCCCTGCAGCCGGCGCACGGTCGAATGCAGGCAGGAGGCGAAGTAGTTCATCGGCGCCAACGTCGCACGCAGTTCGCGCAGGTCGGCGGTGGCGTCGGTGGTCAGGGTCATGAAGGCCCAGTCGATGCCGGGCGTCCACAGCGGCACGGTCAGCCCCGCCTTCAGCCCGTGCTCGCCCGCGCTGCGCAGCAGGCCGCGGGCGCGCTGCCCGATGTCCGCGCGCGTGTGGCTCACCTGACCGAGCCAGCTCCATGCGGTGGCCGGCATGCCGGCGCGCACATGCTGCACGCGGGCGTCGGCCTGTTCGCCGGCGCTGCTGCGCAGCGACTCGTAGCGGCTGCGGGCCCACTCGGCGGGCAGCTCGTGGAAGAACAGCAACGCGTCCTGCGCGGGCGCATCGGCACGGGGCGCGGGCACCGGGCGCTTGAGCACGTAGGCGCCGTGGTTGAAGCCCATCGCCCGCATCGCGCGGCGGTTGACCTGCGCGACCTCCTCGAGCGTGCGGGCGGCCATGACGGCCTCGACGAACTGCCAGTCGTTGATCACCTCGGCCATGGATGCGTCCCCTTGGGTTGTGTGCGCGGGGCGAGGCGACTGTTGGACTATTTTTTCTGCACCCACCGCCAGGGCGCCGGCCCTGCAAGGACCGGCATCGGGGCGCATGTTAATGCCGGGCACCCGGAATCACCCATGCGCTTCCTTGCGCGCCGCATCCCGGCGATGATCTGACACCATCACCGCGAGGCCCCATGACCGCAGCCACCCACGCCCCGACCATCGAGCGCTTCTACAGCGCGTTCTCGCAACTCGACGCCGCCACCATGGCGGCCTGCTACGCGCCCGACGCGGTGTTCGACGACGAGGCCTTTTCGCTGCGCGGGCGGCGCGAGATCGGCGGCATGTGGCGCATGCTCTGCGAGGCCACCAAGGCCAAGGGCGCCGACGTGTGGCGCCTGAGCTGGCGCGACGTGCAGGCCGACGCCCGCACGGGCAGCGCGCACTGGGACGCCCACTACCGCTTCAGCGCCACCGGCCGCCTGGTCGACAACAGCATCGACGCACGCTTCACCTTCACGCCCGAGGGCCTGATCGCCACGCACCGCGACAGCTTCCCGTTCTGGACCTGGTCGCGGCAGGCGCTGGGCACGCCGGGCCTGCTGCTGGGCTGGACGCCGATGCTGCGCAACAAGGTGCGCGCCACCGCCGCCGCCAACCTCGCCACTTTTCTTGCACGCCAACCCTCATGACCACTTCTTCCTCGACCGCCCTCACCTTCACGAACAACGAAGCGCAGCACCGCTACGAAGCCTCGCTCGACGGCAAGCTCGCGGCCTATGCCGAGTACAACCTGCTGACCGACGCGATCATGTTCACGCACACCGAGGTGCTGCCCGAGCATGAAGGCAAGGGCGTGGGCTCGGGCATCGCGAGGCACGTGCTCGACGAAGCGCGCGCCGCCGGGCGGCATGTGATTCCGGTGTGCCAGTTCATCGCGGGCTACATCCGCAAGCACCGCGAGTACGCCGACCTCGTGCGCCCGGACATCCAGCGCGCCTTCAAGATCTGACGGAAGCCGCCTTCGGCGCGGGCAGCCACGCGAAGGCGGCGATGCCGATCACCAGCAGCGCCGCAATGACGGCCAGCACGGCGGTCAGCGGATCGCCGCCGTGCGCCGCGGCCACCGAGGCCGCCACGCCCGTGCCCCACTGCATGAACGCGACACCCAGGAACATCGCCATGGTGAAGACCGCCATCGCGCGGCCCGTGAGCGCGGCCGGGTAGGCCACGCGCACGTCGGCGTACTGCCAGACGATGAAGCCCGAGAGCACGCCGATGAGCACCATGCCCGCGATGTCGAACCAGGCGGAATGCACCACGGCGATGAGCGCGAACAGGCCGGCGTAGAGAAGGCCGCAGGCCACGATCCAGCGGCGGCGCGCGGCGCCGTCGCGGTCGAAGCGGCCGAACAGCGGCGAGCCGAACAGCGCGATCACCGACACCACGAGCGCGACGTTGCCGCTTTGCACCAGCGAATAGCCGTGGCGCTCCATCATCAGCGGGCCCAGCCACAGCCCGCGCAGCGAGATGAAGGCCGCATAGGTCACCGCGCCCAGCACCATGATGCCGAGCGTGTGCGGCATGGCGAACAGCGCGCCGAACTGGCGCACGGCTTCGGGAATCGACTCTTTCTTCTGCGGCACCGCCGACGCGGGCTCGTGCACCCAGCGCCAGATCGCGAGCCAAGCCAGTGCCGATGCCAAGGCGAGCACCAGGAAGCCTGCGCGCCACGAATACGCCTGCACCAGCCACGCGAGCGGCGTGCCGGTGGCCAGCATGCCCAGGCCGCCGATGGCCAGCACCAGGCCCGACACGGTGGCGAAACGCGCCGCCGGAAAGTGCCGAGCGATGAACACGGTACACACCAGGAAGGCCGGCGCGCAGCCGACGCCGATCAGCGCCTGCCCGGCCACCAGCACGAGGTAGTTCGGCGACACGGCCGACAGCAGCGCGCCCGCGATCGCGACCGGAAAGGCCACGAGCACGGTGCGGCGCACGCCGTGCAGGTCGATGCCGATGCCCATGAAGAGCTGCATCGCACCGAACGCGAAGTGGAAGGCGCCCGAGAAGATGCCGAGGGCCTGGGCGGAGAGATGAAAGTCCGACTGCAGCGGGCTCGCCATGATGGCGCCGACGGTGCGGAAGGCCTGGCTGAGCGCAACCCCTGCGCAGAGGGCGAGGACCATGACCCAGGCTGCCTGCGGCGTCAGGGGTTGCGCGGCAGGGCGCTGCGCCGGCGCGAGGGCACTCATGCCCCGTGGCACTTCTTGTACTTTTTTCCACTGCCGCAAGGGCACGGGTCGTTGCGGCCGGGTTCGGCTTCCTTGCGGATCGTCTCGACCTTCGGGCCCAGGCTCTTCCAGAGCTGGCGCAGGTCGTACACCGCCCAGATCGCGGCGCCGAAGTCGTCCAGGCGCTGCTGGCTCACGCTGGGCGGGCCGTTCTCGTCGTACATCGACAGCGTGGGCTTCGCGGTGTCGTCCTCGGTCAGCGCGACGATGTTGTCGAGCGCGTCGTCGAGCATCTGCGCGGCTTCCTTGTCGCGCGGGGCGGCCCAGTCTTCAGGCCAGTTCTCGACCGCGTACATGAAGCCCAGCGCCCAGACCTGGGCGAAGGAGGGAATCTCTTCGGCGGCCATCTCTGCGCGCTCTTCCTCGGGCAGCGAGGCGATGGCGCCGCGGGTGTCGAGCACCTCGGGCTGCCAGCTGCGCTCGTCCTCGAGCGATTCGACAGGCGCGTCCAGGCCTTCCTCGATCTCGCGCCAGCGGCGCTTCCAGTTCCAGACGAACTCCATGTGCTGGGCCGGCACGAAGTGGTCGCCCAGCAGCACGGGCCAGTATTCGGTGGGGTCGATGGGGCGGCGCGTGCAGATCAGCGCGGCCATGAAGCCTTCGCAGAACTCCCACTGGGGAATTTCCTCGTCATGCTCGCGCATGGCGTCGAGCGCGCTGTCGAGGGCGTCGAAATCGTCGGGCCCCAGGGCTTGCGAGGAGGCGGCCAGGGCGGTGTCAGGGGTATCGGGGGTGTCGGGTGTGGTCGTCATGGCAGCAGTCATGGCAGGTTGGGGGCAGCCCTCTATGATGCAGCAGGCTCCAGCCGACATCTGATGACTATGCCCACGATTATTCCGTTTCCCGCACGCTACAGCGCGTTCGTCCTGTGTGTGCTGGGTCTGGTCGCCTGCCTGGCGCTGGTTCTGGCCTCGCCGCACCTGTGGCTCGCGTGGATCGGCGTGGCCGCGTTCGCGGTGCTCACCGGCACCGGCGTGCACGACCTGCGCCAGGCGCGCCACGCCATCCTGCGCAACTACCCGGTCATCGGGCACCTGCGCTTTCTGCTCGAATTCATCCGCCCCGAGATCCGCCAGTACTTCATCGAGAGCGACGCCGAAGCCGCGCCCTTCTCGCGTGCCCAGCGCTCGCTGGTGTACCAGCGCGCCAAGGGCGAGCCCGACAACCGGCCCTTCGGCACGCAGCTGAACGTGTCGGCCGCGGGCTACGAGTGGATCAACCACTCGATGCAGCCCACCAAGCTGGCGAACCACGATTTCCGCATCGTGATCGGCGGCACGCCGCAGCCGGCCGATGCGAACCCGGCGCAGGTCTGCACGCAGCCGTACAGCGCGAGCGTGTTCAATATTTCGGCGATGAGCTTCGGCGCCCTGTCGGCCAACGCCATCCTCGCGCTCAACCAGGGCGCGCAGATGGGCGGCTTTGCGCACGACACCGGCGAGGGCTCGATCTCGCAGCACCACCGCGTGCACGGCGGCGACCTGATCTGGGAAATCGGCTCGGGCTACTTCGGCTGCCGCAACGACGACGGCACCTTCAACGCCGAGCGCTTCACCGCCAACGCGCGCGATCCGCAGGTGAAGATGATCGAGATCAAGCTCAGCCAGGGCGCCAAGCCGGGCCACGGCGGCGTGCTGCCGGCGGCCAAGGTCACGCCCGAGATCGCGGCGGCGCGCGGCGTGCCGGTGGGCGTGGACTGCGTCTCGCCCTCGTCGCACAGCGCGTTCTCCACGCCGACCGAGATGATGCATTTCGTCGCGAAGCTGCGCGAGCTCTCGGGCGGCAAGCCGACCGGCTTCAAGTTCTGCCTGGGCCATCCGTGGGAATGGTTCGGCATCGTCAAGGCGATGCAGGCCACCGGCATCACGCCCGACTTCATCGTGGTCGACGGCGCCGAGGGCGGCACGGGCGCGGCGCCGGTCGAGTTCAGCGACCACGTCGGCGCGCCGCTGCAGGAAGGCCTGCTGCTGGTGCACAACACGCTGATCGGCGTGAACCTGCGCCACCGCATCAAGATCGGCTGCGCGGCCAAGGTGATCACCGCCTTCGACGTGGCGCGCATGATGGCGCTGGGCGCCGACTGGTGCAACGCGGCGCGCGGTTTCATGATGGCGCTGGGCTGCATCCAGGCCCAGAGCTGCCACACCGGCCACTGCCCCACCGGCGTGACCACCCAAGACCCGGTGCGCCAGCAGGCGCTGGTGGTGCCGACCAAGGCCGACCGCGTGCGCAACTTCCACCGCAGCACGCTGCATGCGCTGCAGGAGCTGGTGCAGGCCGCGGGCCTGGACCACCCGCAGCAGATCACCGCGCACCACATCGTGCGCCGCATCTCCGACACCGAGGTGCGCCTGCTGAGCAACCTGGTGATGCAGGTGCAGCCCGGCGCGCTGCTCGGGCCGCTGGACAACCAGCACACCGTTTTCCGCACCTACTGGCCGCTGGCCAGTGCACAGAGCTTCCAGCCGGTGACGCAGGGCCCGCACGGGCTGCTGGCGCCGGGCTTCGCCATGGCCGCATGAATCCACTGAGACGAGGAGGCGCCGCGACGCGCCTGCACAGCCAACGGGGCGCCGCATCGGCGCCCGCGCCGCTCGAGGACGCCCCGGGCTCGGCGCCCGGCGACTACGCCGAGTTCCTGCGCGTCACCCTGCCCAGGCAGGCCAAGAACGTGGCCAGCCACCGCTTCGGCAGCGAGCGCGTCTGGCTCAAGAAGGCCGGCCCGCGCCACGGCAAGTGGGGCTACCGCGTGATGGCGCTGGCCGCACGGCTGGCCGGCCTCGACGTGATCAAGCCCGTGCCCAACCCGGGCGGCGAGGCTGCCATCGCCACCGAGGCACGGCGCCTGAAGCAACTGGCCGCCGCGGGCCTGCGCGTGCCGATCGTGTTGGCGCAGCAGGCCGACGGGCTGCTGATTTCCGACCTCGGCGAAAGCGGCCGTGCCACCGTGGTGTTGCAGGAGCGCATCGACCAGGCCGCCGCCGCCGGCCCCGCCGCCCTGCTCGCCGTGTGGCGCGAGGGCCTGGCCGCCATCGCCGCCGTGCACCTGTGCGGCCAGCACCTGAGCCAGGCCTTCGACCGCAACCTCGTGCAGTGCCCCGACGGCGTGATCGGCTACATCGATTTCGAGGATGACCCCTCCGAGGTCATGACCCTGGCCGAATGCCAGGCCCGCGACTGGCTGAGCTACCTGCACTCCACGGCCATGATGCTCGAGGCCGCCGCGCCGCAGGCGGCGGGGCAGCACTGGCACGCGGCGCTGGCGGAGGTGGACGGGGAAGTGCGCGAGCGCATCGCGAATGCGGCGCGGCGCATGAAGTGGGCGCAGAAGCTGCCGGCCAGCCGGCGCTGGGGGCGGGATACGCAGCGCGTGCGGGCCGTCGCGCGCTTGCTGGGGCAGTGGTACTTGGCGAACTCTTCGACCCACACCTAGCGCGTTGTCTTTGAATCAAGCACTGGGTCTCGTCAAGCGGGTTCGCTGAATGGGGGCATGCCGATCTTGTCTTCAGAACCCAGCTCCCTCCACATACATCTTTCGAAGCGCTACCGCGTCTGAGCGGCCTCGACGGTGCTCACTCGCACGGTTTCCACGCCTTCTCGCCGATGCGCTTTCTTCATCGCGTAAGACTGCCCGATTCAATGAGTGTTTCAGTCTGCGAGTAGAGGCTTCGCCACTGAAGAGTTGCCAGCACGACTCTCCGCTCAGATGTTCACGACGCTTCGCTAAGCATGCCGAAGGTATGCGACAAACCGGCGACTAGCTTAGAGGGCGATGCTAGTTGCAAGAGTACTCGGAGCTGACCCGAACAAAAAGCAGACGAGGCTCAAGCGAAATTTCCGCTCGTCAATTACTCTTCAGAGACGGTGCATTTTCTCCACACTCCCCCCTCCCTACTCACCCGACAAGAGAATAATTCATATTCTCTCGATTTTTCATTGAAGCCAAATTGACGTCTGAATTTACTCTCTCCAGAATTAGAAATTGAAACAATTCCGTACAACCCACCAGAAGCAATCGACTTATCAACCATAAAATCCGTCACCGCCCCAGATTTCCGGAAAAACAATATTTTTCAGACCTTTTGAGATATATCGTCGCCTGCAAATTTACAGCGCCAAGATATTCAGTCGCAATATATGCAAATTTATTTTTTGAAGAAACCTTCAATTTTGTAATCTTTATTGCATCAACGGCATCATATGGAATACGCTCCTCTCCAGGCATTTCCTCAAAGCATTGCGGCACTCCGGCCATGCTCAAGGAACTCCAATAAAAAATAGCCACGCCTACAAAAATCACATCCAGCTTTCTCATCTTTGATGTACGAAGTTAACATCCACCGACATCGATGCATTTGAAATTCTGCTCCCAATGATTTTTTCAACGCGTCTTCCATTGGAAATGACAACCTCCCTTTCAAATTCGATCTTTGAAAATGTCATTCTCTCAAGAACAGGAGTTGCCGGATAAATTACGTCATCCAACACTCGTTTGATAAAGAAAAAGTGGATATGGCGATGATCATAATGATTTCCTCCTCCGTTTATCCAGAGACATAATTTTCCTATCGAATCCGTTGCCACACCCTCATCTGCAATACGAGACAATCCAATTTTTGAAATTCTGCTCGGATCCTTATAAAACTTCGAGACCCAATAGAATCCCGAAGAATTCCCGGCATGGTATGAGTTCACTGCAATCAACTCCAAATCAAAAGCCCCCTCGCCACTTGGCGTGATTTTCGCGAATTCGTTGTAATTTTCATACTTGTCTCGCCAAGTTATTTGAATCAATCCTCGGCCAACATAAGGCGCATAGCGCGCATGGTCCGCATTTGCCTCCTTCATTAGACGCAAATAACCTGTCTCTGCCCAAACATGGGCCAACAGATGGTTCAACCGAACAATGCTGTCCATCCCAAATTTTCGCGTCATTCGATTGATCGAGGTGCTCCAGGTTGCGACTCTGGCTTTGGCAACACTTAACGAAACAGTCCCAGCTGGCGAATTTCTAGGAATACACTGAACCATTTCTGTTTGGCTTAGCCACCCACATTTGCGCATGTGCGCAATGAACATGCGCGGATGCAAGTGCCAGACCGCATCTTTGTATTCTTGTGGCAAGCCATCAAAACTGATCGATTCCGCATGGGCCTTGAACTCGTTCCAAGCCTGGCCGTCCTCCACCCTGAACTCATCGTCAGCCTTGAGCCAGTCATATCGCTGGGCGATGGTGGTCCGGTCCCATTCCGTCGGAAATTTGCAGATGGCGCGCCAGAGCTTCTTGCGCACTTCGGGCACTCCCAGGCGCCTTGCCAGCACTTTGCGTTCGCGGGTGGTCTCCGGCGTCCTGGGATCGCTCAGCAACCGCTTCATGTGTTGTGAGTCGCAGCGCTGGTTGTCGTGCGTGGGATCGTCGTCAAAGCACTGCCAGCCCATGAAGCCGGGAAAGTCTGCATCACTGAACTTGAACGTTCCAGGAGCATTGAGATCTGCCCAGACCGTGCCGCTTGAAGTGGGAATCTCTCTCCAATGTGCCGCGTTGGCCGGTAGTCGATCCGGCCCCAGATTGCGCCCGAAGCGCAGCAGTTCGTACCATCCACTGGGGCTGCTGACCGCCTGAATGGCTGCACCGAGGCTGTTGTGGCGAGCGCAGGCCTCGGTGTACATGTTGTATTCGAACTCTGGCTCGTCATGCACAGCGCCGATGGGCTCGGCGGGTTGCACACCATCGGCCCGATAGCTGCGGACGCTGCCACGACCGCCGTGGTATTGAATCTCCACCCACTGAGCATTGGAGAGAACGCCGAGCGATGGATTCGCCGCAGCGCTCGTCGCTACGGCCGCGGTCCCGCGAAGATGGCTGATCGGCCTGCTGCTGCTCGTGGGCGTGCCCGCTGGAAGATAAATGTAGACGCTGCCGAAGACGCTGTCGCTACGTCCATCGGACCGAGGTGCCACGGCGGGATCAGTCCAAGTGGTGGGCCGCGCCGTGCCCAGAAGGTTCTGTAGTTGTGCCGGGGATATGCATATCTCGAAATGCAGATGGTTCTCGCGTCCGAGGATGCGGCCGGCGATCCCGAGGGCATCCTTGCGCCAGACGGGCTGCCTCTCCACGACGGAAGCCTCGATGCGGGACAGGTGCATGTAGACGCTGTAGTAGATCAGCGTCGAAGGTGTCACGTCTGTTGCGCCGACCTCGGTCGTGTGGCGGACGATGACGATGCCGTTGTCGGTCCACGCGGGTTCCTGTCCGTAGGGGTTGTAGTTCTGTGGATCATTTGCTGCGCCGTTGGGCGTGCGAGGTTCACGTTTGAAGATGACCGTGCCGTCGGCTATCGCACGCACCGGCAAGGGTTGATTCTGCGCATCGCGCGGCGCACGGATGTGCAGGCCGTTGTGCCACGTGAGTGCCGTGGTCAGCGGATACGAGCCAAGCGGAGCATTGCTGGAGTTGGGGGCGATATCGACGCCATCGGGCATGGCCGAGGCAACGAAGGCCTCGTCGTCGGCCAGCGGAGCCGGCAGGAAGGGAGGACTGATCAGCATGGGTGTGTCCTTTGCCGTTCAGGCCGACGGGGAGAACTTGTGGATCGACTTGTCGGTCTTGCCGTTGAACTGCCCTTGCGCAAACTCCGGCAGACTCACGGGCCTGCTCATGGGCCCGACCTGCGCATGCAGCGCCGCATGCTCCTGCCAGGTACCGGCCGTGCCGTGCTTGATGCCGCTCTCGCTCCACTCCGAGTAGCTGCCCCCGCCGATGATCACGACCTTCTTCTTGGCGGTGATGTGCAGCTCACCCTCCACGCTCTTGATGACGACATCCTTGTGGGCAACCAGAATCAGCTCGTCGCGATGCGCCTGGATCTCGATCGGGTCTTCGCTCGCGATGAGCTTGATGCCCTTCTTGTGCGTGAACGTGCGGATGCCCTCGGCTGCACTGGCCAGCCAGCGCTTGGCTGTGCTGATGGAGGTGTGCCCCTGGCTTGTGAAGGCCGCGTGCTCTCCGGTGTGCAGGTGGATGCTGCCGGGCGTGCTGGCCTCGATGCCCGCAGGGCTGGCGAGCACGAGGTGAGGCTCGTTCAATTCAGGGAAGCGACCGTCCTCGTCCTGTCCCTCCTTGCCCTGGATGGCATCGTTCTGCGCTTTCAAGGCCTTCTGCACGATGTCTTGATCGGTACCTTGCTCTTGCGCCTTGTGCACCTGCGCTGCTTCGGCCAGCGCGTCGTGCTGGTCCTGAGCCGCCTTCAACCGCTGGGTTGTCTCCCCCATGTCCTTGGCATGGTTCGCAGCATTGCCCCTTGCTTCAGTGGTGATGAGCATCCCGTCCTGCGCCCTGAGCACGCCATGGGCGTCCGTGCGCAACTCGAAGCCATCACCCCTGGGGTCCTTGCGCCCCACGTTGTCCTCGATGCGCGTGATCGCCCCCAGGCTCAGGCTGCTGGATTGGTGATCACTCTTGAGCTGCGCCTGGATTTTCTCGGCCGTGTCGTCCAGGATCAG
>NZ_JBWKNE010000016.1:0-44123 GCF_059415405.1 Variovorax sp. GW821-FHT10C12
GCCGTGGTCAACGTGACCGATCGTGCCCACGTTCACGTGCGGCTTGGTGCGGGTGAATTTACCTTTTGCCATTTTTCGACTCCGAAAAAAACGATTTCAACGCATGCAGATGGGTCGCAAGCCTGTCGTTGCAACCCCAGAAAACTGGTGCCCTTTGCGGGAATCGGACCCGCGACCTCTCCCTTACCAAGGGAGTGCTCTACCACTGAGCCAAAAGGGCTTTTGTTCTAACCAAATCGCTTCCGGCGCCGAACCGGGTCTCTGGAGCGGGAGACGGGAATCGAACCCGCGTCATCAGCTTGGAAGGCTGGGGTTCTACCATTGAACTACTCCCGCATCGGGGGCACTTCAAGGCACCCAAAGCGCTAGATCCAATCGCTCTTAGAAACCAAATTCATCGCTGGTGGAGAGGGCTGGATTCGAACCAGCGTACTCGTAAGAGGGCAGATTTACAGTCTGCTGCCATTAACCACTCGGCCACCTCTCCGGCGAACCTCGAAATATAGCACGATTTTGTGACTACACAGGATTCCCAGCAAAAGATGAAGCGTGGAAACCTGCTCGAGGTGTGAAGCCTCTGATTATGAGCGAAGTTCGGAGCCTCCCGACTGCTGCGCCTCACGCCATGCACGGGCTTGGCCAAAATGACCGCAGCCGATAAACGGAACGGGCGGCCGGAGCGCAGAGAGCGGCGAGGGATGATTCGACATCAGCACCTTATGGCGCCCAACGTCAATCAACGCGCGCTTACTTTGCGCGTGCGAGCCCCATAGCATAAAAACAACAGGCCGCTCGCCCTGCGCCACGTGGCGAATCACGGCGTCGGTGAGCACCTCCCAGCCGCGGCCTGCATGGCTGGCCGGCTGGGCCTCTTCGACCGTGAGACAGGTGTTGAGCAGCAGCACGCCGTGCGTCGCCCACTTCACGAGGCTGCCGCCCGGGTTTGGAAACGCCGGCGGCGGCGTACCCAGGTCGCGCTGGAGTTCCTTGAAGATGTTGCGCAGCGACGGCGGCAGGGCCACGCCCGACGCCACCGAGAAGGCCAGGCCCTCGGCCTGCCCGCGCCCGTGGTACGGGTCCTGGCCCAGGATCACCACGCGCACGTCTTCCGGCGGCGTGAGTTCGAGCGCCCGCAACGGCTGCGGCGGAAAGATCACCGCCCCGGCGTCGAGGCGCTCGCGCAGGAACCCTTGCAGCTTCTGGCCGACCGCGCCGCCAAAGAAATCATCGACCAGCGGCTGCCAGCCCGGCGCCACTGGCCAGTCGGCAGGATCGCTGCTCGACAGCTGATCCGGCCGCGTCATTTGAACAACGCAGCGAGGGCCTCGCCGGGTTCCTTGGCGCGCATGAAGGCTTCGCCGACCAGGAAGGCGTTGACGCCCGCGGCGCGCAGCGTGGCGACGTCTTCGCGCGTGGCAATGCCCGATTCGGTCACTGGCAGGCGATCCGCTGGCAGCTTGGGCAGCAGATCGATCGTTGCCTGGATCGACACCTCGAAGTTGCGCAGGTTGCGGTTGTTGACGCCGATGAGCGCCGTCTTGAGCTTCAGCGCGCGCTCGAGTTCGGCCGCGTCGTGCACCTCGACCAGCACCGCCATGCCCAGCCCGCGCGCGATGGCTTCGTAGTCCTTCATCTGCGCGTCGTCGAGGCAGGCGGCGATCAGCAGGATCGCGTCGGCGCCCATCGCGCGCGATTCGTACACCTGGTAGGCGTCGACGATGAAATCCTTGCGCAGCACAGGCAGGTCGCACGAGGCGCGCGCCTGCTTGAGGTAGTCGACGCCGCCCTGGAAGAACTGCTTGTCGGTCAGCACCGAGAGGCAGGCCGCGCTGACCACGCCGTCGCCCTCGGCATAGCTTTGCGCGATGTCAGCAGGAATGAAGTCTTCGCGCAGCACGCCCTTGCTCGGACTGGCCTTCTTGACCTCGGCGATCACCGCCGCCTGGCCGGCCGCAATCTTGGCGCGCAAGGCGGCTTCGAAGTCGCGCGTGAGCACGCGGCTTTCGGCGTCGAAGCGCACGGCCTCGAGCGGGGCGCGCTTCAGCGCGGCAGCGACTTCCTGGCGTTTGACGGCGACGATCTTGTCGAGAATGTCTGACATGGCTTGCTCTGCTTTCGGTGGCACGACGGCCTGATTCTCAGAAGGAGGTGGAGGCCTTGACCAGCTCAGTGAGCTTGGCCTTCGCCGCACCGGATGCGATGGCCTGGCGCGCACGCTCGACGCCCGCCGGCACCGAGTCGACCACGTTGGCCGCGTACAGCGCCGCGCCCGCGTTCAGGAGCACGATGTCCAGCGCCGGACCAGCCTGGTTGTCCAGCACGCCGATCAGCATCGCCTTCGACTGCTCGGGCGTCTCGACGCGCAGCGAACGGTTGCTCGCCATCTGGAAGCCGAAGTCCTCGGGGTGCAGCTCGTACTCGCGGATCTCGCCGTCCTTGAGCTCGCCGATCATGGTGGCGGCGCCCAGCGAGATCTCGTCCATGCCGTCGCGGCCGTAGACCACCAGCGCATGCTCGGCGCCGAGGCGTTGCAGCGCACGCACCTGGATGCCCACGAGGTCGGGGTGGAACACGCCCATCAGGATGTTCGGTGCGCCGGCCGGGTTGGTCAGCGGGCCGAGGATGTTGAAGATCGTCTTGATGCCGAGCTCCTTGCGCACCGGCGCGACGTTCTTCATCGCGGGGTGGTGGTTCGGCGCAAACATGAAGCCGATGCCGACCTGCGCGATGCACTGCGCGATCTGCTCGGGCTTGAGGTTGATGTTGACGCCCAGCGACTCCAGCACGTCGGCACTGCCCGACTTGCTCGACACGCTGCGCCCGCCATGCTTGCTGACCTTGGCGCCGGCCGCGGCCGCCACGAACATCGAGCAGGTCGAGATGTTGAAAGTGTGCGAGCCGTCGCCGCCGGTGCCGACGATGTCCACGAGGTTCGTGGTGTCGGCCACGGGCACCTTGGTCGACACCTCGCGCATCACCTCTGCGGCCGCAGTGATCTCGCCGATGGTTTCCTTCTTGACGCGCAGGCCGGTGATCAGCGCGGCCATCATCACGGGCGAACACTCGCCGCTCATGATGAGCCGCACGATGTGCAGCATCTCGTCGTGGAAGACTTCGCGGTGTTCGATGGTGCGCTGCAGCGCTTCCTGGGGGGTGATCATGGGAATGTCTCCTCGGTGTGTGCGTGTAGCCAGACTTCAGGCCTTGAAGAAGCCGCGGATCGCCGCGACCGCGCGGTCGACGCCCGCAGCATCGACGTCCAGGTGCGTCACGAAGCGCAGGCGGTAGAGCCCGGTCGCAAGGATGCCCTGCTGGTTGAGGCTGGCAAGCAGCTCCGAAGAACGCGCCTGCGCCGCCCCCGTAAGATCGACGAACACGATGTTCGTGTGCGGCGCCTCGACGGTCAGGCCTTCGATGCCCTCGAGCCCCTGTGCGAGCCGCTGCGCCAGCGCATGGTCGTCGGCCAGGCGATCGATGTGGTGATCGAGCGCGTGCGACGCAGCTGCGGCAAGCAACCCCGCCTGCCGCATGCCGCCGCCCGCCATCTTGCGGATGCGGTGCGCGCGCGCAATGAAGTCACGCGAGCCAACCAGCGCCGAGCCAATGGGCGCGCCCAGGCCCTTGCTGAAGCACACCGACACGCTGTCGAAGCACTGCGCGATGCGGCGGGCTTCGGCGCGAATGTCGGTGCGCTTGTTCAGCGCGGCCTGCGCGGTGGCGGCATTGAAGAGCCGCGCGCCGTCGAGGTGCCGCTGCAGCCCCTTGCTTTTCGCCAGGTCGGTCGCGGCCTGCACGTACTCGAAGGGCAGCAGCTTGCCACCCAGCGTGTTCTCCAGCGCCAGCAGCTTGGTGCGCGCGAAGTGCGCGTCGTCGGGCTTGATGGCTGCTTCGATCTGCGCGAGCGGCAGCGTGCCATCGGGCGCATGGTCGAGCGGCTGCGGCTGCACGCTGCCGAACACCGCGGCGCCGCCGCCTTCCCAGCGGTAGGCATGCGCCTGCTGGCCGACGATGTACTCGTCGCCACGGCCGCAGTGCGACAGGATCGCGCACAGGTTGCTCTGCGTGCCGGTCGGCACGAACAGTGCCGCCTCGAAGCCCAGCAGCGCGGCGATCTTCTCCTGCAGCGCGTTGACGCTCGGGTCGGCGCTGAAGACGTCGTCGCCCAGCGGTGCGGCCGCCATGGCCTCGCGCATCGCAGGCGTGGGCTGCGTGACGGTGTCGCTGCGCAGGTCGACGAGGGAAGAGCGGTCGGTCATGGTGATCAGTCCAGGAAGTTCTTGAGCATGGCGTGGCCATGTTCTGTGAGGATCGATTCGGGGTGGAACTGCACGCCTTCGATGCGCACGTCGTGCGCGAAGCCGGTGTGCCGCACACCCATGATCTCGCCGTCGTCGGTCCACGCGGTGACAGCCAGTTCCTTCGGGCAACTCTCGCGCTCGATCGAGAGCGAGTGGTAGCGGTTGACGATGAACTTCTGCGGCAGCCCCGCGAACACGCCCTCTTGCGTGGTCGTGATCTCGCTGGTCTTGCCGTGCATGAGCTGCTGCGCGCGCACGATCTTGCCGCCGAAGGCCGCGCCGATGGCCTGGTGGCCCAGGCACACGCCCAGGATGGGCAGCTTGCCCGCGAAGGCCTCGATGGCCGCCACCGACACGCCCGCCTCGGCCGGCGAACACGGACCCGGCGACACCACCAGCCGCGTCACGCCCGAGGCGATCAGCGCGCCGATCTGCTCGAGGGTGATCTCGTCGTTGCGGTGCACCTGCACGTCCGCCCCCAGCTCGCCGAAGTACTGGACGATGTTGTAGGTGAACGAATCGTAGTTGTCGATCATCAGCAGTTTCATGGCTTGCTCACAATCCGGTGCACGCCCTTCACGACGGGGAACACGTTGAAGTTGATGAGAAGGCCCAGCTTGAGGCCCGAGAGGCGCAATGCGGCCAGCACCTGCGCGCGGTGCAGGTCGGTCAGCACATCGACCGCCTTGAGTTCGACGATGACCGACTGCTCGATCACGAAACCCGCGCGGTACACCTCGCCGAGCGACCGGCCCTTGTAGCTGGCCGACAGCGCCACGTCGCGCGTGAAGCCGATCTCGCGCTCGGCGAGTTCGATGGCCAGCGCTGCGGCATAGGCCCCTTCGTCGAGCCCCGTGCCGAGCACGCGTTGCACCTCGACGGCGGCGCCGATGATCTCGTGCGAGAAGTCGTTCTGGATATCAGGTGCGTTGCTCATTCCAGGCCTTCCTCGACCAGTTCGGCGGCACGCAGGAGTGCGCGCGCCTTGGCTTCTGTTTCTTTCCACTCCAGCTCGGGCACCGAGTCGGCGACCACGCCGGCCGCCGCCTGCACGTGCAGCATCTGGTCTTTCACGATGCCGGTGCGGATCGCGATGGCCACGTCCATGTCTCCGGCGTAGCTGATGTAGCCGCAGGCGCCGCCGTAGAGGCCGCGCTTGGTGGGTTCGAGCTGGTCGATGAGTTCCATCGCATGCACCTTGGGCGCGCCGGTCAACGTGCCGGCGGGGAACGTGGCCTTGAGCACGTCGATGGCGGTCATGCCGTCCTTCAGCGTGCCCTCGACGTTGCTCACGATGTGCATCACGTGGCTGTAGCGCTCCACCGCGAAGGCCTCGGTCACCTTGACGGTGCCGGTCTTGGCGATGCGGCCGATGTCGTTGCGCGCCAGGTCGATCAGCATCACGTGCTCGGCGCGCTCCTTCGGGTCGTTGATGAGCTCGACCTCTGCCGCCTTGTCGAGCTCGAGCGACGCGCCGCGCGGGCGCGTGCCGGCCAGCGGGCGGATGGTGATCTTCTGCTCGCCGTCGCCCGTGTTCTCCTGGCGCACCAGGATCTCGGGCGAGGCGCCCACCACGTGGAAGTCGCCCAGGTTGTAGTAGTACATGTAGGGCGACGGGTTCAGCGAACGCAGCGCGCGGTACAGCGACAGCGGCGACTCGGTGTAGCGCTTGCTGATGCGCTGGCCCACCTGCACCTGCATGAAGTCGCCGGCGGCGATCATCTCTTTGGCGCGCTCCACGGCCGCGATGTAGTCGGCCTTGGCAAAGCTGCGCTCGGGCGGGTGCGCCTGCGTGGGCTTCACGACGGGCGCGCTCACCGAGTACTTGAGCTTGTCCTTGAGCTCGCGCAGGCGGCGCTTGCCCACGGCATAGGCCTCGGGCTGCTTCGGGTCGGCGTAGACGATGAGGTAGAGCTTGCCCGAGAGGTTGTCGATGACGGCCAGCTCTTCGCACTGCAGCAGCAGGATGTCGGGGCAGCCCAGCGCATCGGGCGGGCAGCTTTTTTCGAGCTTGCGCTCGATGTGGCGCACGGTGTCGTAGCCGAAGTAACCGGCCAGGCCGCCACAGAAGCGCGGCAGGCCGGGCCGCAGCGCGACCTTGAAGCGCTTCTGGTAGTCGGCCACGAAGTCCAGCGGGTTGCCCTTGGCGCTCTCGACGACCTGGCCGTCGGTCACGACTTCGGTGACGGCCTCGTCGCCGAAGCCCGAGGCACGCAGCAACGTACGAGCGGGCAAACCGATGAAGCTGTAGCGCCCGAAGCGCTCGCCACCGACGACCGATTCGAGCAGGAAGCTGTGCTTGCCGCCGCCCTGCGAATGGGCGAGTTTGAGGTACAGGGAAAGAGGCGTCTCGAGGTCGGCAAAGGCCTCGGCCATCAGCGGGATGCGGTTGTAGCCCTGGGCGCTGAGGCTCTTGAATTCAAGTTCGGTGATCACGGATCGTTCTCCAGTTGCCTGCCGACGCTCCTTTGGCCGGTGGCAAGGTCATTCACGAGAGTGGCCCGGTGCCGGCATGCGTGCCGGCTCGGAACCGCGGGCGCACGGCGTGCGCCGCGCAATCAAACAGTCAGCGATGTATGGCGACGCCAGGGCCAGGCTCCCCGGCTGCCTTCACCTGTTTGAATGATGTGATGAACGAACATGGAGCGCCGAGTTTAGCCCACGAAAACCAGGCCTTGTGCAACCGCTGGCTTCAGGGTTCCCCCGGAGCCTCTCGGATAAAACGAAAAGATACATTCGCACGACCGTTCGCAAATTCAAGGAGACTCACTTGCTCGCACCCCTGCTCCCGGCCGTGTTCTCCCGCCTCGCGGCGCTCGCTGTCCTGTCGGCCGCGCTCTGCGGCAGTGCCTTCGCGGCGCAGGTCGAGGTGGCGGGCGTCAAGCTCGACGACCAGATGGACCTTCGCGGCGCCCCGCTGGTGCTCAACGGCGCGGGCATCCGCTACAAGACCATCATCAAGGTCTACACGGCCGGCCTGTACCTGGGCAAGAAGGCCTCGACCACCGAAGAGGCGCTGGCCGTGCCGGGCCCCAAGCGCGTGGCGATCACGATGCTGCGCGACATCGACGCCAACGAACTCGGCAAGCTTTTCGTCAAGGGCGTGGAAGACAACTCGCCCAAGAGCGAGATGGTCAACCTGATCCCCGGCCTGCTGCGCATGGGCCAGATGTTCGCGGACCAGAAACAGCTCAAGGCCGGCGACACCTTCACCATCGACTGGGTGCCCGGCACGGGCACGCTGATCACGGTGCGCGGCGTGCCGCAGCCCGACCCGGTGAAGGAAGTGGCGTTCTTCAATGCACTGATGCGCATCTGGCTCGGCCCGAACCCGGCCGACTGGAAGCTGAAGGACGCGCTGCTCGGAAAGCAGTAAGGGGCAGTCTGTCCGTCAGGCCGCCGCGAGGTCGGCCAGCGAATCCACGAACCCGTCCGCATCCACGCCGTGCACCGGCTCGCCGTGGTTGTAGCCGTAGGTGACGAGCACCACGGGGCAGCCGGCGGCGCGCGCGGCACGTGCGTCGTTGCTCGAATCGCCCACCATCAGCGTGCGCGCGGGCACCGTGCCCAGCGCCTCGCAGGTCTTCAACAGCGGCAGCGGATCGGGCTTCTTGCGCTCGAAGGCATCGCCGCCGAACACCTGTTCGAAGAAGCCGTCGAGCCCTTTCGCGGCCAGCAGCGGCTTGGCGAAAGCCGTCGGCTTGTTCGTGAGGCAGGCCAGCCGCAGCCCGCGCGCGCGCAGTGCCTTCAGGCCTTCGACCACGCCGGGGTACGCGGCCGAATGGCGGCCGTTGATCTCGAGGTAGTGGTGCTGGTAGCGCTCCCACGCGCGATCGAACAGCGCCGCCGGGGTCGGCGCGCCCACGTGCGCCAGCGCCGACAGGATCAGGTGCTCCGAGCCCTTGCCCACCATGCGCTCGATGGCGGCGGGCAGCACCGGCGGCAACTCGAGGTCGCGCAGCATGCGGTTCAGGGCCTCGGCAAAGTCGCCGAGCGTGTCGACCATGGTGCCGTCGAGGTCGACGATGGCAGCGTCGAAGCGGGAGAGATCGGTGCGAAGAGTGTCCAAAACAGGCGGCTCCCGGGGAGCAAAGTAAGTGGAGGATGCGCGAGGCACGCATTCTCCCTCGGCCGCAAAATAGGCGCCCATGACCCCCACGACGCCCCCGCCCTCCGCCCCTCGCCCCATTCGCACCGCCGCCACGCTCGTCGTGCTGCGCGACGGTCCCGAAGGCCTCGAAGTGCTGATGCTGCGGCGGGCCGAAAAAGCCAACGACCAGAACAGCGGCGCCAGCGTCTTTCCGGGCGGCATGGTCGATGCGCACGACCGCCTGCTGCACCCGCTGTGCACCGGCCTGGACGACGCCGCCGCGAGCGCGCGCCTGGGCCTGGCCGAAGGTGGGCTCGACTTCCACGCAGCGGCGATCCGCGAATGCTTCGAAGAGGCCGGCCTGTTGCTGGCGAACGATGCGCAGGGCCGGCCGGTCGAGCTGCTCACGCTCACGTCGGGCGAGCTCGACGCGATGCGCGCCGCCGCCGAGCGCAGCACCGATGCGCTGCTCGCGCTGTGCGCCGAACGGGGCTGGCGTCTCGCCGTCGATCGCATCGCGTACTTCAGCCACTGGCTGACCCCGCCCGGCATGCCGCGCCGTTTCGACACGCGCTTCTTTGCGGCGGCGATGCCCGTCGGCCAAGAGGTGCGCCCCGACGGCCGCGAGACCGTCGAGCACCTGTGGCTGAAGCCTGCCGATGCAGTGAGCCCCGCACGCGGCCTCAAGCTGTTGAACGTGACGCGGCGCGTGCTCGAGCACCTGGCCACCTTCGCCTGCGTCGACGACTTCATGGCCCATGCGCGCGGGTTGCGCCGCATTCCATTGACCATGCCGCGACTGGCCGATGGCCCCGCAGGTCGTCGGCCGGTGAACATGGAAGAACCCGCCTACGACGAGATCGGTCACCTCGACCCCGACGGCCAGGGCGGCGGTCGCTATGCGCTCGAAGCGGGCCTGGTCACGCCGCTGTCCGCGCGCGTGGTGCGCGTCGTGCACGACAGCGGCCTCAACAGTTTCGTGATCGGCGGTACCGAGGGCTGGGCGCTGATCAACCGCGTGCCCGGCGATGCGGCGCACGAGGCCGCGCTGAGGGCCGCGGCGCCCGGACCGGTGCGATGGGTGTTGTCGGTTGACGCTGCGCCGCAGTCCCTGGACCTTGGCGGTGCCACGCTGCAGGTGTTGGGCGCGCGAGGTCTCCTGCTGGTCGAAGAGCGCATGCTGTTCACGGACGACGCAACGACGCCCGTGCCCGAGACGGACCAGATCGTCGAATGGATCGTGCCCTCGCGCGGCTTCATGCGCCGCCCGGCGTCGGCTGTCGCCGACTGAGCCTCTTCAGGCCTGCTGCGCTTCCGTCAGCGCCTGCGCCGCCACCACCGCTTCGGTGCGGTTGCGCACGTTGAGCGCGCGGAAGATGGCTGCCAGGTGGATCTTCACCGTGCCTTCGCTGATACCCAGGCTGCGCCCGATCAGCTTGTTCGGCTTGCCTTGCGACAGCAGCTGCAGCACCTCGACCTGCCGCTCGGTCAGCACGCTGCGCAGGTGTTCGAGGGTCTGGGTGCCGCCACCGCCGTTGCCGCCGCGCGCAAAGGGCTCGCCCGCCGCAGCAGACGAGGCCGACACGCCGGCCACGATGCCCGGCGGCAGCGCCGTGAGCATCATCGGCGGCACATACACGCCGCCTGCCAGCACCAGGCGCACGGCCGACAGCATGACTTCGGGTGAATAGGCCTTGGGAATGAAACCGAGCACGCCGCGTTCGAGCGCGCTGCGCATGATGGCCGGGTCTTCGTAGCCCGACAGCACGATCACGGGCACGGCCGGGTGTCGTCGCCGGATCTCGTCGATGTGGGCCTGCCCGTCCGCGCCGGGCATGTTGAGGTCGATCAGGGCCAGGTCGAGATCGTCGGTCGCGCCGGCAAGCAATTCGTCGACGCTCAGCGCCAGGACGAACTCGATGCCGGCACCCAGTTCCGACAACTTGGCTTTGACCGCCTCGATGACGAGCCGGTGGTCGTCGGCGATCAGAATTTTCATGGCATACCCCAGTGTCCCAACGTCAATGTGCATTGGATTCTTCTGCGACTGCGAAGATAACGGCGATTGCCCCGTCCAGCAAGGCCGCTGCGCCCTACCAACGGCATAGACCCCAAGCGGTATGGCGGCCCGGTGGACCCCTTGAAAAAATGAACGCCCACTCGAACCACCGGGGACATGGGCATGTGCGATCGCTGCAGACGCCGGTGCACGGCATGCTTCGCAATGCACGCTTGAGAAGCGGGCACCCCTCATGGCCCGCCTGCTCGACTGCTTCTCGCCCTTCATCGCTTTCGGTCTCGGCCTGGACGCATCGATCGCCGCCGGGCAACCCACCCTCCCCCACGGCGACGCCCAGCGCGAAGCCCTGCGCTTGCTCGACATCGCACGTGCCGACGCCAAGGTGGCGGGCGCCAGCGCGGCGCAGATCGAATCGGCCGCCTTCGCCATGGTCGCGTGGCTCGACGAGATCCTGGGGCGCCACCCCGATGCGGTGGACGGCGCCGCGCCGCTGCAGGTGCAGCTGTTCAACTCCAACAACGCGCACAGCGAGTTCTTCCACCACCTCTCGGCCCTCGGCGCGCAGGACCACGCGGTGCGCGAGGTCTACTGGCACGCGCTGGCGCACGGCTTCAAGGGCCAGTACTACTTCGAGTCGGGCGACGAAGGCGAGCTGGGCAAGCTGAAGGACCTGCACGGCCGGCAGCTGCAACCGCCGCCGCTCGCACTCGGCAGCCTCGCACAGGACCGCATCACGCCGCAGCCCTACGGCGTGCCCGACCCGCGCGGCCCGGCCGACATGCGGCGGCGCGACCGCACCGTGCTGCGCACCGGCACCGCGCTCGCCGTGCTCGTGCCCGCGCTGTTCCTGCTGTGGCACTGGCTGGCCGGGCCGCCGGCCGCCGAAACGGCGCTCACGCAGCGCATCGACCGGCAACTCGCCAGCTATGCCTGCGCGGACCTCGAAGCGTCGATCGACCCCGACGGCCACCCGCGCGTGACGGGATTCGTCTCTCGGCAAGAGGACCTGCTGAAGGTGGCGGACGACGTCGCGGCCATTCCCGGCGTGCGCGCGCCCCACTTCGACATCGGGCTGCGCGTGTGGCCGCACTGCGAGGTGTTCGCCATCCTCAAGCCCTCGCAGGCGCGCAACCGCCAGAAGGGCTACGGGCTGAGCGTGAGCGCGCCGTCGGCGCGCGACGGCCGGCTGCGCGAGGGCGATCCGGTGCGCGTGCAGGTGGTCGCGCCGCGCCACGAGAGCTACATCTGGGTCGACTACTACACCGCCGACGGCTCCGTGATGCACCTGAACACCGGCCAGGCCCCGACGCGGCTGCGCGCGGGCGAGTCGCTGGAGCTGGGGCGCGACATCCCCTCGAGCTGGCTCGTGAGTCCGCCGTTCGGCAACGTGCTGATCACCGTGCTGTCGGCGCCGATGCCGTTCAGCGAAACCTCCGACCGACCGCCGTACGAGATGGCCTCGGCCTACCTGCTGCGCCTGCGCGAGGCGCTGGCGGCCAGCAAGAACAGCGAGCGGCTCATCGCCGATTTCATCTTCCTCGAAACCATGGCGCGCTGACCGGGCCCTTCCTCCCCATGTTCGACACGCTCTCGCCCGCACACCTCTTCTGGCCTTTGCTCGCTGCCTGCCTCATTGGCCTGGCGCTGCTGTTCGCCGCCGTGCGCGACGCTGGCCGCGGCGCACGGCGCCGGGGGCTGCTGCGGCGCGTCGACGCGCTCGGTGCGCCGGCCGATCACGCCGCCGTCGATGCGCTGAAAGAGGCCATGGCACAGGCGCGCAACTCACTGCGGCAGGCGCCGCGCACGCGCGCGACGGCGCCGTGGTTCCTCTTCATCGGCGGCCCGGCCACCGGGCTGCCGGGGTTGCTTTCGGCCGCCCGCGCCGAATGCGTGGCACCGCCCGCGAACGAGGCGCCGGGCACCCCCTGGTGGCGCTGGTGGACCACCGGCGCGCTCACGGCCATCGAGCTGCATCCCGACGCCATCGGCGACCAGGCGGGCACGGCGCCCGCGCGCGGGCTCTGGCTGCAGTCGCTGCTGGCACTCGCCGAGCGGCGTGAACGCCTGCCGCTGCACGGCGTGGTGGTGTGCGTGGCGGCCGGCGACCTGCTGCACGGCGATCCGGCGCTGCGCAAGCGCGCCACCGCGAACATGCGCCGCCTGCTCGACGAGGCCGGCGAGACGCTGCGCCTGCAGCTGCCGGTCTACCTCGTCGTCACAGGCCTCGAAGGACTGAAGGGCTACGCCACGCTGCGCGCCGCGCTGCCGCCAGAGGTGCTCGCCCAGGCGCTCGGCCACCGCGTGGAGCACCCGTTCGCAGCGCACGCCACGCGCGCCGCCGACCGGCTCGATGCGCTGTTCGATCCGCTCGTGGACCAGCTGCACGGCCTGCGCATGGCCCTGCTGCGCGAGCAGCCGGGCCCCGCGGGACGGCTCGCGCTGCATGGCTTCGTGGAAAGCGTGCGCACCTTGCAGCCGGCCTTGCGGCAAGTGGCGCAGGGGCTGTTCGAGGGACACGGCAAAGGGGCGCGCGCGCCGCGCTGGCGCGGGCTCTACCTCACGGCCACCGCATCGGAGGGCGGTGCGGGCGCCGCGTTCGTGAGCGACCTGTTCGGCCGCTTCCTGCCGGCGGACCAACCGCTGGTGCGGCCGGGGCGCTTTGCGCCCACCGTGCCGGCGGAACTGCGCTGAAGGCCTCTTGTGCGGCTGACGCTACTTGGCCGCAGCGTCCACCCGGATCTGCCGCGCGCCGAAGCTCACGTTGAGCACCTGCGCCTGGCCCGGCACGACCGCGCGCACCTCGCGCCAGCGTGCGCGGTCGAGGTCGCGGAACGCGGCCATCACGCCGATCGCCTTGGCATCGGCCGGCAGGGTGAGCTCGAGCTTGCGGCTCTCGCCGGGGCGCAGCAGCATCTCTTCGCGCTGCACCAGCTCGGCGCCGAGCGTGGCCTGGTCTTTCTCGAACAGCGAGAAGAAGTCGGCGCCCTCGAAGGGCCCTGGCGACTTGAGTGCGTAGACGCGCACCGTGAGCGGCGAAGCGCGCCCTCGCGCATCGGGGTTGGCATCGGCGCCGGCCGTGAGCGTGATCGACACCGGCGTGACCACCGGTTTGCTCGCACAGCCCGCCAGCCAAAGACCCGCTGCAGCAAGGCCAAGGGCCGCGATACGGCGTCGCGATGCGACTGCAAGGAGGCCCTCATAGGACGAATGGTGTGTACCCAGCGTGCGCATGCTATTCCCTTCGTTGCATTGACCGGTCCTGACGCATCTTTGATTATCACCAGCGAACTCGAACAGGCAACATGCTGACTCCACAACTCGTCGACGCACTGCTCACGCCCATCGGCGAGGCCTCGCCTTGCGGGGACGACCTGGAGTACGACGCGGACTTCATGGCGCTCATCGCTGCGGCGCAGGGCAAGGCCGAGCAGCAGTTCGGCGACACCGTGATCCCCGCTGTCGAACCCGACTGGCGCGACGTGGCCGAACGCGCCGATGCGCAGCTGCGCCGCAGCAAGGACGTGCGCGCCGCCGTGCTGCTGCTGCGGGCCGCGACGCGCCTGCAAGGCACGGTCGGCTTCGTCGCCGGCCTGCAATTGCTCACCGGGCTGCTCGACACCTTCTGGGACGGCATACATCCAAAGCTGGATGCGGACGACGACAACGACCCCACCATGCGCCTGAACGCGCTCGCGCCGCTGGGCGACGAAAGCATGGTGCCGCGCGACCTGTACGACGCTGCCGTGGGCAACGCGCCCGGCGTGGGCCCGATCCGCGTGCGCGACATCGCCATCGCGCACGGCGTGCTGAACGCGGTCGGCGGCGAGGCCACCTATTCGTCCGCGCAGGTGCATGGCGGGCTCGAGGCCCTGCACGCGGCGCACCCCGAACAACTGCAGGCCGCCATCGGCCTCCCCGCCCTGCTCGACCGGCTGCAGAAGCTGCTGGGCGAGCGCACCGGCCGCACCGATGCCGTCGACCTGGGCACGCTGCGCACCGCCGCACGCGCGGTCGCGAAGGCCTGCACGGCGGCAGCCGGCGCGCTGGAGGCGTCTGCCGATGAAGGTGAAGCCGCTGACGACGAAGCGCCGTCCGGCAACGCCGCCCGACCCGCCGCAGCGCGCGGCGAGATCCAGAACCGCCAGGACGCGGTGCAGATGCTCGACCGCGTCATCCGCTACCTCGAACAGGCCGAGCCCGGCAACCCCGCGCCGCTCCTGATCGAACGCGCCAAGAAGCTCATCGGCGTGAGCTTCCTGGACATCATGGCCAACCTCGCGCCCGGCGCGATGGACGCCATCGAGACCGTGACGGGCAAACGCCAGTCCGAATGACCGACCCCGTTTCCACCCGTCCCCTTTCATTCCCGCAAGGAGCATCGCCATGGCCAAGAGCAGTCAGAAATTCATCGCACGCAACCGGGCACCCCGGGTCCAGATCGAATACGACGTCGAGCTGTACGGCGCCGAGAAAAAGATCCAGCTGCCCTTCGTGATGGGTGTGCTGGCCGACCTGTCGGGCAAGCCGGCCGACCCGCTCGCGCCCGTGGTCGACCGCAAGTTCCTCGAGTTCGACGTCGACAACTTCGACGCCCGCATGAAGGCCATGAAGCCGCGCGCCGCCTTCGCGGTGGAGAACTCGCTCACCGGCGAGGGCGACCTGAAGGTCGAGCTCACCTTCGACGGCATGGACGACTTCTCGCCCGCGGCCGTGGCCCGCAAGGTGGGGGCGCTTGCCAAGCTGCTCGAAGCGCGCACGCAGCTGTCGAACCTCGTGACCTACATGGACGGCAAGGGCGGCGCCGAAGACCTGCTGGCCAAGGTGCTCGAGGACCCGGCCCTGCTGCAGACGCTGGCCGCCAGCAAGAAGCCCGAAGACGGCGAAGCCGCCGCCTGAGTCTCATCCCGCCCGAATTTCCTGACAGACACACACCGGTACACGAGGAGAAACCATCATGGCCGACGCACTCGAGCAGAGCGCACTGAAAGACGTTGCGTACGCGGGAAGCGACTTTTCGTCGCTGCTGCAAAAAGAATTCAAGCCGCGCAGCGACGAAGCCAAGAGCGCCGTCGAAGCCGCCGTGCTCACGCTGGCGCAGCAGGCGCTGAGCAACAGCACCGTCATCGGCAAGGACGTGACCAAGTCGATCCAGGCCATGATCGCCGCGATCGACGCCAAGCTCACCGAGCAGGTCAACAAGATCATCCACCACCCCGACTACCAGAAGCTCGAGAGTGCGTGGCGCGGCCTGCACTACATGGTGAACAACACCGAGACCGACGAGAACCTGAAGATCCGCGTGATGGACATCTCCAAGGTCGAGCTGGCCAAGAACCTCAAGAAGTTCAAGGGCGCGGCCTGGGACCAGAGCCCGATGTTCAAGAAGATCTACGAGGAAGAGTACGGCCAATTCGGCGGTGAACCCTTCGGCGCACTGGTGGGCGACTACCACTTCGACCAGAGCCCGCCCGACGTCGAAATGCTCGGCGAAATGGCCAAGATCGCCGCCGCCGCGCATGCGCCCTTCATCACCGGCGCGAGCCCCAACCTGATGCAGATGGAATCGTGGCAGGAACTCGCCAACCCGCGCGACCTGACCAAGATCTTCTCCACGCCCGAGTACGCCGGCTGGCGCAGCCTGCGCGAGTCGGACGACTCCAAGTACCTGGGCCTGTGCATGCCGCGCTTCCTGGCGCGCACGCCCTACGGCGCCAACACCAACCCGGTGGAAGAGTTCGACTTCGAGGAAGACACCGCCGGCGCCGACCACAGCAAGTACGCCTGGGCCAACGCCGCCTATGCGATGGCGACCAACATCAACCGCTCGTACAAGCTGTACGGCTGGGGGTCGCGCATCCGCGGCATCGAGTCGGGCGGCGCGGTGGAAAACCTGCCGCTGCACACCTTCCCCAGCGACGACGGCGGCGTGGACCAGAAGTGCCCCACCGAAATCGCCATCAGCGACCGGCGCGAAGCCGAGCTGTCGAAGGCCGGGCTGCTGTCGATGATCCACCGCAAGAACTCCGACTTCGCGGCCTTCATCGGCGCCCAGTCGCTGAACAAGCCGGCCGAGTACGACGACCCCGATGCCACGGCCAACGCCAACCTGGCGGCGCGCCTGCCCTACCTCTTTGCCTGCAACCGCTTTGCGCACTACCTGAAGTGCATCGTGCGCGACAAGGTCGGCAGCTTCAAGGAGCGCGAGGACATGCAGCGCTGGCTCAACAAGTGGATCATGAATTACGTGGACGGCGACCCCGCCAACTCGTCGGAAACCACCAAGGCCCAGAAGCCGCTGGCCGCCGCCGAGGTGATCGTGGAGGAAGTGGAAGGCAACCCGGGCTACTACACGTCCAAGTTCTTCCTGCGCCCGCACTACCAGCTCGAAGGCCTCACGGTCTCGCTGCGGCTGGTGTCCAAGCTGCCGACGGCCAAGGGTGCCGGTTGAAAAAATCTGCGAATTCTTCTTGAATTGCCGGTTCCGTTTCGTTCTATGAGTAGCTGCCGGGCAGCGGAACTTTTCTCCCACCGCCGGCAGCCATTTTTTTCGTTTCGATCATCAACCGCCCGAATGCAATCGGGTTCCAAGGAGTAGGAACATGTCATCTGACTTTCACATCAAGCTCGACGGCGTCAAGGGCGAGTCTTCGCACAAGGACCACAAGGACGAGATCGAGATTTCGTCGTGGTCCTGGAACGTGAGCAACGCATCGGGCGCGGGATCGGGTGGCGGTTCGGGCAAGGGCAAGGCCTCGCCGGGTGAATTCAACTTCACGCACGTCTACGACAAGGCATCGCCCGTGCTCGCCAAGAACTGCGTGAGCGGCAAGCACTTCAAGGACATGGTCATGACCTGCCGCAAGTCGGGCGAAGGCCAGCAGGAGTACCTGAAGGTCACGCTCAAGGAAGTCTTCATCTCCAGCGTGGGCCCCGGCGGCGCACAGGGCGGCGACGTGCACGAGCAGGTGTCCTGCAGCTTCAAGGACATCGAGTTCGCCTACAAGGGCCAGGACGACAAGGGCGCCGGCGGCGGCGAGGTGAAGTTCGGCTGGAACGTGGCCACCACCGAAACCCGCTGACGGGCGACGGACTCGTCAGCCCAGTCCGCCCCTGGCACCCACGGTGCAGGGGCCGGCCCCTGCACGTCCTCACCGGAGCAATGCCATGGCATTCAGCACCACACTCATCGGCACCAGCGGCAAGCTGCACACGACCTACAACTCCGATTGGTCGGTCGGACGGATCGGCTCCAACACGCGTGAAGACGTGATGCTGGTGCAGGCCCTGTTCAAGATCTTCTACTACGAGCTGCTCGGCTTCAACCACGACTTCGACCCGCCCCCCGGATGGAACGAAGTGATCGTCGTGGACGGCTACTACGGGCCGGTCACCCTGAAGCACATCACGCACTTCCAGGAACAGGCGATCGCGCGCGGTCGCAAGGTCCTGCCGGACGGCATCTTCGATCCGTTCCGCGAACCCGGTGCGTCCAGCACGATCAGCAAGACGCGCTATGCGCTCGACCTGCTGAACAACGGCTGCGCCAACTGCTGCGAAGAGCAGAACATCGACAACTACACCAACCTGCCGAACCGGGAAGACATGCCCGCGTTGCTGCGCAGCGCGCTGAAGCGGGTCAAGAAGAAGGCCAGCAAGTACAGCTGAGCGGCCTCGGCGCCCCAAGCAAAACGCCCATCTGACGGATGGGCGTTTTGCTTGAAGGATGGCACCGCCTGCGTCGCGAGGCGGGCCGCGCTCAGGGGTCCGTCGACGCGACGCTCTCGGGCAGCAGCCGTGTCATGTCGTCGTCCGCGTCCTCGATCACCCACAGCGTGAGCGCCGTGTAGTTGTCGTGGCCCGGCTTGGCGTTGGCCTTGATCTGCGCGTCGAGCAGCTCGGTCCACTGGCTCGGCGTGCGCGACGCATGCAGCGTGTCGACCAGGCACTCGTCGCCCAGCGGCTCCCACACGCCGTCGCTGCACAGCAGCAGCACGTCGCCGGGCATCAGGCGCATGCGGTCGGACACCGCGATGTCGGGCGGCTCCTCGATCGAGCCCAATGCCGACAGCAGCATGTTGCGCTGCGGATGCAGGCGCGCGCCCTCCTCGTCGAGCATGCCGCCCGCGACCATCTGCTGCACCAGGCTGTGGTCGGTGGTGCGCGCCACGATGGCGCCGCCGCGGAACAGGTAGGCGCGGCTGTCGCCGCTGTGGACCCAGGCCAGCACCTCGCGCTCCAGGTCGATCACCGCGAACACCACCGTGGAGCGCATGCCGGCGAGCTTGCCGCCTTCGGCCTGGCGCGCCACCACGTCCAGGTTGGCGCGCTCGACCAGCGCGCGCAGCGCGGCCTCGTCCAGCGAGGGCGCGGCGGAGAAACCGCCGAGCATGCTGGCGCGCACCGTGGCCGCCGCCACGTCGCCGCCGCCGTGGCCGCCCGCGCCGTCGGCCACCAGGCAGGCGACGTAGCGCTCGTCGTGCCAGTGGCCGTGCACGTCCTCGTTGTAGGTGCGCCCGCCCTGCCGGGAGAGCGTGACGATTTCGATTTCCAAGCGGGGTGCCTCGCGAGTGCTGGGGTGGTTCTGGTGGTCTTCAGGTGTCGGACTTCAGGCGCGCCATCTGCTCTTCGTAGGCCGCGAGGAAGGCCTTGCCGAAGAGGCTGTGGAAGTCGTCCTCGGCCTCGCTCGCGATGCCGCCGTACAGCGCCACGAACTGGTCCCAGAGCTTGGCCTTGCGGTTGGCGGCAAAGAGCGCGTCGAGCGCGGTCTTGGCGCTGATCTTCTTCTCGAGCTCGGCCGGCTCGAAGCGCCCGATGACATGGGCCAGCGCCGCGCGCATGCCCACCATCACGCCGAACTGGTGCGCGCGCAGGTCGTCGAAGGCGTCGCGCATCGCGGCCTCGGGCGGCATGAAGCCGCGCACGCCGGGGCCCAGCAGGTGCGCCAGCGCGACCTCGACCGTGGGCGAGAACTTCAGCGGGTTGTTGGCCTGCGCCGCGATCATCGTGACCTCGGCGCGCACCTCGCGCTTGAACTCCTGGCGCGTGAGCAGCAGCTGCAGCGTGCCTTCGGTGGCCGTACGCAGCATCGCGCCGACGCGCTCCATGAGGCCGGGCGTGAGCATCTCGGGCGGCTGGTGCGTGCTCGCGAGGCCGCGCAGGAAGGCGGCGAGCAGTTCGTCGTCGGAGGCGACGCGCGGGGCCGCGGCTGCTGCGGGTGCCGGCGGCGCGACATGCACGGGCGGCGGTGGTGGCGGCGGCGGTGGCGGCTCCGCAACGCGGCCGGCGTTCTCGGGTCCGCTGATGCGGATCGGCTGGCCTGTCATGTCGTCGAAGTTGGCCAGCGGTGCGGCAACAGGTGGTGGTGGTGGTGGCGGCGGTGGCGGCGTGATGGCCTTCGGCGGCGCAAAGCCGAACTGGTCGATCGGGAGGTGATCGGAGCGCGGCACCGGCGTGGCGGGCGCGGCGCGCTGGAACGCGGCGAGCGGGTCGGCGTCCGACGCGGTGTTGGGCTGCAGCAGCGGATCGGCCAGCGGCGACAGCGCGAGCGGATCGCCACCGATGCCGCCGGCCCCTGCCGTGCCACCGAACAGCGAATCGATGCTCGCCGCCTTGCCGTGCGCGGGCGGTTCGCCCAGGTCCGAGAAGTCGTCGAGCGCACCGAGCCCCGCGGCGGGCGCAGCCGACGGCGCGGCGCCCAGCAGGTCGGCGAAGGGATCGATCTGCGCGGCCTGCGCATTGCGCGAGCCGGTGGCCATCGGGTCGGGGAACAGCATGGCATCGGCGGGCGCCGCTGAAGCAGCAGGCGCCGGCGCCGCAGGCGCGGTGGCCGGTGCAAGGCCCGCCAGCAGATCGGCAAAGGGATCGTCGCTCGATGATGGCGCCGCCGCCACGGGCACCGCCGGGGCGCCGCCGAACAGGGTGTCGGGAATGGCTTGTGGTGATGGTGGCGGCGCCGCCGCAGCCATCACGCGCACCGCAAGCTCGAAGCTCCCCACCACCAGGCGCGCGCCGTCGGTCAGCACGGCCTCCTTGCCGGAGCCCAGCGACACGCCGTTGCACTGCATCGGGTTGCTGCCGCGGTCGATGACGACGTACTGTCCGTCGCGGCACAGCACCTGCGCATGCACGCGCGAGACGGTGCGGTCGGGATCGTCGAGCACCAGCGTGTTGGTCTCCGCGCGGCCGATGGTGCCGCCGTGGGGACCGAACTCCGCGGCCATCGGCGGCCCCGCCGGGAGGCCTTGCCGGGTGACAACAGTGATTTGAATCATGAACCGGCCCTCAGGGCGACGCCCAAACGCTGCTTGCATGCGGCAAGCAAGGAAACGCTGAAGGAGTATTCATTTCGGGTGTCGCGTTGGCAATCTCGCCGGAAGAGGTATGCCTTTCAAGGGGATCGATCGGTCCGGTTCCAGTCGTCGATGCACGAGACTTCTATGGCGCCAGCAGCAGCACCAACGCCTGGCTCGGCACGACGCGCACGCCGGGGCAGTTGGTGCTGTTCTGCAGCGAGACGCTGGTCAGGCGCGTGGCCGGCATGCCGCAAAAGAGCACGGTGAAGGCGGCCGTCAGGTGACGGCTCGGCCCCATCACCGTGCCCGAGGCCACGCCCATCATGACGCCTGCGTTGTCGCCGTTGGTCATCGGGATGGTGGTGCCCAGGTTGTGCGCCGGCATGCCCATGAGCAGGATGGTCGGGCAGTTGGGAATCGCCATCGGCCCCATCGCGATGTTGGGGTACGGCACGGGAATGGGCGATGGCGCGGCTGGCGTGATGCAGACATCGGGAAAGCCCATGTCGGTGCCCATCATCTGGCAGTTGGCGAACATGTCGGACTCCGTTGAAGGTGGATGTGCGGCTCAGCCGAAATGGATCTGGCCGCCGCGCGCCTTCACGAGGTCCTGTCCGTTCAGCAGCAGGTGCTGGCCGGAGATGCGCGCCAGCTGCTGGGCCTCGCATTCGAGGTGCGTCGCCTGCACGCGGTCGATGCCCTCGGTGGTGCGCACATGGCTCTTGCTGAAGTGCGCCACCCGTTCGAAGACCGTCGAGAACACCGAGCCCACGAGCTTGATGGTGCTGCCGATGAAGTGCAGCTTCTTCCCGACCCATTGCGTGTCGTCCACGGCGAACCGGGCCGTCTGCGCGCGCAACGCGAAGTGCTCGGCGGCCAGCGTGAGCGCACCGCCCTCGACCTCCAGCCGCGTCGGCCCCTGGCAGCGCAGCACGTTCTCCACGTCGTCTTCGCGCTGCAGCACGGCCACCACCCACAGCTCGTCGGGCGCCACCAGAAGGCCGGCCACGGTGTCGCCCCGGCAGGGCTCGAGCAGGCAGCTCGCCGCGCGCCGGCCGCGCACGCGCTGCGACCCGCTGGCGATGGTGAAGCCGTCCTCGTCGCTGGCGACGACCAGGCCGACGCAGTGCTGGGCCATCGTCGGCCCGCCGAGGTCGACGGTGCGCTTGCGGGGCATCGCGGCGGTGCTGTTGCTGCTGTGTGTCATGGAAGATCTCCTGGGAGCATGTGAGGTGCGGGCGAGCGGTGCGGCGTGGCCTTCAGCCGACCACGGCCCAGCGTTCGGCCTTGGCCAGTTCGGGATCGGTCTCGAGCGCGCGGGCGCGGTCCGTCATGCGGGCGTTGTCGGTGGCGGCGCCGTGCAGGCAGGCGCGCAGCAAGGTGGCCTGGCGCAGGTCGGCACCGCTCAGGTCGGCGTGGCGGAAATCGGCGTAGGTCAGCTCGGCCCCGGTCATGCTCGCGCCCGCCAGTTGCGCCTTCGCGAAGTGGCACTGGTACAGGTCGGCCCCGTCGAAGCGCGCACCCTGGAACTGGCCCGCCGTGAACAGCGACTGCCGTAGCTTCGCGCCTGTGAAGTTCGCCTGCGCGCCCTGCGCCTCGCAGAACAGCACGTGGCTGCCGCTGGCGCGCGAGAAATTGGCGCCGCCGACCCGCGCACCCTGGAAGTTGCACTGCTGGATCGATGTGCCGGAGAAGTCCGCGCCGCTCAGGTCCGCCGAAGAGAACTGGCAGCCGTCGAGCACCAGCCCCACGAAGGAGCGGCCGGGCATCGCACTCTGGATGAAGGCACTGCGCGTCATGCGGGCGCGGGCCCAGGTCAACTGCGCGAAGTCGCACTGCAGCACCGTCGTGTGCTTCCAGTGGGTGTCGTCGGCGTTCACGTCGAGCAGGGACGTCTCGGTGAACGTCGCCGCCTCGAGGTCGGCGCCGGCCAGGCTGGCGTGGTCGAGCTTGCAGCGCGACACCGTCGCCATGCCGAGCCAGGCCTGCCCCAGCTGGGCATGCGCGAGCGCGCATTCGCTGAAGGTGGCGTTGTGCAGGTTCGCGCCGCGAAAGTCCGCGTGGTCGAGCTTGCAACGGTTGAACACGGCGCGGCGCAGGTTGGCGCCGCTGAACATCGCGCCGTCGAGCGTGCACTGGTCGAACACGCTCTCGCGCAGGTCCGACTCGCGAAAGTCCGCGTCCTGCAGGTCGGCCTGGGTGAACACGCCGCCGCCCAGGAAGGTGCGCGCGAACTGGCCCTTGCGCAGGTTCAGGCCGTCGACCGGTTCGCCCATGCTCAGGGCAAAGGAGAGCGTCTCGGCTTTCACAGCGGTCGCTCCGCGGCGTACTGCGCCTGCTGGTCCGGCGACAGGCGCGGCCAGGTGCGCACGCGCTCGAGCAGGGCGCCGTCGAAGCGCACGTCGCCGTCGAGCCTGGTGCGCGACAGGTCGGCGCCGAACAGGTTGGCCTGGCGCAGGTCGGCGCTGCGCAGGTCGGCATGCTGCAGCACGGCGTCCTTGAAGCTGGCGCCCGCCAGCCGCGCGCGGGACAGCCCGGTGCGGCGCAGCAGCGCGCCTTCGAGGTTCGCCAGCCGCGCGTCGCAGCCGTCCAGCTGGGCCAGCGACAGGTGCGCGCCCATGAGCTGTGCCTTGACCAGCTTGGCGCCGCGCAGGTCGACCTCGGCCAGGTTGGCGTTCTTCAGGCTGGCCTGCGACAGGTCGGCGCCCGCGAGCGAGCAGGCCTTGGCGAACACGACGCCGTCGAGCTGCGCGCCTTCGAGCCGCGCGCCGGCCAGGTTGCATTGCAGGAACGTGGCGGCGCCCAGGCGTGCGCCGCGCAGGTCGATGCCGCCCAGGTCGCACTCGATGAAGTTGCTGCCCGAGAGGTCGGCCTCGGTGAGCTGCAGCCCCTGCAGCTTCAGCTTGTAGAAGAGCGACTGCGCGCCCTGCACGCGGCTCCAGTCCGCCACGCCCCAGGTGGTGTCGAGCAGGTGCGCCCCCGCGATGCGCGCGCCGCGCAGCTGCGTGCGCGCCAGGTCGCAACCGCTGAGCATCGTGCCGGCCAGCGTGGCATCGTCCAGCACGGCACCGGCCAGGGTGGCGCGCCCGAGGTTGGCCGCCGTGAAGTCGGTGCCGATGGCCACGGCCTGGTCGAGCTTCGCATGGGCCAGCACCGCCTGCGCAAAGCAGGCGCCCGACACATTGGCGCCCTGCAGGTTGGCGCTTTCGAGCCAGGCGTCGGTGAAGTTCACGTCGCGCAGGTCGAGGGCCGACAGGTCGGCGCCCGTGAGGTCGATGCCCGGCAGGTTGCGCAGCCCGTGGTCGAGCATCCACTTGAGCTGCGTGCGGCCGTCGGTGGCGGCCTGGCCTTGCAGCGCATACGCAGGCGGCTGCAGATGGGCACTTTGCAAATAGGCGGCGCGTTCCGCTGCTTCACGCTGGCCCAGCTTGCGCTCAACGGCGGCAGGGTCGAACACGGCGCCCTGGCTGCGCTGGGCCATCAGCTCGGCCATGTGCAGGTCGGCGTTGTAGCGCGGCGGTCCGCGATGCGCGAGCTTCTTCAGGTCGACCTTGCCCGCGTCTTCCAGGTCCATGGCGCGCTTCAACTCGTCGACGATGCGCTCGACGCCGGCCCACTGCTGCACCCGCGCTTCCTCGCGCTTGGCCTTGATGTAGGCCGGCAGTTCGGCCAGGGGCGGCGTTTTTTCCGGCGGCGGCAGCTGCAGGCCGAGCGCATCGGGGTCCTTGCCCTGCGCGGCGGCGGCTTCGCGGGCGAGCTGGATTTCCATCTCGGCACGGCGGCGCTGCGCGTCGCCTTGCAGGCCGTCCATCTGGAAGGCCTCCTGGACCTGCTCGCTCGACGGGTCGGTCATGTCGATGCCGCCCGGCAGCAGGTCGGTGTCGTTCAAGGCTTCGATGCCGCCGTCCACCGGGTCGCTGCGGCGCGCGAGCACGTCCACGTAGTGCGCGTCGTCCTTCGCTTCGCCCAGGCGCTCCACGCCGCCGAGCACGGCGGCGATGTCGGAGCCGTCGTCCTCCGCGCACTCGGCCATGCCGTGGAAGACCAGCACCATGCGCTGCGCATGCGGAAAGAACCAGACGGTCGTGAGGCGCATCGGCACTTCGCGCAGCTTCTGCTGCGGTGGCGCGCCCTTGCCGCCGGCGAGGTTGTAGTTGACGAACATCCGCACGCGCAGCGCAGGCAGCCGGCCTTCGATGCGACTTTGCGTGGGATGCAGGTTGTCCAGCGCAAAAGGCTCGTCGCCCTTCAGCGGCGCGGCCAGCCACTGGTCGCTGGGGGCGAGGTTGAAATGCTTCCAGTCGAGGTCCGGCGGAAAGCCGGGCGAATGCGCCTGGAGGTAGGTCTCGTCGTAGGTGCCGCGGTAGGCCACGCGCTGCGGGTGCACGGTGTCGAGCGGGCCGAAGCCGGCGGGAATGACTTCGGAGCGCGGCGTGAGCACGCGCGAACGCGGCAGCTCCAGGTTGGGCAGCCAGCGCCGCCCCTGGGTCTCGACACGGCCCGCGCCCACCGCATTGAGCGGGTAGTCGGGGCCGCCGTAGGCCTTGTCCCAGGTCAGCGGAATCGGTGCGACGGCGGCGGGCGGCACGGCCTTGGGCGCGTCGCCGTCCCAGTAGCGGTCGGCAAAGGCGAGGATGGTCTTCTCGGTGCCGCCCAGGCGCACGCGCACGGCGCAGCCCTGCGTGGCCTCGGGCCCCGGGTACGCATGGCCGTGCACCAGGAATTCCGGCGTGAGCTTGGCAATGCCCTCGTCGAGCATCGGCACCGCCATCTCGCCGGCCACGAAATTCCACAGCGACTGCTCGCCCCAGATCCGGCCGCGGTCGCCCTGCTCGAAGGGCACGTGCAGGAAGCCGCTCAGGCACAGGCCGAAGCGCTTGCGGTACTCGACCGCGCGACTGAGCAGCCCCAGCGACAGCGGCTTGTAGACCTGCATCAGCCGCCTCCCGATCCGCCGCCTGATCCTGATCCGCCTCCCGATCCACCACTTCCTGAACCACCACCCGACGGGCCGGGCGCAGGCGGCGCGGTCGGCGGCGTCGGCTGCGTGGGCGCCGCCCGGGGCGCCTCGTGCGGGGCCGGCGGGCCCGGCGGCGTCGCGACGGTGGCCGGCAACGCGGCATCCCCGGCGGCGGCTCCGATGCCTGCGCCGATCAGCACGCCGCCCGGTCCCAAGGCAGCGCCGCCGACCACGGCACCGATGGCCGCGCCCGCACCGGCCCGGCCCTGCGCCAGGCGACGATCGGCCGCCGACGCCATCTCGTTCAACTTGCTTTGCAGCACCGGCATGTCGTCGAGTTCGGCCGCCGTGTCGCGCAGCGCCTTGGCCGCGTCGGCATATTGCTGCAGCGTGGCGGCGACGCCGGAGACCCCCATGGCCGCGGCGCCCAGCCCGGCCAGCGCCGACACCGCCACCATCGCGCCCGCCGCGGCGCCGCCGCCGGCACCGGGGTTCACGACCTTGATGCCGGTCGAGTCGATGTCGAAGGCCGACAGGCTCAGGTCGAGCGCGCCGATGTTGCCCATGCGCAGGCCCGCGCAGTTCTCCATGCTGATGGCCAGGGCGTTGTCGATCGAGGCGCCCATGAAGTTGCCCATCTGCAGGCCCAGGAAGGTGCTGGTCGCCAGGCCCATGTTGGCTTCGTTCGACATGCCCAGGTAGCCGCTGCTGTTCGATCCGAGCACGGTCGTGTTGGAGCCGGTCGAGGTCTGGTTGATGTTCGCGTACGACATCAGGTCGACATCGCCCGCGCTCACGATCTTGATGCCCGAGGTGGCCGCGATCATGTGGCTGCCGCCGCTGGTGTCCTTGCGGTCGGCGGCCGAGGCGACGCTGATGTTGCCCGAGGCCCCGATGCCCAGCGTGCCCACCGCCATGGTCACGGGACCCGAGGTGAGCGCCAGCGAAGCCGAGTACTGCGTCATGGCGCCCGTGACGTTGGTGTTCAGCGTCTGGCCGATGATCATGTCGACCTTGCCGGCGATCTGGTTGAACTGGCCCTTGTCGCCGACGATGTTCTGCTGGTGCTGGCCGATGTGGTTGTACTGGCACCAGGTCACGTTGGTGTGCTGGTGCTGGTGAATGATGTTGCGCTGGTCCTTGTCGACCTCGCGCTTCTCGTTGCCGATGGTGTGGACCGTGCGGTCGTTGTCCACCGTGATGCTCTGGTCGTGGCCCACGGTGATCGAGTCGTCGACCTCCACGGAGCGGGACATGTTGCGCTCGGCGTGGATGTTGACCAGCTCCTCGCCCTTCTTGTCCTCGAACATGATCTCGTTGTAATTCGCGTTGCCGCCGCCCGGCGTGGAGCGCGTCTTGAAGCCGCTCTGCGTGGCCGACTTGTACGGGATCGGCTGGTCGTCGTTGTAGACCCGCCCGACGATGATCGGCCGGTCGGGGTCGCCGTTCATGAAGTCGACGATCACCTCCTGGTGGATGCGCGGCGCGAAGTAGCCGCCCCAGCCCTTGCCGGCCCAGGGCTGCGAGACGCGGATGCGGCAGGTCGACTTGTCGTCGCGCTGGTCGTAGCGGTCCCAGTGGAAGTGCACCATCACGCGGCCCATCTCGTCCACGTCGTGCTCCTTGCCCTTGCCGCCGACCACGATGGCGCTTTGCGGGCCCGGCATGGTCACCCGCGGCGTGAGCCGCGGCGGGCGGAACGAGGTCTTGGCCGGCAGCGCCGTGATCAGGAAGGTGCCGGTGCCGCGCGTGGCGCTGCGCAGCGCCGGCGTGCTGCGGATCATCTCGACCAGCGGCGCCAGGCAGTCGACATTCACCGCGTCGGCCGCGATGGCCTCGCGCAGCACTTCTTCGACGGGCTGCGAGGCGGCCTCCTGGCCCAGGCCCTCGTAGCCCGGGTGGGTCACGGCGAAGATGCAGCCGCCGATCAGGTAGTCGCCGTTGCGCGTGCCGTCGGGGTCGCCCTCGAGCGTGAAGCTGCGCCCGGCCGTGACGTCGGGCCAATGCGTGATCGCCCAATGCAGCTGGCGGCGCGCCATCATCTCGTCGGCGCGGCGCGGAACGACCACGTCGGATTCCTTTGGCTTGAAGTACCCGCCGGGGTACTCGAAGACCTCGAGGCTGGACAGCTCGTGGTCGTCTGCCACCGTCGCGGTCGGCTTGAGCACGCGGTTGATCGCCTTGTAGTCGGTGTCGCGCGAGGCGTAGGTGCCCGACTGGAACTGGCGCGCGCTGACCCACTGCTCGAACTCGTTGAAGCGCGCCTCGCCCGCGCCCTTGGGCATGAAGCGCATCACGCCGGACACCGGCAGCGAGGCGTGCGCCATGTCGCTCGCGTCGGACAGGCACATGGTGCCGGGCGTGTCGTGCGCGTCGAACCAGTAGTAGATGCCTTCGTCTTCCAGGATGCGCGAGAGAAAGCTGAAGTCGCTTTCCTGGAACTGCACGCAATAGCGGCGCGGGTCGTGGGTGGCGATCACGCCGTCGACGTTGGTCTTCTTGATGCTCGTGATGGGGCTGTCCTCGAACACCGCGTCGAGCACCTCGAGCACCGGCTTGTCCTGCAGGATGCGCGAGTTGATGCGCTTGGTCAGCAGCCAGAACCACGAGCGCAGGCTGATGCGGTACTCGAAGTAACGCCCGATCTGCGCCATGCGCGTGAAGCGCACGGCATGGCCCTTGGCGTGGCGTTCGTGCTTGCCCTCGTCGGCATCGAAGAACTCGATCACCACGTCGAAGGCCCGCCCGAGGATGTCGCTGGCCGAGATGTCCTCGCGCGCCGACAGCACCGTGAGCTCGTAGCTCGACGGCCGCGCCAGCCCCTCGTGTCCCACGATGCGCCAGAACTTCAGGTCGTCGTTGGCGGGGGAATCGCTGTCGATGCGGAACTCGAGGTCGGCCATCTTGTGTCTCTGGAGGTTGGGGCGTCCGGTCAGAAGGTGTGAATGAACCCGGCGTGGCCGAGCAGCCCGCCCAGGCGCGCCCCATCAAGGCGCAAAGCGCAGCCATAGCTCGGGCTATGGCGAGCATTTGCAACGCAGAGGGGGCGTGTCTGGGCGGGATGAGCGGTCATGGCGGGTTCGTTCGCACCTTCTTAGTCGAACGCGTAGGTGAAGTCCGCGTCCTTCACGTCCAGCGCCACGCGGCGGATCTCGCCGCCCGAGGCCAGGCGTTGCAGGTACTCGACCGAAATGGTGGGCAGCACGGTGTTGGTGAGGATCGCGTCGATCACGCGCCCGCCCGACTCCGGGTCCTGGCAGCGCGCGACCACCTGCTCGATCACCGCCTCGGTGTATTCGAAGGGCACGCCGTGGTTGGTTTCCACGCGCTTCTTGATGCGGCCCAGCTGCAGCCGCACGATCTTCTTCATCATGTCGGGCGACAGCGGGTAATAGGGAATGGTGACGATGCGGCCCAGCAGCGCGGGCGGGAACACCTTCATGAGCGGCGCCTTGAGCGCATCGGCCAGCGCGTTCGAATCGGGCAGCAGCTCGGGGTCGCGGCACATGCTCATCACGAGCTCGCTGCCGGCGTTGGTGGTCAGCAGGATGATCGTGTTCTTGAAATCGATCATGCGGCCCTCGCCGTCTTCCATCCAGCCCTTGTCGAAGACCTGGAAGAAGATTTCGTGCACGTCGGGGTGGGCTTTTTCCACTTCGTCGAGCAGCACCACGCTGTAGGGCCGGCGGCGCACGGCCTCGGTCAGGATGCCGCCCTCGCCGTAGCCCACGTAGCCGGGCGGCGCGCCCTTGAGCGTGGAGACGGTGTGCGCCTCCTGGAACTCGCTCATGTTGATGGTGATGATGTTCTGCTCACCGCCGTACAGGGCCTCGGCCAGCGCCAATGCGGTCTCGGTCTTGCCGACGCCCGAGGTGCCGCAGAGCATGAAGACGCCGATGGGCTTTTGCGGGTTGTCCAGCCGCGCGCGCGAGGTCTGGATGCGGCGCGCGATCATTTCGAGGCCGTGCTTCTGGCCGATGACGCGCTGGTTCAGCGTGTCGGCGAGCTTGAGCACCGCTTCGACTTCGTTCTTGACCATGCGGCCGACGGGAATACCGGTCCAGTCGGCGACCACCGAGGCCACGGCCTGCTCATCGACCGACGGCAGGATGAGCGGCGACTCGCCCTGCACCGCGTGGATCTTGGCCTGCAGTTCGTGCAGCTCGGCCAGCAGCGTGGCGCGGTCGGGGGCGGCCTCGGCGGCGGCTTCACCGGCCGCCGGTTCATCGACCGGCTTGTTGCCCGCGCGCAGCTTGCTGCGCAGTTCGAGCAAACGATCGACCAGCCCCTTCTCTTCCTGCCAGCGCGCATTCAGCGCCTCGAGCTGCACCTTCGATTCGGCCAGCAGCGTGGCCACGAGCGCGGCGCGCTTGGTCACGTCGATGCCGATGGCTTCTTCGCGGCCAATGATCTCCTGCTCGACCGTGAGCCCTTCGATGCGGCGCATGCAGTCTTCGACTTCAGGCGGCGTGGCGTGCTGGCTCACAGCCACGCGCGCGCAAGCGGTGTCCAGCAAGCTCACGGCCTTGTCAGGCAACTGACGCGCGGGAATGTAGCGGTGCGAGAGCTTCACGGCCGCCTCGATCGCCTCGTCGAGCAGCTGCACGCGGTGGTGCTTCTCGAGCACGCTGGCCACGCCGCGCAGCATGAGGATGGCCTTGGTTTCGTCGGGCTCGGGCACCTGCACGACCTGGAAGCGCCGCGTGAGCGCCGGGTCTTTCTCGATGTACTTCTTGTACTCGGCCCAGGTGGTGGCGCCGATGGTGCGCAGGTTGCCGCGCGCCAGCGCCGGCTTGAGCAGGTTGGCCGCGTCGCCGGTGCCGGCCGCGCCGCCCGCACCCACCAGCGTGTGGATCTCGTCGATGAACAGAATGATCGGCGTGGGCGAGCTCTGCACCTCGTCGATCACCTGGCGCAGGCGCTGCTCGAACTCGCCCTTCATGCTCGCGCCGGCCTGCAAGAGGCCGATGTCGAGCGTGAGCAGCTTCACGTCCTTCAGCTGCGGCGGCACGTCGCCGCGCGCCAGGCGCTGCGCGAAGCCTTCCACCACCGCGGTCTTGCCCACACCCGCCTCACCCGTCAGCAGCGGGTTGTTCTGGCGGCGGCGCATGAGGATGTCGACGATCTGGCGGATTTCCTCGTCCCGCCCGGTCACCGGATCCATCTCTCCCTTCTTGGCTTTCTCCGTGAGGTCGACAGCAAATTTCTTGAGGGCATCGCCCTTGCCCATGGCGGCCGGCGCCATCGCGCCCGAGTCTTCGCCGGGTGCGCCGCTGCCCATGCCGGTGCCGTCCTGGGCACGCATCTGCGCTTCAGGCGAGGCGTCGCAAATCTTCGGAAAGTTGTCGGCCAGGTCTTCGACCTTGATCTTCTCGAACTGCTTCGACAAGCCGAACAGCGGGTTGCGCAGGCTCTGCGTTTTCAGCATGCCCACCAGGATGTAGCCGGTGCGCACCTGCGCCTCGCCGAACTGCAGCGTGGCGTAGGTCCAGGCGCGCTCGATGGCGTTCTCGATGTGCGGCGAAAAATCGCTGATGGCGGTGGCGCCGCGCGGCAGGCGGTCGAGCGCGGCGGTCATGTCCTTGGCGATCACCGACACGTCGAGGCCGTAGTGCTGGATCACGCGGTGCAGGTCGGAGTCCTGCGCCTGCAGCAGCTGGGCGAACCAGTGCTCCAGTTCCACGTACGGGTTGCCGCGCATCTTGCAGAAGACGGTGGCGCCCTCGATGGCCTTGTAGGCCAGCGAGTTGAGTTTGCCGAAGAGGGCGGTGCGGCTGATTTCACTCATGGAGGACTCCGTATCTCATCTAGACGATTGGCGAGGGGGTGGTTTGAAACGCCGGGGCCGAACGGCGCGCAATGCGCACGTCGGCCGCGTCGCGCGCGCGGGGTGCCGTGCCGAGCCACGAGGCCCAGCCCAGGCGCGGCGCGTTGCCCGCGCGCTGGCCAAGCCGGGTGGGCGGCACCTGGGCCTTGTCGAGCACCAGCTCGGCGTCCCATTCGAGTTCGTCGCCCAGGAGCTGCTGCATCCAGCGCTGCAGCACGGGGCGTGCCGGTCCGATGGGCAGGAACATGCGGTACTGGTCGAGCGTGAGCGGCCCCAGGTGCAGGCGCACGCGGTGCTGGCGGTCCCAGGCGCGCGTGCCGAGCATCGCGCCCATGCCCATCGCGCGTGAACTCTCGCCCTGCCCCAGCCGCGTGACCTCGTCCGCGGGCACGCGCATCCAGTGACCGACCCAGCGCTCCAGCGTCACGGGCACGCCGAAGTAGCTGCACAGCACCGACGCCACGCCCTCCACGTTGTGCACACGGCGCGCGAGCCAGCCCGAGAAGTGCAGCCGCGCGTCGTCATGGATCTCGTCGCGCCCGATGCGCCCCGGCGTGCCGATGCCGACCAGCGCGCCGACCTGCAGGCGGAAGCGGTCTTCGCCCGGCCGGTCGAGCGCCACGGCGGGGCGTGCCTGTGCCCACGCGCGGTAGAAGTGCAGCGAGAAGCGGTGCGAAAAGCTGTCGAGAAAGGCCAGCCAGGTTGGGTCGCCGTGGTTCAGGCTGCGCTCGCGGATGAAGTCGCTCAGGTGCACCGGCAGCGGACCGTTGGGGCCGATGTAGCCGAAGAAGTGCTGGCGCAGGCGCGGCGGCGAGGCCTCGGTCGCGCGCTCGAAGCGGCTGAAGCTGGCGGGCGCGAACGAGAGCGACGGCTCCTGCCCCACACGCACCGGTTCGGCACTGGGCAGCAGCGCGCGGCCCCAGCGCGGCGTGGTCTTCGCGACCGACTCCAGCCGGCGCATCACCGCGAAGTAGTCGTACGCCCAGGGATCGCTCGACCAGGCCTGCACCGCGGCATCGACACGCGCGCGCGCACCGACATCGGGGATCGCCGGATGGACGCGCGCTACAGAATCTGGCGCGTCCCGCACAGCGGCCTCCAGCGCATCAGCTCGCCCTTGCCCGACAGGCGCAGCACGGTCTCGACGAAATGGTTCACCTCGACATGCCGCGACAGGTAGCGCGCGAGCACGGCGCCGAACAGGAACACGCTGTGGCCGTGGAAGGCGTCCTTGTCGACCTCGAGCGTCACCTCGAGCCCGCGCCCGAAGGCGATGGGCCCTTTCATCGGCAGGCGGCGCGCCACCGGCTGGCTCTTGACCGACAAGAGCCCGCGCACCTGGCCCTGGCGCATCTCGTCGGCATGCACGGCATAGAGCATCAGCGTCTCGCGCAGTGCCGCCGCGCCCTGCTCGGGCGTGCTGTCGGACAGCGAGAGGTAGTTGAGTGCCAGGTGGTCGATGACGCGCCATCCCAGGCCCTGGCTCACGACCGGCGACACCGGGCGCGAGGGGCCGCGCACCATGCGCGCGCGCTGCACGGGGAAGGACTCGACGCAGTCGAAATCGTTGTCGCGCCCCATCGGCAGCAGCAGCGGCAGGTCGCGGTTGGTGCACAGCGCCGTCACCGCGAGCTGGCGCAGCGCGGCCGGGTACGGCGCCTGCTGCGGATCGACGATCTGCAGGTAGACCTCGGAACCGATGTGGCTGCTGCGATGCCCTTCGGTGCGCTGGCGCACCGACAGCATGCGCGGCTCGCGCGTGGTCGTGAAGTAGGCCGGGTGGTTGTGGCGCGCGCCGTGGAAGGCCGAGTAGAACGGGCGGAACGCCTGCTCGACCGCCGCGCTGTCGGTGCCCGGCGCGCCGTGGCCGATGACCTCGGTGACGGTGTGCACCTCGAAGTCCTGCGGTCGCGTGCGGTCGGGCAGCAGGTGGAACTGGCTCACGCCTTCGGTCAGCGGCACGCGGTCCAGCCGCCGGCTGAACAGGTTCACGGCCGGCACGCAGTGCAGCTGCACGTTGTCGGTGCCGACCAGCTTTTCGAGCGCCGCATCGCCGCGCGAGAACAGCAGCACGATCTCGATGTCGGTGACGGGCATGGCGGCGAGCAGCGGCTGCAGGCCCGCGATGCGCGCGAACTGGAAGCGCGGCGCAAAGGCGAAGTACTCCTGCAGCAGCCGGAAGCCCGAGAAGCCGGTGGCGGTGACGGGCAGCAGCGCCTCGTCGTCTTCGAAGCCCACGGCCTGGATCGCCGACGGCGGCAGGCTGCGCGCCTCGCCCTGCAGCGCACCCGAAGGCGCGAGCGGGCGCACCATCACGCCCACGGGCTGGCCGAGCGCGCACTCGTGCAGCTGCCAGGCCACGTCTTCGCTGCCGCCGAAGTGCAGCACCAGGTCGTCGAGCGCGAGCTGGCTGAAGTTCAGCCCCGCCGTGGCGCGCAGGCCGATGCGCAGGCCGCCGCGGATGCTGCGCGCCTGCGGGTGCGTGCCCAACGGCAGGTCGGGCGCGTAGGTGAAGTACTGCGCGCGCTGCACTTCGATGGGCCACAGGCGCAGCGCGCTCGCGGTGCGGAACTCGCAGTGCGTGTTCTGGCCCACGGCCTGGCGTGCGCGCAGGCCGCTGCCGCGCGGCAGCGTGGGGCCGATGGCCAGGTTGGCGTCGTCGGGGTCGGGCGCAAAGCTCACCACGGCCATCGCGGGCGTGGGCGCCAGGAAGTTCGGGTAGACGATGTCGAGCAGGTGCCCGGTGAAGCGCGGGTACTCGGCATCGAGCTTGAGGTTGACGCGCGCCGACAGGAAGGCCGTGGCCTCGATCAGCCGCTCGACATACGGGTCGGCGACCTCCTGCCCTTCGATGCCCAGGCGGTGCGCGATCTTCGGAAAGGCGCGCGCGAACTCGGAGGCGCTTTCGCGGAAGTAGCGCAGTTCCTGTTCATACAGGGTGAGAAGCCGGGGGTCCATGCGGGGGACTTATCTCGGGCTTTGGCTCACGTCCTCGATCTCGATGCGGCCTTCTTCCAGATCAACACGGCTGCGCATCAGGAACTCCAGCGGCACGGGTTGCGCCCAGAGCATGCCGCGGATCTGCAGGCCGATGCTGTTGTGGGAGTCCAATGCCGAGCCTTCCATGACGAGTTCCACTTCGAGAGTGCGGGACAGGATGCGTGGCTCGAACTGCAGGATTGCGTTCTTCAAAGCCTGTTCCATGCTGACACGCTGCACCGACGAGGTGAACTGGCCAGACAGCATAGGCAATCCGTAATTGATGACGGAGCGCGCGGCGTTGGGGTACTGGCGGTCGTCCATCTGCAGGCCGAAACCGGTGGCGTTGAACAGCCAGCTCAGGTCGCGCAGCACGGCCTGGCGCAGCGCCTGCTTGGTCAGCGTGCGCTTGTCGTCGCCCTCGCGCTTCTCGTCGGGCGCGTGGTCGACGAGCCGGTCGAGCAGCGAGGGCTGCAGCCGCTCCTGCGCGGCCGGCGCGTTGGCATCAGCCACCGCCGCTGCTTTCGCCGCCCTCGGCCGCGTCGTCGGCGGCGGGCGTGAAGAGGATCTCGCGCACGTCCATCAGCGCGTACTCGCCGGCATCGCTGCCGAGCACGCGCTGGCCGTAGCCGGCCCAGACCTCGGGGCGCAGCTCGCGCCAGTCGGTCTTGCGCGCCAGGCGCAGCGCGCCGTCGTCCTGCGCCTCGGTGCCTTCGTAGCGCGTAGGAATGAGCGCCAGCGTTTCGCCGCCGTTCTCGAACTGCAGGTGCGCGGGCATCCAGACGCAGTCGCGCAGGTCTTCGGGCGGCTCGATCTTGATGTGCGCCAGCCGCGCGTAGGGAATCCAGTAGTACTTGCCGTTGACGAAGGCCTCGAGCACCGGGCCCAGGCGCATGTCGGCGTCGGCCAGCCATTCGAAGGGCGCTCCGTCGATGGTGCCGGCGATGGCGGGCGCGCCGTCGAAGGCGCGCTGGCGCAGGTCTTCGGCCAGCCCGCTCTCGCCGCGGCCTTGCCGCAGCAGCGATTCGATGAGCAGTGCCAGCCATTCATCGGGCTGGCCGAAGATCATCGGCGTGCGCGTGCCGGCGAACACGTCGGCGCGCAGGCCTTCGCAGCGCACGGCCTCGCCGTACACCTGCTTCATGGGCACGGCGAGCGCGTCGAGCTCGGCCGCGACGGTGAGCTGGTTGAGCGCGCGCTCCCACTGCCCGAGCACGCACAGCAGCTGCGCCATGAAGACGCGCAATTTGGCGTCGGCGGGCTTGGCGCGCACCTCGTCGCTCAGGGCCTGGAGGGCGCCTGCCGGGTCGGCGGACTGGAGCAGCGCGGCGGAAGCGGTGGTCATGGTGAGGGCTCCGTGAAGGTCGTCACTGGGTGGCGGTGATGGTGGCGGTGCGCACCGCGCCGCGCAGGCCGGAGTGCTGCTGGGCGGCCGACTTGATCTCGACCTTGCGGCCGGCGAACACCGTGACCTCGCGCGGCTGGCGCGGACGCCCGCCCGTGAGGATGGCCTGGCTGACCACGCGCGCGTCGGTCAGCACGATCTCGAGGAAGGGGTCGGACACCATGTGGTCGCCGCTGGCGCGGTAGACGAAGATCGACACCTCGAGCTTGTCCTCCTGGCTCGCGAGCAGGCTCGAGATGGAGGCGGTGGCGGCGTCGCACTCGCGCACCACCACCAGCGGGAAGATGCGCACCTTGCCCTTGGTGGAACCGGGCGGCGCGGCCACTTCCATCTGGTGGCAGTAGCCGCCGATGTCGATGAACTCGATGCCGCGCTCCGACTCGCCCTTGACCTTGGTACCGCGGCTGTCGATCGACATCATGAAGTCGTTGGCGGTCTCGCCCGCAAGCAGGTCGAGCATGCGCAGCAGCTCGTCGGGGTCCAGGATGCCTTCAGCGGACAGACTCATTGCAATCTCCTTGAGAAAAAATTCCGGTCATCAGCGCACGGGCGCCTCCCCGGCCGACCAGGACACCATGGCGGCGAACAACGGCCGCTTCTGAGGATGGGGTTGGCCGCGCAGCCGCAGCTCGGCCATCGGCGATTCGGCAACGCCCGAGCCGAACAGGCGCGGTGCGCTCTGCGGCGTGGCGGGCATGGCAAACACATACAGGCGCGCACCGGCGCCGGCGAACCAGGGCAGATCGAAGCGCTTGGCGGCGGGCGCCTCGCGCGTGCCGCGCTCGAAGCGGTTGCTGTCGCCGGGGTCGTCGGGGTACACGGCGCGCAGGCCGCCCTGCGCATCGAGGCCGGCCACCACGAGGTCGACCGAGTGGCCGCTGGTGTTGCGCACCTGCAGCGCCGCGCGCTCGCCGGGGCGCAGCGCCAGCGCCGGGCCGGCGGCGCGGCGTGCGGGTTCGCTGCGCACCAGCCGGTCGCCGTTCCAGATTTCGAGCACCGCGTCGAAGCCGTCGAGCGGTGTGTCGTCGGCGCCCGCGCCCAGTGCCTGCAGCTGGTTCCACCACTTGAGCCGGGCCAGCGCCTCGAGGCGCCGCTGCACGGCGGCGCTGTCGGGCAACAGCTCGGCGCGGCCCGCCGCGTTGCCGCCGAGCGAAGGCATGAGCAGCTCGAGGCGCTGGCCGCCTGCGCCCAGGTCGGTCCAGCGCACGTCGGCGGTGCTGTCTGCGTCGGCCGCGAGCACCGAGGCCGGGTAGTCGAGGTTCAGGCGCGGTGGCGGCTGGCCGCTGTCGCTGCGCACGCGCAGCGCGATCGCGGGCGGCGGCGCCAGCGGCGAGACGCTCCAGGTCGCCGCGCCCGACAGCGCGCGCAGCGCTTCGGGCACCGGCAGGCGCGCGCTGTCGAATTCGGCCTGCGCCAGCGCGGCCTGCGCGCTGCGCACGGTGCCGTCCTCGCGCGTGGCCAGCACGCGCAGCGTCTGGCGCGGCTGCAGGCCGTCGATCTGGCCGGCGGGCACGGTGAGCATGTCGCCGCTGCGCTGCGCGCGCCAGACCGGCTGGGTCGAGGCCGCGGCCACGCTGTTGGCGAACAGCCGGCCGTCGAGGTTGCCTTCGGCCACCGGCGAGGGCAGCTCGCGCGTGGGGAAGCGCTGGGCGAGCTCATCGATCACTGGCGGATAGAGCGCGAGCACGCCATCGAACAGCTCGCGCCAGGTGGCGGGCTTGCGCTCCAGCGCACCGGCCACGGCCCAGGTCAGGAGGCCCTGCGGGCGCGCCGCGCGGCTCTGGCGCGGCAGGCGCAGCTCGGGCGTGATCTGGTGGCTTTCGGAGGCGTAGAAGGCGACGTAGCGGGCGCGCGCCACGCGGGCGACGGCGGGCGGCGTCGCGAGCGATGCGGCGGCCGGTGGCGGGCCGGCACGCAGCTGCGCGGCGCGCAGGCCGCGCCAGCGCACCTCGTCGTCGGGCGGGCCTTCGGCGGTGGCCGGCACGGCGGCGGCTGCGGCGCCGCGCGTCATCGAGGTGGCGGCGCAGGTGTCGAACACCGACCACACGAACACGTCGCGCGCAAGAAAAGCCTGCACCCAGGCGTCGAAGTCCACATCGCGCACGCCGCCTGCGAGTGCGCTGTCCGCCCCGATGGCGCCGCGCACATCGCGCGCAAGAAAGTTTTCGGCCAGGCCGTCGGGCTCCTGGTAGCGCTTGGTGGTGTCGCGCCAGCGTGTGCCGTGGCCCGAGAAATACAACAGCACGAAGTCGCCGCTCTTGGACTGCGCGAGCAGGCGGCCGAGTGCGGCGTGGATGGCCTGCGCCTCGGGCAGCGCGGCACCGGGCACGCCGTCGGCCAGCACGGCGATGTCGGTGGCGGCGAAGCCCTGCTTGAGGAGCGCGTCACGCATCAGCGTGACGTCGTTGCGCGGCGCCTGCAGCCACAGGGTTTGGGGCTGGTTGACGAGTTCGGAGACGCCGACGAGCAAGGCGCGTGGGGTGGCGAAGGCAGCGCTGGCGCAGAAGAGCAGCGCCAACATCAGGAGCACCTGCCCGATGGGTACGCCGCTTGCCCCCACCCCTGCCCTCCCCCGGAAGGGGAGGGAGACAGACGGGGGCAGCGCGGCACGTGTCATGGCTGTTCCGAAGCCGGCCCGGCCGACGCAACCAAGGGCGACGACGCGAGCACCGACAGGCCACCCACCGGATCGGCCACGCGCAGACGCCAGACGCCGTTGGCACCCGGCCCGCCGACCACCTCGGCCGACATCGTGCGCAGCAGGCGATCGGCCTCGTCGATGCGCACGCCCTCGTTCCAGCGCACGACCAGGTTGGCCTGCGCCGCGACCGGCGCCGTGGGTACGGAGCGAAAACGCACCTCGTCCTCTTCCGCAGTGCTGCGCCCACCGATGAGCCCCACGTTCTGGATCACCGCGAACAACGCCACCGCAGCAAACGCCGGGCGCGCCCACCCTTCGGCGCCGAACCAGCGGCGGATGCTGCCCCACCAGCCGTCTTCAGGCCGCGGCTGCGGCCGGGCGGGCGATGGCGACGGTGCGGCGGGGGTGTCGTCCTGCGGCTGCGCCAACGCGCGACCGAGCTGCAACCCCGCATCGCGGTACAGCGCCTGGTAATCGGTGCGCGGGTCTTGCGGGCCCAGCGGCGTGCCCGAGAGCACCGAGAACGCACCGCCCACGGCACGCAGCGCAATGCGCCCCGGCTCCGGTGCAATGGCGGACGCCGCGTGCGCGGCCCATTCGTCGTGCACCGCGCGGATCGCGGCCAGCCGCGTGGCCGACACCTCGCCGAGCACGCGCGCGGCCAGCTGCGGGCTGGGTTCGAGCGTGAGCATGTTCCAGGCCTGGACCACGCCGAACATCGGCTCGAAGGGCTCGTCGTCGGGCTCCAGCAGCACGTCGAAGTCGGAGGCCCAGTCGGGCTCACCGGCGGCCATCCAGCCCTGCCAGAGGTCGCCGTGGATGCAGCGGTCGAGCAGCACGCCGAGCAGGCGCCCGTCGTGCACCACGCTCACGAGGCGGCCCGGCGCCCAGCGCGCGGTGAAGGCGCGCCGGGCGACAGCCTCGCGGCGCCGGGCCAATTCGGTCAAGGGCAGCAGCAGGTCCGACACGCCGGGCGTGCCCGCGCTGCCGTGCGGCATCGCGACGGGTGCAGCGTCCGGCGCGGCATCGCCGGGCGGCGCGCCGGTTTCGAACGCATGGCGGATCACGCTGAGCGGGGGCCAGAGGTCGGTGGTCATGGCGTCTGTTCCTGAATGGCTATGTCTTCAGACATAAGACGCTTCAGCCCCGAGGATTTTGAAAACCTGCAGGATCGCCGCCATGTTGTCGGCCTCGATGGCGATGCCCAGGGTCTGGCCGATCCAGCTGCCGATGCGGGTCTGCGCATAGCCAGCGCCCAGCCCTTCGCGCTTGTGCACGAGGCCCAGCCGGCCGGCGCGGTAGTGGTACGAGGCGATGGCGTGGCGCGAGGCCACGCCCGACAGTCCGCCCTCGGCCTCCTGTCCGAAGCCCTCGCACAGCAGGATGCGCTCGGGCTCGGGCAGCCCGGCGATGAAGGCGCGCGCCGCCAGCTGCACGGCCTGCGCGCTGAGGCCGTGCTCGGCCAGGCAGCCGTCGAGGTCTTCACCCGGGCCGAGTTCGTCTTCGAGCTGGGCCTCGGTGATCTGGTCGCCGATGGAGACTTTGCGGCGAAACGAACTGGCGCGCGTGCAGTCGATGAGGTAGCGGCGGAAGTACGCGCACAGTGCGAAAGCGGTGGACGGCGCGCTGTGGCCGGCGCGCTCTTCCGACTCGTCGGGGTCGGCGTCGAGCCGCAGCACCTTCACGTAGATGAACTGCGCCACCAGCTCCTGCCGCCCCTCGCCCAGCACCTGCAGCTCGGGCGGATTGCAGGCCACGAGCGCGTCGCCCACGATGCGGTACATGGTGCCCATGTCGTCCGAGGACAGCGTCTGCCGGCGCCGCCAGAGGCGGACGAGTTCAGAGCTCTCGGCGGACGAAAGGGTTTCCTGCATGAAGGGCCAAGGGGTTCGAGAAAAGTGAGGTCAGTCGTCGACGCAGACGCCTTCAGAAGGAACCAGGCATTGCGGCAGGTTCGCACCCACCGGGCCACCGCGCGTGCGGATCGCACCCGACACCGCGGCCTGCGCCACGGCCAGGCCGCGCGGCAGAAGAATCCACAGCTGCCCGCGCTCCTTCATGCGGCGCGCGTTGGTGGCGGCCTGCTGGCCGTTGCCGAAGAAGTAGTCGGCCCGCACCGCGCCGCGGATGGCACCGCCGGTGTCCTGCGCGATGGTCAGGCGCTGCATGGGCGCGCCGCTGCCGGGCGTGCGCGTCGACACGAACACCGGGTAGCCCAGCGGCGTGCTGCGCGGATCGACCGCGATCGAGCGGCCGGCCGACAGCGGCACGCCGAAGGCGCCCACCGGGCCGCCCGCGGGCGAGGTCGATTCCTTGAAGAACACGTAGCTCGGGTCCTTGATGCCGGAGCCGGTCACCGCGCCGGCCGTGCGACGGCCCGGCACCACCACCGCACCGCTGGCCGTGGGCCGCGCCAGCGTGAAGCCGCGCGTGCGGATCACGCTGTTGTCGATGGCGCCCGTGTCTTCGTCGTCGCCGTCGTCCAGCGTCAGCTCCAGCGAGCCGCCGCGCACCTTCACGGCGCTGCGCGGCTTGCCGTTGGCGGCCTGCGCGATGGTCGGGCGGAAGGGCTGGCCGTTCTGCTCGGCGTAGGCCACGCGCACGATCTCGCCGCTGGGCAGCTTGATGCGGCCCGAGCCCTGGATCTGCATCTCGTACAGCGCGGTGGCGCTGCTCACGAAGGCCAGCACCTTGGCGTTGGGTGCGCCCTTGGTCTCGATCTCTTCGCGCGTGTAGTACGGCAGCAGGCGCTTGCCGTCGATGCGCAGGCGCACCTTGCGGTCGAGCGTGTCGCGGGTGATGGCCGACAGTTCGAGCGCGTACAGGCCCGGTGCGCCCATGTCGCGCGTGCTCAGGCCGGTCTGCACGATCACGTTGCGGCCCTCGACCTTCGCGGCCACCGTGGCGCTGCCGGCCGGGAGCTTGCGTGCATCGACGAACAGCATGTCCTCGGGCTGGCCGTAGACCGGGTAGATGAACGGCGCGACGTAGGTGCGGCTGCCGGCGATCTCGGGCTCGAAGTAGCCGGTGACCACGCCGTCGGGCTTGCGGTCGTCGTCGCGGATCTGGTACGCCGAGAACTCGCTCTCGAAGAAGCCGCGAATGGCCTGCGTGCTCTTGCCGTCGACCTTCAGCGCGCGGTCGCACACGTCCTTCCACTCGGCGCCGCGGCCGTTGAGCACCTTGCAGCTGCCCAGAAACGCCGGCCAGCTTTCCGAGAAGTCGTCGCGCGCCCAGCCCGGCACGGCGTCGAAGCCGACCGAGGTGTAGGTGGCGAGCTGGGTCGAGAAGGTGCGCGCCTGCCCGGCCACGCTGCCGCCGGTGGGACGCGACGCGGCGGGCGCCGTGTCGGTCGTGGTGGGCGTGGTGGCGGCCGTGCCCGTGGCGGACGGCGGCGTGTTGGCGCAGGCGGCCAGCAGCACCAGCGCGACCACGGCGGCCGTTCGGCAGAGGGGAAGCGCGAAGTGCGGCGACGGTGACGTGTGCATGAAAGTCTCCTGGTCGTGGTCGTGGAATGGGGGCCGAAAGCGGCCGACGCTCTACAGACGATTACTTCTCGACGATTTTGAAATTCGCGACGCCATAGACGTCGTTGCACGGCGGGGCGCCCGGCACGCACACCGGTTTGCCCAACAGCGGCGACGGCCCGGTGCCGCGCGTGGCTTCGAGTGCCGCGAGCACCGGCAGCGGGAACTGCGGGAACACGCCTTCGTTCTGCACGCCCGAGGCGCCGAAGTCGCGCTCGTGCTCGCTCACGAGCACCGCGAACTGGTTGGTGCCGGCCGGCCCGCCGGCGTCCATCGGCCACGAGGCGCGCGGCAGTGCCAGCGCGGCGTTGGCGGTGATCTTGTTGTACTTGTCGAGCAGGTTCGGGAACAGCAGGAACATCTCGCCGCCGCTGGACAGCAGGAACACGTAGACGAAACCGTCGCGCTTGCTGCGCACCTCGAAGGCCAGCTTGTCCTTGCCGATCGCGACCTCGGCTTTTTTCGGCGTGGCCGTGACTTCGAAGCCCGGGGCGGCGCCTGCCGCGAGCGATTGCAGGGATTCGGCGGGGGTGCGTGGTTTGGGAGGCGGCGGTGGAGGAGGTGGCGGCGGGGCCTCGGCGACCTGGGTGGGGGTGTCGGATGGGGGTGCGGGTGTGGCGGTTTGCGCCGTCTTGCCGGCATCGCCTTCGCTGCCCGAGCGGCCGAGGAACCACCATCCGCCGCCCGCTGCAACGACCAGCACGGCGGCGGCGACGGCGCCGAGGACGGCCTTGTTGCTGCCACCGCCCTTGCTGTTGTTAGCAACAGGTGCCTTGGCGGCGATCGGCTTCGGCATGTGGGCCGTGCCGATCACGGTCGGTGCATCGGCACCCGACTGACTGCTACCTCGTGCACCCGACGGCGGCACGGTGCGCGGCGTGGGCGCGATGCTGTGGCCGACTTCGAGACCCAATGACGCGCGCAGCTCCGCCATCGATTGCGGCCGCGCCTCGGGCCGCACCCCCAGGCCCGCATCGATCGCTGCGAGCAGCCGGTCGCTGTAGCGCTGGCGCAGGATGTCGTTGCCCGCCAGCGGCACGTAGCTGTCGGACAGCAGCCGCGCCACCGAGGGCGGCGGTGCCCGGCCGCACACGGCGACGTGCATCACGGCGGCGAGCGCGTAGACGTCGGTCCACGCGCCCTGCGACATGTCGGGCATCTCGGCGTACTGCTCGATGGGCGCGTAGCCGGGCTTGAGGATGACGGTGATCGCCTGCGTCTTGTCGGTGATCACGCGGCGCGCGGCGCCGAAGTCGAGCACCACGGGGCGGCCGGAGCCTTCGAGCAGGATGATGTTGTCGGGGGCGATGTCGCGGTGGTAGCAGTGGGCGTTGTGCATCACGGCAAGGGCTTGCGTGACGCCGTCCATGATGCGGGTGAGCCAGGCTTCGTCGACGCCTGCGGGGATCGCTACGAGTGCCTCTCGCAAGGTGTCGCCCTTGTAGAAGGGCATGACCATGTAGGTGGTGCCCTTTTCTTGCCAGAAGCGGTAGACCTTGAGGAGCGAGGGGTGGTCGAACTGGGCGAGCAGGCGGGCTTCGTTGATGAAGCTGCGCATGCCTAGGTCGAAGGTTTCTCTGTGTCTTTCTGACAAGGGGACTACGGTGCCGTCTTGCTGTCTTGTGGAGAGCGAGGTGGGGAGGTATTCCTTGATGGCTACTACGCGCTCCAGCGTGTGGTCCCAGGCCTCGTAGACGACGCCGAAGCCGCCTTGGCCTACGACTCGGGTGACTTCGAATTCGGCGAGGCGGCTGCCTACGGGGAGGAGGCCTGCGTCGTGGGTTGAGGTTGCTGGGCTGGTGACGGGGGTGCCTGAGGCTGTGGTGAAGCCGCCGCCGGTGATGACGGTGGCGCCTGTGTCAGCTTCGCTGGTGGATGGCACGGGCCGTGAGACGACTCGGGTGCGGTCGTCTTCCGGGGGAAGGGCGTTGTCGGTCATTGACCTGCTCCTGCTAGGTGAACGCCGTTTTGGGTTTGCTTTCCGGGGCCGGGTCTCGGCCCGGCGGCCGACCTACTTTTCTTTGCTTCGCCAAAGAAACGTAGGCAAAAGAAAGGCGACCCTGCTGTCTGCGTCCCTCCGCTTC
>NZ_JBWKNE010000017.1:0-13582 GCF_059415405.1 Variovorax sp. GW821-FHT10C12
CTGCGCTGCTGGAAGACCTGGCTGCGCCCTTGCTGGGTGGCCAGCCAGAGCCAGGGCACGAGCGTGAGGCGGTAGCGGGCCAGGCCGCCGTCGGAGCCCAACGACTCGACGGCGCGAATCAATCCAGTGCGCTTTGCGAGCGAGCCATTGGCCAGCACGGTGACCAGCGTCAGCGGCTGGTCGATCAGCGATGAAAGTGCCAGGTCCGCGCGCAAGCTCAGGCACACGATGCGCAACTCGAACAGCTGCGACACCGCCTCGCGCTGCACCCAACCCTCCACGCGCAGGGCGTCGATGCTCTCGCGCGCAGCGGACGAAGACGATGAAGCGGCACTCGGCGCTTCGAGGCGATACAGCCGCGCCGTCTGGCTCAGCTCGGCCCACAGGGCGCTGCGGTCAGCGGATGGTGACGACGAACGCATGCGCAAGGGCACGCTGCCGTGGTTGGACATGAAACTCCCCGAACTTATTTTTCTTCCCCGCGTTGCGCGGGGTGGCATGCGTCCGATTGTCGGAGTCCCGGTGGCCCGAGCGTAAGTACCTGAAAGTAGCACCCGGCGATGCAGGACGGCGCCTCAGTCCGGCAAATGCACGCCGCTGTCCCGGCGCCCTTCTTCCTCTGCCGCCACCAGCCGCAGCCCGGCGCGCACGCGCGCCAGCGTCTCGTTCTCGCGCTGCGGCGCATACACGGCGTGCGCCGAATGCGAGAACTCCGGTGCGCCCTCCACCAGCCGCAGCCGGCCGTCGGCCAGGAAGGGCCGCGCGACGCCGATGCGAAAGTAGCCCGCGCCGCCCACGGCGAGCAGGTAGGTGAGCGCCAGCGGCCCGAGCGAGATCGACACCGGCGCATGGGCCAGCTCCGGGAACGCGGCCTCGTGGTTGGCCGCGAAGGCCGGGCCCCAGTCGACCGACACGTAGCGCGTGCGGTCGAGCCGGCCTTCGGGGTCGGTGGTGACCATCACCAGCCGCTCCTCGGCCAGCAGTTCGGCCACGAGGCCGGGGCGCTGCGGCGGGTTGTAGAGCACGGCCAGGTCGAGCGCGCCACCCTGCACAGCGTCGAGCAGGCGCTGCGCGCTGTCGACCTCGGCGCGCAGCGCGATCTCGGGGCAGACGCGGTGCATCCAGATCAGCCAGTCGGCCAGCAGCGGATGCCACAGGCTGGGCTCGCTGCCCACGCTCACGCCCTCCTCGATCCCCGGCGGCAGCGCCACATGCTGGCGTGCGCGCTCCCACACCTGCACCAGCGTGGTCGCGTGCGCCACGAAGCGCTCGCCCGAGGCGGTGAGCCGCGCACCGGCCTTGTTGCGCACGAACAGGCGCCGCCCGAGCTGGTCTTCGAGCAGGCGGATGCGCGCGCTGACGGCGGTCTGCGTCAGGTGCAGCCGCTCGGCCGCGGCCACGAAGCTGCCGGTGGCCGCGACTTCGAGAAAGGTGCGGGCGAGGCCTATGTCCATCGGATTCATATTAGTTTTTTTGCACTCATTTGCAATGAACATTCATTGGCTTGGGGAGAAGCATCGGTTCACCATGGGCAGGCACACGTTTCCAGGAGCCCCGCCCCATGCGTCCCCTGCCGCCCATGCCCCACGCCGCCCCGCCCAACGATGCTGCTGCGCCCTTCGCCGACACGCCCGCCGCGCTGCGTGCGCAGGGGCTGCGCTTGCCCGAGCGGGTGGAGGTGTCCTCGCCGGTCTGCTACGCCGACGAGCTGGACGCGGCCTACCGCGAAGCCGGCGACCGCGACGACCTGCTGGCCGCGCTGAACGAACTGCTCGAAGCCGAGCGCGCCGGTGCGCGCATCACGCTGCGCAGCGCCACCGAGACCGACGACCCCGCGCTGCAGCGCCTGGTGACCGACATCCACCGCGACGAGGTGCGCTGGTGTGGCGTGCTGATCGACGCGATCCAGTCGCTGGCCGCCACGCCCAGCACGCGCACCGGCGCGTTCTACGAGCGCGCGATGGCGGTGCCGGAACTGGGCGCGCGCCTGGCGCTGCTCAACCGCGGCCAGGGCTGGGTGGTGCGCAAGCTGCAGGCGCTGCTGCCGCGCATCGTCGACGCGCACATCCACGGCGAGCTGACGGCCATGCTGGTGTCGCACCAGCAGAACATCGCGCGCGTGAACGCGCAACAGGCGCCGCACGGGCCGCAGGAAGGCGCCTGAGAAAGTTGCAACACGGCGCGGGGATGCGCCATCCAATGGGCAGAAGGAACCCACCGCATGCCGCCCACCGCCCTGCCCCTGACTGCCGATGCCGACGCGAACGCGCCCGACGCCGAACTGGCCGCACGCGCCGCGCAGGGCGACACGCAGGCCTTCGCGCGCATCATGCGGCGCCACAACCAGCTGCTGTTTCGCACCGCGCGCAGCATCCTGCACAGCAACGCCGACACCGAAGACGCGCTGCAGGACGCCTACCTGCGCGCCTGGCGCGCCATCGGCGGCTTCCGTGACGAAGCAAAGCTCTCGACCTGGCTGGTGCGCATCGTCATCAACGAGGCGCTGGGCCGCCTGCGCCGCCGCGGCGCACAGGTGATTCCGCTCGACGGCGGCATGGCTGCGGGGGACGACGACGACGCCCCCGACACGCAGCTCGCCGACGACCCCGATCGCCAACCGGAGCGCCTCGCCATGCGGGAAGACCTTCGCCGACTCATGGAGCGCCGCATCGACCGGCTGCCCGACGCCTACCGCACCGTGTTCGTGCTGCGCGCGGTGCAGGAACTCAGCGTCGGCGAAACCGCCGAGGCGCTGCAGCTGCCCGAGGCCACGGTGCGGCTGCGCTTCTTCCGCGCCCGCAGCCTGCTGCGCGAGAGCCTGTCGCGCGACATCGACCTGGCGACGGGCGACGCCTTCGCGTTCGACGGCGCGCGCTGCGACCGCATCGTGGCGCGCGTGCTGGCGGCACTGCCCTGATGGCTTCCCACAACCACCACCCCGAGGAGACCCCACCATGTCCTTTTTCCTGATGCCCACACCGGCCGCCGCGCGGCGCGCCTTTCTCGGCCACTCCGGCCTGATGCTGTCGGGCGCCGCTGTGGCGCTGCTGGCGGGGCGCGACGCGCTCGCCGCCAAGAGCGGCGGTGCCACCGGCAACGACGTGCAGATCCTCAACACCGCGCTCGGCGCCGAGCTCGAAGCCATCGCGGCCTACCAGCTCGGTGCGGAAAGCAAGCTGCTCGAGAAGCCCGTGCTCGACCTCGCCGTGACCTTCCAGGGCCACCACAAGGAACATGCCGACGTGCTGGCCAAGACCATCGCGAAGCTCGGCGGCAAGGCCGTCGCGGCCAAGGCGCGCTACGACTTTCCGGTGGAACAGCTCAAGTCGCAGGCCGATGTGCTGCGCTTCGCGGCGAAGCTTGAACAGGGCGCCGTGAGCGCCTACCTGGGCGCGGTGCCGCTGTTCGGCCACCGCGAGCTGTCGAAGGCCGCAGCCAGCATCCTCGGCGACGAGGCGATGCACTGGGCCGTGCTGCGCCAGGCGCTCGGCGAGGCGCCGGTGCCTTCGGCGTTCGTGTCGTGAGCCGTGCGGCGCGCGGGCTCGCAGCGGGCCTGCTGGCCGCATGGGCCTGTGCGGCTGCCGCAACGCCCGACGCGGTGCGCGGCGAACAGGTCTACGCGCGCTGCCAGGCCTGCCACGCGCTGGCCGCCGACCGGGTCGGGCCGCGCCACTGCGGCCTGTTCGGCCGGCTCGCCGGCAGCGTGCCGGGCTTCGCGTACTCGGAGGCGATGAAGAAGTCGCGCATCGTGTGGAACGACAAGACGCTCGACCGCTTCCTCAGCGCCCCGCTCGCGATGGTGCCGGGCAGCAGCATGACCTACGACGGCGTGCCCGATCCACGCGACCGCGCCGACCTGCTCGCCTACCTGCGGCAGGCGAACGACACGCCGGCCTGCGCGGCGCCGGCGCGGCCTACGCCGCGCTGACTGCGGGCGAGGCGGACGCGAAGGCGCCCGCAATCTCGCGCGTCACGCGCAGGAAGGCTTCCATTTCGCCCACCGTGTGGCAGTGCAGCGGCGACACGCGCACGGTGCCTTCGAGCCCGAAGGATTCGAGCATCCGCTTCGAGTAGATGCTGCTGGCCACGCGCTCGTACACGGTGACGCCACGCTGGCCGTACTCCACCACGGCCTGCGTGCAGTCGAGCCCGTCGAAGCCGATGCCCAGGATCAGGTCGCGCTGCGTCAAGTCTTCGTGGTCGAGGAACACCTGCACGCCGTCGAGCGCGCGCAGGCCCGGCGTCCGCGCGGTGCCGTCGAGCAGCGTCGCCAGCAGCGCGCGCTCGTGCAGCTCGATGCGTTCGATGCCCGCCACGAAGCGGGCGCGGCGGTCGGTCGCATCGGTGAAGTGGCCACCGAGCCAGCCCACGTAGTCGACGATTTCGGTGAGCACCGCGAACTGCCACGGCGCCGAGCTGCCCAGCTCCCAGTGGCCGGGCTTCTTGCCGGCCAGCTTGTGGTGCGGCAATGCAGCCGCGCGCTCCGACATCCACGAGAAGCCCGAGCCGCGGCAGCCGAAGAACTTGTAGGGCGCGAGGTTGATGCCGTCCACCGGCGTCTGCTGCAGGTCGATGACGCCGTGCGGCGCGTGCTGCACGGCATCGACGAGGATGTACAGGTCGGGTTTGATCTCGCGCGCGCGCCGCACGATGGCCGCCATGTCGAGCTTGGCGCCCGAGATGTTCGACGCGTGGATCACGTTGAGCACACAGGTGTTCTCGTCGACCAGCCCCACGATGGCGTCCACGTCGACACCGCCGGTGACGGGGTTGCTCTTCGCCACGCGCAGCTCGCGCCCGAGGCGCTCCGCATACAGGCGCATGGCGTCGAAGGCCGACGGGTGCTCGAGCGCGGTCGTGACCATGTTCGTGCCCGGCACGTTCTCGGCCACCGCGCGCACCATGTCGAACATCGCGCCCGACGCGGTGAGCGAGGGGTACACGCTGCCACCCGTGGCGTTGAGGATGGTGCGCAGGTCGTCGGCGCCGCGCGCCTGCATCGCCTGCAGCTCGACGGCGGTGGCGTGGATGCGCTCGGCGTTGTCGGGAATGGCGTCGACCAGCGCGAAGCGCTCGACCGCCGCCTTCAGCCGGAACGAGCCGCCGGCGTTGTCGAAGTACAGGCGCTCGCGGCCATGGTGGTCGCGTTCGATGCCCAGGAAGCGCTCGCGCACCTGGCGCATCAGCGCATCGGAAAGGAGCTCGCCTTGGGGCAGGTCCGCACGTGTGGCTGCCATGGTGTCAGACGCCCTTGTTGTTGGGGTTCTTGTAGATCTCGCGCACCGCGTCCGTCATCGGGAAGTTCAGGTTCGCGTTGCGCGGCGGGATCGGCGAGAGGAACCACTTGGTGTACAGCTGCTCGATGGCGCCCGACTTCATGAGGCCGTTGACGGTCTCGTCGACCAGCGCCTTGAACTCGGGGTCGTCCTTGCGCAGCATGATGCCGTAGGGCTCCTGGCGCAGCGACTCCTTGAGGATCTTGTAGTCGCCCGGGTTGGTGGCGCTGGCGATCATGCCGGCCAGTTGCACGTCGTCCAGCACGTAGGCATCGGCGCGGCCGGTGGACAGCAGCAGGAAGCCGTCGGAGGTGTCCTTGCCCGCGATCTCGTTCACCTCGATGGTGCCGCTCTTGCGCGCACCGCGCAGCAGCTGGATCGAGGTGCTGCCCGAGACGGTGGCCACGTTCTTGCCATTGAGGTCGGGCAGCGCGTTGATGCCCGAGCTCTTCTTCACGGCGGCCGTGATGTTGGTGACGAAGTGGCTCGGCGCGAAGTCGACCTGCGCCTGGCGCTGCGTGGTGTTGGTGGTGGTCGCGCAGTCCAGGTCCACGGTGCCGTTCTGCAGCAGCGGGATGCGGTTGGTCGAGTTGAGCATGGTGTAGCGCACCTCGATCTTCGGCAGGCCCAGCTTGGCCTTTACCGCATCGACGATCTTCAGGCAGATGTCGTTGGTGAAGCCGATGGGCGCGCTGTCGGCGCTGAGCTTGTACGAGAACGGGATCTGGCTGTCGCGCGCGCCGATCTGGATCGTGCCGCTGTCCTTGATCTTGCGCAGCGTGCCGGCGTCCTGCGCGCTGGCGGCGCCGCAGGCGAAGACGAGGGCGAGTGCCAATGCGAGAGGGGCGAGAGGCAGTTTGAAGTCCATGGTGTGTTCCTTGGGTTGCAATGACGGTGGCCTGGCGCGCATCTTCTGCGTCCCGATGAATTTCTAAAAGCGATTTTTTGTGATCGAATCGCATGAAGAAAAGCGTTCTTTCTTTCAGGAGCCGCCCGCCGTGATGACCTTCAAGCAACTCGAAGCCCTCTACTGGATCGCCCGACTGGGCGGCTTCGCGCAGGCGGCCAACCAGCTGCACACCTCGCAGTCAGCCATCTCCAAGCGCGTGCACGAGCTGGAGCAGCTATTCGACACCGAACTCTTCGACCGCAGCCAGCGCACGGCGCGTCTCACCGAAAAAGGCGAGGAGATGTTCGTGCTCGCCAGGAAGCTGCTCGACCAGCGCGACGCCGCCGTCGAGCAGTTCGGCAAGCCCGGCGTGGTGGAGCGGCGCATCCGCCTGGGCGTGACCGAGCTCACCGCGATGACGTGGCTGCCGCGCCTGGTCGGCCTGATCCAGCAGCACTACCCCAAGGTGATCCTCGAACCCGACGTGGACGACAGCCTGCAGCTGCGCGACAAGCTGCTGGCCGACGAGCTCGACGTGGTCATCGTGCCTCACACCTTCGCCGACTCGCGCATGCAGAGCAAGGTCATCGGCCGCGTGAAGAGTGCGTGGATGTGCAAGCCCGGCGTCGTGCAGGCCAGCGGCACCGTGCGCCTGCACGACCTGGCGCGCCACCGCATGCTGGTGCAGGGCAACAACTCGGGCACCGGCCGCGCCTACGACGCCTGGATGAAGGACCAGGGCGTGCAGCCCGCCAACGCGATCGTGGTGAGCAACCTCGTGGCGCTCACGGGCCTCACCGTGTCGGGCCTGGGCGTGAGCTACCTGCCGCGCGAATGCCTCGCGCCGCTGGTCGACGCCGGCATGCTCGAGGTGCTCGACGTGACGCCCGCGCTGCCCGTGGTGCGCTACGTGGCCATGCACAAGGGCGAGCACCGCAGCGCGCTCACGTCGTCGATCGTGATGCTGGCGCAGGCGTGCTGCGACTTCACGCGCATGTTCCAGGCACAGCCGGAAGACGAAGCCGCGGCAGGCGCGCGCTGAGATCGCAGGCGCTGTCTGCGCGCCCTTTTTTGCGCGCCGAATGCGGTGTTCGTGACGCGAAACCCACATGCTTTCGAGGGGGTGCGACGCGCTCGAAATTGACGGCAAGATGAGCGCCATCGCGCAGCATTCAGCACGACCCGCTGGAGATAAGACATAACGCTTCCATTTCCGGCCGGCCTTGCAAATGAATACCCGCGCGTAAGACACGCCCCAGGTTTCGCGTCCTTCTTTCGTCTTACCGCCGTCGCACGGCGTCCTTCAGAAAGTGCCCATGACCATCACCGTGACACGCCAGGATCCGCGCTACAACACCCTGAAGAAAGGCTTCAACCTGCGATGGCCTTCCGTTGATTCGGATGCGGCATCGCGCATCGAGCTGGTGGAGAACGCAGACGATGCCGCCGCCGCGCTGCAGCGCATCGTCGATGCAGGCCGGCGGCCCACGGTGCGCAGCGGCGGGCATTGCTATGAAGACTTCGTCTCCAACAACCCCGGCGGCGCGATCCTCGACCTGAGCCTGCTCACGCAGGCCAGTGCCGAGCGCAAGGGCGACGGCCGCTACCGCGTCGCACCCGGTACGCAGAACTGGAACGGCTACCTCGAGCTGTACAAGCAGCACAACGTCACGCTGCCCGGCGGCTCCTGCTATTCGGTGGGCGCGGGCGGCCACATCTGCGGCGGCGGCTACGGCCTCTTGTCGCGCCTGCAAGGCCTCACGGTCGACTGGCTTTCGGCGGTGGACATCCTCACGGTCGATGCGCGCGGCAAGGTCGTGCCGCGCACCGTGGACGCGACGCGCGAGCCCGACCTGTTCCGGGCCTGCCGCGGCGCGGGCGGCGGCAACTTCGGCGCGATCACCAGCTATGTGTTCGACACCCTGCCGACCGCGCCGCGCGAGGTGGCGCTCGCGGTGGTCGCGTTCGACTGGGCCAGCATGACGCCCGCGCGCTTCGCCCAGCTGCTCGCCATCTACGGCGACTACTGGGCCACGCGCGGCACCTCGCCCGACACCTGGGGCATGTTCTCGCTGCTCAAGCTTACGCACCGCTCGTCGGGCCAGATCGTGATGCTCACACAGTTCTGCAACCCCGACGGCACCTGCAACGACCTCACGGTGCTCCACGACTTTCTCGAGCGCTTTCGCGCCTGCACGCCCGTGCCGCTGAAGGGCCGCGCACCCGGCGTGGGCCCGGCACCGCAGCGGGACACGGGCCAGCTGCTGTGCTCCAAGCCGCACACCGTGACGCGCTACGACTGGCTCACGGCCACGCAGTACCTCAACGGCTCGGGCGAGAACCAGCGCGGCAAGTACAAGTCGGCCTACATGAAGCGCAACTTCACCGTGCGCGAGGCGCAGCGCATCTACACGCACCTCACGCGCACGATGCCCGGCATCGACCTGAGCCAGTCGCTGGTGCAGGTCGACTCCTATGGCGGCGCGATCAACAAGCCCGAGCGCATCGACGACACCGCCGTGCCGCAGCGCGCGTCGATCATGAAGCTGCAGTACCAGACCTACTGGCGCAGCGCGGCGGACGATGCGGGCCACCTGCGCTGGATCGGCGATTTCTACCGTGACGTGTACGGCACGCCCGACGTGCCCGAGCGCTTTGCCGGCACGCCCTACCCCGGCGAGCGCTACGAAGGCTGCTACATCAACTACCCGGACAACGACATGCTGGCGCACCCGTTCTGGCCGCAGCTCTACTACGGGGACCAGGGGCTCTACGCCTTCCTTCGGAAAGTGAAGCGGCGCTACGACCCGAACAACATCTTTCACCATGCCATGTCGGTGCGGCCCTGAACCCTTGCACGAGAGGAAAGAACCCATGACACACAGTCCCAGCCAGCCCGGTCAGAACCGCCGCGCCGTCATGCAGTGGATCGGTGGTGCCTCCGCGCTCGGCGCATTGACACCACTGGCCCCCGCCAGTGCGCAGACGCCCGAGACTGCAAGCAGCGCAGTCGCCAGCACCCTGCCCGCACCCCGCTTCGCCTACGTCGGCACCTACACCAGCGACGCACCGGGCGGCACCGCCGGCGGCCCGGCATCGAAGGGCATCTACGTGCTCGCGATCCGGGACGGCAGTTGGACGCCCGTGCAGACCGTCGCGAGCGCGAACCCCTCGTTCCTCGCGGTGCACCCGAGCCGGCGCTTCCTCTATGCGATCAACGAGATCGACACCTACCAGGGCCTGCCCACCGGCACGGCCGAGGCCTATGCGATCGATGCGAACGACGGGCGCTTGACGCTGCTCAACCGCCAGCCGCTCTCGCTCTCGGGCGTGGTCCCCGCGCACCTGGCCGTGTCGCCCGATGGCCGCACGCTGGCCGTGGCGCTGTACGGCGGCGGTGCCTACAACGTGCTGCCCATCGAGGCGGACGGCAGGCTCGGCAAGGTCTCGGGCATCGAGAAGGAAACCGGCACCGGCCCCGACGCGCAGCGGCAGGAATCGCCGCATCCGCACATGGTGCTGTTCGACGGCACGGGCCAGCGCCTGCTCGCCACCGACCTGGGCACCGACCGCATCAACGCGTTCACGCTCGCCGACGGCCAGCTGGCCCTGCTCGGCCGCACGGCCGTCGCGCCCGGCAGCGGCCCGCGCCACCTGGCACTGCATCCGTCGCAGCGCTTCCTGTACGTGGTGAACGAACTCGACGCCACGGTCGCGGGCTTCGGCTACGACGCGGCGAGCGGCAAGGTCGGGGAACAGCGCCAGCGCGTCTCGACCGTGCCCGAGGGCTACACCGGCCAGAAGAACGCGGCGGCGCTGGTGATGCATCCGTCGGGGCAGTTTCTCTACGCGAGCAACCGCCGCCTGAAGTCGGACCACCCGATGGCCGACAGCATCGCCGCGTTCCGCATCGACCCGAGCAACGGCGCACTGACACCGCTGCAGCACTGGAGCGAAGGCCTGCGCTTTCCGCGTGCGCTGGCGATGGCGCCCGGCGGCAGCCACCTCTACGCGCTCAGCCAGAAGGGCGACAGCGTCCTGCGCCTGCGCATCGACCCGGCCAGCGGCAAGTTGGACCAGCCGGTGCAGGTGGCGCAGGTGCCCGCGCCCGTCTGCCTGGTGTTTGCCTGATGCCTAGCGTCCGCGCGTGAGCATCCGCCCCGCGCGCGCCAGCACCTTCGCTTCGCCCTCGCCACCGCGATAGGCCAGCACGCCATTCACGAACACGCGCTCGACGCCGACGCTCACGCCATGCGGCTTGTCGTAGGTGGCGGTGTCGGTGATGGTCTCGGGGTCGAACACCACCACGTCGGCCATCGTGCCGACGCGCAGCAGGCCGCGATCGGCGATGCGCAGGTTGCGCGCCGTCATGCCTGTCATCTTGTGCACCGCCTGTTCCAGCGTGAAGAGCTTGCGCTGGCGCCAGTAGCGCGCGAACACGCGCGGGAACGCGCCCCACAGGCGCGGGTGCGGATGGCGGTCGTGCGGCAGGCCGTCGCTGCCGATCATGGTGAGCGGGTGCGCGATGACGCGCTCCACGTCTTCTTCCTGCATCTGGAAATAGCAGGCGCCGCCGGGCTTCAGGCGCAGGCAGGCTTCCTGCTCGGTGGTGCCCCACTCGCGCGCGATGTCGGAGATCAGGCGGCCGGTCATCTCGGGGTGCGGGTCGGACCAGGTCAGCAGCACGTCGATCACGCCGTCGACCAGGTCTTCGCGCAGCACGGTGGAGCCGGCCACGTAGGGGTAGACGTCCATCGCGATCTGCTGGCGCTGCGACAGCGCCTCGATCAGCGGCAGCGTCTCCTTCGTGCGGCCCCAGTTCGCGGGACCGGCGCACTTGTGGTGCGAGATGACCAGCGGCACGCCCGCGCTGAAGGCCGTGTCGCCGGCCTCGTGCAGCGCCTCGATGATCTGCTGCATCTCGCTGCGCAGGTGCGTGGCGTACACGCCGCCGTGGCGCGCCACGACGCGCGCGAGCGCGGTGACTTCTTCGGCCGGCGCGGCAAAGGCTTCTTCGTAGAACAGGCCCGACGACATGCCGTGCGCGCCCGCGGCCATGCAGTCGTCGAGCAGCGTTTCCATGCGCGCGAGTTCATCGCCATCGGCGGGCCGGTCGAGCGCCTGCATCGCCGCGAAGCGCAGCGTGGTGTGGCCCACGAGGGCTGCCACGTTGAGTGCCGGTTGAACCGCATCGACCGCCGCGCGGTACTCGGCCATGGTCGCGTGCTTGAACGAATCCGCGCCCAGCAGCGTGAGCGGCGGCTTCGACTGCGGCGTGCGGTACGGCGCCAGCGAAATGCCGCAGTTGCCCGTGACCACGGTGGTGATGCCCTGCGACACCTTGGGCAGGCACAGCGGGTCGCGCAGCACGATGGCGTCGTCATGCGTGTGCGCGTCGATGAAGCCGGGCGCGATCACCTTGCCGCGGCAGTCGACCACGTCGATGTCGGCGATGTTCAACCCTGCAGGCAGCCGCGTGCGCAGGCCGTCGCCCAGCGCCAGGATGCGGTCGCCCTGCAACAGCACGTCGCCGGGCCACGAAGGGCCGCCCGAGCCGTCGACCACGAGGCCGGCTTCGAGCAGCACGGCGTGTGCGTTGCTCATGATTCGCCGTCTCCCTTTTTTGCGTTGATACCGCCGCCGTCCCAGCTCTGCAGCGGGTGCGTGGTGGCGTCGATGCCGTGGCGCTGGAAAGCCTCGCGTGCGCGCTGCAGGCGCTGCACGGCGGGCTCGCCGCGGCGCTGCGCCACCAGCACGGTGAGGATCTCGATGACCGTGAGGTGCGTGAGGTAGGCGTCGATGCCCACGTGCATCACCGCGTCGTCGGGCACCGACAAGCCGATCAGGAAGTCGGCCTTGGCCGCGAGCGCCGTGCCCGGCCGCGTGATCGCGACCACCTTCGCGCCCTGCCCGCGCGCGATGTCGACCGCGTCGAGCAGCGAGGGCATGCCGCCCACGTGCGAGATGGCGATGACCACGCCACCCGGACGCTGCGCCGCGCCGGCCACCTGCTGCAGGTGGTAGTCGGCCCAGGCATTGGCCGAGAGGCCGAGGCGGAACAGCCGCGCCTGCAGGTCGTTCGCCATGAACCACGAGGTGGCGCCCGCGCCGTACAGGTCGACGTGCGGTGCGGCCGCGATGGCGCGCACGGCGCCGTCGAGCACCTGCATGTCGAGCTGGCCGCGCACGCCCGAGACCGAAGCCGCGGCGCTGCGCGCGATCTTGCTGACCACTTCGTCGGCGGCGTCTTCGATGTTGACGCGGCGGTGCAGCGGCGAGCCGCCGAGCGCCAGCTCCTGCGCGAGCGCGAGCTTGAACTCGCGCAGCCCGGCAAAGCCGAGGTCGCGGCAGGTGCGCATGATGGTGGGCACCGAGCTGCGCGAGCGCTCGGCCAGCTGCTCGAAGCTCTCTTCGAGCGCGCGGTCGGGGTCTTCGAGGATCAGGTCGAGAATCGCGCGCCGCGTGGCCGGGGCATCGCCACGCGCCTCGGCGATTCTCTGGAGCAAGGAGGGCGTCATCGGTGCGTTTTCAGAAGTGCATGGCGACAGCGTCGCTCACGCGGTAGTCGTTCTCGACCACGGGCATCCAGTGCCACTTGTCGAAGGTGGTGCAGGGGTGCGAAATGCCCAGGCCCACGCGGTCGCCGACCTTCGGTGCATCGGCCTCTTCGCTCGCGTCCCAGCGCAGGTAGGCGTGCTGGTCGTTCAGCGCAGTGATCTTCCAGCCGGCGGGCACGCCCTGCGGCTGCAACGCGCCGCGCGCCGCGCGCGCGATCGGCACGGGCATCGACAGGTCGAAGGAGATGTCGCGCTTGCCGACCGACAGGATCGCCAGGCCGGGCTCGGGCCGCGACTGCACGTTGGCCCAGACCTCCATCGCCGGCGTCAGGCCCTCGCCGCAGTCGCAGCCCAGGCGCTCGTCGACCACGCTCACCATGCGCTTGTAGAAGCCATGGTCGTGCGTGACGTAGCAGCCCGAGCGCAGCAGGCCGCGCACGGGCGCACCCAGCGCGGGCTTCAGGCGCCCGGCCACGAGGTCAAAGATGGCCGAGCCGCCGGCCGAGACCAGCACCTCGTCGGTCTCGAAGAGCTGGTGCGTGTCGCAGTGGCGCGCCACGGCTTCCACGCGGTCCATCAGCGTGGTGGCGTAGGCCGTGTCGGGCCCGCTTTCGCCGGTGGCGCCCTGCCCTTCATAGGTCTCGATGCCCACGAGCTTGGCCGCGTCGCTGGCGCGCACCCGCGTGGCGAGCGCAATGGCTTCGTCGTGCGTGCGGCAGCCGGTGCGTGCGCCCTGCACGCCGATCTCGAGCATGACCTCGAAGGGCACGCTGGCGGGATGGTGCTTCGACCAGTCTTCGATCAGCGCCAGCTGTGCGAGCGAGTCGACCAGGAACACGATGCGCAGGTCCGCGTGGTCG
>NZ_JBWKNE010000018.1:0-13443 GCF_059415405.1 Variovorax sp. GW821-FHT10C12
ACAGAAGGGCTTTGGATACCAGCGGGCCATCGCTTCGCTCGGCCAGTGGGCTGCAGCAGGCGCTTCGCGCCTGCTGCAGCGGGGATTGGTTGGTGCGTGGGCGTGGGCGTGGGCGTGGGCGTGGGCGTGGGCGTTGGTGTTGGTGTTGGCGTTGGCGTTGGCAAAGAACTGCGCGCCGGCGAAGCCGCGCGCGCGGGGTTTGAATTCGGCTGTTGGTACTGCATGGCCGAGCGAAGCGACGGCCCGAAGCTCCCCTCCCCTCTGGCTGCGCCGAGGAGCGGAGCGTTTCGCGGATCACGGCTCGCAGCTGTTTGAGCGAAGCGAGTTCTGCGAGACCCCGCGAAACGTGAGCACCGCAGGTTGCCCGTAGCGAAGCGGAGGGTCGCAGACAGTGGGGTCGCCTTTTCTTTGCTTACTTTCTTTTGGCGAAGCAAAAGAAAGTGAGTCGCCCGCCGGGGCGAGACCCGGCCTCGGAACCCAAAAGAAAGCAGGCACCTCATTCCCCACCCCCGAGAAACAAAGCGTCGAACTGCACATCCCGAGGAAGCCCCGTAGCCAACATCCGAACCCCGCCCTCCAAGCCAGGCGTCTCCATCCAAAGCGAGGTCCCCGCCAGCGGCAATTCAAGCGACCGATCCTCAGCGGAAGGCTCAGCAGCACCCCCCACAAACAACCGACTCAACGCCGCATCAAACCGCAGCGCATCCAAATCCCCTTCAAGCCCTTCCAACACGGCCTGCGTCCCCAACGCCCACCACCGAAGCGCAGCAGTCAACGTCACCCCACTCAAAACATCAGAGGAAGCAACACCCTCATCCAACTCAACAGCCAGAGTGAACGGAAAGTACCGCCCCACCCCATCCACCGAAGGCATCAACACCCCCATCCACCCTCGTTCCCCCACCACCTGCGCCCCCAGCACAAAGCACCACACAGGCGCCTCCAGGTAGTGAGCAGTCCAATCCGCATGCCGATCCCGCAGCCGTGCCAACCCGCGTTGCAACCACGGGTCCCAGACAGAGCGAAACGCCTCCGGCAACCGCCGATGCGCAAAGTCCCCCATCCCCGGCAACTTCCCGAACCAGCCGGGAAGTTCGTCGGAAACGAAGAGCGAAGAAGAGGCCAAGCTCACAACCCCTCCGGACAAGAAAACTCCCGCAACTCCTTCAACCGAATCGGATGCTGCACGCTGTTCGTCGTCACCTCGAACCGCGTCTTCCGCGCCCCCACCTGGAACGTGATGAAGAACTTCTCCGGCGCATCCCCCGCTTCCAGTTGCCCGTCATCCAAAGTACGGAACAAAGCCCAAGGCCCATCCATCGCCGACCCCGAACTCCCGGTCGTCGACGGCGGACTCACCTGAACGCGCACCTGGTTGCTCCCCTTCGGCCCCGGCCACTGCACCGCCATCGGCACCACCGGCCCGTGCGCGTACTTCACCAGTTGCCCGTCCACGTCGAGGATGAACTGCGTGATGCCCGCGTCCATCTCCACCGGCTTGAAGTCCAGCCGCATCGACGGCCCGCGACCGCCGCCACGGAAGAAGATGTCCTTGATGCGCGCCGCACGCTCGAACTGCGCCAGCGCCTGCGTGGTGATCGCGCCGCGCTCGGCCACGGGCTTGTAGCGCCACGGCCGGGTGCTGGTGTCGACCAGCGCGGCCAAACGCTTCTGGAAGAAGTCGTCCATCAGGCCGCCGGCGCCGAACATCTGGCCGAAGTCTTCGGGCAGCACATCGCGCTTGCTGCTTTGCACGAAGGGGTAGCGGCCCGCGATGGCACGGTTGCAGAACTCGGTCACGGGGCGCAGGTCCTGGCTCAGGTTGCCGCGCTCGGCCACCTGCGCCTGCGCGGCGCCGGTCTGGCTCAGGTTCTCGATCATGCTGCGCACCGGCTCGGGCAGGCGGCCCGCGTCCGACTTGAGCTTGCCGGCCACGTCGCCGGGCGGCGGCGAGGTGCGGCCCTTCACGGCCGTGTCGACGGCGTTGAGGTACACGTACACCTCGTTGAAGAGCTTGAGCGCATCGTCGATCGGCGCGGGCTGGTTCGGGCCGCCCGCGGTGACCAGACGGCGCAGCGATTCAAAACGGTCGTCCACGATGCTCTCGATGCGCTTGCCCGGCGCCACCTGCTTGCCGGGGTCGCTGCCGAACAGGTCCTCCAGGCCCTTGCGCGTGTTGCGCACGGTCTCGGTGGCCTTGCTGACGACGTCCTTGTTGGCATCGGCCGCGGGAATCAGCGTGGTCTGCTTGACCACCGCGCGCAGGAAGTTCGCGAGCGGCGAATCGACGCCCGACAGAATCCGCGCGGTCTCGATGTTCTTCTCCAGGCCGCTGACGCGGATCAGCCGCACGTCGGCCAGCAACGCCTCCCACTGCTTGACGTATTCCTCGAGGTACAGGCGCCGCACGCGGTCGGTGAGCGCGCCGAGCGCTGCGGCGTCGCGCAGGCGTTCGCTGGCGTTGCGGTCCTGCCCCAGCACCCACGGGTCTTCGGCGGCCAGCAGGCCGGTGAGCACCACGACCTCGTTCTGGAAGCGCTTGTGGTACCCGTCGTAGGTGAACATGCCGGGCACGCCCTCGCTCAACGGCTTGCCGCTGATGCGCTCGAACACGAGCGGGCCCGACGGGCCGGTGGCCTGCGCCACGCTGAAGCCCGGGATGTCCTTGGTGGCGCGCTGGCGCTTCAAGCGGCTGAACACACGCTGCTCCAGCGGGTAGCTCGCGAGCACGGCGCGCACGCTGCGCACCAGGTTCTCGTCCATCTTCAACGGCGAGCGCGGCGGGCCCTGGGCGATGAGCACGTCGAGCTGGTCTTCGAGCGCCTTGCGCTGGTCTTCGGGAATGCCGCGGTCGAGGTTGCGCGCCCAGTCGAGCGTGATCCAGGCCTTCAGCGCCTCGGGGTCGAAGCGCTCGGGCTGGTAGAGCATGAGGTAGCTCTTGAGCGCTTCATACGTGAACTCGAGGTTGTCCTTCTGCGCGGTGCGCAGCTGGTCCTCGATGCGCTTGGCGATCTGCGGCAGGAAGGCGTCGTTGAGCGCGCGCTGGTGCGTGAGCATGGCGGCGGCATCGAGCTTGTCGCCCTGGTACAGGCCCAGCGTCATCGACAACGGCTCGTCGCCCTGGCGGTTGTCGGGCGTCTTCCAGATGTCGCGCAGGCCCTGCAGCACGGGCGCAACCTCGACCAGGTTCTGCACGCGCGTCGGCAGCGCGGCCAGGGTCTTCTGCGCGGGCTCGACGCGCGCCTCGACCGACTTCAGGTAGTTGTGGTTCTGCCAGGTGCTGTAGCCCCAGGCCGCAAGCAGGCCGACGGTGAGCAGCGTCATCGCGGCCACGCCCGCCAGGCGCAGCGTGTTGCGGCGGCGCTCCAGCTTCACGTCGGCACCGGCCAGGCGCTGCTCGGGGAACACCACCTCGCGCAGCAGCGCGGTGAGGAAGTAGCTGCGTCCGCTGGACTTCTGCGGCGCGAGCATGGCGCGCTCGATGCCGAAGCTGCGCGCCAGGCTGCCCATCACGCGGTCGATCGGGCTGCCCTCTTGCGTGCCGCTGGTGAAGTACACGCCGCGCACCCATGGCGGTTGCGCAAAGCGCGAGCCGGTGAACACCTGTTCGAGCAGGTCGGAGAGCAGCGGGCCGACCGAGCCGAACTGCGCCGGAAAACCGAAGATCGCCGCGCGGCGCGTGCCGTCGGTCTCGCGCTGCATGCGTGCGATGAGGCCGTCGTTGATGCGGTTGTGCAGCAGGGCGAACTCGCGGTTGAAGGCGGTCGACAGGGCCTTCTCTTCGCGCTGCACGTCCTCGTCCGCCGGCAGCGTGAAGCCGAAGACCTGCGCGCGCTGCTCCTTGCCGAGGTCGTCGAAGTAGTCGGTGAAGCCGTAGAGCAGGTCGCTCTTGGTGACGAGCACGTACACCGGCAGGCGCGTGGTGAGCTTGCTGTCGAGCTCGTGCAGGCGCGCGCGGATCGAGGCCGCGAGCTGCGTGCGCGCTTCGGGGCCCTGGCTCAGCAGGTCGCCCACGCTCACGGTGAGAAACACGCCGTTGAGCGGTCGGCGCGGGCGCGCCTTCTTCAGCAGGCCCAGGAAGCCTTCCCAGGCGCTCTTGTCTTCCGACTGGTGGCTGTCCTGCGTGGTGTAGCGACCGGCCGTGTCGATGAGCACGGCCTCGTCGGTGAACCACCAGTCGCAATTGCGCGTGCCGCCCACGCCGCGGATGGCGCCGGGGCCGAACTTCTCGGCCAGCGGGAACGAGAGGCCCGAGTTGACGAGCGCCGTGGTCTTGCCCGCGCCCGGTGCGCCGATGAAGACGTACCACGGCAGGTCGTACAGGTAGCTGCCGCCCGAGATCGACAGCCAGTCGCGCCAGCCGGGCTTCTTGCCGGCGGCATGCAGGCGCATCTGCTTGAGCGTGGCGACGGCTTCGCTGAAGCGCGTGTCGAGGATCTTCTGTTCGCCATCGACCGACGCGCCGGTCTTGGCGGCGGCCGGCGCCTTCATCAAGCCGTCGGTCAGGTGCTGGCTTGCGCGGCGCGCGCGCCAGCGGCGGTACAGCGCGCGCAGCACCACGATGAGCACGATGACGCCGATGACGATGGCGCGCGTCATCTCGCCTTCGAGCGGCGCGAGCGAACCGATCTTCACCAGCGGGCCGATCCACCAGATCAGCAGCGCGACGACGATCAGCGCGAGCAGCGTCAGCAGCAGCGGGCTGAACAGGAAGCCGAAGATTTTCTTGATCATTTCGTCGCTCCTGGAACGGGAGCAGCCGGTGCAGCAGCAAGGCGCTCGGGTTCGGTCAGCAGCACGATGTCGACGCGGCGGTTGCGCGCGCGATTGGCCGGCGTGTCGTTGGCCACCACGGGCTCGGCGTCGGCCTTGCCGTCGGAGCGCATGCGCGCGGGATCGACCAGCGTGGAGAGCGCGCCCTTCACCGCATCGGCGCGCGCGGCCGACAGGTGCCAGTTCGACGGGTAGCGCAGCGAGCGGATCGGCTGGTTGTCGGAGTGGCCGGTGATGAGCACCTCGCCCTTCACCTCGGCCAGCGCCTGGCCGATGCGGCGCAGCACCGGCAGCGAGGCGGCCATCGGCTCGGCGCTGCCCGAACCGAAGAACGAATCGCCGCGCAGCCGCACCACGCTGCGGTCGGCCTCGTCGGTCACGGTGACCAGACCCTGCTTGATCTCGGGCTCGAGAAAACGCGCGAGCCGCGGCGACTTGGCCGGCGCGGCGGGCGGCGCGATCTGGATGTTCGGCACGCGCAGGCTCGACACGGCCGCGTAGGTCGTGTCCGAGCGGTGGTTGAGCGTGAGCCGCAGGCCGAACCACGCCAGCGCCAGCAGCAGCGCGAAGCCGGCCGCGAACACCCACAGCGGCAGCGACTCGCGCAGCCGCACCGTGCCCGCGCCCTGCCCGCGCCAGTGCGGCGACAGCTCGGGCTCGACGGGCGGACGGTCTTTGGCGATCAGATCGGCCAGGCGCTGGCGCACCGAGTCGAGCTGCGCGCGGCCGTTGTCGACCACGCGGTAGCGACCCTCGAAACCGAGCGCGAGCACGCTGTAGATCAGCTCCAGCAGCTGGCGGTGCGTGGGCACGTCCTGCGCGAGCTTGGCCAGCAGCTGGAACACCTTTTCGCCGCCCCAGGTCTCGTTGTGGAACTGCACCAGCAGGCTCTGCTTGTTCCAGCCGGCCTGCACGCCCCAGGGTGTGTTGGCCACGGCCTCGTCGAGCGCGGTGCACAGCACATAGCGCGCGGCCAGCACCGACTCGTTGCCCACGCCCGCGCGGCGCGCCGCGGCGTCGAACTGGTTCACCGCGTCGGCGGTGGACGCGCGCAGCGCCGGCACGTTGGGCGGCTGCGCAAGGTTGCGCAGCTTGCCGATCAGCACCAGCAGCTTGCCCGCGGCCGAGACCAGCGGATTGAGCAGGCCGATCTCACCCACCTCGGCCACGGGCGTCGGATCGACACCGCCGAAGAACGGCGCGGGCGCCGCAGCAGCCGGCGGCGCGCCGCCCGGCGTGCGCGGCTTGGGCTTGATGACCGTGCGCTCGGACTCGAAGGCGGCAAAGGGGTCGGGAGGGGTGCTCATGGTGATGTTCCGTTTCCGTCAGCCGGATGCGGCTAGGAACGAATGGCCCAGAACGCGAGATCTAGGCCGGGGAAATCGCCCGCGATGTGCATCGCGATGCCGCCCGATTGCTCGAGCTGGCGCCACAGGTCGCTGTTGCGCGTTTCGAGTTCGAAGTAGTTGGCGCCCGTGTGGAAGGGAATCTGGCGCGGCGCCACCGGCATCGGTGTCAGCGTGACGCCCGGCAGCGCCAGGTTCACGAGATCGCGGATGCGCTCGACCGGGCCGATCTTCACCTGCGTGGGAAAGCGCGCGCGCAGCGCCTCGCTCGGCATGTTCGCGTTCACCGCGAGCACGAAGGTCGCCTTGCGCTGCAGCTCGACGTCGGTGACCATCGCCACGCGCACGCCGTGCTTGCGGTCGTGCAGCTCGATGCGGATCGCCGACTGCTCGAACACCATCGACAGGCTGCGGCGCAGGTCGTCCATCACCGGGCGGAAGCTCAGCGCCAGGTCGTCGTGGATGTAGGGCCCGAAGCGCGTCACGCGGCGCGTGTCGCGGAAACTCGCGAGGTCGCCCGCCAGCCCGAGCGCGTGTTCGAAGAAATGCTGCGGGTGCAGCATCGCGCTCTTGGCGAGGTGCGCAAAGATGGCCTCGTTGCGGTTCACGGCCTGCAGCAGCATGAAGTCGGCGATCTCGGCCACGCCGCCGGTTCCCCCTTGCGTCATGCGCCCGGCCAGCGCCTCGCCGCGCTGGCGCAGCAGGCCCAGCAACTCGTCGAGCCAGGCGCGGATCACCGCATGGCCGGCCACGTCGAGCAGCGGCGGCAGCATCGCGCGGTCGAGCTGCACCTGGTTGTCGACCCGGCGCTCGACCACACGGGCCACGCCCAGGGTCGCCCAGGCGTCGGTGGCTTCGCTGGCGCGCATCAGGCGCGTGTGGAGCTGGCCGAGTTGCAGCATCGCGGTGCGCTCGCCGGCCGTGTTGGAGTCGGGCACGTCCGACTCCAGCACGCGGTGGCGCACCAGCTCTTCGTATTCTTCAGCGTCGGCTTCACGGGCTCCGGCGCGGCGCAGCGGCAGCGCCAGCACCACGGCCTCGTCGCGCATGGACGCAGGAATTTCGATGGGCTCGGGCAATGGATCGACCGCCGGCATGTCGAACACCGTGCCGTCGCCGAAGATGCCCACCGCCCGCACCAGCGCCAGCTTGCCCAACGTGAGCGCCGCCGCGTCGATCTCGACCTCGGCGAATCCCCAGGCGTAGGGCGTGGTGGTGCGCAACAGCACATGCCGCGCATGGTCGACATGGCGCTCGCTTTGCTGCAGGTGCTGAGGCTGCAACAGCATCCCCTCGCTCCAGACCACTTTGGTTCGCCAACTCATCCGCACTCCGTCTACGGCAAGGGTGCCGGGAAGTAAGAAGAAACACGAAGTTTCCGGCGCGGGGGGCGGGAGGCAAATCCGCCTTAAGGCCTAGCTAATGGCCTAGGTGGGGCGGGAGGGGTACGGCGAAGGGAGTAGATGCGGGGCCGGGCGTGGGCTTTGCGCTCCGACAGGAGCCAGCCGCAAGGTGCCGTCGACGCCCAGAATCGATCAGAGCTGGGGCGGGGGCCCGGCCGCAAATGCCGGTAAATGTCGCCGCGAAGGTCAAGTTCGTTGATCAATCGACCGATGGCTTGCTTGATCTCTTCGGGCCACTCGACCTTCTGTGCGGTCCAGACAGTCAGGCGATTGAAGAACAACCACAGCACATACAGCGGCACCGTGACAGGCATGCTGATGTACTTGAGCAAGGTCTTCCAAGGCTGCTCTTTCCAACGGCGCCCCGGCTGGTCAAGAAATGGGACGACCGCACCGAAGTCACTCCAGGGCACATACGCGCCAGTGTTCGACACCGGAGGGAACTCACCCTGCACCAGCGGCGCAGCGCCTTGCTCCATGTAGCGGCGGATGTACTCCCACAAGGCCGGCACGAAGTCGACGCTGGCGAAGGTGAAGCTGTCGATGATGGTTGGGTCGTCCTTGCTCTTTCGCACCAGGAAGACAAGGTGGTGCACACGACTCGCCGTGGCTGTGCTGGCTTGCAGCGTGGTGTGGTGCTCGGCGTCGATCAGGTCCCAGTCGTAAGCAACAAGGCTGGAGTTGCGAGGGCCGAAGAAGCGCCAGCGGCGGGCACCGGACTGAGTGACCTTGTAGACCTTGCGATGCTTGCGGTCGAAGTAGAGGGGGCTGTCGGCGGGGGCGAAGAGTTCGAGGTAGGCGAAGAATGCAAAGAAGGACCAGGAGCCAATGTAGGCGAAGGCGATAACGCCGTAGCCTTCGTACCCAATCATTCCCTCCAACATGAACGTTGTGAACAAGTACGTGCCAAGAACCCCAGAAACGAAGCCATACGTCGTATAAAAACCCCCTCCACCCGTCAGGTAGACCCTCTGAAACTCGATGGCATCTGGATAGACACCTGTGAGCTGTCCGCCATGGCCGGTTACTCCGGTGACTCTTTGTCTTTTGTTGGCATAGCGCTCCACAAGCCCGATGACCTTGCCATCGGTGCGATCCTCGTCGGTACTGCGCCCGCTGGTATTGATGCCGCCGATCATCGGAAGCCTCCCACGCCATCACCGCCGAACGGTGATCGTCGAGGTGCTGGCGCAGCAGGTGGCGCCGGATACTTCTTGAGAAGACGTTGGTTCTCCTCATCGGTCATGGGCTTGTAGACCATTTCGGCTAGCAGTTGGTACTCCAGGAGCTCCCTGTCCTTGTCCTCGTACCGCCCCTCAGTGTCACGGCCGAAGTACCCCCGCGCGATCCAGCGTTGCAGGTCGGAGCGTTCGGAAAAGACTGCCCACATGGTGGAGGCCACACCGGCGATCAACAGCACCCAGCCCGCACCGCTGATGAAGACCGTCACTCCTGCCACCAGCGCTTCTGCACTTGCACTGACGATGACGGTCAAGATGACGCGTTGCAGCCCTTTTTCGATCAGCTTCTTCGCTGCTACTCGTGCTGCTGCGCCGATGGCCCGATTGGTTGCGCCGCGAGTCAGGAAGTCTGCGGTGATTGCTCCCATGACTACGCTTATCAACCCAAACGCAACTGCGGCAAAACCATGCGCTGCGTAGGACTCCTTGTCTCCCTTCTGTTTCGCCTCCTGTGCTTTGCGAAACGACATCACCATATTCAACACGCCACCCGCCACACCCGTCATCGCCGCCCCCGCCTTCAGGTTGCTCAGCGAACGGCTGACCTGACTCATTGCGGTACCTCGAGCCGCCCCTTGCGCCTCCACCATCTGTATCTGAAGGCTCGCAGCCCTGATGTCCAGCAGCCCACCCGTCAGACCCGCCACGCCATCCGCCACGCCGAGTAGTTTGTCGAACAACCTGCCGTTGTCCCCCTTGCCCAGCTCCTGGAAAAAATCGCGCACCGACCAGATAAGGCCCAACCCCTGCACGACCATCACGGCGCCACCAAAAAATTGGTCGGTCCTGAGAGACCTCACATTGGCGCTGATGGCTTCTTTCGCGACGTGCGCCTTGACGTTCTTGACCGTTGCGCTGTCGAAGGACTGCAAGTTGGCAGCTTTCACGTCCTCCGTGAACTTTGCCATCGACAGCCCGCGCCGACTGCGCGGCGATGCCCCCGGTAGTTGCGCCGTCTCGTTCGGCATCACGTGGAAGTTGGCGGATTCCGCGTCCAGCATGACAACCCGTTGGACGACGATCCTGCTGCCTGCGGGCTTGTTACGTATGGCGCGGCGGTCGGCTTCGGAATAGTCGAACGGGTTCCTCTCCATGGTCGCCAGGACTGTTTCCCTTCGCCAGTTGGAGCGTATGACCACATGAAGGCTGGACGCGCCACCTTCAGCGGCGGCGCGCATGGCGTCCAGCAAGGCCAGCTCAGCCGCGGCCAACGCGGGCAGCCGTTGCAAATATTTCTGTGCCTTCTGCGGAATCGTCAATCCGTCCGACCATTTGAGGCTCAGTCCGAACTGCAAGGCGCCTGCAGCAATGGCGGCCAGGTGCCCGCCGCTCAGGCCCATGACAGCAGCCTTCATCCAGCTGTACTTCGGGCCCCATTCGGCGGTCACCAGCCCCTTGAAGATGTCCAGCGTCTTGTCGCGCATGTTGTCTTCGTTGTCGCGGTCGGCGTCGCCGATCAGCATGGCGTGCACCCTGGAGATCACGTCCTTCTGGTTGCCGAACATCGCGCGCAAGGGCACCGCGTGCGGGTCGGTGATCGGCCTTTCCAACATCCGCTCGAGGTACTGCGCATAGCATTCGGCAGTGCTCAAGGGCTGCGGGTAGTGAATCAGGTGGCTTTCACCCGCATAGATCGCGCCGGGGCTGGTAGGCGCGGTGTGCTTGTTTGGATCCCCCTCGTCGAAATGCGTCGCGAAGTACGCGAGTGTTGCGGGGCTGCTTGCCGCAGCGAGCCAATTCTGTTCGTGCAGGGCCAGGCGATCCGCTTCGATGCCGCGCCGGTTTTTGAAGTCCTGCATCCATCTCTCGTGTTTGCCCGCATCGATCTGGCTGGCGAAAGGTTTCCATTGCGCTGACCCATAGGCGTTTCCCCGTTCGTCGATACGCCGCTCGTGCACGGGGGTGCGGGGCCTGATCGCTTTGCCGTTGAGGCTGCCGTCTGCGGCTGCGCCTTGGGTGGGAAACCATTCATAGCCCCCCTCGCGGTAAAACGGGGTGCCCTTCAGTTCATTCCAGCGTTTCTGCGATACGTGGCCATCGGGCGTGGCACGCGCCTCGTCCATCGCTGCGCTCTCAATGGACACCTTGAGGCCGGAGAGCAACTGGTTCGTCATCAGCGGCCACGCGACCTCGGGCTGAAGAAGTGCCTCCTTGTCTCGCCTGTCGCGCGCCATGCGAATGCCGTTGAGGTCCGCCGCCAACCCCACCGGGTCTGGAATGGCAAGCACCATCGGCTTGCCTGCGTGGCCTGCGTTCTGCCGTTGCATGACAGTCACCAGGGCGCGGGCAGCTTGTGGCGCGGCAATGTCGCCGGGTGGATAGAAGGGCGTGGCGTCTTCTTCCAGGCCACCGTGTTTCAGGCTCTGCACTGCGTAGTCGGCCACGTGTTGTTTGAGCAATGCGGCATCGGCGGCGAAGCCGTGTGTCGGCGGATCGCCCGCGAGGTTCACTTCGACCATCCCGGCGGCTTTGGGGTCTTTCGCTGCGTTGCCTTTGACCGTGTCACTCCACCAGTTCATGCTGAAGCCGACCCACACCTTGGCGATGCGCTTGGGTTCGGCAATGCAGAGGGTGCGCACGTCGTGCGGATGGGTGCTCTTCGTGCTGCAGGAGAATTCGCTGCGATCGAAGACGAACGAGCCCTCGGGTATCAGGGCGCCCCGGTCGTAAACACGGTACGTCAGCCAAGGCTTGATCTGGCCCAGCGGCTTCTCGCCGGGGAAGAACACGTAGACGTACCCCTCGCGGCGCAGCAGGCGCAGGGCATATTTCGATTCCGCCTTCAGAGGCGGCAGGCCGAACGCCTTGACGGTGCCCGCATGCGCGTCGAGTGCGGCGATGCCCTGGGGGGCGATTGCCGGGTCCGTGGCCACTGCGGTGGGCCGCACCAGCAGGATCGACTGGCCGCTCTTGTTGTCACATATCTTGCAGGTCATGGGGGTCGGCGAGTGTTCGGGAAGGGTGGGGCAATGGATGCGACGCGGTCAGGGTTTGCGACCCGGCCGTGGCGGTGGCGGCGATGCGGTGTCGCTGTCAGCCCAATGCCCACGCAGGGCTTGCAGCCTGTCGGCCAGGGGCTGTTGCGTGTGCAGGCTGCGCGCGATGCGCCCCGGCAGATCGGGGTATTGCTCGAAGGCGGGAAACCGCAAGGCTTCAGCCGCATAGGCGGCCAGATCCTGAGGCTCGTGCAGGCCATGCCGGCGTGCGCGCGCAAGCGGCGCCATCACTTGCGCCACGGCGTCGTCTGGCAGCGGGTGACAAAAGCCCTGCCATGCCATCAGGCTGCGGTTGATGGCTTCAGCCTCGATCACGCATTGCCAGTGCGCGGCGTTCAATTGCAGCGGCTGATTGGCGGCCGAGCCGGACTGGCCTTGCAACATCTGGAGCGCGAAGTTGGCATCGAGATAGATCCAGTGCGCCATGCCTTTCAACTGCCGCGGCCAATCGATCACTGGCGATTCAAAACGGTGCAGCAGTGCCAGCACGCGGCGATCAGCCAGGCGCAGATAGTGGCCGCCGCCGGGCGCATTGCGCGCCTGAAGCAGCGCGCCGATCTGCCGAGCCAGCGTGGCACCATCATTCGGCGCGTGCGACTGCAGCCAGCCGCCGATACGGCAGGGGCCGCTTCCGTTCGCGCAGGCGCGCAAGTGCTCTTCGGCGGCCCAGGCGACGCTCTGCGCGAGCAAGGGGTCGTTCGCATCCCGGAGTTCGACCAGGTAGGGCAACTGCTCCGCAGGCGATTGCAAGGCGTCGCCGGTCACGGGATGGCGTGGATGGGTGTCGATTGGCTGCGAAACATCGCTGGACATCGGATCGATCAGCAAGTACACGGGGCCAGCGGCCAACTGCCGTGCGAGCGACGACATCACCGCATCGAGGAAATCGGCAGGCATGGCATCCCAGGGCCAATCGACGGGAGTTTCAAAAGTGGAAGTGCGCATGGCTGTCATGTCAGATGACTCCAGCGCCACCGATTGCCCGACCGCCGTTCGCCGGGCCACAGCCCTTGAACGTTTGCGGACTCAGCGGCAACTTTGCCGGACCCACCTTGACATGGCTCGCCGCATGCTCGATCCACCCACCCGGCGTTCCGTGCAAGATGCTTGTGCTGCTCCACTCCGTGAAACTTCCACCGCCGTTGACCACCACTTTGATCGGTGCGGTGATACGGATCTCGCTGGTGGTGCTTGCGATGCGGACGGCCTTCTTGGCGGTCAGATTCATCGCGTCCTTGTGCGCTTCGATCTGGAACTTGCCGTTGCCAGCGATCCACTTCATGCCGCCTCGAAGCGCAAACAAGCGAATGCCGTTCTTGGCGCTGACGAGAAGTCGTTTCGCCGCACTGATGCTGGTATGGCCCTGGCTGCTGATCGCGATGTGCTCGCCAGCCTGAAGATGAAGGCTGCCGGGCGTGGTGGCGGCGAGGCCTGCGGCACTGGCGAGTACCAATTGGGCTTCAGTGAGTTCGGGGAATCGGCCTTGGGCCTTCTCACCACCGCTGCCCTTGATGACGTCGTTCTGCGCTTTGAGCGCCTGGACCACCAGAGCTTGGTCTTCGCCCCCGCTTTGAGCTTTGGCTGTCGCCGCAGCTTCCGCAAGACCTTCGTGCTGGTCCTGAGCCGCCTTCAACCGCTGGGTTGTCTCCCCCATGTCCTTGGCATGGTTCGCAGCATTGCCCCT
>NZ_JBWKNE010000019.1:0-12535 GCF_059415405.1 Variovorax sp. GW821-FHT10C12
GTGGTGCTGCCGATGATCCAGAAGGCGGGCTTCGACCTGGTCTGGTTCGGCATCTTCATCGTGCTGCTGGTCGAGATTGCGGAGGTCACGCCGCCGGTGGGCTTCAACCTGTTCGTGTTGCAGAACATGACGGGCAAGGACAGCAACGTGATCGCCAAGGCCGCGATTCCGTTCTTCTTCTGCCTCGTGCTGTGCATCGCGCTGATCACGCTGTTCCCGTCGATCGTGACGATCCTGCCTGACCTGGTGATGGGCAAGGAGCGCTAGCGCAGCAGCCCGCGCGGCGCGGCGCGGGCTGGTTCAACTAGTTGTCGAGTCCGCCGTCCGGCATCTGCCGCGCATACACCGCCAGCACGATGCGCTCGGAGTGGATGAGGTAGTCGTTCAGCGCCGCCGAGCCCTCGGCGAACTTGCCGGCCTCGATGAGCTCGAGCAGCTTCGTGTTCATGTCCACGTAGGGCGCGTGCAGGAACTCCGGGTCCTTCAGCAGCCCGAAGGCCAGCCGCAGCTCGACCAGGATGTGGGCGAACAGCACGTTCAGCCGCTCGCTGTCGGCCAGCTCGACGATGCCCTTGTGGAACTCCATGTTGGCCGTGCCCACGCCCAGCCAGTCGCCGGCGTCGCGGCATTTCAGCGCCATCTCGACCGCCTCGCGCATGTGCTTCTTGGCGGGGTGGCGCGGGTAGGCCTGCGCCAGCGCCTGGCACTCGATGAGCCGGCGCACGCGGTAGATGTCGATGATCGACGCGATGCTCGGCACCGCCACGAACACGCCGCGGTTCGGCGCGTGCTTGAGCAGGCCTTCCTTGGTCAGCGTGCGGAACACCTCGCGCAAGGTGTTGCGCGAAATCTCCAGGCTGTCGGCCAGTGCGGCCTCCGACAGCCGCTGCCCCGGCGAGAACTCGCCCTTCACGATCTTCTGGCGGATCAGCTCGGCCACGCGGTCGTTGAGCGTGAGCGCGCCGGCGGCCGGCGAGGTGGAGGAAGCGGGGGAATCCAGTCGGGTCATGCCGGTCGGTCGGAGGGGAAAAGAGAGGGGCGCAGCGAGCCTGCGTTGTAACAGACGGCCCCCGTGCCGCGCCGCGCCCGTGCACCGAAACGCGCCCGTTTCAGGGTTTTCATGGGGGTATTCAGGCACTGTTGTTGGGCACACTACATGAAATTGTTCAACAACTTGTTGGAAATGAGTGATTCACAAGAAATGAATTGCTCATTCATTGGCATGAGGTTTGCATCAATCGACCGCACCGGGGCCCCTGCGCCGGTGTTTTGCATTGCAACGAAAGACCAACCATGACACCTGAAGTCCCCCTGTGGCCGCTGATCGGCGTGGCCGTGATCATTGCGGGGTTCATCCTGCGCTTCAATCCGATGCTGGTCGTGATCGTCACGGCCATCGTGACGGCGTTCGCCGCCGGCTTCGGCCCGATGGCGATCCTCACGGCCATCGGCACCGGCTTCATCAAGACGCGCAACCTGCCGCTGATCATTCTTCTGCCGCTGGCGGTGATCGGCCTGCTGGAGCGCCACGGCCTGCGCCAGCACGCGCAGAACTGGATCAGCCGCATCAAGTCGGCCACCGCCGGTCGCCTGCTGATCGTCTACCTCGCGGCACGCGAACTCACCGCGGCCATGGGCCTGACCAGCCTGGGCGGTCATCCGCAGATGGTGCGTCCGCTGCTCGCGCCGATGGCCGAAGGCGCCACCGAGACGCGCTACGGCAAGCTGCCCGACCGCATCCGCCACAAGCTGCGCGCCTACGCCGCGGCCACCGACAACGTGGGCCTGTTCTTCGGCGAAGACATCTTCGTGGCCTTCGGCGCCATCGTGCTCATGACCACCTTCCTGCACGAAGCGGGCATCGACGTGGAGCCGCTGCACATCGCGATGTGGGGCATCCCGACGGCCATTGCCGCTTTCATCATCCACGCCTGGCGCCTGCGCCGGCTCGACCAGGCGCTGGCCCGTGAACTGGGCGGTGCCGCAGAAGCCGACGTGCCCGCCAAGGAAGGACGCTGAGCATCATGATCCTCTCGATCCAGCACCTGTACCTCCTGGTCGGCTTCATCCTTGCCGTCACGGCCGTGATGACGCTGGCCGACCGCCAGCATCCCAAGCGCTACACCAGCGCGCTCTTCTGGGGCATCTATGCGCTGGTCTTCCTGGTCGGCGACAAGCTGCCGCCGGCGCTCGTGGGCGTCGGCGCGATCGGCATGGCCGTCATTGCCGGCCTGCGCGGCGTCGGCGCGGGCAAGCACCGCGAGCCCACGCCCGAGCAGTACCAGGCCAGCGCCACGCGCCTGGGCAACAAGCTGTTCATTCCGGCGCTGGCGATCCCGCTGGTCACCGTGATCGGCACCGTGGGCATGAGCCACATCAAGCTCGGCGGCACGCTGCTGCTCGACCCCAAGAACACCACGCTGGTGAGCCTGGGCATCGGCTGCGTGGTGGCGCTGGCGCTGGCCTGCTGGCTGACGCGCGAGACGCCCGTGCAGGGCATGCGCGAGTCGCGCCGCCTGACCGACGCGCTCGGCTGGGCCGTGGTGCTGCCGCAGATGCTCGGCATGCTGGGTCTGGTGTTCTCCGACGCCGGCGTGGGCAAGGCGGTGGCGCACATCACCACCAGCTACATCAACATGGACATCCGCTTCGTCGCCGTGGCGGTGTACGTGCTGGGCATGGCCCTCTTCACGATCATCATGGGCAACGGCTTCGCGGCCTTCCCGGTGATGACGGGCGGTGTCGGCGTGCCGGTGCTGGTGGGCGTGTACCACGGCGACCCGGCCGTGATGGCGGCCATCGGCATGTTCTCGGGCTACTGCGGCACTCTCATGACGCCGATGGCGGCCAACTTCAACATCGTGCCCGCGGCCCTGCTGGAGCTGCCCGACAAGAACGCGGTGATCAAGGTGCAGATACCGACCGCGGCCGCGCTGCTGGTGGTCAACATCTTCCTGCTGTACTTCCTGATGTTCCGCTGAGGCACCGCGCATGACCACCGCCACCGATGCCAAGGCACGCCGCGTGCTGCTCGCGGGCTTCGAGCCCTTCGAGAACGACCCGGTCAACCCCGCGTGGGAGATCGCCCGCGCGCTCGACGGCTGGACCTGCGAAGGCGCCGTGGTGCAGGCGGTGCAGCTGCCCTGCGTGTTCGGCCGCGCCATCGACACGCTCGACGCCGCATTGATCGGCCCGCTGCTGCAGCTGGTGCTGTGCATCGGCGCGGCGGGTGGGCGCACCGAAATCTCGATGGAGCGCGCCGCGCTGAACATCGACGACGCGCGCATTCCCGACAACGCTGGCCAGCAGCCCATCGACCTGCCCGTGGTCAAGGACGGTCCGGTGGCCTACTTCTCGACGCTGCCGATCAAGGCCATGGTGCGCGACATGCGCGCGGCGGGCCTGCCCGCGGCGGTGTCGAACAGCGCCGGCACCTTCGTGTGCAACCACATCTTCTACGCGCTCATGCACCGGCTCGCGACGCGCCCGGCGCTGGCGCACACGCGCGGCGGCTTCGTCCACGTGCCCTACCTGCCCGAGCAGGCCGCCTCCAAACCCGGCGTGGCGAGCATGGCGCTGGACGCGCAAGTGGAGGCCTTCCGCGTGGCGATCCGCACCGCGCTTACCGTGCGCCACGACGTGCGCGAAACCGCCGGCCGGCTGCATTGATTCCTGAGGCGTGCCGTGCACGCCGGAGACCTCCGATGAACATCGACTTGAACAGTGACCTCGGCGAAAGCCTCGGCGTCTGGCGCATGGGCGACGACGCCGCCATGCTCGACATTGTCAGCAGCGCCAACGTGGCCTGCGGCTTCCACGCCGGCGACCCCGCGGGCATCCTGCGCACGCTGCGCCAGGCGAAGGAACGCGGCGTGGCCGTCGGCGCCCACGTGGCCTACCGCGACCTCGTCGGCTTCGGCCGCCGCAACATGGACGTCGACAGCGCCGACCTGCGCGCCGACGTGATCTACCAGATCGGCGCCCTGAAGGGCCTGGCCGCCGCGGCCGGCACCGAGGTGCGCTACGTGAAGCCGCACGGCGCGCTGTACAACACCATCGCGCACGACGAACGCCAGGCGCGCGACGTGATCGCCGCCCTGCGCGAGATCGACGCCAGCCTCGTGCTCGTCGCGCTCGCAGGTTCGCCGCTCGTGGGCTGGGCCGAGGCCCAGGGCCTGCGCGTGGTGGCCGAGGCCTTCGCCGACCGCGCCTACACACCGCAAGGCACGCTGGTGTCGCGCCGCGAACCCGGTGCCGTGCTGCACGACGCGAACGACGTGGCCGAGCGCATGCTGCGCCTGGCCAACGAGGGCACCGTCACCGCCATCGACGGCAGCGTGGTGCGCATCCGCGCCGATTCGATCTGCGTGCACGGCGACAGCCCCGGCGCGGTCGAGATGGCGCGCCGCGTGCGCGAGCGACTCGTGCAGGCCGGCGTGACGATCCGCCCCTTTGCCGAGGCCACCACCGCATGACGGCCTCGATGCGCTTTCTTCGCGTCAACCTGAATGCCGTGCTGGTCGAGCTCGACGACCTGGCGCAGACCCTCGCGCTGCTGGCCTCGCTGCGCGCCGAGCCCATCGCCGGCATCGACGAGCTGGTGCCCGCCGCGCGCACCATCCTCATCACCTTCCGCCCCGCCGTGCTGTCGGCCGCCGCACTGGCACACGCCGTGCGCCAGCGAACGCTCGACGCCCGCGAGACGCGCATCGACAAGCGCATCGAGATTCCCGTGCGCTACGACGGTGAAGACATCGCCGAAGTGGCCGGCCTGCTCGGCATCACGCCCGACGAGCTGGTGCGCCGCCACACCGGCAGCGACTACACCGTCGCCTTCACCGGCTTCGCGCCCGGCTTCGCCTACCTGAGCGGCGGCCACCCCAGCCTGAACGTGCCGCGCCGCGCCGTGCCGCGCACCCGCATCCCGGCCGGCGCGGTCGGGCTCGCGGGCAGCTTCAGCGGCGTGTACCCGCAGGCCAGCCCCGGCGGCTGGCAGATCATCGGCGTGACCGACACGCCCATGTGGGACCTGTCGCGCGAGACGCCCGCGCTGCTGCAGCCTGGTGATGCGGTGCGCTTTGTCGATGCCACATCGTTGAAGGTGGCGTTGCCTGTGGCCGAGCCCGTGGTTGCGGCGCCCGCACCTGCGGCCGTTGAAGGCGGCAGCGCGTTCGAGGTTCGCGCCGCTGGCTTGCAGGCGCTGTGGCAGGACGGCGGTCGCCATGGCCAGGCGCGGCAGGGCGTGTCCGCCTCCGGTGCGATGGACCAGCGTTCGCTGCAGGCGGCGAACCGGTTGGTCGGTAATGCGTCGGACGTGGCCTGCCTCGAACTCGCCTACGGCGGCTTCCAGTTCGTCTGCCGCGGCGACGCAGTGATCGCTGTCACCGGCGCCGACGGCCCGCTCACGCTGACCCGCGCCGACGGCGCGCAATGGCCGCTGCCGCGCTACCAGCCCGTCGCGCTGGCCGACGGCGACACCGTCACCATCGGCGAGCCCGTCGCCGGCATCCGCAGCTACCTGTCTGTGCGCGGCGGCTTTGCCGTGACGCCCGTGCTCGGCAGCTGCGCGACCGACACGCTGGCCCGCATCGGCCCGCCGGCTGTGGTCGCGGGCGATGTGCTGCCTGTGCGCAGCGTCGCCACCGGCGCAGTCGTCGGCGCCACCGAAGCACCGCCGACCGACCTGCCCACCGTGCAGGAAGAGGTCGTGCTCGACATCGTGCTCGGCCCGCGCACCGACTGGTTCACCGCCGACGCCGTCGAGCGCCTGTGCAGCCAGCCGTGGGTGGTGACGCCGCAATCGAACCGCGTCGGCATCCGCCTGAACGGCGAACAGCCGCTCGTGCGTGCCAACACCACCGAGCTGCCCAGCGAGGGCACGGCGCACGGTTCGATCCAGGTGCCGCCCAACGGCCAGCCCGTGCTGTTCCTGGCCGACCACCCGCTCACCGGCGGCTACCCCGTGATCGCGTCGGTCGCCACCCACCACCTGGACCGTGCGGGGCAGATCCCCGTGAACGCCCGCGTCCGCTTCCAACCGATGGCCGGCCACGGCCCCATCGAACTTTGATTTGAGATCGAGAGTCCCGCGATGAAAAAAGTCCTGATCGCCAACCGCGGCGAAATCGCCGTGCGCATCGCACGCGCCTGCGCCGACCACGGCGTGCAGTCGGTCGCCGTCTACGCCGATCCCGACCTCAATGCGTTGCACGTGCGCCGCGCCGACGAGGCCTACGGCCTGGACGGCCACCGCCCTGCCGACACGTACCTCAACATTCCCAAGCTGCTGGCCATCGCCAAGCGCAGCGGCGCCGACGCCGTGCACCCCGGCTACGGCTTCCTTTCGGAAAGCGCGGCCTTCGCACAGGCCGTGATCGACGCCGGCCTGACGTGGATCGGCCCCTCGCCTTCGGCCATCGCCACGTTGGGTGACAAGGTGCAGGCCCGCAAGCTCGCCCTGAAGGTCGGCGCGCCGCTCGTCGCGGGCACGGCCGACCCGGTGAGCAACGCGGGCGAGGTGCTCGCCTTTGCCGAACAGCACGGCCTGCCGATCGCCATCAAGGCGGCCTTCGGCGGCGGCGGGCGCGGCATCAAGGTCGCGTGGCGGCTCGACGAGGTCGAAGGCCTCTACGAATCGGCTGTGCGCGAAGCCATCACCGCCTTCGGCCGCGGCGAGTGCTACGTCGAACAGTTCCTCGACCGCCCACGCCACGTCGAGGCCCAGGTCATCGCCGACACGCACGGCAACGTCGTCGTGCTCGGCACGCGCGACTGCTCGCTGCAGCGGCGCAACCAGAAGCTGGTCGAAGAAGCGCCCGCACCTTTCCTGAGCGACGCACAGCGCGAACGCATCCACCAGTCGGCGCGCGACATCTGCGCGGCCGCCGGCTACACCGGCGCCGGCACCGTCGAGTTCATGCTGAGCGCGAGCGGCGCCATCTCTTTTCTCGAGGTCAACACGCGCCTGCAGGTCGAGCACCCCGTGACCGAGGAGACCACCGGCATCGACCTCGTCATCGAGCAGCTGCGCATCGCCGAAGGCCTGCCGCTGTCCGTCAAGGAAACGCCCGCACCGCGCGGCCACTCCTTCGAGTTCCGCATCAACGCCGAAGACGTGGGCCGCGGCTTCCTGCCGACACCCGGCCCCGTCCACGTGTTCGACGCCCCCTCGGGCCCGGGTGTGCGCGTGGACACCGGCGTGGACGCCGGCTCGCAGGTGCCCGGCACCTTCGACTCGCTGATGGCCAAGCTCATCGTCACCGGCGCCACGCGCGCCCAGGCCATCGCACGCGCACGCCGCGCCCTCAAGGAATTCCGTATCGAAGGCCTGGCCACGGTGCTGCCGTTTCACCGCGCGGTGATGGTGCACCCCGACTTCGTGTCCGAAGACGCCTTCAAGGTCCACACGCGCTGGATCGAGACGGACTTTGCGAACGACGAGACGGCGGGCATGCGGCCCGATCCGCTGCCGGACGCCTCGCTGCACCGCACGGCCATTGAGATCGACGGGCGGCGCATGTCGCTGGGGCTGCCGGCGGAGTTGCTGCGCGGGTTGGCGTCGGCGGGTGGAGGTGCTGCTGCGCCTGGCGTTGCGAGCGCACCTGCGGCCGATGCCGCCGCCGTGGCTGCGCCGGTGTCGGGCACGCTGCAAGGATGGAAGGTCGCCGACGGTGATGAGGTCGCCGAAGGGGCCGTGATCGCGGTGATGGAGGCGATGAAGATGGAGATGCAGGTCGTCGCGCACCGCGCGGGGCGCATCGTGTTCGCTGCGGCGGCGGGGGGCTATGTGGCAGCCGGGACGGCGATCGCGCGCATCGAGTGAGTGAGGGCGGCTGTCAAGGCTTGAGCAACAGGGCGACGAGTCCTGAAACGATGCAGGGCGCGAAGGTCAAGGCGGCCATGTAGGTCTCGAGACGTGCGCCTGTATTGCGTGCGTCGATGAGTGCTTGGCATGCACCGAGGTAGAGCAACGCGGTGCCGGCCAGCACGAGCACGAACAGCCGGGCTTGCTTCAAGCGAGGTGCCCATGAGGGATGTGGACGCACGCGATGGCCGATCAGGAAGAGCGTGCACACCAGCGACGGCAGGGTGCCAACCACCAGGACGAGGGCGATCAAGTTCATCTTGATCTGGCGTCACTGAACGGCGATGGCCTGGCAGTTGGTTGCTGCGGGTTCTGCGGGGCGATGACTGAACCTGCAGCGAGCTTCTTCAACTCTTGTCGAACACGCGCCGATAGCGACCATGGCCGTGTGGCTCGCGACGGCTGGCGGTGCCCAGGATTTTCAAAGCGATCTTCGCCGCCGTGCCCGCGTTGTCTCGCAGATCTTGCGCATCTGCATCCGTCATCAAGGGCAGTGTTCCCGGTTCCTTTGCATCCGTCGCGATGACGCGGCGTTCGAAATTGTTGAGTTCATAGGCACGAGCCTGATTGCGGATGTTTCCTGCACGGCCCGGGTTGCCTTGCGCTTCCGATTCCTTCAACAACCTGTCGTGCGTGGCCTTCTTCTGTTTGATGGCGGCCACGAAGTCCTCGCGGTTTTCCTTCGTGATGGGGCCGAGCATCCAGAACCCGCCGTGCGAGTCATGGACATACTTGTCGAAGAAGTCGTTGGCGCTTTGCGGGACGTCCTTGGCGGCAGCCACGGCGCGCAGAAGGCGCCTTTGCACCTCATCGGCACGCGACTGCTGCTCGACGTAGCCCGCTCTGGGAACGAACACCCGCCTAGGCTGGTTGGCCACCTGAGCGGCTTGCACGTCCGTACGCCAGTCGAGTTCCGACTCCCAGAGATCCTGTCGGTCCTGCTTGTTGGAGGCTTCATAGCTCGCCATGGCCTTGAAGGTGGCCTCGTCGCTCTTGGATGCACGCCAGCGCCAATACAACTCCATGTGATAGCGCATGCGGTTCTGCACGGGCTCGCCGCCGTTGGCGACGTTCTGTTTTTCCTCTTCCGTGGTCCAGGCGGCGTAGTTGCTGAAGGCCTTGTCGAGGGTAGGCGCGACTGCGAAATCGGCTTGAGTTTCGCCTTGCATCTCGGACTTGCTGTCCAATCGCACGCCCGCCGCCAAGGCCTCGAAATACATGTCCATCAAGGGAATCTGAGAGAGCAACGCGGTTCGTCCCTCTATGCCCTTTCCTTGGGATTTCGGCGGATAGCCGCCACCCAGGTCGGAGTGCGCCCCAGGATAGACGAACTCCTTGGTGTTCGGCGGGTAGTTCTTGGCCCTGATGCGCGCCGTGGACAGCGGAAACGACTGGCGTATTTCATGCGCCGCCACGTAGTGAACCGTCTGGTTGACGCCATGGATGTCCATGGTGCCGTCGGCCCAGTCCTGAAAGCCTTGGAAGATCGGTGCGGAATCGGCCAGCCCGACGGACGCCACGGTGTCGAAGATGCCCAGGAAATGAATCTCCAGCGTCGCCTCGCCGACCGTCATGTTTTCGGCGACTTTCTGCATCCATTGGCAAAAGGTGCGCGCTTCGGCCGCGCCGCGCGAAAAGCCGAAGACCGACAGATGCATCTTGGTCACGCGCGGCCGCTGGTCCTTGATGGCTTTCAGCAGGCGCTCCTGAATGCCCTTGAAGATGATGACCATCTTGTCGTCGCCCAGGCGCCAGCTGGTCTTCAATTGATCGACACAAAGTGTCTTCGCTTCTTCGGGTCGGATCAAAAGAACATCGTGATAGGCCATGTGCAAGGCGTTGTAGACCTGTATCAACGCCCAGTGGATGCGCGCCTCGCCACCGCTGCCGAAGCGCTTGCCGGCGTCCAGTTCCTTGTCTTCGCCAATCTCGGGGAAGTGTGTGCCGACGCCGGGTATGTAGAAGCGGAAATTCTCGACCTTGTCGTCCTTGTGCGCGTTGAAGAGGCTGACCACGTTCGAGTGGCTTTGATCCGGCACATCGCGAACCAGGTTGTTGTTGGTGCCGTCGAAAAACAGGCCCACGTGAATCTCTTTGGCGCAACTCAGGGCATCGGCCTTGCTCGGATCGGCGCTGGCGGCGCGTTGACACAGCTCGCGTGCGGTCAAAGTCCGGTCTGCGCGGGAGTGGTCGCCAGGCAACGCGGGCTGATAGTTCGTGCCGCCCGGGTCTTTGTCCCACCAGTCGCCTGCTGGCGCATTTTGTAGCGGCCGATACTCCGGTTTCCACGCGATGGCCCGACCCGGTTCCTCCGACCACACCAGTATCTGCAGCCCCGATTCCTTGAGGATGCACTCGGCCGTACAGAGTTCTGCGGTCTTGAAGTAGAGGCAGCGCTTGTCATAGGTGCTGGCGTCAAAGCTGATTTCGTACCAGCCTTCAGAAAACTTATCCATGTGTTGCTCCCAGATCTCTCAAGATATCCCTTGGTCGCCTCGGTTCACCACTTCCAGTCCGCAGGCTTCACTGGATAGGCTGGGCCGGGATAGTCCTTTGCGCCGGCTCTCTTGTTGGAAATGATCAACCGCACCTCGTTGTTCGGCAGGAAGTGCACGTTCAAGAGACCACCGGGCTCGTCGTATTTTTCGATGGGCACGATTTTTTCGTGCCAGCGAGGCTTGATCGCATCAGGTCGCGTATCGCCCGGGATTCCGCTGGAGGTCGTCCACTTCACTGTTGCGTTGAGACCGGCGCGCCACTTCGCCGGAAAGGAGATGCAGCACACAAAGCTGCCGCCACCGCCGTAAGGGCGTGAGTTGCCGCCGCCCGCCCCATCCACATAGAACTGGTGGATGTAGTCCTCTGTATGGTTGTAGGCGCTGATGTTGGCGCTGTAGCTTTCGGCGGCCGGCTTCTTGCTGCTGCAAGCTGCCAGTGGCAGCGTCAGCAGTGCCAATGCGCAAAGCGCCAGGATCGTTGTGCGTTTCATGGCGTGTGGCCTTTCAATGAGTTCACGTGTTGTTCGTCGGGTTTCCGAAAATTCTTACTCGACTTGACTCACCATTTCCAACTTGGCGGCTTCACCGGGTAGTCGGGGCCGGGGTAGCCTTTCGCGCCGGAGCCTTTGCTGGAGATGACCAATCGAACATCGCCTTCAGCCAGGAAGTGCACGTTGAGCGTGCTGCCTGGGATGTCGTATTTGTCGATCGGGACGACCTTCTTGTGCCAGCGCGGCTTGATAGCGTCGGGACGCGTATCGCCTGGAACCCCGCTCGAGGTTGTCCATTCCACCGTTGCGCTGAGTCCGGGACGCCATTGAGCCGGATAGGAGATGCAGCACACAAAGCTGCCGCCACCGCCATAAGGTCTGGAGTTGCCGCCACCGGCTCCGTCCACATAGAACTGATGGATGTAGTCCTCGGTGTGGTTGTAGGCACTGAGGTTGGCGCTGTAGCTTTCAGCCGCCGGCTTCTTGCTGCTGCAAGCCCCCAACAACGCCAACGCGCAAAGCGCCAGGAGAGTAAAGCGCTTCACGAAGCCTTGCCCTCCAACGCCTTCCACAACTCGTCGCTCCAGCCCTTCATCAGGCTCGACAGGCTGGTGCCTTGCGCGACGGCCTTCCAGGTGTCCGACAGATCAGGGTGTTGGTAGAAGTTGTCGTCACAGGTCAGTGACAGCACCACGAACTGCAGCCGGTCCGGGTTGCCCGTCACGTGCAGCCGGGTGGCAACCTCGAGCGCGCACTGGAGCCGCTGATGAAACGCCGCCCGGCCGGTCTGCGGGACCAGTTGCGACACCGTCTCGAGCAACTGCGCAAAGATGCCGTCGGCTTCCGAGGCATCCAGAAGCGCCGCGAATTGCGTTGCGTCGAGTTCGAGGTGATCGCCGGCATCGGCGGCACCTTCGTCCCCGACAACAGCCAGCCAGTTGCCGACCACGGCACCACTGCGATCGAACCACTGCCACTGCGCAATGGCTTGGGCCACGCGCCGTGTCTGATGCTCGGACAGCGTGGCCAGCAGCGTAGGAAGCACGCGCGCATCGCCCATGCGGCAGTGCAGCTTCAGGCCGTCGTGCCGCGCCTGAGCAAGGTAGCCGAAGCAGGCCTGCAGATGCGCAACGGAATGGCTGGAAGCGAGCCAGCTGAATGCAGGCGCCGCCGGGTCGATCGTGGCGAGGCGTCGCAGGCCCTCGGCGCGGACCTCGTCGTCTCGTGGCAGTTCCAGCAACTGCGGTCCCTGCGCACCGTAGGCCGCCAGCGGTGTGTGGGCCAGTGCGTTGACATGCGTCCACCCGTTGCGGCGCAGCACCGACGCCAGGCGCGCCGGGTCCAGCAAGGCCGCATCGATCAGCAACCAGAGGCTAAGGGAGGACGGTTGGGCGTCGGCCATCGCTTGCACGGCGTGGGCAAGGCGGAGGGGGTCGATCGGATCGGTCGCGAATTCCAACGCAACGCTCTCACTGCAAGGCGGAGAAGGGGGCTCCGCTTTGTGCTGCCTTCAGCATGCACTCGATGCAGATGCTCTGCGGGAACAGCGGCAGCCCATACGGCGAGCTTGTCGGCCCGGCCAGTTTGCGCTGCACCGCGTGATAGGTGATCTTCCCCGGGCACTCGAACGTGATGTCCCCATCCTGCAGCGTGATCGACGCGCCCTGCGCCGTCGCGATGCG
>NZ_JBWKNE010000020.1:0-8108 GCF_059415405.1 Variovorax sp. GW821-FHT10C12
ATCGGGCGAGCGCTCCACCGCGATGCCGACCAGCGTCTCGGGCTTCACGCCGCGCGCCAGCAGGTGGTGCGCGAGGCGGTTGGCGCGTGCGTTCAGTTCGCCGTAGCTCAGCACCTGCTCGCCGAAGGCCAGTGCGGCCGCGTCGGGCCGCTCGGCGGCCTGGCGTTCGAAGAGGCGGTGAATGGGCGCTAGCGAGTGATACTTGCGCGCCTCGCCTTCCCATTGCGCGAGCCGCTGGCGGTCCGCCGCATCGGTGAGCGCAAAGCTGCCGGCCGGACGTTCGGCGTCGGCCGCCATGTGCCGCAACACCTCGAGGTAGGCGCCCACCATCCGCTCGATGGTGGCCTTGCCGTAGAGCGCCGTGTTGTATTCGAGCCGGCCGCGCACCTGCGCGCCGGCAAGGGTGAGGTCCAGAGAAAGCTCGAACTTCGCGCTGCGATCCGGCGCGGGCAGCGACTCCACCTGCAGGCCCTCGAAGCGGGGGCCGGTCGTTCCGTCTTCCATCTGCAGGCCGAACATGACCTGGAACAGCGGCGTGCGCCCCGGCTCGCGCCGGTCGGTGCGGCTCGCGAGCAGCACGTCGAAAGGCAGGTCGGCATGGTCCAGCGCGGCCAGCACGTCGCCGCGCACCTGCCGGCAGATGTCGCGCAGCGACATCCGCGGCGTGAGCCGTGCGCGGAAGACCTGCGTCGTGACGAAGAAGCCGAGCAGCCCGTGCAGCTCCTCGCGGTGCCGGCCGGCCGAAGGCACGCCCACCGCAAAGTCGTACTGGCCGCTGTAGCGCGCCAGCAGCACCTGCCAGGCGGCGAACAGCACCACGAAGGGCGTGCTGCGCTCGGCGCGGCAAAGCTTCAGCAGCGCCTCGCTCAGCGGCGCCTCGAGTGCGAAGTGCGTGGCCGCGCCGTCGAAACCCAGCTGTTCGGGGCGGGCGTGGTCGGTCGGCAACTCCAGCGCAGGCACCTCGGGGCCCAGGTGGGCGTTCCAGTGGTCCAGGTCGCGCTGCATCGCACCCGACGCCGCACGTTCGCGCTGCCAGCGCGCGTAGTCCGCGTACTGCAACGGCAGCGCAGGCAGATGCACCGCGCCGGACGTGCGCAGCGCGGCGGCGTAGGCATCGGCCAGGTCCTTGGCGAGGATCGGGTTCGACCATGCATCGGAGACGATGTGATGCAGGCAGAGGGCAAGCACATGCTCGCCGTCGGCCAGCCGAACCAGCCGCGCCACCAGCGCCGGCGCCACGCCCAGGTCGAAGACGTGCGAGACGGTGCGACGCACGGCGTCATCGATTTTTTGCTCCTGCGTTGCGGGCGCCTCGCCCCGCAGGTCGATGCGCTCGATGCCGAAGGCCGCTTCGCCCCGCACCATCTGCAGCGCCGCGCCGTCGCGATTGAAGAAGCGCGTGCGCAGCACGGCATGGCGTTCGACCAGTGCCTGGAACGCGCGCTCGAGCGCATCGGCGTCCAGCGGCCCCTTCAGGCGGAACACCCGCGGCAGGTTGTAGGCCGTGAGTTGCGGCTCCAGGTTCTGCAGGAACCAGAGCTGCTGCTGCGCGAAGGACATCGCCACCGCCTCCCCGGGCACCGTGCATGCGGCAATGGCTTCGGGGTCCACGCCCTTCGGCATCTTCGTCGTCTCGTTCATCAAGCGTTTCCGTTCAAGAGGGGATGGCCTCGGCCTCGAGGCGCCAGGTGTCGGCGAGCTGTTCGGTCTGCGCGGGGTCGGCGCTGACGGCACGCACCGCGCGCGCCAGCGTCGTGACGCTGGGGTGGTCGAACACCAGCCCCGGCGCGATCTCCACGCGCAGCAGTCGGCGGATGCGCGCGGCCAGCTTGATCACCAGCAGCGAGTGGGCGCCGAGTTCGAAGAAGTCGTCGTCCACGCCGATGGACGCGCGCCCGAGCAGCTCGGCCATGCCGGCCGCCAGCAGGTGCTCCAGTGCATCGCGCGGCGCTTGTGTGCCTTCCTGCGGCGCAGCGGGTGCGACCAGCGAGGCCATCGCGCCTGCCAGCGCGAGTCGGTCGACCTTGCCGTTCGCCAGGCGCGGGAAAGCCTCGACCTCGACGCAGCGCGACGGCACCATGTGCGCCGGCAACAGCGCGGCCAGCCGCTCGCGCAGCCCGACGGTTTCTCCGACCACACAGGCCACGAGTTCCACCCCGCCGGCCGGCACCGCCACGGGCAGCACCACCGCCTGGCGCACGCCTTCCTGCGCGAGCAGCACCGCCTCGATCTCGCCCGGCTCCACGCGAAAGCCCCGCACCTTGAGCTGGTGGTCCGCACGCCCCGCGATGCGCAGTGCACCGCCGGGCAGCACGCATGCCAGGTCGCCCGTTCGGTAGAGCCGTTCGCCCGGGGCGAAGGGATCGTCGATGAAGGCTTCCGACGCCACGCCGCCGAGGTAGCCGCGGCACAGCTGCGCACCGCCGATGTACAGCTCGCCGAGTGCGCCGGTGGGCGCGAGCCGCAGCGCGTGGTCGAGCACGCGCACGCGGTTGTTGGCCAGCACCTGCGACAGCGGCAGCGGGTCGGGAAAGGCCGCGCCGGGCTCGAGCCGGTGCACCATCACGCCGACGGTGGTTTCGGTCGGGCCGTAGTGGTTGTAGACCGTGCAGGCGGGCGGGGGCGCCGCGCGCGCGATGCGCTCCAGCAGAGAGCGCGATGCCGCCTCGCCACCGAGCACCAGGAGCCGCGGCAGCACCGGGGTCTCGGCCTCGAGCAGTGCCTCCAGGTGCGAGGGCACGATCTTGATCGCGTCGATGCGGCGCTCGGCCATGAAGCGGGTGAAGGCGGCTGCGTCCTTCGTCGCCTCCGCGCCGGCCACCACCAGGCACGCGCCGTTGAAGAAGGCGCCGAACAACGCCGTGTTGCCGAGGTCGGCCGCCACGGTGCTGGTGAGCGCCCAGCGGCGGTAGCCGTCGAGTGCCATCGCCGACGAAGCGGCGGCCACGTAGTTGAGCAGTTGCGCCTGTTCGATCACCACGCCCTTGGGCTTGCCGGTGGAGCCGGAGGTGTAGAGCACATAGGCCAGGTCGTGCGGCGCGGCCGGCACGTCGGGCGCCGAGGCATCGAAGGCCGACAGGTCGATGCCGCCGGCCATGGCCACGCGCCACGCCGATGCATCGGCCTCCTGCACGGGCTCGACCTGCAGCAGCAGCACGGGCTTGGCGTCGGCCAGCACTGCGGCGCGGCGCGCCGCGGGCCATTCGGGTTCGAGCGGCAGGTAGCCCGCGCCCGCCCGCCAGGCCGCGAGCATCGCGACCAGCAGGTCGAGCGACCGCGGCAGCGCCAGCGCAACCAGCCCGCCGCGCTGCACGCCCTGCGTCCGCATCCAGTGCGCCATGCGGTTGATGCGAACGTCGAGTGCTGCGTAGCTCAGGCGTTGCTCGCCGTCCTCGATGGCCGGCGCATCCGGCGTCGTCCGCGCCCAGTGCGCGATGCGCTCGGCGATGCCCTGCGTGCCCACGTCCAGCGGTGCGCCGTCCAGGGCGAGCAGGGCCTTGCGTTCGTCGGCATCGATGAGCGTCAGGTCCTGCACGGGCGTTGCGGGGCTGTCGGCCACGGCCTGCAGCAGCACGAAGAGCTGCTGCAACAGGCGTTCCAGCGCAGGCGCGGCATGGCGGCCCTCGTTGGCATGCAGCGCGAACACGGCACGCTGCGCCGACCATTCGACTTCGAGCGCAAGTTCGAAGCAAGGCAGCGGTCCCGGGCGTTGCGCCACTTGCCACGACGCAGGCAGATCGTCGGGCGCGCGCAGTGCGAAACCGACGGCGAGATGGGCCGCATCGGCCGCCGCATCGAGCACGCCGTATTCCTGCGCCTCGACGTGCGTGCGGGCCTGGGCCGCGAAGCGCGCCAGCCAGTCGGCAAACGGCTCCTCGGCGCCAATCTCCACCCGCAGCGGCAGCACCTTCTCGTAGACGCCGATGGCGCCCTGCATCACCTCGTAGTCGAGACGGCAATCGTGCTGCCAGCCGCCGATGAAGCGCGCGAAGCCCGTGAGCCGCGCGAGCAATGTCCACCACGCGGCCTGGAGCAACTCGGACACCTGCACGCCGCGCGATCGGGCCAGCGCGTCCAGACGCGACAGCAGTGCGGCATCGAGCGTGCGCTCGACGACGCGGCGCGCCGGAGCGGCCACATCGCGCACATCACCCTGTCGCGCAGCAAGGCGCGGCGCGGCAAGCGCTTCGCCGCCGGCCAGATAACCCGCCCAGTAGGCGCGCCCCTTCACCGCGTCTTCCTCGTCGTCGTGCGCGAGCGCATCGCGCCACGCCGCGAACTGGGTGTACTGGAACGGCTCGGCATCGACCGCTCCCTCGTTGCCGCAGGCCTCGGCAATGCGCGCGACCAACGTCGCGAGGCTGGCCGCATCGGCCGCCAGCGGATGGGCGGAAAGCGTCAGCCGGTGATGCGCTGCATCGACACGGTCCAGCCCGATGCGCACCACGCCGCCTTCTTTCGGCTGCATCGATGCATCGGCCCGCGCATGGCTGGCGGACAGCGTGGCACGCGGTTGCTGGCGCCACGCGAACGGATCGGCCGCATCGCGCATCGCCAGGCGCATCGCCTCGTGCGCCTGCAGCACCTCGGCCGCCACGGTACGCAGGCGCGCCTCGTCGAGCGCGCCCTCGATCACCACCGACACCGCAAGCGGCGGCAGTGCAGCGCCGCGGTGCATCGCGAGCACGGCACGCTGCTCGGGGCTCAGCGGCAGGGCCGCCTCGAAATTCTCGAACCGGTCTTCCATCGTCATTCGCTCCCCACCGCTTCGGCGGCCAGCAGCGTCGAGCGCTCGAACATCGCGCCCATGGCCACGACGATCTTGCGCGGGCCTTCGTACGGATCGCGGGCATGCGCCGCGAGCATGTTGTCGAGCATCACCACGTCGCCCTTGCGCCAGTCGAAACGCACCGCGCATTCCTCGTAGGTACGACCCACGATGGCCATGGTCTCGTCGTCGATCGGCGTGCCGTCGCCATAGCAGACGTGGCGCGGCATGCGCTCGGCGCCGACCAGCGCGAGCAGGTCCTCGCGCACGTCGGCCTCCAGGCAGGCGGGATGGTGCAGCTGCACCTGGTTGAAGAACACGCGCTCGCCGGTCAGCGGATGCTTCATCACCGCGGGGCAATGGGTGCGCGTCTGCAGCGTGTCCTCGTCGAGCCAGCGCCATTCGATGCCGCCGGAGGCCAGCCGGGCTTCGACCTCGGCGCGCTGGTCGGTCTTGAAGAAGTCGCGCCAGCTCACGTCCAGGTGCGGCGTGAAGGTGCGCACATAGGTCAGCGCCTTGCGTTCGAAGGCCCCGACGATCTCCGCCGGCAGGCGCCGCAGCATCTCGCGGCAATCGACGATCGGCGTCGCGCCGCCCACGCGCGAGGGCAGCTCGCAATAGAACCACTGCTTGCGCGGCCAGCGGTCCATGTGCGAGCTCTCGTTGTGATACAGGATCATCTGCCGCTCGGGGTACGGCGTGGAGCGGTAGGTGCGGCGTCCGCCCTCCTTCTTGGGCAGGTCGCCGTAGCTGCCGTAGAGCTCGGGCTCGACGTTCTCGGCGAAGGCCTCGAAGTCCTGCGGCGTCTCCAGGCCGAAGTTGCGGAACAGCAGGCCGCCGTGGCGCGCCAGTGCGTCGTCGACGAAGCCGCGGTGCTCGCGCACCCAGGCGAGCGCGTCGAAACCGGCGCTCGCGGGTTCGACGACGAGCGGGAAGGGGCGCGTATCGGACAGGAACGAGGTCTTGACCTGCGGACGCGATGCCTCGGCAACGCCCACGGTGGCAGCCACCGCCGCCGGCCGGGCCACGAATTTCTTGAGCTTGTCCAGCTTGCCGAGCTGGGGCGATGGCATCGGATTCATGGGAGATTCCTTGCGAACAGGTGTTGAAAAGAGTTGCTCGACCCGTGCATCGGGCGAGAGGACCCCTTGCCGCAGCAGCGCGCACCAATCGGCGGCCCAGCGCCGGATCGATTCGCTGCGGTACAGGCCGGTGTTGTAGACCCACTCGGCGGTCCACTCGCGCGGCCCCTCGTGGATGAAAACGGCGATGTCGAATTTCGAATGCCGCACGCGCTGCGGCACGACATCGATGCGCAGCCCCGGGATCTCGAAGTGGCCGGTGGGCGTGTTCTGCATCACGAACAGCATGCGCACCGGCGTGCCCTGGGCGCGGCCGAGGCCGGCCAGGTCGAGGATGCGGTCCAGGGGAACGCCGCCGTGCGCGAGCGCCGATTGCGTGCCCGCATGCACCGCTGCCAGCCAGTCGGTGAAGCGCGCCGCCTCGTTGCGGCGCGAGCGCAGCGGCACCACGTTGACGAAGAAGCCCATGAGCTTCTCGAGCTCGGGGTGGTCGCGTCCCGCGACGTCCGTGCCGACGACGATGTCGTCGGTGTCGGCTTCGCGGTGCACCAGTGCGAGGAAGGCGGTCAGCATCACGGTGAAGCGCGAGGTCTTGTTCGCCCGGGCGAGCGGCGCCAGTGCTTCCACCAGCGCGCCTTCGACCGGCACGCGCAGGCTGTCGCCCGCATGCCCGGCAACACCTGGCAGCGGCGTGTCCACCGGCAGGCGCGAGCCCTTCGGCGCGTTGTCGAGGTAACGCTGCCAGAAGGCGGCATCCTGCGCGCGGGTGGCCTCGAGCATGCGTGCATGCCAGACCGCGTAGTCGGCGTACTGCACGCGCAACGGCGGCAGCGTCGAGGGAAGGTCGGCGCGCAGCGCCTCGTAGGCGGCCACGAATTCACGCGCGAAGATCGCACCCGACCAGCCGTCGAAGGCGATGTGGTGCACGCACAGCAGCAGCGCATGGCGTCCCGGGCCCAGGTGCAGCAGCGAGGCGCGCAGCGGTGCGGCCGCCGCCAGGTCGAAGGGCTGGGCGGCCATCGCCTCCAGTGCCGCATCGATGCGGGTGGCATCGGCCTCGGGCGCCACCGGCGAAAGATCGACCCACGGCAGCTCGAAGGCCGCCACCGGTGCGATCGTCGCGACCGGTTCGCCGTCGTCGTTCTCGGGGTAGGCCATGCGCAGCACCTCGTGGCGCGACACCAGCGTCTCGAGCGCGCGGCGCAACACGGCCGGATCGAGCGGCCCTTCGAAGCGCAGCGCGGTCGCCATGTTGTAGCCAGTGCGCGCGGCAGTGCCCGACAACCTGTCGACAAGCCACAGGCGGTGCTGCATCGGCGACAGATGCATCCGCCCGACGCGAGCCACCGGCATCAGCGTCGGCAGCGATGCGCCGGCGCCCACAGGCACAAGGCGCGTGGCCATGTCACGCAGCACCGGGTGGTCGAACACCTCGCGCAGCGGCAATTGCAGCCCCGCGCCTGCGCGCAGGCGCGAAACCAGCTGCGCAGCCATCAGCGAGTGCCCGCCCAGCTCGAAGAAGTTCGCCTCGCGGCTCACCTCCACCGTGCCCAGCAGTTCGCTCCAGATGCGCGCCAGCGCCTCTTCGAGCACGCCGCTCGGCGGTACGTGCGTGCCGGCATCGGCGGCCTCGATCGGCGACAGCGCCTTGCGGTCGATCTTGCCATTCGCATTGAGCGGCAGAGCGGGCAGCTTCATCAGCAGCGACGGCACCATGTACTCGGGCAACGTGCGGCCGAGCCACTCGCGCAGCGCCTGCGCATCGACTTCCGGCGCCTCCTGGACAGCAAGCAGCGAGACATACGCCGCGAGCCGTGCACCGCCGGCCGCCTGCTGTGTCACCACCACCGCCTCGCCCACCTGCGGATGCGCGAGCAGCTGCGCCTCGATCTCGCCCAGCTCGATGCGAAAGCCCCGCACCTTCACCTGGTGGTCGATGCGGCCCAGATACTCGAGCTGCCCCTTCTCGTTCCAGCGCGCGAGGTCGCCGGTGCGGTAGAGCCGCCCGCCGCCCTGCGTGCCGAAGGGGTCGGCGATGAAGCGCTCGGCGCTCAGGCCCGGCCGTCCGAGGTAGCCGCGCGCCAGGCCTTCGCCCGCCACGTAGAGTTCCCCCGGCACGCCGATGGGCGCCGCGTTGAGTTCGCCGTCGAGCACGCGCAGGCCCAGGTCGGGAATCGGCACGCCGATCGGGCTGCGCCCGCCGTCCAGGTCGCGCCGCGTGATCGGCCGGTAGGTCACGTGCACCGTCGTCTCGGTGA
>NZ_JBWKNE010000021.1:2500-6104 GCF_059415405.1 Variovorax sp. GW821-FHT10C12
GTCGAATCAGCGTTGCTGATGGAAACTGCACATTCGTAAAGGTTTAGTGCAGACCGTGCCATCAGCAACATAGAATTTTTGATTGCGTCAAAAGAAACTTCAATTTCGAGTCAAATCGATATTGGAAGTGCGGCATAACGCGTCAGGTGAAAGACCTGACATATTCCTTGAGATGATTTTGTAGTTTCGCAAGAAACGTCAAAGTTATAGGGTCAAGTGAATAAGAGCACGTGGTGGATGCCTTGGCAATGATAGGCGACGAAGGACGTGATAGCCTGCGATAAGCTTCGGGGAGCTGGCAAATTAGCTTTGATCCGGAGATTTCCGAATGGGGAAACCCACCTGCAAAGGTATCGCATGATGAATACATAGTCATGCGAGGCGAACCGGGTGAACTGAAACATCTCAGTAGCTCGAGGAAAAGACATCAACCGAGATTCCGAAAGTAGTGGCGAGCGAAATCGGAGAAGCCTGTTAGTGATAGCACAAGACATAACGGAACAGCTTGGAAAGGCTGGCCATAGCGGGTGATAGCCCCGTACGTGAAATGACCTGTGTGGTACTGAGCTAACGACAAGTAGGGCGGGACACGAGAAATCCTGTCTGAATATGGGGGGACCATCCTCCAAGGCTAAATACTCATCATTGACCGATAGTGAACTAGTACCGTGAGGGAAAGGCGAAAAGAACCCCGGGAGGGGAGTGAAATAGATCCTGAAACCGCGTGCTTACAAAAAGTAGGAGCCTCGTAAGGGGTGACTGCGTACCTTTTGTATAATGGGTCAGCGACTTACATTCAGTGGCAAGGTTAACCGAATAGGGAAGCCGTAGAGAAATCGAGTCCGAATAGGGCGATCAGTCGCTGGGTGTAGACCCGAAACCAAGTGATCTATCCATGGCCAGGATGAAGGTGCCGTAACAGGTACTGGAGGTCCGAACCGACTAGTGTTGCAAAACTAGCGGATGAGCTGTGGATAGGGGTGAAAGGCTAAACAAACTTGGAAATAGCTGGTTCTCTCCGAAAACTATTTAGGTAGTGCCTCAAGTATTACCATCGGGGGTAGAGCACTGTTTTGGCTAGGGGGTCATGGCGACTTACCAAACCAAGGCAAACTCCGAATACCGATGAGTACAGCTTGGGAGACAGAGCACCGGGTGCTAACGTCCGGACTCAAGAGGGAAACAACCCAGACCGCCAGCTAAGGTCCCTAAAATTGGCTAAGTGGGAAACGAAGTGGGAAGGCTAAAACAGTCAGGATGTTGGCTTAGAAGCAGCCATCATTTAAAGAAAGCGTAATAGCTCACTGATCGAGTCGTCCTGCGCGGAAGATGTAACGGGGCTAAGCCAGTTACCGAAGCTGCGGATTTGCAATTTATTGCAAGTGGTAGGAGAGCGTTCTGTAAGCCTGTGAAGGTGCGTTGTAAAGCGTGCTGGAGGTATCAGAAGTGCGAATGCTGACATGAGTAGCGTTAAAGGGGGTGAAAAGCCCCCTCGCCGTAAGCGCAAGGTTTTCTACGCAACGTTCATCGGCGTAGAGTGAGTCGGCCCCTAAGGCGAGGCAGAGATGCGTAGCTGATGGGAAACAGGTCAATATTCCTGTACCGATTGTTAGTGCGATGTGGGGACGGATCTTAATAGGTCATCCAGTTATTGGATTATTCTGGTTTAGTTGGATGTAGGCGTGCATTAGGCAAATCCGGTGCACATATACCGAGGCCAACGATCGAGCGGACTTGTCCGTGAAGTGACTGAACGAGGTTCCAGGAAAAGCCACTAAGCTTCAGCTAACAACGACCGTACCGCAAACCGACACTGGTGCGCGAGATGAGTATTCTAAGGCGCTTGAGAGAACTCAGGAGAAGGAACTCGGCAAATTGACACCGTAACTTCGGAAGAAGGTGTGCCCTATTAGTGTGTAGTGAACAACGAAGCATGAATGGGTTGCAAAAAATCGGTGGCTGCGACTGTTTATTAAAAACACAGCACTCTGCAAACACGAAAGTGGACGTATAGGGTGTGACGCCTGCCCGGTGCTGGAAGATTAAATGATGGGGTGCAAGCTCTTGATTGAAGTCCCAGTAAACGGCGGCCGTAACTATAACGGTCCTAAGGTAGCGAAATTCCTTGTCGGGTAAGTTCCGACCTGCACGAATGGCGTAACGATGGCCACACTGTCTCCTCCTGAGACTCAGCGAAGTTGAAATGTTTGTGATGATGCAATCTCCCCGCGGAAAGACGGAAAGACCCCATGAACCTTTACTGTAGCTTTGTATTGGACTTTGAACAGATCTGTGTAGGATAGGTGGGAGGCTTTGAAGCAGGGTCGCTAGATCTTGTGGAGCCAACGTTGAAATACCACCCTGGTGTGTTTGAGGTTCTAACCTAGGTCCATTATCTGGATCGGGGACAGTGCATGGTAGGCAGTTTGACTGGGGCGGTCTCCTCCCAAAGCGTAACGGAGGAGTTCGAAGGTACGCTAGTTACGGTCGGACATCGTGACGATAGTGCAATGGCATAAGCGTGCTTAACTGCGAGACTGACAAGTCGAGCAGATGCGAAAGCAGGACATAGTGATCCGGTGGTTCTGTATGGAAGGGCCATCGCTCAACGGATAAAAGGTACTCTGGGGATAACAGGCTGATACCGCCCAAGAGTTCATATCGACGGCGGTGTTTGGCACCTCGATGTCGGCTCATCTCATCCTGGGGCTGTAGCCGGTCCCAAGGGTATGGCTGTTCGCCATTTAAAGAGGTACGTGAGCTGGGTTTAAAACGTCGTGAGACAGTTTGGTCCCTATCTTCCGTGGGCGCTGCAGATTTGAGGAAGCCTGCTCCTAGTACGAGAGGACCGGAGTGGACACACCTCTGGTGTATCGGTTGTCACGCCAGTGGCATTGCCGAGTAGCTAAGTGTGGAAGAGATAACCGCTGAAAGCATCTAAGCGGGAAACTCGTTTCAAGATGAGATCTGCCGGGGCCTTGAGCCCCCTAAAGAGTCGTTCAAGACCAGGACGTTGATAGGTCAGGTGTGGAAGCGCAGTAATGCGTTAAGCTAACTGATACTAATTGCTCGTGCGGCTTGACCCTATAACTTTGATCAATCTGATCAAGGTGTTATGCCAAGTTGACGCATTCAAAATAATTCGCCAAAAGCTGATTCCAAACTCTATGAATTCGTTTGATTGATCGTGTGATCAATCAGACAACCCTTTATGCCTGATGACCATAGCGAGTTGGTACCACTCCTTCCCATCCCGAACAGGACAGTGAAACGACTCAGCGCCGATGATAGTGCGGGTTCCCGTGTGAAAGTAGGTCATCGTCAGGCTCTTACAGCCCAGAAAACCCCAGTCAGCAATGACTGGGGTTTTTTGCTTTGCGCGAAGCAAAGATCAAACGCATAAAAAGCGCCAACTCGAAAGAGAGGGCGCTTTTTTATTGAGGCAAACAACCGTCAATCAGGCGTTGCGAACTCCCAAAGCATCGGATTGTGCTGCGCCAACCGCAATCAGTTCTGCAAGCAGCTCCGACGTCAGAGCTTCCAGCGTCTCTTCTGCAAAGAATCGAGCTCGAATCAGCTCGAAATACGGCGTCCCAGCAAGCCA
>NZ_JBWKNE010000022.1:0-4202 GCF_059415405.1 Variovorax sp. GW821-FHT10C12
GCCTCGCGCTTCGCCGGCATGCTCATCGTGCTGTCCCTGGTGGCCGTATTGGTCTTCGTGCTCACGCGCGCGGCTTCGGGCGACCCCATCTCCGTGCTGCTGGGCGACCAGGCCACCGCCGCCGACATCGCCCGCGTGCAGAAGGACTACGGCCTGGATAAACCCCTGCCCGTGCAGTTCGGCTACTGGCTGCGCGAAGTGCTGCAGGGCAACCTGGGCACCTCGATCTTTTTGCAGCGCCCGGTCACGCAGGCACTGTGGGAGCGCGCCGAGCCCACCACCTTGCTCGCGCTGCTGGCGGTGGCCATCGCCGCGCTCATCGGCGTGCCCTGCGGCATCGTCTCGGCCGTGTTCCGCGGCCGCGCGGTCGACCAGTTCTTCACCGGCATCGCGATGCTGGGCGCCAGCATCCCCAGCTTCTGGCTGGGCATCGTGCTGATCCAGATCTTCGCGGTGTCCTTCGGGTGGTTCCCGGTGTCGGGGTACGGCGCGCCCGATGCACCCTTTGCCGAGCGGCTGCACGCGCTGGTGCTGCCGGCCACCGTGCTGGGCCTGTTGAACTCCGCACTCATCATCCGTTTCACGCGCGCCTCGATGCTCGACGTGCTCGGTGAAGACTACGTGCGCACCGCGCGCTCCAAAGGCCTGAGCGAGAGCACCGTCGTCTTGAAGCACGCGCTGCGCAACGCGCTGGTTCCCATCGTCACCGTGATCGGCCTCACGGTCGCACTCATGATCGGCGGCGCCGTCATCACCGAGACCGTGTTCGGCCTGCCCGGCGTGGGCAATTTGGTGGTCAATGCCGTGCTGCGACGCGACTACCCGGTCATCCAGGGGGCGCTGCTCGTGATCGCCGCGATCTACGTGCTCATCAATTTCTCGATCGACCTGCTGTACGCGGTGGTCGATCCGCGCGTGAAGGTCTGAACGATGCGCATGCCTCGAATGCTCCGCCAGCTGATGCACCGCCGCATCGTGATGGTCTCCGCCCTGGTGCTGCTGGTGATTGCCGTGCTCGCTGTCGGTGCGCCGCTGTTCGCTTCGGCCGACCCCAACGACACTGCGGTGCTGCAGCGCCTGAAGGCGCCCAGCGCCGAACACCTGCTCGGAACCGACGAACTCGGACGCGACATGTATGCGCGCATCGTGCACGGCGCCCGTTACTCGCTGGCCATTGCGGCACTCACCGCACTGGGCGCGGTCATCGCCGGCACGGTGCTGGGTTTGATGGCAGGCTTCTTCCGCCGCCTCGATGCTCCCTTGATGCGCGTGGTCGACGCCATGATGTCCTTCCCCGACATCCTGCTGGCCATCGCGCTGGTGGCGATCCTCGGGCCCTCGCTGATGAACACCGTGCTCGCACTGGTGCTGGTCTACACGCCCCGTGTCGCACGTGTGGTGCGGGCCTCGACGCTGGTGGTGCGCGAACTGCTCTTCGTGGAGGCCGTGCGGGCCCTGGGCGTGCGCACCTCGCGCATCCTGTGGCGCCACATCCTGCCAAACCTGATGTCGCCCATCCTCGTGCAGGTGTCGTTCATCTTCGCCTACGCGATCCTGGCCGAAGCCGGCCTCTCGTTCCTCGGCGTGGGCGTGCCGCCCGAGATCCCCACCTGGGGCACCATGGTCGCGGGCAGCCAGCAGTACGCGCACCAGGCCTTCTGGGTCGTGCTGTTCCCGGGGCTGGCGATCATCTTCACGGCGCTGTCGCTGCAGTTGCTGGGCGATGGCGTGCGCGACTTGCTCGATCCGAAGCTCAAGAAGACATCGTGATGACGAACGCGAACACCACCCCACGCCTCACGGTCACCAACCTGAGCACGAGCTTCCCCACTGAAGACGGATTGATCCGGTCAGTGGCCGACGTGAGCTTTGCCATCCAGCCCGGCAAGACCACCGCGCTGGTGGGCGAATCGGGCTCGGGCAAGTCGGTCACCAGCCTCACGCTGATGCGCCTGCTGCCCAAGACCGCCAACGCGCAGGTCAGCGGCAGCGCCTCGTTCGTCACGCGCGAAGGCAAGACACTCGACCTGCTGCAGATCGGCGAACGCGAGATGCGCTCGCTGCGCGGCAACCAGCTGTCGATGATCTTCCAGGAGCCGATGACCAGCCTGAACCCGGTGTTCACCATCGGCGAGCAGATTGCCGAGAGCGTGCGCCTGCACAAGGGGCTCGACCGCAAGGCGGCACTGGCCCGTGCGCTGCGCATGCTGGAGCTGGTGGAGATCCCGGCCGCCGCCCAGCGCATCCACGAGTACCCGCACCAGCTGTCGGGCGGCATGCGCCAGCGCGTGATGATCGCGCTGGCCATGGCCTGCGACCCGACGCTGCTGATCGCCGACGAGCCCACCACCGCGCTGGACGTGACCATCCAGGCGCAGATCCTGGAGCTGATGCGCCGGCTGCAGGCCGAGACGGGCATGAGCATCCTGTTCATCACGCACAACCTGGGCGTGGTGGCGCACCATGCCGACGACGTGGTGGTCATGTACTCGGGCCGCGTGGTCGAGCGTGCGCCGGTGCGGCCGTTGTTCGCGCAGCCCGAGCATCCGTACACGCAGGGCCTGCTGGCCTGCCTGCCGGGCAAGGCTCGGGTTCCTGGGCAACCGAAGCCCAAGCGCTTGTTTGCGATCCGCGGGCAGGTGTCGAGTCCATTGGCGCCGCCGCCGGGCTGCGCCTTCGAGCCGCGCTGCGACCAGGCGCTGCCCGAATGTCGCAGCGCCATGCCGCCCCTGATCGACATTCGGCAAGACCGCCAGGCGCGCTGCGTGCGCGTGCAGCCCGACCAACCGCTCGCGAGGGCTGCATGATGACCACCGCTGTTTCTTCCTCGCCCCTCATCGAAGTCCGCGGCCTCAAGAAATACTTCGGCAGCAGCGAGCGCCCCGTGCGCGCAGTCGACGACGTGTCCTTCGCGATCCACCCCGGCGAGACGCTGGGCCTGGTCGGCGAATCGGGCTCGGGCAAGAGCACCATCGGGCGCACCGTGCTGCGGCTGGTCGAGCGCACCGAGGGCCAGGTGCTCTACCGCGGCGACGACATCGGCGACCTCTCCGGCGAGCGCATGCGCAAGCTGCGCAGCAAGCTGCAGATCATCTTCCAGGACCCGTACGCCAGCCTGAACCCGAAGATGCGCATCAGCGCCATCCTGGGCGAGGCGCTGTCCACGCACGGCCTGCACAAGGGCGCGGCGGCGCGCGACAAGCGCATTGCCGAGCTGCTGGAGACCGTGGGCCTGCGCCCCGAGCACGCCAGCCGCTTCCCGCACGAGTTCTCGGGCGGCCAGCGCCAGCGCATCGGCGTGGCGCGCGCGCTGGCCGTGGAGCCCGAGTTCATCGTGGCCGATGAGCCGCTGTCGGCACTGGACGTGTCGATCCAGTCGCAGGTGATCAACCTGCTGGCCGACCTGCGCGAGCGGCTCGGGCTGACGATGCTCTTCATCTCGCACGACCTCGATGTGGTCGAGTACCTGTGCGACCGCGTGGTGGTGCTGTACCTGGGCAAGGTGATGGAAGTGGCCACCACCGAGGAGCTGTTCGCGAACCCCTCGCACCCCTACACCCAGGCATTGCTGGCCGCGAGCCCGAAGCCCGATCCCGAGCTGGCCACCGAGCGCATTGCGCTCAAGGGTGACATTCCCAGCCCGATCTCGCCGCCCTCGGGCTGTGTGTTCCGCACGCGCTGCCCGCATGCCATCGAGGCCTGTGCGCAGACGGTGCCCAGCCTGGATGAGATTTCCGCAGGACACTACAGCGCCTGCATCCGCAAAGAACTGCTCTCCAACCTCGCCGTTGCACGACCATGACCGACACCGTTTCTTCCACCCAAGACTTCATCGACCCGCTGCTGAGCGACCGCTTCAAGGGCTATCCGCGCACGCAGCCGCCGCGCCTGCGCAGTGAAGTCGGCGCCGCCGGCTGGAACGTGCTGGCCGGCGACCTGCCGCTGCCGCTGGCCGTGCTCAAGCGCGAGGCGCTCGAACACAACCTCCAATGGATGCAGGCGCGCGTGCGTGAGTGGGGCATCGACCTCGCACCGCACGGCAAGACCACCATGTCGCCGCAGCTGTTCCAGCGCCAGCTCGACGCCGGCGCCTGGGGCCTGACCTTTGCCACCGTCACGCAGCTGGCCGTGGGCGTGGCGGCAGGCGCGCGCCGCACGCTGATCGCCAACCAGGTCGTGAGCGACGAAGACCTCGCAGGCAT
>NZ_JBWKNE010000023.1:0-1520 GCF_059415405.1 Variovorax sp. GW821-FHT10C12
AGTCTGTCTACTGGTCTGAGCACGACGAACAGCAATGTGAGCAGCCTGTCGACTTCGACGTCGAGCGGTCTGAGCACTGCGACCAGTGGGATCTCCAGCCTGTCCACGGGCCTGAGCACCACGAACAGCAACGTCAGCAGCTTGTCGACCTCCACGTCGTCTGGCCTGAGCACAGCGAATAGCAACGTCAGCAGCCTGTCGACGTCTACGTCGTCCGGTTTGAGCACGGCAACAAGCAGCATCGACAGCCTGTCGACTTCTACTTCGAGTGGCCTGAGCACGACGAACAGCAACGTGAGCAGCTTGTCGACCTCGACATCGTCGGGCTTGAGCACGGCGACCAGCGGTATCTCCAGCCTGTCGACGGGTTTGAGCACGACCAACAGCAACGTGAGCAGCCTGTCGACCTCCACGTCGTCTGGTCTGAGCACCACGAACAGCAACGTCAGCAGCTTGTCGACCTCGACGTCGTCTGGCCTGAGCACAGCGAATAGCAATGTCAGTAGTCTGTCGACGTCCACTTCGAGCGGTCTGAGCACCGCGACCAGCGGTATCTCCAGCCTGTCGACGGGTCTGAGCACGACGAACAGCAACGTGAGCAGCCTCTCGACTTCGACGTCGTCCGGCTTGAGCACGGCAACGAGCAGCATCGACAGCCTGTCGACTTCTACTTCGAGTGGCCTGAGCACGACCAACAGCAACGTCAGCAGCTTGTCGACGTCTACCTCGAGCGGTCTGAGCACAGCGACCAGCGGTATCTCCAGCCTGTCCACGGGCCTGAGCACCACGAACAGCAACGTCAGCAGTCTCTCGACCTCGACGTCCTCTGGTCTGAGCACGGCCACGAGCAGCATCGACAGTCTGTCGACGTCTACTTCGAGTGGCCTGAGCACGACTAACAGCAGCGTCAGCAGCTTGTCGACCTCGACGTCGTCCGGTCTGAGCACCGCGAACAGCAACGTCAGTAGCCTGTCGACGTCTACGTCGTCCGGCTTGAGCACGGCAACAAGCAGCATCGACAGCCTGTCGACTTCTACTTCGAGTGGCCTGAGCACGACGAACAGCAACGTGAGCAGCTTGTCGACCTCGACATCGTCGGGCTTGAGCACGGCGACCAGTGGGATCTCCAGCCTGTCTACCGGACTGAGCACGACCAACAGCAACGTCAGCAGCTTGTCGACGTCCACTTCGAGTGGTCTGAGCACAGCCACGAGCAGCATCGACAGCCTGTCGACGTCTACTTCGAGCGGCCTGAGCACGGCGACCAGCGGCATCTCCAGCCTGTCCACGGGCCTGAGCACCACCAATAGCAACGTCAGCAGTTTGTCGACGTCCACGTCGAGCGGCCTGAGCACAGCTACGAGCAGCATCGACAGTCTGTCGACTTCTACTTCGAGCGGTCTGAGCACGGCGACCAGTGGCATCTCCAGCTTGTCCACCGGACTGAGCACCACGAACAGCAACGTGAGCAGTCTGTCGACCTCGACGTCGTCGGGTCTGAGCACGGCCACGAGCAGCAT
>NZ_JBWKNE010000024.1:0-1280 GCF_059415405.1 Variovorax sp. GW821-FHT10C12
TCGCCCACGGGCTCCAGCTTCTGGCCGCCTGCGCCGTGGTACGTGCTCAGCAGCACGCCCTTGCCGCCGCGCAGGGCGGCATAGCCGTCGGTGCGCAGCTCCAGGCCCTGGCCTCGGAAGCTGCCGCGGAAGTTGTCGGCTTGGTGGATGAGGTGGCCCAGGTTCAACTGGCTGTGGGCGGTGCTCGCATGCAGCTGCACGCGCAGCTGCTGGTTCGAATCGTCGAACACCAGCTGGCTGAAGCCCTCGCCGCCGAACTCCTTGGTCTTGAAGCCGCTGAGGGCCGCAGCATTGCGGTGGCCCTTGTCGTCGGCGCTGGCGCCGTGCCAGGGCGGGGCATGGCCGGCAGCGAGGTTGGCCTGGGCGCTGGGCGAGGCGTTACCCGCTTGGGCGAAGACATCTTCATTGGTTTCACCGGCTCGCGACGCGCCGCCGGGCGTGGGGGCGATGCCGCCGTCGCCGCGGCCGTTGTACAGCGCACCGACGATGACGGGCTGGTCCACATCGAGGTCGACGAACTTGACCAGCACTTCCTGCCCGATGCGCGGCAGCCACTGCCAGCCCATGCCGGGGCCGGCCTGGCGTTGGGCCACGCGGATCCAGCGGGTGCTGCGGTTGTCCTGGGCGCTGTCACCGTTGTTGTTGCTGTTGCCGTTCTCGCTCGATCCGTTCTGCCAGTGGAAGCGCACGCGCACGTCGCCGCGGTCGTTGCAGTACAGCTCGTCGGCGCCATTGGGCGAGGTCTCGCCCGAAGGCCCGACCACGATGGCGCTGTGCACGCCGCTGGCCGTGGGCCTGGCGTGCAGGCGGGCACCGTCGGCCGCAGCCAGGGCCGGGCGCCAGGGGCGCGGGGCGTGCACGCCCGAGAAGCTGTTGGCGTAGCCCTGGGCCTGGGCGGTGGCCAGGCTCTGGGGCTGCGGGTAGAGGCTGTTGTCGTGGTTCGTTGCCACTGCTGCAGACACCAGCCCGAACACGTCGGCCTCGGCCGTCACGGGGGCGCAGGGCTGGTCGAACACGAGGTGTTCCGTCAGCTCACCCAGCTGCGCCGCAATCGATGCGGCCGTGTCCTTGGGCAGGTTGTTGATGCCCACGTGTTCGACGGTGTCCAGCAGCAGTGCCGGCCTGGCCTGCAAGCCCAGCGCGGGCGCGTCGTCGATCTCGATGCGCGTGCCCGCGCGCAAGGTGCGCACGGTGCTGTGGCCCAGCATCAGGTCGGCGCGGCATTCGGCCGCTTCCATCATCAAGGCGGCGTAGCGCTCGACGGTGCGGTTGGTGTCCCA
>NZ_JBWKNE010000025.1:0-944 GCF_059415405.1 Variovorax sp. GW821-FHT10C12
AAGTCCACCTGCACGCGCCATTGCTGCTTGCGGTCAGGACTGGCTTCGCGGTTCTGGCTGTCTTCGGCCACGTCCTCAATGAGGAAGCGGGTGTCCAGGATCAGGTACTCGGCGTTGGCCGATTCCCTGGGGTGCTTCTTCAGCTGGAAGGTGCATCCGGGCACCATGCCCCGCAGGTTGCCGCTGGCTTGGGCCCGGGCGCCATGGGTGCGCAGTGCCTGCATGCGCAGCAGGGAGAGCAAGTGGCCTTCGCCGTGGGGATCGGTGTTTGTGTCCGCCCCCGCATTGGGCTGGGCGTAGTGGCTACCTCCTGCTTCGGATGCATGCCATTGATAGACCTCGCCATCGGCCTGCCCTGTGGGGCGCGGATCAGTTCGAGAAACACTCAGATCAGCCCTGGGCCGGGTGTAGTCGTAGTCCCGGGTGGCGTACTTCCCACTGGTGAGCTGGTGCTGGGGAACGAAGCTGTGGATGTACTCGGCATCGATCTTCCAGCCCGGGGCGTGGTATTCCACCTGCTCGTACAGCGGATCGCCAGCCGCATAGGCGCCCATGGCGTCCGATAGCACCAGGCGGTGTTTGCCGTCCGAATGCTCGAAGTGGTAGCTGATGCCCCATTCCTGGCACAGGCGACAGAAGAAAGCGAAGTCGCTCTCGTTGAACTGGGTCTGGTAGTCGCGCACCGGGTAGTGCTCGATCAGGCGCTTGTCCACGGGGAAGGCGTAGCCTGAGAGCAGGGCGTCCAGGATCTGGACAACGCTGAGGTTCTGGAAGATCCTGCAGTCGGTGCGCAGGGTGGCCAGGTGCAGCCAGGGGCGCAGGGTGAGCTTGTACTGGACGTGGCGGCCTTCTTCGCCCCACAGGGCCGCGTCGGTGATCAGGGCGTTGATCTGGCGAGGGGCAGAACCATCGAGTTCGATCTCGCAGCTGATCTCGCGGCCGAT
>NZ_JBWKNE010000026.1:0-908 GCF_059415405.1 Variovorax sp. GW821-FHT10C12
CTGCTGGACACCGTCGAACACGTGGGCATCAACAACCTGCCCAAGGACACGGCCGCATCGATTGCGGCGCAGCTGGGCGCGCTGACGGAACACCTCGTGTTCGACCAACCCTGCGCCCCCGTGACGGCCGAGGCCGACGTGTTCGGGCTGGTGTCTGCAGCAACGGGCACGAACAACGACAACAGCCTCTACCCGCAGCCCCAGAGCCTGGCCACCGCGCAAGCCCAGGGCTACGCCAACAGCTTCTCGGGCGTGCACACGCCGCGCCCCTGGCGCCCCGCACTGGCCGCGGCCGATGGCGCACGCCTGCATGCCAAGCCCACGGCCAGCGGCGTGCACAGCGCGATCGTGGTCGGGCCTTCGGGCGAGACCTCGCCCAACGGCGCCGACGAGCTGTATTGCAACGACCGCGGCGACGTGCGCGTGCGCTTCCACTGGCAAAGCGGATCGAACGACAACAACGGCGACAGCGCCCAGGACAACCGCAGCACCCGCTGGATCCGCGTGGCCCAGCGCCAGGCGGGCCCCGGCATGGGCTGGCAGTGGCTGCCGCGCATCGGGCAGGAAGTGCTGGTCAAGTTCGTCGACCTCGATGTGGACCAGCCCGTCGTCGTCGGCGCGCTGTACAACGGGCGCGGCGACGGCGGCATCGCCCCCACGCCCGGCGGCGCGTCACGCGACAGCGAACAGGGCAGCACCGACAGCAACGACGTTTTCGCCCAGGCCGGCAACGCCTCGTCCAGCGCCCAGGCCAACTTGGCAGCGGGCCATGCCCCGCCCTGGCACGGCGCCAGCGCCGACGACAAGGGCCACCGCAATGCAGCGGCCCTGAGCGGCTTCAAGACCAAGGAGTTCGGCGGCGAGGGCTTCAGCCAGCTGGTGTTCGACGATTCGAACCAGCAGCTGCG
>NZ_JBWKNE010000027.1:0-755 GCF_059415405.1 Variovorax sp. GW821-FHT10C12
GCCCTGCGCGGCGGCAAGGGCGTGCTGCTGAGCACGTACCACGGCGCAGGCGGCCAGAAGCTGGAGCCCGTGGGCGACTTCGCCGCCGGCATGGCGCTGCTCAAGCAGGTACAGCAACTGGGCCAGGCCCTGAGCGATGCGGCCAAGACCCACGAGACCGTGCAGATGGCCGGGCACATCGGGGCCGGCAAGGCCAACGAATCTCAGCTGGACAAGGAACGCGCGCCCTACGCCGCGATGGAGCGCACCGCCAGCGGCATGGTGACGGCCGATGCGCTCGACACGGCCTACGCCGATGCAGCAGACAAGGCCATCGCCACGGGTGAAGGCAAGGTGCCGCACACGAGCGACGCCGTGATCGCACTGGCCGCACGCGGAGGGCTGGCGATGGTGGCGGGTCAGCAGCTGCAGGTCGTCAGCGGCGAGACCGCCACGCTGGCCAGCGGCGGGGACATCAACCTGGCACTGGCCGACGTGCTGCGCGTGCACAGCGGCCAGGCCATCGGCGTGCTGGCCGGGGCGCAGAAGGCCGATGCCGACACGGGCCTGTCGGTCATCGCAGGCAACGACGACCTGGACTTCCAGGCGCAGCACGACGAATTGCGCGTGCAGGCCAAGGACGCGCTGAAGATCGCGAGCACCGATCAGACGGTGGAGTTCGCGGCCAAGAAGAAGATCCGCATCGCGACGGCGCAGGGCGCGTCGATCACGCTGCAGGATGGGGACATCACGTTCGAGTGCCCGGGGAAGATCAC
>NZ_JBWKNE010000028.1:0-659 GCF_059415405.1 Variovorax sp. GW821-FHT10C12
ATCCCGCCGTCGATCACCATGGTGGTGTACGCCGTGGCGGCCGACGCCTCGATCATCCGCATCTTCCTGGCCGGCTTCCTGCCGGGCTTCTTGCTGATGCTGCTGTTCTCGGGCTACATCGCATGGTGGAGCCTGCGCCATCCGGACAAGGTGCCGCCGGCCGACCCGCCCACCACCTTCATGCAGAAGATCCGGCTGTCGGGCAACCTCATTCCCTGCGCGCTGCTGATCGTGTTCATCGTCTGGGTGCTGGTCGCCGGCTGGGCCACGGCCACCGAGTGCGCAGCCTTCGGGGTGCTCGGCTCGTTGGCCATCGCGGCCTACGGACGCAGCCTCACGTGGAAGAACTTCAAGGACGGCATCATGGGTGCCACGCGCACCAGCTGCATGATCATGTTCATCCTGGCCGGGGCCGCGTTCCTCACCAAGACCATGGCCTTCACCGGCATCCCGCGCGAGCTGGCCGAGTGGGTCGACAGCATGCAGCTGTCGCCCTATGCGCTGATCGGCGCGCTGGTGGTGGTGTACCTGGTGCTGGGCACGGCGCTGGACGGCATCTCGATGATCGTGCTGACCAGCGCCGTGGTGCTGCCGATGATCCAGAAGGCGGGCTTCGACCTGGTCTGGTTCGGCATCTTCATCGTGCTGCTGGTCGAGAT